>CAWEBB010000032.1:0-762095 GCA_963807085.1 uncultured Alphaproteobacteria bacterium
CGCAAAGCTGGCGCGAGCTACTGCTCGACCTCAAACGCCGCGGGCTGACCCAGGATCCGAAACTGGCCATCGGCGACGGTGCGCTCGGCTTTTGGGCGGCGCTGCGCGAGGTCTTCGCCGCCACCCAAGAACAGCGTTGTTGGCTGCACAAAACGATGAACGTCCTGAATGCGATGCCGAAATCCGTGCAGCCAAAGGCCAAGGGCCATCTGCATGACATCTGGCAAGCCGAAACCCGCCGCCAAGCGGAGGCAGCCTTCGACTTCTTCGCCGAAACATATGGCGTGAAATATGACAAGGCGGCCGCCAAGCTGGTCAAGGACCGTGATGCGCTGCTGACATTCTACGACTTTCCGGCCGAGCACTGGAAACATGTGCGGACAACGGATGGGATCGACAAGACTTTCCTGCCGGATTCTGCTATTTTTCTGCCGTGCGGTCGACCTTGTGGCGAAGCATGGCGCGTCGGCTGGAAGTGTCATCGGGCAGCCCATTCAGTCCCTGCCGGTTTGAGGCGGCCGCATGCCCACCGGCTTTCTCCGGAGGGTGTGACTGCCAAGCAGCAACGAAATGCTCGTAGCTTTTTTCCGCTTGTTCCGCGATCTTTGCCTCCTGTTGGCGCAATTCCTTCACGTTGTATGCATAGCTCGCGCCGCGTCTGTTGCCCTTCTTTTGCGGCTGCCCGGCGGCCAGTTCCATGGCGCGGCGCTTGTGGGCAACCAGGCTCGGGCGGGCCCAGCGGTAGTCCTCGCCCTTCGTCAGCATGTGCCAACACAGCGTTGCGAGCTTGCGCGCGACGGCGACGGCCGCGACCTGATGGCCGCGGCGCGCCCGGATGCGGATGAAGAAGGCGCGCAGCGGCCCCGGCGCCTTCGCGGCCGCCCATGCGGCCTCGACCAGCATCGCACGGGCATGGCTGCGGCCAGCCTTGCTGATGCGGCCGTGGTGGGCGGCGCCGAGACCGGACTGGCGGACCCTCGGGTTCAGCCCGAAGTAGCTCACCAGTTTCTGGGGAGACCCGAACCGGTCGACGCTGCCGATCGCGGCCATCAGTCCGGCCGCCACAGCGAGGTTGACGCCCGTGATAGTCAGCAGACGACGGATCGGTTCATCCTCCAGCGCATCTTGGGCGATGTCGCGGTCGAGCGCGGCGAGATCCTCGCCCAGCCGGTCCAGTTCACGGACATGGCGTGTGATCGCGGCGCGCTCGTCGTCCGGCAGCGGCTGGCGCGTCAGCCAATCACGGCCACGCTTGTTGAAGAGATCGGCATGAGGGCACTTCGGGATCAGATGCGCATGCAGGATGGCATGCACCTCGTTCTTGATCCGGGTGCGGTGCCGGACGACCTGATAGCGGCGCGCCACAAGTCTGCGCATTCGTTCCGTCGCCGCATCCGGAGTCCAAATCTCCGGCAGGTAGCCGGCGGCTTGCAAGCTCGCCAACGTTGCTGCATCGACCTTGTCGGTCTTCACATGGGCATGAGCGATCGCTTTCACCTGGAGGGGATTGGCGATCACCACCCGCGCCACATGGGGTGACAGCACCCGGGACACCGCCATGGCGTTCCCGGTCGCCTCGATCACCACTTCGTCCGTCTTCAAGAGTTGCCTGCCGAAGCCCTCCAGGGCCGTACGGGTCATCTCGACCCGGCCCTCGTGTCGGGTTAGGCCGTTCTCCCAGATCACCACCTCCCCGAAGGTCCGGTGGATGTCGATGCCGATTACGCGTCGCATGCGCGCCTCCCTTGCCAGTGACAACGACCGGGAGCGGCGGGCGACACGACAACTACGGATTCGCGCTCTCAGCGCAACCGGGCGAGTCGCAGAGGCGGCCAGCTACTAACACGAGCTCGCAGCTCATCGTATGCATCGGCCTGCCCGCACCTTCGTGCTCCCGGTGCCTCCGTCCCGGATGCTCGCAGCATATGCCGGGTCCCGAAAAACTCAGCCGAACATCGGCACCGAGATCCTCATACCGGTTACAAACCCAATTGAAAGCACCTTTGCCACTGTCCGCCACCGCACAAGGCGAACCAAGGGATGCCTCAGCCGCAAGACGGGCCTGGCTATGGCGTTCAAGCTGATGATGTCGGCCCAGGCGAAGTGGCGAAAGCTCGACGGTCGAAACCGCATGCCCGAATTGATCGAAGGCGTTGCGTTCCGCGACGGCGTCGGCCACCTTCAAACAGCCGCCTGATCAGGCGTCACCAAGATTTGGGCATATCTCACACCAAGGGCCAAGCCGTGGTGTCGCGTTCGAAGACCGGGCGCAGCAAGGTGACCGCGCCGATCTTCCTTCTGGTGCCGCAGGTGAAGCTGCCGAAGCGGCTGGACCTAGCACGGGATGCGCAACGAGCGGTGGACGGGGTGCCGGGGATGATTGTGGCGAACTGGATGGAGGGGCGGTCCTGAATGCGAGGTATGTTCCCTCTGACGCACTGGAGTGACCGCCATCCTTAACGGACGGCGATTTCCTCGTATGTTTTCCGCATATCGCTCTCAAGGAAGTTGAAGATCTTAAGGTGAGCGAGCGCATTCCAAATGTCCAATCGCAAGCCGTCACGAAAATCGACTTCACCGATGCTGGTTGGGGTCAATTCGCAAATAGAGGAGTTCATGTAAACGATAGATACCTGCGAGTCGTGACAGGCTTCAGACAACCGATCGTATAGCTCCAAGCACTGCTCGACTGCTCGAGGTTTTGCTGAGCCGATAAAATAGCAAAGGCCATCCTTGATTGCCTCACCTGCTGAAACCCGCGGACCCCGAATTCGGTCGAACTGGTCTTTTGCGTGTTCAGTGAGGTGAAGGCGGTTTTTTAGAGAACGGTTTTTGAAGATTTTTCGTTTGGCATCATTGCTGGTGTAGAAGCTTTCTACGATGTCGTCGGCTGAGCCCGTGCATTCCGCCACACGACGGTAGAGTAATAAGTTGAATGCGACGCAAGAGAAGAGAGCTCGTGCTGTCAATGCGCCAGTAGCAAGATCATCTGCGTCAGTGTGAGTTGCTCCGGAGTTCAAACAACTGCAGGATTTCATTGCGGGAACAATGAAGGATCGTCAGCGCCTTTTCTGAGGCATCACGATCCCAATGTTCCGATTTGAACCATGTTGAGGCCTTTCGAGCTTCTAGGGCCTCTTGCCGGGCTTCTAAAACCCACTTTTTGAACTCTGACATCTGGCACCCTGAGAGCCTGCCCGAAAAGGTGTTGAACGATATCAGTAGGTTGTGATTCACCGTCTTTGCGAAGAGATGGAGGATCAGATGCCCTGGACCGATACCGCTCGCGTTGAGCATAGCCGCAAGACAGGTCGTTATCCAAGCGACCTGCAGGATCGGGAATGGGCGTTGATTGCGCCATTGTTGCCGCCAGCAAAAGCGGGTGGGCGTCCACGCACCACTGACCTGCGCGAGGTGATGAATGCGATCCTCTATATTGGGTCGAGCGGCTGTCAGTGGCGAGCGTTGCCAAAGGACTTCCCGCCAAGCAGAGATATGCCCAAATCTTGGTGACGCCTGATCAGGCGGCTGTTTGAAGGTGGCCGACGCCGTCGCGGAACGCAACGCCTTCGATCAGTTCGGGCATGCGGTTTCGACCGTCGAGCTTTCGCCACTTCGCCTGGGCCGACATCATCAGCTTGAACGCCATAGCCAGGCCCGTCTTGCGGCTGAGGCATCCCTTGGTTCGCCTTGTGCGGTGGCGGACAGTGGCAAAGGTGCTTTCAATTGGGTTTGTTGTCCTGACATGTTTCCAGTGCTCGGCCGGAAAGTCGTAGAATGTCAGCAGCGCATCACGGTCCTTGACCAGCTTGGCGGCCGCCTTGTCATATTTCACGCCATATGTTTCGGCGAAGAAGTCGAAGGCTGCCTCCGCTTGGCGGCGGGTTTCGGCTTGCCAGATGTCATGCAGATGGTCCTTGGCCTTCGGCTGCACGGATTTCGGCATCGCATTCAGGACGTTCATCGTTTTGTGCAGCCAACAACGCTGTTCTCGGGTGGTGGCAAAGACTTCGCGCAGCGCCGCCCAAAAGCCGAGCGCCCCGTCGCCGATGGCCAGTTTCGGATCCTGGGTCAGCCCGCGGCGCTTGAGGTCGAGCAGTAGCTCGCGCCAGCTTTGCGTGCTCTCGCGGAAGCCGTCGGTCATGCCAGGCAACTCCTTCTGGCCGTATTCATCGGCACCGACGATCACCAGAACGCATTGTTTTTCTTCCGCCATTCTGGGTTTGAAGTACACCCCGTCGGCCCAGATGTAGAGGAAACGGCGGGTGCTGAGGTCGCGCTTTTGCCAGGCCTGGTAGTCGACCCACCAATCGGCTTTCAGCCGGGAGATGGTGGTCGCGGAAAGGCCCTTGGCATCCGGTCCCAGCAGCGCGGCCAGGGCTTCCTGGAAATCCCCGCTGGAAACGCCTTTCAAATACAGCCACGGCAGCAGTTCCTCGACCGACATCGCCTTGCGCAGGTAACGCGGCAGGATGCTGGGCGTGAAGGTGATCTTGTCATCACCCGTCCCACGATCCCGCACGCGTGGCACCTTCACCGGTATTGCGCCGACGCCGGTCAGGACGTTGCGTTCCGGCAGATGACCATGGCGGACGAGCCGGGCGCGGCCATCCCCGGTTTTCTCGTCGGCATGCACCGCGAGCAAAGCTCCGAGTTCGGCCTCGATTGCCTGCTCGATCAGCTTGCGAGCACCGTTGCGGACAAGCTCGGTCAATGGATCGGCTGCAAATCCCGAATGGATCAGGCAACTGCGTGATGGTAGCTTCCGACATGTGGCATGTATGGATGCCGCCGTTAGTGCAAGGGGTTTTGAACCTATGAGTGTGTGATCAGGTGCGGTCATGTATAAGGCCTGTTTATGGCGGCGCTGTTCATGGCCGCGGGCCGGTATGGTGATGCGCGAACCGGGTCCAAATCATATCCGAGAGCTGAAAGCTCAATGCCACATAGGTGGTTTTCCCAGTCCGGATCTGGCCGATCAATCTCCCATAAGTTTCAGTGACCTCCTCACACTTCTCTTACACCGGGGCGGCGGTTGCGCGTATCGCTGCTACGCCACCGCCTCGGGGGTCCGATAATCCTCGTTCTTCGTCATCATCGCCCAGATCGCACGGGCCATTCTATTGGCCAAGGTGACCGCCGCCACGAGTTTTGGTTTTCGTGCAAGAAGGCGTTCGAGCCAGGAACCCTTTTTGACACCAAAGCGAGTGGCGGCTGTGATGACAGACATGGCACCACGTATCAAATGGCTGCGGATGTCCCCTTGTCCCATCTTCGAGACCTTTCCAAGACGGCTTTTGCCGCCCGTAGAATTCTGTTTGGGCACCAGTCCCAGCCAAGCCGAGAAATCTCGACCCCGGGTGAAACACATCGGATCTGGCGCGAAGGTTTCTATGGCCATGGCGGTCTGTAGCCCGACCCCCGGCACGGTCTGTAGTCGTTTCACGACCGTTGACGTCTTTGCCACTGCCTTCATCGCCTCGGTCATCTCGGCGATTTGCGCCGTCAGTCCCGCAATGTGATCGACATAAACACGGGCCATTCCCCTGACTTTATCCGGCAGGGCCACCGTCTCATCTTCGATCATCGCGGACAGCCTCTTCAGGCCACACTTGTTTGTCGCTGCAATCACACCGTGCTCGGCCAGATGCGAGCGTAAGCCGTTGATCGTTTGGGTGCGCTGGCCAATGAACATCTGCCGGGTCCGATAGGCCATGGCACTGACCTGTTGATCCTCGGACTTGACCTCGACAAACCTCATGGTCGGGCGTGACGCCGCCTCAGCAATCGCCTCAGCGTCAGCCATATCGTTTTTCTGGCGTTTAACGTAAGGCTTCACGTATTGTGGCGGGATTAGACGCGGACTATGACCGAGTTTACCAATCTCCCGCGCCCAGCCATGTGCTGTCGCACATGCTTCCATGGCAACAATACAGCTGGGTTGTTCGGAGAGAAACGGAAGAACCTGGTTGCGGGTGAGCTTCTTGCGGAAAACGACCGAACCGGTCTCGGATGCACCATGAGCTTGGAAAACATTCTTTGCGAGATCAAGGCCGATGATGGTAGCTTGCGCCATGTTGATGCGTCCTTTCGAGCATTATGCCGTGATTTCATCCTGACGCCACATTGCGATGCCAGAAGATGGCGGCATCCACACCATCATATCCCTTTCTCGCCAGAGAATTGCAGGCGCTTCGACAACGCCATGATATGCCGCCCCTCAGACCGTCACCAACTTTCGGGCATTTCTACCGCGGACAAGCTGGACACCCGTATAAATGTCGTCGGATTTTGAGGAATTGAATTCACTGATGCCATCGGAATGATGGAGCAGTTCTGATGGAACAGCGCGGGTTTTTCAGTCTGTCGGAGCATCTGGAGAAGCTCAGCGAGCATGGCGACCCGCTGGAGGTGCTCGATGCCACGGTGGAATTCGACTGTTTCCGCGGCTGGCTGGTCGACGGCCTCGGCTATGGCGACGGCCGCAAGGGCGGGAGGCAGCCGTTCGATCCGGTCGCGATGTTCAAAGCTCTGATCCTGCAGGCCCAGCACAATCTTTCGGATGCCAGGATGGAGTTCATGATCCGCGACCGGCTCTCGTGGATGCGGTTCCTAGGCTTCGATCTCGGTGGGCCGACGCCGGAGGAGAACACAATCCGGCTCTTCCGCAACAAACTGACCGAGCCCGGTACGCTGAAGCGGGTGATGAAAGCCTTCGACCGGCAACTGCACAAGAAGGGCTACATCCCTAGCGGCGGGCAGATCGTCGATGCGAGCCTGGTGCCGGCACTCAAGCAGCGCAACACTGAGGACGAGAAGGCGCAGATCAAGGCCGGCAAGACGGCCGATAAGATCTGGCCAGAGAAGTCCGCCCGCGCCCGGCAAAAAAGACACCGACGCGCGCTGGACGGTGAAGTTCACCAAGGCGAAACCGTCGGAAGACGGCAGCAAGCCAGTGGACATCGCCATCCCCACTTTCGGCTATTAGTCCCACATTTCCATCGACGCCACCACGGCATCATCCGTCGTTCTGTCGTGAGTGACGCAGCGGCACACGACGGTGCAAGGCTGCGGGAAGGCCTGATCGATCCGGACAATACGGCCTCAGCGGTCTGGGCCGACACCGCCTATCGCTCGCAGCAAAACGAGGCCTATCTGGAGAGCAGAGGCAAAGTCAGCCGTATTCACCGCAAGAAGCCACGAGGCCGGCCGATGCCGAAACGAACCGCCCGTGCCAACGCGGCCAAGTCTGCGATCCGCGCCCGCGTCGAACACCCCTTTGCCTATCAAAAGGGCCCCACGGGGCTCGTCATCCGGACCATCGGCCTGGCAAGGGCACAAGCGGCAATCACGCTCGGCAATATGGCCTACAGCATGAAGCGATGGTGCTGGCTCGACAGCCGAACTGCGCCTGCCTGAGCGAGAAAGCAGCAAAAGCCGGCCAGAGAGACCAACCAATATGGCAACGCCGGCACCCAAACCCTATCCAATCATCAAAAAAACGGCGTCAATCCCTCGAAACCGAGGTTACCGGAGGTCTCCAAATGGTCTTTGAATGACGTCAAGGTGTCGATATACTGGTATGTCGTGTATACATTATAACAACGGTTAGCTTTTGAAAGGTTGGGCTTATGCGTGGGTTGGTAACAGCACCCTCTGGTGCACGCGGGACTTTGGTAGCTGATATAAACCTCACAGATGATGCTCCTCGACCGCTCGGGTATTATGGCGGTGGCGGAGTGGCTTCTGAAATTCATTTAGTAAATTTGCCCGACCGCCTTTTCGCATACTTAGCAGTATCCACTCCCAATAACGCGCTTGGCATCTACGAAATTGATAGAAACACTGGGGAATTTACCTTCGTCGATGGGTACAAAAACCTTTTTGAAAGTCTCGATGGGTTTTATGGCGACGGGGAGTTAATGCTGGTCCGAATACAAGGCGGGCGCCGTTATCGGCTTAAGAATACCGGCTTGCGCTTTTCCATGAACGCCTGACGCCCCTCGCGAGCGTCATAGCTATTGAGTGCCTCGTGGCTCAACTCTTTCAGCAAATCCATGTCCCGCTGGCTCTCGTCCTTCAGCACCTGGGCAACGGTCAGCTTGGTGGCGCGGACCGATAGTGGCGCGTTATCCGCTATGGTCTCAGCATAGTCGCGGACGGTCGCTTCCAGATCTTCCGGCGCCACCACCTCCTCGATCAGCCCCATGCGGAGCGCTGTCTGTGCCGGATAACGCCGGGCGGTGAACAGGATCTGTTTGGCGACGCTCGGCCCGACCAGTGAGACCAGGGATTTTACCCCATCGAAGCCATAGGCGATGCTAAGGCGTGCTGCCGGAATACCGAACTGCGAGTCGCTGGAGGCAATGCGCAGGTCGGCGTTCAGCGCCACGCCCAGACCACCGCCCAGGCAGTAGCCGCGGATCATGGCGATCAGCGGCTTTTCCAGGCCGCTCATCGCCTGTCTGGCCCTGCTCGCCGTCTGCCCGTAGATGGCAGCGCTTTCTGCACTATTGCGTGTCTTCTCGAACTCCGAAATGTCGCCGCCTGAGACAAAGGCCTTGTCGCCTGCGCCCTTCATCACAACCACCCGGATTACTGGGTCGGCTGCGAAGTCTGCCATCACTTGGGCTGTGCCTTCCCACATCTCCTGGGACATGGCATTGCGACGCGCGGGATTGTTGAAGGTGAGCCAACCGATGGCTCCCTCCTTCTCCGCAATGAGCTTGTCTGTCGTTAGCTGCATCGGTCAGTCCTCTTTCGTTCCGCCTCAGACCACACGGGCCTGGCGCAGCTTGGCGATTTCCGCATCGCTTTTGCCGAGCTCGCGCAGAATAGCGTCTGTCTGCTGGCCCAGGTCAGGCGTGGCGAGGCGAATGTCTTTCTCGTAGCCCGAAATATTGTTCGGCTGAGCCACCACGTTGATCTCACCGAGCGCCGGGTGCTCCATGGGCCGGGCCATACGCAGGTGCTGGACCTGCGGATCGGCAAAGGTCTGGTCGATATTGTTTACCGGGCCGCAAGGCACGCCCGCATCGTTCAAACGTAGTATCCAGTCCTCAGTGGTGCGGGTCTTGGTCGTCTCCGCGATGATCGCGTTCAACTCATGCCGGTTGCGCGAGCGGAGCGGCGGCTTCTCGAACCGTTCGTCCGTCAGTAGATTTTCCAAGCCAGCGGCCTTGCAGAAGCGCTCCCAGAGATTTTGTCCGGACGCTGCAATATTAATCTGGCCGTCCTTGGTCGGGAACAAGCCTGTTGGTATCCCGGTCGGGTGGTCGTTGCCCGCCTGCTTCGCCACCTCACCGGCGATTAGCCAGCGCGCCGCCTGGAAGTCCAGCATGGCGATCTGAGCCTCCAGCAGTGAGGTCGTCACCCAACGGCCAACGCCGGTCACCTCCCGGTCCAAGAGCGCGATCAGCACCCCTTGCGCGAGGAAACCGCCGGCAGTCAGGTCGGCAATTGGGATACCGACGCGGACCGGCCCCTGGCCCGGCAGGCCGGTGATCGACATAAGCCCGCCCATGCCTTGGGCGATTTGATCAACGCCGGGTCGTGGACCGTAAGGGCCATCCTGCCCAAAGCCGGAGATTGAACCGTAGACAATACGAGGGTTCACCTTGCACACAAACTCGTAGTCGATGCCAAGCCGGAATTTCACCTGGGAGCGCATGTTCTCCAGGATGACGTCCGCTTCCTTCACCAACTCCATGAAGATGGCCTTACCGGCCTCGCTCTTTAGGTCGAGCGTCATGGCGCGCTTGTTGCGGTGCAGGTTCAGGAAGTCGAAGCCGTGGCGCGCGCCTGCCGCCGGGTCCGCGTCCTCTGACTCGGATGGCTGCTCGATCCGGATAATCTGCGCGCCCCAATCTGCGAGGTGCCGGACTGCCGTGGGTCCGGCCCTGGCCCGGGTAACGTCCAGCACCTTAAAACGGGAAAGCGGCATGCGGGGGGCATCTTCAGACACAGTGACGTTCCTCTACTTATGCATCTTGTTTGATAGCGGCGGCTGTCCGGGCCTTCGGATCGAGCCAGACGTTGCGGCGAGGCAACGTGAAGCGAGAGGCTCAATGGCGCGGATAGGGTATTTCTGGAAGGCAAAGATCGCGCCAATCTGACTGATGGTCGCATCAATGGCACCCGGCGGCATTGCCAACGTCAACGCTGACGCGTGCAACAGACCATTGCAGTATCTGCAATAGACTATCATTCGATTGCAAGGCCACGCTGGGGGTCGGAGCGCTTTTCGAGGACATAGCGTGCGCTCATCAACGAAGATTTTGCCAGGGAAGAACTTATGCTCAAAGTACTGATAGGCGCAGCTTTAGCCGCCATCCTTACGTTAGGCGCGTCCGCCTCGGCTGAGATGACGGACCAGGAAAAGACGTTATACGAAGCCGCAAAGAAAGAGGGCGAGCTCACTTGGTATATAGCCCAATACGGTACCAAAGAAGCTGAAGAGATTGCCCAGGACTTCACGGCTACCTATCCGGGTGTGACGGTAAACGTGATCCGTACCACCGGCCAGGTCGCCTATGCCAGGTTGACCCAGGACATCCGGGCTGGCGTTGCGCAATGCGACGTGTTCAGCGCTACCGATATTGGCCACCTGGTCTCGCTCAAGGCCGAGGACAAGCTGATCCAATTCGTACCGGAGAACGCATCGAAGCTGCGCGAGCCCTACCTGGACCTTGACCCGGACGGCTACTACCACTCCACCTCGGCAAACCCGACGGTTATGGTATACAATACCAACTTGGTTAAGGCTGAGGATGCGCCAACCAACTGGACCGACCTGAACGATCCGAAGTGGGAGGGCAAAGTTGCAGTCTCTCATCCAGGCTATAGCGGTTCGACCGGCTCTTGGGCGGTGTTGATGAAGAAGCTCTATGGTCCGGAATTCTTCGAAAAACTGGAGGCGCTCGATCCGCTGATTGGCCGTTCGTTGATCGACCCGCCGACGGTGGTAACAGCCGGTGAACGTGCCATGGGCATCTCCTCACTCGCCACTGCCACCCGGTTGAAGCTGAACGGCAACCCAATCGAAATTGTCTACCCAGCAGATGGGGCGAAACTGACGCTTTCAGGTAGTGGTATTCTTTGGAATGCGCCTCACCCGAATGCCGCAAAGCTGTTCTTGAATTATCTGTTGAGCGTGAGGGCCGACAAGTTGCGTGTCGAACAAGGGCAGCAGCCGCTGAGGCCAGAGGCGTCTCCGCCGGAAGGTATCAAGGCGCTCGACGAAATTCCGATTGCCAAACTCACCGAAGAGGAAGTTGTCGAACAGGTGCCAGGTATCATTGTTGAATGGCGCGACACCTTCGGCGGCTAGTCCATCCAAGTCTCTGGACGGGGCACCCTTGTCACCCGCCGCGCCTGTGTCTTTTCTGACCAGGCGCGGCGCCGGCATGGCTCATCCAGTTGACCTTTCTTCGAAGAGTTAATGGGAAGAGTTTAGTGGAATGACCGCTCAAATCGGCATGTCGGCTGCACCAGCGGCGCGGGGAATTGGACTGCTGGGCCGGCTGCGTAATTTGGAGCCGATCAATCTTCTCTGGCTGGCGCTCCTCATTTTCCTGCTCGTACTGGTCGCCGCACCGATCGGCTATCTGGTTATGGTCAGCTTCGAAACCGCCGGGACAGGCGACTTCACCTTCGCCAACTATCTGACCGCCTATGGGCGCTCGCGCTTCGTTCAGGGACTGATCAATTCACTCTTATTGGGGGTGACTACCGCCGCCGTATGCGTTGTCTTCGCCGTGCCGCTGGCCTGGGCGGTGTCCCGCACCAACATGCCCGGGAAATGGCTGGTGTGGGGCACGGTGCTGGGTGCCTTTATTCTGCCGCCCTACCTGACCGCCATTGGTTGGATCTTTATCGCCGGGCCGAATTCAGGCTGGCTGAACGAGGCATGGCGCTGGACAACGGGGCTGGAGAGCCCGCTGTTCAACATTTACAGTTTCGCCGGCATCGTGCTGGTGATTGCGCTGAATGCCTTTCCCTTCATCTTTCTGTTTACGAAATCAGCGCTAGACCTGATTTCGACCGAAATGGAAGAGGCGGCCAGCATCCTGGGTGCCAGCACCTTCCGGACGACGCTGCAGATAACACTGCCGCTGGTCTGGCCATCAATTCTGGGCGGAATCATCATCGTGTTCCTGGAATCCATCGCTCTGTTCGGCGTGCCGGCGCTGTTGGGTATTCCGGCGAGGGTCAACCTGGTGACCACGCAGCTATGGCAATTCTTCGGCTACCCGCTGCGGATGGAAGTCGCCGCGGCCTATTCCATGCCGTTGCTGTTCATCACGATTTCCCTGATCTGGGTGCAACGGCTGCTGCTCTCGCGCAAAGGTTATGTAACGCAGAGCGGCAAGGGCGGCGAGCGCCGGCCGATCGACATCGGTGCGTGGCGCTGGGTGCTTTTGGGCTATGTCGTGTTTATCGGAATGCTGGCCGTCTATCTGCCAGCTGCCGCCATGATCCAGGCCTCGCTTTCCAAAGCCTGGGGCCTTGGGATGAGCTTGGCCAATTTTACGCTCGCCAACTATCAGGCCATTCTGTTTGACTACAGCCTTGCCCGGGAAGCCATCGGCAATAGCTTCCTGTTTGCGGCATTGGCGGCGTTCTTGGCAATCGGTACGGCTCTTTGTATCGCGTATGTGGTGACACGCAAGTTGGTGCCATTTGCTAACGTACTGGCGTTTCTCTGCATGGCGCCGTTCGTTATTCCGGGTATCGTGCTCGCCATTGGCTTCTATGCTGCGTATGCTGGACCGCCCTTGGCGCTTTACGGTACGACACTGCTGATGGTGTTGGCTTTCACCGCCCGCTTCCTGCCTATCGCCTACGGCACCAGCGCTGCCGGAATGCGGGCGATCAACCCGGAAATGGAGGAAGCCGTCCGGATCCTGGGCGGCGGCCGCATGACCGCCATTCGTTCGGTGGTGGCACCACTATTGAAAAAGACCCTGCTGGGCGGCTGGCTGCTGGTGTTCATCCCGGCGACGCGGGAACTTTCCGCCGCAATTTTCTTGGTAGCACCGAACACGCGCGTCATGTCCGTGCTGATCTACGATATGACCGAGGAAGGGCGGTTCGAAACCGTCGCCGCGCTCGGCTGTATCATTCTGGTTTCAACAACCTTCCTTGTATGGCTCGGCTTCAAGCTGGTGGGCCGTGACTTCATGATGAGGGACCGATAGTGTCAAAGCTCATTCTGCGTGACGTGGTAAAAAAGTACGGAGAGACCGTCGCGGTTGACCGGATCAACCTATCCATCGACGAGGGCGAGTTCGTTTCGCTTCTGGGGCCCTCCGGTTGCGGAAAAACGACCACTCTCCGCATGATTGCAGGGTTCATCCGTCCGACCGATGGTGTGATTGAGATGGACGGCGAGACCTTGTCGAACGCTTCCACCTCGCTGCCGCCGGAACGCCGTAAAATGTCCATGATCTTCCAAAGCTACGCCATCTGGCCGAACATGACAGTGGCGGAGAATGTGGGCTTTGGCCTGAAGATCCGAAAGGATTCCGCGGACGAAATCCGGCGCCGCACCGCCGAAATCCTGGAGGTCGTTCAGATGGGCCATCTGGCTGGCCGCTATCCGGCAGAGCTTTCCGGCGGCCAGCAGCAGCGGGTGGCGCTGGCGCGCGCCATCGTGGTGAAACCGGCGGTGCTGTTGCTGGACGAACCACTTTCGAACCTGGACGCGAACCTGCGGGAAGAGATGCGCTTCGAGATCCGGCGCCTGCACGACGAATTTAAGATCACCACTGTCTATGTCACCCACGACCAGGGCGAGGCGATGGTAACCTCTGATCGCATTGCGGTAATGGATGCGGGCCGGATCGAGCAGATCGACGATCCATATACGCTCTATAATCGACCGACGAGCGAGTTCGTGGCGGGGTTCATCGGACGGACCAACTTGCTCGACGCAACACATAAGAATGGCCGGATCGCGTTCGACGGCTTTGCGCTGGATGCAAAACCGTTCGAGAAGCAAGGTAAACTGAAAAGCAGGTCCGGCGGGCTTCGCTTCTCTGTTCGGCCGCAAACCCTGCGCCTGCATATGGCCACAAATGGCGCGTCTCCCAGCCCGTGGATGGTCGAGAGCGCTGTCGTCGAACGCGCCTATTTGGGCGAGACCTGGGACTATGTGGTGAGCCCGAAGGACAGTAACCTCCGCCTCCGAGTGACCACTCTGCCGAACCAAATTCACCAAGTCGGCGACACCGTCTGGGTCGAGTTTGACCAGGAGCAAATGGTTGTGCTTGACTGACGACGCTCTGTGCGATTCAACCGGGCAAGGCAAGTCTGAACCGGCCCGGGTTTGTCGGCGGATGGTTCTGGACAATCAGTGTCAGCATGGAGCTGACCCGGTTCAGTGGACACCTTGAAGCTATCAGCGGAGGTGTCGCTATGGACAGGTTTCGACCGGCCTATCCGCCGGAATTTCGCCATCAAATGGTGGATATGCAAGCCATCAACCGCCATACATCGGCAGGCGTATCTGCATTGGTGAATATGTTAACCGGGATCGTTAACCTGGGTCCATGTGCAATCCGCAATGGATTTTGGACACTGCCGACCTTCGGGTTATTTGGGGGACTTGATCGGCGGCCTCAGCAATTCGGCAGGCCTTGCGTGCGGACGTTTGCGGCTTCCGGATCATGCGGGAGTCCTTCGCCATCCGAGCCGGCGGTATCGCTTCGGGGCGCACTGCAACACGTTAGAGGCTCACCAGCGGCTCGAAGGCCTGAGCGACGGGGGACACGACGACGAGCTAAGATCAGCCCCGCCCCCTGAAGCGTTGAGGCTCGGTTAGCCGATGGCAGGGAGGACAGCGAGCGAAAGAAGAAAAGCCAAGCCACCGGCCCAAAGCACCAGGGCCGAGTGGTCGAAGAAACGGCGGCAGCGGATCAAGTGGTCTTCGATGATATGCATTGGTGGCCTTCCTTTCGGCCATCGCCCCTGCTTTGTCCGTTTAATGTAGCTGCATTTTTGGTTCAGGCAGAGTGACGTAGCGCACACTTTGGGGATTCAATTTGGCTTGGATCAAACGCAGACGCTAAAACCGAGAGAGAAGATCAACACTCATATCATGCAGACCAAAGTGTTGTGTAAGATCGCTGGAACTTCCGATCCATCCTCGCCTTGGCAGCGGCCTTCGTCTTGCTCAAGTCCTGCCACACGGCCTAAGGTTCAGAAATAATGTAAGAGGCTTCTCCCTTTCGTTCCGGCGCTGCGAGATGTTGATGTTTCGGATGGCGGCGCGGGTGATGGCTTCCTGGTGCATGCAGGGCTCTGAGCAATTCTGATCGACGTAGGCAGCGGCTCGAGACGGTTGGATGCACCGCGGACAGGCGACGGCGATCTCGCATTCCGGGGTGTGGCGCCGTGATCTGGTACTCTCAGACGCGCTGCTCGACGAAGTCGCGGGCGGTTGCTGGCGCGAGGCGGGCTCCGAGGCCGAGCAGGGTATCGAACGCCACGGCTGTGTGGCGGCGACGGTTCCACCTGAAGACGAACTCGTCGAGGTAACGCCTGAAGTGCTGGCGACGGAGGCCATGGTAGGTCCCGAGCGCCCATCTCTTGAGGTTTGAAAAGACGCGATGGGTCCAGCGCAGGATGATGTGGGCGGCCATCTTGCCGACGACTTTCGGCTCGTGCACATGGTCGGGCAGGCCATTGTAGCCGGACCATCCGTCCGTGACGACGCGGGCACCGGCGGCGGCGACCGCGACGACGAAGGGCTTGAGCGTGGCGCCGGAGAAGTCGGCGATCGGCGCGAGACGAATGCGGCGCGGCTTGCCTTCGGGCGAGAGCTCCACCGCGCCGGCAACGAGCATCTTGCCCTGCGAGCTGCGGCCTTGACCGCCAGCGGGCGGGTCGTCCTTATGGCGCAAGGCGATCTCGGTCTCGTCAACTTCGACGACGTCCTCGAGAAGGCTTCGCTCGGGATCGACCATGGCGCGGCGGAGCTTCGTCAGGAGCAGCCAGGCGCTCTTGTAGCTGCCCAGGCCCAGTTGGGCCTGCAGTTGCAGGGCGGAGATCCCGTTGGAGTGGCTGGTTACGATATGGATCGCCGTGAACCAGGTCTTCAGCGGCAGATGGCTGCCGTGCATGACCGTGCCTGCGGTCACGGACGTCTGCCGCCGGCAGGCCGCGCACTCCCAGGTGAACGCCTTGGTCTTCAGCAGCCATCCCTTCGTGACGCCACAGCCCGGGCAGACAAAGCCCTCCGGCCACCGGCGACGCGCCAGATAGTCGGCGCAGGCCGCATTATCCGGAAATCGCGCCTCGAACTGGGCGCGGGAGAGCGGGCGGTCATGTTTCCAGCGGCTCGGCATGCGAGAACATTAAGCGAACGCACCTCGCGACGCAAGCGCAGATCACCACATTTTGTGCCGCCGGAGCCAACGGGAGAAGCCTCTATTCTTGAATTCTCCACATTATAGGCGATATGTCTCCGATTTTCCAAATGTAGTGAATATAACTATGGAAAATACTGAAATACTCTTCTTTAACTGCCAGCGAAGATCCAGGAGTGTGTCAGTTTATTAAAATACTGAGATTTGGAATTCTAATATCCAGTCGTAGAATAATTAAGCAGAGCGGTATCATGACCATTACTTGGCGATCGGCAACTTCTTGAGATAAGGGTCTGAGCATCTAGAAATTATGGTCAATTAAAAAAATAGAGGCTTCTCCCGTTGGCTCCGGCGGCACAAAATGTGGTGATCTGCGCTTGCGTCGCGAGGTGCGTTCGCTTAATGTTCTCGCATGCCGAGCCGCTGGAAACATGACCGCCCGCTCTCCCGCGCCCAGTTCGAGGCGCGATTTCCGGATAATGCGGCCTGCGCCGACTATCTGGCGCGTCGCCGGTGGCCGGAGGGCTTTGTCTGCCCGGGCTGTGGCGTCACGAAGGGATGGCTGCTGAAGACCAAGGCGTTCACCTGGGAGTGCGCGGCCTGCCGGCGGCAGACGTCCGTGACCGCAGGCACGGTCATGCACGGCAGCCATCTGCCGCTGAAGACCTGGTTCACGGCGATCCATATCGTAACCAGCCACTCCAACGGGATCTCCGCCCTGCAACTGCAGGCCCAACTGGGCCTGGGCAGCTACAAGAGCGCCTGGCTGCTCCTGACGAAGCTCCGCCGCGCCATGGTCGATCCCGAGCGAAGCCTTCTCGAGGACGTCGTCGAAGTTGACGAGACCGAGATCGCCTTGCGCCATAAGGACGACCCGCCCGCTGGCGGTCAAGGCCGCAGCTCGCAGGGCAAGATGCTCGTTGCCGGCGCGGTGGAGTTCTCGCCCGAAGGCAAGCCGCGCCGCATTCGTCTCGCGCCGATCGCCGACTTCTCCGGCGCCACGCTCAAGCCCTTCGTCGTCGCGGCCGCCGCCGCCGGTGCCCGCGTCGTCACGGACGGATGGTCCGGCTACAATGGCCTGCCCGACCATGTGCACGAGCCGAAAGTCGTCGGCAAGATGGCCGCCCACATCATCCTGCGCTGGACCCATCGCGTCTTTTCAAACCTCAAGAGATGGGCGCTCGGGACCTACCATGGCCTCCGTCGCCAGCACTTCAGGCGTTACCTCGACGAGTTCGTCTTCAGGTGGAACCGTCGCCGCCACACAGCCGTGGCGTTCGATACCTGCTCGGCCTCGGAGCCCGCCTCGCGCCAGCAACCGCCCGCGACTTCGTCGAGCAGCGCGTCTGAGAGTACCAGATCACGGCGCCACACCCCGGAATGCGAGATCGCCGTCGCCTGTCCGCGGTGCATCCAACCGTCTCGAGCCGCTGCCTACGTCGATCAGAATTGCTCAGAGCCCTGCATGCACCAGGAAGCCATCACCCGCGCCGCCATCCGAAACATCAACATCTCGCAGCGCCGGAACGAAAGGGAGAAGCCTCAAAAGAGAATAATCCGCAAAATTTTACCATGATGCGCCCTCTACTCCACCTAACTATCATCAATGCCCCGCCTATTCCCCCCCCCCCATCCTTAATTCTATTTCAATATTGCTCATTCAACCCCGACTACCTGAACGATAGACATTTCTGCGCTGTAGCGATTCGGAAAGCATTAAGATTTGTAGCCACTTCTGAAACCACCATTCTCGAATTGTATCGGAAGTAATTCCTTATTTTTTTATTAAGAAAAAATAAACATCATTCTGTAATATATCGAACTCATGTTTTTATGCTGGATTTTAAAATCTTTTGTCACTTGCTTGACATCTCTCGAAGATCATCAGGGATTTCGAGGCCATTAGATCATATAATTTCAAATGATTCTTATGGTCCTTGCGACAATTTCATAAATTCTCAAAGGAGTTTCGAGGGTATTTACCAATGTAATACTCCAGTCTATATAATAAGTATGCGATTGCATTATAGTAATTACTTTTGCTAGTCGCCTCTCTAATCTCGCTTATTGCATCCCGAACGCGTTCAACAGCTATTTAAAAGAAATCAGAGGGCATTCCTGAGGCAGGCTCTACTTCAAATAAACTTTCATTATTGACTAATATTCGTTCAGCATTCGCGGAATTCTCGACTGAATAACTAGCCAAGATCTCATTGATCCTGGCTGCTACTACGACATCACCCCATTCCCAAATATCTATAGGAGAGGCTTCTCCCTTTCGTTCCGGCGCTGCGAGATGTTGATGTTTCGGATGGCGGCGCGGGTGATGGCTTCCTGGTGCATGCAGGGCTCTGAGCAATTCTGATCGACGTAGGCAGCGGCTCGAAACGGTTGGATGCACCGCGGACAGGCGACGGCGATCTCGCATTCCGGGGTGTGGCGCCGTGATCTGGTACTCTCAGACGCGCTGCTCGACGAAGTCGCGGGCGGTTGCTGGCGCGAGGCGGGCTCCGAGGCCGAGCAGGGTATCGAACGCCACGGCTGTGTGGCGGCGACGGTTCCACCTGAAGACGAACTCGTCGAGGTAACGCCTGAAGTGCTGGCGACGGAGGCCATGGTAGGTCCCGAGCGCCCATCTCTTGAGGTTTGAAAAGACGCGATGGGTCCAGCGCAGGATGATGTGGGCGGCCATCTTGCCGACGACTTTCGGCTCGTGCACATGGTCGGGCAGGCCATTGTAGCCGGACCATCCGTCCGTGACGACGCGGGCACCGGCGGCGGCGACCGCGACGACGAAGGGCTTGAGCGTGGCGCCGGAGAAGTCGGCGATCGGCGCGAGACGAATGCGGCGCGGCTTGCCTTCGGGCGAGAGCTCCACCGCGCCGGCAACGAGCATCTTGCCCTGCGAGCTGCGGCCTTGACCGCCAGCGGGCGGGTCGTCCTTATGGCGCAAGGCGATCTCGGTCTCGTCAACTTCGACGACGTCCTCGAGAAGGCTTCGCTCGGGATCGACCATGGCGCGGCGGAGCTTCGTCAGGAGCAGCCAGGCGCTCTTGTAGCTGCCCAGGCCCAGTTGGGCCTGCAGTTGCAGGGCGGAGATCCCGTTGGAGTGACTGGTTACGATATGGATCGCCGTGAACCAGGTCTTCAGCGGCAGATGGCTGCCGTGCATGACCGTGCCTGCGGTCACGGACGTCTGCCGCCGGCAGGCCGCGCACTCCCAGGTGAACGCCTTGGTCTTCAGCAGCCATCCCTTCGTCACGCCACAGCCCGGGCAGACAAAGCCCTCCGGCCACCGGCGACGCGCCAGATAGTCGGCGCAGGCCGCATAATCCGGAAATCGCGCCTCGAACTGGGCGCGGGAGAGCGGGCGGTCATGTTTCCAGCGGCTCGGCATGCGAGAACATTAAGCGAACGCACCTCGCGACGCAAGCGCAGATCACCACATTTTGTGCCGCCGGAGCCAACGGGAGAAGCCTCTATCAGGATTCCGTAACGCATCTTTAACAGCTTCAGGTTGATGGCTTTCCCTAAGCCATCTTTCGAGAAGTTCTGGATCACGGATACAACTTATCTTAACCATAAAAATTTACCGATGCTATCGACGAGTTCCCAAGCTAATGAGATGTCGTCTCGCAAACAAGCTTTTACAGTCAGATGCTTCCAGAATTTGCTTAAATCAGTTCAACCAAACGCCTCTTCCCACGTGCCTTGGGTGGCGCCTTGGAGTATTCGGTCGCGCGGTTTTCGAAGAAATTGGTGTGCTCGACGCGCGTTCAGCATGGCGTCCAGCCAGGGCAGCGGGTTGTGCTCGATCTGGTAGATCGGCTGCAGGCCGAGCTGCGCCAGGCGGCGGTCGGCGATGTAGCGGATGTAGGCCTTGACCTCGTCGGCCGACAGGCCCTCGACCTCGCCCAGCTCGAAGGCGAGGTCGATGAAGGCGTCCTCGTGGGTGACGATGGTCTCGCAGGCGGTGCGGATCTCGCCGGCAAGATCGTCGGTCCAGACTTCCGGGATTCTCGTCGACAAAGGTCCGGAACAGCTTGATGATCGCTGAGCGTGTGCAGGGTCTCGTCGCGCACCGACCAGGAGACGATCTGGCCCATGCCCTTCATCTTGTTGAAGCGCGGGAAGTTCAGCAGGATGGCGAAGCTGGCGAACAGTTGCACGCCCTCGGTGAAGGCGCCGAACACCGCCAGGGTCATCGCGATGTCCGCTTTGGTGTCCGCCCGGAACTGCTGCATGTAGTCGTACTTGTCCTTCATCTCCTTGTAGTGGAGGAAGGCCGAGTATTCCGCTCGGGCATGCCGATGGTGTCGAGCAGGTGGCTGTAGGCCGCGATATGGATGGTCTCCATGTTGGAGAAGGCGGCGAGCATCATCTGCACTTCGGTCGGCTTGAACACCCGGGCGTAGTGCCTCATGTAGCAGTTGTTCACCTCGACATCCGACTGGGTGAAGAAGCGGAAGATCTGGGTGAGCAGGTGGCGTTCGCTCTCGGTGAGCGAGCGGTGCCAGTCCTTCACGTCGTCGGCGAGCGGCACCTCCTCCGGCAGCCAGTGGATGCGCTGCTGGGTTAGCCAGGCATCATAGGCCCAGGGATAGGCGAAGGGTTTGTAGATGGGTTTGGCGTCGAGCAGGGACATGGTGGCCTTCCTGTCTGCACGTCATTCGGCCGCGACGGCTGCGCCGGCCTACTGGCAGGCGAGGCATTCGTCGTAATCAATGGCTGCCGATCAGCCTGGCACGCCATGGCGGTCGTCGTCATCGCGGCACGCGGCAAGCTCGCGGAGCCGGCGGCTGCCGATGCTGACCACGTCGGCGCGCTGCAGGGACTTGGAGCGCAGATAATAGAGGCTCTTCAGCCCTTTTCCCAGGCCAGCAAATGGAGTCTGGTGCAGGTCGCGCTTGTGCACATCGGCCGGCAGGAAGAGGTTCACCGACTGCGACTGGCAGATATAGCGGCGTGGCGGTCGGCGGCAAGCTCGACCATCCAGCGCTGGTCGAGCTCGAAGGCGGTCTTGAACACGTCCTTTTCGTGGTCCGACGAGGAAGTCGAGATGCTGGACCGAGCCCTCCGTGCGTGGTGATCGAGGACCAGGTCTCGTCGTCATCGCGGCCCTGCTCCGCCAGCAGCTTGCGCCAGATGCCCGATTGCGCACCTTGAAGGAGCCGGACAGGGTCTTGTGGGTGAAGCGCGTTGGCCGCGATCGGCTCGATCCCCGGGCGAGGCGCCGCCGCAGATGATCGAGATGGAGGCGGTCGGCGCGATCGCCATCTTGTTGGAAAAGCGCTCCTGCAAGCCGTAATCGGCGGCATCCGGGCAGGGGCCGCGCTCGTCCGCCAGCACCTGGCGTCGCGGTATCGCCTGGCTCTTGATATGGCTGAACATGCGGTTGTTCCAGACCTTTGCCATGACGCTTTCAAAGGGAATGCTCTTGGCCTGCAGAAAGGAATGGAAGCCCATGACGCCCAGGCCGACGCTGCGCTCGCGCTCGGCCGCATATTTGGCGCGGGCCATGCTGTCCGGCGCGTTGTCGATAAAGTCCTGCAGCACATTGTCGAGGAAGCGCATCACATCCTCGATAAAGCGTCGGTGGCTCCTGCCAGTCTCGAAATGCTCCAGATTGAGCGAGGACAGGCAGCAGACCGCCGTGCGCTCGTTCCCCAGATGATCGATGCCGGTCGGCAGGGTGATTTCGGCGCAGAGGTTGGAGGTCTTCACCTCCAGGCCCGGCGAGCTTGTGATGCTCCGGCACGGGCGCGGTTCACCCGTGTCGATGAAGAGCAGATAGGGCTCGCCCGTCTCGATGCGCGCCGTCAGCAGCCGGATCCAGAGCGAGCGGGCAGTGACGGTGCTGCACCGAGCCGTCCTTGCGGGCTCACCAGCGCCCAGGTCTCGTCCTTCTGCACGGCGCGCATGAAGGCGTCGGTGATGAGCGACGCCGTGATGCAGGTTCAGGCGCCTTGCGGTTGGAGTCGCCGCCGGTCGGGCGGCGGATCTCGATGAATTCCTCGATCTCCGGATGATGGACCGGCAGATAGACGGCCGCCGAGCCGCGGCGCAGGCTGCCCTGGCTGATGGCCAGGGTCAGGCAGTCCATCACGCGGATGAACGGCACCACGCCGGAGGTCTTGCCGACCTCGCCCACCCGTTCGCCGATGGAGCGCAGATTGCCCCAATAGCTGCCGATCCCGCCGCCCGCGCGGCCAGCCAGACATTTTCCGTCCAGAGGTCGACAATGCCTTCGAGGCTAGTCGCTCGCCTCGTTCAGGTAGCAGGAAATCGGCAGGCCGCGGTCGGTGCCGCCGTTCGAGAGCACCGGCGTCGACGGCATGAACCAGAGCTTCGAGATATAGTCGTAGATGCGCTGGGCGTGGGCGCTGTCGTCGGCAAAGTGGCTTGCGACCCGCACGAACCGGTCCTGAAACGATTCGCTCGGCATCAGGTAGCGGTCTTGCAGCGTGGCCTTGCCGAACGCTGTCAGCAGGTCATCCCGGCCGCGGTCGATGCGGACGTGATTGTACTGGTCCTGATAGGTCTCGTGTTGCGGCAGACCAAGCTCGTCGCCGAAATCAAAGGATGTCTGAAAATCAGTGTGCTGGTCCATTGCCGGGTCTCTTAACAACATCGTCTGCAGAGGGTGAACGTAGCAAGAACGAGACGTCACGGCAAGCACTGGCCCTGGTTGCGCTGTGGGTAACCCATGGGCGGTGGCTTGCCAATCGGCCGTTGCGCCCACCCTTCGCGCGGACTAGCGTTTTCATCAAAGGACCGCCTTTGAGGAGCTTCTTATATGGCTCAACCCATCCATTTTTACAGCGAAGGCCACAGGCTGGTCGGCGACCTTTTCCTGCCGGAAGGTCTGAAACCCGGCGAGCAGCGCGCCGGCATCGTGCTTTGCCACGGCTATACGGGCGTCAAGGATCTTTACCTGCCGGACAATGCCCGCATTTTGAACGAGGCCGGCTATGTGGTGCTGACCTTTGACTACAAGGGCTGGGGCGAGAGCGAGGGCAGCAAAAACCGGCTCAATCCTTATGGCCGTGTCGCCGACGTGCAGGCGGCCATGACCTTCCTGCAACTGCAAGAGAATGTGGACCCGGAGCGGATCGGTATCTACGGCACCAGCTATGGCGGCGCGACCGTTACGTGGGTCGGGGCGGTCGATCCGCGGGCGAAGTGTATCGTCTCCTGCGTCGGGGTGGCCCATGGCGTGCGCTGGATGCGCAGCGTGCGCCGGCCGGACGAGTGGATGGACATGCTGGATCGCTCGAAGCAAGACCGCGAGCAGCGCGTGCTTTCCGGCAAGGCGGAACTGGCGGAGCGGAACGAGATACTGTTCCTGGACCGGCAATCCACCGCCCTGGCAGCGGAGGCGCGGGCGAAGAACCCGAACGCCAGCAACACGCTGCCGCTCGACTATCTGGACGAAACCCTGCAATTCCACCCGGAATGGGTGGTGGACAAGATCGCGCCAAAGCCCATTCTGTTCATCACCACCGACGACGACCGGGTGGTGCCGGCAGAGGAGTCCATTTCCCTCTACGAGAAGGCGGGCGAGCCGAAGAAGCTGGTCAAGCTGAAGGGTATCGGGCACTATGAGGTCTACGCCGAACCGGCGCTTTCCCAAGTGATGGACGAGACGGTTGCCTGGTTCGAGCAATACCTGCCCGCGCGGGCAGCCTAGGCCCATTGGCCGCTGGCCCGCTCCGCCGGATGGAGAAAGCTGCCATGCCCTTAGATAGCTCCACCGTTACCAAGCCCAGCGTCTGTCCGCTGGACTGCCCGGACACGTGCAGTCTGGCCGTGGAGGTCGAGGGCGACCGGTTGGTCAAGGTGCGCGGCTCGAAGGCTAACCCTTATACGGCGGGCGTGATCTGCAACAAGGTCGCGCGCTATTATCCGGAATTCGTGCACGGGGCGGACCGGCTGAACTCGGCCCTTGAAGCGCACCGGGCCGCGAGGTTCCGGCCAATATGAGCCCATATCCTGGGACGAGGCGCTGGACCTGATCCATGCGGGCTTCACCAGAGCGATCGAGGCGCACGGCCCCCAAAGCGTGCTGCCGTTCAACTATGCCGGGCCACACGGCGAGTTGGCAGGCGGCTCCATGGACCGGCGCTTTTTTCACAAACTGGGTGCGTCGCTGCTGAACCGCGGGCCACTCTGCGGGATCGTGCGGGGTACGGCCTATGCGAGCGTCTACGGCAACGCCCCAGGCATGCCGCCGGAGCAGATCGCGCATTCGGACCTGGTGGTGGTCTGGGGCAACAACGTCACCGTCTCCAACCTGCACCTGATGCGGGCGATCAACGCAGCCAGGGCCGCGCATGATGCAAAGCTGGTGGTCATCGACCCGAAGCGCACCAAGGTGGCCGAGCAGGCCGACCTGCACGTGCCGATCCATCCGGGCACGGACGTGGTGCTGGCCCTCGGTCTCGCCGCCGAACTGGAGCGGCGCGGCGCGCACGACCTGGCCTTTGTCAAGGAATGGGTCGCAGGCTATGACGAGTATATGGCCGAGGCGCGGAAGATCAGCCGAGAGCAGGTGTTCGAGACCTGCCGCATTGCACCGGAGATCTACGACACGCTCGCCGAATGGTATGCGGCGGCGGAGGATGTCGGAGTTTCGGTCGGCAACGGCATCGAGCGGGGGCATAGCGGCGGCTCCGGCATCCGGGCGGCGATGAGCCTTCAGGCGCTGACCGGGAATCATGGACGGCTGGGCGCGGGCGTGTTCGCCAAGCCCGGCAATGCCTTTCCCAAGACCACGGCCCGCCTGCAACGGCCGGACCTGACGCCGGACGGCACCCGGACCATCAATATCGTCGATGTGGGGCCGCTGCTGCTGGATGCGAGCCTGGATCCGCCGATCCGGGCGGTGATGATCTACAACCACAACCCGGTCGCCGTGCATCCGGACCAGAACCTGATGCGCAGGGCGCTGGATAGCGAAGATGTATTCGTCTGCGGTGCGGACGTGGTGATGACGGACAGCATGGCCTATTGCGACGTGGTCCTGCCGGCAGCGAGCCATTTCGAATACGCCGACATCTATGGCGCCTATGGCCAGCAATATCTGCAACGGGCGGAGCCGGTGATCCCTTGCGTCGGCAAATCGCTGCCGAACACGGAGATCTTCCGGCGGCTCGCCGCGCGCTTTGGCTTCGACGACCCGATCTTTCGCGAGACGGATCATGAGATGATGGATGCGGCATTCGCGGACGACCATCCCAGGCTCAAAGGCCATCGGCCCAGCGTCATACCGCTGGACCAGGCCATCGAGATGAAGGCGGATGACGGTGCGGAGCTGATTCTCTGCAAGACCGTCAAGCCAGGCACGGCGTCCGGCAAGATCGAGTTGTTCTCCCGTGACCTTCAGGACCGGTTCGGCTATGGTCTGCCACGTTTTGCGCCGGTGCCGCAGGACTTGCCGCTGGTGGTGATCTCGCCGAGTTCGGACAAGCGCACCAACGCCACCTTCGGCAGCGCCGAGGCCAGCCGAGGGCAGGAGCGGGTGGAGATCAACCCAAAAGACGCCTCGGCGCGCGGGATTGTCGACGGCCAGACCGTTCGCTTGTTCAACGCCCGCGGCGAGGTTCATCTGACGGCGCGGGTTTCCGACGCGGTGCAGCCGGGCGTCCTATACACGCCTAAAGGCACCTGGCTGCGTACCAGCGCGACGGGACAGACTATCAACGCGCTGCTGTCCGTCGATATCCGCACCGACATCGAGGCAGGCGCCTGTTACAACGAAACCTTCTGCGAGGTGGCGGCGGTGGCCTGAATCCGACGCTTGTCATCTTGACTGTCGGGCGCGCAGGCGCGTATAAGCCGCGCTTCGCATTCAATCGAGCACACCCTCAGCCGCTCCGCGCGGGCCGGGAGAAAAGCGTCATGAAAGTCGTCAATTCGTTAAAGACCATCAAGAACCGTCACAAGGACTGCCGCATGGTAAAACGCCGTGGCCGCATTTATGTGATCAACAAGACGGTCCGCCGGTTCAAGGCGCGCCAGGGCTAAGCCGGGCCCCTTTTCAGCACCTGCGTTTCCATAGGGCGCGAAGCCGTTCGGCCGCGCCCTCTTTGTGTGTTATGGTATCCCAATTCGCCAATCCCCTGAGGAGACAATAATCTTTGTACCCCCCTTACACTTGGTCGCAGCATGCAGCACTGGTCCGACAGACCATGCGCATGTCGATGGCTGCCAATGCCGTGATCGCCCAGCGGCTTTTCGGCAAGGACCGCAATGATCCGATTGAAGCGTGGCGCATGATGGCGGAGAAACCGTTGGCGTTTTCCAATGCCGCGTTCGCCGGCTGGGTCGCGGCCAGCAAGGGCGGGGCTCCTGCGGCGGTCGCAAGGGCGGCCATGCTGCCGATCAGCAAGAAGGTGCAACAGAACAAACGGCGCCTCGGACGCTAAAACGATGCTGCGCATGCCCGCGCCCGACGCTCGCATCATCGCCCGCCGCGCGCAGATTGCGGCGGACCTGCGGGCGCTGACGGCGCCGGAGAATGTCATTCACGGCGAAAACGAACGCCGCGTCTACGAGAGCGACGGCCTGACCGCCTACCGGCAACTGCCGCTAATCGTGGTGCTGCCGGAGACGACGGCGGAGGTCTCGGCGGTCCTCAAATACTGCCACGAGCATAACGTCAAGATCGTGCCCAGGGGCGCGGGCACGTCGCTTTCCGGCGGGGCGCTGCCGCTGGAAGACGGGATTACGCTCGGCCTCGGCAAATTCAAACAGGTGCTGGAGGTCGACCTCGCCAACCGTTGCGCCGTGGTGCAGCCAGGCGTGACAAATCTGGCGATCAGCCAGGCGGTCGCCGATCAGGGCTTCTATTACGCGCCCGACCCCTCCAGCCAGATCGCCTGCACCATCGGCGGCAATGTGGCGGAGAATTCCGGGGGTGTGCACTGCCTGAAATATGGCGTGACCACCAACAATATCCTGGGCGTCGAGATGGTGCTGATGAATGGCGAGGTCATCCGCGTCGGCGGCAAGCATCTGGACGCCGAAGTCTACGACCTGATGGGCGTGATCTGCGGCTCCGAAGGGCTGCTGGGCGTCATCACCGAGGTAACGGTGCGCCTGCTGCCCACGCCCGCCACGGCCCGGGCGCTGTTGATCGGCTTTCCCACGAATGAGAGTGCCGGCGATTGTGTCGCCCGGATCATCGGCGCCGGCATCATTCCGGGCGGCATGGAGATGATGGACCGTCCGGCGATCCATGCAGCCGAGGCATTCGTGCATGCGGGCTACCCGCTGGACGTGGAGGCGCTGCTGATCGTCGAACTGGACGGCCCCAAGGCCGAAGTGGACGAACTGATCGAGCGGGTTCAGGGCATCTCGAAGGATGCCGGATCGGTCTCCCTGCGCATTTCCAATTCGGAAGAAGAGCGCGAAACGTTCTGGGCTGGCCGCAAGGCCGCGTTCCCGGCGGTGGGCCGCATCTCGCCCGACTATTACTGCATGGACGGCACCATTCCGCGGGCGGCCTTGCCCAAGATGCTGAACCGCATGGCGGAGCTTTCCGAGCAATACGGCCTGCGGGTCGCCAACGTCTTCCACGCGGGTGACGGCAACCTGCACCCGCTCATTCTTTACGATGCGAACAAGCCCGGCGAATTAGAGACGGCCGAGGAATTCGGGGCGGACATTCTGCGGCTCTGCGTGGAGGTGGGCGGCGTGTTGACCGGCGAGCACGGCGTCGGTGTGGAAAAGCGAGATCTGATGCCGGCCATGTTCACGGAAGATGACCTGAAGCACCAGCAGCGGCTCAAGTGCGCCTTCGATCCGGAGCAGCTGCTGAACCCCGGCAAGGTATTCCCGACCCTGCATCGCTGCGCCGAACTGGGGCGCATGCATATCCGGGCCGGGCAGATGCCTTTCCCCGACCTGCCGCGATTTTGACGGAAGCCGAAAGTGAGCACCGCCCTGCGCCCCACGGACGGCAACATGCTGCGCGACATGGTCGGCTTTATCGCCGGCCGCAAGGCGCCGACCGAAGTGATCGGCGCGGGCACCAAACGGGCCATCGGCAAGCCCACAAATACCGAGTACCAGCTTGATGTTTCAGGGCTGGCGGGCATCCGGGAATACGAGCCGAACGAGTTGGTCATGACCTGCGGGGCGGGCACGCCGCTTTGGGTGATCGAGAGCGCGCTCGCCGACGCCAACCAGCAACTGGCTTTCGAGCCCATCGATTATGGCCCCCTGCTGGGCGGAGCGCAGCGGCGCGGCACCATCGGCGGCGTGCTGGCGGCGAACCTTTGCGGCCCGCGCCGGTTCAAGGCGGGGGCGGCGCGAGACCACTTTCTGGGGGTCAGTGCGGTCAGCGGCCGGGGCGAAACCTTCAAGGCCGGCGGCAAGGTGGTGAAGAATGTCACTGGCTATGACATGTGCAAGCTGTTGGCGGGCAGTTGGGGCACTATCGCCGTGATGGACGAGGTGACGATCAAGGTGCTGCCCGCGCCGGAGGAAACGGCGACGCTGGTTCTGCACGGCCTCAACGTGGAACAGGCGGTGCAGGCCATGACCGCGGTCCTGCAAAGCCCGCACGAGGTCTCCGGCGCCGCATACCTGCCGGAGGCGCGGGAAACCCTTCTGCGCATCGAGGGCTTTCCCAAATCGGTAAAGGCGCGCCTGGCGGCGGTGCAGGCATTGCTTTCGCCCGCCGGCGCTGCCGGCCAGACGGTTTTGGATCGCGCAGAGAGCCTTGAGCGCTGGCAGGCGGTTCGGGACGTCGCGACGCTGCACCAGCCGCAGGGGCGGCCCGTCTGGCGGATCTCGTTGCCGCCGGCGAGTGCGCCGGCCGTTTGGCGGTCGTTGATGGGGGGGGTCGGCCTTGGCGGGCTGCTCGATTGGGGCGGCGGCCTGATCTGGCTGGCCGCCGAGCCGGCGCTTCGTGACGGTGGGGCCGAGGCGATCCGCGCGGCGCTGAGCCAAGGGCAGGGGGGGCACGCCACCCTGATCCGCGGCTCAGCGGGGCTGCGCGCCGGCGTATCGGTGTTTCCGCCACTCGCGCCGGCGGTTGCACGGTTGCAGCAACGGGTTCGCGCTGGATTTGATCCGAACGGCATCTTGAACCCCGGCCGTTTGGATGGTTAGCGCCGGCGGCATTTCCCCCTTACGGCGTCATTGCGGCCGGCCTCGCAAGGACGGCAAGTGACAGGTCGGAACCAATCGCCGCTGCGGTAACACCGATTGCAGGGATCGGTGTGCGATCAAATCTCGCAGAAAAACGCTCCGATGGAGCGCTTTCTCGTGAAGCGAGTTCCGCGTTAGGCGGAAAAGTTATTCCCAATGGCGTCGTCATCGGCCAGTTGCCCGCTCAGACGGCGCGTCAGCATGATTTCCATGCGGGTGATGGCGACCGCGGCTTGGCGCGCGACGGTATGGCCTTCAAAAAACTCGACCATGGCCTCCAGCGCGCGCCGACAGGATTCCACCGTGGCTGAATCGCCCGCACGTGCCGCCGCCAATCCTTCGCGGCTGTGCGTCCAAAACGCATACAACTGCGCCTCGTCGTCACCGCTTTCGCAGGCATGACGGAAATTTTCGGGTCGAAATTCTAACATTCGGTTCCCATCCTTCTGTTGCGCTCTCGACCCAGAAATTCCGATATCCGTACCTTACTTTTCCTTGGAAGCGTTTCCATGAAAGCGTTCCCTGGAAGGTTTCGAGCACCGGCACCACCCTCAATGCGGATTGGATAGTATCTGATCCATTAAAACGATGGCAAGGATTTGTTTGGATTAGCACCATAAATGGAAAATACCGCACCCAAGGGCATATCAACCGAACCACACTGGAATTTCCGAGAAAGTTCCACATCTAAGGATTGTACCGGGAAAAATTTCGGGAATAAGCCCTTTTTACGCAGCCTTGCGCCGCACCGCGGTTTTTCCCGAGGGTGGGAGGTTAGTACCATTTCGCCGTCACAACTCCGAAAATTTTTGCGGGAATCGGGAATATTTAAGAAAATACAGACTAACCTTTGTCGCCGTTGCGCGAACGCCTCGCGCTTGCTTGCGTTGCCCATTTCGCCGCCCCCCAATGCGTTAGCGAAGCGTTAAGACATTGTCGGGCCGGCGCGGCGCTTCTGGTAGCCCATATAACCGTCATCTTCGACTGCCGAGGCGGCCGATCCTTAAAGCAGATCCCGGTCCAAATGGAACGGGCGATGCTCTAAAAATCCAGGCGGCGTTCGGCGATCTTGCGCACAAGGAAGTCGCGAAAGACGGTAATGCGTTTCGAATTCCGCATTTCTTCGGGATAAATGAAAAACACGTCCAGGGCCGGACCTTCGATATTTGGCAACACGTTAATGATCTCGTTGGACATGCGCGCCATGTAGGTCGGCAGTGCAGCCACGCCCAGACCGCTCACCACGGCGCGGTAGAGGGCATAGACGCTGTTGACCCGCAATACCGGGCGCAAGCGCCGCTCGGTTATCTGTGGGTCCAGCAACCAGTTGATGGTTGCGGTGGGCAGGGGGCCGTCCTGCCCGTAAATGATGATATTGCCGTCCAGATCGTCCACCGTCTTGGGCATGCCGTGCTCTTTGATGTAGCTCGGCGCGGCGAATAGGCGGGAGCGCACCGTTTTCAGGTGCCGCTGGATCAGGTCCGGCTGGGTCGGGGGCTGAAAACGAATGGCGCAATCGGCCTCGCGCATGCCGAGATCGACATCGGTTTCCGTCAGCACCAGGCTCACGTCGATCTCGGGGTAAAGCTCGATGAACTCTTTCATCTGCGGCGTCAGCCAGGTCGCGCCGAACGCCGTCGTGGTGGCGATTTTCAAGGGGCCTTGCGGCTGTTCCTTCGATTCCGTCAACTGCGCCTCCGCCATCGCCAGACGGTGGAACACGTCATGCACGGTGCGGTACAACAACTCGCCGGATTCGGTGAGAATCAAGCCGCGGGCGTGCCGGTGAAACAAGAGCAGGCCAAGGCTTTCTTCCAGCGAATTCACCTGGCGGCTGACCGCGCTTTGCGAGAGGTTCAGCGTTTCGCCCGCATGGGTGAAGCTGCCGGCATCGGCGACCGCATGGAAGACGCGCAGCTTGTCCCAATCCATGCGCATGGAGGCGGGGGCGATCGTGGTTCGGGGCATGGTCAGATTGCCTCTACCCTCAAACCTTTCGGTGAATCTTCTTCCATCGCCAGGAACTTCTCGGCCTCCAGAGCGGCCATGCAGCCCAGGCCGGCGGCCGTCACCGCCTGGCGGTAGACCTTGTCCTTCACGTCCCCCGCCGCAAAAATGCCGGGAATGTTGGTTCTGGTGCTGTCCGGTGCGGTGATCAGATAGCCTTCATCGTCCATCTCCAGCTTACCACGGAAAATGCCCGTGTTGGGATCGTGGCCGATCGCGATAAAGACGCCATCCACACCCAATTCGGTGATATCGCCGGTGTGCACGTTTTGCAGGCGGGCGCCGGTGACGCCCGGCGGATTGTTCTCGCCCAGAACTTCCTCCAGCACGCTGTTCCAGAGGACCTCGATCTTCGGGTTCTTGAACAGCCGGTCCTGCAGGATCTGCTCCGCCCGCAGCGTATCGCGGCGATGAACCAGGGTCACGGTGCTGGCGTGATTGGTTAGGTAAAGCGCTTCCTCGACCGCGGTATTGCCGCCGCCAACCACGATCACGGGCTTGTCCCGAAAGAAAAAGCCGTCGCAGGTGGCACAGGCGGAAACGCCGAAGCCGCGGTATTTCTCCTCGCTTTCCAGGCCAAGCCAGCGGGCATCGGCGCCCGTTGCGATGATGACGGTGTCCGCGACATAAGTGTCGCCGCCGTCGCCCTGGCAGACGAATGGGCGTTTGGAAACATCGATATCCGTGATCATGTCGAACGCCATCTCGGTGCCGACATTCATGGCCTGCTCTTGCATTTGCGCCATGAGCCAGGGTCCCTGAATCGCATCGGCAAAGCCCGGATAGTTCTCGACCTCGGTAGTGATGGTGAGCTGTCCGCCCGGCGTCATGCCCTGCACCATCAACGGTTTCAGGCCGGCGCGCGCCGCATAAATGGCGGCCGTATAGCCCGCCGGACCGGAGCCGATAATCAAAACACGAGAACGATGTTGCATAACTGACCCCGCCTGCGCCCGGCACTCCCGGTACTGATGATAACGATTTGCTCAAACCTTAGTTAAGGGAGATGGTCCGATCCGCCAAGCATTCTGATGACGATTAACGATTGCCGCTTGGTGTTTGGCGAAGGTGCGCAATATAATTACGTAAAAAGCTTCCTGGGAGGATAATTGGATGTCCCGTGCGCGGCTGGACGAGATCGACCGTCAGATCCTGCGCGATCTGCAAGCAAATGGCCGCATCACGAATGTGGAGTTGGCGCAGCGTGCCGGCATCTCTGCGCCGCCCTGCCTGCGGCGGGTGCGTGCGCTGGAGAATGACGGCTTCATCCGTGGCTATCATGCCGACCTGGATGCTGAGAAATTAGGCTTCGAGGTCATTTTCTTCGCGCTCATTGGCCTGCAAACCCAGGCCCAGGAGCATTTGCGGGCATTCGAAAATCTGGTACGCGACTGGCCCAGTGTCCGCGAGTGCCACATGGTGCGCGGCGGCGGCGATTTTGTTCTGAAGCTGTATGCCCGCAACACCGCGCACGAGAACGAACTGACCCAGGCGCTGACCTCCGCGCCGGATGTGGTGCGGGTGACGACGTTCCCGGTGATCCGCACGGGCAAGGCGGTGCCGGGGGTGCCGTTGGAGATCGTGCCGGCGGTCCCGGCACCGCCCATATAAGCGCGGCATGGTCAGACGGGATCGTAAGGCAGTATGGTCAGGCCGCAGCGCGCTGCTGCGGCTCCGGCACCAGGGTGGCGGCATCGCGAATCACTTGGCCGGTAGCGCCTTCCCGGAAGGCATTCTCCGACAGGTGACGGCGGAAGGCGCGTGCCCCGGGCATGCCTTGGAAAAGGCCCACCAGGTGCCGGGCGATGTGGCCGGGTCGCACCATGCCTTGGTCTGCCGCCATGCGGTCGGCGTAGTCCGCCATGAGCAGGGCGGCTTCGTGCCGGGAGGGCCGGGGCGTTGGGTCTTTGAACAGGCGGAGGTCCACATCCGCCAGCAGATACGGGTTCTGATAAGCCGCCCGACCCAGCATGACGCCGTCGATGTGCGCCAGATGCGCCTCTGCCTGGTCGAGGTCCGCGATGCCGCCGTTGATGGCGACGGTCAGGTCCGGCCGTTCCCGCTTCAGGCGGTAGACAGAGGGGTAGAGCAGCGGCGGGATATCGCGGTTTTCCTTGGGGCTGAGGCCCTTCAGCCAGGCCTTGCGGGCGTGCACGATGAAGATGCCGCAGCCGGCTGCCGCCACGGTATCCATGAAGCGGCGCAGATGGGCGTAGTCGTCCTGGTCGTCGATGCCGATGCGGCACTTGACCGTGACGGGCAGCGAAACCGCCCGAACCATCGCCTCGACGCAGCGGGCAACGGTATCGGGCTCCGCCATCAGGCAGGCGCCGAAGGCCCCGCTCTGCACGCGGGTCGAGGGGCAACCGCAATTCATGTTGATCTCGTCATAGCCCCATTGCTCGCCGATGCGCGACGCCTCGGCCAGACGCGCGGGGTCGGAACCGCCCAGTTGCAGGGCGAGCGGCTGCTCGCTCGCGTCGAAATCGAGCAGGCGTGCCCGGTCGCCAAAGCGCACGGCCTGCTCCGTCACCATCTCCGTATAAAGCCGGGCATGGCCAGACAGCAGGCGCAGGAAGAACCGGTCGTGCCGGTCCGTCCAGTCCATCATGGGTGCCACGGAGAAACGGTGGGCGTTAGGCATACGCGGCTTTTAGCGCCGGTGGAGAGGCGGTGTCCACATTGATGCCAGCGTATTATATGAACGGGCGCAGGGTCCGGGCTATCATCCGCCGCCATTGCGGAGCCCGGCTCTCGAGCCGGAGCGGCTCGCAATGCTGTCGGACAGCTATTACCTACCGCCGAAGGCATAGATCCCCTCATACCATTTGCGCAACGAGGGCCGGCGTGCAATGCCAGTATGGAACCAGACGCCAAAGAAACTAGTTAATGTCGCCAATAATTCCTTCGGAGATGAAGCATGGCGTTTCCCAGCAGACGGAAGGGCAGAGCCGCGGAAGCGGTTATGGCTCTGGCGGGTACCCGCATCGCGATCGAGAACATCTCGCATGAAATCGACGGCGGGCGATTCCCGGCGAAGGTGATTGCGGGACGGCCTTTCACGATTGAGGCGGATATATTCGGCGACGGGCACGATCGTATCCGCGCAGCGGTGCAGGTGCGTCGTGACAGCGGCGGACAGTCAACCGAAATGGAAATGCTCCATGTGGACAATGATCGCTGGGCCGCTGACCTGTCGGTGCCGGAGCCGACGCTGTGGCGGCTTTCGTTCATTGCATGGCGCGATCTTTTCGCGACCTGGCATGAGGACACCGCCAAGAAGATCGCCGCCGGACAGAACATCCAGTTGGAATTGGAAGAGGGTCGGCACCTGATCGTTGCCGCGCTCGAGGCGGACGAATCACGGAAGGCGCGGCCAAAAAAGGTGCTTTCGCGGCTTCTGGCGCAACTGGAGGACGCGAGCGCTGCGACACGGCAATCACTGCTCATGTCCGACGAGACGCTAGCCCTGATGCGCGCGGCCGGGCCGCGCACCCATCTGTCGCGCTACGACCACGAGTTGCCGTTGCGCGTGGATCGCGAGGCCGCCGCCTTCAGTGCCTGGTACGAGATGATGCCGCGCTCCTGGGGCAAGGACGGGCGGCACGGGACGTTCGACGATGTGATCGGCCGCATGGAATATGTGCGCGATCTGGGCTTCGACGTGCTCTATTTCCCGCCCATCCACCCCATTGGGCAGACCAACCGCAAGGGGCCGAACAACAGCCTCACCGCCGGGCCCGACGATCCCGGCAGCCCCTATGCCATCGGCTCCGCAGAGGGCGGGCACACCGCGATCCATCCGGAACTGGGCACGCTCGAGGATTTCGACCGGCTGGTCGCCGCCGCCGCCGAGCACGGGCTGGAGATCGCTTTGGATTTCGCCATCCAGTGCTCGCCCGATCACCCCTGGATCAGGGAGCATCCCGAATGGTTCGACTGGCGCCCCGACGGCTCCATCAAATTCGCGGAGAACCCGCCCAAGAAATACGAGGACATCGTCAACGTCCACTTCTATCGCGACGCCCTGCCCTCGATCTGGCTGGAATTGCGCGACGTGGTGCTGTTCTGGGTGGATCACGGGGTCAAAATCTTCCGCGTGGACAATCCCCATACCAAGCCGTACCCGTTCTGGGAGTGGATGATCGGCGATGTGCAGGCGCGGCACCCCGACGTGATCTTCCTGGCCGAGGCGTTCACCCGCCCGAAGGTGATGAAACGGCTGGCGAAGCTGGGGTTCACCCAGTCCTACAGCTATTTTACCTGGCGTCACGCCAAGGCGGAACTGACCGAATACCTGACCGAGCTGACGACCGAGGAATGCTGGCATTACATGCGGCCCAACTTCTTTGCCAACACACCCGACATCAACCCGCGGTTCCTGCAAACCAGCGGCCGGCCGGGTTTCCGCACGCGGCTGGTGCTGGCGGCGACGCTGGCGGGCAATTACGGCCTCTATAACGGGTTCGAGATCTGCGAGGGCCGGCCTGTGCCCGGCAAGGAGGAATATCTCGACAGCGAGAAATACCAGCTGCGCAGGTGGAATTTTGACCAGCCGGGCAATATCAAGGATGATATCCGCTTGATTAACCGCATCAGGACCGAGCATCCGGCGATGCGCGATTTCACCAATCTGCGGTTCTATGCGGCGCAGGACGACAACGTGTTGTATTACGGTCGGATGGACCGGGCGCAGGAAAGTTTCCTGCTGTTCCACGTCAGTCTCGATCCCGTCGGCCCGCATGAATTCGCCTTTGAGGTGCCGCTGTGGGAATTCGGCCTGCCGGACGAGGCGTCGATCGAGGTCGAGGATTTGCTGCACGGCAACCGCTTTACCTGGCATGGCAAGAGTCACACGCTGCTGCTCGACCCCGAAAGCCGCCCCTACGCGATCTGGCGCCTGTTCCCGCCGGGCGGGGGGCGGACATGACGGCGGAAAACATGCAACTCCCACCGCCGCAGGCGAGCGTGCATGACGCCCTGGCGGGCGCGTGGCGGGCGCCGCTCGAACGCGACCTGCTGCCGACATTTCTGGCCGCGCAGCGATGGTTCGGGGCCAAGGATCAGCGCATCGCCTCGGTCTCCCTGGTGCCGCTGGCCGGGATCGGGGGCGGTGACTGCGTGCTGTGCGCCGCGGACCTGGACTTGGCCGGGGACCTGGACCGGAACCTGGACGGCGAGCGCCAGCGTTATTTCGTGCCGCTGGCAGTGCAGCCGGAACAGGGCGCGGGTTTGGTGGCGCGCGTCGGCGATGACGGCGCGCTGGTCGATGGCGCCCGACTTCCGGCAGTGGCGCAGGCATTTCTGGATGCGATGCGCGGGGGCTCGATCCTGCCGGTCGGTCAGGGCGAGGTGCGCTTTGAAGGCACCGATGCCCTGCGCGGCATCAACCCGGGGCCGCCGCGGCTGCTGGCCGTGGAACAAAGCAACGTTGCGCAGGTGTTCGGGCAGGAGATCATTCTCAAGATATACCGCCGCCTGCGCGCCGGCGTCCAACCCGACGTGGAAATGGCGCGGCATCTGACGCAGGGCAGCCGCTTTGCGCACACCCCGGCCTTTCTGGGGTCGGTCGCGCTGCACGAGGGTGGGGAGGTCACGACGCTCGCCGCCGCCTTTGCCTTCGTCCCAAACAAGGGGGATGCGTGGGGCTATCTGACCAGGCTGCTGGCGCAACAAGGGATGACGGGCGACACCGGCGCGGATCTGATCCGCCGCCTGGGCCAGCGCACCGGCGACCTGCACCGCGCACTGGCCGGGCCGAGCGACGATCCGGCCTTTGCGTCCGAGGCGGTGACCGCCGCGGACCTGAAGGCCTGGGTCGCCGAGGCGCAGGAGGATCTGCGGGCGGCACTGGATGGACTTGCGGCCGCCGATCTGGACGGGCGCGCCAAACCGCTTGCGCAGCGCGTGTTGGCGGCGGGCGACAGCCTTTCCCAACGGATCGCGCGGGTGGCGGGCCTGCCGCCTTCGGGACAGCGCACCCGTATCCACGGCGATTATCACCTGGGGCAGGTTCTGGTGACGCCGGACGATGTGACAATCATCGATTTCGAAGGCGAACCGCGTCGCTCTCTCGCCGCGCGTCGCGCCAAGACCGCGCCGCTGCGCGACGTGGCCGGAATGATCCGCTCGCTCGACTACGCCGCCCGGAGCGCGATCACTGATGCCGATGCCATCGACGACTGGCGCCGGCAGGCCGTGGACGGCTACCATTCAGCCTATCATACGGCGATGGAGGGCGCCCCGTCACAGCCCGACGCGGCGTTGCGGGATGCGCTGCTCGATCTGTTCCTGTTGCAGAAGGCGGCCTATGAAATCGGCTACGAGCTTGCGAACCGCCCGGCCTGGGCGCATCTGCCGCTGGCGGGACTGGTGGCGCTGACAGAGGAACGTGCATGACCGACACTTTGCCCGTACATGCGCCGTCCGCCCTGGAGATACAGGAAATCCTGCGCGGCCAGCATGCCAATCCGTTCTCGATCCTCGGCATGCATGAGGGGGAAGGCGGGACGGTGGTGGTGCGCGTTTTCGCCCCCGATGCTGGCGAGGTGACGCTGATCGAGCGTGACAGCGGCGAGGCAGTGACCACGCTCGAGCGTATCGACCCCGAAGGATTCTTCAGCGGCAGCGCGGGCAAGCGCGATCCGTTCGCCTACCGGCTGCGCCTGCGCGCGGGCAATATGGAATGGGAGCGGGAGGATCCCTATGCCTTCGGCCCGGTGCTGGGCGAGTTGGACGAATACCTGCTGGCCGAGGGACGGCATGAAGAGCTTTACCGCCGCCTCGGCGCACACCCGCTCACCCATGGCGGCGTTGAAGGCACCGCCTTTGCTGTCTGGGCGCCCAATGCGCGGCGCGTCAGCGTCGTTGGCGACTTCAACGCCTGGGATGGGCGCCGCCATCCGATGCGCCGCCGCTTTGCGCGCAGGGGTGTGGGAGCTGTTCGTGCCCGGTCTGGGCGAGGGCGCGCTTTACAAGTATGAAATCTTCGGCGTGCACGGCGACGTGCTCCCGCTCAAGGCCGATCCGGTGGGGTTCGCGGCAGAGAAGCCGCCGGCCACCGCGTCCGTCGTCACCGGATTGCCCCGTCATGACTGGCAGGACGGGGAATGGATGCAGGCGCTGCCGACCCGTGCGCCAGTGCAGGAGCCCATCTCGATCTACGAGGTCCACCTGGGCAGTTGGCGGCGCGGCGAAGACGACCGAGTACTGTCTTACGAAGAACTGGCCGAGCAGCTGGTCGACTACGTGACCGAAATGGGCTTTACCCATGTCGAGTTTCTGCCGGTCAGCGAACATCCCGTTCACCGGCTCGTGGGGCTATCAGCCGATCGGCATGTTCGCTCCGACATCGCGGCACGGCTCTCCGGCAGATTTCGCGCGGCTGGTGGACCGGCTGCACGGCGCGGGCGTGGGGGTGATCGTGGATTGGGTGCCCGCGCATTTCCCCTCGGATGCGCATGGGCTGGTGCGGTTCGACGGCACCGCGCTTTACGAACACGACGATCCGCGCCTTGGGTTCCACAAGGATTGGAACACGCTGATCTACAATTTCGGGCGAATCGAGGTCGCCAATTTCCTGCGCGCCAGCGCGCTTTACTGGCTGCGCGAATTCCACGTGGATGCGTTGCGCGTGGATGCGGTGGCCTCGATGCTTTACCTCGACTATTCGCGCAATCCCGGCGAATGGGTGCCCAATCGCTTTGGCGGGCGCGAGAATCTGGATGCCATCGACTTCCTGCGCCGCACCAACGTCACGGTGTCCGAACGTGCGCCCGGCGCGCTGACCATGGCCGAGGAATCCACCGCCTGGCCGGGCGTCAGCCGTCCGGTCGACCAGGACGGACTGGGTTTCGATTTCAAGTGGAACATGGGCTGGATGCACGACACGCTGGAATACATTGCCACGGACCCGGTCTACCGCAAATACGACCACGGCAAGATGACCTTCGGCCTGCATTACGCGTTCTCCGAAAACTTCATCCTGCCGCTCAGCCATGACGAGGTGGTGCATGGCAAGGGGTCGCTGCTGGGCAAGATGCCGGGCGACCGCTGGCAAAAATTCGCGAACCTGCGCGCCTATTTCGCTTTCATGTGGACGCATCCGGGCAAGAAGCTGCTGTTCATGGGCTGTGAATTCGGGCAGCAGCGCGAATGGAACCATGACGCGAGCCTCGACTGGCACCTGCTGGACGATCCCGCCCATGACGGGCTGCAACGGCTTGTGCGCGACCTTAACCGGCTCTACCGCGCCATGCCGGCGCTCCATGCCGGCGACTGCGCGCCCGCGGGCTTTGAATGGATCGACGGCGGGGACAGCGAAAACAATGTCTTCAGCTATTTGCGCAAGGGCGGCGAGGGCGAACCGCCGGTGGCGGTGATTGCCAACATGGCGCCCGTGCTGCGCGAGGGGTTCCGCGTCGGCTTGCCGTCTGAGGGGCGCTGGCGTGAGCTAATGAATACCGATGCGGAGGACTACGGTGGCTCGGGCGCGGGCAATGGCGGCGGTGTGCTCGCCACCGGGCCCGGCACGCATGGCCGACCGGCCGCCGCAACGATCACGCTGCCGCCGCTCGCGGTACTCCTCTTCACGCCGGACGCCTGACATGCCCTTCAGAAGATTCCGCTGGCCGGATCGGAATCCCCGCTTGGCGCCACCTGGGATGGCTCGGGCGTCAATTTCGCCTTGTTTTCGGCCCATGCCACCAAGGTGGAACTGTGCCTCTTCGATCCGGCGGGCCGGCGCGAGACCGACCGCATCGAACTGCCGGAGAACACCCACCAGGTCTGGCACGGCTATCTGCCCTGGGTGCGCCCCGGCCAGTTGTACGGCTATCGCGTACACGGGCCTTACGCGCCAGAAGAGGGCCACCGATTCAACCCGAACAAGCTGGTGCTCGACCCCTATGCGATGGCAATGAGCGGGCGGCTGCACTGGCATGACGCGCTGTTCGGCTATCGCATCGGCCACAGGAGGGGCGATCTGAGTTTCGACCGGCGCGACAGCGCCTTCGTCATGCCCAAATGCGTGGTGGTCGATCCGGCGCATACCTGGGGCGACGACGTCCTCCCGCGGCATCCCTGGCATAAAACCATCATCTACGAGGCTCATGTGAAGGGCATCAGCGCGCGCAACCAGGCGTTGCCGGAACAGGTGCGCGGCAAATTCGAGGGGCTGGCGCATCCGTCCACGATCGACCATCTGTCGCGCCTGGGCGTCACTGCCATCGAATTGCTGCCGGTGCAGGCTTTTGTCGATGACCGCTATCTGATTGAAAAGGGGCTGAGTAACTACTGGGGTTACAACACGCTGGGCTTCTTCGCGCCGGCGCCGCGCTACCTGACCCGTACCGGGGCGATCAACGAGTTCAAGCTGATGGTGCGTCGTCTGCACGAAGCCGGGATCGAGGTCATTATGGACGTGGTCTATAACCACACGGCCGAGGGCAACGAAATGGGGCCGACCCTGTCGTTCCGCGGTATCGACAATGCCAGCTATTATATCTTGGGCGACAACCCGCGCCATTACTACGACACCACCGGTTGCGGCAATTCCCTGGACATGCGCCACGGTCGGGTGTTGCAGATGGTAATGGACAGCCTGCGCTACTGGGTTGAGGAATGTCACGTGGACGGCTTCCGCTTCGATCTGGCCACGACGCTGGGGCGCGAGCGCGAGGCGTTTAACATGCACGCGGTGTTCCTCGAAGCGACCCGGCAGGACCCGGTGCTGAGCCGCGTAAAGCTGATCGCCGAGCCGTGGGATACCGGGCCGAACGGCTATCAATTGGGCAGTTTCCCCCCCGGTTGGGCGGAATGGAACGACCGCTGGCGCGACACCGCGCGCGGCTTCTGGCGGGGCGACGCGGATACGGCGCGTGAACTGGCCGACGGATTGCTCGGCTCCTCGCGCCTGTTCGAAAATCTGGGTCAGCGCCCCTGGACCAGCGTCAATCTCGTCACCGCCCACGACGGCTTCACCCTGATGGACTTGGTCAGCTACAACGACAAGCATAACGAGGCCAACGGCGAGGACAACCGGGACGGCCACAACCACAACCTTTCATGGAATTGTGGCGTCGAGGGGCCGACCGACGATTCGGACATCCTCGCCCTCCGCGACCGGCAGCGGCGCAACCTGATGACGACGCTACTGATCTCGCAGGGAACGCCGATGCTGCTGATGGGGGACGAGCGCGGGCGCAGCCAGGATGGCAACAACAACGCCTATTGCCAGGACGTTGATTTCAACTGGCTCGACTGGAACCCGGAGGGACCGAGCGATGCCGCGTTCGAGCATTTCGTCGCCGGGCTGATCGCGATCCGGCGCTCGCGCGGCCTGCTGCAGTCGGACAAGTTCTATCACGAGGAACCCTATGGCCGCTTTCCTGCCCGGGCGCGGTGGCTGCGCCCGGACGGGGAGCAGATGGGCCCCGAGGACTGGGAAAACCCACAAACCCGAGCCATTGGCATGCATCTGTCGCAAGCGGGCGAGCAACTGCTGGCCTTGCTGAATGCCTCCGAGGACCAGGTGGATTTCGTCCTGCCGCAGGCCTCGGCGGCGGGTTGGCGGGTTCTGGTGGATACCGTGCACGGGCGGGCGTTGCCGCATCCGGAGGAACTGGCGGTACCCGATCGGGTCGAACTCCCCGGCAAGGCGGTTGTGTTGCTGGAAAGTGTGGGACCATGACCCGCGAGCGAGAACCCGGCTGGGGCGCGACGCTGACGCAAGACGGGGCGCGGTTCGGCCTCTGGGCGCCAGCGCAGGGAGCGGTAACGCTGCATGTGGATGGGCGCGATGTGCCGATGACGCGCGACGTGACGCGCGACAGGGGCGGCTGGTTTACCTGCACCGTTGCCGGCCTTGGCGCTGGCGCTTCCTACGCCTTCGTGCTGGAGGACGGGCGCGCGGTGCCCGACCCGGCCGCCCGCGCGCAGGAGGGCGACGTGCACGGAGCGTCGCTTTTGGTCGACCCTTCGGCCTATCGCTGGCGGCATGACTGGGCCGGGCGGCCCTGGGAAGAGGCAGTAATCTACGAGCTGCATGTAGGCACCTTCACCGAACAGGGCACATTCGGCGCGGTGATCGACCGCCTGGCTGCGCTGGCCGACCTCGGCGTCACCGCGATCGAGTTGATGCCCGTTGCCCAGTTCGCCGGCAATCGCGGCTGGGGCTATGACGGCGTGCTGCCCTATGCGGTGCATCCCGCTTATGGGCGGCCCGACGACCTGCGCGCGCTCGTGGATGCGGCGCATGGGGCGGGGCTGATGGTGCTGCTCGACGTGGTCTACAACCATTTCGGCCCCGAGGGGAATTACCTGAACCTCTACGCGCCCGATTTCTTCGATTCCGCCCGCCAGACCCCCTGGGGCGCGGCCATCGCGTATGACCGTGCGCCGGTGCGGCGGTTTTTCGTGGAAAACGCGCTTTACTGGCTGCGCGAATACCGGCTGGACGGGTTGCGGCTGGACGCCATCGACCATGTGCACGACCGCTCCGATCCGGAAATCCTGATCGAGATCGCGCAAGCGGTGCGGCGGGAATTCCCGGCCCGGGCGATACACCTGACCACCGAGGACAACCGCAACGTCACCCATCTGCACGAACGCGACGGGGAAGGCGTATGCCTCTATACCGCCGAATGGAATGATGATTGGCACAACACCGCCCACGTGATCGCCACCGGCGAGAGTGCGGATTATTACGGCGATTTCGCCGATACCCCGCATGCCCATCTGGCGCGCGCGCTGGCCGAAGGGTTCGCGTTTCAGGGTGAGCTTTCGCAACTGACTGACCGGCCGCGCGGCGAACCGAGCGCCTACCTGCCGCCCGCGGCTTTCGTCGATTTCCTCCAGAACCACGACCAGATCGGCAATCGGGCCTTTGGCGAGCGTATCGACCGGATGGCGGACGAGAACATCGTGCAGGCGCTGCACGCTATCCTGCTGCTGTCGCCGCATGTGCCGCTGCTGTTCATGGGCGAGGAATATGGCGAGACCCGCCCCTTCCTGTTCTTCACCGATTTCCACGGCGAGCTGGCCGACGCGGTGCGCGAAGGGCGGCGGCGCGAATTCGCCGGGTTCGAGGCGTTCAGCGGAGAGTTGGCCCCAATCCCCGACCCGAACGCCTGGGACACCTTTGCCGCTTCTCGGCTTGACTGGTCAGAGCGCGAGGGTTCCGGCTTTGTGCGGCCTGGCGGAAACCCGCAAGATGCTGGAACTGCGCGCGCGGGAAATCGTGCCGCATCTGGCGGGAGTGGGCGGCCATAGCGGCCATATTGTCGAGAGCGAAGCGGAAGTGGTGGCGGTGGACTGGCACCTGAACGGCGCCAATCTGCATCTACGCGCCAACCTCTGTGACGACGTGAACGCCATGCCGCCCGCGCCCGGCCGCGTGATCTGGGGCGAGCATCGGGAGCGGGACGCGTTCGCTCCCTGGCAGGTTCGTGTCACCAAGGCCGCGCCATGAACCGGCGGCTCGACCGGCTGGCGCGCTGGCACGGCATCCCCCCCGCCTATACTGACGCCCACGGCATGCGGCGGCGGGTTCCGTCGGCCAGCCGCAAGGCCTTGCTGGCCGTTCTTGGGGTCGATCCGGCGGCCGATCCGCCCGGGACGCCCGCGCCAGACCTTGCGCTGACGGCGGGCGATGCGCGGTGTTTCGTGCCGCAATGGCTGGATGACGCGCCCGCATGGGGACTGTTCTGCCAGCTTTACGAACTGCGCTCGGGGCGCAACTGGGGCATCGGCGATTTCCGTGACCTGGCGGATCTGGCGCGTATCGCGGGTGAGGCGGGGGCGGATTTTCTGGGCGTCAATCCGCTGCACGCGCTGTTCCTGGCCGCGCCCGAGCGGTGCAGCCCGTTCGCACCCTCGAACCGCGCCTTTCTGAACCCGCTTTACATCGCGGTCGACGATGTGCCAGGCGCAGGGCCGCCGCCCGATCTGACCGCCCTGCGAGCCTCGGACCGGGTGGATTACTGCCGCGTCGCCGCCCTGAAAATAGACGCGCTGCGCGAGATTTTCAGCCGCGCGCCCTTTGCCGACGCCGCCGCGCGCGAACAGCACGACCGGTTCGTCCGCGAACGTGGCACCGCGCTTTACCACCACGCGCTGTTCGAGGCGCTCTCGAGCGCCATGGTGCATACCGGTCATGCCGCGGGCTGGCGGGGCTGGCCCGAGGACTGCCGCGGGCCTGATACCCCGGCCGTGCGCGCCTTTGCCGAAGCGAACGGCGCCGACATCGCCTTTCACCTGTGGCTGCAATGGATCGCCGACCGTCAGCTTGCCGCCGCCCAGGACGTGGCGCGCGCGGCGGGGATGCGCATCGGCCTCTATCTCGATCTGGCGGTAGGTGCCGCGCCGGACGGCTCTTCGGCGTGGAGCGGGCAGACGATGCTGCGCGGCGTGCGCATCGGCGCGCCGCCCGACCTCTTCCAAGCCGGCGGGCAGGATTGGGGTCTCGCCGCGCCTTCGCCCGAGGTGCTGGTGGAACAGGATTTCGCTCCGTTCCGCGACATGATCCGCGCACAACTTTCCCATGCGGGGGCGCTCAGGATCGACCACGCGATGGCCTTATGGCAGCTGTTCCTGATCCCCGACGGCGTCTCGGCACGCGAGGGGGGTTATCTGCGCTATCCGATCCGCGACATGCTGCGCGTGCTGGCCGAGGAATTGCACCAAGCCCGCGCCATCATTGTGGGCGAGGATCTGGGCTCGGTCCCACGCGGGTTTCGCGCGGCAATGCGGGAGGCTCGCATCCTGTCCTACCGGTTGCTCTATTTCGAGCAGAACAAGCGCGGCTTCCTGCCCCCGCGCCGCTATTCCGCATCGGCGCTGGCCTGTCTTTCCACCCACGATCTGCCGACGCTGGCCGATTGGTGGCAGGGACGCGATATCGAGCAGCGCGAAGAGTTCAGGCTGGTTGATGCGGAAACCTCGGCGCAGCAACGCACCCACCGGCGGCGCGAGCGCGACGATCTGGTCGCGGCGCTGAAGGACGCCGGCGTTCTGGAAACCGCGCCCGCCGATGCCCCCGATTTGCCCCCGGAAATCCTGCGTGCGGCGCATCTTTTTATCGCCCGCACGCCCGCGCTGTTGGCGGCGGCGCGGCTGGCGGATCTGGCGGGGCCGCAGGCGGCCACCAACGTCCCCGGCACCTCGGAAGAGGAATATCCCAACTGGCAGTTGCGCAGCCCGACCGCCATCGAGGACCTGCCCGGCCACTTGGCCTTTCGGGAAATTGCCGCACTGTTGTCGGGCGCGCGTCCGCGCCAAAGGTGAGCGCGAGATAAAGCGCGGCGTCGCGGGCAGTTCCCCGGGAACTATAGTGCCATCCCCCCGTTCTGTTGGTAACATGGAGGCACGAGCGCATCGCCCGGTCAAATCGAATCGCTATCGCAGTCAATTTGTCGGGGTAAGGTGCTCTAAGTATCAAATTTAGAGCAAATTCACCCGATCCAACCGGATCGGGATCTTCTCTAGGCATCCAGCAACCGGGGAGCGACGATGCAGCGCCTGCCGTCTTCCTGTTATCGACTGCAACTGCGCAACGGCGTGGATTTCGCCGCCGCCGAACGGCTACTGCCCTACTTGATGCGGCTGGGAATCAGCCATCTCTACCTGTCGCCGGTCTTCGCCGCCCAGCCCGGATCAACCCATGGCTATGACGTGATCGACCCCACCCGCATCGAGCCGGGGCTAGGCGGACGGGCGGGATTCGACCGGCTGGCGGAGGCAGCGCAGGCGCAAGGTATCGGCATCGTTCTGGACATCGTGCCGAATCACGTGGCCTTCACCCTGGAAAACCCGTGGCTGCGGGACCTACTGGCGCAGGGGCGCGCCAGCCGCTACGTGCGCCATTTCGACATTCTGCCGGATCGGCCCCTGGCGCTACCGATGCTGGAAGCGCCGTTCGAGGAGGTGCTGGAAAAGGACGGTTTCTCCGTCGAGACGAGCCCGGACGGGCCGGTTCTGGTGCGCGGGGCGCTGCGCGTGCCGCTCGACCCGGCGACGCTGCCACCCGATCCGCCGAAGCTCCACGACCGCGCCGCGATCCGCGCTCTGCACGACCGCCAGTTCTGGCGGCTCTGCCACTGGCGGGCCGAGCGTGACGCGATCACGCATCGGCGATTCTTCAACATCACCGGCCTGATCGGCGTGCGTGTCGAGGACGAGGAGGTGTTCGAGGACACCCATCGCCTGATCTTCGATCTGGTCGATACGGGCGCGGTGGCGGGATTGCGCATCGACCATATCGACGGGCTGGCCGGTCCCGGCGTCTATCTGCGCCGCCTGCGCGCGCGTCTTCCCGAAATTCCGATCTGGTTGGAAAAGATTCTAGCGCCGGACGAGAGCCTGCCGGACTGGCCGGTAGAAGGCACCACCGGCTATGTGCTGGCCCGCGATATCGGGCAGGTGCTGACCGATGGCGACGGGGTGCGACGGCTCGATGCGCTCTACCGATGCCAAACCGGGCGGCAGGAGGGGTTCGGGCGGCTACGTCACCGCGGCGAAGCGCGCCGTTCTGGAGACCGAGCTTTCAGCCGAACTGTGGCGCTTGCAGGGCCTGATCGGCGCGATCGCGGCGGCGGACCGGACCGCCTGCGAATACGGCCCCGAGACCTGGCGGCAGACGATCTTGAGCCTGATCGCGCATTTGGGACGGTATCGGACATACCTGGACGGCGACAGCCCGCGCGCTGAGGATGTCGCGGCGTTGAATGCCGCCACCGACGCTGCGGCGGGGGCACAGCCCGACCGCCGGCCGCTGGATTTCATGCTGCGCGCGCTGCTGGACCCTGGCGCGGCGGCCGGCCCGTTGCGCCTGCGATTTCAGCAGGTGGCCGGCGCGGTGATGGCAAAGGGGCAGGAGGACACCGCCTTTTATCGCTACAATCGCCTGCTGTCGGCAAACGAGGTCGGTGCGGAGCCGGACCTGCCCGCCATCGATGCCGCCACGTTCCACCGCCGGATGCAGACCCGCGCGCTGAAGATGCCCCACGGGCTGAGCCTGACATCGAGCCATGACACCAAGCGTTCCGAAGATGCCCGCATGCGGATTGCGGCGTTGACTCACCATCCCCCGTCCATCGCTGCGCTGATCGACGCGGCGCAAAAGGTCGAAGGGGCGGAGGCCGTCGATCCCAACCTGCGCTGGTATCTGGTCCAGTCGCTCTGGGCGATGCAGCCCGGTGCCGGATCAGCCGCGGAACTGGCCGACCGGCTGTGCGACCATGCCACCAAGGCGATGCGCGAGGCCAAGGAAGGCACCACCTGGCAGGACCCGGACGAGGGCTATGAGAGCGCGGCGCTCGCTTACGCCCGCGCACTGGCCCGCGCCTTCGCGCCGCCGCCCGGTGAAACCGCCGAAGCCGCCCGCACCGCCGAACGGCTGTCGCTGGTGCAGCTGGCGCTGAAACTGACGCTGCCGGGAATTCCCGACATCTATCAGGGATGCGAGATCAGTAACTATCGGCTGACCGACCCCGACAATCGCGCTGCCGTCGATTTCGACCGGCTGGCGGCCGCGCTGGACGATGCCGGCCCGCTGCGCCCGCTGGATCGTCATAAGCTCTGCCTCACGCGCACGGTCCTGCACCTGCGCCGCGACGAACCGGCGCTGTTCGCCGACGGAAGCTATGAGCCGCTGGACGCACCTTTTGGAGCGTTGGCGTTCCGGCGTCGCCTCGACCGACGGTCCGTGCGCGCGGTGGTGACACTTGGCCAGGCGCTCTCCCCCAAAGGCAGCCGGCCCGACAGCGGCGAGACACGGCTTTGGCCGCCGGAGGGTCTGTCGGGGGAGGGGCTCCCGGGGGAGGCGGTCGCCCTGTTCTCAGCAGGTTAAATCGCTCCCGCCTCCTCTCCCGCGAACGCGGGAGCCAAGTTCTTCGGCCGGCCCTGCCGAGCGTCGAGGGCGGCCCAGGGCGGCATGAAGGCGCTTGCCAATAACGCGTTAACAGGTGAAATGGAGCCGCGCGACGCGGCGCAGTCGGGGCGGCACGATCCTCGTCACCGCGAAATTGATGTCGCAGCGCCGGAACGGGGCAGCGCCGGCCATGCCCGGCGCCCGCATCGTCGCGAGGGAACCGGCGGCGCGTGCCGTTCGTTTGCCTGATGGTTTGAAAGGGTTGCGCCCAGGCCGGCGCGCCCGGCACGGTTGCGAAGGGACAGACGAATGACGAAAGACAACAAATTGAGTGACGGCCCCAAAGTGAACCGTTCCGACCGGCCGGACCAGGTCACACCGCTGGTATCAATGTCGATGCTGCACCAGGCGCGACAGGCGGCGCGCGCCTATGGCGGCATCGGGCGTATGTGGCGGCGGCCTTATGCGGCGGCGCGTCCGCGTGCGGCCTCGGCGGTGGCGCCGGTCTGGATCACCACCTATCCCGCGGCGATCATCACGGCGGAGGGCAAATCGGTGCTGGGGATGTTGGGCGACGCGACGCTCTGGGACGCGCTGTCCTCGATCGGCATCCGCGCGATCCATACCGGCCCGACCAAGCGTGCGGGCGGCTATCGGGACGGGCAGTACACTCCCACGATCGACGGCAATTTCGATCGCATCGGGTTCGACATCGACCCGACCTTCGGCACCCGGGAGGAATTCGTCGCCATCAGCAGGATGGCTGCGGCGCACAACGCGGTGGTGATCGACGACGTGATCCCCTCGCATACCGGCAAGGGGCCGGATTTCCACCTGGCCTGCATGCGGCACGAGGATTATCCGGGCCTCTATCACATGGTCGAGATCCCGCCCGAAGATTGGGAACTTCTGCCGGAGGTGCCCAAGGGCTGGCAGTCGGTCAACCTCTCGCCCGAAACTGTCGATGTGCTGGCGGAAAAGGAGTATATCGCCGGGCAGTTGCAGCGGGTGATCTTTTTCGAACCGGGCGTCAAGGAAACCGACTGGAGCGCGACCGCGCCCATTACCGGGACCGACGGCGAGAGGCGCCGCTGGGTCTATCTGCATTACTTCAAGGAGGGGCAGCCCAGCCTGAACTGGCTCGACCCATCCTTCGCGGCGCAGCAGATGATCACCGGCGATGCGCTGCATTCGCTGGACGAACTGGGCGCGCGGGGGCTGCGGCTGGACGCGAACGGCTTCCTCGGGATCGAGAAGCGGGAGGATGGCAGCGTCTGGTCCGAAAGCCATCCGCTGTCGGTAGTGGGCAACAACCTGCTGGGCGGCATCGTTCGCAAGGCGGGCGGTTTCACCTTTCAGGAACTGAACCTGACGGTCGACGACATCGCCGCCATGTCGGGGGGCGGCGCGGATCTGTCGTACGATTTCATCACCCGCCCCGCCTATCACCATGCGCTGGTATCGGGGGATACCGAGTTCCTGCGGATGATGCTGCGCATGGTGCATGAATACGGGATCGACCCGGCCTCGCTGATCCACGCGATGCAGAACCATGACGAGCTGACGCTGGAACTGGTGCATTTCTGGACGCTGCACGCCAACGACATCTTCAACCTGGGGGGGCAGACATGGCAAGGGCGCACCCTGCGCAGCTTTATCCGCGAGACCATGTACGAGGGCATCAGCGGCCACGACACGCCCTATAACCTGCGCTTCGTCACTAACGGCGTCGCCTGCACCACCGCCAGCGTGATCGCCGCTGCGCTGGGCTATACCGACATACGCGATCTGGACGCCGAACAGGTTGCCACAATAAAAAAGACCCACCTGTTGCTGGTCATGTACAACGCGTTTCAGCCGGGGGTCTTTGCGCTTTCGGGCTGGGATCTGGTGGGCGCGCTGCCGCTGGAGCCGGAGCAGGTGGCGCATCTGATGGAGGACGGCGACACCCGCTGGATCGCGCGTGGCGCCTATGACCTGACCGACGCGGTGCCGGAGGCGACCCATTCGGCCGGCGGGCTGCCGCGGGCAGAGGCGCTTTACGGGCCGATCACCGCGCAACTGGAGGATCCCGACAGTTTCGCCAGCCAGTTGAAACGGCTGCTGGCGGTGCGCGATGCCTATGACATCGCGGCCAGCGAACAGTTGGACATTCCCGATGTGGAAAGTCCCGGCCTGCTGGTTATGGTCCACGAACTGCCCGACCGGCGCGGCAGGCAAGTCACGGCGCTGAATTTCGGGCGCGAGCCGGTGGACGAGACCGTGCATCTGGATATTCCGCGCTCGGGGCCGGTCTTCGACATGCTCGCCGCGACGGTTGAGGGAGAGGTGGGCGAGGACGGACTGCTGCGCCTGCAACTCGACCCGCTTCAGGGCCGCGCGTTGCGCATCGCCTATCCGCTGCCGGCTTGAGGGGAACTCGAACCTGCATGGTGGAAAATCAGGGATATTATCTTAAATCTGTGGGGTCACGGCGCTGAACAGGGTGCAACATTACCCGCGAGGGAAGGACCGTTCGTAGATACGAGATTAACCTCCGCTAAACGTTGGCCAGGCTCGCCGTCAACGAAACCTGAACCGGCGAGCGGCCGGAATGATCGGTTTCGAGCAGAGATGCATAGGCTTGTTTAGCGAAGAATGTAATCCGGTAACTTAATAGCGTCAACGGCAGTCCAGCGTCTCTCGTTGCCGCGCGGTCCTTGCCATCGAACGGCGGTTCGGGGCATGCTCGTGGCCTTCCCATGTCGACGCGGAGGCGGCTCCCATGCCCACCATCACCACCGACGACGGCGTCAGGCTCGCCTACGAGGAGGCCGGCAGCGGCACGCCGGTCATCTTCGTGCACGAGTTTGCGGGCGACATGGCAAGCTGGGAGCCGCAGCTTCGCACCTTCGGCCGGCGCTATCGGGCCATCGCCTTTAACGCGCGCGGCTACCCGCCCTCCGACGTGCCGCCGACGCCGGCCAGCTATTCCCAGGACCGGGCGCGGCAGGACATTCTGGCGGTGCTCGACGGGCTGGGGCTGGAGAAGGCGCATATTGTCGGCCTCTCGATGGGCGGTTTCGCGACGCTGCATTTCGGCATCCACCATGGCGACCGCGCGCTCTCGCTGACCGTGGCGGGCTGCGGCTATGGCGCGGAACCGGACAAGCGCGACCAGTTCCGGAAAGAGGCGAACGCCACTGCCGACCTGATCGAGCGCGAGGGCATCGAAGCGTTTGCCGACACGTACTCGCTCGGGCCGACCCGGGTGCAGTTCCAGAACAAGAACCCGCGCGGTTGGCAGGAATTCCGGGAGCAACTGGCCGGGCACTCGGCCAAGGGCTCGGCCAACACCATGCGCGGCCTTCAGGCGGAGCGGCCTTCTCTGTTCGACCTGAAGGACGCCATGGCGGGCATCGCAGCACCCACCCTGGTGCTGACCGGCGACGAGGACTGGCCCTGCCTGCTGCCGGGCGTGATGATGAAGGAGACCATCCCGTCGGCGGCGCTGGTGGTCATGGCGAATTGCGGCCACACCATCAATATCGAGGAGCCGGACGCCTTCAACGCCATCGTCCTGGACTTCCTGGCCCAGGTGGATGCGGGCCGCTGGCAGCACCGCGACCCGCGGGCGATAAGCACCTCGATCCTGGGCGTGCAGGAGAAATAGGCGCGATCGGCGGTCAGGCCGCTGGCTTCCACCGGTCGCCCCAGACCGCCGCGATCTTCGGCCGGGCGGCGACGGCCTCGAACAGGCGCTCCAGCTTGGGCGTGTTCGCCGCGGTCCAGCCGGGCTGAGAGCCCCAGCGGGAGGCCACGGCCCAATAGATGTCAGTCAGGCAAAAGGTCTTGCCCAGCAGATAGGGGCCGGGGTCGGTTAGCTGCGCCTCCATCCGCCGAAGCCGCTCCCGCCAGATCTCCCGCGCGACCCCGCGCGTCGCCTCGGCCTGATCGGGCGATGGCGCGAACCGCACCGGATAGTCCACGATTTCGATGATGGGATACAGCTCGGTCGCGGCAAAAGCCAGCCATCGGAGTGCCTTCTCCCGCGCGGGCGTGACCCGGGGCGGCAGCAAGCCCGCCGCCGGGTGGCGGTCATCCAGGGAGAGCAGGATCGCCAGCGTCTCGGTTAGGGTGTCGCCTTCGGGGGTGATCAGCGCGGGCAGCTTGCCGTGCGGATTGACGGCCAAATAGGCCGGGTCGCGCTGGGCGTTCGCGCGCAGATCAACGGCGCGGACCTCAAATGGCGCGCCGCACTCCGCCAGCGTTGCTTCCACCATGGCGCCGCCCGAACGGATGAAGGTGTAAAGCGTATAGGCCATGGCGCGTCCTCCGGATTACCAGCAGCAACTATGCTCCCTCGGCCGGCGGAAAGCCTATGGGTACTGCCGTGTGCCCGGCCGCCTCGACGAACTTGGCAAAGTCCGCGGCGCTGATGGCCGTGGTGGCGTTGTTCACCAATGGGTGGAAGTTCAGGGGCTCCATGGCGGCGAGCCGCTGGTCCAAGACAAAGGTCACGCGGTGGTCCGCGTCGTTGATCAGGCCGAAGGGCGAGACCGCGCCCGGCTCCACCCCCAGCACGGCCATCAGCAGGTCGGGCTTGCCGAACGAGAGGCGGCCCGCCGCCAGCGTCTTGGTCAGGGCCTTGAGATCGACGGCCGCGTCTTCCGCCGCCGTCACCAGCCAGAGGTCGCCTTTTTTGTTTTTCAGGAACAGGTTCTTGGAATGCCCGCCGGGCAGCGCGCCGCGCAGTTCCCGGCTTTCCGCGACGGTGAACACGGGCTCGTGCCAACGGGTTTCGTGCGCGATGCCCAGGTCATCCAAGCGGCGGAAAAGATCGTCTGGCGTCGCGGGGGGAGCCGCCGGCACCCGGGCGCCCTCTAAGAGCCCCAGGACCGGACCGGTCCGGTATCCACATGGATGAATTGGGATCTGGTGTAGAGACCCACGCCGCCATATTGCCGCGTCAACACCGCCTTGTGCGTGTCCTTGATGGAGCGGTCGAGCAGGCGGAAGTCGATGGCCTTGCCGTACATGTGATAGGAGTTTTTTGCGACCTTTGACGAGTTCGAGCGCAGCATCTCGTTGGTTTTGCGGGTGCGGTAGCCGCTGATGATCTCCGCCTTGCCCGATGATCCCATCCGATGGGACGTCCAGTAGATGATATCTAGCGTCAAGGGGTCGATGAAGTGGGTCCGGTTGGCGCGCCAATCCCGCAGGAACCAGTTCAAGTCCTTCAGCGCTTCGCGGTCATACTGCCCATCGCGCCAATAGTTGGCGTTGATCTTGTCGCCCGTATGGGTGCAGTGAAAGCGGACAAATCTGCTCTGAGACCAGGCGCCGGCCGGCCTGACGATAAACGGCGCCGCCAGCAGGCCGCCTAAAACGGAGCGTCGTGCAATTTTTTCGTAGGATCCGGTCATCACTCTTTCTGTTGCCATTTGCTGCCATCATCGGGTGAAAGGCGTGTTCTTTCCCCCGCCCGCAGACGGCATATTTCCCAGCCTTTAAGCGACATTCTTATATCATCGCTGGCAAGCCGAGTCAGTATATAAGTTTATACTCTTAACAAGAGCCGACACCTGTCGGGTGCCTGCACCGCCGGCCCAACTGGTCGTCAGCTAAGGACGGCGCAAGCCCGTTGAATGCGCAGGCCGGCCTCTTTCAGCTTGTCGTCGCTGGTTGCATAGGAAATGCGGAAATGCGGCGAGAGGCCGAAGGCGGAGCCGGGCACCACCACAACCTTTTCCGCCTCCAACAGGTAGAGCGCGAAATCGTCGTCGGTCTCGATCACCTTGCCCGCAGGCGTTTTCTTGCCGATTACGCCGGCGCAGGAGGGATAGACATAAAACGCGCCTTCCGGTGTGTTGCAGGTCAGGCCGGTTGCCTCATTCACCAGCCCAACCACCAAGTCGCGGCGGCGCTTGAAGGCCTCGACCCACTCGGCGCGGTAGTTCTGCTGGCCGTCGAGCGCCTCGACCGCCGCCGTCTGGCTGATGGAGGAGGGGTTGGTGGTGCTCTGCGACTGGACCTTGCGGATCGCCTCGATCAGCTCCTCCGGCCCGGCCGCATAGCCGATGCGCCAGCCGGTCATGGCATAGGCCTTGGAGACGCCGTTCACGGTCAGGGTGCGGTCATAGAGCTTTGGTCGACCTGGGCCGGGGTGCAGAACTGGAAGCCGTCATAGACCAGATGCTCGTACATGTCGTCGGTCATGACCCAGACATGGGGATGCTTGAGCAGCACGTCGGTGACCGCCTTCATCTCGTCCCAGGTATAGGCCGCGCCGGAGGGGTTCGAGGGCGAATTCAGGATCAGCCACTTGGTCTTGCGGCGTGATCGCCGCTTCCAGGTCCGCCGGCGTCAGCTTGAAGCCGCTCTCGGCGGTGCAGGCGACGCGACCGGCGTCGCCGTCGGCCAGCAGCACCATGTCGGGATAGCTGGTCCAGTAGGGAGCCGGAACAATCACCTCGTCGCCCGGGTTCAGCGTGGCCATCAGCGCGTTGTAGAGCACGTGCTTGCCGCCGTTGCCGACGGTGATCTGGCTGTTGTTGTAGTCCAGCCCGTTCTCGCGCTTCAGCTTGCGGCAGATGGCCGATTTCAGCTCCGGCCGGCCGTCGGGCGCGGTATATTTGGTGTCGCCGCTTTGGATCGCCTTGATGCCTGCCTCTTTGATATGGTCCGGTGTATCGAAATCTGGTTCGCCAACGGCAAGGCCGATGACGTCCTCGCCCGCGGCGGCCATCTCCATCGCTATGGAGTTCATGGCCACGGTCGGCGACGGACGGATGACACTGAGGCGATCGGCGACGATCGACATGGATTTGGTCCTTTGCAGGGTATCGAAACAAAAACGCGCGTAACCTATGCTTATGCTTCGGGCAGGGCAATGCGGTGTCAATGAATTGAGCCGCGGTGTGGCGAAGAGCGACAAGCCCGGCAGAATACGGGCCTAAGCGGCGTGCGGCCGTGTGAGCAGTGCAGGCGGATCCATGCCGATGCGCTCGCGCGCCCAGGTGCCGGCGAGCGATCCGAGGAAGCCCCAGATGAGCCACCACCAGCCGTGCAGGCTGCCGGAGACAAGCCCGCCCAGATAGGCGCCAATATTGCAGCCGTAGGCGAGGCGCGCGCCATACCCCATGAGCAGGCCGCCGAACACCGCGGTCGCCACGTCGCGGAGCGAAAGCTTCAGGTTGGGAGAGAACTTACCCGCTAGCGCCGCCGCCGCCATGGCGCCGAAGACGATGCCGAAATTCATGACCGAGGTGCGGTCGGCGAAAATGCTTTCTCTTAATTGCGCCTGCCGCCAGTCCGGCGCCCAGTAGGTCCAGGTCTCCACCGGCGCGCCGGCGGCTGCCGCGGCCTTACCGCCCCACAGCGCGAAGCCGGAGGTGATGCCCCAGGGGCTGCCCAGCACGGCCATGGTGGCGATACTGACGGCCGCCAAGCACAGCGCCCCGGCGGTGAGCGACCAGGGGCCTTTGAGGAGGGATACGAGTCGGCCTGCGCGGCTCCAGCGAGCCGTGCCGCCGTTTCTCGATTATAACGCTTGCCGCGGCGAGCGCTGCCAGCACCAGCAGCATCACCAACAGGCCGGGGAAGGTGCCTGAATTCGCCCGGGATCCAGACGCCGGATGTGGTGCGGGGCAGGCCGGTCCAGAAATCCCAATGTGCCGTCGCCCAGACCGACCCGGCGACGAAAAACACCAGCGTCACCATCATGCGCGTGCTGCCGCCGCCGGAGGTGAACAGGGTCCCGGAGGCGCAGCCGCCGCCGAGTTGCATGCCGATGCCGAAGGTGAAGGCGCCGATGGCAGACGCCACGCCCATCGGCAGAATATAGCCGTTTGCAGGCAGGGCCATCTCCCCGCCCCAAGCCATGAGCGGGAAGGTGAACAGGCAGGCGGCCGCGATCAGCAGCATTTGCGCGCGCAGGCCTGCCCCCCGCCGTTCGCGCACGATGCGCCGCCAGGCGGCGGTGAAGCCGAACGAGGCATGGTAGAGGCCGGCACCCGCCACGCCGCCGATCAGCGCCGCCACGGCCAAGCGCCAGCCGCGCTCCCCGAGGCCGAGAACGGCGACGGCGGCAAGGCAGGTGAGCGCAATGGCGAGAACGATACGGTTCATGTTCTGCGTCATCTGGTCGTTCTCCAATCTTGCCCTTAGATACGCGCCGGCTTTCGGCCCCGGCTGCTCAGGCTGAAATTGAAATTGGGCCGGTGGAACTCCTGAGGCGACAACATACCCTCGCCCCTGGGCTGGGGCGGTCACTTTCGGTAAAAGAGTCGCGACCCCTCCCTCGACAGACAGGAGCCATCGCCATGGCCAACAACGCCGACCGCCCCAACCAGCTTTCCGGCGCGGAGGCGATGGTCAGCCTGCTGCGCTGCCATGGCGTCGATACGGTGTTCGGGCTCTGCGGCGATACCTCGTTGCCGTTCTACGATGCGCTCTACCGGACAGGCCAGGATATCCGCCACGTGCTTGCCCGCGACGAGCGCTCCGCCGCCTATATGGCGGACGGCTATGCGCGCGTGACCGGCAAGGTCGGTATCTGCGAGGGGCCGAGCGGCGGCGGTGCCACCTACATCCTGCCGGGCGTGGTGGAGGCAAACGAAAGCTCTGTGCCGGTGTTCGCGATCACATCGGACATCTCCACGACGGGTCGGGGCAAGTTCACGCTGACCGAACTGGACCAGCAGGCGCTGTTCAAGCCGCTGACCAAGTTCAACGCTACGGCGCATTCGGCGGCGATACCTGCCGGGCCAGGTTCGGGAGGCGTTCCGGCAGATGACGACCGGCCGGCCGGGCGCGGCGCATCTCTGCCTGCCGCTGGACGTGCAGTATCAGCCGGTTGACGCCGATCAGGTCTGGGGCGACGCCTCGTTCGGCGTCTGTCCGGCCCGCCCGCAGGGGTCGGACCCGGCGGCGATCCGCGAAGCGGCGGCGATGCTGAAGGGCGCCCGCTTCCCCCTGTTTGTCTGCGGCGGCGGCGTGGTGATCGCAGGCGGGGAGGCGGCGCTCGCCCGCTGTGCCGAGGCGCTTGACGCGCCGGTCGCGTCCACGATCTCCGGCCAGGGCTCGATCGGCGACGATCATCCGCTGGCGGTGGGCGTGGTGGGCTCGAACGGCGGCACCATGCCGACGCGGGGATTGATCTCACAGGCGGATTGTGTGGTGTTCGTCGGCTGCCGGGCGGGTTCGGTCACCACCGAGCGCTGGCGCTATCCGAAGCCGGGCCAGGCAAAGATCGTCCATATCGACAGCGATCCGGCCACCATCGGCGCGATTTATCCGACCGATGTGGCGATCGCCGGCGACGCGCGCCTGGCGCTGGAGGCGCTGGCGGGGGCGGTGCAGGGGCCGGTGCAGGATCGCGGCGCGGCAGCCCTCGTTACCAAGGCGAAGGAGGAGAAATTCGCGGCCTTCGCCAGCCTGGCCATCAGCGACGACACGCCCATCAAGCCGGAGCGGCTGGTGGCGACGCTGAACCGGGTGCTGGATTCGGACGCGGTGCTGGTCTGCGACCCTGGCACGCCCTGCCCCTATTTCAGCGCCTATTACCAGAACCCGCTCACGGGCCGGCACTTCATCTCGAACCGGGCGCACGGAGCGCTTGGCTACGCGATGTCGGCAGCGGTGGGCGCGCATATCGGGCGGCCGGGCGTGAAGACGGTGGCGGTGATGGGCGACGGCTCGTTCGGCTTTACCTGCGGCGAGCTGGAGACGGTGACCCGGCTCAACCTGCCGATCACCTTCGTCGTGGTCTCGAATAGCGCGTTCGGCTGGATCAAGGCCGGGCAGCGGCACGGCTTCGACCGGCGCTTCTATTCCGTGGACTTCTCCCGCACGAACCATGCCGCGGTGGCAAGCGCGTTCGGCGTGAAGTCCTGGCGCGTGGAGGATCCGGCGGACCTGGAAGGCGCGTTGAAGCAGGCCGTGGCCCATGATGGGCCGTCTCTGGTCGACGTGATCTGCCAACCGCTGGACGAGGCAAAGGCGCCGGTCAGCGAATGGGTGGCGTGAGCGCCATGGCCAACACCACCTGCCTGATCACGGGCTCGGCCTCCGGCATCGGGCGCGCGCTGGCCTTGCGCCTGGCGGGGCCGGGCGTGCGGCTGGTCCTGCACACCCGCCAAAACCGGAAGGGACTGGAAACAGTCGCCGCGGAAGCGCAGGCGAAGGGCGCGGAAACGGCTCTGGTTCTGGGCGACCTCTCGGATCCTGCGGCCTGCGACGGCCGCCGTCGACGCATGCGGCGGGCGAGCTCGATCTGGCTGGTCAGCAATGCGGGCTTTGCCGACAAGCGGCGGGTGGCCGAATTGCCGGCGGACGCCGTGCGCACGAGCCATGCCGGCATCACCGACGCCTTCTTCCACCTGATCCGCGCGGCGCAACCCCTGCTCGCTGCTAGCAACCAGGGCCGGGTGGTGGCGGTCAGCTCCTTCGTTGCCCACCGCTTTCCGCCGAAAGGCACGCTATTTCCGGCTTCCGCCCAGGCCAAGGCGGGCCTGGAGGCGCTGGCGCTGGCGTTCGCGGCGGAAATGGCCGGGCATCGGGTGAGCGTGAACGTGGTTTCGCCCGGCTATATCCAGAAAGACACGGGCGCGCATTCGGCGCTCTCCGCCGGGCAGTTCCGGGAAATGGCAGATCGAATTCCCTTCGCCCGCCTTGGCGCGCCGGACGAGGTGGCGGCCACCATCGCCTTTCTGCTGCAACCGGAGGCCGCCTACATCACGGGGCAGGTGATCCACGTGGATGGGGGTTCGGGCCTCGCGCTGAGCGGAGTCTAGCGATAGACCGGCCCCTCCCGCCAGCGGCGCTTGCTGCTGCCGCAAAGCCGGAACGGGTTCGGCAACCGGTCGGCGATCTTGCCGAGGCCGCCCGCCGCCTGCCCGTACGCGCAGGATCTCGCCGATGCGTGCGCGCATGAATTCGCCAGTCTTGTACTGGTCTTCGGAATTGTCATTCAGCCAGTATAGCAACGTCGCCGAATACACGCCGGCGAGCAGCCCACGCTTGGTATAAAAATTAAAGTCGGTGGAGGTGTCGCCCGCAATCCGCCAGATCGCATCCACGGTATCCGCCAGGCTTTTCGCTGCCTCCGGCGCGTAACGGGGATCGGCCAGGACACGCAGACCCCTGCGCACCGCCTCCCGGTTCCCGGTCTGGCTCTCCAGCCGGACCTGGATGGCGATGGCGATTTTTTCGCGCGTGCGCATGTTTTCATAGACCGCCGGTTCGGTCTGCTCCAGGTCCGCCATTTCGGCGGCCATGTCCTCGTCAACGAACCGGATATAAGCGAGCACCGCGTCGATCGCGCCGCGGGGGAAGGCGCGTTCCGCGTCACCCTCGGCGAAGCCCGCTCGGGTTGCTGCCATGGCCAGCGTCTCGCGGCTCCATCCGTCGATGCTGACATCCGGCAGGGCAGCATCCAGGATATCCCGTTGCAGCGTCACGTTCGGGTCTTTCTCCGGCGTCTCGCCTTCACCGGCAGCGGAACCACCCGCTGCCGGACCCTCCCCTGCACCGCCGGCGGCCTCGCCGTGTTTTGGCTCACCCGTCTCTTCGGGGGCTGGGGTGTCATCTTCGTCTGCCATCGAAGCATCCTCCGTTTTTCGGTACTTAGTCGGCTGAGTCACGAACCATTAGGCGTTAGATAGGGCGTATCGCGCGATTTCCTCATCAAATCCGATTTTGGACAGATCTTCCATGCGCATCGGGTAAAGAATGCCGTCCAGATGATCGACCTCGTGTTGCAGCACGCGCGCCATCATACCGCGCGCCTCGCCCTCGAAGGGCCGGCCATCGGCGCTCAGCGCCCGGAAGCGGACGGCAGTCCAGCGTGGCACTTGACCCCGCAGGCCGGGGATGGAGAGGCAGCCTTCCCAGCCCGAGACCTTTTCGTCGCCGATCGGCTCCAGTTCCGGGTTGATCATGGCGGTGACCTGGACCGCAGGCTCTTCACCCTCGCGCCGCTGTTCCGGTACGGAGACGAGTATGATCCGCCGGCTCTCATGCACCTGGGGCGCGGCCAGGCCGATCCCGCCGCGCATCGACCAGCGTCTCGTGCATGTCCCGGATCAGATCCTGAACGGCGGCGGCGTCGGCGACGGGCGCCGCCTTTGTCAGCAGGACCGGGTGGCCCATACGGGCGATTTTCCGGATGGTCATCCCTTTCTCCTTTCGACAAATTTCGCTCTCATATCATCAAATGGATTGAATCGCTGCCAAAAACTGGTTAGATACCTGCAAATTCTGGCGGTTCACCGCCTGTGTTTCTGTGCCCTTCCAACTGAGACGGAGTGATTTCCCCTCGTGCAAGTGACTGTTCGCGACAACAATGTCGATCAAGCCCTACGCGCCCTGAAGAAGAAACTGCAGCGTGAGGGCGTGTTCCGCGAAATGAAGCTACGCCGTTCCTACGAAAAGCCGTCGGAGCGCCGCGCACGGGAAAAGGCCGAGGCCGTCCGCCGCCACCGCAAGCTGCTGCGCAAGCGTCTGGAGCGCGAGGGCTACTAGGTTTCGCTCCCCAGTAGGGTCTGCCTCATAGAAGTTACGAACCCCGGTCGTTGCGCCGGGGTTTTCTGTTGCTGCTATCTCAACAGGCGTGCTCGCAGCTCCCGCTCCAGTTCTTGCCAGCTTTCGGCCTGATGGTGGGCGGTGGGGATATGTCCTTGTAGCGCCCTCAGGCGCGGATGGCTGGAGAAGTGCAGGCGATGCACCGCCGCTGCATGCTGGGCGACGCTTTCGTGATGGTGGCCGATATCATCCACAAACGCCGCGGCAGCCTGGACCTGCTGAGCCAGCGCGCGCACGGTCGGGCCTTTCAGCCCGGCATTGGCGATGATCGGATAATCCATTCCATGCTTTACCAGCGCCCGCGCCCTGTTCTCGCGCTGGGCCAGGGGCAAGTTAGAGAGCACCAGCACCTGCACGCCCTCCTTGCTGAGAGCTGCCAGCGAGGCGGCTGCGCCCTCAACCGCGGGAATGGTCTCGGTCTGCTCGGCAAAGAAGGTGCCGATCAGGAGGCGAACTTCCTCCGGCGACAATGCCGTATGATCGCTCGGGCGGCGGATATTGCCGGTGAGCGCAAAGGTCTTCCAGTCATAATAATGGCCTTGTGTCTCCACAAAGCCGACAAAGGCGAGCATGAAATCGAACAGCACCTCGTCCGCGTCCGAAATCAACAACGGGCGGCCGGGGTCCAGCTTCAGGTCGGCAAGTTGCGGCCCGACATCCTTGTGCAGGTCGCTCAGTGGGTTCTGTTTTCCGAGCCAATTGGCCATCCGTCGATCCTTAACACGTGGGGCCTCAGTCTAACCGGCGCGATCAATCCGGCGGCCTGTCAATATTACCCAATTCGGCACTGCCGGTCACGCCGGCCGCTGGCGAAAACGGTAAGGCTTGTTATTCTGTGGCTCGAACCATTGCCATCAGGAAACTCTGCTCATGACCACCATTCCCGCCACCCACCGCCGCATTGTGCTCGCCTCCCGCCCGCAGGGCATGGTGAGCCTGGACAATTTCCGGCTGGAAGAGGTGCCGGTGCCGCAACCCGGCCCCGGCCAGATCCTGGTGCGCCAGATCTACCAATCTCTCGACCCCTATATGCGCGGACGCATGAATGACGGCCCCAGTTATGCGCCGCCGGTGCAGATCAATGAAGTGATGGAGGCGGGCGGCGTCGGCGAGGTGGTCGCCTCCCAGCATCCCGACTGGCAGGTCGGCGACGTGGTCGAGGGCAGGCTTGGCTGGCAGGAATATTGCGTGCCGCCCTATACGCGCCTGCGCAAGATCGACCCCGGTCTGGCGCCGATTTCCACGGCGAATGGGGTGCTGGGCATGCCGGGCATGACCGCCTATTTCGGCTTTCTGGAGGTGGGCCGGCCACAGCCGGGCGACACGGTGGTGGTTGCGGCCGCATCGGGCGCGGTCGGCGCCGTTGTCGGTCAGATCGCGCGGATCATGGGCTGCCGGGTGGTTGGCATCGTCGGCAGCCAGGCCAAGGCTGACTATATCGTGAACGAGTTGGGTTTCGACGCCGCCATCAACTACCGCACAGACGACCTGATGCAGGCGCTGGGCCGGGAGTGCCCTAACGGCATCGACGTCTATTTCGAGAATGTCGGCGGCGCGGTCTGGGATGCCGTGGTCGAGCATCTGGCCATCGGCGCGCGGGTGGCCGTCTGCGGGCGGATCGCCGAATACAATCTGGACGAGCCGGAACTGGTGCCGCGCAATTTGCGCTTCTTCATCCCGAAGCGCGTGCGCATGCAAGGCTTTCTTGTCTTCGACTTCGCGGGCCGCTGGCCGGAGGCGCTGGAGCGCATGGCGCGCTGGATCGAGTCGGGAGAGATAAAATACCGGGAGGACGTGGTCGAAGGGATCGAGAACGCGCCCGCCGCATTCCTGCGCCTGTTCAGCGGCGAGAATTTCGGCAAGCTCCTGGTGAAAATGGGCGATTGAGCCGTTGTCGGCAGCCGCTCGCGGTCCGCCCGCGCCTACCGCCGCTCGCGCCGGTCTTCCGGCACGACGGTGCGCGCGACCGAGGCATCCAATGCCTCAAAGTCGTGATAGCCGATGGTTTCGTATAGCTCGGCCCGGGTCTGCATCTGGTCCAGGTGGCCGAACAGCGTGTCTTTCTCGGCCAGTTCCGCGTAGCAGCGTTCCATCGCCTTGGCCGCAACGCGCATGGAGGACACCGGCCAGATCACCAGCTTGCAGCCCATTTCCTCGAACTCGCTGGCGGTGAAATAGGGCGTTTTGCCGAATTCCGTCATGTTCGCCATGAACGGTGCGCCGCACTCCGCCGCGAAACGTCGGAAGTCCTCCGCATCCGTCACGCCGTCGGCAAAGGCAATGTCTGCGCCTGCCTCGATATAAGCTTTGGCGCGGGCGATGCCGCCGTCGAGCCCTTCGTTCGCCACCGCGTCGGTGCGGGCGACGATGCGCAGGTGGGTGCGTGCCTTGCGGGCTGCCGCTACTTTTTCGCACATCTCCTCGGTCGAGACGAGCTGTTTGCCGTTCAGGTGGCCGCATTTCTTGGGCAGTACCTGATCTTCCATCTGCATGGCGGCAGCGCCCGCTGTCTCCAGCTCACGCACCGTGCGCATGACGTTCATGACCTCGCCATAACCGGTGTCGGCATCCACCAGAATGGGCAGGCGGGTTGCACGGTAGATCGTGCGGGTGAAGAAGCAGAGTTCTTCCAGGCTGAGGATACCCACGTCGGGAATGCCCAGCGAAGCCGTCACCGCCGCACCGCTCACATAAAGACAGTCGAATCCGGCCCTTTTCGCCAACAGCCCAGCCATGGCGTTGTGCGCGCCCGGGATGCGGACGATGCCGGGCCGTTCGACCAATGCGGCAAAACGGTCGCCGGGGCGTTGTTTCGGCCAGTCGGCGGCTTCCAACCAGGTCATTGCGTGGGTGCTCCGTTGCGTTTGGTAGGATTTGGCGCGACAGTGCCCGGCAATATGTCACGAGGGAACCCCAGAATGCGTCAGTTCCGCATCCCCGCCACTTTCATGCGCGGCGGCACCAGCAAGGCGCTGGTGTTCCACGCTCGCGATCTGCCCGCCGACCGCTCGGCCTGGGCTGACCTGTTCCGCTCCGCCATCGGCGGCAACGATCCGAACGGGCGGCAGTTGGACGGCATGGGCGGCGGCATTTCCTCGCTCAGCAAGGTCTGTGTGATCGCGCCCAGCCAGCGCAACGATGCCGATATCGACTATACGTTCTTCCAGGTATCCCCGACCGCCGAAGCTGTGGACGACAGCAGCAATTGCGGCAACATGTCGAGCGCCATGGCTCCCTTCGCCGTGGATGAAGGCATCGTGCGGGTCGAGGGCGACCAAGCCGTGGTCCGAATCTACAACACCAACACGGACAAGATTATCGTCAGCCGCTTTGCGCTCGACGATGGCCTGGCTGCGGTGGATGGTGACTTTGCTTTGCCGGGCGTGGCGGGTTCGGGCGCTGCGGTGAGGCTGGATTTCCTTTCGCCCGGCGGCGCGCGCACCGGCAAGCTGCTGCCGACGGGCAATGCGGTGGATCGGCTGACGCTCGCCGATGGCTCGACCGTCGAAGCCTCCATGGTCGACGCCGCCAATCCCTGCGTTTTCGTGCGCGCCACCGACCTCGGCATGAGCGGCGCGGAATCGCCGCTGGCGCTGGACAATGACGTGGCGCTGCTGGCCAGGCTTGAAGAGGTGCGACGTGCCGCGAGCGTCGCCATGGGCATTACCGCGAGCCTGGACGAAGCCGCCAGGGTGCCAAGCGCGCCCAAGGTCGCCTATGTCGCTCCGCCGGCCGAGAGCCGGACGCTGGACGGCATGACGATGGCGGCGGACGAGGTCGACCTGCTCGCCCGGATGATCTCCATCGGCGCACCACACCGGGCCATTCCGCTGACCGGCGCGCTCTGCACCTCCGTCGCGGCCAAGATCGAGGGTACCATCGTGCAGCAGGTGACGCGGGCGGGCGATGCCGTACGCGTCGGCCAGCCGTCGGGAACGACGGTCGTAGACGCAACCGTCAGCCGCCACGCCGTTGGCTCCTGGCATGCAGAGGCCGCCAGCGTTTTCCGCACCCAGCGCCGCCTGATGGACGGCTATGTCTATGTCTCCGCTGCCAAGAACCCCAAGCTGGCGGCGTCTCCAATGTCTCAAGCCGCGGAGTAACTCCCCATGCCCGACACCGTCTCCAGCCGGCAAGACACTCTGCCCGCTAACCTGACCATGGACCTTGCCGCCTGGATTGCTGGCTTTGACCAAGGCGCGCTGCCGGCGAATATCGACAAAGCCGTCCGCATGGCGCTGCTTGATACCCTGGGCGTCGGCCTGCAGGGGCAGGGCGAGGACTGGACCGGCATCGCCCGCGACTGGGCCTATGGCGCGACTTCGCCCGACAGCGACGACGCCGCCACCGTCTGGGGCGAGGACGAAGCCCTGCTGCGCACCAGCGACGCTGCCTTCGTGAACGGCATCGCCGCGCACGCCTTCGAACTGGATGATTTCTGTCAGAAGCTGCATCCGGGCGCGGTTGTGATCCCGGCGGCGTTGGCGGTGGCGGAGGCACGCAAGCGCAGCCTGGGTCAGCTCATCACCGCGGTGGCGCTCGGCTACGAAACCATGATCCGCACGTCCATGGCCCTGAACCCGAACCAGGCGCGCCTGCGCGGCTGGCACCTGACCGGCGTTTGCGGACCGATGGGCGCGGCGGCGGCGGCAAGTTGGCTGCTGTGGCTGGACACCGAGCAGACGGCCTGGGCGCTGGGCCTGGCCGCGACCCAGGGCTCCGGCCTGTTCGCCTTCAACGCCGATGGCGCCATGAGCAAGCGCTTTCACCCCGGGCGGGCGGCGCAGTCCGGCGTGATGGCGGCGGAGTTGGCGGCCCGCGGCTTCTCCGGCCCGACCAAGGTGCTGGAGACTGCGGATGGCAGCTTCCTCGCCGCCTTCAGCGATCATGCCGACGGCCGCAAGCTGGTGGATGGCCTCGGCGAGCGCTGGGAGATGCTGACGACGAACTTCAAGCCCTATGCCTGTTGCGGCTCGGTGCATGCCTATAACGACTGCGCTATTGCCATCCGTGAGCAATTGGGACGCGCACCCGCCGATAACGAGCGCGTGGTCGTTGCCCTGCCCAAGGTGGTGGACGTGCAGTGCGGCTATCCCTATGCGCCCGGCACCGCACTGAACGCGCAGATGTCGGCCCGGTATTGCGTGGCCGCGGCGTTGGTTGATGGTGCCGTGCTGCCGGACCAGTTCACGGACGAGCGTATGGCCGCGCCGGAAGTGGTTTCGCTCGCCCAGCGAATAGAGATTATGGGCTCCGAGAAGTTCGATCAAATCTATCCGGAGAAATACCCGGGCCGGGTGGAGGTGCACACGGCGGACGGCGTCGTGGCCGAGGAACGCGACAACCCCTCCGGCGCCCACGACTCGCCGAGCTTCCAGTCGGGCTTGTTGGCCAAGTACGAGGCGCTGACGGGCCGGAAGGGCGCCGCGCTAAAGACGCTGGTGCTGGAGGGCGCGGCGGAGACGCCGGTCAGCAAACTGATCGCGGCGATGCGGTGAGGCGTTCGCCCCGCGCCGTCATTGCGAAGCCGTTTGCCGGGGCGGAGTAGAAGCCATTCACACGCAGCGGCATGATTGTCAGGTAAGAGGCGTTTTTGGCGTCAGGTCTCGATCTGCTTTTCTTCCTCATTTTTCCGTTTGTCGAATTCGGCAGCAAGGTCGGTTGCTTCTTTTTCTGACAACAACTTGCGTGCGCGCGCGAAGACTTCTTTTTCTTCCTCATCAACATGATGTTCGGTTTGGTGGCGAAGCTCTTTGAATTTTGTAAGCCAAGCGCCGGACGCCATATCCATTTCTTCCAGTTCGGCAATCAGATCATTGATCTCGTCATGCTCGACGATACTGTGGCGTGCTTTTTCCTGGCTGTCCGGTTCGGCCAGAAGTACCGCGTAAAATACCTGCTCCTCCGCATTGGCATGGGCCTCGAGTTCTTTCTTGAGAAGGCCGAAGAGGCGCCGGCGCTCTTTCGTGTCGCCGCTCGTCTCACCGATGCCACCGAGCAGGCCGCGCTGCTTGTCGTGGTCTGTTGTCAGTCGTTCATAGATGTCCATCGAAATACCTTTCACAGAATGCAGAAACGCGCGTCTTTCGGCAGAACCGGCGCCCGCTCCAACCAATAAAGTCCGAGGGGTGGAAAGGTTCCGCGCACGGCCCAAGCCGCTGAAGTCCAGGCGGTGCCTCAATCCTCCGGCGGCGGTGTCGCGCCCGCCTGGGCCGTGATGATGGTGTAGGCCTCCGGCCGGCGGTGCGCCGCGAAATTGAAGATCGTCGTCTTGTTGAAGGTGCACTCGTCCAGATCGGCGTCCGCCACGATCAACTCGTCGTCCAGCGTGCGCGCCATCGAGACGATCTCGCCCGAGGGCGCGCAGATCACGCTGCCGCCCATCATGTCGAAGCCATCCTCTGCGCCCGCCTTGGCGACGCCGACCACCCAGCATCCGTTCTGATAGGCGCCCATCTGCATGGTCATGTGGTTGTGCATCATGCGCAGATGTGGCGGCTCAATGGTGTTGCTCTCGCGGTTCTGCGTCGGTGTGTTGTAGCCCAGCATGATCACTTCCGCCCCCTGTAAGGCCATCACGCGGTAGGTCTCTGGCCAGCGCCGGTCGTTGCAGAGGCACATGCCCATGATCCCATTCATGGTGCGCCAGACCGGGAAGCCCAGATCGCCGACCTCGAAATAGCGCTTCTCCAGGTGCTGCCAGGGATAACTCGGCACGTGTTCGGCATGGCCGGGCAGGTGCACCTTGCGGTACTTGCCGACGGTTTTGCCGTCGCGGTCGACCAGAATGGCGGTGTTGTAGCGATGGGTCTCGCCGCCCTCCACGCACTTCTCTGCATACCCCAGATAGAAGCCGATCTTCAGTTCGGCGGCGAGATCGAACAGCGGCTTGGTCGCCGCATTCGGCATTTCGGTTTCGAAATACGAGTCGACCTCAACCTGATCCTCCAGGTACCAGCGCGGAAAGAATGTGGTGAGCGCCAGTTCCGGGAACACGACTAGGTGCGCGCCCTTCGCGTGCGCCCGGCGCATCAGGTCGCAAAGCCGCCTGACGACGCTTTCGCGGCTGTCGGCCTTGTGAATCGGGCCGAGTTGGCCGCCGGCAAGGGTGATGGGGCGAGGCATCGCAGAAAGTCTCCCGGATTGAGTTTTGGCCGAACCGCCGAAATACTGATGGTAATCGCATCCTTTCGGGAGGCTTTCCGCGATGCAAGACCCCTGTTCCGCAAGCGCCCGGGCTCTAGCCGCCGCGATAGAGGCCGGCGACTTAAGCTGTGAGTCCGTCGTTCTCGCTCATCTGGAGCGCATCGGCGCGCGGGAAGGCGAGGTACAGGCCTGGGCGCACCTCTCCCGCGAGCAGGCGCTGGCCGAGGCTCGCTTGCGCGATGCAGGACCGCGGCAAGGCGCGCTGCACGGCGTGCCTTTCGGTGCAAAGGACATCATCGACAGCCACGACCTGCCGACCGAGCACGGCTCTCCCATCCATTCCGGCCGGCGCCCGACGGCAGATGCGGCCTGCATCGCCTATGCCCGCGCCAATGGCGGGGTGCTGCTGGGCAAGACTGTGACGACCGAATTCGCCCACCTCCACCCAAACCAAACCCGCAATCCCCACGATTCGGCCCACACGCCCGGCGGCTCGTCCAGTGGTTCCGCCGCGGCTGTCGGCGCGGGCATGGTGCCGTGGGCCATCGGCACGCAGACGGCGGGCAGCGTCATCCGCCCGGCGGCCTATTGCGGGGTGGTCGGCTACAAGCCCTCTTATGGCGAGATCAACACGGAAGGCGTGCGCGGCAATGTCCGCAGTTTTGATACGGTCGGCGTGATGGCGCGCGCCGTCGAGGACCTTCCCTTGATCCGGTCCGCCTGCACAACCGAGCCCCTGACGGAACTTGCGCCGCCTGACCTGAATACGCTTAAGGTCGGCCTCTGCCGCACGCCTTATTGGGAGCAGGCCTGCCCTGCGACACACGCGCACATCGAAGATGCGGCTGGTGCGGTCGCGAAAGCGGGTGCGACAGTCGAGGACTTTCCGCTTCCGAAGGGGTTCGAGGCGTTCGAGCACGCCATGCGCATCGTTGCGGGTTACGAATTCGCGGGGGCGATGGCCTGGGAGCGGCTGAACCACCGCGACAAGCTCTCCGCCGCGCTGTTGAACGGCCGGGTGAACGATGGGCTCGGCGTGACGCTGGAGCAATACCGCCGCGCGCTTGCGGGTCTCGGCGTCTACCGGGCACAAACCGCGTTGGCGATGCGGGAATACGATCTGCTGCTCTGCCCGAGCGCGCCCGGCGAAGCCCCGGAAGGGCTGGCGTTGACCGGGCCGGCGACGTTCAATGGCCTCTGGACCTCGCTCTATCTGCCCTGCATTACGCTGCCACTGTTCCAAAGCGAGAAGGGTCTGCCCATTGGCCTGCAACTGGTGGGCCACTACGGCCACGATCCCAGGCTGATCGCGGCGGCGGCGTCAGTGCAGATGGCGCTGTCTTGAAGCGATGACACCGAAAGGAAACACCCATGCCCCACTTCCAACGCCAGCGCCGCTATGCCTATTCCAGCATCGATTCCCGCAAGACCTATGAGTGGCCGAACGATACGCGCCTTGCCGTCTATATCGCCAACAATGTGGAGGTGTTTCGCTATGGCGTCGGGAAGGGCGCTGCCATCGCGCCGCCCGACCAAGCGGTGAGCGACAGCGTCTATTCCTGGCGGGACTACGGCAACCGGGTCGGCTTCTGGAGGCTGATGGATGCGCTCGACCAGTATGAGTTGCCGGCCGAAGTCCAGCTCAACACCGCCATTTATGAGGAATGTCCGGACATTCCGCTGCGCCACCGGGCCCGCGGCGACGAGTTCCTAGGCCACGGCCATACCAATTCCGACGAGCAGGGCGGCATGGCCGAGAGCGAGGAGCATGCCTTTATCCGCTCGTGCAGCCACATCATCGAAAACCACGAAGGCAAACGCCCGATCGGCTGGATGAGCCCCTGGCTTTCCAACTCGCACCTGACGCTCGATCTGTTGCAGGAGGAAGGTTATCTCTATCACATGGATTGGACCATGGACGATCAGCCGATCTGGATGGCGACCCGTGGCGGCAAGATCCTCTCCATGCCGTACCCGATCGAGTGTAACGACAACCGCGGCATTGTCTGGTTTCGCTACACGAGCGCAGAATTCGCGCAGATGCTGATCGACCAGTTCGACGAGATGCTGGAGCAGTCGGACAAACACCCGCTGGTCTGCCCGATCAGCCTGCATCCGTTCGTGGTCGGCAGGCCCTACCGCCTGCGCGCCCTGAAACGGGTATTCGCGCATATCGACAAGCACCGCGACCGGATCTGGCTGAGCCGGCCGGGCGAAATTGCTGAACATATCGCCAACCTGCCTGCCGGTATCGTGCCGGGCAGCTAGCTCGACCCGCTGCCGCTAAGCCGCGGCCAAGCATCCCGGCTGCAGTGATCGATTTTTCCCGCGCTTTCTGATAGCCTTTCGGGCTTTGTTGACTGACATCCGGCCCGGAGGCCCGCACTATTTCTAGCCGCCTGTCCCCTAAAGAGCGGGAACGCTTTCATAATTTGCTGAAGCTCGCCGCGAACAGCCCCTACCAGGGTGAACGCGACGCTGCGCTGGCCGCGGCTGAGCGGCTGGTGACCAGGCACGGGATGACCTTGGACGAAGCCGCTCAGCGGGCGGTCGAGGACAACAAGGCAGAAGCTGCGGCAAAAGAACGGGCACAGACACACGCAGAGCAGGACGCTGCCCGGCGTTTTCGGGAAGCGGAAGCGCGCCGCGCAGCCGACAAGTCCAACTGGGAGCAGGCATGGCGCGAAGCCCGGGCCCGCGGCCTGGATGACGGGCCTGAAGAAAAGCCGAAGGGCCCGCCGCCGAACTTCACCCGTCCGCGCAGCAACCGCCGCCGCAATCCCGTCACCTTTGCCAAGGTGCTGTTGCAGGAAACGGCATTGCCGCTGGACGAAATCGCGTCAATCACGGACCTGGACATTTACCAGGTTGCTGGGCTGAAGTTGAAACTGCGGGACGCCGAAGCGGCATAGCCCGATTGATGGAGGAGCCTAACCATGGCGGATTGGAACGACCTGCGCTCTCTGGCGGAAACTGTCGGAGCAAAGTTGAAAGAGCGCGGCGATACCGTCGCGGTTTGTGAAACATCCGGCGGCGGCTTGATTTCCGCCGCGTTGTTGAGCGTGAGCGGTGCTTCTGCCTATTACCGGGGCGGCGTGGTGCCGTATTCCCGCTGGGGCCGCGATGGCCTGCTGGATATCCCGCTCGACGAACTGGAAGGCATTCGATCGTCCTCGGAGCCTTACGCGGCTATTCTGGCGAAGACCGTCAGGGAGCGCGTACAGACCGATTGGGGCCTATCGGAAACCGGCGCCGCCGGCCCGACCGGCAACCGCTACGGTGATGCGGCGGGTCATACCTGCATCGGGATTTCCGGCGCCGTCTCCATTACCCGCACGCTGGAAACCGCAAGCGGCGACCGCGAAGCCAACATGTTCGCATTCGGGATAGAGGCGCTGTTACTGCTGAACCAGGCGCTGGACGCGATCTGACGCCGGGTCGTTGATCGGGGTGCCGTTCGGCTGTATCAAATCTTAATGTGGACGGTCGCGAACATGTAGGCGAACGCCGCCAAGGCAAGCAAAATAACGATGTGCGGGATAAAGTCTTTCACCGTCGTCCGCCGCTCCGTGATCTGTGCCCGCTTCACCAATGTCTGACGCTCCTGCTGTTGCAGGTCACGGATTTCAGTTGCAATCCCCGGCAGATGCCGCTTGACCCAGTCCCCGAAGTCGGCATCGGCATATTCCCACGCGACGGAAGACGATCGGTCCTGAACGTCGACGCTCGCCCGGAACTGCTGCACTCCCGCTGTTGTGTCGTCGAGAGAAACCGGGCGCTTGGTGAGGCATAGCCGCCATTCACTCGTGCGCTTGCCGGGTTGCCATTGCACAAGGCATTCCTGGCCCTCCTGCAGCGGCAGCCGGCGGGGCGGCAGCGCGACACACTGATCGCTATCCAGTGACGCCAGGGCGCTGAGCGGGTCCGTCAGGTCGTTGTCAAAGTGCTCAGCGTCCAACTGCTCATTTGCCATTATTTGTTCCGGTGGCTGCGCGACATTTGGGCAGATTCCGCGCGAAGGGCCGCATTGCCCGCTTGGAGAATATAGCGTTGCTGCTATACCGCCTACCAATCCGCGTGGCCAGAGGTTCGATACGCGCCCGTCCTTGTCTGTGTTGCTCATCACATCAAACCGCCTTGGCGATGCTGTTCTCACCACCGGGGCGGTTCCCTATTTGGCTCAGCGTTACCCGCAAAGCCACATCGCCGTGGCGTGCGGTGCGCTTCCGGCGCCCCTGTTCGAGGCCATGCCGGAGGTATCCGAGGTGTGGCTGGTGGAAAAACAACCGCGCGGCGGCCACTGGTGGCGGCTTTGGCGCAGGGCGATCGGCCGGCGATGGCGGCATGTGGTGGACCTGCGCGGCTCGGCCTTTGCCTATACGGTATGGGCCGGGCGGCGCACGGTTCTCCATACCGATCGGACGCTTCGTCATCGGGTCGCCCATCTGACGGAGGTGCTGGGCGCAAGCGAGCCCGTGGCACCGCGTATATGTTGGCGGCCGGAACACGCACGGGAGGCGGACCGCCTGCTCGTCACGCAATGCCCGGTACTCGCGATCGGGCCGACCGCGAACTGGCGCGGCAAGCAGTGGCCCGCGGCGAAGTTCGGTGAGCTGGCGGCGCGGCTTACCGGCCCCGACGGGCCGTTGCCAGGCGCCCGTGTCTTGGTGGCGGGTGCGCCCAATGAGGCGCCTATGGCGCAAACCGCTATAGCGGCTTTGCCGCCGGAACGCACCATTGCCGCCTTCGGATGGCCGCTCCCGGTGCTGGCCGCGGCTTTTTCCAAAGCGTCGCTTTATGTAGGCAACGACTCTGGCCTGATGCATTTGGCAGCGGCGGTGGGCGTTCCGGCGCTCGGCTTGTTCGGTCCGTCGCGGGACGAGCACTACGCGCCCTGGGGAGCCGGCAACCGCGTCGTCCGCACGCCGACCTCCTATGGGGATTATCTGATCGCGGGGCGTCTGGACACGGCTGTTGCCGCGCGGCTGATGGACGATATTCCGGTCGAGGAAGTTTACTGCGCCGCCGTTGGTCTTTTGGAAGCTTCCGAGCGGAGGAAAGAATAGCGTGCTTTCGCCGTGTTGGCGCCCCACGTCACATTGACGGTGCGGGCCGTCACGATTGACTTGACAGTGTGCCCTGCCTATTTCACGTGCAGCCCTAGCCGCGCTCTCTGGCGCGTTAAGGGACGATTTTCGGTGAAGTCCGAGCGGGACATGCTGGTTCGTTTCCAGCCGATAGCCATACCCTAAGTTTACGAGGACCGCCATGATCGGCGCGCTTGCCAAGCGAATCTTTGGAACTGCCAATGACCGGACGCTGAAGCGCCTGGACACGAATATCGCCGCAATCAACGCATTGGAGCCGGAGACCGAGGCGCTGGACGATGCGGCGCTGCGGGCGCGCACTGACACGTTCCGCAAACGGCTGGCGGATGGCGAGACGGTCGACGATCTGCTGGTTGAAGCCTTTGCGACGGTTCGGGAAGCCGCCAAGCGCACGCTCGGGCAGCGTCATTTCGACGTGCAGTTGAGCGGCGGCATGGTGCTGCATCAGGGCAAGATCGCCGAGATGAAAACCGGCGAAGGCAAGACCCTGGTTGCCACACTGGCGGTCTACCTGAACGCACTTTCCGGGCGCGGCGTCCATGTGGTGACCGTCAATGACTACCTGGCCAAGCGCGATGCCGCCTGGATGGGACAGATTTACGAATTTTTGGGCCTGTCGGTCGGCTGCATCGTGCATGGCCTCGACGACACTGCCCGCCGGCAGCAATACGCGTGCGATGTCACGTATGGCACCAACAACGAATTCGGCTTCGACTATCTGCGCGACAACATGAAGTTCCAACTGGAGGAAATGGTTCAGCGGGAATTCAACTTCGCCATTGTCGATGAAGTGGATTCGATCCTGATCGACGAAGCGCGGACGCCGCTGATTATCTCCGGCCCCGCGGAAACCTCGTCGGACCTTTATGTCCGCATCGACGCCTTCATGCCCAGCCTCCAGCCGGAGCACTATGAGAAAGACGAGAAAGCCCGCGCCACTACCCTGACCGATGCGGGCGTCGAGCATATGGAGCAGGTGATGCAGGACGCGGGCCTGATCACCGACGGCACGCTCTACGACATCACGAACATTTCCATTCTGCACCACATCAACCAGGCCTTGCGGGCGCACGTGCTGTTCGAACGCGACCGGGACTACATGGTGCGGGACGGCAAGGTGATCATCATCGACGAGTTCACCGGCCGGGCAATGGAAGGCCGCCGCTATTCCGAGGGTCTGCACCAGGCGCTGGAGGCGAAGGAGGGCGTCGAGGTTCAGCTTGAAAACCAGACGCTCGCGTCGATTACCTTCCAGAATTATTTCCGCGCCTATAAAAAACTGGCCGGCATGACTGGAACCGCCATGACGGAGGCGGGCGAGTTCGACGAAATCTACGGTCTGGAAGTGGTCGACATTCCCACCAACGTCCCGGTCTCCCGCAAGGACCAGGACGACGAAGTCTACCGCACCTTCCGGGAAAAGAACGAAGCGATCCTGGACGAGATCGCCGCTTGTCACGAGCGCCGGCAGCCGGTGCTGGTGGGGACGATCTCAATCGAGAAGTCGGAAGAGCTCTCCACCCTGCTCAAGGCGAAAAAGGTTCCGCACCAGGTGCTGAACGCCCGTTACCACGAACAGGAAGCGATGATCATCGCCCAGGCGGGCAAGCCGGGCGGAGTGACCATCGCCACCAACATGGCCGGCCGCGGCACCGATATTCAGCTTGGCGGCAACGCCGAAATGATGGCGGCGGAACGCTGCCAGTCGATCACGGACGAAAGCGAGCGCGAGCGTGTCTTCGCCGAAGTACAGGCCGAAGTGGACCGGGACAAGGAGATCGTGAAGCAGGCAGGCGGCCTTTACGTCATCGGTACGGAACGCCACGAAAGCCGGCGCATCGACAACCAGCTGCGCGGCCGTTCCGGCCGCCAGGGCGATCCGGGCGGCTCGAAGTTCTTTGTCTCCCTCGAAGACGACCTGATGCGCATTTTCGGGTCGGAGCGCATGGACGGCGTGTTGCGTCGCCTCGGCCTGAAGGAAGGCGAGGCCATAGTCCATTCCTGGATCAACAAGGCGCTAGAAAAAGCCCAGCAGAAGGTCGAAGCCCGCAACTTCGAAATCCGCAAGAACCTGTTGCGTTATGACGACGTGATGAACGACCAGCGCCGGGTAATCTACGATCAGCGGCGCGAGATCATGCGCGCGGAGGACGTGCAGGAAACTGTCGTCGACATGCGTGAGCAGGTGCTGGACGGTCTCGTCGCCACCCATATGCCCGAAAAAGCGCTGCCGGATCAGTGGAATACCACCGGGTTGCACGAAGAAATGCTGCGGATTTTCGGGCTGGACCTGCCCGTTCAAGCGTGGGCCGAGGAAGAGGGCATCGCCGACGAGGAAATGCACGCCCGTCTTTCCAAGGCCGTTGAGCAGAAGATGGCGGAAAAGGCTGCCAACTGGGGTCCGGAACTGATGCGGATGGCGGAAAAAAGCGTCCTGCTTCAGTTGCTCGACCAGTTCTGGAAAGACCACCTGTTGCAGCTCGACCATCTGCGCCAGGGCATCGGCCTTCGGGCATATGCGCAGCGTGATCCGCTGAACGAGTACAAGTCGGAGGCCTTTGGCCTGTTCGAATCGATGCTGACACGGCTGCGCGAGTCGGTGACGGGGGCGCTGTCCCATCTGGAACTGCGGATGGAGGCGCCGGTCGGCATGCCGCAAACCCCGGATGACAGCCAGTGGCAGGAACAGCACGACGAGATGTCGGCATTGGCTGCCGACGAAGGCGAACTGACGGATGCAGAGGCCGGCGCGGCCACCGCGTCGCTGCCGCGGCCGGTTCGCACGGCGGCAGCGGCCGCCACCATCGATCCGGCCGATCGCTCCACCTGGGGCAAGGTTCCGCGCAATGCGCCTTGCCCGTGCGGTTCGGGGAAAAAGTACAAGCACTGTCACGGCGCCCATGTTTGAGCACGGACAACCGCGCGCGAAATGTGTTTGCGCAAACAGTCGCGGCATGTGTAGACTTTTCGTCTCAACACTGACCGGAGGATCAGCGCATGAAAACCATTGCAACTCTCGCCGCGGCGGCCTTTGTCTTCGCGGTCGGCAGCGCGTCGGCCTGTGAGTGGAACAAGACGGCAGAACAGTCGGTGCAGTCGCCGGACAATTCGAAAATGGCCTCGGTGACCGGGCCTCAGACAACCGGATCTCAAACGACACCGGTCAAGAAATAGGTCGTACCTAACATTGACGGTGAAAGGGCCGCTGCGCTGCATGCGCGGCGGCCCTTTTCTTTTTGAGCGGCTCGCGTGGCCACTCAGGTCATGTTGAACATCATCGTCTTCTTGCGCGTGAAATGCTCCAGCATGGCTTCGAGTGAGGCCTCCTTGCCGAGGCCGGAGGATTTCACGCCGCCATAGGAGATGTTCGGCTGTACCACCAGGTTCTGGTTGACCTGCACCAGCCCCGCCTCCAGCCGCCTTGTCGCGTCCAGCGCCTTTTTCATGTCGTTGGTCCAGACGCTCGCCGCCAGGCCGTATTCCGTGTCATTTGCCTGGGCGATCACGTCCTCATAGTCGGACCATTCAATGATGCACGTCACCGGGCCGAATATCTCTTCGCGGCATAGGGTGGCCTCGTTCGGAATGCCGGTAAAGATAATCGGCTGGACGAACAGACCCTCCTTGGTCTCGGCCTCGGCCAACTGCCCGACCGGATGCGCCTTGGCGCCCGGCATTTTCAGGCCGATATCGATATAGCCCTTCACCTTCTCGTACTGCTCCGGCGAAATGATGGAGCCGATGTCTGTTTCCTCGCGCATGGGATCGCCGATGCGCATGGCATCAACCTTCGCCTTGAGCTTGTCGACGAAGCTGTCGTGCAGCTTCTCGTGCACGAAGATCCGGCTGGCGGCGGTGCAGGACTGGCCCTGGCGGGTGAAGCGCATGCCGGTGATTGCGCCGTCCACGGCCTTCTCCAGGTTCGCGTCCTCCAGCACGATCATTGGTGACTTGCCGCCCAGCTCGAGGGTGACGGGGATTAGCTTCTCCGCCGCGGTCTTATAGACGATGCGTCCGGTCTCGACCGAGCCGGTGAAGGTCACCTTGCCCACGTCCCTGTGCGCGACCAGCGGCCCGCCGCATTCCGGGCCGAAGCCGGAAAGGATGTTAAAGATACCTGCCGGCAGCACCTCACCCAATATCTGAGCGACCCGCATGGCCGTGAACGGCGCTTCTTCAGCCGACTTCACCACCACGCCGTTGCCGGCGACCAGCGCCGGGGCGACCTTCAGCGCCATCAGCAGCAGCGGCACGTTCCACGGGATGATGGCGCCGACGACGCCGATGGGCTCGCGGATCGTGACGGTCAGCGAGTCCTGGTTGAACGGCACGGTTTCGCCCTTCAATTCGGGCGCGAGGCCGCCAAAGAAGGTGAACACGTCCGCCAGCACGCCGCATTCCACCCGGCATTCCGTGCGGATCGCCTTGCCGGTCTCCAGCGTCATCAGCCGGGCCAGTTCCTCCACGTGGTCTTGCAGCCGGCGGCCGCATTCGGTGACGAGCTTGCCGCGATCCCTGGCATTCATCGCACCCCAGGCCGTTTGCGCTTTTTTGGCGGCGGTGACGGCCTCGTCCACGTCCTGCCTGTCGCCGTTCGCCGCCTGGGCGATGACCTTGCCGTTCGCAGGGTTGATGACGTCGAACGTGGTGTTGGAGAGCGCCGGCGTCAGGCGGCCGTCGATGAAGTGGTTGGCGGCCAGTTTCTTCAGCAGGGCTTCCGGGTTGGTGTTGGGGGTGATCGTGGTCATGAAAGATTTCCTGCTTCGCGCTTCGCCCTCATCCTCCGACCGGATCAAGGTGAAGCAATTGGTCTAAGCATACCGCTGCCGCAGCATCGTGAAGACACCGCGCACCGCCTGTGCCTCGCCGCCTTTCGGGCGTCCTGGCTTCGCGCTGTTGTTCCAGGCCATCATATCGAAATGAGCCCAGGGAGTGGTCGGGCTGACGAAGTGCTCCATATAGAGCGCCGCGGTGATTGCCCCGGCGAAGCCGCCTTCCGAGACGTTGTTCACGTCGGCCACATCGCTCTTCAGCAGCTCCTTATAGGGCTGATGCAGCGGCAACCGCCAGACGGGGTCCAAGGTAACCTCGCCCGCGCTCAACATATCGGCGGCAAGGGCGTCATCGTTGCAGAAAAGCGCGGGCAGGTCCGTGCCCAGCGCAACGCGGGCGGCACCGGTCAGGGTTGCGCAATCCAACAGGATTTCCGGTCTTTCGGAATCCGCTTCCGCCAGTGCATCGCAGAGGACTAGGCGGCCTTCCGCATCCGTGTTACCGACCTCGACCGTCAAGCCCTTGCGCGTGCGAATCACATCCAGCGGCCGCATGGCGTTGCCGCTGACGCTGTTTTCGACCGCCGGGATCAGCACGCGCAGCCGAACGGGCAGGCCGGTAGCCATGATCATGTGGGCCAGCCCCAGCACGTTGGCAGCCCCGCCCATATCCTTCTTCATGCGCAGCATGCCGCTTGCCGGTTTCAGGTCCAGGCCGCCCGTATCGAAGCAGACGCCCTTGCCGACCAACGTGACCTTGGGTGCGCGCTCGTCGCCCCAGCGCAGATCGATCAGCCGGGGCGCGCGTGCGGCGGCCCGGCCGACGGCGTGGATGGTCGGGTAGTTGTTGGCGAGCAGTTCGTCGCCGACCAGCTCGATCACCTCCGCGCCGAACTGTCTGCCCAGCGCGTGGACCGCGGCGCAAAGTTCTTCCGGACCCATATCGTTGGCCGGTGTGTTGATCAAATCCCTGGCGAGGCACACGCCGTTGGCGACCGCTTCGGCCACACTACGGTTGGCTGCACCCGGCCACATCAGCCGTGCGGCGGGCGCTTTGACTTCCTTATACTTCCCAAACGTATAGCCGCCGAGCAGGAAGCCGGTCGCGACGGCCGTCGCCGCCTCTGCGTCCCAGTCGCCCGCCAGCCGGTAATCGGCATTTGGCAGCTTCGCCGGCAGGCCGCCCGCGCTCCACAGCGGCTCTTCCATGCCGGCCAGCACGGCCGCGATGGCGCCGTCCCTGCCCGGCAGCACGCAGATCTGGCCCGGCTTGGCGGCAAAGTCGGTCGCCTTGGCCCATGCTCGTTCCGTCTCCGGCCGGGCGGCGATCCAGGCTTCCCACTCCTCCGCTTTCAACAGGTGCAGTGGCACCGCCTGTGGCGCGGAATCGATCAGAAGTGGGTTTATCGGCATCGGTTTCGTTGCTTCCTGCTTTAGGCTACCAGCCGCGAGACTTCCAAGACCGCGGCATCGAGCATCGCCAGTTGATCCGGCTCCGAAAGGCGATGGTCACCGCCTTTAACATACGTAATCCGCACATCCGTGCTGGCCAGCTTTTCCGCCAGCACCAGCGAGTCTTTCCACGGTACTGCATCGTCCTCCAGCCCGTGCAGAATGCGAACCGGCCCGGTGAACGGGTGCCCGTCTCCGCTCAACACCAGATTGTTCTTGCCGTCGTCCAGCAGCCTTTTCGTGATGATCTGGGGATCGTCGGCGTAGGGCGTCGGCCGGCCCGTATGGCCCTGCGCGGCCAGTTCCGCGTGCTGCTCGGCTGAAAGCGATTCTTCCATCCGCAGCACGAAATCCGGCGCGGGCGCGATGCCGACCAGGCCCCGCACCCGCTCCGGCAGCATTTTTGCCAGCAACAGCATGATCCAGCCGCCCATGGACGAGCCGACCAGCACGTGCGGACCGGTGGTTCGGGCTCCAATGACGGCGGCGGCATCGCCCGCCCAGTCGGAAAGGCAGGCTTCGGCAAAAACGCCACCCGATTGGCCATGGCCGCGGTAGTCCAGTCTGGTGTATTGCTGGCCCCGTTCCTTGCACGTCGCCTCCAGATGCAGCGCCTTGCCGCCTTCCATGTCCGACATGAACCCGCCCAGAAACACGACGCCGGGCAGCCGCGCGCCCGCGCCGCGGGGGGCGGTATAATGAAACGCGATCGGAACGCCGTCGCGGTCCAGAAAATCGGGTTGCCGGTTCATCGGTCTATCCAGAATGGCGGAATGTGCAGCAGAGGACATTATGCCGGACCAGTCTAACACCGTCCCCGCGGAGGAAGCCACCGCCCGCTTGCCGCCCGGCGCGACGATCCTGCAGGTGCTGCCGGCCATGGGAAACGGCGGCGTCGAGCGCGGCACGATCGAGGTGGCCCGGGCAATCGTCCAGGCGGGCGGGCGGGCGCTGGTCGCCTCTGCCGGCGGTCCGAACGTCGCCCGGATCGAGAGGGTGGGCGCTGAGCACGTCATGTTGCCGCTCGCGAGCAAGAACCCCGCGCGCATCATTGCAAACCGCCGGCGATTGCGACGGCTGATTGCAGAGCGGGACGTGTCGCTGGTGCACGCCCGCAGCCGTGCGCCGGCGTGGGCCGCCGGGCCGGCGGCGCGACGGGCCGGCGTTCCGTTCGTCACGACCTTTCACGGCACCTACAACGAAGGCTTCTGGCTCAAAAAGCGGTACAACCGGATCATGGCCTCGGGTGATCGGGTCGTTGCCATTTCCGAGTTTATCGCTGGCCTGATCCGAGAACGCTATGGCACGCCGGACGAGCGCTTGCGAGGTGATCCACCGCGGCGCGGACCTGGATGTTTTCCGCCCGTCCGCCGTGGGGCCCGGCCGGTTGCTGGGGCTGCAGAACGCATGGGGCATTCATGAGTACACACGGGTGATCCTGCTTCCCGGCCGTCTGACCCGCTGGAAGGGGCAGGGGGTGCTGATCGCGGCCTTGCCGGAATTGCGGCGGCGGCAGGACATTTCCGACGTGGCGGTGGTGCTTGCGGGCGATGCGGAGGGGCGGACCGACTACGTGGCCGAACTCCGGCGCCAGTGCTGCAAGCTCGGCCTGTCCGGCGGGCAGGTGGTCTTTGCCGGCCAATGCAACGACATGCCGGCCGCCATCATGCTGGCAGACGTGGTGGTCTCCGCCTCGATCGAGCCGGAGGCGTTCGGCCGGGTGATGGCGGAGGCCGGGGCTATGGGCAAGCCGGTTGTGGCTTCCGCTATCGGTGCGGCGCACGAAATCGTCGTGGCCGGTGAAACCGGCTGGCTCGTGCCGCCGGGCGAGCCCAAGGCAATGGCCGATGCGCTGGGCGCCGCCCTCAATTTGCCCGAGGCAAAGCGGGAAATCTTGGCTGCGCGGGCGATCGAGCGGGTGGCCTCCTCCTTTTCGGTCGAAGCGATGTGCGACAAGACCCTGGCCGTCTACCGCGAACTGATCGGGTAGGGGCTGGCCGGTGCAGCGCATCCTCATCATCAAGCATTCGGCGCTTGGCGACATGGCGCTGGCGTTCGGGCCGATGCAGGCCATCCGCCGCGCCCATGCCGGCGCTCATCTCACCTTGCTGACCACCCGCGCGTTTGCCGGCCTCGCCCAGGCATCAGGCATTTTTGACGATGTGTGGATCGACGAGCGGCCAAAGATATGGAGGGTCGCTGAGGTGCTCTCCCTGCGCCACCGCCTGCGCGAAGGGCGGTTCGAGCGGGTCTATGACCTGCAAACATCGAGCCGGACTGGCTGGTACTTCCGCCTGTTCTGGCCAGGACCATGGCCCGAGTGGTCCGGCATCGCCAAAGGCTGCTCGCACCCGCATCGCGATCCCGCGCGCGACACCAGGCACGTGGTGGAGGCGCGGGCCGGCCAGCTCGCCGATACGGGCATCGAGGCAACGCCGCTCTCCGACCTCTCATGGTGGCGGTCGGATATCGCGCATCTGGGCCTGCCTCTGCGCTATGCGGTGTTGTTGCCAGGCGGGGCGGCGCACCGGCCGGAAAAGCGCTGGCCTGCTGCGTCCTTTGCGGAGACCGCGGTGCGGTTGGCGGCGGCCGGCGTGACGCCCGTCGTCGTGGGCGCGACGCCCGAGGCCGCCGAAGCCCGCACCATCCAAAACGCATGCGCGGAAGCGATCGGCCTGATCGGCCGGACCTCTTTGTTGGAGCTTGGCTCCGTCATGCGCGGTGCGGCGCTGGTCGTCGGCAACGACACCGGCCCGATGCACATCGCGGCGCTGGTCGGCACGCCGGTCGTCGTGCTGTTCGGCAGCGACTCCGATCCCGCCCTGAACCGCCCGCGCGCGCCCGCATCGGCTTGGCCGCCGCGCATATTAAGAGAAAAGAGCTTGACGGACCTGCCTGTGAGCGCTGTTTGGCGGGAAATCAGCGACATTCTGGGCTGATTTTGGTCGTTTTCCTTGCCCTCCATGCCGCGCTGCACCAAATTACACCTTTTCCTTACCCAACCGAAACGGAGCCACTTCAATGCCGGATTCCGCATTGCATCAGGTCACGATTACGCTGCCGGATGGCGCGACTCGCGCCTATGCGGCCGGCACCACCGTGGCTGATGTTGCCGCGTCTATCTCCAAGAGCCTGGCCAAAAAGGCGATCGCCGCCAAAATCAATGGCAAGGTCCGCGATCTCGCGACGCCGCTCGACCATGACGCGAACGTCGCGATTTTGACCCGCGACGACGAGGACGCGCTCGAACTGATCCGGCACGACGCCGCGCATGTGATGGCGGAGGCGGTGCAGGAACTTTACCCCGGCACCCAAGTTACGATCGGCCCGGCGATCGAGCACGGCTTCTATTACGACTTCGCCCGCGACGAGCCGTTCACGCCCGAAGACCTCGAAAAGATCGAGGCCAAGATGCACGATATCATCAAGCGGGATGAGGCCATAGAGCGCGAGGTTTGGGACCGGGACGAGGCGATCAAGCATTTCGAGGCCATGGGCGAAGCTTTAAGGCCGAATTGATCCGCGATCTGCCAGAGAGCGAGGACATTTCGATCTATCGCCAGGGCGAGTGGCACGACCTGTGCCGCGGCCCGCACATGCCGTCCACCGGCCATGTCGGCACGGCGTTCAAGCTGCAGCGGTTGGCGGGCGCCTACTGGCGCGGCGATTCGCAACCGCGCGCAGCTACAGCGCATCTACGGCACGGCCTGGCGCAACGAAAAGGAACTGAAGGCTTATCTGACCCAGTTGGAGGAGGCCGCGAGGCGCGACCATCGCCGCCTGGGCCGCGAAATGGACCTGTTCCACCTGCAGGAGGAAGCGGTCGGCAGCGTGTTCTGGCACCCGAAGGGCTGGACGGTGTACCGGCTGTGCGAAGAATACATGCGCCGGCGCCTGGAAGACGGCGGCTATGTCGAGGTAAAGACGCCGCAGCTGATCGACCGCGTGCTCTGGGAGCGCTCCGGCCACTGGGAAAAATTCCGCGAGCACATGTTCATCGCCGAGACCGAGGACGAGCGTGTGCTTGCCGTGAAGCCAATGAATTGCCCCGGCCATGTCCAGATCTTCAATCAGGGCGTGAAGAGTTACCGCGACCTGCCCCTGCGCATGGCGGAGTTCGGCTCGTGCCACCGCAACGAGTCCTCTGGCTCCATGCACGGCATCATGCGCGTGCGGGCGTTTACCCAGGACGACGCGCATATCTTCGCGACGGAAGACCAGATTACGGACGAAACCCGCATCTTTTGCGAGTTGCTGCTGTCGGTCTACAAGGATTTCGGCTTTGAGGACGTGGTGGTCAAATTCTCGGACCGGCCGGAAATCCGCGTCGGCGAGGATGCCGTCTGGGACAAGGCCGAAGGCGCGCTGCGCGACGCGATCGAGGCGGTTGGCCTGTCGTATACGATGAACCCGGGCGAAGGCGCCTTCTATGGCCCCAAGCTGGAATTCGTGCTGAAGGATGCCATCGGCCGCGACTGGCAGTGCGGCACGTTCCAGGTGGACTTCGTGCTGCCGGAGCGGCTTGATGCCAGCTATGTGGGCGAGGACGGCGAGAAGCATCGCCCGGTCATGCTGCACCGCGCGATCCTCGGCTCGTTCGAGCGGTTCCTCGGCATCCTGATCGAGAACTATGCCGGCCGCTTCCCGCTCTGGCTGGCGCCGGTGCAGACGGTGGTGGCGACCATCACCAGCGACGCCGACGCCTATGCCGGGCAGGTGGCCGCCGCTTGCACCAGGGCCGGCCTGCGCGTTGAGACCGATCTGCGCAACGAAAAGATCAACTACAAAGTGCGCGAGCATTCGGTGACGAAGGTGCCGACCATGCTGGTCGTCGGCCGGCGGGAGGCCGAGCAGGGAACCGTGGCGCTGCGGCGACTGGGTGGCAAGGACCAGGAAGTGTTGCCGCTAGACCAGGCGATCGCGTCCCTGGTGGACGAGGGACGCATGCCCGATGGCGGGAAGCCAGACGGAGAAGGTTAGGCTGATGGTTGTTAGACGAACTGGTACGCCCTGGAAGCCTCCCCGCGAGTATTCGAAGGAGCTGTCCGGGCTGACGGTCAATCTACTGGTGCGGGATATCCCGCGGGCAACCGCGTTCGCGCGCGAGGTGTTGCGGGCGCGCGTGATCTATGAAGACCCGGACTTTGCGGCCTTGGAGGCGCCGAGGGAAACACGCGGGGCCAAATGGTGCCTGCATGCCGACCACACCTATGGCGACCACCCGCTATTCGGGTCGTTGGAGGCCACAGGGGTCCGAGGTATCGGCGCCGAGTTCCGCCTGATGGGACTCAATCCGGATGCGGCGGAAGCGCGGGCCCGCGCGGGCGGGTATGATGTTCTAGCCGGCTGTCTGGACAAGCCGCACGGGATGCGAGAAGCCTATCTGCTCGACCCGGACGGCTATTGCTGGGTTCCAGCCGTTGTGTCCTGAGTCGTGGAAACGGAGCGGTGGAAACGCCCCTTGCGCGGTTTTTATTCTGCGCTAATTTTAGACAGGTAGGTTTGAGGAGGTTTGCCGCCGGCGCTGAAGGCGGCGGTAGGCTTGGGTTACAACAGAGTCCCGAAGCGGCTTCAGCTTGAAGCGGCAGGACCTAACAAGTGGAGATGCCTCATAGCAAGAGGAACGAACATGGCGCCGCCGGTGAAGGACGGGCCGAAAGTGAACAGCGACATTGTGGCGCGCTTGGTCCGCCTGGTCGGTGCTGACGGTGAAATGATGGGCGTGTTCAAGCTGGATGACGCCCTGCGTGAAGCGGATCGGTCGGGCCTTGATTTGGTCGAGGTTTCACCGAACGCCGAACCGCCGGTTTGCAAAATTTTGGACTATGGTCGCTATAAGTACGAGGCTCAAAAGAAAAAGAACGAGGCTCGGAAAAAGCAAAAAGTGATCGAAGTCAAAGAGATCAAGCTGCGGCCGGCGATCGAGCAGCACGACTACGACGTGAAAATGAAGGCGGTGCGCAAGTTCTTGGGCGAGGGCGACAAGGTGAAAGTCACCCTGCGCTTCCGTGGCCGTGAGATGGCCCACCAGGACTTGGGGATGAAGGTGCTGGAACGGGTTCGGGATGAGTTGGGCGACGAAGTGAAGGTCGAGCAGAATCCCAAAATGGAAGGGCGCCAGATGACCATGGTGATGGCGCCGCGTTAGCGTTTCCACGTTTCTGCCCCGCGCGGTTGTCCACACGCGAGGCGGCGAAACAAAAGACGCCCTGCACCAGAGAAGGTTGCAGGGCGTCTTTTTGATTTACTCCGCCGCCATTGCGGTTGCGGCGCCTGGGTTGCGGAAGTTCTGCCACAGCGCCGTCTCATTCGCCTTGGCGTCTTCGATATGGCGGAGCTTGACGTGGCCGTAGCCGCGGATGTGCTCTGGGATGTTGGCAATCTCCACCGCGTAGCGAAGGTTGTCCCTCGACAGCGAAGCCAGCAGGTTGTCGACCGATTTTTCGTACTCAGCGATCAGTTGGCGTTCCGTTTTGCGCTCTTCCGTTCGCCCGAAAACGTCCAGAGGCGTGCCGCGCAGGAAGCGCATTTTGGCCAGCAGGCCGAACGTCTTCAGCATTCTCGGCCCGTATTTCTTCTTCTGCGGCTCGCCCGTGACCGGATCGGTCTTGGAAAGCAGCGGCGGCGCCAGGTGGAATTCCAGCTCGTAGTCGCCTTCGAATTGGGCCGCCACCGACTCCAGGAACTCCGGCCGGGAATAAAGGCGCGCAACCTCGTATTCGTCTTTGTAGGCCAGCAGCTTGAAATAATATTTGGCAACAGCCTTACTGAGCTCGTCGCCAAGCCCTTTCGCCCGCTCCGCTTCCCGAACTTTTTCGACCAGCCGCTTGTACCGCTTGGCGTAGCCTGCGTTTTGGTAGTCGGTCAGGAATGCGACTCGGCGGGCAACGATCTCGTCCAGGCTTTGATGGAGGGTTTCGGCAATATCCGGCTGGTCCGGAGCCTTCTCGCCACCCAACACACCCATGACCATGCCAAGATTGGCGGCGGCGGCACGGCCCCAGTTGAACGCCTTCTTGTTCGCGTCGATGGCGATTTCGTTCAACTCGATCGCCCGCATGATGGACTCGACGGACAGCGGAATCATGCCCTTCTGAAAGGCAAAGCCCATCATGAACATGTTGGTCGCGATGCTGTCGCCCATCAGGCGCGTGGCGATGTCGGTCGCGTCCATAAAATCGACTTGGTCCTCGCCGGCGGCGCTGGTGATCCGGCCCTTGATCTCGTCGGTAGGGAAGCGGAAATCGGGATTGCGGGTGAAGTCGCCGGTAAAGGTGCGGTGACTGTTCACCACCGCCTTGCTCTCGCGCGTCAGCTTAGAGACCGTATCCGCCTGCCCGGAGACGACCAGGTCGCAGCCGATCAACGCGTCCGCGCCGCCGCTCGCGATCCGGACCGCGTGCAGGTCCTCCGGCCTGTTGCCGATGCGCAGATGGCTCCATACCGCGCCGCCCTTCTGGGCGAGCCCGGTCATGTCCATGGCGGTAGAGGCCTTGCCTTCCAGGTGCGCCGCCATAGAGATCAGGGCGCCGATGGTAATAACACCCGTGCCGCCGATCCCCGTGACGACGATGCCGTACGGCTTATCCAGGGACGGAATGTCGGGTACCGGCAGCAGATGCGGCGGCTCGGCGTTCTGCACGCCCATGGACTTGCGCGGCTGGCCGCCTTTCACCGTCACGAAGGACGGGCAGAAGCCGTTGACGCAGGAATAATCCTTGTTGCAGGAGGACTGATCGATCATCCGCTTGCGGCCGAATTCCGTTTCGACCGGCACGACCGAAACGCAATTCGATTTGACGCCACAATCGCCGCAGCCTTCACAAACGGCCTCATTGATGAAGATGCGCTGGTCCGGATCGGGGAACTGGCCCCGTTTGCGGCGGCGGCGTTTCTCGGCGGCGCAGGTCTGCACATAGACAATTGCGGTGACGCCTTCGATGTCACGCAACTCCCGCTGCACCTGGTCCAGCTCTGCCCGCTCGTGAACCTTTGTTCCTGGAGGCCAATTGGCATTCGCGGGCAACTCTTCCTTCTCATCGGCAACGATGGTGACGCGTTTCGCCCCTTCCGCCCAAACCTGGTGAGCGATAGCGACAGGGTCCAGCGGGCCGTCATGGCTCTGCCCGCCGGTCATGGCGACCGCGTCGTTGTAGAGGATCTTGTAGGTAATGTTGGTTCCGGCCGCGACCGCCGCCCGGATGGCCAGCAAGCCGGAGTGATAGTAGGTGCCATCGCCCAGGTTCTGGAACAGGTGCTTGGTGGTGACAAAGGGCGCCTGACCGGTCCAGTTGGCCCCCTCGGCGCCCATATGGGTGAAGCCCAGCGTCTCCCGGTCCATCCACATGGCCATGTAGTGGCAGCCGATACCCGCGCCGGCGCGCGAGCCCTCCGGTACCTTGGTTGAGGTATTGTGCGGGCAGCCCGAGCAGAAATAGGGCGTGCGAACCATGCTGGGCGGCTGGTTGCCGCCGGTGGCGCTCGCGACCGCTTCCAGCCTGGAGAGCCGCTCGCCGATACGCGCGCGGATAGCGCCCGGCACCGCGTCCGTATCCAGCAGTTGCGCGATGGCCCGGGCGACCATGCTCGGGGTCAGTTCGCCATTGCTTGGAAATAACGGCGCGCCCTGTGCGTCAGTCTTGCCCAAAATGTCGGGCCGACGGTCGGCGGGCATGCTGTAAAGGGCGTCTTTCAACTGCCATTCCATCAAAGAGCGCTTCTCTTCGACGACCAGCAAGGTCTCAAGGCCCGAGGCAAACGCCCGCGCGCCCTCCGTCTCCAGCGGCCAGGTCATGGCCACTTTATAAATGCTGAGGCCGATTTCCGCCGCGGTGGCTTCGTCGATGCCCAGTTCATCCAACGCCTGCCGAACATCCAGATAGGATTTGCCCGTGGTGACGATGCCGATGCGGCGGCGCGGCCCGCTCCAAATCACCCGGTCCAGTCGGTTGGCGCGGGCATAGGCGAGCGCGGCCGGCAATTTGTATTTGTGCAGCAGTTCTTCGAGCGCCAGGAACTCGGCCACGATCAGCTTCGAGTTCAGGCCGCCTTCCGGCATTTCGAAATCCGCCGGGATGATCGGCCGGATGCGGTCCGGGTCGATACTGACCGTCGCCGCGCTGTCGACCGTTTCGCCGATGCACTTGAAGCCGGCCCAGAGACCGGAGAACCGGCTCATGGCGAAGCCGTGCAGGCCCATATCCAGGAATTCCTGCACCCCTGCGGGCGCCAGCACCGGAATATGGGCATCTATGAAGGCGAACTCGCTTTGGTGGGCGGTGGTGGAGGACTTGGCCATATGGTCGTCCCCCGCAAACGCGAGCACGCCGCCGTGCTGCAGAGTGCCGGCGGCATTGGCGTGCTTCAGGGCATCGCCGGACCGGTCCACGCCCGGCCCCTTGCCGTACCAAATGCCGAACACGCCGTCATATTTGCCGTCGCCCCAAAGGCCCGCTTGCTGCGAGCCCCAGACGGCGGTCGCGGCCAGGTCCTCGTTGACGCCCGGTCGGAACAGGATCTGGTGCTCTTTCAGATGCTTTTGCGCCCGCGTCAGTTGCTGATCGTAGCCGCCAAGCGGAGAGCCGCGGTAGCCGGTGATGAAGCCGGCGGTGTTGAGGCCGGTCTTCACATCCCGTCGATGCTGATCGAGCGGCAGCCGTACCAGCGCCTGGGTGCCGGTCATGAAAACATGGCCGCTCTCGGCGGTGTATTTATCGTCCAGGGAAACGTTCGATAGCTTGGTAGCAAGCGCGGCGGTGCCGTTTGCCATAGCGTGGCTCTCGTCCGGTTAGGTCAGGAATTGGTTTTCAATATAGGCATTTTGACCCGAGGAGGGTACCGTTCATTCAACATCAAATCAAAGGAAGCCTCGAATGAAGTTTGGCTTACGGTACTGCAACACCGGCAAATATACCCACACCGCGAAGGCGGTCGAACTCGTCCAGGCCGGCGAGGCGGCGGGCTTCGAAAGCGCCTGGACCGTCGAGCACACGGTTATTCCTGAAGGCTACGAGTCGAGGTACCCGTACGCGGAATCGGGAAAAATGCCGGGCATCAACGAGCAGACCAACCTGCCGGATCCGTTGATCTGGATGAGTTACGTAGCGGCGCAGACCTCTTCCATCAAGCTTGCCACCGGAATCCTGATCCTGTCGCAGCACTCGCCGGTGGTCTGCGCCAAGCAGGTTGCGACGCTGGACGCCATGAGCGGCGGCCGCGTTCTGCTCGGCATTGGCGTCGGCTGGCTGCGCGAGGAGTTCGAGATCATCGGCGCGAATTTCGAGGAGCGGGGGCCGCGCTGCGATGACTATATGAAAGCGATGCGCGCACTCTGGCAGATGGAGCGGCCAAGCTATGACGGCCGGTTCGTGCAATTCGACGGCGCCTACTGCCGGCCCAAGCCTGCGAATGGTACCGTGCCGCTGATTGTCGGCGGGCACTCGAAGGCGGCGGCGCGGCGGGCGGGGCGGCTGGGTGACGGCTTTTTCCCGGCCCGCGGCTCGCCCGGTGAATTGTTCCAGCTTGCGCGCGAGACCGCGATTGAAAGCGGCCGTGACCCGGACGAGATCGAATTTACGGCCAGCCTGCCCGACGACCTGGACGAAATCCCGGCCCTGGCCGCCATGGGCGTCAAGCGCATATTGGTGCCGGTCACCGGCGCGGCCGGTCTTTCGCGCCGCATTGGCGGGCCGGAAGACTTGGCGGGATGGAGGGACGTGATCGAAAAGTATGCCGATACCTAGGTTTGAGAATTGGATGGTTGGTGCTGAACCAAATCCGCAGTCTCACGCGAAACCGCTGATCCACACACGGGAGTTCCCATGACCGAGCAGTTGCTGCATCTCGTATTCGGCGGCCGATTGAAGGATCCGCACCGCCGGATTTTCTATAACACCGACGATCTGGACATTGTCGGCCTGTTCCCGAATTACCGCGAGGCCTATCACGCCTGGCGCGGCAAGGCGCAAAGCACCATCGACGACGCCGAAATCCGGTATTTCATCGTCCACATTCACAAGGTTTTCGATCCGGACGAGGAGGCGCACCCCGCCGGCCATTCTGAAGACGCCCATTCGGAAAGTGGGCACAAGGAAACCGAATGAGCGAGGCGGTGCGCGAACTGGATTGGAGCGAGATCGCTGACGGAATCGCGCAAGACGGATACGCCGTCACGCCGCCAATACTCTCCGACAGCGACTGCAACTGCCTTATCGCGCTCTATGGCGACGATAGCCTGTTCCGCCGCCGCATCGTGATGGAGCGGCACGCGTTTGGCGCCGGCAGCTATGCCTATTTCGCCGAGCCGGTACCGCCGCTCGTTGCGGAATTGCGCACCGCTTTTTATGCCGGCCTCAGCCCGATAGCGAACCGGGCAATGGAGCTGATGCGGTCCGCTATTCGCTATCCGGCGACTTTGTCGGAATACCGTGCTGAATGTGCGGCGGCAGGGCAAACGAAGCCGACGCCGCTGCTGTTGCAGTACGAGTCGGGCGGGTATAACCGCCTGCATCGCGATCTCTATGGTGAATTGGCCTTTCCGTTCCAGGCGACTGCGATGCTAAGCCGGCCCGGCGCCGATTTCACCGGCGGACAGTTCCTGCTGGTGGAAAACCGGCCCCGGCAACAGGCGATCGGCGCGGCCGTCGATATCCCGCGCGGGTGTTTCATTCTGTTCCCGACCAACGAGCGCCCGGTTCAGGGCGCGCGCGGCTATATGAAGGCCAGCATGCGCCATGGCGTCAGCAAGGTGCATTCGGGAGAGCGCCATACGCTCGGCCTGATCTTTCACGACGCCGCCTGAACCGCCGCCCATCACTGGCTCGCCCATAAAATCCGGGCGATCCATTCCACCTCGGCGGTCGGCAGGACCGGGTTGTCGTATTCGGGATTGAGGCTGCGCAGTTCGATTCGCTGCGCCGTTCGCCGTACCAGTTCCTTGGCCATTACCTCGCCTTCGCTGGTTTTCACCACGACCCGATCTCCGACGCGGATATTGGCGACGGGTGAAACGATGATGCGGTCGCCGCCCCGATAGAGGGGTTCCATCGAGTCGCCGCTGACCATCAGGGCATAGGCATTGGGGTCGCCGATATCCGGAAAAACAATCTCGTCCCAGCCCGATCCGGTCGGATAGCCGGCATCGTCGAAATAGCCGCTGTCGCCAGCCTGCGCGAAGCCGATCACGGGAATCCGCTGGGTAGCCGTGGCTGTCGAGTTTGGAAGTTCGTTCAGCAGGTCCGACAGGCTGGCGCCTGTAGCCGTCAGAATTTTCGCGATGCTCTCAGTGCTTGGCCATCGCAGCTTGCCGTCACGGGTTGCCCGCTTGCTTTTGTTGAAGGTCGTCGCATCCAGGCCGGCGCGCTTCGCCAGTCCGGAGGGAGAAAGATCGTGCTTTGCCGCCAGGCGGTCGATCGCTTCCCAGATGTCAGCGTGCTTTAACATGATGCCTCGCCCTGTTGTTGGGCCTGTTGTTGGGAACACAGTCTCATACTATCGCTTGACATTCACTAGGAAAAAGTTCATATAGGAATCAAAGCCGATAAATTGTTTGGAGAGAGCGATGTACGATGATCCGATTGCGGGGTCGGAATCCGATGAAGGAGAGAGCCCGTTCTCCAGCGCCGACGAAGCATGGATCTGGGCCGTGCAGGGGATGCAAAGCCGCCTGTCCGGGGCAAACATCAAGGCCGGCATGGGCAAATTTACAAGGCCTTGCGAGGCATCCGATGTTTTAGGCTGCGCCGACGCGCTGCATCGGCAGGGGGCGCTAAGCAACGTGGAGTTGCGGGTGCTGTTGCTCTACGGCGGCTACGCGGCGGCCCCGATGATGCTGGGCTGTTCCCATGCCCCGGCGGTGCCTTTTTGGCAGCGCGGCATGGATGCGCTGACGCCATTAATGGAACAAAAAGGGATCATTCTTCCGCGCGCAAGGGCGCGTTTCCGTGCGGACTAACGCGATCGTCGTCTTCAGCGGCCAGACCGATTTCTGGTGGCAGCGCCTGCTAAGGCCCGGCTACCGCCATTGCGGCGTCATGATCGAGTGTGGCGACCACTGGGTGGTTCTGGAGCCGCTTGCGGCGCGTTTGGAGGTGCGGATTTTCACCGTATCCAGCCCCGACGCCCTCAAGCGGGCCCTGCGCCGCCGGCAGTTGCTGGCGGTCGAGACCGAGGTGCAAGTCGATGCGGCCCCCGCATTGTTTCCGGGCCTGTTCACCTGTGTGGAGGCCGTGAAGCGCGCCCTCGGCATTCGCGCCGTCTGGGTGCAGACCCCGTGGCAGCTCCATAAAAATCTCAAATTAGGAAAAAAAACCTTGACATGAACACGTAATAGGAATATATACATCCTCAAGACGGCCCCACTGCGCCCAGCGCCCGGGGCCGTTCCTGTTTCCGACAACCGCATGGAACGGCGCCAGACGCATGGCCGGTTCCAAAAGGAGGATGGATGGGCGCCATTATCAGTCCACTGACGCGGGAGGCTCCGGCTCCCAAGCCGACGCCGACCGTCGTCGAACCCGCGGTCGATCCGGCCGTGGCGGAGCGCGAAGCCGCATCGGCGGCCCGGCGCGCGTTCCTGGCCCGCCAACAGAAAGGGCGGCTCGGAACGATCGCCACCACCGCCCGGGGTGTTTTGAGCCCTGGCCAGTTGTCGGTCGTCCGCCGCTCATTGCTCGGAGAATAAGATGAAGGCAGCCGAAATCCTCCGGCAGGAGTTCACGCAGGCGTTCCGTGGTCGCATGGCCTGGGAAGAGCATTGGCGCGATTGCTATGCCTACGCCATGCCGCAGCGCGAGGCCGGTGCTCCGGCGGGCGCCCGCCGCTCCGACCGTCTGTTCGACGGAACCGCGGCCGACGCGGTCGAGCAACTGGCGGCCAGCCTGCTCTCCGAACTGACGCCGCCCTGGGTGCGTTGGGTGGAACTGAAGCCGGGGCCCGAAGCCACGGTTGACGAAGCGGCGGCGATATCGCCGGCGCTCGACCGGGTGAGCGCCACGTTGCAGTCTCATTTCGACCGCTCCAACTTCGCGGTCGAAATCCACCAATGCTATCTGGACCTGGTGACGGCCGGTACCGCCTGTCTGCTGTTCGAAGAGGCGCCGGTCGGCGAGGCCAGCGCCTTTCGCTTTACCGCGGTGCCGATCCACGACGTCCTCATGCAGGAGGGCGCAACCGGCCGGTTGGACCGTGTGTGGCGCCGCGTGCAGCTGACCCCAGAGCAGTTCGTGGAACGCTACGGGCACCCGCCCACGGCCGAGCCCGGTGCGGAGGCGCCGAAAAAGATCGGCGTGCTGGAAGCCGTGCGCCCGACACCGAATGGTCACAAATACGTGGCAGTGCGCGAACAGGGGGAAGGCGACGACGGAACCCTGGCGGAAGGCGAGTTCGCCTCCAACCCCTTTATCGGCTTCCGCTGGCTGAAAGCGCCGGGCGAGTCCTATGGACGTTCGCCGGTGATGACCGCCTTGCCGGATATCAAGACCGCTAACAAGGTCGTGGAGCTGATTCTTAAGAACGCCTCCATCGCCGTCACCGGCATCTGGCAAGCGGACGACGACGGCGTCCTGAACCCCGGCACGGTCAAGCTGGTACCCGGCACCATCATTCCGAAGGCCGTCGGCTCGGCGGGCCTGGCGCCGCTGCAGGCGCCCGGCCGGTTCGATGTTTCCGAATTGGTCCTCAGCGATCTGCGCGCCCGCATTCGTCACGCCCTGCTGGTGGACCGGTTGGGTACGGTGCAAAGTCCGCGCATGACCGCGACCGAGGTGTTGGAGCGCTCGGCGGAGATGGCCCGCATCCTGGGGGCGACCTATGGCCGGCTTCAGGCGGAGCTGTTGTCGCCCTTGCTTTCGCGGGGGCTCAGCATTCTGCGTCGGCGCGGCGAGGTTCCGGATGTTCAGGTCGATGGGCGCACGGTTGACCTGCACTACCGCTCGCCGCTGGCGGAAGCGCAGAACCGGGCGGAGGCGCAATCGGCGCTGGGCTGGGTCAAGACCGTCGCCGAGATGGGGCCGGAGGGTCTCTCGGTCGTCGATCTGCCCGCCTTCGCGCGCTGGCTGGCGGGCAAGATGTCGGTGCCGGGAGAACTGCTGCGCCCGCCGCCCTTGGCGCCGATCACCGACGTTTCCGGCGATGACGCGCTCGCCCAGTTGTCGGACGCGCTGCTGCCCGCTCTTGGAGAAGGCGCCGGAGTGAATACCGGGGAGGGCGACGGCGATGCTGAATGATCTTCAGGACGGATGGGCGTGGTTTGACGACCCGTCGGAACGGCAGGCGGACAGTGAGCTGCGGCAGTATTTCGTCCGCGCCTTTCATTCGGACGCGGGGCGGCAGGTGTTGGCGCATTTGCGCGCCGCAACGGTGGAACGGCGCACGCCGCCCGACGCGCCGGACAGCGTCCTCCGCCATCTGGAGGGCCAACGCTACCTGTTTCAACTGATCGAACGGCTGGCGAATGCCGAGCTGCAGGAGTCTGCGTAGAATGAACGAACCTCTCAACACACCCACCGAGAGCGGCGATAGCGCGATTTCGGCCGGCACCGCGCAGGGCCTGCCGGAGCGGTCAATGGAGCGGCCCGGCGAGGGAGCCGTTACGCGGCCCGCATCGGTTCCGGACAAATTCTGGGACACGGCGACGAACTCCGTCCGTGTGGACGACCTCGCCAAATCCTATTGCGAGCTGGAGCGCCATTTGGGCGGCTCCGTAAAGATTCCGGACGAAAGCGCGGACGATGCGGAGATCGCCCGTTTCCGCCAGGCCCTGGGCGTGCCGGAAAACCCCGATGGCTATGAACTTCAACTGGACGAAGAAAGCCTGGAAGCCGACCCGGAGGTCAACCGCCGGCTGCACGAAGCGGGCTTCAGCCAAAGCCAGGCCCAGCTCGTCTATGACTTGGCCAGGGAATATATCGGCCCCATGGTTCAGCAGACCGCCGCCGATTTCGAGGCAGAGCGCCAGACCGAGCGCCTGCAACAGCATTTCGGCGGTGCGGAGGCCTGGACGGGCATCTCGCGCCAGCTTCAGGAATGGGGCAAGGCCAACATGGCGCCGGAGGCTCTTAGCGCACTGTCGACTACCTATGAGGGATGTTTGGCGCTGCACAAAATGATGCAAAGCCAGGAGCCCGGCCTCGTCCGCAGCAACGGCCCCGCCGAGCGGGATGGCACCGACGAGTTGAAGGCGATGATGCGCGACCCGCGTTATTGGCGCGACCGCGACCCTGCCTTCATCCGACAAGTCACCGATGGTTTCAGCCGCCTGTACGCCGACGGCGACGGCTAGGCGGAGCCATCTGGAGCAGATACCGATCCAGTCGGATTGGATGCTCAAGGAATCGCTAGGGCGCGCACGATCGCGCGCCCTAGCGGTGGCGGGCCCGCCGGAGAACTGGAGATTTCCCCGCCCGAGAGGGCGTGTTTGGGAAAAGTCGCCAGCCCGGCGGGCCTTCAGGCAGAACGACGGCCGTTCCGCAGGTGCAAACCTACGGGGCGGGAACCGGATGGAAGCTGCTTCCCCACCAACAGAAAAATCAAAGGGTTAATTGCAGATGTCGACCACCATCGACCAATCGTTCATCCGCCAGTTCGAGGCCGAAGTTCACGAGGCCTATCAGCGGATGGGATCCAAGCTCCGTCAGACTGTCCGCTCCAAGGGCAATGTACAAGGTTCCTCGACCACCTTCCAAAGGGTCGGCCAGGGCGCGGCTTCCACCAAGTCGCGGCATGGCCTGGTCCCCGTCATGACTATCGATCACAGCGCCATCGAGTGCGTGCTGACCGACTATTATGCCGGTGACTGGGTCGACAAGCTCGACGAGATGAAAATCAACATCGACGAGCGGCACGTGATCGCCAACGCCGGCGCCTATGCGCTGGGCCGCAAGACGGACGAGTTGATCATCGCCGGCCTGAACACGTCCACTAACTACGCCGGTCTCGCGACCGACGGCCTGACGAAGGCCAAGGTTCTGACCGCCTTTGAGAAGATGGGGGCGGCGGATATTCCCGACGATGGCCAGCGCTTCGCGGTCATCGGCTGGAAACAGTGGGCGGAGTTGCTTAGCATTCCGGAGTTCGCCAACGCGGAATATGTCGGGGCGGACGCGCTGCCCTGGCGCGACACACAGGCGAAGCGCTGGCTCGGAACCACCTGGATCCCGCATTCCGGCCTGTCTCTTTCCGGCTCGGCGCGCCTGTGTCACTGGTACCATCGGACGGCGATCGGTCATGCGGCCGCCGCAGAGGTCCAGACCGACATCACCTGGCACGGCGACCGGGCGGCCTACTTTGTCGCCAACATGATGAGCCAGGGTGCGGTGAGGATCGACGGCGCCGGTGTCGTGACCATGCGTTGCTTCGAGAGCTAAACCGCCAAGCTGAAGAAGGGACGCCACATGGCATTCGACCCCCAAAACATGGGCGTGCTGGGCTACTGCAATGGCTTTACTCTCTGGTATTATCGGTCGGCGACGGACAATTACCCGACCGTTACCGCAGACGGCTATTTCACCCCGTTCTATGAGTCTCTCAGTCTGGAAGATGTCATCTTCTTTACCGAGTCGAATGGACGGACCGGCCGGCGGCGTATCAACCAACTGTCCAAGTCGTTGGTGACGATAACGCACCTGCTTTAGCTCCCTAGCAACTCAGCAACCACTCATATCAGCCGCGGCCTCGCTCTCGATCGGGAGCGGGGCCGTTTCCTTATCAAGGGAGTTTTCTCGATGGCTCTTAGCGCTATCGCGCTCTGCTCGCGCGCGCTGTTGAAGCTCGGCGCCCGGCCGATCGCCGGGTTCGACGAAGGCACTGCCGAAGCGGAGGTCGCGGTCAATCTGTTTCCCTCCATCCGCGATGCGTTGCTTTCGGCGCATGGCTGGTCGTTCGCCACGGCCCAGAGCCGGCTGCCCCAGCTGGAAGAAGCGCCGGTGGCGGATTTCGACCGGGCTTTTCAACTGCCCGTGGATTTCCTGCGGGCCTTGTCGGCCGGTGCGGGTGCGCGCGGCCGCGGCCTGGTCTACCGGATTGTGGATGATCGGCTGCATACCTCCTCAAGCGAAGTTTATCTGACCTACATTTTCCGGCCAGCCGAGGTCGATTTCCCGCCATTTTTCGACCAGCTTCTGATCGCCCGGCTTGCCGCGGAGTTTTGCATTCCGGTCACGGAAAGCACCAGCCGCGCCGAGATGCTGTACCGGATCGCCGAAACCGAGTTCCGCCGCGCGCGCCTGGTCGATGCACAGCAGGACACGCCGCTCGCGATCGAAGACTTCCCGCTGGTTGCGGTGCGCGGCCGATGACGGTCGTCAACCTGTTGAAGACCAACTTCACGGCGGGCGAGATCTCGCCGCTGCTGTATGGCCGCGGGGATTTGCGCGCGTACGACAACGGCGCGGCAAAGCTTCAAAACGTCTTCATTCACCCGACCGGCGGCGTCTATCGCCGGCCTGGCCTCCGCTATATCGGGCCTGCGCGCGGGCGCGGGCGCCTTATGACGTTCGAGTTCAATACCGAACAGGTGTACCTGCTCGCCTTCAGCGACCGGATGCTGGACATCTATGAAGGGGACAACCTGGTCGTCTCGGTCGCGACGCCCTGGACCGAAGCGCAACTGGCGCAGATCGCCTGGACCCAAAGCGCCGACACATTGCTCGTGACCCATCCGGACGTGCCGCCCCGGCGGATCACCCGGACGGGCCCCGCCACCTGGACCGTCAGCGAGTGGGTTTTCGCCGAAAAGGACGGCGTGTGGTACGCGCCATTTTTCCGGTTCGGCCACACGGGCGTGACGCTGACGCCGAGCGCCGTGACCGGCGCCATCACCATCACCGCGTCTGCGGCGGTGTTCGATGCAAACCATGTCGGCACCCGCCTGCGGTTGGCGACCAAGCAGGTGGCGATCACCGGCTTCACCTCGCCGACGCAAGTGAGCGCCGACGTTCTGCAAGACCTGGCTGGCCTGGAGCCGACCGAAGATTGGGACGAACCGGCCTTTTCCCCGCGGCGCGGCTGGCCGGTCACGGTGGCCTTTCATCAGGATCGGCTGGTCATTGGCGGCTCCCGCGATCTGCCGAACCGGCTTTGGTTCTCCAAGTCGGGCGACCTGTTCAACTTCGATCAGGGCGAGGGCCTGGACGACGAAGCGATCGAGTTTCCGATCCTCTCCGATCAGGTCAACGCCATCCGTGCCCTGTTCTCAGGCCGGCACCTGCAGGTCTTTACCTCGGGCGCCGAATGGATGGTGACGGGCGACCCGTTGGCGCCGACCACCGTGCAGCTGCGCCGGCAGACCCGCATCGGCTCGCTGATCAGCCGAACAATTCCCCCGAAAGACGTGGATGGCGCGACCATGTTCGTCGGGCGCACCGGTCACGAGCTGCGGGAGTTCCTGTTCTCGGATATCGAGCAGGCCTATCAGGCGGGCGACCTGGCGCTGCTGGTCGCGCACTTCTTCCGTGATCCGCTCATGCAGGATTTCGACCCGGCCCACCGGCTGCTGCATCTGGTGCTGGCGGATGGGACGCTGGCGACGCTGACAATCTACCGCAACGAGCAGGTTACCGCCTGGACGCGGCAGATCACGGAAGGTTCCTTCCGCGACTTGGCGGTCGTCGGCGATACCACGTACGTGCTGGTGCAGCGTGCGCACGGCCTGTTCGTCGAAGTCTTCGACGAAACATTTGGCGTCGATAGCGGCGTCCATACCCAGGTGTTTACCCTGGAGGACTCCGCGACCGGTCTGGACCACCTGGAAGGGCAGACCGTTGCCATTGTCGCCGATGGCACCCTGCGCCAGTCCCAGACGGTACAGGGTGGGCGAGTTGCGGTCGGTGCTGCCGCCTACCAGGCAGCGATCGGGCTGCCCTTTCAGCACATTATCGAGGCGCTGCCGGTCGCCGGATCGATGCCGGGCGGCTCGGCCCAGGGCCGTTCTTACCGGGTGGTCGAGGCAACCTTCCGCCTGCACGAGACGGGGGCGCTCGTCTGCGACCTGGGTTCCGGCCTGACGCCGGTGCCGTTTCGGCAGGTGGGCGGGACCACCAGCTTCGGCAGTCCCGCCCCGAACTTTTCCGGGGACAAGCATATCCGCGCGCTCGGCTGGCGGCGCTCCGGCATCGATGCGCCATGGCGCATCGATCAGGACGCGCCGCTGCCGTGCACCGTTCTTTCCGTAACAACTGAAATCAAGGTGACCAACTGATGGGCGCAGTAGCTCCTGTAATCGCGGCAGGCTCGCTGATGGGATTGAGCCTGCTCGACAACGCCAACTCCGCGCGCACGGCCCAGCAACGGGCGGCGCAATCCTCCGAGGCGGCCCGGGCCAATGCCGACCTGCAACTGGCGAAGCTCCAGTCCGACCAGGAAGAGAGCCAGGCCAAGCGGCAGTCGGCGTTGCGGCGCGCGCAGGCACGCACGCGGGCCCTGCTGGCCAGCCGCGGCGTCGGCGGCTCCGGCCGTGCCGTGCTGCAGGGCCTGGCGGTCGAAGCCGCCCGGGACCAAGCGTTTGCGGACAGCGATGCCGACTTGCAGCGCCAGAGTATCGAGCTGGGCGTGGACACCACGCGCCGGCGCAACCTGCTGGCCGCCGACGATGCGCGACGCCGCGCCCAGTTGGACCTGCTGCGCACCGGCACCCGCACGATCAACAGCCTATAGCGCCGACGGAGAACGACCGATGGTTCAGTCCAAACATATAAGAATACAAGCAAAAAGCCCGCGCGTGCAGTACATTGCCGACGGCACGCAAACCTTCTTCACGTTCACTTTTCCCGTCTTTCATGCCGGCAATCTGCACGTCTATGTCGATGAGGTTCTGCAGGTCGGCACCTATACGGCGAACGGTGTCGGCGCGAGCCATGGCGGCGCGATCGTATTCGAGAACCCGCCGCCCGCGGGCGCCCGCATCACGCTGCGGCGGCTGCTGCCGGTCGAGCGGGTCACTGACTTTCAGGAAGGGGGCGATTTTCGCGCCGCGACCCTGAATGACGAACTCGACTACCAGACCGCGGCCATGCAGCAGATCCAGTCGGACATGGAGCGGGGCCTTCGCCTGGCGCCGACCGATACGGAAGCGACGACCACCCTGCCGGGCAAGGGGGACCGCGCCGGCAAGTTCCTGGCGTTCGACACCGCTGGGCAGCCGGTGGCGCTGCCGCCGACCACGGATATGCCCGGCGACGCCAGTACCGCCTATGTGATCGGCTCCGGCCAGGTGACACCGCGCACGCTCGCAGACCGCTTTTCGGCGATCCCGACCGTGCTGGACCAGGGAGCGAAGGGCGATGGCGGCACCGACGATGGCCCGGTCCTTGCAACGCTTGCTTCGCCTCACTTGCTGCCGGCCGGCAGTTATGCGGTCAGTGCCGACGATCTGCCGGCGGTCCGCCCCTATAACGTTTACGGTGGCGGCGAACTGGTGGACCCGAACGCGACCGAAACCTCGCTCCGTGCCCGTCAGCGCCTGCTGAACGATCGCGGCATGGGGTATTCGCTGGGCATGATGGCCAGCCTGTTGCCGGATCTCTCCGGGCCGCGGATGGATATGGCGGCGCTTGCCGATGCGATTGCAATGGGGGCCGCCAAAGTGGTCCTGGTCGGCGACAGCATTACCGAAGGGGCGGACGTCGAGGAGGAAAACAGTTGGGGCGCGCTGCTCCAGCAGAGCCTCGAGCGCACCTTTCCGGAGGTCACCTGGACCTTCGCCAACCTATCGCTCGCCTCGCGCCATGCCGAGCATCTGGCGGACCCGGCCTATTTGGGCTTGCCCAGCGAGCCGGCGGACAAGGAGCAGGGCTTCTTTCGCCCACCCGCCACCGCCTTTCCCCGTGAGAACTGGCAGGCCGGCTCCGTCACCGGCAAGTCCTGGCGCAACCATGTGCGGGACGAGGCGCCGGATCTGATCGTCTGGGCGCACGGGATGAACAATTTTCACCTCTCCGGCCAGCAATATTTCGCCGCGCTGATCAGCTTTCTGGACTATGCGAAGACCTGGGCAAAGGTGCCGGCGATCGCGCTGGCCACGACATTTCTGCCGACACGCCTGAACCCGATCTATCGGGCGCGTCAGGGGGCGCATGACGGGCACTACCGCATCCTGCGGGAGATTGCCGTGATCCGCCGCACGGGTCTGATCGATGCGAACCGGGTCTATCACTTCCTGCGCGATGGTGTGGACGAAGGGCGCCGCCACTGGTTCCGCGAAGACAATTTCCGCGGGTGGAACACAGCCTGGTGGGATTTCCTCGAAGGCGGCACCGGTCAGGTGGCCACCGCCTCCGGCCGGCTGCGCTTTTCCGGCATCGCCCGGCCCCGGCGCAAGCTGATGGCCGCCGACTTCCAGGCGGACATTACCTGGAAGCCGGCGAATGCTGCAGATGTGCTGGGGTTCAATTACCGTGTCGACCCGGACAATGGCGCCGATCGGTACGAGTTCCAGTGGTCCGGCCCGAACCTGAAGATCTACTGGAAGAACACGGTCAAGCTTGCCGCTATTGATGCGGCGGCGGCGGCCGGCACCGACAATTTCGTGCGCATCCGCTGCGACGGCGCCCGGCATCGCGTCTGGATCAATGGCGTCCTGAAGCTGGATGGCAATGACTTTGCCAACCTGGCCGAAGGTTCGTGCGCATATCGCGCCTATCTGGGCAGTGCGGCCGCCGCGGAAATCGGCTGCCGGCTGAAGATCGGTTACCCGGCCCGGCATGCCCGGCCGCTGCTGCACGAGGACGACCTGATCGGCGTCGGCGACTGGAACGCCAATCCCGACAGCGCCGGCGGCAATGCAGTCAATCACCCGAGCACAGCCGGCCATTATCTGATCTATGCGCCGGCACTTGGGGCGTTCGCAGCGTCGTTGCGCCAGCAGCGGCCGCAAGGCGGAACGGTCTCGACCGCCAGCTCGGCGGCGATATCGACGTCCTCGACCTCGTTCGTGGACACCGGTGAGGTGGTTAGCGTCGGCGGCGTCGGCGGCGAGCAGGCGTATATCAGCTTCAACTGCCACATTCGCAACCAGGGGCCGAGCAACAACTTCAATCTGGTTCGCGTCACCCGCAACGGCAGTCAGGTGGTGGAGACGACGCAGTATCTGCCGCCGACCGATCACCGGGGCGTCGTCGTCTCGGTATCGCGGGTGCCGATCACGCTGGTGGCCGGTGTCAACGAGTTCCGCCTGCAATGGTTGGCGGAGGGCGGCGGCCACGTGGTGGAAAGCGACCTGCCCGGGCGCTCCCTGACGGTCGAGAGGCTCGGCTGATGGCCGGGCGTTCTCTGCCGAGCTTTGTCGACGCCGAAGCACGCGAACGCATCGCGGAGCTGACGGGCCGCCTCTATTCGCACGAGCGCCAGTGCGATGAGCGCCACAAGAATATGCGCGAGTTCATGGCAAAAATCGAGCGGGATACCGAGGGCATCCACAATCGGCTCGGCGCCATCTGGCGATGGATCATGAGCGTCCTCGTGCTGTTGATCGTCACCATTCTGGGCCTGCTCAGCAACATCGTTACCCGGATCATGCTAGGGAACATATTATGAACAAAGTAAGCTTTATCGGCCTGTCGCGCTACAATAAGGCGACCGCCGCGGCGGTGTCGCAGGCCCTGGTCCAGTTGATCGCGGCCTTTGTCCAGTTTCCGCCGGAACTGGAGCAGGCGATCGGCATCGTCCTGACCTCGGTCTTGGTTTGCCTGGTGCCGAACCGCGAGATCAAGGCCGGCGGTTCGCCGAAGGCGCCGCCCGGCGATGCGCAGAACATGGTGCGCCTGCCGTTTCCGGCACTGGCGGCTGCTGCGGCGCTTGGGCTTTTCTTGGCTGGCTGCGCGTCGCTCGTGTCGGGCGATACGTTGGCGGACCGGATTTTGGGACCGGATTGCGGACCCGACAGCCGAATTTTCCGGGCGCATGCGCTGATGTCCGGCTTGAGCCGCGCCTATCCCTCGATCAGCGTTGGCTCGATGCGGCAATCCTTGTTGCTCATGGCGGAAGCGGCCGCGGATGACCGTTCGCTGGAGCCTGCCGCTGCTGCCTTTCAGGACGCGCTGATCGCTGCCGTTACCCCGATCGTTCTGGCTGCCGGCAAGGAGGGCGAGCCGATCTGGCTTGGCCTGGTCCAGTTGCCGCCGCTCGCGGCCGAAATCGTGCAGATCCGCAGCCGCACAGCGGATTTTTGCAACCGCGCCGACACTCGATAAGAACAAAGAGGCAACATTCTCATGTGGAAGTACCTTATTCCGACCGTGGGCCTGGCATGGCTCCCGGCGGCGGCCATCGCAAACGGCGAGAGCGCGTGCGCGCCCCGCGCCCATATCGTCCTGGAACTCGCGGAGAAGTACCGGGAACGGCAGGTCGCCATCGGCCTTGCGGAGAGCGGCCAGTTGATGGAGCTCTACGCCGGGCCCACCAACGACTGGACGCTGCTCGCCACCCGGCCGGATGGCGTGAGTTGCATCATGGGCGTCGGGTCGCATCTGGGCTTGGTCCCGGAAGCGCCGGTCGCCCCTCCCCGCGACCCGGCGTAGGCGCCCATGGAGGAAGGCACTCCATGGCAGGCGCTGGCCGAGCGGTTGCCGCATCTGGTGCAGGCTCAGTTCGCGGCCTATCGGCGGCTGGCCTACGCAGACACGGGGCCGGAGGACGGCCCCCGCGAGCTGGTCGCCTGGGAAAACGCCCGCAAGGCCGCCCTGGCTCACTTGCAGGCCCTCATTCGGGTTTATGACCTGGTCCAGGGGCAACTCGCGCGGGGAGCAGAGCGCTCGGATGCGGGCGATCCGGCCTTGAGCGGGCTGCTCTCCGAAGTGCGGCAGGAGCTTTCTGAACAGGCCGACGATGACGGGCAGTTCCACGAGGAGTCCCGCGGGGAGTTTCCCGGGGAGCATGACGGATGAGCCGCCAGACTTCCCGCGTCAGCATTCCCCACGTCACCTTTCCGGAGTTCGTCATGGTGTGGCAACGCTGGCATGGTCAATCCACCCCGGGTCTGCACCGCCGGCTGGCGCGTTGGGTGGCGGCGCGGCTCGACGAGAATGAAAAGCGTCTGCTGCTGCTGGCCTTCCGCAACTCCGGCAAGTCCACCTTGCTGGGGTTGCTGGCCGGTTGGCTGCTGAGCCGCGATCCGGATCACCGGATCCTGGTTCTGGCTGCCGAGCATGCCCTTGCAACCAAGCTGAGCCGCTTTGCCCGCCGCGTCATCGAAAGGCACCCGCTTTGTGCGTCGTTGCGGGGGAAAGGAGAGGCGACAAGCTGGGCGGACGACGCGTTCACCGTCCGCCGCAGCGGAACCTGGAGAGACCCCTCGCTGTTGGCCCGCGGCATCGCCGGCAACATCACCGGCGCCCATGCGGACACGGTGATCTGCGACGATGTTGAGGTGCCCAATACCTGCGGCACCGCCAGCCGCCGCGACTGGCTGCGCGAGCGGCTGACCGAGGTGGAGCACATTCTGACGCCGGGCGGCCTGCAGGTGTTCGCCGGAACGCCGCACACTTACTACTCGATCTATGCCGACAGCCCGCGCGAGGAGGCGGGCGAGGAAACGGCGTTCCTGCACGGGTTCCGCCGGTGTGTCGTGCCGGTTGTCGATCCCAACGGCGTCAGCGCCTGGCCGGAGCGCTTTCCCGCGGCCGAGGTCGAGGCCATGCGGCGGCGCGTCGGCCCCAGCGTGTTCGCCAGCCAGATGCTGTTGCAGCCGCAACGGCCGGAGGCCGCCCGCCTCGATCCCGCCGCCATGCAGCGCTATGACGACGAAGTCGATCTGATCGAGCGCAACCTCCAGCCCCAGCTCAGTATCGGCGGCGTTCGCATGGTTGCGGCAAGTGCCTGGTGGGATCCCGCCTATGGCAATGGCAAGACCGGGGACGGCAGCACGGTTGCGGCCGTGTTTGTCGACGGCGAAGGCCGTTACTGGCTGCACCGCATACTTTACCTGAAAGTCGATCCGGCCAGTTCGGTCGATCCCGCGACCCAGCAATGCCGCCAGGTCGCCCGCCTGTTGGCGGAACTGCATCTGCCGTCGGTCTCGCTGGAGAGCAACGGTATCGGCGGCTTTCTGCCCGGCATTCTGCGCCGGGAGCTTTCGCGCCAGGGAGTCGGGGCCAGCGTTGTCAGCGTCTCGTCCCGGGTCTCCAAGGGGCAGCGCATTCTCTCCGCGCTCGAAGCCCCAATGGCCGCCGGTATGCTGCATGCGCACGGATCGGTCTGGCGCACGCCGCTGATCGGCGAGCTGCGGGAATGGCACCCGGCCAGCCGCGGCCACGATGACGGCCTGGATGCCGTCGCCGGCGCGATCGGCGCAACACCGGTGCGATTGCCGCTGATCGCAAACCATGTCCGCCGCGATTGGCGGCCTGCGGGGGCCGTTCGCGCGGCCTCCGACTTTTCTGTCTGAACCACCCTCCGAAAAAAGAAGGAATATGTCTGATGTTCATGACTGCGGTCTCTGCCGCGGCAACGAAGCCGCACGCCCTTTCGCTGACCGGCACTGCCTTGCAAATCGCCGATGCCATTCGGGCGCGGCATGGCTGCTACGCAGAAGCGGCGCGCATCGGCGCGACATTGGCCCGATTGGTTCGGGACGGAAACGTCCGCGCGATGGAGGCGCTCGCCAGCGTTATCGTACGGTCCGACCGGGGACAAATCAGCGCTGCGGCCGCCCTGCCGAACCCGGCAACGGTCATGAGCGCGCCGGCGGATCAGGCCGCGCTTTCCGCGGGCACGCGCATCGCGCGGCGCGCGCTCGCGGGTACCCTGCCTGACCATAGCCGCGGCGCGAACCTCTTCCACCGGGTGGGTGACTTTCCAGACTGGGCGAAGGAAAGCCGGCCGGTGGCCGAGGTCGGGGAGTTCCTCTTCTACCGATCCAGAGCAACCGGCGTCACCTCACTCGTGGTCTCCGCTTGTAGCGTCTGATAGAAGTCCGGCTTTCTCGTTAACAAGCGATTGCCCCTTCTGTGAGCGCCGTAACCTTCTCTCGCCTGGCCACCAGGGCACTGCGTTGGCTCGACCCGGAGACCGCCCACCGCCGCGCCGTTCAAGCGCTGGCGGGCGGGTGGATTCCGGCGGCAACGCCCGCGCCTTCAGAGCTGGCAATTGAGGTGTGGGGGCGGCGCTTTCCGCACCCGATCGGCATCGCTGCCGGCTTTGACAAAGACGCGGAGGCGATGGCGCCGCTGCTGCGCGCCGGGGCCGGGTTCGTCGAAATCGGCGCCGTGACGCCCCGACCCCAGCCCGGCAATCCCCGGCCGCGCGTGTTCCGGCTGCCGGAGGATGAGGCGGTGATTAACCGCTACGGCTTCAACAGCGTCGGCCACGATGTCGTCCGGCAACGGATGGAAGCCTTCCGCCGCTATTCCCGCATGGCCGGCGGCGTCGTCGGCGTCAACTTGGGCATGAACAAGGATGAGACCGATCCGCCACGTGCCTACCGCAGGGGCGCAGAGCAATTCGCGGCGACGGCGGATTTCCTGACCATCAACGTCTCATCTCCCAACACCCCTGGGTTGCGGGATTTGCAGCAGGAGACGCTGCTAGCCGACATCGTCCATGCGGTGCGGGCGGTTCTGGACGCGATGCCCAAGCCGCCGCCGCTATTGGTGAAACTGTCGCCCGACTTGACCAACGAGGCGGTGGACAAAATCGTCGGTGACCTGACGGGCGGCGGCATCGACGGTTGGATCGTCTCCAATACCACCATCGGTCGCCCGGATAGTCTGCGCAGCCCGGCCGCCAGAGAGGCCGGGGGGTTGAGCGGCAAGCCATTGCGCGCGCGCTCTACGGAACTGGTGGCGCGGGTCTACCGGGCGAGCGGCGGCGCTCCCATCATTGGCGCGGGCGGTGTCGACAGCGGCATAGCTGCGTATGAAAAGATTTGCGCGGGCGCTGCGTTGATCCAGGTATACACCGCGCTGATCTACAGCGGACCGTTGCATTTGACACAGATCGTCGACGAGCTATCAGAGTGCCTGGCCGCAGACGGTCTGCCATCCATCCACGTTGCGGTCGGGATCGACCATCGTTGAGACTGTCAGGAAGTGATCCAACCCTATGCCGGATACCGAATTGCCCCTATTGATCGACGGGATTGCCGAAATCGCGGATCGCTATGACGGTTTTCTGGTGGATCTATGGGGGTGTGTGCACAACGGGATCGAACCATACCCGGAAGCAGTCGACGCATTGCTGAAGCTGGCGGCGCGCGGCAAGCGGATCAATCTTTTGTCCAATGGCCCCAGGCGTGCCGTCGACCTGATCGCCCGCTTGGATCAGATGGGCGTGCCGCGAGAGGCTTACCATCACGTCATGTCGTCGGGCGAAGCGGCGTGGCGGGCCTTTGCCGAACGCACAGATCCAGTTCACGCCGCGTTGGGCACCCGGTGCTATCACCTGGGGCCGGCGCGGGATGTCAGTGTCTTTACCGGAAACGGGCTGGTGAAGGCGGAGACGCTTTCCTCGGCTGACTTCGTGCTCAATACCGGCCCGCGGGATTACAGCGACACCGTCGAGACCTACCAGCCCTTGCTGAATGAGGCTCTAGCCCACGGCCTGCCGATGGTCTGCGCCAATCCCGATCTGGTCGTTCATATCGGGCAGGATTTGGTAATCTGCGCCGGGTTGATCGCACAGCGTTACGAAGAAATGGGCGGTCAAGTCGCCTATCACGGCAAGCCTTATGCATCGGTGTACGAGCGGTGTTTTGCGTTTCTCTCAGGCATCGAAAAAGACCGGATCCTCGCCATAGGCGATGGGCTTCGTACCGATATACAGGGTGCATTGAATCAAGGCATTGACAGTCTGTTTCTCATGGACGGCATACATTTCGAGGAGATCGGCGGCACCAATTTTTCGCCCGCCGCGTTCCGGCGCGTGGCGAAGCAGATTGGCGCGATACCCTCCTATGCGGCGCTGCGCCTGCGCTGAAAAATGCGGCTTAGCGGACCGGCAATCGGGTTTTTTTTTGCGTCTAATCAGTGTATTGAAAGTCCGGTTGAGTTTGCGGTGGAACTTCCCATTGTATAAGCGCATCACGGATGCGATCGGCCGTCGATGCGTAGGCTTGTATGCGATCGTAGGTTGACCCATACAAATGTATTCAGTAATGTGTCTCTGCGCTCCGTTCCGACCTTTGAGTGGGTTCTGGCGCAACGAACAATAAGGAATGATCGGGATGGTGTTTGCAGTGACCCAGGAACGAAAAAAACAGCGAAAAACCCGGGGAAAGCCCAACAATATCGACGTCCATGTCGGCAATCGCGTTCGCCAGCGCCGGACCCTGCTGGGCCTTAGTCAGGAAAAATTGGCAGGATCCTTGGACTTGACGTTCCAACAGGTTCAAAAGTACGAACGCGGCGCCAACCGCATTGGGGCAGGACGGTTGTTTCAACTGGCGCGGGCGTTGGAAGTGCCGGTCACCTATTTCTTTGATGATCTGGATGAAGACGATAGCGCCTCGAATGGCGCCCGGCAGAAGTCGGCAGCTTCCTTCAAGGCCGATCCCATGAGCCAGCGCGAGACTCTCTTGCTGGTCAGGGCCTATTACTCGATCCCCGACCCCTCCGTCCGCCGGCGCATGCTGGAATTGATGCGGTCGGTGGGTATTGGCGCGGCCGAAACCGAAGAAACCTCGGAAACGGTGTAAGCCAAGCTTCCTGTCCGGAGGGCCACGCCCCCCAAACGGTGATGCGTCGGGAAGCCCCTTGACGTGAGTGGCCCTTTTTGCGGTATGCACCATCAACCACCATTCAAATTCGGTACAGCCGCAAGACGCTTTGCGGTATCCCCACAATGTGACGAAGGGAAAGTCAGTGAGCCGGGCAGATTATCTTTTTACGAGTAAATCGGTATCCGAGGGGCATCCAGACAAGATTTGCGACCGCATATCCGATGCGATCGTGGACGCCTATCTTTCGACCGATGAAGCCAATCTCATCCGGTGCGGTGTTGAGACTTTGGTGACGACTAACTTCGTCTGCATCGCCGGCGAGACGCGCGGGCCCGTAAGCGTCGATCATGCCATGATGGAACAGCTTGCGCGCGAGGCGATCCGCGACATCGGCTATGAACAAGACACCTTCCACTGGAAGAATGCCGAAGTGTTGGTGAAGGTGCACAACCAGTCGGCCGACATCGCACAGGGGGTTGATTCCGCCGGTAACAAGGACGAGGGCGCGGGCGACCAGGGTTTGATGTTCGGCTACGCCTGCACCGAGACCGACGAACTGATGCCGGCGCCGATCCACTTTAGCCATGAAACCCTGCGCCTGATGGCGGCGGCGCGGAAGTCGGGCGAGGCCAAGGGGCTGGGGCCGGACAGCAAGAGCCAGTTTACCTTGCAATATCGGGACGGCAAACCGGTCGGCACCACCTCCATCGTCATTTCCACGCAGCACGATGAGGACAAGACAACCGAAGAAGTCCGTGAATTGGTGCGTTCCTTCGTGATGAAGGTTTTGCCCGATGAAAGCTGGATGTGTCCGGAGGAGGAGTTCTACGTGAACCCGACCGGCCGCTTCGTGGTCGGCGGACCGGACAGCGACGCCGGCCTGACGGGGCGCAAGATCATCGTGGATACCTATGGCGGCGCGGCCCCGCATGGTGGCGGCGCGTTCAGCGGCAAGGACCCGTCGAAGGTCGACCGCTCGGCCGCTTACGCCACGCGCTATCTGGCAAAGAACGTCGTCGCGGCCGGGCTGGCAGACAAATGCACCATTCAGGTCGCCTACGCGATCGGCATTTCAAAGCCGCTGTCGGTGTACGTGGATACCCACGGCACCATTAAACATGATGTGACCGAAGAGCGGCTGGAGGAAATCCTGCCGGCGCTCATGGATTTGTCGCCGCGCGGCATCCGCGAACACCTGCAATTGACCCGCCCGATTTACACGCCGACCGCGGCCTACGGGCATTTTGGCCGTCGGCCGACCGATCAGGGCCATTTCACATGGGAAAAGACCGATCTGGTCGAGGCGTTGCGGAAGGCCATCTAACCGGGCCCGACCGCTCGCTCTATGGCCGCCGCTTCGGGCGGCCCCTGCGTCGGGGGCGGCGGGAGGCGCTGGAGCATCACCTGCCGAAGATCAGGGTCGAGCTGCCGCAGAATGGTCTGCTCGACCCGACCTCTTTGTTCGAGCCGTCCGTGCGCGAGGTTTGGCTAGAGATCGGCGCCGGCAACGGCGATCACGCCATCTGGCAGGCCCGGCAGAACCCTGGCGTGGGCCTGCTCGCGGTCGAGCCCTTTATCAACGGTGTCGCGAGCCTCACCCGGAATGCGCAGGGCCTGGGCCTGAATAATGTGCGAGTTTTGGTTGATGACGCACGCTTGTTGTTGGCATGCCTGAAGCCGAACAGTATCGCCCGCACATTTATCCTGTTCCCCGACCCCTGGCCGAAGCGGCGTCATTGGCCGCGGCGGATCATCTGTGCTGAGGTTCTGGATCAGATGGCGGCGGCCATGCTGGGCGGCGCCGAGTTGCGCATCGGGACGGATCACGCCGATTATCTGACCTGGATGTTGCGGGTGCTGCGCCGCCATCCGGCCTTCCGCTGGGAGCCGGCCGGCGCCGACGATTGGCGCCGGCGGCCGGACGATTGGCCGGGAACCCGCTTCGAGGCCAAGGGCTGGGAGGCGGGGCGCGCCTCCACGTATCTTTCGCTGCGGCGGGTGTGAAGGTGCGGATTGCGGTTGAAGTTTCGGGCAGGCTGCTCTAGATAGAGAGTGTCGGTCAAATGTGATCGGCACTCTCTGGAAACCTTGCAGGGGGTGGGCTTTGACGAGCCCGCCCATTTTTGTTTCCGGAGCCGCCTCGGAGGGCGGATGTGTAAACGTCTTGGATTGTCGGAGGGCAGGTGCCCACGCTGGTAGATCGCATCAAAGAGATCGTCACGCCGCAGCTTGAATCGCTGGACCTCGCCTTGGTGCGGGTCAAGCTGTTCGGCGGCCGCCGGCAGGTTCTGCAGATCATGATCGAACGCGCCGACGGCAGTGATGTTACGGTTGACGAATGCGCGGCCGCGAGCCGTGCGGTATCGCCACTGCTCGATGTTTATGATCCGCTGCCGGACGCCTATCAGTTGGAAGTGTCGTCCCCGGGTGTCGACCGGCCGCTGACCCGGCCGGCGGACTTTGAGCGGTACGCGGGTTTCCTGGTGAAAGTCGAAATGCAGGAGCCGGTGGATGGCCGCAGGCGTTTTCGTGGGACGTTAATGGGATTAACAGAGACAGGGCAGATCCGTTTGAACGTGGATGGTGCCGTAGTCGAGTGCCCGTTCGATGAAATTCAGGGTGCCAAGCTGGTGCTGACCGATGAGTTGATTGCAGCGCATCAGGCCGACAAAGACACGGCCACGCTGGTCGAGTAGGGAGCAAAGCGACGGATGGTTCAAATCCTCGGTGCGGAATTGCTGCAGGTTGCTGACGCTGCGGCCCGCGAAAAAGGCATAGATCGCGAAGAAGTGCTCGAAGCGATGGAGCAGGCCATTCAACGGGCCGGACGGTTCAAATATGGCCTGGAACACGACATTCGGGCCGAGGTGGACCGCAAGTCGGGGGATATCCGCCTTGTCCGGTGCCGCGAGGTCGTGGAAGACGACGCAGAGATCGAGAACGAAGCCGCGCAGATCCCGGTTTCGGCCGCCAAGCGTTTCAAGGAAGACGCCGTAGTCGGTGAGGTCTTGTTGGATCGCCTGCCGCCCGTGGACTTTGGGCGCATCGCGGCGCAAACCGCCAAGCAGGTGATTGTCCAAAAGGTGCGGGAGGCCGAGCGCCTGCGCCAGTACGAGGAATTCAAGGACCGGGTCGGCGAGATCATCAACGGCGTCGTGAAGAGGGTCGAGTTCGGCAACGTCATTGTCGACCTGGGCCGCGCGGAGGCGATCTTGCGCCGGGACGAGATCATCCCGCGCGAGCATTTCCGCCGGAATGACCGGGTGCGCGCGCTGATCTATGACGTGCGCGAAGAAAGCCGCGGCCCCCAGATCTTTCTTTCCCGCACCAAGCCCGATTTCGTGCGCCGCCTGTTCGCACAGGAGGTGCCGGAGGTCTACGACGGCATCATCGAAATTCGTGCCGCCGCCCGGGATCCGGGCAGCCGGGCCAAGATCGCCGTCATTTCGAATGACGCGTCCATCGATCCGGTAGGCGCCTGTGTCGGCATGCGCGGCAGCCGGGTTCACGCCGTGGTCAACGAATTGCAGGGCGAGCGGATCGATATCATCCCCTGGGCGGAAGACCCGGCGACCTTCGTGGTCAACGCCCTGGCGCCGGCAGAGGCCGCCAAGGTCGTTATCGACGAGGAAGACAACCGTATCGAGGTCATCGTTCCCGACGACCAGTTGAGCCTGGCCATCGGCCGCCGCGGCCAGAATGTCAGGCTGGCGAGCCAACTGACCGGCTGGTCCATCGACATCATGACGGAAGAGCAGGAATCGGAGCGCCGGCAGGAAGAGATCCGGCTCCGCACCCAGGAATTCATTGAAAACCTGGACGTGGACGACGTTATCGCCCACCTGTTGGTGGCGGAAGGCTTTGCCGGGGTCGAAGACGTGGCGTTTTCCGAGTTGGAAGACTTGATGACCATCGAGGGCTTCGACGAAGAAATCGCCGAAGAACTTCGCCGGCGCGCCCAGGATTTCGTGCTGGCCGAGCAGGAACGGATGAACGCGCGGCTGGAAGAGTTGGGCGTGACGGAAGCGTTGTATGAAACCGAGGGCCTGGCGCTTTCGGCGTTGGTGCGCTTGGGCGAGGCGGGCGTTTTGGAATTGGACGATCTGGCCGATCTGTCCAGTGACGAGCTCCGGTATATCCTCAATCCCCAAACCGAAACGGCGACGGTCGACCAGATTGCTGAATTGGAAGAGGCAGATTTGCGGCAAGGCATAGACGGCAGTCCGATGGAAGCGGACGTGGCCGACGCCATTATCATGGGCGCGCGGGCGCATTGGTTCGAGGGCGAGGCGGATGACGCCGAAGCGACCGAACCAGAGCAAGCAGCAGAGTAGGGGGCGTGCGTTGCCGAGCATTCCTCCCTCCGCAGCCATGCGGGCGAACCATGTAACCGCGCCTGCAGCCAGCAAAACACCGTTGCCGCGGCGCTGTATCGCGACACGTCAGCGCCAGCACCGCAACGGTATGCTCCGTTTCGTGCTGGGCCCGGATAACGTTGTCGTGCCGGACCTGGAGGAAAAACTCCCCGGCCGCGGCCTTTGGGTCGGCGCGGAGAAGCGCGCCTTGGAGAAAGCCGTCTCTGCCAACCTGTTCGCCCGGGCCGCGAGGGCGCCCGCCGTCGTTCCGCCCGAACTGGCGGAGCGGGTGGGCGAACTGCTGCTGAAACGCTGCTTGCGCTGGTTGGGGCAGGCGCGGGGCGCGGGCCAGGTGCGGGTGGGTGACTTCCAGGTCAAGGATGCGCTCTCCAAGGGCGAGGCCTTCTTTCTGGTGGAGGCCGCCGATGGTATGGAGAACGGTCGGGCGAAGGTGTTGGCGCGGGCAGGAAACTTGCCCGTGGTAACGTGCTTCACCAGGGCACAGTTGGGCGAGGCCGTTGGCCGGGCCGACGCGGTGCATTTGGCGTTTTGCCAGGGAAAATTGGGTGCGCATTTCCTTTCGGATGCGCGCCGGTATGCAGGAATCATGGGTTTGAACGACCCACAAGCGGGCGGAGTGTAGTAAGCAGGTCATGGCAGATAAAACGATGGAACGTGAACCCGGCAAGCTCTCTCTGACCAAAGGGAAGCTTAGCCGTTCCAAAGGCGGCGATCCCGGAAAGATCAAGCAGAGCTTCTCTCACGGGCGGTCCAAAACCGTTACGGTGGAGGTGAAGCGCAAGCGTGGCGCTGCGGGCGAAGCCGGGGTGAAGCTCGGCAAGGGCGGCGCCCGCGATGTCAGCGCGCTGAGTGAAGAGGAGCGCGCGGCACGCCTGCGTGCGTTGAAGGCGCTTCAGGAAAATCAAAGCGCTGCCTCGGCCAAGGCCAAGGAAGCCGAGGCTAAAGAGGCCGAGGCGAAACAGGCAGCGCCGGAACCGGCGGAGCCGGAACTGAGCCCGGCGGAAAGGGCACGGTCGAAGGCGGACGAGCAGGCCGAGCGCGAGTTGGAAGAGGCTGCCGCCATCGATGCCGCAGAGGCCGCCACGAAGGCCGGTTCCGCAGAAACCGCGGAACCCGAACCTGCGCCGGAAGCAGAACCCGTCGAAGCGGTGGCCGCAGACACTGCCGAGCCTGTTTTGGCTGAAGAAGCGAGCGATGAGCCGGCGGCGGCAGCGGAGCCCGTAGCGACGGCCGCTCCCGAAGAAGTGCCGGCAACAGCCGAGCCCGAGCCGGTAGCGCCAGCAGAGACCGCACCGGCGCTGGAAGCGGAGAAGAAAGAGCCGACCCAGGAAGAGCTAGAACTGCGCGCGCTTCGGGAAGCGGAGGCAGAGGAGCGGCGCAAGGCCGAGGAAGTAGCAAGCCGACATGCCGCTGCGACCGCCAAGGTGGAGACTGAGGCCAAGAACACCCGCCGGGGTCGCGGTCGGACCGAGCAGGAACCGGACCCGACCCTCGACCCGCGCGCCGAGATACCGCCGGTCATCACGCCGAGTCGCGGAACGGCCTTGCTGGACGAGGAAGAAGGCGGGCGTGGACGCCGCGACAGCAAGCGCCCCTCGCCTGGCCGGAGCAGGGGCGAACCGCGCCGCCGTACCGGCCGGCTGACCATCAGCCAAGCGCTCGACGACGAGACGGCGGAGGAGCGGCAGCGCAGTCTGGCCTCTGTTCGGCGCGCGCGCGAACGGGAAAAGCAACGCCAGCGGCAGTCGGGCGGCGAAACGCAAAAGATCGTGCGCGACGTGGTGATCCCCGAAGTAATCACGGTCCAGGACCTGGCCAATCGCATGGCCGAGCGGGCCGCCGACGTGGTGCGGGCGCTGATGAAAATGGGCGTGATGGCTTCGCTTAGCCAGACCATCGACGCGGACACCGCCGAACTGGTCGTCGAAGAGTTCGGGCACAATATCCGCCGGGTCTCGGACTCGGACATCGAGGAAGGTTTGGCCGGTCCGGAGGACGAGGAGGCGGCAATGGTGTCGCGTCCGCCGGTCGTAACGATCATGGGCCATGTCGATCACGGCAAAACCTCGTTGCTGGACGCATTGCGCGAAACGGATGTGGTCGGCGGCGAAGCTGGCGGTATCACTCAGCATATTGGCGCCTATCAGGTGAAGCTCGCCTCCGGCGACCGCATCACCTTCTTGGATACCCCCGGCCACGCCGCGTTCAGCGCCATGCGCAGCCGCGGCGCCAAGGCGACTGACCTGGTGGTTTTGGTCGTCGCCGCGGATGACAGCGTTCAGCCGCAAACGATTGAGGCGATCAACCATGCCAAGGCGGCCGGCGTGCCGATGATCGTTGCGGTCAACAAGATCGACCGGCCGGATGTGGACCCGGACCGGGTCAAGCAAGACCTGTTGCAGCAGGAAGTCGTTGCGGAAGACTTTGGCGGCGACGTTCAGTTCGTGAACGTGTCGGCGCTGAAGAAAATCGGGCTGGACGAACTGCAGGCAGCGATCCTGTTGCAGTCCGAATTCCTGGAGTTGAAAGCCAATCCCGACCGGCCCGCGCAAGGCGTTGTCGTGGAAGCGCAGCTCGACCGTGGCCGCGGCTCGGTCGCCACCATCCTGGTGCAGCGCGGCACCCTGCGCGTTGGCGACACCGTTGTCGTTGGCAGCGAATGGGGCCGGGTGCGGGCAATGGTCGATGAGCGCGGCCAACAGTTGGAGGAGGCCGGCCCGTCCATGCCGGTCGAGATCCTCGGCCTGCAGGGAACGCCGATGGCTGGCGACGAGGCCGTGGTCGTGGAAAACGAGGCGCGCGCCCGCGAGATCGCCGAATACCGCCAACGGCTGGACCGCGACAAGCGGACGGCGGCGGCTGCACGCGGTTCCCTCAGCCAGATGTTCGACAAGCTGAAGGAAGGCGAAACGCAGGAACTGGCGATCGTTATCAAGGCTGACGTGCAGGGCTCGCAGGAAGCCATCGTCAGCGCGCTGGAGAATCTCAGCACCGACGAGGTGTCGGTGCAGGTCCTGCATGCCGGCGTCGGCGGCATCAACGAGTCCGATGTGACGCTGGCGGGGGCATCCGAAGGCTTCATCGTCGGCTTCAATGTGCGCGCCAGCAAGCAGGCGCGCGATCTGGCGTCGCGCAGCAATGTGGATATCCGCTACTACTCGATCATCTATGAACTGCTCGATGACATTAAGGCAGCCCTCAGCAACATGCTGGCGCCGGAGATCCGCGAGCGCCACATCGGCAACGCGGAAATTCGCGAGGTCTTTAACGTCACCAAGATGGGCAAGATCGCCGGCTGCCGGGTGGTCGACGGGATCGTGCGCCGCGGCGCCGGTGTGCGTCTGTTGCGGGACGACGTGGTGATCCACGAAGGCAAGCTGGCGACGCTGCGCCGGTTCAAGGACGACGTGCAGGAGGTGCGCGACGGCAACGAGTGCGGCATGTCGTTTGAGAACTATCAGGATATCCAGGTTGGCGACGTGATCGAATGCTTCGAGGTGGAAGAGATTGCGCGGACGATTTGATCTGACCGCGGTGTGGATTTAGCGATGACACGCAACAAGCGCGGCGGCGCCGGTACCCCATCCCAGCGGCAGCTGCGGATGGGGGAATTGCTTCGCCATATCCTGGCGGATGTGCTGGCGCGGGGCACTTTTCGCGACCCGGTGCTGGCGAATGCGCATATCACCGTGACCGAGGTACGCCCGTCTCCGGACCTGAAGCATGCCACGGTTTTCGTAACGCCATTGGGCGGGGGAGATATGAACGCCGTTGTGGATGCTTTGCAGAAGGCGCGCAGCCATCTGCGGGCCCAGGTGGCTAAATCCCTTGAGACGCGAGTGGTTCCGGACCTGTCTTTTAGGCCGGACCTATCGTTCGCCAACGCCGAGCGCATCGACACCCTGCTGCAAAAGGATCAGGGTTAATGGGTGGCCGCAGGCGCCGCGCCCGCGGTCCGCAGATCAATGGCTGGCTGATCGTCGACAAGCCCGCCGGCATTACGTCGACCGGCGTCTGCAACGCGGTAAAGCGACTGGCGGGCGGGGCCAAGGCGGGCCATGGCGGCACGCTCGACCCATTGGCGACGGGTGTCTTGCCGATCGCGCTCGGTGAGGCGACCAAGACGATGCCCTATGTCATGGACGGGCAAAAGACGTATCGGTTCACTGTGCGGTGGGGTGAGGCCCGCAATACCGACGATGCGGAAGGCGAGGTGGTCGAGAACAGCGATCACCGGCCGGATCGTGCGGCGATTGAAGCGGTGCTGCCGCGCTTTGTGGGGCTGATCCAGCAAGTGCCGCCCATTTTTTCCGCGATCAAGGTCGATGGCGTACGCGCCTATGATCTGGCCCGGGAAGATCAGGCGGTCGAATTACAGGCGCGCGAGATCGAGATCGTTTCTCTCCGCCTGGAAGCCATGCCGGACGAAAATCATGCCACCTTTGTGGTCGAAAGCGGCAAGGGCGCCTATATGCGGAGCCTGGCGCGCGACATTGCGTTGGCGCTGGGGACCGTGGGGCATGTGTTGGCTCTGCGTCGAATAGCCGTTGGGCCATTCCATGAAAGCCATGCCCACACCCTAGCCAAGCTTGAAGAAATTGGGCAGGTAACGCAACAGATGACAGAATTGCTTCCAGTTGAGACCGCGCTGGCCGACATCCCGGCGCTGGCCGTTTCTGGAAGCGAAGCCGCGGGGCTCCGACAGGGGCGGCCGGTGGCCTTGTTTCGCAGAAGCGATCTTGAACGGGCTGGCGCACACGACGATGGCGACATCGCGCGCGCTACCTGGGAGGGGGAGACGGTCGCGCTCGTCCAGTTCGATGCTGGCAGAGCAAAGCCGCTGCGGATCATCCATCACACGCCGCGCCGTGACGACCGGTCCCGCTCCAGCAATGACCCTTTGAAAGGAATGGACGATGTCGATCACGCCTGAGCGTAAGCAAGAACTGATCTCGGAATATAGGCACAACGAGGGCGATACGGGTTCTCCGGAAGTGCAGGTCGCAATCCTGTCAGAGAGGATCAGGAACCTGACCGAGCACCTGAAAGAACACCAAAAGGACGTGCACTCGCGCCGCGGACTGTTGATGCTGGTTGGTCAGCGCCGCAGTTTGCTGGATTACGTGCGCAAGAAAGACGAAGGCCGCTACCGGTCGCTGATACAGCGTCTGGGTCTGCGCCGCTAAAACCCGGGCGGTGGATACGAACGCCGCCCCATAGGAATCGAGGAAGACGAACGAATGTTCGATATAGTGCGTAAAGAAGTGATGTGGGCGGGACGCCCGCTTGTGTTGGAAACGGGCAAGGTGGCACGCCAGGCAACGGGCGCCGTGGTGGCCACGTACGGTGGCACCACGGTGCTTTGCACGGCCACGGCGGAGAAGAAGCAGCGGACGGGTATCGATTTTTTCCCGTTGAGCGTCCATTACCAGGAAAAAACATTTGCGGCCGGCAAAATTCCGGGTGGGTTTTTCAAGCGCGAGGCGCGGCCGAGCGAGAAGGAGGTTCTGACCTCCCGTCTGATCGACCGTCCGATCCGGCCCCTGTTCATCAAGAGCTTCCAGAACGAGACCCAGGTCATCTGCACCGTGCTGGCGCATGACATGGAGAACGACCCGGACATTGTGGCGATGGTCGGCACCAGTGCCGCGCTCACCATTTCCGGCCTGCCGTTCCTCGGCCCGATCGGGGGCGCGCGTGTCGGCCAGGTCAATGGCGAGCTGGTGCTGAATCCCGACCCTGGATCAGGTGAAGGAAAGCTCTCTGGACCTGATCGTCGCCGGCACGCAGCAGGGCGTTCTGATGGTCGAATCGGAAGCCCATGAGCTGTCCGAGGAGCGGATGCTGGAGGCCGTGATGTTCGGCCATAAAGGCTTCCAGCCGGTGATCGACACGATCATTAGTATGGCGGAAGAGGCCGCGAAAGAGCCGTGGGAAATGTCCGCGGAAGATGCGAGTGTGGCCGACATCCGCAGCCGCCTGAGCAGCCTTGCCGCCGATGGCTTGCGCAGTGCCTACGCCATTGCAGCCAAGGCCGAGCGCCAGAACAGCGTCGCCGCGGTCAAGGACGTGGCCCTGAAGGCGATCGCGGACCAGGAACTCAACACCGACATCGCGGCCGGCTTGTTCAAGGATCTGGAGAGCGAGATCGTTCGCGGCTCCATCCTCGATACCGGCAAGCGCATCGATGGCCGCAGCACGGTCGATATCCGGCCGATCGCAGCGGAAGTCGGCATCCTGCCGCGTGCCCATGGGTCGGCGCTGTTCACCCGGGGTGAGACTCAGGCGCTGGTGGTGGCAACGCTCGGCACCGCTCAGGACGAGCAGATCATGGACCGGCTCGAAGGCGAAATGCGCGAGCATTTCATGCTGCATTACAACTTCCCGCCCTATTCGGTGGGTGAGGCCGGTCGGTTCGGTCCGCCGGGCCGTCGCGAGATTGGCCATGGCAAGCTTGCCTGGCGGGCGATCCGTCCGTTGCTACCGAAGAAAGAAGACTTCCCCTATACCACCCGCGTGGTGTCCGAAATTACCGAGTCGAACGGGTCGTCTTCGATGGCGACCGTTTGCGGCGCCTCGCTGGCCCTGATGGACGCCGGGGTGCCGATGTCGCGGCCGGTGGCCGGCATCGCCATGGGGCTGATCAAGGAAGACGACCGGTTTGCCGTGCTGTCCGACATTCTGGGCGACGAAGACCATTTGGGCGACATGGACTTCAAGGTGGCCGGTACCGACAAGGGCGTCACGTCCCTGCAGATGGATATCAAGATCACCTCGATCACCGAAGAGATCATGCAGGTCGCGCTCGGCCAGGCGAAAGACGGCCGGATGCACATCCTCGGCGAGATGGCGAAAGCCATTGGCAACGCCCGGACCGAGGTCAGCTCTAACGCGCCGCGCATCACCACAATGTCGATTCCGAAAGACAAGATCCGCGACGTAATCGGCACCGGCGGCAAGATCATCCGCGAAATCGTGGAGAAGAGCGGCGCGAAGGTGGATATCGAGGATGACGGCACCATCAAGGTGTCGAGCGTCGACAGTGCCGCATCCGAACTCGCGATCAACATGATCCGCGGCATCGTGGCAGAGCCGGAGCCGGGAGTGATTTACGACGGAAAGGTCGTGAAGATCATGGATTTCGGCGCCTTTGTGAACTTTCTGGGCCCGAAGGACGGCCTGGTTCACATCAGCGAGTTGAAAAACGAGCGGGTGAAAACGGTTGCCGATGTCGTCAGCGAGGGCCAAATGGTCAAGGTGAAATGCCTCGGCGTCGATGATCGTGGCCGGGTCAAGCTCTCCATGCGAGCGGTTAACCAGGAGACCGGAGAAGACCTGACCGCGGCGGCCGCCGAAGCCTAAACAGCAGAAAGCGTTCGGAAAGGTGCAGCCTTGAGCTTCCAACTCAATCCCATCATGCTGTCCGGCCGAGAGGCGCTCCCTCTGATCGAGGGAGGCAAGGGCATTGCCATCTCAAACGGTGAAAGTTCGGGGGCTTGGGCCGCAACCGGCGGAGTGGGCACCTTTTCCGGCGTCAATGCCGATACGCGGGATGACGACGGTAATCTGGTGTCGCAGGAATATTATGGTAAGTCTCGCCGCGACCGCCATGATGAGTTAATCGCCCATGGCGTTCGAGGCGCGATTTACCAGGCGCGCGTCGCCTATGAGACTGCAAAGGGCGCCGGCCCTATCCATATGAATGTCCTGTGGGAGATGGGCGGGGCGGAAAAGGTGCTGCATGGCACCCTGCAAGGCGCCAAGGGCCTGATCGACGGGGTGACCTGTGGCGCGGGGATGCCATACAAGGTCGCGGAAATTGCCGTCTCCTATGGTGTTTACTACTATCCTATCGTCTCTTCGGCCCGCGCCTTCCGCGCACTCTGGAAGCGCTCCTACCATCGGTTCGCGGACCGGCTGGGCGGGGTCGTCTATGAAGATCCGTGGCGTGCCGGCGGTCACAACGGCCTTTCGAACAGCGAAGATCCGCTTGAGCCGGAAGATCCGAAGCCGCGGGTGCGTGCGCTTCGGAAGTTGTTGAACGAGGCCGGGTTGCACAACACGCCGGTTATCATGGCCGGCGGCGTTTGGCGTCTGGACGAGTGGGCGGACTGGATCGACGATCCCGAGATCGCGCCGATCGCCTTTCAATTCGGCACACGGCCGTTACTCACTGAGGAAAGCCCCATCTCGGATATCTGGAAGCAGCGCCTGCTGACCCTGAAGGAAGGCGACGTTTTTCTGAACCGATACAGTCCGACTGGCTTCTATTCCTCTGCGGTGCGGAACGAGTTTCTGGAGGAATTGCGCCAGCGGAACGAGCGGCAGGTCGCCTACTCGCCGGAACCGGTCGGCGAGCATGACACGGCCTTCGCGATGGGGCCCCGCAAGCGCAAGGTTTATGTGACGAAGGAAGACCTGGAGCGGATGCAAGGATGGATCGAAGAGGGCTATGACGAACCGATGCGCACCCCGGATTCGACGCTCATCTTCGTTTCCGGCCCTTCCAAGAAACAAATCCTGATCGACCAGATCGAATGTATGGGCTGTCTGTCCGCCTGCCGCTTCTCCAACTGGGCGGAGAATGAAGCGGGAACCACCGGCCGCAAGACCGACCCGCGCTCCTACTGCATTCAAAAGACATTGCAAAATATCGGCCATGGCAGCGAGCCGGACACCCAGTTGATGTTCGCGGGACACAATGCCTTTCGGTTCGCGACCGATCCTTTTTACGCAAACGGCTACATTCCGACGGTCCGGGCGCTCGTCGACAGGATTTTGACGGGGGCGTAGATCATCTTTTGATGATTATCAGTCGCAACCTCGGAACGGCGCACCATATTGTGGGTCAGACGCCATGATCAACAGGTCGCCGTGTGCGAAGGCGGCAAAGCCTATGGAGCAACGATAAACGCGATGACCCGCCCCTATGCTGGGATAATCGATCTTCTCCGCCAATCGGGGCTACGTCCGACGCGCCAGCGCGTTGGCCTAAGCCATCTTTTGTTCAGGGATGGCGACCGGCACGTTACCGCCGATCAATTGCATGGTGAATCCGAAGGGGCCGGTTTGAAGGTGTCCCTGGCGACCATTTACAACACATTGCACCAACTTTGCGATGCAGGGTTGCTTGCAGAAGTGGTCGTCGAGCCCGGCCGTTCTTATTTCGACACCAACATCAGCGGTCACCACCACTTTTTTAATGTGGATACGGGGGAATTGGCCGATATACCGCCGGAGGCCGTGGCCGTTTCGGCCCTGCCGGCCCCGCCTACCGGCACCGCGATCGACCAGGTCAACATCATAGTGCGGGTGCGGAAGCAATCGCAATAATTGGCGATGTTGGTTTGATTTTTAGAACGATTCTAATGTTGACTTTCGCTCGCTACAAACCCTTATAGGGATGACGAGGCGTTTCTATCAGGAATGGCTCTGCGGAACCCACCCAATTGGAGGAACGGCGTAATGTCGCTCAAAAACACCAAGACCGAAGAGAATTTAAAAGAGGCGTTTGCCGGCGAGTCCCAGGCCAACCGTCGTTACTTGTATTTCGCACAAAAGGCCGACGTCGAAGGCTATAATGACGTCGCCTCCGTGTTCCGTTCCACCGCCGAAGGTGAGACCGGCCATGCGCACGGCCATTTGGAGTTTCTGGAAGAAGTGGGCGATCCGGCGACCGGCAAGCCGATCGGCGCCACTTCCGAGAACCTCGTTTCGGCAGTTGCCGGTGAAACGCACGAGTACACCGACATGTATCCGGGTATGGCTCGGACCGCACGCGAAGAGGGCTTCGACGAAATTGCGGATTGGTTCGAGACCCTGGCGAAGGCGGAGCGAAGCCACGCCGGCCGCTTCCAGAAGGCGCTGGACGAGCTCGACTAGCAGCCAGTGGCCAGGCGGGGCGTGTTGTAGTCGCCCCGCCTGAACTCATCCTGATGAAGCAATAGTCAACCGGGGCCCGGGACAGGGCCCACGGAAGGAAGTTATATGGCCGAAGGCAGCTTGGAAGCACCAACCCGCCATCCCATCGCGTGGGAAGATCCCGATTTCACCAATTTGGACGAAATCGACGCGGAAATGCGGCGGGTATTTGACATCTGTCATGGCTGCCGCCGTTGTTTCAACCTGTGCGACTCGTTCCCCAGGCTGTTCGACCTGATTGACGAAGCGCCGTCGATGGAGCTGGACACCGTCGACAGTAAGGACTTCAAGCCGGTCGTGGACGCCTGCACGCTCTGCGACATGTGCTTTATGACCAAGTGCCCGTATGTGCCGCCGCACGAGTTCAATCTGGACTTCCCGCATCTGATGCTACGCTACAGGGCTGCGGAGTTCCAGAAAAAGGGGGCGGCATTTCGGCATCAAGCAACTGACCAGGACCGACCGCAATGCGACCATGGCTCGGTTGGCGCCGGGGCTTTGCAACTGGGCGAGCGCTGAAGGCAACAGCCTGACCCGGCCCCTGCTGGAAAAGACGCTTGGCGTCGCATCACGACGCGGCCCTGCCGAAATACGCCGCCAAGTCGCTCGAGGCGCAGGCTAAGGCGCGCCCAGCCTCAATTAACACGGCGGCACCGGCGCACGGACGCAAGGCGCTGATTTTCGCGACCTGCTTCGCCAACCACAACCGCACCGAAACCGGCATGGCGGCGCTCAGCGTGCTGGCCAAGAACGGGGTCGAGGCAGAAATCGTTTATCCCATGTGCTGCGGCATGCCCCAGTTGGAGCAGGGCGACATCAAGGATGTGGCGGATCGGGCGAAAAAAGTGGCGGCGGAACTACGGCCGCAGGTGGATGCGGGCCTGCCGGTGATCGCACTGGTGCCGTCCTGTGCGCTGATGCTGAAGTTTGAATGGCCGCTGATCGTGCCGGACGATGACAATGTGAAGGCGCTATCGGCCGCCACGCGGGATGTCGCCGAATACGTGGTCGACATCGCCAAGAACGAAGGGCTGGCCGATGGGCTGGGAGCACTGGACGGCAGCGTGACGGTGCACATCGCCTGCCATGCCCGCGCCCAAAATATGGGCCAGAAGGCGGCGGAAATGCTGCGCCTGATCCCCGATATCAAGCTGAACGTAATCGAGCGCTGCTCCGGCCACGGTGGTTCGTGGGGCATAATGAAGGAGCATTTTGAGGTCGCGCACAAGGTCGGCAAGCCGGTGGCCCGGCAGGCGGTGAAGAATGTGAAGGCGGCGGAAGGTCGGCATTACCTGGTGTCCGAATGCCCGCTCGCCGGGATGCATATCGCGCAGGGCATGGGCCTGGTCGAGCCGGGGCAGCGGGTCGAAGACGCGCCCCATCCGATCGAACTGTTCGCCCGCGCCTATGGCGTGGCCTAACTTGAACCGGAAGGTACCGACGATGGCGAAGAAAGAAATTACCCGCGCGGATATTATGCCGCTGGCCGATTACGAAGCGGTCCGGAAGGAAAGACGCGGCCGTATGGCGGCGGTAAAGAAAACCCGCCGCATGGAAGTGGGGCCGTATTGCACCTTTTACTTCGAGAATTATGACACCATGTGGCACCAGGTCCACGAGATGCTGGCCATCGAAAAAGGCGGCGAGGAACAACTCCCCGACGAGTTGGAAGCGTATAATCCATTGGTGCCTCAGGGCAAGGAATTGACCGCGACCGTCATGTTCGAAATCGACGACGAGGTCCGGCGCAAGAAAGTGCTCAACCGGCTCGGCGGGGTCGAGGAGCGTATGTTCATCGAGATCGGCGGCGAGCGCATCATGTCCCGCGCCGAGGAAGACGCGGACCGCACGACGGCGGAGGGCAAGGCCTCATCGGTGCAGTTCGTCCATTTCGACTTCAGCGACGCCCAGATCGAGGCGTTCAAAGAGCCGGGTACGCAGGTTCTGGTGGGTATCGACCATGAGGGCTACGGCCACATCGCTGCCATGCCGGAGGCGACGCGCCAGGCGCTCGCGGGGGATTTCGACCAAGCGCTTTAACCGAATTTCAGCAAAATCGGTTGGCCGTGCGGCGTGGCTTTGGCCGCCCGGTCCCAGGCCCTTTTGCGTTCGGTAAGCTCCTTGGCCGACGAGGCACCCTTCTCTGCCACCAGCCGCTCCAGCGCGTCGAGCCAATGCCAGTAGTAGGTGTCGCCCAGGTCCGGATCGCCCGCCGCCTGGGCGCGCTTGATCTCCGCCGCCAGCGTGGCCGCCCATTCGGGCCAGGTGAACAGACCCTGTTCGTGCAGCTTCACGGCCATGGCAAACGCCTGCGCCATCCAGGGCTCGGCGAAAATTACTTCACCCGCGCGGTCGGCCGGCTGTCCGGGCAACAGGTCAAGTGGCATTCAAGTAGCCTTCCCAGCAGTCGGTGGTGACGGAGACGCCCGGCTCCGCGTCCGGCCCCCACAGTTCCCGGCCGTCGAATTCGACAGTATAGAGGTGTTGCGGCTCTTCGCCTGCGAAGAGGGCGTTGCTGTCCGGAAAAACATGGGCGCCATGCAACAGCTTCACGGTGCCGACCTTGCCGCGGGCATAGCGGGGGAGGCGGGTGTGGGTCGGCGGGTGGATGTTGCGGGTCCGCACCCTGTCGCCGACGACGAAGCGCGGCGCGGCATTGGTTTCGCGCGCGCTCGGGCCGCCGGTCGATAGCGCCTTGGCCACGGCCTCGGCTTTCAGTGTGCGGGCGCTGGCTTTCGGCTCAACCTCCAGCCTGCCCGCCGCCATTTCGTCGGGCGTTGCCATGCCGCGCTCGGCCAGCAGGAATTCCAGGCCGAACAGCCAGTGCTCGTAATAGCCGGTTGAAAGGTACTCGGCCGGCGGCATCTGTTCCCGGGCGAAGCGGCTCGCGTCGATGTTCCATTCGCCAGTGAAGCCGGCCGCGAGCGTGATGGCGAAGCAGCGCCGCTCCCATTCCGCGTGGAACAGGGGCTCGTTCGGGTCCGGGCCGATCGGGCCGAAGCCGTGCATGCCGCCCAGGTCGTGTGCACCGTTCATGGGTTCAATCCTCCTGCGGCTGAAGCGGCAGGCCGACGCCGATCATCGAGTCGCGGGTGACCCAGCCGGCCAGTTCGGTCTCGCTCAGGCCCTGGGAGCCTTCCGGCTGCTCCGGCAGCACCAGATAACGGATCTCCGCCGTCGAGTCCCAGACCTTGATGGTCTTGCCTTCCGGCAGGCTGACGCCGAATTCGGCCAGCACCGCTCGCGGCTGCATGACGGCCCGGGAGCGGTAGGGTGCGGCCTTGTACCATGTCGGCGGCAGGCCCAGCACCGGCCAAGGATAGCAGGAGCAGAGCGTGCAGACGACCATGTTGTGCACCTGCGCCGTGTTCTCGACCACCACCATGTGCTCGCCCTGCCGCCCGGTGAAGCCCAGGGAGGCGATGGCGCTGGTGGCATCTTTCAGCAGCCATTTCTTGTAGGCCGGATCGGTCCAGGCCTTGGCAACGACCTGCGCGCCGTTCCGGGGGCCGACCTTGGTCTCGTAGGTCTGGATCAGCTCGTCCAGTGCGGCCGGATCGACGTAACCCTTTTCCACCAGCAGGGATTCGAGCGCACGCACCCGCAACTCCACGTCCGAAAGGTGGGAATGGTCGTGGTCATGCTCGTTATGGTGATGATCGCTCATGCGCCGGTTCCTATGCTATCTGAAGCACAGTGCCCATAGTATAGCAACAAAGATTGAGGACACGAAAGCCCATGACCCTTCAAGGAAAGATAGCCCTTGTCACCGGCGCGGGCAGCGGCATCGGCCAGGCCTGCGCCATCGGTTTGGCGGAGGCCGGCGCGACCGTCGCCTGCGCCGATATCAACCGCGCCTCGGCCGAAGCCACGGCCCGGAAGGCGTCGCAGCACCAGGTTGCCTCGTCCGCCATCCAGGCCGATTGCGGCGATGTCGCCGAAATCAACGGCATGGTGGACGAGGTGGTGGCGCGGCATGGGCGCCTCGATATCATCGTGAACAACGCCGGCGTCACCCGCAGCGCCTATATCATGGACCTGACCGAAGAGGACTGGGACCGCATCCACCGAGTCAACGCCAAGGGCGTGTTCTTTTGCCTGCAACGGGCCGCGCGGCAGATGATCGAACAGCAGGAAGGCCGCATCATCAACATCGCCAGCATCGCCGGGCGGGGCTACAAAGATACTTCGAACGCGGCCTATGCGGCCAGCAAGGGGGCGGTGATCTCCCTCACCAAGATCGCGGCGCAACAACTGGGCCGGCACAATATCAACGTGAACGCGATCTGTCCCGGCTTGACGCTGACCGCCATCGTCGAAGACCTGATCAAGATCCGCGCGGCCGAACAGGGCGTTTCCGAGGAAGAGATGATCGCCCGCGCCGCCAAGCCCATTCCGATCGGCCGGCCAAACACGCCTGCGGACATTGCCGCCATGGCCGTGTTTCTGGCCGGAGCCGGCGCGCGCAACATCACCGGCCAATGCTACAATGTGGATGGCGGCTTGGTGCCGAGCTAGCGGGCTGCCAGCCCGCCGCATCATGTTCGGTGTGTTGCGGCGGTATCCGGTTCAGTCATGACCCTCGTCATCGACATCGTCATCCCGATTTTCGGCCTGATCGGGCTCGGCTATCTGATGGCCCGCACGCCGCTGCTTTCGGCGGAGGGCACCCGCGGCCTGACCCAGTTCGTGTTCTATTGCGCCATCCCGGTCCTGCTGTTCCGGGCGGGCACGCGCCTGTTCGGGGCCGAGCCGCTGGAGCCGGGTCTGCTGGTGGCGTTTTTTGGGGGCGGGCTCACCATCCAGCTTTCGGTGTTGCTCTGGCTCTGGCTGGCGCGCGGGCGGCCGCTGGGGGAGGCGACCATGGCTGGCCTTTGCGCGGCCTTTACCAACACGGTGATGTTGGGCTTGCCGCTCGCCTACGCGCTGTTCGGGGACCGGGGATTGCTGCTCACGTCGTCGGTGATCGCCGTGAACGGCTTGATCTACTATTCGCTGACCACGACGCTGATCGAGCTGGGGCAGGGCTCGGCCGGCAGTTCCTGGCGCAACGTTTGCAGCGCGCTCAAAGGATTGTTGACGAACCCGATCCTGCTCGGCATGGCGGCGGGGCTGGTGTGGGGCGCGCTCGGACTTGCCATTCCCGGCCCGGCGGCCAGGATGATCGACCTGCTGGCCGCCGCCGCGCCGCCGGTCGCCCTGTTCGCCCTGGGGGCGTCCGTGGCGCAATTCAAGCTGGCGGGTGACCTGGTGGAGGCGGTATGGCTCAGCGCGATCAAGCTGCTGGTGAGCCCGGCGCTGGTCGGCGCCATAGGCTACTTTCTGGCGGGGCTGCGCGGCGAGACGCTGGCCCTTGCCATCCTCCTGGCGTCCACGCCGGTCGGCGTGAACCCGTTCCTGATCGCCAGCCGCTACGGCGTCTACGTTCAGCGCTGCGGCAGCGCCATCCTGATCACGACCGGCTTGAGCGTGGTAACGATCGGCCTCTTGATCGCCCTACTGGCGCCGGGCGTGGCATCGCCTTAAGGTGCCACGTTCCGTTTCGCAGGTCTTTCATTTTCCATGATTGAGCTTTGGGTTCCCGTCACCATCGCGGCCGCTTTCCTTCAGAATGTTCGCTCGGCCGTGCAAAAGCATCTCAAGGGCCGCCTGTCCACGACCGGCGCGACCTTCGTGCGCTTCGGCTATGGGGTGCCCGTGGCGGGGGCCTATGTCCTGGTCCTGCATGTGCTGGTGGAGTTGCCCTGGCCGGAGCCGAATGCGACATTCGTTATGTATGTCGTGCTCGGCAGCCTGAGCCAGATCGTGGCGACCTTTCTGCTGGTCTATCTGTTTGGCCTTCGCAATTTCGCGGTCGGTACGGCTTATTCCAAGACTGAGGCCATTCAGGCCGCCATCTTCGGCTTCGTCATCCTGGCGGACCCGCTCTCGCTCGGCGCGGGCGTGGCGATCCTGGTCGGCTTTCTCGGCGTCGCGCTGATTTCGTTCGCGCGCACCCGACTAACGCTTTCCTCCATGCTGCAGGCAACGGCGTCGCGCACGGCGGGCATTGGGCTTGCCAGCGGCGCCCTGTTCGGCATTTCGGCCGTCGGCTTTCGCGGTGGCTCGCTGGCGCTGGGCGGCGGCGAGGATACGTTCCTGATGCAGGCGGGCTATACCCTGATGTGGGCGACGCTCTTCCAGACCGCCGTCATGCTGGCCTATATGCAGTGGAAGGAACCGGGGCAGACTTTGGCGGTCGTCAGGGCCTGGCGGCCGGCGAGCATGGTGGGGCTGGCGGGTGTCCTGGGGTCGGTCTGCTGGTTCACCGCCATGACGATTCAGAGCGTTGCCTATGTGCGCTCGCTCGGCCAGATCGAGTTGATTTTCACCTTCGCCGCCAGCTATTTCATCTTTAAAGAGCGCCCGAACCGGATGGAGGTCGCAGGCGTGCTCTTGATCGCCGCCGGGATTATTGTTCTGCTGCAGGCTAAGTAACGATGCGTGAGGAAGCCGGCTGATGAGCGACAACACAAGCGACAAGAAGATCGACTACTATTTCTGCCTCAATTCCCCCTGGGTCTATCTGGCCCAACGCCGGCTGGAGGACATCGCGATGAAGGCGGACGCCCGCATCCGCTACTATCCCGTGGACCTGCGCGAGATGATGATCCGTCTCTTGGGCGAAGACGAGGCGCCGGAGCGCAGCGAAAGCCACCGCAAATACGGCAAGCGCGAGATGCAGCGCTGGGCCGAATTTTACGGCCTGCCGCTCAGCGAGAAGCCGCAATACTATCCCGTCAGCCAGCGCCGCGCCGCCTGCCTGACCGTGGCCTGCGACCGGCTGGGCATGGAGACCGGCAAGTTGGTGTTCGCGTTGCCCCAGGCGGTCTGGGCGCAGGACCGCAACATCAACGACTGGCGCGAATTGGAATCGATAGCCAACGAGGCCGGCCTGCCGGGCGATATACTGGTACAGGCAGCACAGGACCCGGCCACCGAAGACGAGTTCATGCAGAACACCGAGGACGCGCTGGCAAACGACATTTTTGGCATTCCCACCTACGTGGTGGATGGCGAGCTGTACTGGGGCCAGGACCGGCTTGACTGGGTGGAGCGTGCGGTTGCGGCATGACCCTTGCCTCGCGCGGTACGGCCAATGCCGTCAACCTGACCGAGACGGCGCCGGCAACGCAACGGAACGCCTGTCTCGCGCGGGTGTGGCAGGGAACGGGTGTCCTATGTTAATGACATAATGTACGCGGCAGGAGCGCGCCAAGTGACGATTTTTCTGTACGGGTTCAGTATTCTTTTCATCCTGGTCACCGCGCTGCCGATGCTTCCGGTCGGCTGGTGGTGGATACGGGTGCTGGACTACCCGAGGTTCCAAGTTGCGATTGCATTAGTGATCGTCTGCGTGTGTTTGCTGGCGTTTGACCAGCCGAAGAGCGGTTTTACCTGGGCGTTGGTTGTCCTCGCGTTTGCAGCTTTTCTATACCAGATGACGCGAATTTGGCCCTTTACGCCTTTAGCCAAGCGACAAGTGGCCGATGCCAAAACCTGTGACGCATGCGTGCAGCTGTTGGTGTCGAATGTTCGCGTCGGCAACCGCGATGCCGAACGCCTGATCCGCCTGGCAGAGGAGGTAAAGCCCGATATACTACTTTTGGTAGAAACCAACGGTTGGTGGGATGACGCGCTTCACCCGCTGGCATCAAAATACGAAACGGTAGTGCGGCATCCGCAGGAAAACGGATACGGCCTGCACTTCATGACGAATATGCCGGTCGAATCGGTCAGGCTGCGGTTCCTGCTGGAGCCGGAGGTGCCGTCGGTGCACGCGCGGCTCACTATGGAAAATGGCGAGTCGATATTGTTTTTGGGAATTCACCCGCAACCGCCGGTTCCCAACTTCAAGAACACCCGGCCCCGCGACGCCGAGCTGATCATCGCCGGACGGGAGGCGAGCGAAAGTAGCCTGCCAGCGATTATCGCGGGCGATCTCAACGACGTTGCCTGGTCGCGCACCACGGAACTGCTGATGCGAACGACGGACATGCTCGACCCTCGCCGTGGACGGGGCGTGTTTGCGACTTTCCCGGTGCAGACACCGGGCCTGCGCTGGCCGTTGGATCATATTTTTCATTCGAAACACTTCACGATTAAGAAACTGCACGTGTGTAAGAACATTGGTTCTGATCATTTTCCGGTTTTCGTGGAGTTATGTCGCGAGCGAACGGCAGAAGAGCGGCAAGAGAGCCTCGATCCTGAAGATGGCGATGGCGAAGAAGCCCGGCAGACCGCCGAGGAAGGCAAAGAGGAGGCAGCCGAGCGTAGCGGCACGGAATAGGGAGCTGTCTTTGGGCATGAGAGGTAGTGCCGTCTTCCCTTGACTTGGCGCACGCCCTATGGATCGTGCGGCCATAGCCGTTTCAGCATGGCCCGAACCGAATACCGAAGGAACGCCGCCCGTGGCCAAACTCGCCGCCAACCTCTCCGAACTCGGCACCGAAACCGCCTTTGAGGTGCTGGCGCGCGCCGGCAAGCTGGCGGCCGAGGGCAAGGACATCATCAACCTCGGCATCGGCCAGCCGGACTTCAAAACGCCGCCGCATATCGTCGAGGCCGCGATCAAGGCCATGCGCGACGGCCATCACGGCTACACGCCCGCCAACGGTATTCCTGCCCTGCGCGAGGCGGTGGCCGCCGACATCGCTAAATACCGTAAGGTGGAGATCGACCCGGACTGCGTCATGATCATGCCGGGCGGCAAGCCCACGATGTTTTTCGCGATCCTGATGTTCGGCGAGCCGGGGGCGGAGATCATCTATCCCAATCCGGGATTTCCGATCTACGAGTCCATGATCCGCTACACAGGTGCCAAGCCCGTGCCGATGCGGCTGGAGGAGGAGAATGGTTTCGCCTTCTCCGCCGAGCAGGTGCTGGAACAGATCACCCCCGCCACCCGTTTGATGATCCTGAATTCGCCCGCCAACCCCACCGGCGGCGTAACGCCGAAGGAAGAGATCGAGAAGCTGGTCGCCGGCCTGGAGAAATGGCCGGAGGTGGTGGTGCTGTCGGACGAGATCTACGCCCGCATTCTCTATGACGGCCGCGAGCACGTGACGCTGCTGGACTACCCCTCGATCCGCGACCGGGTGATCCTGCTGGACGGCTGGTCCAAGACCTATGCCATGACCGGCTGGCGGCTTGGCTACAGCGTTTGGCCGAAGGACCTGTTCTACTACGCGGAGCGGCTGGCGGTGAACAATCATTCCTGCGTCAACGCGCCGACCCAGTATGCGGGTATCGCCGCGTTACAGGGGCCGCAGGACGCGGTGGACGAGATGTGTGCCGCCTTCGACAACCGCCGCCGGGTAATCGTGCGCGCCCTGAACCAGATCCCCGGGTTCCGCTGCGTCGAGCCGGGCGGCGCCTTCTATGCCTTTCCGAACATCGAGGGTACGGGGCTGAGCGCCAAGGAGCTTCAGAACAAGATGCTGAATGAGGCGGGTGTGGCCACGGTCGCAGGCACCAGCTTCGGCGCCTTGGGCGAGGGTTTCATCCGCTTCAGCTACGCCGCCAGCACGGAAGAGATCGAGCGCGCCTGCCAAAAGGTGCAGGCGATGCTGAGTTGAACCTATGTCCCGGGCTTGACCCGGGCCCCACGCCTGAGAGTTTGCCGCAAAGCCGGCCACTATTTATTGTTTCTGAAATGGACCCCGGCTAAAGGCCGGGGAACGGGGGAGTGGCAGCGGCCTTAGTGTCGGCTCACTCCCTTACCCGCCCCAGACCTGTTCCAGAAATGCCAGCCAGTTTTCGCCCAGCACCTTGCGGATGCGTTTTTCGCTCCACTCGCGCTTCATCATGGCCTCGGTCAGGTTCGCGTATTGCGACGGTCCGTCCAGGCCCTTGGGGTTGTCCGGCCGCTTGGCCATGCCCGCACCCAGAGGCCGCCCGGTGCCCTTGTCGCTGCGCAAATATTCAAAGAACTCCACGCCATAGCCCTGGGTGAAGTCGGTGCCGATGCCGACCTGATTCTCGCCGACGACGTTCAGCACATGCTCGATGCCGTCCAGCACGTCCTCAACGGTGGAATCGTCGCCCTTGGGCATGAAGGGCGTATAGGCCACCACGCCGACAAAGCCCCGCTTGGACGAAATCAGCTTCAGCATCTCGTCGGACTTGTTGCGCGGATGCTCTTGCAAGGCGCTTGGGAAGCAGTGGGTGTAGGCCACCGGCTTCTTCGAATGCTCGATCGCGTCGCGGCTGGTTTGGTCGCCCACGTGGGACAAATCCACCAGAATACCGAGCTCGTTCATCAGACCGATCACATCCCGGCCATAGTCGCTCAAGCCGCTGTCCCGCGATTCCCAGCAGCCGGAGCCAACCAGATTCTGGGTGTTGTAGGTCAGCTGCATTACTCGCACGCCCAGGTCGCGGAAGACGCGTAGATGGTCGATGTTCTGCTCCAGTGCATAGGTGTTCTGCCAGCCCAGGATAACGCCGACCTTCTTTGCCTCCTTCGCCCGGCGAATGTCGGCAGCGGAGTGGACCTGCATCAGAATGTCCGAATTGTCCGCCAGCATCTTCTTCCATTCCGCGATGTTGGCCATGGTATTGGCAAAGCCGTGCCAGACGCTGCACGTGCAGTTCGCCGCGGTCAGCCCGCCCTTGTGCATCTGCTCGAACACGTCCCGAGACCAGTTCGAAATGATCAGCCCGTCGATGACGATCGAGCTTTGGTGCAGGGCGTCGGCGATGATGCTGGCCATGGGTGACGTGTCCTTTCGGAGGGGCTATGGTTCCGGCCAAGCCTAACCACGCTCGCGCGCAGAAGGAAGCCAAGCCGTGCCGGATACCGTGCTCTCGAATTCCGCCATCATCTCCGCCTATGTCGCGAAGACGCCGAAATCTGCTGAATGGGCAGAGCGCGCCCGGCAAAGCTTCCCCTCCGGCATCACCCACGACAGCCGGCACCTGGCGCCCTACAGCCTCTATATCGAGCGGGCCGAGGGCGGGCACAAATGGGACGCCGACGGCAACGAATACGTGGACTATTTCGGCGGCCACGGAGCGTTGCTGCTGGGCCACAATCACCCGAAAGTGCTGGCGGCGATGCAGGCGGCGCTGGCGGATGGCACCCACTTCGGCGCCAGCCACCCGCGCGAAGTGCTGTGGGCCGAGCAGATCAAGCGCATGGTGCCGTGCGCGGAGCGGGTGCGCTTCACCTCCAGCGGCACCGAGGCGACGATGATGGCGTTGCGTCTCGCCCGCGCCTTTACGGGCCGGGATACCGTCATTCGCTTCCGGACTCATTTCCATGGCTGGAACGACCATATGGCGAGCGGCCAGGCCGCGCACATGGACGGCACGCCGACGCCGGGCGTGGTCTCCGGCATCACGGCGGCGACCGTGCTGGTCGACCCCAACGACGAGGCGGGCGTCGAACAGGCCTTCGCGGAACATAGCGTCGCCGGCGTTATTCTGGAGCCGACCGGCTCGTCCACCGGCATGGTGCCGGTAGCACCCGGCTTCCTCGCCTTTCTGCGCGAGCGGTGCGACAAGCACGGCGCCGTGCTGATCTTCGACGAGGTGGTAACCGGCTTCCGCGTCGCGCCCGGCGGCGCACAGGAGGCGGCGGGCGTGACTCCCGATCTCGCCACCTTCGCCAAGATCATCGCCGGCGGCCTGCCGGGCGGCGCGATCTGCGGCAAGGAGGCAATCCTGGAACTGCTGGACTTCGAGAAAGCGGCGGCCAAGGGCTTCGAGAAGATCGGCCACCAGGGCACCTACAACGCCAATCCCGTCAGTGCCGCGGCGGGCCTGGCAGCGCTGGAGATTATCCAGAACGAAGATATGTGCGGCAAGGCCAATGCCTATGGCGCGGCGCTCAGGGCCGGACTGAATGACGTGCTGCGCGCGGAGGGCGTGCCCTGGGCGGTCTATGGCGAATATTCGACCTGGCACGTGTTCACCAACCCAAAGGGGCGGCCGGACGTCTCGCCGGACAGTTTCGACCCTCTGGATTTCAAGTATGACGAGTTGAAGGCGAACGCACCCGGCGCGGTGCAGAAGTTGCGCCTGGCCATGATCCTGAACGGCGTCGATATCATGGGCTGGCCCGGCGGCAACATTGCCGCTGTTCACACGGACGAAGACCGCATCAAGACGATGGCCGCGTTCCGCGAAAGCATCCGCATGATGAAGGCGGAGGGCGATCTTTAATCCGGCTCCCGGTGTCCTGCCCGCGGAGTTGTCTCAAACGATGAGGCGGCTCCAGCGGCCGTAGTCGTTCCTGACCGGGCCACATCTCCAGCTGAAAATGATCAGGCCGATACCGCAAGCGACGGTCGCGATCGTCGAGATCAGGCCGGCGCCCATGATGAATGGCATGATTAACAGCAAGGCTCCCAGGCCCATGTTCGCAAATCGCACCATCCGCGCAATTTCTGCAGTGGCGATGACCGTAAAGGTCAGCACCAGGCTTCCAACCAGGTGATCCGTGTCGGCCATGCCGTCCCCGTGCCCAAGGGTGAGGCGGGTAAACATGAGCCAGACGCCAATCACGAGCAGCGGCACGAAGTTCCAGGGCAGGTCGACCCCGCCCAGCAGCAGGTTCTTGGTCACCGCGCCCGGCGGCGTACCAAAAATCCTGTTATTCCGTGCGACTTGCTCGTCGCCCTCGTCGGTGTCGCCGAAGAAGAAAACACGCACTACCGAGGCGCCGGCCCTCTTTCGCCGCCAAAGGAACTGGCCGCAGGCAACCAACTCATCCAGCGAATAGGGGATCTAAATCAGCATGGCCGCAGCCGCGATCAGGCAAAGCGTGCACCAGGTGCCGATAATGATCGGCTGGATGATGATGAAGGTGATCGAGATGATGCCTAAAGGGACGATCAGGAAGCCGAACAACGCTACCAGCCAGGGCATCGTGCGCCAGCGCCGCTGCGAACCGACCAGGCCCGTCAAAATCTCCAGCATGTAGGTCGTTGCGCCGAGGCCGGCGTCCGGAACGGGCCACGCCTCGGAGACCCTGGAGGTGATAATGTCCTCCGTGCCATTCTTTCCCTCCACCGTCCCGGTGAAGAATGGGTCCCAGACCGCATCAGTATGGCCCAGTTGATAGGCAGCCATGTAGCGCGAGATGTAGAAGCCGACGAAGGCCAGCACGATGATGGGAATACGCTGGGTCCAGGAGGACGGAGCGAAACTCCAGCCAGGCGGCAGATCGGGCCCGGTCTCAGCCGCGGCGGCCGAAACGCCGGGCGGGGGCCGCGCCGCCACGGCCAAGCCGAAAATGACCGCCCCCCCACCAGCGTATCGTTCAGATAGGCTTCAGCCGTCGGCGCCCAGAACACCAGCGGTGCGAACAACAGCCAGACGCCCAACGCCGCCGTCGCCCAGCGCAACATCGCAAACCGCGGCGACAGCGTCAGGAACCCCAGCGCCATCACCGCCAGGCCGACAACGATGTCGTTCCAGACCATCCAGGCGCTTTCGTAGCCGAGCGCCGGGGGAGAAGCGATCAGCCAGCTACCCATGCCGATGGTGAGGAAGGGCGCCCATCCCCATTGCGCGTGACGCCGAGCATATTGCTCTTCGTAGTGCACGCGGAGGGAACTCCGGGTCGTCCGTGACGCGTCCGATCTGGCGGAGCCATCCCGGCTCAGAAACGCCGTTGCGCTCATACCAGGCAATGGGATCGCGTTTCAGCGAACGCACCATTCTCGGCAGAACATCGGCGATCCGGTGCTCTGGCTCCCAGCCCAGCCATTCGCGGGCGCGGCTGATATCCAATGCGTAGTGGTCGTCGGCGATGTCGATCATAAAGGGCCGGATGAACGGCTTTTCGCCTTGATCGATGGCATCCGGGATGGCGGGTTCCGTCTTCAGTTCCGCCCATGATCCTGCACGCGCAAGCGGCTTCGGCACGGTGAAGGTATCCCACTCCTCCTCGCCATAAATCAGGCGGCCGACCGTATACTGGATCTGGCCGTAGCCCATCGCCTCCGGCTCGCCGATCAGGATAGCGGCTTCGTTAGCAAGCTCTTGCCGGCGGTCGATAGCCCGGCGGAAGGCGTCGATCAAATCGTCCTGGTGAACGAACGACTGGCCGACATTCAGGTCGCCGACGTAGAAACGGCTCTTTAGGTCGCGTTCATAGATGCGCGCGATCTGGTGGGACAGGGTGGGCACCGCCTGTTCTTCGCTGTAGAGGCCCGCCAGACGCAGCAGCAGGTAAGGTATGTCGCCGTGTTCGGCGCGAATGACGTCCTCGGTGGCAGCCTTCGACTTGGGGTAGGCCCAGGAAGGCTCGATCGGCTGGCTTTCGTCGATCCGTTGGCCGGGGACGCAAGCGCGATGCACCAGCATGGTGCCGGAATAGATAAAGCGCTCTACCTCGAACACCTTCAGAAACCGGAGCAGTCGGCGGGTTCCTTCCTGATTGACCGCCTCGTAAAGCGGGCTTTCCTCGCCCGTGAAGTCGAAATAGGCCGCCAGATGAATGACGGCGGCGATGTGGTCGCCGTGCCGGTCCCGGAATTTGCGCAGGGCAAGCTCGACTTAAATCATCCACGGTCAGGTCGAACAAGATACTGTCGTCTGCCAGATCGCTCTCGTGTCGATCCAGGGTGACGATGGTGTAGTCCGACTTTAAGGCCTCGGTCAGCGCAGAGCCGATACCACCCGCCCCACCGGTAATGAGGACGATTGGCTTGGTCTGTCGGTTTGCCATAAAAGGTCCTTGTGGTGTTGCACTTCCTGGTCGCCAAGCCCGCCGCTGGAGGGCTCGCGAACTCTCTTAACCAAGCTAACGCAGCAGAAGTCGTTAAGTTTCAGCGCTTCACCGTTAACGAAAGCCAAGACCGCAGAGGCGGAGCGGTCGTGATTTTTTTATGGCGGGAGACTTGACACCTTCAACCCCGCCACCAATTTCTTGTGTGTTCCCAGCGGCATGCCATAGGAATGGGTGTACGCAAGAGGAACAGGGCCGGCCCATGATGGGCGGTTCTTCTAACTAACCGCTTGTTGCTCAGAAGAGAGGACTTGAAGCGATGAACACGTTTGACTTCTCCCCCCTGTTCCGCTCCTCGGTCGGCTTTGACCGGATGCAGCGTCTCGTCAAATCGGCGATGCGTACCGATGAAGCGAACGGCTATCCGCCCTACAATATCGAGAAAATGAGTGAACACGCCTACCGCATTACGATGGCGGTTGCAGGCTTCTCGAGGCCGATCTCGATCTGGAGGTGAGGGACGGCGTTCTGTATGTGACCGGCAGGCAGCCGGAGCAGCCGGAAGACCGCAGCTTCCTCTATCGCGGCATTGCCGGGCGCGCCTTCCGTCGCAGCTTCCAACTCGCCGACCATGTGAAGGTGCAGGGTGCCGCGCTTGAGAATGGCTTGCTTCACATCGAACTCGCCCGGGAAGTCCCGGAGGCGCTGAAGCCGCGCAAGATCGCCATTAATGGCGTCGTGCAGGCGCCCCAGATCGAAGGCAAGGTCGAGGCAAATAAAGACGAAGCCAAAGCGGCCTGACCACGCCTGACTAATAACTCTTATGGCCGGAGAGGAGATTCCTCCGGCTCTTTGAATTCGACGCAGGCGTTGTGACGCTCAATAGCGTTCGCGCACGACCTCAAGCTTTTTCTCGAAGATGCTCAAGACGTCCGGCAGCGAGGTCGACCGTTTCAGCCGCTTGCCATTGCTGACGACCATCCACTCGGTCGGTTCGGCGGGGCTGCGTCCGGCAATCTTGGCAATGCGGTAAAGGGGCAATTCATAGGCGCTGCGGAAAATGGAAAAAACGGCCATGCCGGCCTCGTGATTGATGGCATAATCGCGCCATTCGCCGCTGGCGACGCGGCGGCTGTAAACCTCCATCAATTCGCGAAGCTCTCGTTTGTCAAACGAGACCCGCCGCTTCGCGCGCCGGAAATGTTCCAGCTGAACCACTTTACTCATTGCCAGGGTACTCCCGTTCCTGTCTTCGGCACGTGGGCCATTTCGTTGCGTTCTTGATGCCAGTTCGGCCATCATTCCGCCAAAATCGGCGCTCGTCCAGTGCGGTAGCGCACCGCCAGTATGGAATCGGGGGGCAGGATATGCTACCGCCGTTGCTGGTTCGCTTTGGACAAGCGATCCAGAACAATCACAGATGTGGCGCGGCGAGCGCAGGACCGGCAGGAACACACCGCCTTGGCTGATATTTTTAAGGAAATCGAAGAAGAGTTGCGGCGCGACCGCTGGGAAATCGTCTGGAAGAAATACGGGAAATACGTGCTGGGCGTCGCGGCAGTCATCGTGATTGCTACGGTGGCGTGGGTCGCCTGGCAGAAATACCAGCTGCGGCAGGATCTGCAGGTGACGGTCGAGATGCACCGCGCGCTCACCGCCGCGCGGGCGGGAGAGACTGAGCAGGCGATCGAAGGCTTTGCGGCCGTCACCAAAGATGGTAACGAGCGCCAGGTCGCCTTGGCGCTGCTGCAGGAAGCGGCGCTCCGGGCCAATGATGACGACATTGAAATCGGCGCGCGGCATCTACCGAAGCCTGAGGGAAAACGGCTCGCTCAAAGCGCCCTATCATGCTTTGGCGACGATCCGGGCGGTGGAACTGGACCTGGACACGGGTGACCCGGCGACCATGCTGGCTTGGCTGGCGCCGCTAACGACCGACGGCAGCGAGTGGCGCTTTGCAGCATGGGAATTGAGCGCCTACTTGGAAAATCGCGCAGGAGACACCAGTGCCGCCAAGACGCTGCTCGAGCGCTTGCTTGACGACCCCAATTCGCCAACAGCCGCCCGCGCCCGGGCAGAGGCCTATCTTGCGCAGCTATAATATCGGCGCATTGGCGCTACTCCTGGTGTTGGCGGGCTGCGGGGGAACCTTTTTCGGCGAAAGCGAAGGGCCGCCCCTGCCCGGAACACGCATTCCCATCCTGGATGAGAGCCGCACGATCGCGCCCCAGGACGAGGTGGCGGCGGTGCCGGTGAGCGTTCCGGCGCCGGATGCGCGCGCGGACTGGCCGCAAACCCTGGGGAACGCCGTTCATTATGGCGGAAACCGCGCTCTGAGTGCTGCGCCGCGACAGTTGTGGCGCAATTCCGATCCCGTGGGTGCGCGCGATGCCGCCCGGCGGCCGCTGTCGCCGCCGGTCGTCGCCAATGGGCGCGTCTTCGTGCTGGATGCGGTGCTGAACGTCCGCGCCTATGACGCAGAAACGGGTCAGGAGCTTTGGGCGGTGGGTACCGCCCCCCCTGGAGAGCATGACGGCTTTGGCGGCGGGTTGGCGGTCGATAACTCGCGGGTTTACATGGCGGGCGGCCATGGCGAGGCATGGGCGCTCGACCCCGAAACGGGCAAGTACTATTGGCGGCGCCAGTTGCCCGGCCCCGCACGCAGCGCGCCGACCGTTCGGGACGGTCAATTGTTCATCGTGACAGTAGATAACCGATTGATCGCGCTTCGCACCGAAGACGGGGAGCGCAGTTGGGACGTTCCCGGCGCATTGACGGGCGCGGCCCTCTTGGGTGGCGCGTCACCTGCGGCCAGCAGTGACGCCGTGGTCGCCGCATTGACGACCGGGGAGCTTTTGGCGGTGCGCACCGCCAACGGCCGTGAGCTTTGGCGGAACTCGCTCGCTGCGCTGCGTCGGTTCGACTTCGGCGCAAAAACTTTCCGATATCGCCGGATCGCCGGTGATGACCGACGATGCGGTCTATGCAGTCAGCGCCGCCGGCCGGGCGGCGGGCTTTTCGCTGCCGCACCGGCAACCGTTTGTGGGAGCAGCGGATCGGCAGCAGCCAGACGCCATGGCTCGCCGGCGACTGGCTGTATATCGTGACGACCGATGCGGAACTGACCGCGCTGGAGGCGGCCCGCGGCTATGTGCGCTGGGTGACCACCCTGCCGCGGTTCGAGAACCCCGAAGACCAGACCGACCCCTATTTCTATGCCGGGCCGGTGCTGGGGGGCGGAAACCTCATTCTCGTGCGGTCAGATGGGCAACTGACCTATTATTCGCCGGAAAGCGGCGAGCTGATCGCCACCCATAACACGGGCGATAATATGATTTTGCCGCCTGTGATCGCGAACGACACGCTCTATATACTGGCGAATGATGGAACGCTGACGGCGTTCCGGTAAGGTAAAACATCTTCGATGGCTTCGCGCATTGCGATCGTTGGACGGCCGAATGTCGGCAAGTCCACCCTGTTTAACCGGCTGATCGGCTTGCGCCAGGCGCTGGTGCATGACCGGCCGGGCGTCACGCGCGACCGGCGCTATGGCGACGCGCATATCGCCGACCTGAACTTCCAGGCCATCGACACGGCGGGCTACGAAGACGCGCCTACGTCCGAGCTGGAGCGGGCGATGCAGGAACAGACCCAGCGCGCCATCGAGGAGGCGGACGCGATCCTGCTGTTGATCGATGCGCGGGCGGGTATTACGCCGGTCGACGAGCAGTTTGCTGTCCAGGTGCGCCGGCTGAAAAAGCCGGTGATCCTGGTCGCGAACAAGTGCGAGGGCAGGGCCGGGCAACCGGGTCTGCTGGAAGCCTTCAGCCTGGGCTTGGGCGAGCCCGTGCCGATCTCCGCCGAACACGGCGAAGGCATGGCGGATCTTTATCAGGCGGTGCTGGATGCCCTCGGCCGCGAGGCGATGGAGGCGGTGGACGTGTCGGACGATCTGGCTGCGCCCGACGATCTGGCCGCGCCGGACGGTCCGGGCGATCCGGAGGAAGAAACCGCTGCCAGCGCGGTTCTGGAACTGGACGAGGATGACGAGGCGGAGCCGAAGGCGCTGCAACTAGCCATTGTCGGCCGCCCGAATGTGGGCAAGTCCACGCTGGTAAACCGCTTGCTCAAAGAGGAGCGGGTGATTACCGGCGCGATGCCCGGCCTTACCCGGGACGCCATTGCGATTGATTGGGAATACAAGGGCCGGCCGATCCGCCTGATCGACACCGCCGGCATGCGGCGGCGGGCGCGCATTCACAACTCATTGGAGAAGCTTTCCACGCACGACACGATCCGCGCCATCCGCTTTGCGCATGTGGTGGTGCTGATGATCGACGCAACCGAGGGGTTCGACCGCCAGGATCTGGCCATCGCCCGCCACGTAGAGAATGAGGGGCGGGCGCTGGTGCTGGCGGTCAACAAGTGGGACGCGGTCGAGGACCGCGAGGCCACGATGCAGCGCATTTCCGACCGGTTGGAGACCTCGCTCACCCAGTTGCGCGGAGTTCCCGGTAGTAACGTTCTCGGCGCTTACCGGCCATCGGATGGACCGGCTGATGCAGGCGGTCACGCAGATATACGACACGTGGAACGTGCGTGTGCCGACCGGCAAGCTGAACCGCTGGTTCGCGGCGTTGCAGGCCGCGCACCCGCCGCCGCTGATCGCCGGCCGCCGGTTGCGTCTGCGCTATATCACCCAGATCAAGCGCCGCCCGCCGACCTTTGCCGTATTTGCGGCACGGGCGGGCAAGCTGCCGACTGCCTATGTACGCTATCTGATCAACGGCCTGCGCCAGGATTTCGGCCTGACCGGCGTGCCGATCCGCGTGCTGTTGCGCGCACCGGAAAACCCCTATGCGGACGAGGATTGATTCCGTGACCGACGCCTCCCTTGACGCCCTGGCCCTTCATCGCGATGCCTTGGTGATCGACAGCCTCGTTTATCACGCCGACGGCTGGCCGGATCACCTGCGGGCGGGCGGGATCGACGCGATCAACGTCACCGCCTGCAATTTCGAGTGCGATTTCGAACAGGCCTGCGCGGAGGTCGCCCGCTGGCACGAGCGCTTCGGCCAGCCCGACACGGCGTGGATGCCTATCGAGAACGTCGCCGATTTTGACCGCGCGCGCGCCGCCGGCAAGATCGGCGCTATCCTGGGCTGGCAGAACACACGTCCCATCGCCGATCGCATCGACCGGCTCTATCTGTTCTACAAGCTCGGGCTGCGCGTCATGCAGTTGACCTATAATTACCGGAACATGATCGGCGACGGCTGCCTGGAGCCGGAGGGAGCGGGTCTCACCACCTATGGCCGCGAGGTGGTGGGCGTCATGAACGAACTCGGCATAGCCATCGACCTGTCCCATGTCGGCTACCGCACCGCCATGGACACGATCGAGGCGAGCGAGAAGCCCTGCCTCGTGACGCACGCCAATGCCCATGCGTTGACCCCGCTCGCGCGCAACAAGCCGGACGACCTGATACGGGCGCTGGTGGCCAAGGGCGGCTATATCGGCGCCAGCATCTATGGCCCGATGAACTGGGACGGCGACGAGCAGCGCAAGCCGGAGATCGGCGACTATATCCGCCAGTTGGACTACCTCTGTGAGGTGGCGGGGCCGGAGAGCGTCGGCTTCGGCACCGACCTCGCGACCGGCCAAAACCTGCCCAAGATCGCCTTCGAGCGCACGCCGCCCCGCCGTTGGGAGGGCATCAACAAGTTCAACGAAATATTTGGCGAGGCCATCCCGGAACGCTATCTGGCCGAGGTGCGCAGCCACGCCGACCTGCCCAAAGTCACCGAGGCGCTGGTCAAGCACGGCTGGAGCGAGTTCGCAGATCCGCGGCTATCTGGGCGAAAATTTCCGCCGCGTGCTGGGCACGATCTGGCGGGGGTAAGCTGGCGTATCCCGGAATCTCGGAGAATATCCGGGATATCCGGGGCCGCGCAGAGTGAGCAACTCGGACGCAAAGCGGTTCCGGCTCACCGCTTTGCGGTGGGCGGGAATACCGGGGGCGAAGCAACAAGTGACATCCTCCGCACGCTTCGCCACAATCTGCGGCATTCGACAGAACGCAAGCAGGGAACGCCGCCGATGGAACTCTCCGATGTGATGCGCACCACCTTTGCCTGCCGGGACTTCACCGACGACGATGTGTCGGACAGCGTGCTCTACGAGATTTTCGAACTCGCCCGCTTCGCCCCCTCCGGTGGCAATCGCCAAGGCAACCATGTCATCGTCATCCGCGACCAGGCGATGAAGGACATGCTGGGCGAGGCGGCCCGGCCTGCCGGCAAGCTCTACACCGCCCAAAACAAGGCGGGCGAGAGCCCCTGGAACTCGGTCATTCCGACCAAGGTCACGCCCGAGACCGAAGCCGCGACCGAAGTGCCGCCGCATCTGACCGAGCCTGCCAAGAAGGCGCCGGTGCTGCTGGTGTTCGCCGTGGACCTGCGCGTCGTCGCCTCCACGGACAAGAATCTGGACCGGATCGGCGTCATCAGCGGCGGCTCCATTTATCCATTTGTCTGGAACACGCTGCTGGCCGCGCGCGACAAGGGCTTGGGCGGCACCATCACCACGCTGGCGGTGGCGCAGGAGCCCAAGCTGAAAGAGGCGCTTGGCCTGCCGGACTATATGGCGGTGGCAGCCATCGTGCCGCTCGGCAAGCCGAAGAAGCAGCTTTCGAAGCTGCGCCGCCGCCCGGTCGAAGACATTGTGAAACGCGAGCGCTTCGACGGCGCGCCGTTCAAGGGGTAGCGCATCATGAAAATCGGCATCGCCTATCTAAGTAACGATTCCTCAAGTTTGACGCGCAAGAGCTTGCTCGACGGCGCGCGTGCCGCTGAGGCTGCTGGGTTCGACGGCCTCTGGTTCTTCGATGCGGTCGGTCGCGGCAGCATCCACCCCGATCCGCTGATCGCGCTGACGCTGGCGGCCAGCGTGACCAACGATCTGGAGGTCGGCACCTGTATCCTGCAGGTGCCGCTGCGCCAGACCGTAAACCTGGCGCGGTCCGCCTTGACCGCGCATCTGCTCTGCGAGGGGCGGTTTTCCTTTGGCGTCGGCGCGGGCTCGACCAAAACCGATTTTGCGTTCTCCGGCCTGAACTTCGAGACGCGGCTCGGCGATCTGGGCGAAGCGCTGCCGCTGATGCAGAAAATCTGGCGGGACGAGGAGGTCAACGGCGCGCGCATCCATGCCTGGCCGGCGGCGAAAGGCGGCCCGCCGATCCTGATCGGCTCATGGGCAGGCAAAACGTGGATTCCCCGCGCGGCGACCGAGTTCGACGGCTGGATCGCCTCCGGCGCGCGCTCGACCTTCGAGAAGCTGAAGGATGGCATCGCAAATTACCGCTCACACGGCGGCGGGCGGGCGATCGTCACCAACATCAAGGTAGACCTGTCGGCTCCGACCGAGGACATGCCGGATGACGGGCCGTTTCATCTGTGCTGCGACCTGAAAACGGCGCAGGAGCGGTTCAAGCGGATCGTGAACCTGGGCTACGACGAGGCGATCTTCGTCGTGCCCGACCATCGGTCGGAAACGCTGGATCGGGTGTTGCAGATCACCGGAAAGTAGGGTCAACGAACAGCCGGTCCGCGGGCGAGGCTTAGTTTTTCCGCGGGCGCCACGCATATCTTTCGGGGAACGCTACTGCGATGAACCTCTTCCGCCTGCTTGCCGCCCGCGCCGATGCCGGCAATCCGTTGCGCGTCGGCGTGATCGGCGCCGGCAAGTTCGGCTCGATGTTTCTCTCCCAAGCCCGTCGCGCGCCCGGCATGCAGGTGATGGCGGTGGCCGATCTGGATGGGGAGCGGGCGCGGGCCGCGCTGACGAGCGTGCATTGGCCGGAAGAGCAATACGCGGCGAAGAGTTTCGAAGAGGCGCGCGCCTCCGGCGGCTGTCACGTCACGGAGGACTCTATGGCGATGATCGCCGCACCCGGCCTGGATGTGGTGGTGGACGCGACCGGCTCGCCGGCCGCCGGCATCCGCCATGCGCTGGCGGCCTTCGAGCATGGCCGGCACATGGTCATGGTGAACGTGGAGGCGGACGTGCTGGCCGGCCCGCTGCTGGCACGGAAGGCGCGCGCGGCGGGCGTGGTCTACTCGCTCGCCTATGGCGACCAGCCGGCGTTGATCGCGGAGCAGGTGGACTGGGCCCGCGCCATCGGCCTGGAGGTGGTCGCGGCCGGCAAGGGCACGCGCTACCAGCCGCAATTTCACCAGTCGACGCCCGCGACGGTCTGGGACCATTACGGCCTGACCGCGGCGGATGCGCAGTCCGGCAATCTCAATCCGCAGATGTTCAACAGCTTTCTGGACGGAACCAAGTCCGGCATCGAAATGGCGGCGGTCGCCAATGCCTGCGGCCTGACCCCGCCGGAGAACGGGCTCGCCTTCCCGGCGGTGGGCTTCAACGAGTTTGCGCAAAAGCTGATCCCCGCGGAGGACGGCGGCCTGCTGGAAGGCCGCGGCATGGTCGAGGTCGTGGCCAGCGAGGACCGGGACGGCACGCCCTTGCCGGACGATCTGCGCTGGGGCGTCTATGTCACCTTCGACGGCGGCACCGACTATGTGAAGGAGTGCTTCCGCCAGTATGGCGTGCTGACCGATGCGAGCGGTCGCTATGCGGCGCTCTGGCGGCCCTATCACCTGATCGGGCTGGAGCTGGGGATTTCGGTCGCGAGCGCCGGCCTCCGAGGCGAGCCGACCGGCTGTCCCGAGTTTTTCCGCGGCGACGTGGTGGCGACGGCCAAGTTCGATCTGAAGGCGGGCGCGGCGTTGGACGGCGAGGGCGGCTATACGGTCTGGGGCAAGCTGATGCCGGCGGCGGATTCGCTGCGCATCGGCGGCCTGCCCATCGGCCTCGCCCATGGGGTAATCCTGAAGCGGGACATCGCAGAGGGCGAGCTGATCGCCTGGGAAGACGTGACCTTCGACGCCGCCGACCCGACCGTACGGTTCCGGCGCGAGATGGAGCAGGCTTTTACGGCCTGACAGACAGAAAAGGAGCCTCGCTATGACCACATCCCCCACCCGCTTTGAGGGCAAGGTTGCGCTCGTCACCGGCGCCGCATCCGGCATCGGCCTTGCCATCGTGGAGCGCCTGCTGGCCGAAGGGGCGAAGGTGGTGGGCGGCGATGTGGAGGGGAAAGCCTGGCGCTGGCCGAAACGCGCCTGGGCGACGGCTTTGTAGGCCAACTCACCGACGTGACGCGCGAGGCGGACGGCGAGGCGCTGGCCGCGCTGGCAATGGAGAAGTTCGGCCGCCTGGACGCGGCCTTCAACGTCGCGGGCGGCAGCCGTCCGGGTTACATCCTGGATCAGCCGGAGGAAGACTGGGACTGGACCGTGGACCTGTGCCTGAAAGGCGTGTTTCTCGGCATGAAGCACCAGGCCCGCCAGATGATCCGAGCCGGGAACGGCGGCGCCATCGTCAACATCGCCAGCCTGAACGCCCATGTGCCGATGTTCGCGGGTGCGGCCTACGTCTCGGCCAAGGCGGGCTGCGAGGCGCTGACCAAGAACGGTGCGCTGGAGTTCGCCGAATACGGCATCCGCGTTAACGCCGTGCTGCCGGGGCTGGTGCAAACGCCGCTGACCCGCCGGCACTTCGATGATCCGGAGGCGCTCGCCGCCTTTATAGAACGCATCCCCCAGGGCCGGCCCGCCCGGCCGGAGGAGATCGCCGCACCCGCCTGCTATCTGGCGAGCGACGACGCGGGTTATGTGAACGGCGCCAGCCTGCTGGTGGACGGCGCCTGGGCGGTCAGCACCTATCCCAACACCAAGCGCTTCCGCGGCCCGGTGCAGTGGAATGGGTGATATCAAGATGCACTCTGAGCCGTCCCGGATGTCGATCCAGGACGGGTCGAAGGGTCTTTTGCGTGCTTGAAAATGACCCTTCGACTCGCCGCTCCGCGGCGGCTCAAGATTTAGGACGACCTGGTGCAACTACCGCAAGTCGCTCAGATCGACATAGCGTGGCTCGATCGCCTCTCCGAAGAACGCGTCGCGGCCGAACCAGCGCAACGCGCGGAAAATGACGGTGGCCCGGGTTTCCATTTTGACCGCGCGCATGCCCGCCAACATTACCTGGTCGGCGAACAAGCGCTTGTCGTCGGTCGGCTCGACCCCCGGCAGGTCCCGCCAGGCGCGGTAGAGAAAATCGTGCACGATCGCGGCCTCCAGGTGCGGCCCGACGCGGCCGATATAGGCGCGCGCGGGCGCCGGAACGCTGGCAAGGTCGGTCAGCGCGCCGGCGGGCACGGTCACGTAGCGAGTCGCGCCGTCCAGGTCGTAGCCGGCCGTATAGTCCCTTGCGACAATATATTGGGCTTCCCGGGGCACGTTCAGCACGCCGCGGCTGGCGAGGCGCAGCAGCAACAGGTCGGAGAGAAACCGGAACCGGTCGATCCGCTTCCACCCCGGTTCGGGATAGGGATTTTCCATCGGCGGCACATACGGCATCGGCATATTTCCTGTTCGGGGCGGCCGCTAACTATCGCTCCGTATGGAATCGCGGGCAATGCGGACCGGTGAAATCGCACGCAAAGCATGCTGGCAGCGGTGGCGGCTAAGCCGCGTGCCGTGCTAAACTGCGATCCTGCAAAGATTTCCTGCCAGGGAGCATCGCATGGACGCCCGCACCACCGTACTCGCCCCCGCCACCACGGAGCGCGACATTCGCATGGAACTGGCCGCCGCCTATCGTTTGGTCGATTATTTCGGCTGGTGCGAACTGATTTACGGCCACCTGACCGCTCGCGTCCCAGCGCCGGAAGACGGGCCGGGGCCGGGGCAGGAACACCATTTTCTGATCAATCCCTATGGCCTGAATTATGACGAGATCACGGCTTCCAATCTGGTGAAGATCGACGTGGACGGCAATGTGGTCGCGCCCTCTCCCTATCCCGTCAACAAGGCGGGCTTCATCATTCATTCCGCCATTCACATGCTGGACGACGCGGAAAACCAAGTTGTCATGCACACCCACACCCGCGCGGGCATGGCGATTGCCGCGCTGGAAGAAGGGCTGCTGCCGATCAGCATGAACGCCACCATGTTCCACGAGCGCCTCTCCTATCATGAATACGAAGGCCCCAGCTTCTATCTGGACGAGCGCGAACGCCTGCAACGGTCGTTGGGCGCGAACAAGGCGTTGATCCTGCGCAACCACGGCCTGCTGACCACGGGCAAGACCGTGCCGGAAGCCTTCATGCGGCTCTACCGCCTGGAGCGCGCGGCAGAGGTGCAGCTCGACGCCGGGGCGGCCGGCACGTTGCGCATGGTCGGCGACAATGTGGCGGCGCGGTCGCGCGACGATGTCGAGGCCTTCATCCAGGACGGCACCCAGACCGGCGACCCTGACGGTGCAGCGGGTCTGGATTACGGACGGCTGGAGTTCGCTGCATTGATGCGCAAGCTCGACAAGATCGACGCCAGCTACCGCGACTGACGGCCCGCTCATGAAACCGCCTCTCAATCTGCCCGCCGACCCTTCTCCAAACCCGACCGAGTGGCTGCGCCAGCAATGCGCCGAGGATTGGGAGGCGGCAACTGACAACCCGTTTGTCCGCGAACTGGCGGCCGGAACACTGCCTCACGAGAAGCTCGCCGCGTATCTGGTGCAGGACTATGCCTTCATCGAAGCTTTCGTGCGCCTGCTCGCGAGCCAGGTGGCGCATGCGCCGAGCCTAGCGGACGCGCTGCCCGGCGCGCAGTTCCTGGGCGTGATTGCGGGGCCCGAAAACACCTATTTCGAGCGCTGCTTCGACCAGTTGGGCGTCGCCGCAAAAGATCGCACCACGCCTGCGCTCACCCCGGTTGCGCGCGATTTTCGGGCGATCATGAGCGAGGCCGTCCGCTCCGGCCGCTATGAACAGATGCTGGCGGTGCTGGTAGGCGCCGAGTGGAGCTATCTCGTCTGGGCCGCGCCCTATGCCGACAAGGCCGAAACCCTCCCCTTCATCTATGGCGAGTGGATTGCGCTGCATTCCGGCGCCTATTTCGAGAGCGTCGTTGCCTATCTGCGCGGCCAACTCGACCAGGCCTGGGAGAAGTTGGACGAACACGCGCGGGCCGAGACGCTGGCTACATTTAGGCGCATGATCGCGCTGGAACGGGCGTTCTTTGCGGAAAGCTACGCCGTCTAATCCGGAGGACTGCCAAGATGCTGCGTACCATTAGCGCGCTGTTGCTTTTGAGCATGCCCGTTTCGGCCGCCTGGGCGGAGGAAATGACCCTTGCCTATCAGGCAGTCATGCATGCCCATAAATCACGGGCGGCACCGGTTCTCGACAACAAAATGCACCAGATCGGCATTGGCCAGTTCCGGGGCATCGCCATATTCCAGGACGAGCAAATCGCCCTGCACCGATATGACGGCTGGTTCGATCTGATCGAAGGCAGTGGCCCGTTCCGCGGCTATGCCCAATGGACGTTTGACGACGGCTCCACCCTTTCGGCGCGATATGACGGTAAGGTTGGAATGGTGGCCGGCGACGACGCCGAAGTCTCCGCGACCTTTCACGACTTCACCGGCACCGGCCGGTTCGAACAGGTGCAAGGCACGGGCGGCTTCACCGGCCGGCGCTATGAGGCAATCAAAAAAGGCGGCGCGACACACCTAAACGGTACGCTGATCCTACAGACCGGCGACTAAACAATCCTTCGGTAGTCGCCTCCTTTGCGGCTATCGGCGCGCTTGCCGGCGGGTACCCGATGGCTAAGCTGCGCCAAAATCCGTCGATGCTAGGAGACAGCGTGATGGCTGCACCGCACACCCTCGTCCTGATTCGCCACGGTCAAAGCCAGTGGAACTTGGAAAACCGCTTCACCGGCTGGAAGGACGTGGACCTTACGGACGCCGGCCGGGAAGAGGCGCGCCGGGGCGGGCAGGCCCTGCAGGCAGGCGGCTACGACTTCGACGAGTGCTATACGAGCGTCCTGACCCGCGCCATCCGCACCCTGCATATCGTGCTGGAGGAAATGGACCGCCTCTGGCTGCCGGTGACCAAGGACTGGCGGCTGAACGAGCGCAGCTATGGCGCGCTTCAAGGTCTGAACAAGGCGGAAACGGCGGAAAAGCACGGCGAGGATCAGGTGTTTATCTGGCGGCGCAGCTTCGACATTCCCCCGCCCGCGCTAGCGCCCGATGACGAGCGCTATCCGGTGAACGATCCGCGTTACCGCGACCTGCCGAAGGACATTATCCCGCTGACCGAAAGCCTGAAGACCACGATTGAGCGCGTGCTGCCCTATTGGGAGGCGGAGATCGCGCCGAAGGTCCGGGCGGGGCGGCGCATCGTCATTTCGGCACACGGTAACTCACTGCGCGCGCTGGTGAAGCACCTGGACGGCCTCTCCGACGAGGAGATCCCGAAGGTGGAAATCCCAACCGGCGTACCGCTGGTCTACAAGCTGGACGAAAACCTCAGCCCGGTCGAGAAATTCTATCTGGGCGGGAAGCAAAAAGCGGCGTAGTCGCCGGCCGTTGCGTGGCTGCGGGATGGCTCCGGGGGGGGGCTCTGGGGCGATCAAGATCCGGCGCGGCGAACGGCATCGCGTCGGCTGCCGCCCGATGCCTTTTGTAATGTTCAGCCCCGTCAGGGTTTGTTAGGCTCGGAAGCTCTGCACAAGCGGCATTCGCATGCCGTTACAGAAGGGACGCCCTAAATGCAGTTCGGTCTCATGACCCGCGGTCAGTTTCGTCCGGGCGACGACATGCAGGTACGCTTCCGGGAGTTGATGGAGCAGGCCAGGCTGGCGAACAGGCTGGGCTTCGCCTCGCTGACCAAGGGCTCGCACTATTCGGCGCACCCCTATCAGGACTTCCAGCAACTGCCCTATCTGGCCCGGGTGTCGGCGGAGGCGCCGAACCTGCGCGTGAACGCGGGCATCGTGCTGGTGCCGCTGCACAAGCCTCAGGACCTGGCCGAGCAGTTGGCGACCCTCGACGTGATGACCGGCGGCAAACTGATCTTCGGCGCGGGCCTCGGCTACCGCGACGTGGAGTTCAAGGCCTTCGGTACCACCGCCCGGCAAAAGGTGCGCCGGTTCGAGGAAGCGCTGGAGGCGATCAAGCGCCTCTGGTCCGAAGAAACCGTGGACATGAAGGGCAGCCATTTCGAGTTGGACGGCGCCTCGTGCCCCTTAAAGCCGATCCAGCAGCCGCACCCGCCCATCTGGATCGGCGCCAATGCCGACAAAGCCATCGAGCGCGCGGCGCGCATTGGCACCTGCTGGTACATCAATCCGCACAACACGATCAGCACGATCAAGCGCCAGCTCGACGTCTATCGGAAGGCGTTGGACAATTTGGGCAAACCTTTCCCCGACGAACTGCCGATCCGGCGCGAGGTCTTCGTCGCGCCCACGCGGGAAGAAGCCATCGAAATCTGCCGCCCCTATCTGGCCGATAAGTACAAAACCTATCACGCCTGGGGCCAGTCCAAGGCGATGCCGGAGGGCGACAACGATCTAAGTCAGGAACTGGACGAGCTGTTGACCGACCGCTTTCTGATCGGCTCGCCCAATGAAGTGGCCGAGGGACTGGTCAACCTCGCGCGCGAGACCGGAGTAAACCACGTTGTCATGAGCGTGCAGTGGCCGGGCATGCCGCAGAATCTGGTGCTCGACACCATGCACCTGCTGGCCGAGCAAGTGTTCCCGCAGGTCAGGGCGGGGTTAGTTTAGTGCCTGACTCAAAAGTTCAGCCGTTATAGCAGTACCTTGCAAGGCGTCTGGTCATGAAACGAATGCTGGCGATGTAGGCCCATGCGGTGGAGCTTTCGATCGTTGTCTCCCAGTCTTTTGCCAGGCGACGGCAGCGGCCAAGCCAAACAAAGGTCCGTTCAACCACCCAGCGTCGAGGCAAGACCTCGAAGCCTTTGGCTCTGTCGCTTCTTCGGATAATATCGATCATCCACTCGCCGTTGCCCTTGAGGGCCCGTCTCAGCTTGTCTCCAGCATAGCCGCCGTCCGCAAAGACATGGCGCAACCATGGAAAACGGAAACGGGCGGCCTTCAGCACTGCGGGCGCGCCATCGCGGTCCTGCACATCGGCGCCATGGATGAGGATCACCAGCAGCAATCCGAGCGTGTCGGTCAGAATGTGGCGCTTGCGGCCTTTAACCTTCTTGCCCGCATCATAGCCCGAAATGCCGCCGCTTTCGGTGGTTTTCACGCTCTGAGAGTCGATCACCCCGGCGGTCGGGCTGGCCTCCCGGCCCTCCAACTCTCTCGCGCTCATTACCAGCAATCCGTTGAGCGTCGCGAACAACCCCATATCGCGCCAAGCGTAGAAATAACCTTGGACCGTGCTTGTCGGCGGGAAGTTCTTTGGCAACGCTCGCCACTGACAGCCGCTCGAACCCATATAGAGGACCGCATTCATCACCTCGCGCAGGTCAGTGGTGCGCGGACGCCCACCCGCTTTTGCTGGCGGCAAAAATGGCGCAATCAACGCCCATTCCCGATCCAGCAGGTCGCTTGGATAACGACCTGTCTTGCGGCTATGCTCAACGCGAGCGGTATCTGTCCAGGGCATCTGATCCTCCATCTCTTCGCAAAGATGGTAAATCACAACCTACTGATATCGTTCAACCACTTTTCGGGCAGGCTCTTAGACGGAACCGCCGTGGATTTCCGAAGCGCTAATAGTGTGGTTCTGGATTTCTGCTGGATCGAGAAGGCCGGCGAAGACGGCACGACCTCTACCGAACGATGTTCGAGAGCGGGTGGTTCGCCGGCATGAGGCAGGGGAAGGCATTCGGATGATTGCTTCCCTGTTCGCAATCGCGCCGTTTACGGTGTGGAAACGGGCGCACCGCCGCCGCCGCACACACTGGCGCGCAAGGCACACCGGCGTCGAACCCTGCCGCCTGGTCTTCATCGATGAGACCTGGGTCAAGATCGACATGGCGCCGCTCCGGGGCTGGGGGCCGGGTGGCGCATGCCTGATCGGCAAGGCGCCGCAAGGCCAAGGATCGCTCCGTCCCTGACGCGCACGACGCCATCGCACGCACACTCGAACAATTGCGACCAACCGAATGCGCCGCATACTTCAGAAACGCCGGCCATGCTTCCGACTGAGATGATCGGAACCTAATAAATCACACGAGATTTGCTGCAACAGGAAAGGCCGCACCCTTGCGAGCGCGGCCTCCCTCTACCGACGGAGCGTCGGGCCGGGTTCAGGGCTCTTAGAAGCCCATGTCGCCCATACCGCCCATGCCGCCCATACCGTCCATGCCACCCGGCATACCGCCGCCCGAATGCTTCTCCGGACGCTCGGCGACCATGGCTTCGGTCGTGATGAGCAGACCGGCGATGGACGCGGCATCCTGCAGCGCATGACGCACGACCTTGGTCGGATCAATGATGCCGGACTTGACTAGGTCTTCATACACGCCGGTTTGCGCGTTGAAGCCCCAGGACATGTCCTTGCTCTCGTTGATCTTGCCGGCGACGACGGCACCATCTTCACCGGCGTTTTCCGCAATCTGACGCACCGGCGCCTGCAGGGCGCGGCGGACGATCTGGATGCCGACCTTCTGGTCTGCGTTTTCCGACTTCAGGTTGTCGAGCGCACGCGCGGCATACGCCAATGCCACGCCGCCACCGGCGACGATGCCTTCTTCCACCGCGGCGCGAGTAGCGTTCAGCGCGTCGTCCACGCGGTCCTTGCGCTCCTTCACCTCGACCTCGGTCGCACCGCCGACGCGGATCACCGCGACACCGCCGGCGAGCTTCGCCAGGCGCTCTTGCAGCTTCTCACGGTCATAGTCGCTGGTGGTCTCTTCGACCTGCTGGCGGATTTGGTTGCAGCGGGACTGGATGTCGTCCTTCTCGCCCGAGCCGTCGACGATGGTGGTTTCGTCCTTGGTAATGCTGACGCGCTTGGCGCGGCCCAGCATGTCCAGGGTGACGGTTTCGAGCTTGATACCCAGGTCTTCGCTGATGACCTGACCGCCGGTCAGGATGGCCATGTCTTCCAGCATCGCCTTGCGGCGATCGCCGAAGCCCGGAGCCTTAACCGCAGCGATCTTCAAGCCGCCGCGCAGCTTGTTGACCACCAGGGTCGCCAGCGCTTCGCCTTCGATGTCCTCGGCCACGATCAGCAGCGGCTTGCCGCTCTGGACGACGGCTTCGAGGACCGGCAGCATCGTCTGCAGGCTGGAAAGTTTTTTCTCGTGCAGCAGGATATAGGGCTCTTCCAGCTCACAGATCATCTTCTCACCATTGGTGATGAAGTACGGCGAGAGATAGCCGCGGTCGAACTGCATGCCTTCGACAACATCGAGTTCGGTTTCCAGGCTCTTGGCCTCTTCCACCGTAATGACGCCTTCGTTGCCCACCTTCTGCATCGCCTCGGCGATCATCTCGCCGATGGCGCGCTCGCCGTTGGCGGAAATGGTGCCGACCTGGGCAACTTCGGAAGATTCGTTGATTTTTTTGGAGCGGGCCTTCAGGTCAGCGACGACGGCTTCAACCGCCAGGTCGATGCCACGCTTCAGGTCCATCGGGTTCATGCCGGCGGCAACGGCCTTGGCGCCTTCCTTGACGATGGACTGGGCCAGAACGGTGGCCGTCGTGGTGCCATCGCCGGCTTCGTCGTTGGTCTTCGACGCCACTTCGCGCACCATCTGGGCGCCCATGTTCTCGAACTTGTCGTGCAGTTCGATTTCCTTGGCGACGGTCACGCCGTCCTTGGTGATGCGCGGCGCGCCGAACGCCTTGTCGAGCACCACGTTCCGGCCTTTCGGGCCGAGTGTAATCTTTACGGCATCCGCGAGCGTGTTGACGCCCTTGATCATGCGGTCGCGCGCGTCGGCAGAGAACCGTACGTCCTTCGCAGCCATGTTTATATTCCCTCTCGTCAGATTTGAGAAAGTTGGGGTGAATGGGGGTTGCAGGTCCAGGCGTCATTTCCGGCGCGAAAAGGGCACCGGCAAAGACGGTTAGTCCTCAACGATGCCCATGATGTCGGACTCTTTCATGATCAGCAGCTCCTCGCCGTTGATCTTGACTTCGGTGCCTGACCATTTGCCGAAGATGATGCGATTGCCTTCCTTCACATCCAGCGCGGTCACTTTGCCGTCGTCATTCACGCGGCCGGTACCGACGGCCATGACTTCGCCTTCCATCGGCTTTTCCTGGGCGGTGTCCGGAATGATGATGCCGCCGGCGGTTTTCTGCTCGGACTCTACGCGCCGCACCAGAACGCGGTCATGCAAGGGCCTGAAACGCATTCGTTGAGCTCCTACTAAGGGTTGTTTCTTGAGATGCCGGTCACCAGCAGAAGCCTTAACCGGTTGGTTTGGGAAATAAGCATATTGCACGGCGGATGCAAGGGAAAATTAGCACTCACTCCGGGTGAGTGCTAACAACGATACGCGCACTCGATGCCGGTGGCTGCTAACGTGGAATTTTTACTGGTGATTGAGGGATTTGTGCCAACGGTCCGCTTGGCAGGGAACGAAACTCGTGCTGCACTTTGGCGTCTATGTCGCGGATTCAAGCCTTTTGGGAGCATCAGGATGACGCATTTGGAGAAGCAGCTTGCCGGCTACCGTCTGACGACGGCGGAGATTCTGTATCACATGCCGGATCACCCCTCGTTGCTGCAATCCTTCATCTGGCAAAAACTGGACCTTGCGCCGAAATATCCCATCCTGACTAAATTCCTGGATTTTTGGGAGGCGGAGCTGGACGGTAAGATCCATTCGGTGAGTGTCGCGCAGAAGCACTTGGTCAGCGCCTCGGAGTTGCGCATGGCGGCGCATACGGGGCGGCTGCACTAGCTCCCCGCCCTCGATCGCATCCGGGGCTGGGCAGCCCGAAGATACGTGCTAGGCAACATGCTGCTCGCGATCGAGCAGAGGGGCGATTGACCACCGCCGCCGTCGCTCTAGACGGAATAACAGGCAGAGGTCGCCGGCGTCATGTGGACGAAAAAGAGGGTGCCGATATTTGCCGGCACCCTCTTATTAGTGTGGCACAGACATTAGGCGAAGAGGATGTCCGAGCCATCCGTGCCGTTGATGAAGGTCGTGGCGGTTCGGGTTTCGTCGGCTTCGCCATCATTGTTGAGGTCGAAGGTAGCCGTGGCAACCACAGTATTGGTGTCGCCCAAAACGTTGCTGAGCCCGTCGAGGACATCATCAAAGTCGTAATCACCGCCGCCAAGGGAGTTGAGGTCGAATTCGTCGAAGATCTCGACGGGACCGCTGCCGGTATCTACCTCCAACGAGAAATCGATCAGATCCGCTGGGAACAGGGGAGAAGTCGGCAAAGACATCGCCAAGCGCGGCAGCATTGGCCACGACCTCCGAACCCCCCGTGTTATCGATCAAGTTCAGAATCGTCTAATTCGCGGCTCCAAACCCGACGGCGGTCCGACTGACGTTCAAGGCCTCAAGCTCGCTAACCTCGTCGGTGAAATTTGCAGTGGATGTGCTGGGGTTGTTGGGTGCGCCATCCGACGTGAATAGCAGGAAGTTGTCCTCGCTGCCGTTGCCCGTGAAGAAGTTGACCGCCAAATCGAGCCCGGCTTCATAGTTGGTTGACCCTCCAGCCTGACTAGACAGCGGCGTGCCTGTCGCGACGTTATTGAGCACGTCATCGAACAGGCCCCATGTTCCCTGCTGAGCACTGGTCGAGAACTCGACGATTTGCACCGTCACAGTGGCGGCCGAACCGGTGTAGTCAGTGCGCAGGTCATCAATCGTATTTTGCACGGCCGTCCGCTGCTCGGCATATTCGGAGGCGGTAATAGACCCGGAGCCGTCGATCACGAACGAGACGTTGACGTCCTGGCTCAGGCCGCCCGTGGTGATATCAACCTCGACGAAGCTCGAGTCGTTGTATGTCCGGTCTTCGGTGCTGAGCACCAGGCTGATGGGTTGCCCGTTGGACGCGTTTGAGCTGTCCGTATCCGTCTCGCGCAGCGGGTCTATCACCTTGGCGGTGACGTTGGCGACGTTGCTGGTGGCGCCTTCATTGTCGTCCACGGTATAGGTGAGCGGGTCGTTCACCGAACTGTTCGTCGTGTCATAGCCGGGGTTGAAGGCGGTATATTTCAACTGCCCGGCGTCGTTCACAGCTGTCCCATTGTCGGCCCCGCTGAATGCCAACGTCAAAGGGTCGATGGTGCCGTCGACATCGGTGTCGTTTGCTAGAACGTCGACGATGGCCATGTCGCCAAATTCGACAAAGAACGAGCCGTCATTGTTCGCGACAGGCGGATCGTTGACGCCGGTGATGCAGATGTTCAGGTCCGCGCAATCGCTGCCGCCGTTGCCGTCACTGATCGTATAGATCAGCGTTACGGTGTCGGTATCGCCAGTCGAAAGATCCTCGAAATTACCGGATGGATCGAACGTTACGGTCCCATCAGCCTGTACCGGTGAGGGAGCCGGTGCGACCGCCATCAGTTACGACGTTGAACGCCGTGCCGACAGTGCCGCCTTCGATGTCGGTGACAGTCAAAGGATCGTTGTCGCCGTCCGTATCGTTGCTGAGGATGTTGATAGAGTTGGCGTTGTCCTCATCGGTGGTCAGCTTGTCATCGATTGCATCCGGCGCATGAGGGATAGTCCCTGCCAGTTTCAGCGATCCGCCGCGGTCGTCGTCAGCACCGAAGCTGGTGTATCGCACCCCGATGCGCTCGCCGCCCAGTTCGTCCAGTGTGAAATCGGCACCACTAGCCGCCAGCGTAAACATCGTGGTGTCGATGTCGTCCTTGCCAATGCCTTGAGTACCAATCTCCACACCGGCGTCAAACTTGTTGCCCCCCTTGGTAAGCGACCCTTTGAGGTTGGCGCCGTTGCCGAGGTCGTCTACCGCATTTGCCCGGAACTGCTGGTCGGTGACATCGCCGCCCGTGGCGCTCATGCCGGAAAGCAGCGCCTCGTTGCCGACATCGAAGAATACGCCGCGGAGGTCCGCTTGAAGCCCTCCTACCTCCTGTGCGGCAACGGTAACCTCCAATTCGATGAAACCGCCTGCGCCGATTACCTCTTCGATTGTCACGAGCGTCTCAATCGGGCCGTCTACCGTAAATTGCAATGAGCGAGCCATAATCCCACCTCCATGGGTTTGAGATTGCATGCAATATGCGCACCATAACGTATCGCTGACGACGTCGCCGAAGCACCAACCATATGGTGTCCAAATACTTAAATACGAATTCAAGCCCCTGACAATAGTTAATTGGTATTATTTCTCGATAAAATCGGTGTAATCACGTCATTTGCAATAAATTAATATTGTAATATAAGGAATTATATCGTCACCGACCTCCTTTCTCGACAGCGGCGAGAGGTCACCAAAACCCCGCGAACTCGCTCAAGCTGCCATTTGAAGAAGCGGGCGAGACATGCGCGGTGCCGACCAAAGGCAGTGTCCGATCTAGACACCGAGGTTAGATGCCAGCAGCGCGGCCGATTTGGTCTGGATCCGGCTGCTGCGCGTTCCCGTTCCGGCCCGGATCCTCGTCATTCCTCCTTTCTGTGGGAGCGATTGAACGCGGATACCGGCACTTCTTGAGCGTGTGGGGCGCGTCCGTCTTCTTGCGTCTAGGAATCAGCCTGTTTCCGCAGTGGCATTTTGGCCCCGCGGATTGCAAGATCGGGCGGCCTTCACCCCGTTGTCCGCCCGAGGTCTTGCCAATGTCGCGCCAGTTTCCCCGCATTCCCGTCATCGGCTATTGCGATCCGCTCTCGGTCCGGCCGGGCGAGAGCATCGGCTTCAAGGTCTCGTGCGCAGGCGAGGGCAGTTTTTCGGCAAGGCTGCTGCGCTCCATCTCTGCCGACCCGAACCCGGACGGACCGGGCATCATGGAGCAGCCGGTCGAGGCGGCGCTGGCGGGCGATTACCCGGCCCGGCAGCAGGCGTTCAATCCGGGCTCCTATGCCATTGTGGAGCCCGCGCCGCGCGCTTCCGGTGACGTGACGCTCGCCGCCACGATCTGGCCGACCCTGCCGGGTGACGGTGAGCAGGCGATCCTGTCGGCGGGCGGGTTTGAGCTTCACCTGGATACGGATGGTGCGCTTGCCGCGCGCGGCGGCGGAGCCTTGATCTCTACAGGAAGGCCGTTGCTGGCTCGGCAATGGTGCGACGTGCGCCTCTCTTATGATCGCGATGCGGGCATTCTCACGGTCGCCCAGCAGCCGCGCGGCATCTGGGGCGAGCCGGCGGAGGCCGGCGTCACCGCGCCAAACGTGACTTATAACTCAGACCAGCCGATGCTGATCGCCGCCGCCTTGCGGGACGGCAACGCCGACCTGCATTTCGACGGGAAGATCGAGGCGCCGGCGATCTATGCCGCCGCCTCCGCCGACCAAAGCAAGCTCGCCGCCAGGTGGGACTTAGCGCGGGCGAGCTCCAGCCTCACCATCGAGGACACCGGCCCGGGCGGCCATCACGGGCGGCTGGTGAACCACCCGGCACGCGCCATGACCGGCGCGGCCTGGGATGGCTCCGAGATGAGCTGGCAGCGGAAGCCCGAGCACTATGGCGCGATCCACTTCCACCGGGACGATATTTACGATTTCGGTTGGGAGACCGATCTGGAATGGACCGTGCCGGCGGGCTTCCCCTCCGGCGTCTATGTGCTGCGCATCCAACAAGGCCAGCACGAGGACGCGATCCCCTTCTATGTCTGTCCGCCCAAGGGAAAGCGCACGGCAGACTTGGCGGTGCTTGCTTCCACCTTCACCCATGTGATCTACGGCAACCATTCGCGGCCGGACTTCAAGCCCGAGTGGATGGAGCGCCATCTGGCGCGCGGTGGTTATCCGTACAATCCGGCGCAGTATGAGGAGCTAGGCTGCTCCACCTACAACTTCCATCGGGACGGTTCGGGCATCTGCCATTGCTCGCACCTGCGGCCCCTGCTGAACACGCGGCCCGGTTACTACACCATGGGTTATGGCGAGGGCTCGGGCCTGCGCCATTTCCAGGCAGACAGCCACCTGATCTGGTGGCTGCATGAAAAGGGCATTGCCTACGACATCATCACCGACCGGGAACTGCACGAGGAAGGCTTTGAGGCCATCAGGGGTTACAAGGCCGTCACCACGGGCAGTCATCCCGAATACCACACGGCCAACACGCTGGACGCGCTGCTGACGTACCGCAACAACGGCGGCAAGTTTATGTATTTGGGCGGCAACGGCTTTTACTGGCGCGTCGCGATTCACCCCGAACAGAAGGGCGTGATCGAAATCCGCCGGGCGGAGGGCGGCATCCGCGCCTGGGCCGCCGATCCGGGCGAGTATTACAACGCGTTCGACGGTGGCTATGGCGGGCTCTGGCGGCGGAACGGCCGCGCGCCGCAGCATCTGGCGGGTGTGGGTTTCACGTCTCAGGGACAGTTTCAGGGCACCCATTACCGCCGCACCCTCGAAAGCCACGCCCCCGACCTTGCCTGGATGTTCGAGGGCATCGACGACGAGGTGCTGGGCGATTTCGGCTTTTCCGGCGGCGGGGCGGCGGGCTATGAATTGGACCGGGCAGATGTGCGCCTGGGGTCGCCGCCGACCGTGCGGGTGCTGGCCCAGTCCGAGGATCACCCGGACCATTTTGTGCTGGTGCCGGAGGAGTTGCTGACGCACCTGACCAACTGGCCGCAACAGCCCATCGACGAGCTCATCCGCGCCGACATGGTCTATTTCGACGTGCCGGGCGGCGGCGCGGTGTTCAGCGTCGGCTCGATCACCTTCTGCGGCTCGCTGCCCTGGAACGGCGGCGACAACAATATCAGCCGCCTGATCGAAAACGTGCTGCTGCGGTTTTTGGCCTGACGGATAGGGCCGCTAAAACGCCGCCACCCGCTCGATCAGCCAGAGGCTGGCGGAGCTGCCGATCGCATAGACCAACGCCGTTGAGGCGAACCGGGCGACGCGCCCGTAGCTTCGGTGGCGGGCAATCGACCAGCGGAGGACGGCCACCAGGATCAGAACCGCGCCGACGAACAGCAACTGGCCGATTTCGACACCGACGTTAAAGGCCAACAGCGCCGCCGGAATTTCGTTGTGGGGCAGGCCGGTCTCCGCCAGGGCGCCCGCAAACCCCAGACCATGCAGCAGGCCGAAGGCGAAGGCGACGATCCACGGTTGGCGCTCCGAAAGGCGTGGGCGCCCGGGCTCTCGCACCGCGATTTCATGCGCCAGGAATACGATGGAAAGGGCAATGGTCGCCTCGACCGGCGGGCCGGGAAACTCGACAAAGCCCAGCGCGGCGGCGGAGAGCGTGATCGAGTGCGCGACGGTGAAGGCCGTGATGGTCTTGACCAGCTTCCAGCCGCCGCCGACCAGCAGAATCAACGCCAGCACGAACAGGATGTGGTCGATCCCGAGCAGAATGTGGTCGATGCCCAGCAGGGTGTAGGTCTCGACCACGTCCCACAGGCCGGGGTCCGCGGGTATGATGGCAGATATGGTGTCGGGCGTCAGGCGGAGCGTCTGCGTGCGGTCCGGCGCCAGGGCGATATGCACCAGCACATCGGTACTGGTGCGCTCCAGCCCCTCAACTGCGATGGCCTTGCCGGTGAGCCCGCCCGGACAGGCGGCGGTCCAACGGGCATGGAAGGCATTGCCCGTGAAGGAGAGGCGGGCCGGCTCCCGCCGGTCGCAGTTTTCCGGCAGCAACGGGCGGATCGGCATTGGCTTGCCTGCCACCTGGGGCACCTTCCAGCCAATGTCGTAATTGTCGCCGCCGAGCGCCTCAATCTCCACAAAGCCGGGTTGCAGGGCGTGGGGAAAGGCGGGGCCGGCTTGCAGTGCTCCGGTCGCCGATAGCATCAAAAAAAGGAGAATGCGCGGCATCATTCGGGCGGCATATCCGCAACCTGCACCGTGTACTCGGCACGCAGCTTCTCGTACTGGCGCTCGCGCAGCTCCGCTTCTTTTTCGGCGCGCCAGTCGGCCGCCACCCGCTGCCCCACTTCCGCCAGCGGCGGCAGGCGGCTCTCCTCGCGCCCGGTCACATGAATTAGGTGCAAGCCATAGCCGGAGCGGACCGGACCGCGCCAGCCACCGGGCTTTAGGGTGAGGAGCGCTTCAGCAAAGCCGCTACCGAACTGTCCATTGATAACGCCGGCCTGGGTCGGGCCGAGGCTCGACGGCAACAGGGTAGCAACCCCGATTTCACTGCCGGCAGCTTCGGCGCCCAGTGCGGTTGCGGCCAGCCGCGCCTGTTCGACCGTCGCGGGCTCCGGCGCGGCTCCAAGGTAAATCTGATGAAAGGCCAGCCGCGGCGGCACGCGATAGCTCTCGGCGTTCGCCTGCATATATGCCTGCAACTCCTCGTTTGAGGGCTCCAGAAGCCCCGCGCCTGCGGCGGTCAGAAACTCCATTTTCTGATTGAGCCGCCGGCGCACGACCGTATCCCCCTGGTCGAGGCCAAGCTTCAGCGCCTCCCGGTACAGGATTTCCTCCTGGACGTGCGCGTTGATCAGTCCGGCCATCTCGTCGGGTGTCGGCGGGCGCAGCCAAGTGCCGCGGAACTGGCTCGCCAGCCGCTCCTGCTGCTGTGCGGAGACGACAATGACCGGCGCACCGGCCGCCTCGCCCTCGGGCGCATCGCCGTCATTCAGCCACGCGAACAAGGCGAACAGCGCCGCGCCCGCCAGCAGAAAGTGAACCAGCGGTTCACGCAAGATCTTCAACAGAGTCGTTCTCCCCAATCCCGACCTTCGCTTTTGCCCCTTTTGTGGTTTAACCGTTCGACTGCGGCGTGTACCAGATGGGCGAAGTCCAGGCGCGCTCCTGGATCGTGGCCGGCACATCCGGCACCAGGGGCAAGCCGTTCCTAACCGCCTCATAGGTCGTCCATCGCGGCGTCGGTATTTCCAGCACGCGGACATAGTAGAGTGCCGGCTGCGTCGCATCGAACGCGTCGTCGGTCCAGCGCCCAACGAGTTCCGCGGCGCCGATATCGTTAACGTAGGCGGCATTTGCCAGATCTACGGTGTTGCCTACCGGCGGCAGCCTGCCGTCCGCACTTCGTCGGCGATCTCCGGACCAGGCCACGTCGATGATCTGTCTCCTGCGGCTCGCCCTCAGCATCGACCCAGCCCTTTATGATCTGGATGCGGTCAAGATTGGCGCCGTCAGGATCCTTCATCGCGTGGACGGTGAAGATCGGCGCTTTGTCGATGCCTCCTTTAAGCGTCCCGCCCATGGGCACCCCTTTCTCGTAGCCCTCCTTTACCAGGGCGATCGGGTCGAACCGTCCGCTATCAGTCCGACCCCGCCGAAGAAGCGCGGTCTGATCCGTGTGCCCGAAGTAACGAAGGTTTCGCGCGCCTGCATGGCGTCATAGATGGCACCGCGGGTATTCTTCGTCGGCCCAGACACCCGCTGATGGAGCCGGGATTCAAGTCCTTGCCCATGATCCAGCCGGCAATGTCGGCGTTGCGGCGGCGCTCGACGGTGCCGTCCGCGCCACCATGGCTGCCGATGTAGTTGTTCTCCACTACATCGGAAGGCGTTCCATTGTGGCTGTCGGTGCCGCCGATGAAGCCGAGCTTAAAGGGGTTCTCGCCGAGGCTTCTCTGATACGCGAGGCCCTTGATCGTTGCCCAGCGGACAAAGTTCTGCTTCTCGAAGGTCCGATCGCTGTAGTTGGTGATGCGGTCGCCGTTCTCGAAATCCGCGAACTCGTCGGCAGGCCAGAGACTGGCGACGCACCTCCGAATTGCCCTTGATCTGCATCATCTCGATCAGGCGTTCGAAATGGCTGCGTCTCCGGGCATAGGCTGCGCTGAGCGGCTGGCCGCCGATTGTCGATCGGCTCGAACATCAAGCCTTTGGATGCGTTGGAATTGTGCGGGATGGCGAGCAGGGTCATGCCCGCATCCTCCTGAGCCTGCATCCAGTCCCAAAGCTTTTCCTCGTCCTGGCTGTCGAGCGCGCTGAATGGCATGTCCGGCACGTTCAGGTCGCGGAAAAAGACGTTGCGGTGCATGTTTCCGCCCTGTGGCGCGGACGGTCCACTCAAAGCCCGCGAGCGTCGTGAACACGCCGGGTTCGTAGTGCTTTCGCGCCGCGTCGACCTCCACCTTCCAGGCATCACTGCCTCGCCTCTTCACCGGGAAAGAAGGGCGGATGCTGCGGATTGGCTGACCGGTTGTTGGAGACGACGTATTTCGCAAACCAAGCCTCCTGCTCTTTAAAGTCGCTTAAGGCTCGCAATTCCTGGAGTTGGGGCTGATCGTAGCCCCGGTGCCCCGGCGACCTGGGCAGCGAACATCTCCGCCAGAAACTCTGCGTGGTCAGTGACGGCCGCGAAATCCAGCGGCTTGATTATATTGTGCTGTTGGCCGTTCACGGTGATCGTCTCGCCCTTCGCAAAGCGATAGGCGTCATCAGGTGTCAGGCGGGCCCCACCGATATAGGCGTCGAGCGAATAGGAAGTATGGACGTGCGTCTCGCCGAAATAGGCTTCCTTTAGCGGATTCGCGGCGACCGAGGCTTCGCGCGCGGCGATGTCTGCGGCACCGGCTAGTAAGGGCAATAAAGTCGGACAGACAATCGCCAGTGCGGCGGCTAGCCCTCTGGTTGTGTTAGAAGACAAAATGGACATTAGGCAGATAGGCATCGCGCTCAACCCTCCGGCGTGTACCAGATTGGCGAGGTATACGCGCGCTCCTGGGTTTTCAGGGTGACGCTCTCGGGCATCTTGACGTTGAAGCGAACGGCGTCATAGGCGGTCCAGCGCGGCGTCGGGATCTCGATCACGCGGGCGTAGTAGAAGGCGCGCTCGGCCGGGTCGAAGTCGGGGTCCTGCCAGACCGCGCCGAGTTCGGACGCGCCGATGGTGTTGGTCCAGCTGGGGATCGACAGATCGACCGTGTCGCCCACCGGCGGCAGCTTGCCGTCCGCGCCCGGCTGACGGCCGTCGGACCAGGCGACGTCATAGACCTTCTCCTGCGCGTTGCCGTCGGCGTCCAGCCAGCCCTTGACGATCTGGACGCGGTCGAGATTGGCGCCGATCGCGTCGCGCAGCGCATAGACGAGGAACCTGGGGGCCTTGGCGTCATCCGGTGCGGCTTGCAGGTCGGCGCCCATCGGCACGCCCTTGGCATAGCCGATCAGGGCCAGGTCGCGGCGCAGCACGTCGTCCTCGGCGAAATCCCAGCCGCCGAAGAAGCGCACCCGGATGCGGGGGCCGGTGGTGGCGTAGACCTCGCGCCGCTCCATCGCGTCGAAGATGGCGCCGCGGGTGTTTTCCTCGGCCCAGACGGCGGTCAGGCCGGAGGTGATGTACTGCCAGGAGGCAATCCCGATGCCGAGTTCCTCGTTGTTCATCGACATGTGGATCTTGCCGTCGTCCACGACGCGCGTCGGCGAGGGCTCGTAGGTGGTGAACTTGTGGAAGAAGTTGTCGTTGTCTGGTTCGTGGTCATGCCCACATGGGTGTCGCTCGCGCCGATCATGCCGAACTTGAACGGATTTACGCCCAGCTTCGCCTCCAGCTCCAGGCCGCGCTTCAGGCCGGAGCGTGCGTATTCGCCCGGCAGCATCTCGGGCGTTTTCAGCTCGCTGACGTCGAGATTGCCGAAGTCCCAGGTCTCGAAATCGGCGAATTCGTCCTCCGGCGACAGCAGCGGGATGTGCTTCGCCGTCGCCCTTCATCTGGGTGACCTCGTAGAGGCGCTCCCATTTCTGGCGCGTTCCGGCGTAGTCGTTGTCCAAGGCCGCGCCGTCGTCGAAATCGTCCTGCATGGCGAACATCATGCCGTTGGACAGGTTGCCGTTGTGCGGGATGGCGAGGACGTCGCCGCCGACCGTCGTCTTCGTAGTTCTGCAGCCATTTCCAGAGGTCGCGCGGGTTGCTGGAGCCGTGTGGCGGCGTTGTCGTGTAGGGCACCACTCGGCCGGCCCGCTCCGGGCCGTCGCGGAAGATGACGTTGCGGTGCAGGTTGTTGCCGGAGACGAGCGAGGTCCATTCGAAGGCGATGAAGGTGGTGAAGACGCCGGGATCGTTGAACTCCTCGGCGGCACGGATGATGTCGTCCCAGACTCGCCGGAACGCCGGGTTGCCCGGCTGGTAGTTCAGCGCTTCCGACAGTTTGCCCTGCGAGAACTCGCCGATCAGGCGGTACATGGCCTTGGCCGCCTGCTCGCCGCCCGCATTGAAGTCCTCGTGGAACTGGCGGCCATCCGGGTCGGCCATGATATTCGGCGTGCCCTTCAGGATGTCGATGATGGCGCCCATCGCATCGGAATGGTCGGTGATCATGTAGAAATCGAACGGCCGCGACAGCTTCACCGGCTGGCCGGTGTTCGAGGTGATCTGCTCGCCACGCGCGAGCCGGTAGGCATCGCGCGGCATTAACCGCGTGCCGGAGCCGCCCGCGTCCGGCGAGATGCCGGTATGAACGTGCGTGTCGCCGAAATACACGTTGGTCGGGAACGCCCGGTCGGCATAGGGCGAATAGGGACGCCCCTTGAGTATGTCGGCGGCGCCGGTCAAACCGGCGGCATCCTGCGCGTAGCCCGGCATGGGCAGCAGCAATGCGGCGGCGGAGATCGTCGCCATGAGAACGCGTTTCATACTCAATTCCTTCCTGATAATAAGAGCGGATTCTCTTATATCGGCCCGCGAGCCTAGCATAGCAGCGCGGGGTAGGCACCTGTCTGAGTTCAGTAAAAACAAAGGCGCCGGAGACTGGCTCGAGCGCCTTTGTTTGCTGTCAAAGCGACTTGGGAGTGCCGGTCAGGCGAAGATGATATCCGACTGTCTGTGCCATTGATGATGGTCGGAGCTCTGGGGTGTGTCTGACGAATTGCTCTCGCCCAATTCCGCTATTCCCCTATGCTGCGGTGCATGACGTCAGCCTCGCTTGCCAGCGGCCGCCAGATCCGACCGGTCGCGGCCGCCCTTTTCATGCTCGCCGCGTGCGCTTGCTTTGCCTTCAACAGCGTGTTCGTGCGCCTGGCGGCAGAGCAGGGAACGCACCCGTTTGTGACGGCCTTTTTCCGTAACCTGTTCTCCTTCTTGATCCTGCTGCCATTCACCGTCGGGCGGTCCGGCTGGCGCGTGTTGATCCCGCGGCGGCTGCGACTGCTGACCTTGCGTGGCACGATCAACGGGACCAGCATGCTGGCGTGGTTCTACGCAGTGCCTCTGCTGCCGCTGACCGACCTGACTGCGCTGGGCTTTACGGCGCCGCTCTGGGCGACGGTGCTGGCCGTGTTGCTGCTGGGCGAGACCGTGCGCTGGCGGCGCTGGGCGGCGACCCTGGTGGGCTTTGCTGGCGTGATCGTTATTTTGCAGCCCGGCTTTGCCGAGGTGCATTGGGCGACCAGCCTGGTGCTGTTTTCCTCCGCCATGTGGGCGCTCACCATCATCGTCGTCCGCAAGTTGACCTTCGTTGAGCGTCCGGAAACCATTTTGCTGTATCAGGCATTGATGATGGCGGCGATCGCGGGCGTGCCGGCCATTTTCGTCTGGACGACGCCCTCCGGGGACGTGTGGATTTGGTTGATCGCACTCGGCATTCTGGCCGCCACGGCGCACTCGTTCCACGTGAGGGCCTATTCGATGCAGGAAGTGGCGGCGCTCCAGCCACTGGACTTCTCGCGCCTGCCGATCATCGCGGTGGCCGCCTGGGCGATCTTTGACGAAGTGCCCGCGCCTGCCGTGTGGATCGGCGCGCTGATCGTGTTTGCGGCGGGCACCTATATCAGCCACCGGGAAGCGCGGCTGGCGAAGCAGGGGCGACTATGAGCGGGATTATCCGCGCCGCCGTCTTCGCAACGATCGCGACCGTCTTTTTCAGCGGCATGGCCGTTCTGATCCGCCACGTCTCCAGCGAACTGCACCCGCTGGAGATCGTGTTCTTCCGCAACCTGCTGGCCCTCCTGTGGATGACGCCCTGGCTGATGACTGCCGGGATTGCCAGCATGAAGACGAATCGCATCGGCATGTACGGTTTCCGCGCCGTCATCAGCATGGTTGGGATGACCAGCGGCTTTTGGGCATTCACGCTGATCCCGATCTCCGAGGCGACGGCGCTCAGCTTTCTGGCACCGATCTTCGCGACCGTGGGCGCGGCGCTGATTTTGGGCGAAGACGTGCGTCTGCGGCGGTGGAGCGCCGTGCTCATCGGCTTTGCCGGCGCCATGATCGTGCTGCGGCCGGGCGTGGAAATGATTCAGTTGGGCTCGATCCTGGCGCTGATCAATTGCGTGGGCATGGCGGCGAACAAGCTGGTGCTGAAGTCGCTCACCCGCACGGAAAGGCCGGAGGCGATCATTACCTATATGGTGCTGCTGCTGACGCCGCTGACCTTCATTCCCGCCCTGTTCGTCTGGCAGACGCCCAGCTGGGAGATGCTGGGCTGGATGGTGCTGCTCGCCGGTTGTGGTACCATGGCACATTGGTGCATCACCAAGGCGACCGGCTATGCCGACCTGACGGTGGTGATGCCGTTCGACTTCACCCGGCTGCCGGTCTCTGCATTGCTGGCCTACCTGCTGTTTGCCGAAGTGCCGACGATCTGGACCTGGATCGGTGGCGCGGTGATCTTTGCCTCCACCTTCTATATCGCCCGGCGGGAGGCGATGGTGGCGCGGGAGCGGGAAGTGGCCGCCGCCGCTGCCGCTGCCGCTGCCGCTAAAGCTGCCGGGGTCTGAGCAGCAAAAAGCCGAACAACGGCAAGACGGCAAAGCCGCCGATGGCTATGCTCGTGGCGAAAAGCGTGATGCCTCCCTCGGGACGGGTGGCGGCAATCAGGCCCGCCAGCACGCCGCCGCCCAATTGCAGGAACCCGATCAGCGCGGAGGCCGCGCCCGCCCGGTCGCGAAAGGGCGCCATGGCGCCGGCGATGCTGTTCGGCCGCATCAGCCCCATGCCGTGCATGATCACCGCCATCGGCGCGACCAGGGCCGCGACGTGATGTACGCCCGCAAAAGCGCACCCAAGCAGCAGAACCCCGCCCGCCAGCATCACGCTCGTCCCAAGCTCTACCATGGCCGCCGGTGAGCGCGTGCGAGAGAGGCGCGCGGAGAGCGAAGCGCCCGTGATGAAGCCCACCATGACGATGGCGAAAAAGATGCCGAAAGCCTGTGGGGCATAGCCCAGATGGCCGATAATAACGAACGGCGCGGCCGCGATGAATGAGAACAGCGCGCCGCCCGCCAGCAGGCTCGGCAGGCTGAACGACAGGAAGACGCGGTTCCCCAGCATCTCCCTATAGCCGAGCAGGATGCGGACCGGGCGCAGTTCTGCGCGGTGATGTCGTTCGCGGGTTTCCTGCAGCATGAAAAACACGGCGAGGAACATGGCCAGGCCGCTGGCGGCTAAGGTCACGAAGATCGCAGGCCACTCGAACCAGAGCAGGAGCGCGCTGCCGATCATCGGCGCGGCGATGGGAGCGACGCCCATGCCGGCCGTCACGATGGACATGGCGCGCTGGGCCGCCGCCCCGTCATAGACATCGGCCACCACCGCGCGGGCGGCGACGGGGCCGGCGCAGGCCGCGACGCCCTGCACGAAGCGCGCGGCCAGCAGGACGGTCAGGTTGTGGGATAGCAGGCAGACCACGCCCATGGCGGCATAGAGCGCCAGGCCGGTCAGCAATATAGGGCGGCGGCCATAGCGGTCGGATATTGGCCCCAGCAGCAACTGCGCCACCGCGAATCCCGCCAGGAACACGCCGATAACGAGCTGCGCTCGGCTCTCCGGCTCGCCGAAAGCCTTGGCCAACGCCGGCAGGCCCGCCAGCGGCATGTCAATCGAGAGCGGCGTGATGCCGCTCAGGCAGGTCAGCAGGATGATGATCACCAGACTGGTCGGCGGAATCGCGATCCGCATCGAACGAACCTTTTTTCTTCGGCAGGCGGGGGCCTTTCGCCTTGCCCTGTCCTAGCATTACCAAAGGAGGCGAGGTATGCGCCAACTTGTGCGCGCACCGTAAGGCCGGGGCTCGCCGCTTCGGGGCGCTATCAACTCCCGGCTTGTCACGCCTTGACATGATCCATATCACGTTGGGCATCGTTGGGAGCGTGCGGCCCTCAATCTCCATTTGTCCGGCCTGTGGCAGAATATATCTGTAGGTTGAGAATGTTTGCGCGGGAACGCGATATAGAGCATTAGTGTTTTGATATCCTGTGCATGCATCTGACGCAGGCAACACAATCTAGAGGGGTGACCCGGTGGCCCGGCCGGAAGACTTCGGCTTTTCCTCAGGATACGCGTATGCCAACGGCGTGCGGCTGCACTATGCCCGTGTCGGGGCGTCCGCGGGCGGACGCGTGCCGTTGATTCTGCTGCACGGCTGGCCCGAATTCTGGCAGACGTGGCGTAAAATGATGCCGCTGCTGGCCGACCGTTTCGACCTGATCGCGCCAGACCTGCGCGGTTTCGGCCAGAGCGACAAGCCGAGTTTCGGCCCCTCGCGGCGCCAGACGGCAGAGGTGATGGCGGCCGACATTGTCGCCCTGGCCGACGCGCTGGGGCTGAAGCGTGTTGGGCTGGTCGGCCACGATGTCGGCGCCATGGTCATGCAGGCCGTCGCTCGGGCGGCGCCGGCGCGGGTGTCGGGCTTGGTGTTTTTCAACTGCCCGTATCCGGGAATCGGCCAGCGCTGGCACGATGCCGGTCATATCGGCGAGGTCTGGTATCAGAGCTTCCACCAACTGCCCTGGGCGGCCCAGCTGGTCGGCAGCAGCCGGGAGGCGTGCGGGCTCTATTTGCGCCATTTCCTCACCCACTGGCCGGCCCACCCAAAGGCGTTCGACGACGATTTCGGCGATTGGGTCGACAACTTCATGCGGCCCGGCAATCTTCAGGGCGGGTTCAACTGGTATCTGTCGGCGCACGAGACCCGGATGGCGATCGCACGCGGGGATTTGCCGCCGCCGCCGATCCCGCTGCCGACACACGTGTTCTGGGGCCGGCATGACCCGGTGCTGAAGGCCGAATGGGCCGACCGCATTCCGGAAATTTTCCCTGCGGCCACGGTCGAAATCTGTGAAAATGCCGGCCACTTCGTCCACTATGAAGCGCCCGAAGAGGCCGCGACTGTGGTGGCGGCGGCGTTCAAGCCGCCGAAGCCTGCAGCGGCCGCACCCCAGACCCACCCGATATCATCGACCGGTTAGGCCACCGTCGGAGGAAGGCCAGTCACCGCTGCACCAACTTCTTGGTGGAAAGCGCGAAGTGCGCTAGGTGATGCCACGATTGAAATTTGCAAATTGTAAAGGCCGGTAAGATCCCCCTTTTTCCCATATTCCGTCCGATCACATGACAGGCTTGTTGTACCGACTGGTCGTCAGGGTGAAGCATCTGCGTGGTTTTGTGACCGTGCCGGGCCTGATCAGCCTCGGCGGCGTGCTTTTGGCGGGCGCGATGCTGATGTTGGACTGGTTCATCGATGGGCAAAGCGGGCTAACTATTCCCGACTTCCTGACGATCCCGTCCGACAATGCCCGGCCGATATTGATCGCCGTTGCCGGCTCCACCATGACGGCCTTGAGCCTGGTCTATTCCAGCGTGCTGGTGGTCTTCACACTGGCGGCGGGCAATATCGGTCCGCGCCTGCTTCTGCGGTTTTCCAGCGACCGGACGAACCAGATTGCGGTGGGAACGTTGGGCGGCACGTTTCTGTATTCGCTCATCATCATCCGCAACCAGTACAAGGGCCATTCGGTCGATCTTTCGGTGAATGTCGGGTTGTTGCTGGCGGCGCTTTGCGTCGTCATGCTGTTGTTCTTCGTCAATTCCGCCGCTAAGCGCGTGACGATCGACGAGGAAGTGGCATCGATCGGCGACACGCTCGATGAAGAACTGAGCCGGGCGATTGCTGCCATTAACCCCGTCAACCGGGCTGACGTGGTGCGCCCCACGGGGCGTGAATACGTCATCGCAACGACCAAGGCGGGCTATATCAACCGAATTAATTATCTGGAAATCGCTAAAATTGCGGCCAAGCATAAAGCGTTTATCGACTTCGACGTCGTGCCCGGCTCTTATGTGATAGAGGGCCAGAAGTTGGCCTTGGTGCTTTCGAGCAGCGAAATGAAAATTCGAGAGCAGATTTTACCTTATGTTGTTCTGGGGCGGTCGCGATCGTCGGAAGAAGATTTGGTGTTTTCCGTCAGCCTGTTGGTGGAAATCGCCTTAAGGGCGTTGTCCCCGGGTATAAACGATACGTTTACGGCCATTGCCTGCGCTGACCGGCTTTCCGCGGCCTTGTCCCGCGCGCGCTGTGCCGGGCTATCATCGGGCGTCTACACCGGGCCGGATGGAGCCGTCCGGGTGACGGCGCCAAACCTCACCATCGACGACCTGGTTGCCTATGCGTTCGACCCGTTGCGCCGCGCCGCGCGCGACAACGTCTTGATGACCCGGCATATCGTTCTGGCGCTGGGCCGGCTGGGCTTGGGGAAGAACCTGCCCGGCGAGGACGCCGTTCGCCGGCAGCTGGAACTGGTGCGGGAAGGCGCGCGGGCGGGCGACCTGCTCGAGGCCGACATGCAGAGGCTCGAACAGGCGATTGACCACGCGCTTGATCGGCAAGTAGGCTGGCCGCTGCCCGGTCTGGAAGGGCAGGGATAGGCAGTCGCCCCCCGCGCGCCGAAGCGACTGGCTGCGCGCCGCCCGAACGGCCAGCCCCTCGACGCGGTCCCGTCACTCAGCAGACCTGTTTCGGGTCTCGTTTGCCGACAAACCGCCAGGTTACACGGCCCAGCTCCTGTCCTTGGTAATGCTGACCGATGGAGACCATGTTGCCCGGCCGGCCGTGCCGGGACAGCCCTTCAACGATGAAGCGGCATTTCAGGCGTGCGCCCTTCACCAGGACGACGTCCGGCACGAACAGCCGCTGACACGCGGGCAGGTAGAGAATGCCGGTTTGCCGGGCCCGGTCAATCTTGCAGTCCAGGTCGAGCTGACCACAAAACGCCTTCACCAATTCCAGAGGCAGTTCCACTGCCGCCCGTACGCCACCGCTGAGCCGCTGCTCGATAACAAAGTCGAAGGCGCGCCGTTGGTCTGGAAAATTCGCGATCAGGAACGGCCCGGCAAACGGGTCGGCGCTCGGGTCTTCGATGTCGTCGACCACGTTGAAGTTGCGCCAGGTCACGTTGTTCTGGTTGCGCACGAACGAGCTGAAGCTGGTGAACGTCGTTGGCAGCGGCGGTGCCGGGTCTATCGGATGGTCCAGAATGCCGACAAAGCAGTAGTGTCCCTCGCCCGGAATGCCCGGCTCCGGCCAGACCAGTTCCGGCGCGACGACCAGGGTGTCGCCCTGCGGTACGTTGACCGGCGCGGTCGTGCCGATCAGGTTCCACATGTCGGGGGTGACCAAAGTCGAGACGTTGCTCCAATAGACTTGGCAAGTGACGTTATTGGCGTCGGCCGCACCGCGGTTCTTCATCCGCACATAGATGTAGTTATCCTGGCCGGCCTCTGCCTCGAAGCCGAGCGACTGGCTATTCTCGGTGCCAGAACCCTCACCGAACGCCGTCTGCGGATCCGCGATCTGAAAGGGCCGCACGATGATGTCCGGGCTGGCGCTGATACCGCCTGAGGTTGGCACCGTGCCGTCGTCGCCCGGGTTGTCGCGCAGATAGACGTCGGCGCTCAGCCCCAGTGTATCGTCGATGATGGCGCGCAGGTTCGGCATGACGCCGATATTGCCCGCGACGCCGCCGCCCTGCGGCGTGCCGGTGGCTGGGTTGGAGAGCAACAGGCGCATCTGCTGCGGCGACAGCCGAACGCCGGTGTTGGCTTCGAGCATGCCCTGCAGGATCGCGCCTGCTCCGGCGACGATGGGCGTGGCAGAGCTGGTTCCGCTAAAGAGGTCCGTATACTCGTCGTTCGGCCCGGTGCCAGCGTCCAGAAAGCCATAGCCGCAGGTGACAACATTGCGGCCCCAGCCGTAGCAGTTGACCCGCGTCCCGAAGCTGCTGGACTGCCCGCCAGTCCAGATCGCGCGGTCATGCGGCAGCGCATCCTCGGCCGCACCGCACATGATGGCGCCTGAAGTTCGCGGAAATCGGGCGAGGCCGGGTTCAGGATCTGCAGGCCGCCGTTCGTGATTGCGTCCAGGTCGTTGCCGCCATTGCCTGCCGCCTCGAACACGACGATGCCAAGCGCGGAGGCGAGCCGCAGCGCGTCGAAGCTGTCGTCCACGTACTCGGCTGGCGCACCGAAGGGATTGGGCGCGACCGTCTGAACCTCGATGATCAGAATATCACCCGCGCTCAGCGTATTCACGGCAGCGACCACGGCATCGGCGATGTCGGCGCTGGTCCCGGTCACGGAATCCCAATAGCTGGAGCAGTTCACCGGGCCGGCCAGCGGGGCGATGCCGACCACGCCGACAGTGTTGTCGTCGGCGATGACCTCACCCAGGACGGCGGTGCCATGGTCTGCGCTGCCTGCCCGGTTGTCGCCTGCGATCAGGCTAGGGCTTTTGCCGGTGAAGTCCTCGTGCGTGAGGGTCTCAGCCCCGCTCCACATCGACCACGCCGATACCCGCGCCGCAGCCGTTCGGCTGGGTCCAGGCCCAGCGCGCATCGATTCCATCCGGTGCGGCATCTAGGTAGCCCTGTTGTCCGTTATAGGCATCATTTGCCGGATTGACCGCGGGTTCGGTGTACTGCGCCTCCGGGTAGGCGGCGGCGACGCCGGGCACGGACCGCAGCACCTTTATAACTTCGTCCAGCCGGCCTATCTGGCCGCGAACATCGAGCTTCCAGTAGCTGGTAAGGCTGCGCAGCGGTGGGAACGGCGACTGCGCCGCTTTTCGCTCCATCTCCCGCAGCTGGCCCTGCGGAACGGACCGAACCAGCGGCTTGCCGGCGCCAAGGTCGAACTCGGCCATCACCCGCAGCAAATCATCCAGGTTCGCTGCTTTTGCCAGTTCTTCGAGGGTATTGAAGTTCCCGTCCGCGGCGGCCGGCATGTCCCCCAGCCGGACCACGATAAAGCCGGAGGGGCCTTCTTCATTGTTTGGAGCACGCCCTGGCGGAATCAGATCTCCGGTTGGCGCAGGGGGATGGATGCGATGGGGCGAAAGCGGCAAACCGCGGTCAGCCACTGCCCGGATCGAGCGAACATTCACACGTCCTGGAAACATGACAGGTCTCCTCATGGTTGTTACCCTTCGCGGTCGGTTAAACCGCAGTCGGGATAGCAACGAGGTTATCGGGATTAATCCTGGATCGCGGTGATGCAGTTCATATGGTCGGCTTTCGTGAACGGCGTTGGCCGCAAATCCGTGCCAACGCTCTGGCTCCGGCCCGCTTGCGTCTCTAAACTGCGCGCAACCGGTAATCATGCGAGCAGAGGAAGCCCCTTATGTCTGAAGAACTCGTCCGCCTGTCGAAACAAGGCGCCGTGGGCGTCATCACCGTCGACAACCCGCCGGTCAACGCCCTCTCGCCCGGCGTGCCAGAGGGCATTCTCAACGGCGTGCAGACCTTCAATGCCGACGCCGATGTGAAGGCCATCGTGCTGATTGGTGCGGGCGGCAAGTTCATCGCGGGCGCCGATATCCGCTTCTTCGGCAAGGAGCGCGCCAAACTGCCCATGCGGCCGCAGGACGCGCTGGAACAGTCGGAGAAGCCGGTGGTGGCGGCGATTGCCGGCTTTGCGCTCGGCGGCGGCTATGAGATGGCGCTCGGCTGCCATTACCGCGTCGCGCTGGCGAGCGCGCGGGTCGGCCTGCCGGAGATCACGCTGGGATTGCTGCCGGGCGGTGGCGGTACCCAGCGGCTGCCGCGCCTGATCGGCCCGGCCAAGGCGCTGGACCTGATCGTCGCCGGCCGCCATGTGCCCGCGCCGGAGGCCAAAGACGCTCGGCATGATCGACGAGGTGTACGACGCCAACGCCGACCTGCTGGCCGAAGCGGTGAAATTCGCCGAGAGCAAGTCGCCGATGTGCGGCCGATCCCGCGCATCCGCGACATGTCCGACAAGCTGGCCGAAGGCAACGCCGGAGCTGTTCGAGGCGAAGCGCAAGGAGATCGCGCGCCGCGCCCGCAACCAGGAAGCGCCCTATATCTGCATCGATGCGGTCGAGACGGCCTGCAAGACCGCCGATCGACGAGGGCCTGAAATGGGAGGGCGAAAAGCTCCGCTATCTGGAGAACACCGACGAAAGCCGGGCGCTGCGCTATGCCTTCTTCGCCGAGCGCGAGGCGCAGAAGCTGCCGGATGTGCCGAAGGGGACGCCGGTCAAGGAAATCAGGACGGCGGCCGTCATCGGCTGCGGCACCATGGGCGGCGGCATCGCCATGAGCTTTGCCGATTTCGGCTTCCCGGTGAAGGTGCTGGAGGCCACCGCAGGAAGCGCTCGACACGGGGCATGGCCAAGATCGAAGGCAACTATGAGACCAGCGTCAAGCGCGGCTGCCTGGCGCAGGACGAGATGGACGCCGCCTCGCGCGCATCGAGCCGGTGACGCGACTATCGACGCCATCGCCGACTGCGACGTGGTGATCGAGGCGGTGTTCGAGCAGATGGACGTGAAGCAGGAGGTGTTCAAAAAGCTCGATGCGACCATGAAGGACGGCGCGCTGATCCTCTCCAACACCTCGGCTTTGGATATCGACGAGATCGCTGGCGTGACCAAGCGGCCGGAGGACGTGGCGGGCGCGCACTTCTTCAGCCCGGCCAACGTCATGAAGCTGCTGGAGGTGGTGAAGGGCAAGGACTCGTCCGGACGACCGTCGCCTCGACCATGGCGCTGGGCAAGGCCATCGGCAAGGCGTCGGCGGCCACCGGCAACTGCGACGGCTTTCTCGCCAACCGCTGCCGCGCGCCCTTCAACTCGAGATGGTGATCCTGCTGGAGGAAGGCTGCCTGCCCGAGCAGGTGGACAAGGTGATGGTCGACTTCGGCTATCCGATGGGGCCGTTCGCGGTCGGCGACCTGGCGGGGCTCGATATCGGCTATGCCGCGCAGGGCGCGGCGCGCGGCGGCTGATCCGAACTATCGCACGCTGCCGATCGCGGACAGGCTCGTCGAGATCGGCCATTCGGCCAAAAGACCGGCGGCCGGCTGGTTCAAGATACGAGAAGGGCGACCGCACGCCGCACCCGCACGACGTGGTCGAAAAGCTGATCAAGGAGCACATGCGAGGCGAACAGGCATCCAGCCGCGCCAAATCAGCGACGACGAGATCCTGAAGCGGCTGCTGTTCTCCTCGGTCAACGAGGCCTGCAAGATCCTGGACGAGGGCATGGCCTCCGCGCCAGCGACATGGACATCATGTGGCTCTACGGCTTCGGCTTCCCGCGCTATCGCGGCGGGCTGATGTTCTGGGCCGACACTGATCGGCGGCCGCAGGAGGTCTACAACCAGATCGCCGCCTGGCATCAGCGCTACGGCGACCGCTGGGCGCCGAGCGAGTACCTGCGCAAGCTGGTGCAGAGCGGCACGGCGTTCAAGGAAGCGAAGGGGGCTGCGGGGTAGGGCCAACCCCTAACGTCGTCATTGCGAGTCCGGTGGCTCGATGCCTCGCAATGACGACGAAGTTCAAAATATGACCACCCTCTCGACGCTCCGCCTGACGCTCCGCCCGTTCGAGGTAGCGGACATCCCCGCCTACGCTGCCATCCGGGCCAAGCCCGAGGTGGTGCGCTATTTGATGGGAGGGGCGGAGACGGCCACGCGGGCGCAGGAAATTGCCGAGGCCCGCGTGAAAGATTTCGCCGCCATGTGGCAGGAGCGGGGCGGCTTTGGCCCATGGGCGGTGGTCGAGAAGGCCAGCGGCGACCTGATCGGGCACGGTGGCTTGCGCCGGTGGGAGGCGCTGGGAGATGCCCCGGAACTGCTCTACATGCTGGACGACAGCGCCTGGAGCAAAGGCTATGCAAGCGAGATCGCAAACGCCGCGCTCCGCTTCGGTTTCAATGTGCTGGACCTCCCCGAGATCGTGGCGGCGGCCGCGCCGGCAAATACGCCCTCGATTTGCGTGATGGAGAAGGCGGGCATGCGGCGCGACCCCGATCTAATTGCCATCGAAGGTGTGCAGGCCGTCAGATGTGTTTTGCGCCAGGAGGACTGGCGGGCCTTGCAGAAAGGCATGTAGAACACGGGCCATCCGTCCCGCAAAATGTCTTTCAGAGGTGCCTGACCCATGCCCGAACGTGACGAAAACGGCCTGCCGACCAGCGACACGATCCGCGCGCTCCAAAATCGCGTCAGCGTGCGCAAGTTCACGGAAGAGCCGGTTACCGACCAGCAGGTGGAGGCAATCCTGCGGGCTGCGTTTCGCGCGCCGACCTCCTCCAACATCCAGTCCTACAGCGTCGTGGTGGTCCGGGACAAAGACACGCTGGCCAAGCTCGCACCCGTCACCGGCAATCAGAAGCATGTTGCCGAAGCGCCGGTTTTCCTGGCCTTCTGCGCAGACATGACGCGGATCGAGCACGCCATGGCCAACAACGGCGGGAACATCGATAACAACAATTTCGAGATGGGGCTGGTCACCAGCGTTGATGCGGCGCTGGTTGGCATGTCGGCCTACCTCGCTGCCGAGTCGCTCGGCATCAAAGGCGTGATGATCGGCGCGGTCCGGAACGATGCGGTCAAGTCCGCCGAGATTCTGGGCCTGCCGCACCGGGTCTATGTGGTTTTCGGCATGGTGCTCGGCTGGCCGGCCGAGCAGCCGCCGCAGAAACCGCGCATGCCCTATGAGGCGATGGTCCATCTTGAGCAGTTTGGCCAGCACAAGGATGGCCTCACCATGGAAGACGCGCTGCAGCAATATGACAAGGAACTGGCGGCGCATTATCGCGGACAGGGCCGGGTCACCAACGACAATTCCTGGAGCGCCGAACTGGTGAAGAAATTCTCGCCGCAGCCACGCGAGAAGCTGCGGGCAGAGGTGGCGCATCAGGGCTTTGACTTCCGCTAGGTCGGTGCCGTTTGCGCCGATCGCGTGATGTTCTCGCTTGGCGTTTGATGCTTGACGGCGGCTTGGCTTTCGCCTAGCTAAGCCGCCTCTCGCGTTGGATGGTGCCCTTAGCTCAGTTGGTTAGAGCGCCTGGTTGTGGTCCAGGAGGTCGCCGGTTCAAATCCGGTAGGGCACCCCCAGTTCCCCTAGGTAATCCTCAAAGGCAATCTCCGAAGGCAATCCGTCCGCTTGCCAGGTGGCGCGGCGCAGGGCAATTTGGCGGTATCGATCGATCAAAACCGACAAAGCCCTCGGGAACCTTTCATGAACGACGCAGCGCCGAAAGCGCCCACAGAACCGGCGGCAAAACCGCCGCGTATCCGCGATGCCGCAACCATGATTATCGTGCGTCAAGGCAGAGCGGGGCCCACCGTGCTGATGGGCGAGCGCTCGTCGGGTCATGTGTTTTTCCCCTATCATTATGTGTTTCCGGGCGGCCGCGTGGACCGGGCGGACGGCTATGTTAAGCCCGCCACCGACCTGCGCCCCGAAGTCCTGGACAAGCTGACCCAGGCTGCGACCGAACGCCGGGCGCGGGCGCTCGCCATGGCCGCGGTGCGGGAGACATTTGAGGAGGCGGGGCTGATCATCGGTGGCAAGCCGGATGCCCCGCAAAAGGCGCCGAAAGGCTGGGAGGACTTCTTTGCCACCGGCAACGCGCCCTGCCTGGAGAACCTTTCCTTCATCTATCGCGCGGTGACGCCGCCCGCCCGCCCGCGCCGCTTCAATGCCCGCTTCTTTGTCGTGGATGCCGACTATGTGCAGGGCGACATGGACCGGGGCGATCTGGGCGACGGCGAGTTGCTGGCGCTGAAGTGGTTCCGGTTCGAGGACGCCTATAACCTGAAAATCCGGCCGGTGACGGCGCAGGCATTGCAGGAAATCGAGGCGCGCATCGCCGATGGCAACCTGCACGACCCGAACCGCCCCGTGCCGTGGTCGAAGACGGTGGGCAAGCAACGGATCTATGGCCATCATTAGGCGCGTCGGCACCGGCCACCTGCTGACCCCGGATGAGATGGGGCGGGCGGATGCGCTCGCCATTGCGGGCGGCCAGCCGGGGCGGATGCTAATGGAGCGCGCCGGGCGGGCGATCGCCGACGCCATCTGCGTGCGCTGGAAGGTACGGCCGGTGGCGGTGCTCTGCGGCCCCGGCAACAATGGCGGTGACGGCTTTGTGGTGGCGCGCCTGCTGGCCGAGCGCGGCTGGCCGGTGCGGCTCGGCCTGTTGGGCCGGCGCGAGGCGCTGAAGGGCGATGCAGCCCATCACGCCGCCCTGTGGGACGGGCCGGTGGAGCCGCTGTCGGCGGACCTGCTGCAAGGGGCCGGGCTGGCCGTGGATGCGCTGTTCGGCGCCGGCCTGAGCCGCCCGGTAGAGGGCTTGGCCGCGGACGTGTTGCGGGCGGTGCGCTCTCCGCTGGTGGCGGTCGATACGCCGAGCGGCGTCGATGGCGGCACGGGCGAGGTGAGGGGCTACGCGCCGCAAGCCTGCCTGACAGTGACCTTTTTCCGGCTGAAGCCAGGGCATCTGCTTTATCCGGGCCGCGGGCTATGCGGCGAGAGGCGCCTGGCGGACATCGGCATTCCGGCGCGTGTGCTGGACGAGATCCGGCCGAAGACCTTCGAGAACACGCCGGGGTTCTGGCAGTTGCCGGCCCTGGTGGCGGAGACGCACAAATACCGGCGCGGCCACTGCGTGGTTTCGGCGGGCGCGATGGCGGGTGCGGCCCGGCTGTCGGCTCATGCGGCGCTGCGCGCCGGCGCTGGCTTGGTGAGTGTCACCGTGCGATCCCAGGACATGCCCTTGCTGGCAGGCGCACCGGCGGCGGTAATCCTGAGCCCTTGCCCGGACCTGCCAGCGTTCGCCCGGACGGTCACGGAGCCGCGGGTGGCGAGCCTGGTGATCGGCCCCGGGGCGGGCGCGGACGGCCGCACCCGACGGCGGGTGGAGGCGGCGCTCGCCACCGGCAAGCCCTCGGTAGTGGACGCCGATGCCCTGACCGCCTTCGCAGGCGAGCCGGGCCGGCTGTTCGCGGCAACGCGCAGCAACGCCAATGCCATTCTCACGCCGCACGAGGGGGAATTCGCCCGGATCTTTCCGGCGGTCCGCGGCGACAAGCTCTCCCGCGCCCGCGCTGCGGCGGCCGCCTCAGGCGCGGTCGTGCTGTTGAAGGGGCCGGACACCGTCATCGCCCGGCCGGAGGGTACGGCGGCCATCAACACGAATGCACCGCCCTGGCTGGGAACGGCGGGCAGCGGCGATGTGCTGACCGGCATCATCGGCGGATTGCTCGCGCAGGGTATGGCCCCGTTCGAGGCTGCCTGTGCGGCCACATGGCTGCACGGCCGCGCCGCCCGGAATCAGGGCGCGGGCATGATCGCCGATGACCTGGCGGACGCCCTGCCGGATGTCCTGGCGGATCTCCTGTCGGCCGAGTTGCGCGCGACCGGCGCTGCGAGGCGCCGATCATCATTATAGGGATAATCCCCACGTCCCGGGGGCAGGCGGGTGCAACCGAAAGTGAATCGTTGTAACAATGGCAATCGCCCGCCTCACTGGAAGCACCCATGGACCCTTTGCTGATCGGCCTCGTCTTCGCTTTCGGTTTGGGGGCGCGGCTGGTTCACCTGCCGCCACTGGTCGGCTTTCTGATGGCGGGCTTTGCCGCCCATGCCTTCGGCATCCAGGGGGGGGCGACGCTGGATCTGGTGGCCGATCTGGGGGTGACGCTGCTGTTGTTCCTGATCGGTCTGGAACTGGATGTACGGCGGCTGTTGCGGCCGGAAGTGTGGGGTACCGCCACGTTGCACGCGGCGGCGACGACGCTGATCGGAGCCGGCGGCCTGTTGGGAGCGGCGGCCGTCGGTGTCACCACGCTGGCGGGCCTGGACTTGCGGGCGGCGCTGGTTCTGGGCTTTGCGCTGTCGTTTTCCTCCACCGTCTTTGCGATCAAGAATGTGGAGGACCGGGGCGAATGGGCCTCGCTGCATGCGCGAACGGCGATCGGCGTGCTCATCCTGCAGGACGTTTTTGCGGTTGTGTTCCTGACCTTTGCCGGCGGCAAGCTGCCAGAGCCATGGGCGATTGGACTGGTGATCGTGCTGGCTTTCCGGCCGGCGCTGCTCGCCGTTTTGAACCGGGTCGGACACGGCGAATTGCTGCTGCTGTTCGGCCTGTTCGCAGCACTGGGCCTTGGCGCGGGCATTTTTGGCATGGCGGGGATCAAGCCCGATGTCGGCGCCCTGCTGCTGGGCGTGGTAATGGCGGGTCATCCCAAAGCGCGGGAGTTGGGGCACAGCCTGTTTCCGTTGAAAGACCTGTTGCTGATCGGCTTTTTCCTACAGATCGGCCTGCCCGGCTTTCCCAAATGGGATTATGTGCTGCTGGCAGTGGTGCTGGTGGCGGCCGTGTTTCTGAAAGGCTTTTTGTTTTTTCTGTTGTTTGCGCGATTCCGATTCCGCGTGCGCTCCTCGGTGCTGGGCGCTCTGGCGCTGACCAGCTACAGCGAGTTTGGCCTGATCGTCAGCGCGCTGGCGGTTGAGGCCGGCTGGCTGGACGCCCATTGGCCCGCGACCCTGGCCATTGCGGTGGCGCTCAGCTTTATTCTGGTGGCGCCGTTGCAGGAACGGGCGCATGGGGTGGATGTGCGGTCGGCCCGCTGGTTGACCCGGTTCGAGACCCGGCGCCGGCATACGGAGGAACGGGCGATCCTGTTCGGCGACGCCCGCATCGCCGTGCTGGGCATGGGGCGCGTCGGTACCGGCGCCTATGACGATCTGGTTAAGCAGTTCGGCGACATCGTGATTGGCGTAGAGGCTGACGTCTTGCGGATTGCCGCGCATCGCGAGGCCGGCCGCAACGTGATCCAGGCTGACGTCACCGACCCCGCATTCTGGCATCGGCTGGAGCGGGTGGCGGTAGACCTGGTCCTGCTGTCCATGCCGGCCCACGACAGCAATATGTTCGCCGCTCAGATGCTGCGGGAAAGCAAGTATAACGGCAAGGTTGCGGCGATCGCCCGCTTCCCGGACGAGGTGAAGGCGCTGCAACAGGCGGGCGTTCACATCGCCTTCAATATGTACGGGGAGGCAGGAGCGGGCTTCGCCAGCCATGTGCGGGCCAATCTGCCGGCCGAGGAATATCCGGACACAGCACGCGCACTCGACCCTTGGCGTTTAAGGATTGGTGACCGCCGGGCGGATATCATTCGTCGGCATCGGAATACCATACGATTGATTCAGCGGGCTGATCGGCGGAAAGCTCGGGGCGTAAAGCGCTCCGGTCAAGCCACTAGCCATTTTCGCAGATTTGTGCCAAAAACCGCCCCAAGATGCTTTGGGCCGTGAGATTCGGCCCGGCGTCGGCAAAAGGTTGGCCTTAGTGCCCTAGCTTGGGAGGTTTGAATGAAACATATCGTATCTTTAGCTCTTGGCGCCGCAATGGCGTTGGGCGTCAGCACGTCTGGGATGGCGGTCGAGCCGGTGAATATCCGGCTGGCGTCAGACCACAACGGGCCGCCGCATCCGGCCGCCATAGCCGAGGAATTCTTCAAGCAGCGCGTGGAAGAGGCGATACCGGGCAGTAACGTGCGCATGTACTATGCCTCGTCGCTGTATAAGGTTCCCGGCGCAGTCGAAGCCATGACGAATGGCGATCTCGAAATGACCTGGGGCCAATTCGGCAAGACTGCGCAGGTTGATCCTTATATGAGTGTTGTGGTCGGCCCGATGCTACTGACGACACCGGGTGCGATCGGCCAGTTCGACGAGTTCGAAACCTACAAGATGTTGGTCGACCGCTTCGACAAGTTGCATGGCGTGAAGATTTTTGGTTCCGGCGATCTGAGCTACTTTATGGGTGCCGGCGCTGGCTCGCGTCTGCTGACCCCGGACGATTTCTCCGGCAAGAAGATCCGCTCCATGGGGCCGGCAGAGAATGCGGCTCTCAGCGCCTGGGGCGCGAACCCGACAACCATGGCGTTTGGCGACGTGCCGCCCGCCCTTGCAAACCGGGGTGATCGACGGCCTCCTGACCAGCCTGGGCGGTTTCCGCTCTACCCGTGATCAGGCGCCGTATTTTACGGTTGCCGGCATCAACGGCATTGTCGGCGACTATTACTGGATCGGCGCATCTAAGATCTGGTGGAATTCCCTCGACAAAGAGCAGCAGGACATCATCGAGAAAATCATCGTCGATGAGGTGCTGCCCTTCCAGCGCAAGGTCAACTGGTGCAACGACAAGTTCGTGCTGGATCAATACGGCACCGACGACCCCTCCAAGCCGGGTATCTACATCATGAAGCCGGAAGAGGCGCAGTTGCTGGCCGACAAGCTCGGCGATGCAACCCAGAAATGGGTCAAAGACAATACGCCGTCCGCCGCGAACGAGTGGGTTGACAAGTTCGTGGAGGAAGCCAAGGCCGCTTCCAAGGCCAATCCCGCCGACTCCGACTGGCTGAAGAACGTGGACTGCTCGGATGTGCAGCCCTGGTTCGACAAGTACACGAAGAAGAGCTAGGCAGCCGCTCTTCTTCCTGATAGAGGCCGGCGCTTAACGGCAGCGCCGGCCGCTTTCCTGATTTTGTGCAACTGTGTCCGCCCCGCTCTGCGCCCCCTTGCGCGAAGAGCACGGCGGTCTTTCAACGGGTAAGCGTGATCGACAATGGAGATCGCTCTGGACCGCACCTATCGGGTGTACCGTTTCGTGCTGGATAACGTCGTCGGCCACGGCGCTGCGATTGTAATGCTGGCGAGCGTATTGCTGGCCATGTTCGAGATCATCCGCCGCTATATGTTCGGCGTTGTCTATGACTGGGGCCAGGACGCTGTCACGTATTTCACCGTCGGCGCCATCTTCCTCTATTTTGCGGTGACGCAAGCCCGCCGCTCGCATTTGGCGGTATCGGCCTTAATGGATTACCTGAGGGGCAAGGGCTTTGTCAGGTTCGTGCTGGTGGTGCGGCTTCTCATTACCCTTGGCTCGCTGATCCTCTACAGCGCGATTGTTTATTTCGGTTGGTCGACGATCGAGCGCAATCTGATGCTGGAGCGGACGACTCAGAGCATGGTGCTGCTGATTTGGCCGTTCCAGGCGGTGCTGATCATCGCGTTCGTCTTGATGGCGCTGACCTGCCTGTTCCAACTGTATCAGGACTTTCAGGCCGTGCGCGGCAAGACGGTTTTCGCCTGGGCGCCCGCCGAAGAAGGTCTCGATATCTAGGGCGCAGCGGTCGCACGCGAAAATGAATAAGAACACCGAAAGAATTTTGAAGGGCGGGTAGCGTCATGGGTTTTCTCGGTATTTCGATGACGGCGCTGCTGGCGTTTGGTGCGCCGATCGGCGTCGCGTTGCTGGGCGCGGCCGCGCTCGTCATGATGAACGACGGCATGATGTCGATGGGAACGCTGTTCCGTTCGTTCTTCGACTTCACCAACAGCTACACGCTGATGGCCATTCCGTTCTTCATCTATGCCGGTTTTCTGATGGAAAAGACCGGTCTGATTTCCGGCCTGTTCCGCTTTGCCGATGCTTTGGTCGGCTGGCTGCCGGGCGGCTTTGCGTACGCCACCCTCATTGCCGCGGTGTTGTTCGGTGCGATCAGCGGCTCTTCGACCGCGATGGCGGCCGCGATGGGCGTGATCGCCTATCCGGAGATGATCCGGCGCGGCTATCCACAGTGGATGTCGGCGGGCGTGATCGCCTGCGGCGGCGGCATTGCCCTACTGATCCCCCCTTCCATTACCCTGATCCTGTTCGGCGTCTTGACCGAGGAGAACATCGTCGCGCTGTTCTTTGCCGGCGTCACGCCCGGTCTGATGCTGGCATTGAGTGACGCGGTAATTATTCTCGGGGTCGCCTGGTACCTGAAACTACCCGCGGGCACGTTCAGTTGGCGCGAGCTGGCCCGTTCCATGTGGGTTGCGTGGCCGGCGTTGATGATGCCGGTCGTTATCCTGGGCGGCCTCTATGGCGGTGTGTTCACGCCGACGGAGGCGGGTGCGGCGGCCTGCGGCTATGCCATGCTCTATGGCGTGATCGCGAAGCGCGGCCAGTTCCTGAAGGATCTGCTGCCGGTCACCCAACGCGCGGTCAACCTGACCGCCATCGTATTTTTCCTCGTCGGCTGTGTCGGCGTGTTCCAGTTCCTGCTGGCGAACAAGGGTTGGCCGCAGGATATGGCCGCCTGGGTCGGCAGCTTTGGCCTCTCCGCCTTCATGTTCCTGTTGTTGATGCTGGCGGTGCTGCTGTTCCTGTCCATGTTCCTAACCGGCGTTGCCATGCTGGTGCTGACGGTGCCGATCATCGCGCCGATTTCGATGGCGCTGGGCATCGATCCCATTCACCTGGGTATTCTGTTCGCGCTGGCCGTCGAGATGGGCGGCGTGATCCCGCCGGTGGGGCTGAACCTGTTCGCCGTCAGCGGCACGACCGGGGTACCGCTGACGCAGGTGATGAAGGGGGCGATCCCGTTCCTGATTACCGACGGCATCGTGCTCGCACTGATCCTGTTCTATCCGGAACTGGCGTTGTGGCTGCCGGACGCCGCTGTGACTCCGGTTTTCGGCAGGTAAGGCTGCCATTAAAAAAAAGAAAGCTGATGATGGTGCTATCCGCTTCACTCTGAGCCCGTCGAAGGGGGCGCCTTCTGGAATTGCCCCTTCGACATGCCGCTTTGCGGCTACTTGGGCCGAAACGAGTTGGGGAAAAGCCGCTTATCCGAACTGCCGGAGCGTGCGGCGGGAGATGACCATGCGGTGCACTTCGCTCGGCCCTTCATAGATCTTCATCAGCCGGGCGCGCTGCGCCATCAGTTGCAGGGGCAATTCCTTGGTCATGCCCATGGCGCCAAAGGCCTGCATAGCGTGGTCGATCACCTCGCCTACCATCTCCGTGGCATAGAGCTTGATCATGCTGGCTTCGGTGCGCAGATCGGTAACACCGGCGTCCTGCTTTTCGGCGGCATCCAGCACCATCAGCTTGGTCGCATGGATCTTGGTGGCGGCGTCGGCGATCCACCACTGCACCGCCTGCTTGTCCGCCAGGCGCGAGCCAAAGGTGACGCGCTGCTGGGCGTGCTCACACATCATCTTGAGCGCCCGGTTCGCCATGCCGACGCACCACGCGCCCATCTGCAGGCGGCGGACGGTCAGGCGATGCTGCATCGGGGCGAAGCCATTGCCGACCTCGCCCAGCACCTGGCGCTCGTGCAGGCGCATGTCTTCGAATACCAGCTCATAGGTGCGGGCGCCGGCCAGCATTTTGATCTCACGCTCGATGGTGAAGCCGGGCGTATCCTTGTCGACAATGAAGGCGGTGATGCCGCCGCGGGCCTTTTTCGCCAGATCCGTGACGGCCATGAGGATCATGAAGTCGGCCTTGGGCACCCGGCTGACCCAGATCTTGCGGCCGTTGATGACCCAATGGTCGCCGTCCTTGACCGCGCGCGTGCGCATTTCCGCCGGGTCGCCACCCGCGCCGGGCTCAGAGATGGCGATGGCCGAGCCGAAATCGCCCTTCACATAGGGGTCGAGATACTTGCGCCGCTGCTCTTCGTTCGCGACCTTCACCATCATGTGCATGTTGGGTGCGTCCGGCGGAAACACGAACGGCACGGCGGTGCGGCCGAGCTCGAAATTCACGCCGACCAGCGCCAGGGCGGGCAGGTCCATGCCCCCCACTTCCTCCGGCGCGTCCAGCGCCCAAAGGCCCAGTTCCTTGCATTTGGCGAACAGTTTCGCCTCTTCTTCGGCCGACAGTCCGCCGACGCCGCCGGAGGCCTCGCGCTCCAGCACGTCTTTCTCCAGCGGCATCAGTTCCTGATCGACGAATTTCGCGACCAGGTCTTGGAGCATGCGGTGGTCTTCGGAGATTTCGGGCATTTTGTTGGTCCATTGGTTAGAAAACGAAACTTGGCCACGTCATCAGCTGCGGCTCTGACATGAGCAGGGGAATGCTATGGCTGAGGGCGACCGCCAGAAACGTTACAACAAAAACACAGAGCCCGGCGGCTGTCAGGTACATCGCCCAGCGCAATTTCCGCTCCCGCTCAATAGTCAGACGGAAAAAGCGCTCCTTGTATGGTTCGAAGTCAGCCTTGTCCGCGATGCGGTCAAAGCGCAAATAGAAGACGGTAAGGCCCAGAAAGATTGCAGCAGCCAGCAGAAGAAAGACCAGGACGGCCATGAGCAGGAAGATGCCGGGCCACCCGACAAGCGGCTGGCAGTTTGCCGCCGGTGCGGTGCCTGGCCGTAATGGCGGAATGGTTGTCGTCGCCTGACAGCCTTCTAGCGACCGCAGGATCTGAAACACCAATACCGACATGAAACCGATGCCCAGCCCGTTTAGCCGCAAAATAGCGCCAATCTTGCTGTCGATGATATTCAAGCGGTCATAGAGGTATTTGATACCCCATTGTTCATTCTTGGCCCCGGTATCGGCCTGCAGAAAGGCATAGTGCGCCTTGTCTTGGGCAAGCTCAGAATCTTCGACCCAGAATCCCATATCCATCCCGGTCAAAAGGAAAAGGCGTGGGGCAGCAATTCGCGGGCGGGAACGGTGACCCAACCCTCCTCGCCAGCATGGAAGGTTACCGGCATGGCGGAATTGAACTCGACAAGGCGCTGTCGGCAAGCGCCGCAGGGCGTGCAAGGCTGTTGGATGCCGCCGCTCTCGGCATAGATCAGCGCAGCCACGGCCTTCAGGCGTTCCCCTTCCACCGTGCGCGCGGCCGCCAGCGCCGCCGTCTCGGCGCAAGAGCCAACAGGATAGGACGCATTCTCGATGTTGGCCCCGGCGTAAACCGCGCCGCTCTCGGCCTGTACGGCCGCGCCGACCTGAAAGCGGGAATAGGGGGTGTAGGCATTGCGGGCCGCACGGATAGCGGCCTGGAGTAACTCCTGGCTTACCGGCGCAGGTCCATCAGGGCCGCGAACCGTCAGCCCGGCTTTTGCTGTCATCGCGTGGTGTCCTCAAGCCATCCAGGTGCTGATGTTACCAATCCTTTCTCTGGAGCGATAGCGGGGAATGGGCGGGCGCTTGCAATGGCGCCTAAGCGCCTGCGCTCCGGTTCTCCTTCACCAATGCCCGTAGCGCGTCTGCCTCCAGCGTCTCGCGCTCCAACAGGGCCTTGGCGCATCTCTCCAGGTCCGCCCGGCGCTCGCGCAGAATGCCGAGGGTCCGCTCGAAGACCTTGGCGATGATCTCCTTCACCGCCTGGTCCAGTTGCGCCGCCGTCGCTTCGCTGTAGCGGCGCTCAAAATAGGTTGCCATGCCGTTCTGGCCGAGAAACGTCGAACGATCGGCGTCATAGCTGACCGAGCCCAGGTCGGGGTTCATGCCATAACGCGCCACCATGCTGCGCGCAATGTCCGTCGCCTTGGCCAGATCGTCGGCCGCGCCGGTCGAAAAATGGTCGAAAATCACGGATTCCGCTGCCCGGCCACCCATCAAGACGGCGATCTTGTTCTCCAGTTCCTCCTGCGTCATCAGGAACCGGTCCTCGGTCGGCCGCTGAATCGTATACCCCAATGCGCCGACGCCGCGCGGGATGATCGAGACCTTGTGCACCTCGTCCACCCCCGGCAGCGCCATGCTGACCAGCGCGTGCCCCATTTCGTGGTAGGCGACGATCTCCCGCTCCTTCGGGTTGAGCAGGCGGTTCCTTTTTTCCAGGCCGGCGATGATGCGCTCGATTGCCTGATTGAAGTCCACCATATCGACCGTGCTGCTGCGTCGCCGGGTCGCCATCAGCGCCGCCTCGTTCACCAGATTGGCCAGATCGGCGCCGCTGAAGCCGGTGGTCAGCGCCGCGATGGCTTCGGGGTCGGCGTCCTTGCCCGATGTGATCTTGCGCATATGCACGTTGAGGATCTGCACCCGCCCGGCACGATCGGGCCGGTCCACCAGGATCTGTCGGTCGAACCGCCCGGCGCGCAGCAGGGCCGGATCCAGGATTTCCGGCCGGTTGGTGGCGGAGAGCAGCACCAGCCCCTCGCTGGGGTCGAAGCCGTCCAACTCGTTCAGAAGCTGGTTCAGGGTCTGCTCACGCTCGTCGTTGCCACCGAGATGACCGGAAGCACCCCGCGCCCGGCCCAGCGCGTCCAGTTCGTCGATGAAGATGATGGCCGGCGCCTTTTGCCGGGCCTGTTGGAACAGGTCGCGCACTCTGGCCGCACCCACGCCGACGAACATTTCGACAAATTCCGAGCCGGAGATGGAGAAGAACGGCACGCCCGCTTCGCCCGCCACGGCGCGAGCCAGCAGGGTCTTGCCAGTACCTGGCGGGCCGACCAGCAGCACGCCTTTCGGCATTCGCGCGCCGAGCTTGCCGTATTCCTCAGGCGCGCGCAGGAATTCGATCAACTCGACCAGCTCTTCCTTGGCCTCGTCCACGCCGGCGACGTCTTCGAATGTCACCTTGGTGTCGGTCTCTACATAGACCTTGGCCTTGCTCTTGCCGATGGACATCAGCCCGCCGCCCAAACCGCCCATGCCGCCCGCACCGGCCATACGCCGGATGATCAGCAGCCAGAGGCCGATGAACAGAAGGGCCGGGGCGAGCCAGCCGATCAGGGTCGTGAACCAGGTATTTTCCACGGCACCGGTGTATTCAACGCCGTGCTTGCTCAGTTGGGCGGCGATGTCGTTGGCCACAAGCCGGGTGACGAACTCGGTCTTGCCGTTTTGCGGCTGCTTGAAGGTGCCGCGAGCGGTTTCGCTGCCAACCACGACGTCCTTGATCATGCCCTGGTCGAGCAGTTGTTCGAACTTGCTGTAGTTGATCGTCTCGACGCTTTGGGTTTCGACCCACAGGTCGCGCAGCAGGACAATGCCCAACAGCGCCAGGACAAAGTACCAGAAATTGATCTGCGTGCCGCGTTCCATTATGCTTTCCGTCCGCTACCGTCGCCGTGCCCCGATTGGCTCTGATCTTCGTGCACGCTGTGCCCGTGTCAATGAGCCGAACCGCCTAGGTGCCGCGGCAGGTCCAACCGCCCGGTGACGGCGGCCCAGAGATCGCCGCCTTTTGTGTCTGCATAGCGATAGCGGGCACGCACGACGTCCACCCCCTGCAGTTGCACCGCTTCCAGCCGCTTCGCCAGGTCGATGGGCGTTCCGGCGACGACAATATCTGCGCCGCTGGCTTCGATCGTCGCGGCCAACGCCCGTTGTTGTGCGGGGCTGTAGCCGACGGCGGGTAGCACCGGGCCGATATGCGGGTACTGCTGAAACACTGCGCCAATATCCGGGACCGCGAAAGCGCGCGGGTTCAGGATTTCCGCGGCCCCGCCCGCGACCGCCGCGGCATAGCCCGCGCCGGTCGGCATGCCGCCATGGGTGATGGTGGGGCCGTCCTCCACGACCAGCACGCGCTTGCCTTTGACCGCATTCGGCTTGTCTAGCACGACGGGGGAGGCGCCGTAGATGAGCTCGGCCCCCGGGTTATAGGTCCGAACGGTATCGGTCACGGCCTGGATGGCGTCTGCTTCGGCCGCGCCCGTTTTGGCGACCACGACGATATCCGCCATGCGCAGGTTGACCTCCCCCGGCCAGTAGCGGGTTTCGTGGCCGGGGCGCAGTGCATCCACCAGCACGATGGAAAGCGTCGGGCGGATAAAGCCAAAATCGTTGTTGCCACCATCCCACAGAATCACGTCCGCTTCGGCCTCTGCCGCCTCCAGGATGCGGGCGTAGTCCGCCCCGGCAAAGATGGAGAGTCCGGCCTCGACATAGGGCTCGTACTCCTCCCGCTCTTCGATCGTGCAAGCGTGGGTGTCGAAGTCCGCGTAGGAGGCGAAGCGCTGCACCGCCTGCCGGCCGAGGTCGCCATAGGGCATTGGGTGCCGGATCGCGGCGGCGCGGACACCTGCTTTCGCCAGGTGTTCGGCCAGATAGCGGCTGACCTGAGATTTGCCGCAGCCGGTGCGGACCGCTGTCACCGAGATGACCGGCTTTGCCGACGGCAGCATGGTGCGTTCCGGCCCCCACAGCTCGAAGTCGCAGCCGGCGGCGGCCGCGCGGGCGGCCAGGTGCATGACATGCCCGTAGGTCACGTCGCTATAGGCAAAGACGACCGCATCGCCCGAATGCTGCCGGCAAATGCTGTCCAGGTCGGCTTCGGGCAAAATAGGGACGCCGTCCGGATAGAGCGGCCCGGCGAGTGCAGCCGGATATCGGCGCGCGTCGATGCCGGGGATTTGCGTGGCGGTGAAGGCGATCACCTCGAACGAGCGGTCATCGCGGCAACAGACGTTGAAGTTGTGAAAATCCCGCCCTGCCGCGCCGGCGATGACGATACGGCGGCGTTTTCCAGACAATGGCTCAGGCATGCGCCCTGCTCCTCGCTTCGATTCCACCCCGTATATAGGTGTACGCGCAGGCGTCCGACAGCCGTGCGCGATGAAACGCCGTTGGAGCCGCCCTAAAACAGATCCGCCACCGCCTCGTGATAGTGGATCATGGCAGCCAAGTGGGCGGCGACCGTCCGGCCCTCGATGCGGGTAAAGCCGCTGCGGCTGAAGGCGTTGTGCAACGTGAAATGGGTGACGCCCGCATCCTGCCAAAACCCGACGGTCTTGCGCCAATCCTCGGGCCTTCCTGCGCCCGCCGAAAGCCGAACCGAAAGGCCGGGCTCGCCGCTGCGGCCTTCCTTCGTCCAGGCCGCACGCAACGTGTCGAAGTCGCGGAGGGCATCGTCGCCCGGCCCATGCTTCAGGTACATCCAGCCGTCGCCATAACGGGCCAGCCGTCGGATCGTGGCCGGCGCGTGGCCGCCGAACCAGAGCGGCACCTTGCCGGATGGCGGGCGCGGATTGATGCCGGCGTCGTCGATCTCGTGCCATTGCCCCTTGAAGCGGACATGGTCGTCGGCCCAGAGCGCCTGCATCACCTGCACCTGCTCCTCCGAGCGCTTGCCGCGATTGGCGAAGTCCATACCCAGGCCGGTAAACTCCACCGGGTTCCAGCCGATGCCGACGCCAAAACGGAAGCGTTCGCCGCAGAGCGTGGCAAGCGAAGCCGCCTGTTTCGCCACCAGCACCGCCTGGCGCTGGGCTAGGATCATGACCTCGGTCGAAAAGCCCATCGTGGGGCAGAGGCCTGCGAGAAACCCGAACAGCACGAAGGCATCGACATAGGTGTCTTCGGACGTGTTCCAGTTGCCCCAGTCCGGGCGGCTGGCGGCATTCACGCCGAGCACATGATCCGGGCAGGCGAGGTAGGAAAAACCAAGCCCCTCTGCCGTCTGGCCGATGGTTTTCACGGCGACCGGGTCGCCGCCCGTGTCGGCGATGGGCAGGGCAAAGCCGAGTTGCGGTTTGGTGGGCATGTGCGGCTCCTGACTTGGGGTGGTGAAATTAGGGCAAGCGTCGCGAGACCCGGGGCTGCATGGGAAACCTACTCTGCCAGGCGACCATCCCGCGTCCGGTCCATGCAGTATCCCCGTTCGGTAAAATGTAGCATGGCGAGCAACAGGGGGCTTGCCAAGCGAAGCTGGATGATTATGTTGCGGGTTGCCTGAAGCGCTGCGGCGCGCAGGGAAAGCGGGAGTAGCTCAGTGGTAGAGCATCACGTTGCCAACGTGAGGGTCGAGGGTTCGAACCCCTTCTCCCGCTCCAAATTCCGGCGTTACACATTTCCCTGAATTTCTACTTTCACCGGGTTCTTGCGCGAGATGAAATGCGCGCGCTACTCTGGCATACCTTACCCGCAGGAAAACAAGCGATGGCTGGCAATCGATTTTTTTCACTCCTGATCGGTTTTCTTGCTCTGTTGTTGCCGTTCGCGGCAATTGCACAGGATGGCTCGAGTCAAGAACTGGCCAAGAAACTGGCCAACCCCATCGCCAGCCTGATCAGCCTGCCGTTCCAATTCAATTATGACGGCGGCTATGGCCCGCAAGATGGGGACAAGGCGTTCGTTAATATTCAGCCGGTGATTCCGTTTTCGATCTCGGAAGACTGGAATATTATCTCCCGCACCATCCTGCCGGTCGCCTGGCAGGACGATGTGGTGCCGGGGACGGACCAATTTGGGCTGGGCGATACGGTGCAAAGTCTGTTTTTCTCGCCGAAAGTACCGGGTCCTTATGGCCTGATATGGGGCATCGGGCCGGTAGGGTTGATTCCCACGGCGACCGAATCGGCGCTGGGCAGCGGCAAATGGGGCGCCGGTCCGACCGGCGTCGTGCTGCGCCAGGACGGACCCTGGACCTATGGCATGCTGGCAAACCACATCTGGTCATTCGCCGGCGACGGCAGCCGGACCGACGTCAACTCTACCTTTCTTCAGCCGTTCCTCAACTACACAACCAAATCCGCGACTTCCTTCTATTTGAATACCGAAACTACCTACGACTGGAATGCGGAGCGCGCCTCCGTGCCCGTCAATGCGGGGGTGAACCAGTTGCTGAAGCTCGGTAATCAGCCGATTCAGATCGGCGGCGGCCTCCGTTATTGGGTCGAGGGCCCGTCCACGGGTCCGGAGGGGCTGGGTGTCCGGGTCAATTTGGTGTTTCTTTTCCCCAAGTAGCGATGCGCCGCGACTCGCTCGCCAAAGGGCGCTGCAGCCGCTAGGATCAAGCCCCATCTATAAGCCGATCATCGCCGGGCGGTTTCGGTAACGGGAGGTAACCGCATGAGCTTATCCTTCACCCCTTTGCATCCGCTATTCGTCGCGGAAGCCAGTGCCGTTTCGCTCCGCGATACGCACGATGACCAGACGCTTCAAGAGATCCGGGGCGGGATGGACAGGTACGGGGTGCTGGTGTTCCGCGATCAGCAGTTCACGGATGAGGAGGAGGTAGCCTTCGCCCGGCGGCTCGATGGCAAGCTGCACACGAAGACCGGCGCCGCCGCCCTGGGCAAGAGCCGCCTGGGGACGGAAGCGATTGGCGATATCTCCAATGTTGGCAAGGAAGGGGAAATCCGGCGGCAAGACGACCGCTCGCGGCTGTATGGACTCGGCAACCGGCTTTGGCACACGGATGCCTCTTTCCAGGACCCGGCCGGCCGCTATTCCATGCTGCACGCCCGTGTGTTGCCGCCGGTGGGCGCCGATACGCTGTTCGCCGACATGCGCGCCGCCTTTGATGCGCTGGACGACGAGGCGAAGGCCCGGCTCGAAGGGCTGACCTGTCACCATTCCATCGCCCATTCCCGCAAGACCCTGGGCTTTGAGTTCTCCGACGAGGAGATGGAGAAGCTGAAGGGGGCTTATCATCCGCTGGTGCGGACCCTGCCGCGCTCGGGCCGGAAGTCGCTCTATCTGGCCTCCCATGCTGCCCAGGTGATGGAGATGCCCCTGCCGGAAGGCAGGCTGTTGCTGTGGGAGCTCATGCAGCACGCGACTCAGCCCCAGTTTGTCTATAGCCACGCATGGAAGGACGGCGATCTGGTGATCTGGGACAACCGCGCGACCATGCATCGGGCGACCCGCTTTGATGACATGAAACACCGGCGGGAGCTTCGCCGGGTGACGACGCTGGATGTGGAACAATTCCCGGCCGCGAGCGTTCCTTGAACGCCGTTGGTTTCAAGGAGAGTAGGGCGTGAGTGAAGTTCTGAAGATCGTGATTGCGATATTGTTGCCGCCGCTCGGGGTATTCCTTCAGGTAGGCATCGGCGGGCATTTCTGGCTGAATATTCTGCTGACGATTTTAGGCTATATCCCGGGGATCATCCACGCGATTTGGGTGATTGCGAAGAACAAGTAGCCCGAACGTGCCCTCCGCCTCTGCCGCTCGGGATGCGTTGGCACTCCTGGATGGCGTCGCATCGCTTATGGATGATCGCTTTCGTATTCCGGGCACGGGTGTCCGGTTCGGCTTCGACCCTATAATCGGCCTGGTGCCGGGCGCGGGCGATACCGTTACCGCTGCCATTGGCGTTTATACGCTGGCTCAAGTTCGGAAAGCGGGCCTGCCTATGTCGGTGCTGGCGCGGATGGCGGGAAATTTGGCTATCGACTGGCTGGTTGGCATGGTGCCGATACTGGGCGATCTGTTCGATGTGGGCTTTAAGGCTCACCGGCGGAATGCTGCCTTGCTGCGCCGGCATCTGGAACGGTCCGAAGGGTCCGGCCGTTCAAACTAATCCTCGCCCGCCATCGCCGCCGGCGCGGGGCGGAGCAAGCTGGGGTCGAGCGCACCCAATTCCTGCACGATGGCGGCAAGCGCCTGGGGAACGAGCCCGTGCGCCGGATGGAGTGCGCGCGATTGCTCGTTCATATAAAGCGGCCGGGAAAATTCCAACTGCAAGGCATGGAAGCCGCGGGCTGGCGCGCCATAATGTTGAGTTATGAAACCGCCCGCATAGGGATAGTTCCGGGCCACGCTCAAGCCCAACGATTGGCCGGCACGGGTTGCTGTCTGCGGAATGGCGGTCGCACAGGCACGGCCAAAGCTGTCGCCCAGCACCAGGTCCGGCAGGCGCTCTCCCGGCAGTTGTGGCATCGAATGCAGATCCAATAGTAGTGCGTAGCCAAAGCGCGCCCGGCAGGCCTGCATCAGATGTTTCAGCGTGCGATGATAGGGACGGTAGCCGGCCAGCCAGCGCTGCACGCCGTGTTCGAACTTCAGGCGGCGGCGGTTGACCGGCACCCTGGGCGGCAGATAGCGCGGGAACGTGCCGAGGCCGGCGCGTACCCGTCCGGAATCGCTCACCAGTCCCTTGGGAAGCCGCTCGGAAAACATGGCCTGGTCCCACTCCGTGGGCATCCGATTGATGTCCACATAGGCGCGCCCGTAGTGGGCGATAACCACCGGAATTCCCATAGCAGAGACATCGGGTAGCAACCGGTCCAACAGCGGATCTTCAAGCCCGCTCATATCGGCGCCACGGGCGGCCTGGTGCCAGAAATCCGACGGATAGTCGCGGCCGCTATGCGGTACCGAAAGCACGGCAGGCAACCTCCATTCTTGCGGCCAAAGGACCGAGAGCGGGGCGGGATCGGGTTGGGGAGCAGAAGCGGCCATGCGCGAAGTATGCATCACGGCCGCTGAAAGGTCGCGTCTTTAACGGCGCAGCTTTTAACGCTTGAGACCAAACGCCTGGAATCTTTTGTTGAAGCGGGCGATCTGGCCGCCGGTATCCAACAGGCGCTGTCCGCCGCCGGTCCAGGCAGGATGCACCAGCGGATCGATGTCCAGGCGCAGCGTATCGCCCTCCTTGCCATAGGTGGAGCGGGTCTTGAATTCCGTGCCGTCGGTCATGATCACGGTGATTTCGTGGTAGTCGGGATGAATGTCGGCTTTCATGGCGGCCCTCTCGTCTCGGCCCAGAACTCGGAACGCGCTATTTAAGGGACTGCGCGGCGCGGGGCAAGCCCTACCGCCGGAGCGCGGCCAATTGCTCCTGATAGTTGGCGGCGATGACGTGCCGCCGGATCTTCATGGAGGGGGTTAGCATCTCGTTTTCGATGCTGAAGGGCTTGGCGACGAGCGCGACGCGGCGCACACGTTCAGACTTGCTCAGGCGTCGGTTTACCCGCTCGACCACGCTCTCTATGTGCGCCCGGAAATCGGCGTCGTCGCTCAGGCTGGCAAGGTGGGCGGGCTTGCCGTTCGCCTTCGCCCATGCCGCCGCCGCTGCTGCATCGGGCACGAGCACGGCGATCAAATATGGCTGCTGGTCGCCCACCACCATCGCCTGTCCGATCTCCGCCTCCAGTTGCAGGAAGCCCTCCACCCGCTGTGGCGAAAGCGTGTCGCCGCCCGAGAGCACGATGATGTCTTTTTTGCGGTCGGTAATCCGGATATAGCCATCGGCGTCGATCTCGCCCACGTCGCCGGTATGCACCCAACCGTCCCGAAGTGTCGCGGCCGTCGCCTCCGGGTCGTTCCAGTAGCCGAGCATGGTGAGTTCGCCCCGCACCAAAATTTCGCCGTCGCCGGCGATCTTGACTTCGACGCCGGGAAAGGCAGGGCCGACCGTATCCAGCTTGATCTTGTGGGCGCGGTTGCAGGAAACGATCGGCGCTGTCTCTGTCTGGCCATAGCCTTGCAACAGGCGCAGACCCAGCGCGGTAAAGAACAGCCCGACTTCATAGTTCAGCGGCGCGCCACCCGAGATCAGAGCCTTGATGCGCCCGCCAAAGCGTTCGCGCACCTTGGCGCGCACCAGCCGGTCCAGAACCTTGTCCAGCAGATTGTGCGGAAACGGCAAACCGCCGTCGCGGTACCTGCGTTGACCGAGCGCCACCGTCTTCCAGAACAGCTTTTGCCGCAGTTTCGGCTGGTTGCGCAGGCCGAGAATGATCCGTGCGTGCAGTGTCTCATGAAGCCGCGGCACGGCGGTCATGATGGTCGGTTTTGCCTCCCCCATATTACGCGCCAGCGCCTCCACGCCTTCTGCATAGTAAATTTGCGCTCCGATGGAGAGCGGAAAGAACTGCCCCGCGGTATGTTCGTAGGAGTGGCTTAGCGGCAGAAAGGACAGAAATACTTCGTCCTTGGGCGGTGCATCGTCCAACTCGTAGAGCAGATCGTACGCACCCATGATGTTACAGAGAATGGCGCCGTGGCTGAGCATCACGCCCTTCGGCACGCCGCCCGTGCCAGACGTATAAATGAGGCAGGCCAACTCGCCACGTTCCGCCACATGCAGGGGCCCCGGTTCAACATCGCCCCGTAGCACGCGGCCTTCGGTCAATAGCGACCCCCAGGTTTGCACCGGTTTTCCCGGATGATCAGGTGGGTGGCTATCCATGAGGATCAGCCGCTCAACGCTGTCGACTTGGATGGCCGCTGGTAAGACGCGCGCTAGCAGGGCCGGAGTGGAGACGATGACGAAACGCGCGCCGCTGTCCTCCAGGATATGAATGTGATCATCCACCATGTTGGTGGTATAGGTCGGCACGGTGACGCCACCCGCGGCCATGATGCCGACATCGGCCACCAGCCATTCCGGGCGGCTCTCCGCCACCAGGCAGACCCGGTCCCCCGGCGCCAGGCCCAGATCGCGGAGGCCGTAGGCGCAATCGGCGATTAAGCCGGCCGTATCTGCGAACGAATGGCTACGATAGGCGCCATTCCGTTTCGACCAGAGAAACGGCGCTTCATTCCATCGTTCCATCACCTCGAACGCCATGGCGGGCAGCGACGGCCAGCGCAGATAGGTGGCCACGGCCGCACGACGTGTCGGGTCAGCGATGGACTGGAGCGGATCGTGCAAAGCCGTGGTTCCCTGTGACGCCGTTCCCTGTGACCCTCAGGCGGGTTGGTCTCAATGGAATGGCTTCTTATATCGGCGGTGAACCTTTTGGAGTAAAGTCCCTATGCCCGACGCCTCCGCCGCCGACAGCGGCCTCAAAAACCTGCCCACCTGGGATCTGAACGATCTGTATGCGGGCATGGACTCGCCGGAGTTGGAAGAGGACTTCCAGGCGGCCGAGCGCGAAGCGAAGGCTTTCGCGGAGCAGCATGAGGGCAAGGTGGCATCCCTATCGGCAGAGGGCCTGGCCGAGGCGATTGCCGCTTACGAGGCGCAGGACGAGCGGCTGACCCGCATCATCAGCTATGCCGGGCTGCTGCATGCGGGCGACCAGCTCGACCCGGAAATCGGCGCGTTTTATCAGAATGCGCAGGAACGGGTGACCACCATCTCCAGCCACATTTTGTTTTTCACGCTGGAGCTGAACAAAGTCGATGATGCGATCGTCGAGCGCTGGCTGAAAGCGCCGGCGATGGCGGATTATGCGGTCTGGCTCAAAAATCTGCTCGTCTACAAGCCGCACCAGCTCTCCGACGAGTTGGAGAAGTTCTTGCACGAGGCGCACATTGTCGGCGCGGCGGCCTGGAACCGCCTGTTCGACGAGACCATGGCGGGCTTGCGCTTTCCCCTGAACGGCAAGGAGTTGACCAGCGCCGAAGCGCTGCATCTGCTCTCCGACCCCTCGGCCGAGGTGCGCAAGGCGGCGGCCCATTCGCTCGGGCAGGTGTTCGCCGAACACCTGCCGCTGTTCGCCCGCATCACCAACACGCTGGCCAAGGACAAGGAGATCGACGACCGCTGGCGCCAGTTCCCGCGGCCGGTCTCCGCCCGCAACCTGGCGAACCAGGTGGAGGACGAGGTGGTGGACGCGCTGGTCGAGGCCGTGCGCGCCTCCTACCCGCGATTGTCCCACCGCTACTATGCGCTAAAGGCGCAGTGGATGGGCGGCGACAAGCTCGACTATTGGGACCGCAACGCACCCTTGCCGGACGCCGACGATCGCACCATCGGCTGGGACGAGGCGCGCGAGACGGTGCTGGATGCCTATGCCGGTTTCTCACCGCGGCTGGCGGATGTCGGCCGGCAGTTCTTCGATCATGCCTGGATCGACGTGCCGACGCGGCCGGGCAAGAGCCCCGGCGCCTTTGCCCACCCCACCGTGCCGAGCGCGCACCCCTACCTGCTGCTGAACTATCAGGGCAAGATCCGGGACGTGATGACGCTCGCGCACGAATTGGGCCATGGCTGCCATCAGGTGCTGGCGGGGAGCCAAGGCCATTTCCTCTCGCGCACGCCGCTGACCCTGGCGGAGACGGCGTCGGTGTTCGGCGAAATGCTGACCTTCCGCAGCGTGCTGGCGGCGGAACAAGACCCGGCCAAACGGCGCATCCTGCTGGCGGGCAAGGTGGAGGACATGCTGAACACGGTCGTCCGCCAGATCGCCTTTTATTGCTTTGAGGAAAAGGTGCACTCCGCGCGGCGCAGCCAGGGCGAACTCTCCGCCGAGCAGCTTTGCGACTTTTGGATGGAGATCCAGACCGAAAGCCTGGGGCCGGCGCTGCGCTATGATGAGGATTACCGCAGCTTCTGGACCTATATCGGCCACTTCATCCACGCGCCGTTTTATGTCTATGCCTATGCGTTCGGCGATTGCCTGGTAAACGCGCTCTATGCCGAATACCAGCGACAGCCGGATGGTTTCGAGGACAAGTATCTTGATCTGCTGAGTGCCGGCGGGCGTATGCGTCACAAGGAGTTGCTGGCGCCCTTCGGCCTGAATGCCGGTGACCCCGCCTTTTGGAGCCAGGGCCTGGACGTGATCGGCGGCATGATCGACGAGTTGGAAGAACTGAGTGGGTGATCCAGAGGCAGCAGCTACCCTATTCTTTAATTTCCCCGCGAAAGCGGAGATTTATGCCCGAGAGGCAAACCCGGGTACAGGTCAGCGGATAGGCCATGCCCGCCTACGTCTATATCTTGGCGAGCCAGAAGAACGGCACGCTCTACACCGGATCGACAACTGATCTCTCCAGGCGCATGGAGGAACACCGGGAAATGGCGATTGATGGCTTTACGGCCAAGTACGGTGTTACAAGAATGGTCTTCGCCGAAGAACATCCGACGACCATCTCGGCAAGGCAGCAGGAGCGGCAGATCAAGAAATGGAAGCGGGCATGGAAAATAGAGCTGATCGAGTGCGGAAATCCCCATTGGGAAGACTTGGCAAAATTGGGAAGACTTGGCAAAATTTCTATGAAGCAGCGTTTGATTGATCCTGCGCAATGCATGGCATCTTCGGAATGCCCGGCTCTCAGGCATGGGCCCCTGGTCGAGCCAGGGGCAGAGGGATTGTTCCTTGACTACACCACCTGACAACGAACCCTCCCGCTTTTCCCGGCGGGCGCGGCGCTATATTGGCACGTCCCGCACCGTAGGCTCGCTCGCGGCAACGGTCGCGGGCCAGCACTATCTGGGTATCAAGACGGATCGGGAGCGGCACGCGCAGGCCCTGCGCAAGGCGCTCGGCGGCCTAAAGGGGCCGCTGATGAAGGTGGCGCAGATCCTGGCTTCCGTGCCCGATGCGATCCCGAAAGAATACGCCGAAGAACTGCGCCAGCTCCAGGCAAACGCGCCACCCATGGACTGGGTGTTCGTGCGCCGCCGCATGACCGGGCAACTGGGCCCGGATTGGCAGGATCGCTTTGCTGACTTCGGGCGGGAGGCGGCGCACGCAGCCTCGCTGGGACAGGTGCACAAGGCGCGCTTGCACGACGGGCGGGAGGTCGCGTGCAAGTTGCAGTATCCGGATATGGCCTCCGTGGTCGAAGCCGACCTGAAGCAACTGAAGCTGATCTTCTCGCTCTATGGCCGCTTCGACAAGGCAATTCATACCGACCAAATCTATGAGGAAGTGGCCGTCCGCCTGCGCGAGGAACTGGACTACGAGCGCGAGGCCAAGCAAATGCGCCTCTATGGCCAGATGCTGGCGGACGAGCCCGGCGTGCATGTGCCGGAGCATATTCCCGAACTGTCGACCGGCCGTCTGCTGACCATGACCTGGTTGGACGGAATACCGCTGCTGGAGGCGTGCGAGCGGCCTTTGGAAGAACGCAACCAGATCGCCTACAACATGTTCCGCGCCTGGTACGTGCCGTTTTACGACTACGGCATCATTCACGGCGACCCGCATCTCGGCAACTACACGGTGCGGGCGGATAACAGCATTAATTTGTTGGACTATGGCTGCATCCGGGTGTTTTCCCCCAGCTTCGTGCAGGGGGTGATCGATCTCTACAAGGCGATCCGCGACGGTGACGAGGCGCTGGCGGTGCACGCTTACGAGACCTGGGGCTTCGAGAAGCCGTCCCGCGAGTTGATCTCCATCCTGAACATGTGGGCGGGATTCATCTATGCGCCGCTGTTGCAGGACCGCGTTCAGAAGATTCAGGACGAAAACACCGGCAACTACGGCGCAAAGGTGGCGGAGAAGGTTCACGTCGAACTGCGCCGGCTGGGCGGCGTGCGCCCGCCGCGCGAGTTCGTGCTGATGGACCGCGCCGCCATCGGGCTTGGCAGCGTGTTCATGCACTTGAAGGCGGAGATCAACTGGTACCGCCTGTTCCACGATCTGGTGGAAGATTTCGACACCGCGGTGTTGGCCGAGCGTCAGGCCAAGGCGCTGGCGGCGGTAGGGTTGGAGCATACCGGTTGAACTGTCTTGCGGAGGTGGTTGGTTAACAGGCGTTTTGATGGTTTTGAAGTATCTGCTTTTTAATACCTTAATGATTGAATGTATTGAGCGCTGTACTGACCGATCACCGGTCGGAGTAGTGCGGCCGAGTATTGATAGGAGTGCAGCAATGAAAATTATTACAGGTGGCATCTTCGCTTTGTGTTTGGCTGCGGGGAGCGCCCAAGCCGACACCATCTCTTATACGCCTTTCCCGGTCGGCAACTCTGTCGACACCCAGTTCCGCTGGAAAGCGGGCGACGGACCGGCGCACGGGAGCGGGGGGCGGCACGTGTTCGCGCCGCTTTATGCGCCGGTATTGAACAGCCCATTACAACCGAAATTGAAGCGAAACGTGGTGCCGGGGGAGCGCGACGAGCGGGCGGGCGGCTTCGGCAATGATGCCGGAATGCATGATCCGGCGCTACCTCCTCGTCCCAATGCCTCTGCGGCGGAAATCGCTTGGAATGGCATCGACGACCGCTATCGCCAACGCAGAATCAGGGTCGATCCCGGCGTTGCGGCGGCGGTGCCGCTACCGGCCTCCGGTCTGGCGCTGGCCGCGGGAATGCTCGCATTGATCGGGCTTAGAGGCCGCCGCCGCCGCGCGTAGCGCGGTGCAGAACTGGTCGAAGCAAGGACTCGTCCAGGGGAGTGCCGGCCAGGTCGGCCGGTGAAACATCGTCGGGCAGTGAGCGGGCGCCGCGGCCGCGCAGCATGAACTCAAGCTGCACGGCGCGCAGGGCGGCGGCGCATTGCCCGTCGCGGATGGCTCTTGAAAAAACCCTTTCGACCTTTGCCAGCAGCCGGTCCAGTTCGGCCTGGCTGCGCAGTTCGGCCGATTCGCGCAGGCGCTCGACTTCTGCCTGGACAACGGGCTTTTGCAACAGCCGCCAGGCCTGCTGTGCCGCGTTACTGGCCGCATAACCCGCGGCGCGTGCAGCCTCGGCACCGCTTGCACCGGCGGCGATGCGTTCGCAAAACAGGCGGCGGCGGCCGGATAGGGGCCGGATTGGACGGCTGGCGTTGGTGGGGCGGTGGGCGGGCGTTTGGGGCATGCCGGTCTCCTGTCAAACACGCCATATGGTTGCGCGATCGGCCGAGACAAGTATTTTTTCCTATCACAACACCAATTTTCCTATTCCGTGGTCCGCACACCTGGTAAATGGCTCGATCGGAGCCCGGACTCCCCATGCCCGGCGAAGTCGCCTAAGCTGGTGTCATGTTCCGACCGCACTCCCCGCCCGGCCGAAATGCAGCCGAACCCGTTCTGGCGGGTGCTGAAGGAAATTCTCCGTCGTGAAGACCGGCACTGCGTCGCGGAGACCGACACTCTGTCGTGGAGACCTAAACATGGATAGCTTTGATGGCCTGCGCGAGCGCATTGTCGGCAATTTCGCACAGTTCGAGCGGCTTCCGGCGGCGGGCGAGGGCCTGAAGGCCGCGGCGGTCGCCATCGCGGTGACGGCCGACGAGCGGGGACATCCCGCGTTTTTCCTGACCCGCCGCGCCTCGCGGCTGAACCGGCATTCCGGGCAGTGGGCGTTGCCGGGCGGCAGGCTCGATCCCGGTGAGGATGCCGTGACGGCGGCGTTGCGCGAAATGGACGAGGAAATCGGCATTCGGGTGGCGCCGGACCAGGTGCTGGGCCTGCTGGACGATTACGTCACCCGGTCCGGCTATTGCATGACGCCGGTCGTGGTCTGGGCCGGCAGCGGGGCGGAGGTCGTGCCGAACCCGGACGAGGTGGCGCAGGTGTTTCGCATTCCGCTGGCGGACGCGCTGACGGACGGCTTTGTCGAGATGCTAGCCGTCGAAGGCAGCGATCACCCGATGATCCGCGTGCACGTCGCGGGCCGGCACATGCACGCGCCGACCGCCGCGGTCGTCTACCAATTCCGGGAGGTGGCGCTGGCAGGCCGCATGACCCGCGCCGCCCACCTGCTGGCCCCCGGCTGGACGGCGCGTTAATACTTGTCGCTCGGGATCGCACGGGAAGGGCTAATGATATGATCGGGCATGGTCGGCTTTGGGCGACGGCTGAATGAAAGCGGTGGGTGTCCTGCGCGGTACCGCGATGCTGCCGATATGGCTGGTGCAAGTGTTTGGCACGACGAAATCGTTTGCCGCCAATCCTGTCCTCGGCAACCGGGTCTTGAACCGGATGGGCCTGCACGTCTTTCGCTATACGCTGGCGCACTTGGTTACCAATTTCCGCTGGCTTTTGCTTTCGCCTCTGGCCGATCGGGAGTTCCGGCGGCGGTTTCTGCGGGAGGGTTGTGTCTCCATCACCGATTTTTTGCCGGAAGAGCAGTTCGCGGCGCTGAAAGGGGAACTGGCAGTGTTGCCGGGTGAGACTCTGGAACTGGAGCAGGGCGATACGCTTACCCTGATGCTGCTGCTGGACCGGCCGACGCTCGCAGCCATGCCCGCCGCCAAGGCCGTGTATGAAAGCCGGCGCTTCCAGAGCGTCATGCGATTTGCCGGCGCCCGCCTGAAGTATCCGTTTTCGGCGATTCATTGCGTGAAGAATGGTTTTGCCGACGGTGTCGGCGATCCGCAAAAGACGGTGCATTCCGATACGTTTCATCCGACCATGAAGGCATGGCTGTTTGTCGACGATGTGACGGAAGAAAATGGCCCGTTCATGTTCGTCCACGGCTCGCAGCGCCTGACGTGGAGGCGGCTGAAATGGGAGTATCGACAGAGCATTGCCGGCAAGGACCTGCCCGACCGCTATTCGACGCGCGGCTCGCTGCGGGCGACCGAGGACGATCTTGCAGAAATGAGGCTGCCGTCGGCGGTGGCGTTGACGGTGCCGGCCAATACGCTCGTCATCGCGAATACCCATGGCTTCCATCGCCGCGGAACGGCGGCCCCTGGCTCCAGCCGCATGGCGATGATCGCGCAGAGCCGCACCAATCCCTTCAACCCGCTGCCGGGGCTGGGCCTACGTTGGTGGCGAGACGCGGAGGATCGGGTTTTCAAGCGGTATTGGCGCTGGGCGGAACGAAAGGCTGCCCGGCGGGGCCAGCGGGCGAGCTGGCACCCGGTGCCGAATGACCGCTTTTACCGGTGAGCGGCCCGTTGCTATCAGTTCAGTCTGCGGCTTTTTCGCCGGCCGGTTTGCTGATCTGTTCAATGGCAGCGATGGCCGGTTGCTCCCGTTGTCGCAACAGCCACAAACCGGCCACCGCCGCTGGCAGGCCGCAAATGGCAAACGCCGCAAAATAGCTGCCGCTCAACAGGTACAGGCCGCTGAAGGCAGATGGCAGCAGCATCTGCCCGGCATTGCCGAAGGCCAGCACACCGCCGGTTGTGCCAGCCACCTGACCCTCAGGCGCCAGCCGCGCAACCTCCGCCAGCAGCACGCCATGCCAACTGACCGCCGTGGCGGAGCATAGGACGACGACCGCGGCTATCGCCATCATCGGCCAGGCGCCGCTCATCGCGCCCATGGCCGATACGGCCGCAAACATCGACACGCCGAAACCCGCCAGCAAGTAGCGGGCAGGCGCGTGGCCGCTCGCCACCCAACCCCAGAGGATGCGCGCAGGTATGGCGATGGTCATGGCGAGGCCGAACACGCTGCCAGCGGTTTCGACGGATTGGCCCACCACCTCGACCAGATAAGTCACGGTGAACGTGGTGAATACGGCTTGCAGGCCGATGAACGAGAAACCCGCGGCTGCCAGGGGCCGCAAGGATGTGTCGCCCAACACCTTGCGCAGCGTGCCAAAGGCATCGCCCCAATGCAGTTGCTGATCGGGAACGCGGTCATTGTCGAAGCGCGTCCGGATCGGCTGCAGCATCGCCGCGAACAGACAGCACGCCACGCCGGCGATGACCGTGGCGACACCCCAGCCATACGCCACGGCAATGGGCGGCAGCGTCAGGCCCGTGACCATGACGCCCACGGGCACGCCGGTCTGTTTGATCGAAAACACCACCGGCGCGTATTTGGGCGGGCAGTGGCGCGCCAGAATATGGCTGGAGGCCGGCGTCGCGACCGTCGCGCCGAGCCCCAACAGCGCCGCCGACACCAGCATTAGCGGCAAGATTCCGGCGCCCATCACGGCAAGCCCCACACCGACCACGACAAGGGAAACCTGGCTGGTGCGCAGCGCCCCGAACCGCCGGATGAAGTTGCCGCAGGCGAGCGTGGTGAACAGGCCGAACGCGGCGGTGACGCTGACGAACACGCCTACCAGGGCGGGGTCGACGCCCAAGTCGTTGGCGGCGAGCGGCCCCAACACCGGCAGCGCCATTTTGGAAACGGTGGCAAAGGCCTGCTGGACCAGCATGGCGATCAAGCCGGTGAGCAGGAGCGAGTTCACGCCTTATCCGGTCCCTTGTTATCCGCCCCGTTGCGGGTGATCTCCTCGAACACCGCCAGCGTTTCGTCGGAGACATGGTGCTCCATGCCCTCCGCGTCGCTCTCCGCGGTGGCCGGGTTCACACCGATGACTTTCAGGAACTCCAGCACGATGCCGTGCCGGCGCCGGAATTCGTCGGCCATGGCTTCGCCGCCGTCGGTCAGGAAAATGCTGCGATAGGGCCTGGAGATGACCAGTCCGTCCCGCTGCAGCCGCGCGAGAGTCTTGTTTACGGTGGCGTGGCTGACGCCGAACCGTTCGGCCAGATCGACCGCGCGTGCCTCGCCATTGACCGCAATCAGATCGCTGATCAACTCAACGTAATCTTCTGCCATTTCGGTTTGATGGGCCTGGCGGATGCGCTCGAAACTGGCAGCCTGGCGGCCAGCATCGCGCAGGCGTCGAGTTTTGGGCATAGCGTCGTCTGTATCTTACCGGGCCATTACCCGTGGTTTGCCCGCAATCGGGGAAGGATGCAAGTCTCGTAAAAAAGTTAGCCTAGGCTAACTTTCGTTGTTTTCCACATTTTCAGCATCGCGCGCCGCCGCGGTTTTCTCCATAGCCGTGCGCATCTGGCTATATTTGCGCAGCAGACGGCGAAAGGCGCTGGCGCGCAGCATGAGCAGGTGGGCATATCCCACTGACACCACGTCGGCGCCGCGCGGCCGGTCCTGCAACAGCGCCATCTCGCCGAAAAAGGCGCCCGGCTCCAGCCTCACCCGCCGAGTCGGAAGGACAACGTCGATCTGTCCCGCGGCGACGAAATAAACGGCCTTGCCGCGTTCCCCGGCCTTGATGATAGTTTCGTCCGGCGAGGCCAGTTTCGGAATGAGCCGCCCCGCGATCCAGGCGACGTCTTCCTCGCTCAACGACCGCAGCAGGGGGACGCTGCGGATCATCGTTACCATTTGGTCGCTTAGCTCCAGGCTCGGGCGCTCTTGCGAGCGATGTTCCAAGCGGGCGATGCGCCGTTCATGGGCGTCGAATACCTCTTGGGTGATCAGCGATTCTTCCAGCCGGGCCGAGTATTCGGCCCGCTCGAGACGAAGCGCCGTGCGTGTCAGTTGGTGCTTGGCCAGCGCCTCCGCATAGTCGCCGAAGCGGAGGGTCATGGCGCGTAAGGCGTCTTCCACCCGTTGGGCCCGCAGCTCCAGAATTGCCAAAGCTTCCTCGCCGACATCGTTGCCGAAAAAGCGCGAGGTCGTGCTGTGGACGAAGCCGCGGAGTTCGTTCAGGACGCGCCGGCGCATGAGCAGGAATTCGTACCGGTCCTCAAGCGCGCGCTCCAACGGTTGCGGAATGCCAAACCAGCGATACAACCGCAGCGTCACCCGAAGGCGGAAGGCGATGGCGAGCGCCTGGTTTGACACATCCAAGTAGGCATCGCGCCCGGCGCTGCTCGCGGCGTCGCGCAAGCGATCGGCCGAAGTCACCAGCCGCGCAATGACCCGCAGCGACACCATCTGCTCGGCGAAATGGCGCAGATAGAGTGCGCGCTCCCGCGTTGCCAGCGCGACGAGCGCGATATTGAGGCGGTCTTTGGCGGGCAAGGCCGGGGCGGTTTCGCCTTCGTCGCTGCCATCCAGCGCGGCCTCGGCGGCGGCCAGGGTCTCGTCGGAGAGGCCGAGCTGCCGGGCGGCCAGATGCAGTTGCCGGGTCCGCCGGAGCTCGGATACCGCCAACACGCGCTCGCGCATGGCCTCTTCCGCGGGGGTGAGCCGGTCGAGCCCCAGAAAGTGCAGCAGCGGCCGCAGCAGCGGCGCGCTGATGAACAGGGTGAGGCAGACATAGCCGACCGCAACGCCCGCGACCATCTGGCGGAGCTCCAGCGGCAGATCGACGTTCTCCATCACGGCCAGCGCCAGAATGAGCGTGATCGCGCCCCGCAGCCCACCCCAAAGGATGATGGCCTTGAAGCGCTGGTCCACCTTGTCGGCCAGCCGCGCGAAGGTCAGGATCGGCAACAGGCCATAGAGCACCAGCGCCCGCGCCACCAATGCCGCGACGAAGACCAGCAGGCAGTCGAGCCAGTTCAACAGGGGAAGGGCCAGCAACAGGCGGGAAACCAGGATGGCGGCGACCAGGAACACCACAGAGAGAAAGGCGAACTCCACCCAATTCCAGAACCGCAACAGGGCCTGCCAATTGTTGGGAGGCAGGCGAGAAGGTCCTTCTGCCGCGACGGCCAAACCGGCAAAGGCGACGGCCACAACGCCGGAAGCGCCGAGCGCCTCATTGGCGATCAAATAGGTCACATAGGGAACGATCAGGGAAAAGGTCTGTTCCAGCACGCTGTGCCGGCCGCAGGCGGCGAGGCCCATCCATGCCACGCGGGCCATAATTATGCCGGTTGCGGCGCCGATCGCGAAATTGGGTAACGCTGCGAAGGCGACCGCCGCCACAGATTGCTCCGTGCTGGCCTGCGCGAACACGGTCAGAGCGGCGAGGAGCGCGATGGCGGACGCATCGTTCAGCAGGCTCTCACCCTCGACAATCACCCGCAAACGTTTGGTCGCGCCCAAATCCCGGAAGACGGCGACGACGGCGGCAGGGTCGGTGGTGGCGATGATCGCCCCCAGCATCAGCGCGCCGAGCCAGCTGAAGTTCGAAAAGCTTGTCAGCGCCGCGCCGACCACGACCGTCGTCACCAGAACCGCGACCACGGCCAGCAGGAGCACGGCCCAGACCTCATCCATCAGCAGGCGTACATCGACCTGCAGACCGGCGGCGAACAGCAGGGGCGGCAGAAACAGCAGTAAGAACTCGCGTGCGGTCATGCCGAACGCCTGCAGGCTGCCGGCGGCATCGCCCGCCAGCAGCGGCGGCAGGTAGCCCGAGCCGATCCCGATCAGGCCGACGGTCAGACCGGCGGCGGCCAACAGCACGCTGTGCGGCAGCCGCACGCGCTGTGCCAGCGGCGCGAGCAGGCACGACGCGAGCAGCAACAGCGCGAGCGCGATGAGGGTTTCGACCATGGCGAACATGAGAACTACTCTTAGGTGCTTGCTTCGCCGTGCACCAGTCGGCAAAGCTATATCGGCTTATCAAGCGCAAAAGGAGCGAGGTGATGAAGCTGGATGTCATCGGCGTGATGAGCCCCGGCGATATGGGGCATGGCGTCGGCAGAGCGTTGCGGGAATCGGGCCGGCGCGTACTGACCAATCTTACCGGACGCAGCGAGCGCACCCGGAGTCTTGCCGCGGAAGCGGGGCTGGAGGACGCCGGCAGCCTGGACGTCCTCATGGCTGAGGCGGACCTGGTGCTCTCGATCATGCCGCCGGCGGCGGCCGAAAATTTTGCCGAGGAAGCGGCAGCGGCCATGGCGGCCGCGGGCCGCCGTCCACCGTACGCCGACATGAACGCGATTGCGCCCGCGACCTCGGCCGCGATCGGCGGCATCATCACCGGTGCGGGCGCGCCCTATATAGACGGCGGCATTATCGGGCGGTCGCCCGGCAAGGGTGCACCGCCACGGCTGTATGTTTCCGGCCCGGACGCCGAGCCGTTGGAGCAACTCACCACCGAAACCATGCTCTGGCGGTTCGTCAGCCCGGAGGCGGGGCGGGCATCCACCCTCAAAATGCTCTATGCCGGCCTGAACAAGGGCACCTGGGCGTTGCAGGCGACCATGGCCATCGCGGCGGAGCGTTACGGCCTGTTCGACGCCTTCATGGGCGAGGTATCGGACAGCAACCCCCGTCGCGCGGAAGAGATGGAAGCCTGGATCGGGTTCCTGGCGGCGGACGCGCAACGCTGGCACCCGGAGATGGTCGAAATCGCCGAAACGCTGGCGGCGGTCGATGCGCCCGTGGGCTTTCACCGCGGCGCGGAAGAACTGTTCCGGCTGCTGGCGGATACGCCGCTTGCCAAGGAAACGCGCGAAACCTGGGACCGCGGCCGCTCGATGCAGGAATCGGTTCGGATTTTCGCCGAAACCTTGAAAAAACGCGGCCAGTAGGCACCTTTTGCCGACTTGCGCACTTGGCGAGATTCGGCGATAGCTTGGTCAGCGAAAAATCAATTGGAAAGGCTGCCTGCATGTTGGAAGTTGAAACCCCCGCCGATATGAAAGACCATGTCGGAAAAGAGTTGGGTGTAAGCGATTGGGTGTTGATCGACCAGGAACGCATCAATCGCTTTGCCGATGCGACCGACGACCATCAGTGGATCCATGTCGATGCGGAGCGGGCGGCGAGGGAACTGCCGACCAAGTCCACCATCGCGCATGGCTATCTGACCATGTCTCTGGTGGCGGGCTTGCGAACCTTCCGGATCAAGAATTTTACCAACATGATCAATTACGGCGCGAACCGGGTCCGTTTCACCAACATGGTGCCGGTCAACAGTCGTGTCCGCATGCGTACCAAGCTGAAGGCGGCAGACGAGATGAAGGGCGGCGGCGTGCGCCTGACCTGCGAGCAGACGATCGAAATCGACGGGCAAGAGCGTCCTGCCATGGTCGCCGAAACCCTGATGATTGCTTTTTCCTGATCCGCCAGTCTTTGCCGTCGAGGACAAAACGGTGAGGGTGGCCTGCCGGGCCGTCCTTATGGTTTGCCGGCGATCAACGCACCGATTTCCTTGCCGCCGGTCGCCTCGCGCCGGAAGGTGAAAACACCCTCGGCCATCACTTCCTTGGCGGCCCGCAGAAAGGCGCTGTAGGCCGCGTTGGCGAAAGCGCCGCCGACACTGATGCGCTTCACACCGACTTCGGCGAGCTGTGCCACCGTGTTCCGGTCGAGCCCTGCCCCGACCAGCACGTTCACCGGCCGGTCGACCGACTGAACGACGCTGCGAACCTCGTCCAGGTTTGCCAGGCCCGGCGCATAGAGCACGTCCGCCCCGGCCTCCTGGTAGGCCTGCAGGCGTTTGATCGTGTCATCCAGGGCCGTTACGCCCCGGATATGGTTCTCCGCCCGCGCCACCAGCAAAAAGTCGTGCGGCAAGGCGCGCGCGGCCTCGGCGGCGGCTTGCACGCGCTCGACCGCCTCCTCCAGGCGCTGAATGCGCGGCTCGCCATTGTTGCGCGAGGCCGGATACCAATCCTCGACCGAGCCGCCGACCAGCCCCGCCTCCGCGCCAATCCGGATGGTCTCGGCGACGCCCTCGGGCGTGTCGACAAAGCCGTCCTCCATGTCGGCGGCGAGCGGCAGGTCCGTCGCCGCGGCCAGCAGGCGGCAATGCTCCAGAAACGCTTCCCGCGTCACCTGGCCGTCCAGCAGTCCCATGCTCCAGGCCATGCCGCTGGATGTGGTTGTGAGCGCCTTGTAGCCAAGCCCGGCCAGGATCTTGGCCGAGCCAACATCCCAGGGGTTGGGAATGACGAAGATGCCGGGCTCCTCATGCAGGACGCGGAAGGCTTGGGCTTTTCCGGTTTGGCTGAGCATTGGCTTGCGCTCCTATGGTTTGCTGACGTCTTGACCCGATCATGACAACATCGATGATGCTGCCCAACTTGTAAATTGGAGGATCCTCGATGGGTGTTGTGATACCCGTTGACCGGCTCAATGCCGTCATTACGCAGATTTTCGAGCACACAGCGTGCGGCCCGGCCGAAGCCAGGCTGATTGCCAAGTATCTGATCGACGCGAACCTGACCGGGCACGACAGCCACGGCGTGCTGCGCACCAGCCGCTATGTCAAGTGGCTGGATCAGGGCCTGTTCAAGGCCGGCCGCTCGATCAGGATCGTCAGCGAAAACGACGCCATGGCGATCATCGACGGCGAGTCGGGCATGGGCCATTGGGTGGCGAACCAGGCGGTCAACTTCGGCATCGAAAAGGCCAAGGCCAACGGTTGCTACATCGTCGCGTTGCGCAATGCGGGCCACATCGGCCGCGTCGGCTCGTGGGCAATCAACGCGGCGGCGGAGGGGCTGGTCTCGATCCACTTCGCCAATGCACGCGGCAGCGTACTGGTGGCTCCGTTCGGCGGCACGGAACGCCGCTTTTCCACTGCGCCCTTCTGTGTGGGCGTGCCGCGCAAGGGCAAGCCGCCGGTGATCCTGGACTTCGCTACCTCGATCGTCGCCGAGGGCAAGGTGATGGTTGCGGCCAAGGGCGGCAAGCCGCTGCCGGAGGGCGCGCTGATCGACGAAAGCGGCGCACTCTCAACCGCACCCGGAGACGCTGTACGGCAAGGCCGGCCCGGATGCGCCGGTGGATTTGCGGGACGGCAAGGGCGCGATCCGCGCGTTCGGCGACCACAAGGGCTCCGGCCTCGCGCTAATGTGCGAGCTGTTGGGCGGGGCGCTGACCGGCAATGGCACCGCCGGCCCACCGGGACGCCCATTTGCGAATGGGATGCTGTCGATCTACATCGACGCCGCCACCATGGACGACCAGGGCGGCTTCGCCGATGAGGTCGCCCAATACGTGGACTTCGTCCTATCGTCCAATCCGGCCGACCCTGCAAAGCCGGTGATGGTGCCGGGCGATCCTGAACGCGCCACCGAAGCCGAACGGCGCGCCAACGGCATACCTTTGTCCGATGAAGCCTGGGCCTCCATCCAGGAAGCGGCCGCGCTGGTTGGCATCAACGACGCTGATTTCGCCGCTACCGCGGGGCTTTAGGTGCATCACCGTGAGCCTGCGTTTGTTAGATGTGCGCGAAGGGCGTTTATGATAGTATGCCACAGAAACGATAGAACGCCTGCGCCACAAGCTGGGAGAGGACACCATGTCAGCGTTTGAAAATGCGAAGCAATTTTTAGAGGCCTGTGATGCGGGTAAAGGATGGGAGGGCTGCAAGGACTACGCCGCGAGCGATGCATCGTTTACGTGTCAGGCGGACGCGCTGGCCGATGTCTCCACGGTCGAGGACTATTGCGAGTGGATGCGACGCTTGATTGAGGAGCCGATGCCGGACGCCAGCTATACGCTTCATGCCGCGTCGTTCGACGAAGCCAACAATGCCGCCATCTTCGCGGCCACCTTTCACGCGACACATACCGCCGAGGGTGGTCCTGTCCCCGCGACCTTCAACAAAACAAATACTGACTACGTCTATGTTTTAAAGATGAATGGCGAGGGCAAGGTTCAGAAGATGAGGAAGATCTGGAATGACGCATACGCCCTGTCAGAACTTGGCTGGGCGTAGAACCCTGGGAATGGCGGGTTGCTTGCTGAGCGCGGGCTTGGTGGCAGCACAGAAAGGAACAAACCATGACCACAGTATCCGCACGCGATGCGCCCAACGCTGGCGAGGCTGCCTTTTGGGCATCGCAGGGCGGGCAGAAATGGGTCGACTACCAGGAAAGCCTGGACCGGCTATATGGCGGCATCACCGAGGCGCTGCTGCGGGAGGCAGCACCGCAGCCGGGGGAACACGTGCTGGATCTGGGCTGCGGAACTGGTGCCACGACTTTCGCCTTCTCAAAGCACATCGCTCCCGATGGCACCATCACCGGCCTGGACTTTTCGCCTGTGATGCTCGGGCTTGCGCGTATTCGCGCTGAGAATCCCGGCACCGCCGGCCTGACCTTTCGGGAGGCTGACGCGCAAACCTTCCCGTTCGAGCCGGATTCGTACAATTTGCTGGTCTCGCGCTTCGGCTGCATGTTTTTCAATAATCCGGTGCAAGCATTTCGAAACCTTCGCTCCGCCTTGCGTCCTGGCGCACGGGTTCGGCTCGCAACCTGGGCAGCAATGGCGGAAAATCCGTGGATGGCCATTCCACGGGACATCGCCGTTGCACGTCTGGGAGCGCCGCCAAAGGCAGCGCCGACCGCGCCGGGGCCTTTCGCCTTCGCCGACCCGGGTTATGCCATGGGCATCCTGACAGAGGCGGGCTATATGGGTGTTGAAGCCGCACCGCTCCGCGTCGAACTGGTGGCACCTGACACAATCGAGGAGGCAGGAAGGCTGGCATCCGAGGTAGGGCCTGTCGCTCGAGTCATACTAGCTAGGAACGGGACGGCGGAGGACGCTGCGGCCATTGCCGAAGCCGTTACCGCGGCACTTTTGCCTTACAGGCGGCCGGACGGAATCCGCGTGCCGGCGGCACTCCACCTATTCTCGGCCCGGCGCCCGTAAAGTTCGAGCGCCCTTAAGCTAATCTCAGTCCGTCTGCAGCCGCCAGACCTTGCCGTCGCGCTTCAGGTGCCCGGCGGTGGGGGTGTGGAAGTGGGTGCCGATGACCAGCGTCAGCGTGTCGGCTAGGCGGTTGTACATGTTCAAACGCGTCGCATAGCCTTGGGCAACGTCCCAATCGGGTGCGCTCGGCCATTCCGGGTGCGCGAACTGACAGGGATGGTGCAGGAAGTCCCCGGTGATGATCGCGCTCTCGCCGTCGCTCTCGATCATGACGCTGGCGTGGCCGGGCGTGTGGCCGGGGGTCGGGATCAGGCGCACCTCCGGGCAGAGCGCATGGTCTTGCGTTACGAGCGTTTGCAGGCCGGCCTCGACAATGGGCGTGACCGAGTCTGTCATCACCTGGTGCTGGCCGTCCCGGTCGTGAGTCATCCAGTGATTGTATTCCTTCTCGCCGAACAGATACTGGGCGTTTTTGAAGGTCGGAACCCATTTGCCGCCCTCCCATTTCGTATTCCAGCCGACATGGTCGATATGCAGATGGGTGCAGAGCACCGTATCTATGCTGTCTGCCGGATAGCCCGCCGCCTCCAGGTCTTGCAGAAAGGCCGTCTGGAGCTTGTTCCAGGCGGGCACGGCCCGTTCCTTGTCGTTGCCGACGCAGGTATCCACGATGATCCTGCGCTCGCCCGTGTCGATGACCAGCGAGTGAATGGCGCCGCGCATGCGGCCTTCCTCGTCCGCGAAATTCGGATAAAGCCAGTCGATCTCTTTCAACTTGTCTTTGGTCGCATCGGGAATGATGCGGGACATGCCGCCGGTGGCTTCGATTTCCACAATTCGGGTGATTTTGACCGCGCCAACGCGCCAGACTTCGCCGACCATGAACTTACCTCATGCTAAGGGTTTTCATACCAAATGTTTAGGGGCAGGGTACACTCGGATCGGATGGTCACGCCATGCCTTATCGGAGGAAAGATGGCCGAAATCGTACACCTCAACCGCGCGCGCAAGGCAAAGGCGCGGGCGGGGAAGGAAACCAGGGCTGCCGCCAAGCGGGCAAAACACGGCCGGACCAAGGTGGAGAAGGCGCGAGAACGGTTGGAAGGCGAGCGTGCGCGGCAGGTCGTGGATGGGGCGCAACGCAAGCCTGACGATGGTGCGGGAACGGTGGACTGATCATTGGGATAGGAGGCCAGCATCTGCGCGTCCTCCTGGCGGCGATGGCTCCCTTTCCGAAAGACGAGTGGCTGGGGTGGCTGGATTCGAACCAGCGCATGGCGGCACCAAAAGCCGCTGCCTTACCGCTTGGCTACACCCCAATCGCCCGCGCCGCGTTTCAGCTGCGAGGAGCAGTGATATGCCAGCACTGCCTGTTCAATTCAAGCCCGAAGGCTTGCATCTGAAGGCGGCTGGTCTGATTGTTCCGTTGAGACCTTCGACCGCCGTTCAAGGTTTTCGTTCGCATAATACCAATACACTCGTTCATAAAATATGGATTATAGGTGGTTATCTCGCGAAAATTCGGGCGGAGCACCCGCCGATCCGGCTGAACGACCTGGTCACCCATGCTGCCGGGCTGCCGCCGCATACCTACAGTTGATGGCCGGAGCATCCGGCTGAGCCCTCCGGCCGCAGCGCATGCACGCGCCTGACGGGATGCTCGAGGAGATGGGTGCGAGATGTGTGCGAAGACAGGGCTTGAAAACCGGAGGGAATTACTCCAATTAAACCGTATCGTTCCAGTACGGATTGGATTTCGCGGCCCCATGTTCCGCATGAGCAAGATGACAGATTACGGCGTTGTCGTTCTGGGCCTGCTGGCCGGCAAGCGCGAAAGGCTGGTGAGTGCGCCCGAAATCGCGGAGGGCACCGGCCTGCCCGGCGCGACGGTCAGCCAGGTGTTGAAGACCTTGGGGGCGGCCGGCTTGGTGGCCTCGCATCGCGGCGCGCGCGGCGGCTATGAACTGGCGAGAGAGCCCGATCAGGTCACCGTGCGCGAACTGGTAGTGGCCTTCGAAGGGCCGCTCGCCGTGACCGCCTGCGTCGAAGGGGCGGAGGAGAGTTGCGCCGTTGAACCGCTTTGCCTGCTGGCTGGTGGCTGGGAGCAGGTGAACAGCGCCATCCGAACCGCGCTGGACAGCGTTACACTGGCGGATCTGCTCCGCCCGATCACCCATTTTGGGCGGCACGATGCCGCCGTCAAACCGGAGGCACGTCCATGAACGCGACCACCGACACTATTCAACAGGTCGAAAACCTGGCAGGCGAAGGCTACAAATACGGCTTCTTCACCGATATCGAGATGGATATGGCCCCCAAGGGCCTTTCCGAAGACGTCATCCGCTTCATTTCCGCCAAAAAGGAAGAGCCGGAATGGATGCTGGAATGGCGCCTGAAGGCCTATCGCCATTGGCTGACCATGGAAATGCCGTCGTGGCAGAAGCTCGACCTGCCGGAAATCGACTATCAGGAAGCCTACTACTACGCGGCGCCGAAGTCGAAGGCCGACGGCCCGAAAAGCCTCGACGAGGTCGATCCGGAACTGCTTCGCACCTATGAGAAGCTCGGCATTCCGCTGAAAGAGCAGGAAGTGCTGGCCGGCGTGGCCAATGTCGCGGTCGATGCGGTGTTCGACAGCGTTTCGGTCGCGACCACGTTCAAGAAAAAGCTGAACGATGCGGGCGTGATATTCTGCCCGATCTCCGAAGCAATTCAAAACCATCCGGAACTGGTGAAGAAGTACCTGGGCACCGTCGTGCCCTACACCGACAACTTTTTCGCGACGTTGAACTGCGCGGTATTCACGGATGGCAGCTTCGTCTACATCCCGCCGGGCGTGCGCTGCCCGATGGAACTTTCCACTTATTTCCGCATCAACGCCATGAACACCGGCCAGTTCGAGCGGACGCTGATCATCGCCGACGAAGGCTCCTATGTCAGCTACCTGGAGGGCTGCACCGCGCCGCAGCGGGACGAGAACCAACTGCACGCTGCGGTGGTGGAACTGGTGGCGCTTGGTGATGCGGAAATCAAATATTCCACCGTCCAGAACTGGTATCCGGGCGACGAGGAAGGCAAGGGCGGCATCTTCAATTTCGTCACCAAGCGCGGCATCTGCCGCGGCGACCGCTCCAAGATCTCCTGGACCCAGGTGGAGACGGGGTCGGCGGCGACCTGGAAATATCCGTCCTGCATCCTGCATGGCGACGATACGGTGGGCGAGTTCTATTCCATCGCCATCACCAACAACTTCCAGCAGGCCGACACGGGCACAAAGATGATCCATCGGGGCGCGCGCTCGAAATCGCGCATCATCTCCAAGGGCATCTCGGCCGGCCGGGCACACAACACCTATCGCGGATTGGTGCGGATGACGCCCAAGGCTCATGGGGCGCGGAACTATACCCAATGCGACTCGCTACTGATCGGTGACCGCTGCGGCGCACACACGTTCCCCTATATCGAGTCGCAGAACCGGTCTGCGCGGGTCGAGCATGAGGCGACGACTTCGAAGATTTCCGAAGACCAGATGTTCTACTGCCAGTCCCGCGGCATCGACGAGGAAGAGGCGGTTGCCCTGATCGTGAACGGCTTTTGCCGGGAAGTGCTGCAACACCTGCCGATGGAGTTCGCCGTTGAGGCGCAGAAGCTGGTCGGCATCTCACTTGAAGGAAGCGTGGGCTGATGCCCCACCCTTTCCCCCACCCTTTCCATTGTCATCCTGTTGCCTTGGCCCGGAGCCTGTCGAAGGGTGAAGGCACCAAAACCAAAGACACCCTTCGACTAGCTCAGGGTGAGGACCGGTAAGAATGCTGAACATCAAAAATCTACACGCCACCGTCGACGGCAAGGAAATCCTGAAAGGCTTGGACCTGCATATTCCCGACGGCGAGGTGCACGCGATGATGGGGCCGAACGGCTCCGGCAAAAGCACGCTCGCCTATGTGCTGGCGGGCCGTGACGGCTATGAGGTTACGGACGGCTCGGTCGAGTACAAGGGTCAGGATCTGTTGGATATGAAGCCCGACGAGCGCGCGGCTGCCGGCGTGTTCCTGGCGTTCCAGTACCCCGTGGAGATTCCGGGCGTGACCGGCACGACCTTCATGCGCACCGCGGTGAACGCCGTTCGGCGTGCGCGCGGCGAGCAGGAACTGGACGGCATGGCCTTCGTCAAGGCAGCCCGGGCCAAGATCAAGGAATTGGGCATGACCGACGAGGTGCTGAAGCGCGCCGTCAATGTCGGTTTCTCTGGCGGCGAGAAAAAGCGCAACGAAATGCTGCAAATGGCCATGCTGGAGCCGAGCTTCGCCGTGTTGGACGAGACCAACTCGGGCCTGGACATCGACGCGTTGCGGATCGTGGCGGAGGGCGTGAACGCGCTGCGCAGTCCCGACCGCTCCATGCTGGTTATCACGCACTATCAGCGTCTGCTCGACTATATCGTGCCGGACGTGGTGCATGTGCTTTCCAACGGCCGCATCATCAAAAGCGGCGGCGCAGAGCTTGCGCACCGGCTGGAAGCGGAAGGCTATGCCGATATGATCGAGGAGGCCGCTTAGTCATGGCTGCACCCGCCCGTAAATTCGGTGTGGAGGCATTCCGGGAGGCGTTGGACAGCGCCGCCCCGGCCGCCCGGCAGCAGGCGTTCGCCCGCTTTGCCGAAACCGGCCTGCCGCACCACAAGATCGAAGCCTGGAAATACACCAGTCTGGTGCATCTGGCGCGGACCGATTTCCAGCCCGCCCCGGCCAATTTCGACCTGACCGGCCCGCTGCCCGCCCGCCTGGGCGACGCGGCACGCGTGGTGTTCGTCAATGGCCGCTACTCAGATATGCTGTCGGATGCGCCGGTAGCGGGCCACGTGCCGCTCGCGCAGTCCAAGGTGACGTTCAGCCTGGGCGACGAAGCCGAGGATGACCCAATGCTGGCGCTGGCGGCCGCCATCGCCGAAGACGGCGCGGTCCTAACATTGGACGGCAGCTCCGGCCCCATCGAACTGCTCTATGTCACGGCGCCCGGCGCCTCGCCGCAGATGGCGCACCTGCGCAACCGCATTGAGGTGACCGGCGGGGAAGTGACGGTGATCGAGCGCCATGTCGTGATGGCCGACGGTGAGGCGACGCTGACCAACGGCATCACCGAGGTCGTGCTGGCCGAAGGGGCGCGGCTCGATCACGTGAAGCTCCAGAACGAGGCGGCCAACGCAAATCACGTCTGGCATCATGTCGTCACCGTTCCAGCCGAGGCCAACTATATCAACTATGTGGTAAGCGTCGGCGGTGCATTGGCCCGTAACCGCGTCACCGCCTATCTGGTGGGTGAAAACGCGCATTGCACGCTGGACGGCGCCTATGCCGGCCGCGAGCGGCAGCACCTGGATCATACCTCCAAGATCGTGCACGCCGTCGCCGACACCACCAGCCGCCAAGTCTACAAGGGCGTGCTGGACGACCGCGCTCGCGGCGTGTTCCAGGGCCATATTGTGGTCGCGGAGGACGCGCAACGCACGGACGGGCACCAGCTCAACCGTGCCTTGCTGTTGAGCGATCACGCGGAGATCAACTCCAAGCCTATGCTGGAGATTTATGCCGACGACGTGAAGTGCTCCCATGGTGCAACGGCGGGCGATCTGGACGATCGGCAGCTGTTCTATCTGGAATCGCGCGGCATCCCGGAAGAGGAAGCCCGCCGGCTGCTGGTCGAGGCCTTCCTTTCCGAAACCGTCGACGCCATTCCCTTCGAGCCCGCCCGGGAGGCGGCCGTCGCCCTCGTTCAGGAGCACCTGGCCTAATGAGCGCCCCTGTGATCAACCAAAGCGTTGCCACCTTGTCGAAGTCGAATTTCGACTTGGAAGCCATCCGCGCCGACTTCCCGATTTTGGAAAGGGAGGTTTACGGCAAGCCGCTGGTCTTCTTGGACAGCGCGGCGAGTGCCCAGACGCCCCGGCAAGTGGTGGATGTGTTCCGCGACGTCTACGAGAACGACTATGCTAACGTCCATCGTGGCATTCACTGGCTCAGTCAGCGCTGCACTGACCGGTTCGAGGGCGCGCGCGAGACGGTGGCCCGTTTCATGAACGTGGCGGACGCCGAACAAGTGATCTTTACCAGCGGTTCGACCGAATCGCTGAACCTGGTGGCAGCCTCCTATGCCCGCTCGACCTTGAAGCCGGGCGACGAAATTCTGCTCTCGGAACTGGAGCATCACTCCAACATCATCCCCTGGCAGATGGCGGCCAAGGCCACCGGCGCCATTATCAAGGCGATTCCCATCCTGCCGGATGGCCAGATCGACCTGGATGCCTACCGCGCCCTGCTGGGGAGTGGCCGGGTAAGGATCGTGGCGATCACCCATATTTCCAACGCCCTCGGCACGGTGGTGCCGATCGCCGATGAGATCGTGCCCGCCGCCCATGCGGCCGGTGCTATCGTCGTGGTGGACGGGAGCCAGGCCGCGCCGCATCTGAAGCTGGATATTCCCGCGCTGGGCGCCGACTTCTATGCCTTTACCGGACACAAGGTCTATGGCCCGAACGGTATCGGCGTTCTTTGGGGCCGGCCGGAACTGCTGGACGCCATGCCGCCCTATCAGGGTGGCGGCGAGATGATCGACTTCGTCTCCATTACCGAGAGCACCTACAAAGACCCGCCCTATCGTTTTGAGGCCGGGACGCCGCCGATTGTCGAGGCCATCGCGCTGGCCCGCGCCATGGACTACATGAACGATATCGGCCACGATGCCATTGCGGCGCACGAGCACGACCTGACCGTCTACGCCATGGAGCAGTTGGGCCGGATCCCGGAGGTGACGCTGCACGGCACCGCGCCGGACAAGGCGGGCATCATCTCTTTCACCTGGGACGGCGTGCACGCGCACGATGTGGGTACGATCATCGACCGGGCCGGTGTCGCGCTCCGGGTTGGCCATCACTGCGCCCAGCCGCTGATGGACCGGCTGGGCGTGCCGTCCACGGCGCGGGTGAGCTTTGGTGTCTACAATAGGCGGGCGGACGTGGACCGGCTGGTGCAGGCGCTCGACGATGTGCGCGCCATTTTTAGCTGACGACTTCAGGTGACGAGGACAGGAGAGCGGAGCGATGAACTCCCCATTTGGCTATCCCGATAATTCGATGTTTATGGACGGCGGCGAGCTCTCGATGGAAGAGCTCAAGCAGCTTTGCGCCCGGCGGGGCGAGCCCCTGCCGAAAGGGCAGCGCGTCGCCACTGGCGAAGAGGCGATCGAGGCCCTGCGCACAGTTTATGACCCGGAAATACCCGTGAATATTTTCGACCTGGGTCTTATATATGAGCTGGACATCCACAAGGATGGTTCCGCGCGGGCGGTGATGACTTTGACCGCACCGGGTTGTCCGGTCGCCGGCGAGATGCCGGAAATGGTCGCCGAAGCGTTGGACCAGGTGGATGGGATCGGCGAGATCGAGGTCACGCTGACCTTCGATCCGCCGTGGACGCCCGAAATGATGAGCGAGGATGCTCGTCTCGCGCTAGGATTTTAACCTAGAGAGAGTTTAGTGCGAGGCAACCCGGACCGAGAAAGAGGAGACAGACTGTCGTGGAACGTCCCCCCGTCGTAACCCTGACCGACGCCGCCGCCGAGCGCGTCAAGGCGTTGGTCGCCAAGAGTGAAGAGCCGGTGCAGGGCCTGCGCATCGGGGTGAAGACCCGTGGCTGCTCTGGCATGAGCTATTCGGTGGAATACGCCGATGAGCCCAAAAAGTTCGAAGAGGTGGTGGAGCAGAAGGGCGTGAAGCTGTTCATCGACCCGACCGCCGTCATGTTCATTCTGGGTTCGGAAGTGGATTTTCAGGAAAACCGCTTCGCCAGCGGCTTCACCTTCACCAACCCCAACGAAAAGGGCCGCTGCGGCTGCGGCGAGAGCTTCCACGTCTGATTGGTGAGGTGTTTCCCGGAAGGCGGCGCAAGCCGGCCGGTCCGGGATCTCGCGCCACTTGAGACTTCGCAAAGAGACTCCCGGATACCGCTGTCGCGCTTCCGGGGACGCTTGTATGCTGGCGGCCAATAGGAGGGGATTTGCCCATGCCTACCATCAATGGCTCCTGCCATTGCGGCAATCTGCAAGCGATGCTTATCACCGAGAAGAAGCCCGAAGAGATGTGGCTGCGGGCGTGTCAGTGCGACTTCTGCCGCTCGCACAACATGCGCTCACTCAGCGACTCCGCCGGGCGGATGGAGATGCGCGTGCGGGACGGCAGCCAGCTCAACCGCTACCATTTCGGCCTGGGCATGGTGGACTTCCTGATCTGCCGGAATTGCGGCAACTATATCGGCGCGGTGCAGGAAGTGGACGGCCAACTCTATGGCATCATGAACGCCAACCTGACCGAAAACCGCGGCGCGCAATTTGGCGAGGCCGAACACCGCCATTATGAAGAAGAAAGCGGCGAGGAACGCGCTCTCCGCCGCAAAAACGTGTGGACGCCGGCGGCGCTGACGGTCGAAGGCTGAATGACGGCGCACCTGCTTGACTGAAGCCTGCCACAGGCTGTGTTCGCTGCTAAGGAAGGAGCACGGCTGCTCCCGTTAACCGTCCGTGACGCAGGTCGGCAAGCGCGGTATTGGCCTGCTCCAGCGGGTAGGTGCTGACCGCCGTCTCAACGCCCGCTTGTGCTGCAATCTCCAGAAACTCCAGCCCGTCCTGCCGGGTCAGGTTTGCCACCGAGACTACCTGTCGCTCGCCCCAAAGAATGCTGTAGGGGAAGGTGGGAATGTCGCTCATATGGATGCCGCCGCAGACCACAGTGCCACCCTTGCGCACTGCCCGGAGCGCCGTTGGCACCAGACTGCCCACGGGGGCAAAGATGATGGCGGCGTCCAGCTGGAAGGGCGACGGCTCGTCGGACCCCCGGCCCAGTCCGCGCCCAGGCTGCGGGCAAATTGCTGGGCGGCATTGTCGCCCGGGCGGGTGAATGCCGCGAGCGTGCGCCCCTGCCAGACTGCGATCTGCGCCAGGATGTGGGCCGCCGCGCCAAAGCCATAGATGCCGAGCCGTTCAGCCTCACCTGCCATTTTCAGCGAGCGGTAGCCGATCAGGCCGGCGCAGAGCAGCGGCGCGAGTTCGGCATCGCTTTTGCCGCCGGGCAGTGGCAGGACGAATCGGGCATCGGCGACGCACATCTCGGCAAAGCCGCCGTTGACAGTGTAGCCGGTGAACTCCGGTGCATCGCAGAGATTCTCCTGCTGCATGTTGCAGTAACGACAGTGGCCGCAGGTATGGCCCAGCCAGGGAACACCCACCCGTTGCCCCAGGGTCAGCCCGTCGACCGCGTCACCCAAAGCATCGATCCGCCCGACGATCTCGTGGCCCGGCACCAATGGCAGTTTGGGCTCGGTCAGGTCGCCATCGACGACGTGCAGATCGGTGCGGCAGACGCCGCAGGCCGAAATCGCAATGCGGACCTGGCCGGGCCCGGGCCTCGGAACGCTCAGTTGCCGCATTTCGAGCGGCTCACCCTGGCGGGCCAGGACCATCGCTCGCATCGCCCAATCCTCTCGTTCATCGTAGACCGGGATTGGCCATCTCTACAGGCGCATCACCCAGGGCGCCATCATCGTAAACTCGCATCCTCGCGGTTGCGATGGACGACAATGGCCGGTTCCCGGCAATTGCATGGCTGTCATCCGGCATCAACCGGAGCCGCTGCCATAGGGCCGGGTCAGGATTTCGAGATTGTGGCCATCCGGGTCGTCAAAATACAGGCCGCGGCCATTGTCGCGGCGGTTGATTTCTCCCGGTTTTTCGTGGTGCGGGTCCGCCCAGTAATCGAGGCTCTTGGCCTTGATGCGCGCGAAAATCTCGTCGAACTCCGCCTCGCTCACCAAAAAGGCATAGTGCTGAGAAGGCACCTCGCCCGCAGTGCTGTGGAAATCCAGCGAGGTTTCACCGGCTTGCACCACGGTAAATGGTCCGAAGCTGCCAGGCGCCGAAAGGCCAAGGATCTCGCTTAGGAATGCGGCCGATCTGTCCTGATCCTTTGCGGCGACGATGGTGTGGTTGAGTTGAACTGCCATGGACTTGGCTCCTTGTTCGTCATGCGGTGCCCTGCCTGTTGGCCGGTACGGTCGCATGTAAAAGATAGGTTGTGCGCGGCCACACGCGGCGCAAGTGGGGACGGCGCCTCGCGGCCGACGGCTGGCAGCATGGCTGCGTTTCCGATTTTCCGGCTTGCGTTGGCAATCGTTATGGGGCGTCTTGCGGTGCCGATTGCATTCCGTGTCACGAGTAGGGAATTCTCATGGCCCGCCCTGCCGCCCGTATTACGCCTCCCGCCATTAAAGCCCGCAAGGGCGGGGAGCCCATCGCCTGTCTCACCGCCTACACCACGCCGATCGCCAGATTGGTGGACGCGCACTGCGATCTGATCCTGGTCGGCGACTCCCTGGGTATGGTGGTCTACGGGCTGCCCTCCACCATCGGCGTCACCATGGAGATGATGATTGCCCACGGCCAGGCAACGATGCGGGGCGCCAACCGCGCGTGCGTGGTGGTTGACATGCCCTTCGGCTCCTATGAGGAAAGCCCGGAACAGGCCATGCGCAATGCCGCCCGCATCATGATCGAGACCGGCTGCCAGGCGGTGAAGCTGGAAGGTGGCGAGAGCATGGCACCCACCATCCGCTTTCTGACCGAGCGAAGCGTGCCGGTCATGGCGCATATCGGCCTGCGCCCCCAGGCCGTAAACACGTTCGGCGGCTACAAGGTGCAGGGGCGGGACGATGCCTCCCGCGCGCAGGTACTGGCCGACGCAAAGGCCATCAGCGATGCCGGCGCGTTCGGCGTCGTGATCGAAAAAACGGCGGAGGAGATCTCGCGCGAGATTACCCAGGCCATTCCCATTCCGACCATCGGCATCGGCGCCTCGCTCGCCTGCGACGGGCAAATCCTGGTGGTGGACGATATCCTCGGCATGTTCACCGATTTCCGCCCGAAGTTCGCCAAGCCCTATGCGGAATTGGCAGAGGACGCGGGTGAGGCGATCCGGAGCTATGCCGACGACGTGCGCGCCCATCGCTTTCCGGGGCCGGAGCACGTGTTCGGCGGCAAGAAAGGCTGAGATCCGCCACTGCTTGGCGGCGCTCTGGCCAAACGCGCTCGCCGGAGGCAATCTGGCGGCAGTTGCTCTTCTGGAGCCCTGGCAGGAGGCCGTTCCGACGATGGCTGACAAAAACAAATTTGCCCTGATCACCGGTGCCGGTTCCGGCATTGGCCGCTATTCGGCGCTGGGGCTACTGAACGATGGCTGGCACGTGGCCCTTTCCGGCCGCCGCGCCGCTGCGCTGGACGAGACCGTGGCCATGGCCGGGCCGGACGGAGCGCGAGCCCTGCCGATCCCGAGCGATGTTTCGGCACCGGACGGGGTGAAGAAACTGTTCGAAACCTACCGCGCCCAGTGGTCCCGGCTCGATATGCTGTTCAACAATGCGGGCATGGGCGCCCCGCCGGTGCCGCTGGAGGATCTGACCATCGATCAATGGCAGAATGTGGTCAACGTGAACCTGACCGGCGCGTTCCTCTGCACCCAGGAAGCGTTCCGCATCATGAAGGCGCAAGACCCTAAGGGCGGGCGGATCATCAACAACGGCTCGATCTCCGCCCATGCGCCCCGGCCGTTTTCCTCGCCCTATACGGCAACCAAGCACGCGGTTACGGGGCTCACCAAGGCTACGTCGCTGGACGGCCGTGGCTATGACATCGTCGCCTGCCAGATCGATATCGGCAACGCCGAAACGCCGATGACCCAGCGCATGAAGGCGGGGGTGTTGCAGCCGGACGGCTCGACGCGGGTGGAGCCGGTGATGGATGTGCGCAACGTGGCCGACACAATCGTGCTGATGGCGAATATGAGCCTGGAAGCGAACATTCAGACGGTCACGGTGATGGCGTCGAAAATGCCGTTCGTCGGACGGGGGTAGAGTGCCTCTCTCTCTTTCCTTCTTCACCTTTCGACAGGCTTTAAGACGAAATCAGGCGGGAACCGAACTCGCCGCGCAATACAAGGAAACGCGTCGATGTCCTGGTATCCCCCACCCGAAACCATCACCGCCGAGGTCTTCTGCGAGGTGCCGGCCGAATACCGCCGCCGGGAGCGTTCGGTCTGGGCGGATACCAACCGCCAGGGCGCGTCCGTCGATTGCTTTGTCGAGGGGCCGAGCTTCGACCGGCAGGGCAATCTCTACTTCACCGACATTCCCTGGGGCCGGGTCTTCCGCGCTGCGCCGGACGGCACGGTCGATCTGATCGCCGAATATGATGGCGAGCCGAACGGCCTGCGCATTCACCAGGACGGTGGTATTTTCATTACGGACTCCAAGCACGGCATCATGCAACTCGATCCAGCCACGGGCGCGGTGAGCGAGCACTGCACGCGTTTCAGGCTGGAGTCGTTCAAGGGCTGCAACGACTTGGCCTATGCCAGCGACGGCACGCTCGCCTGGACCGACCAGGGCCAAACCGGCCTGCAGGACCCGACGGGCCGGGTGTTCCGTCAGACGCCGGATGGCAAAGTGGACCTGCTGCTGAAAGGCATTCCGAGCCCGAACGGCCTGGTCTGGAGTCTGGACGACAAGATGCTGTATGTGGCGGTGACCCGTGCCAACGCCATATGGCGGGTGCCGATCATGCTGGACGGTCAGCCCTCGAAAGTCGGTACCTTCATCCAGATGTCCGGCGGTACCGGTCCGGACGGCATTACCATTACGGCCGATGGCGGGCTGGTGATCAGCCATGTGGGCCTGGGCGCGATCTGGGTGATGGATCAGTTCGGCCAGCCGCTCTACCGGGTGAACTCGCCGACCGGGCATGCGACCACCAACGTCGCGTTTGGCGGACCCGGGAACAAAGACCTGTACATCACGGAGAGCGAGACCGGCACCATCCTGAAGGCGACGCTGCCGGTTGCGGGGGCGACGCTGTATTCGCATCGGTAGCGGACGCGGTACTACAGCCGACGCAAGGGGCGGCGGCTGGCGTTCGGGCCGGCGACCTGCCGCTCGCGCCAGAAGACATAGACGCCGGAAGCGGAGATCAATCCCGAACCGGCAATGACCCAGGGGCCGGGCAGGTGGGCGAACATCTGCCAGCCGAGCAGGATGGCCAGCGGCAGGGCGATGTATTCGAACGGGGCGATAATGGCGACGTCGGCCGACCGGTACGCCCGCGCCATGGAATAACCGGTCGCGCCCGAGAGCATGCCCAGGAACAGCAGCAGCGCCCAGTCTTCGGCCGGCGGCCAGATCCAGGCCCGCAACAGGAATGCCAGGCTGGGATTGTCGACGCCCTCGGCAAAGCGGCCATCCCCCGCCGCGAACCAGAACGCGGCGCTGACGCCGATGAAGGTCAGTTGCGTATAGGCCGCCATCGCCGATGCCTTGGACACCACGCCGAGCTTGCGCGTGAGTATCTGCATGACGGCATAGGCAAAGGCCGCCAGCACTGGCAGCAACAGGGTGATCCGGTCGGCGGTGCCGGCGATCTCGACCCCCGGCCGCATCATGACCAGGACGCCGAGAAATCCCAGCAGCACCGCGGAGAGCCGGCGCATGCCGACTTTCTCGCCCAAAATCGGGATGGACAGCAGGGTGATGAACAGCGGCGCCACGTAGAACAGGGCGGTCGCATCGGCGAGCGGGATCGACGCGAGCGCGGCGAAATAGGTCATGTTGGCGATGACGATGCAAAGCCCGCGCAGCAGATGCAGGGCAGGCTGCTTTGTTTTGAGCGCACGGAAGCCACCCTCGAATTGCAGCAGCATCAGGCTGAGGCACAGACCGACGGCGGAGCGGATGAACACCATCTGGTGCAGCGGGTACTGGTCGGAAAACTGCTTGATCAGGGCATCGTTGACGGAAATGCAAAGCATTCCGAAACAAATAAAGGCTATTCCGGCCCCGGGATTGTCGCCAGTTTGAGCCATCGTCTACGAAATCCTTGTGCCAAGCGTTGGCCGGATGAGTTGAGGGAGGAACTGGGAAACCATGAAGTCAGTCTGCTTGGTAATCGGCGCGGGCGCCGGCATCGGCGGCAACGTCGGGAAGCGCTTTGCCCGTGAAGGCTATCACGCCGTTCTGTGCCGACGAAGCGACGAGGCGGGCCTGCGCAAACTGCTCGCCGATATCGAGTCCGAGGGCGGCACTGCCTCCGGCTATCTGCTGAACGCCGTGGAGCCGGACGCCATCGAGGATCGGACCGCGGCGGTGGAGAAGGAGATCGGCCCGATCGAGGTAGTGGTCTTCAATCTGGGCGCGCAGATCGGCAATCGCTCGCTGGCGGAAACCTCGTACAAGCAGTTTGAATTGGGCTGGCGGATGGCGACGTTCGCGCTGTTCCGGGTGGCGTCCTGCGTGTGCCCGCTGATGGTGGAGCGGGGCGGCGGCACGATCCTGGTCACGTCGGCGACGGCGGCAATGCGCGGCAATGGCGGTCAGCATTCCCATGCCGCAGCCATGGCGGGGCGCCGGATGCTCTGTCAGAGTTTGAATGCGGAATTCGCGCCAAAGGGCATTCATGTGGCGCATATCGTGATCGATGGCTCTGTCGATGCGCCGGACACGCTCGGCAAGGTGCTGGGGCCGGAACGCTTCCAGCAATTGCGCGAGACCAAGGGTACTGAGGACGGCCTGCTGGTGCCGGACCGGATTGCGGATACCTACTGGCACGTGCACCAACAGCATCGCTCCGCCTGGACGTTCGAGCTGGATTTGCGGGCCTTCTCCGACCGGGCGTGGTGGAACCACTAAGCGTTGGGGGAACGCTCCGGCTGAAGTAAGTGGTGCGATCCGATTTGCATTCGCGGGGCGTATTGGTCTTTAGTATCGGCTGACCGCATTTACAGGATACTGCCGACGCATGACCGCCGCCATTCAGATCGATCCGGCCACCGGCCGCAAAATCTTCAACACCCGTGCCGCCAAGGCGACCGACAGAATCGCCGGCAAGGGCTATTCCATCGTCACCGACAAGAATCTGACCACTCTGCCCGAACCGCCGCCGGGCGCGGAATTCGACGCCGAGGAGCAGGCCAAGTACCGGGAATTCAAGGAGGCACGCCGCGGGTGCCGCCGATTACATGGCCATGGAAGGCGAGTTCGCCAAGTACCTGGAGGACGTCTATTCCGAGCCACCGGTCGAGCGCGAGGCGCTCGACCGACGAGTGCGAAATCCTGGTCGTCGGCGCGGGCTTCGGCGGCCTGCTGCTCTGGTACAAGCTTAGCGAGGCCGGCTTCACCGACGTGCGCTTCTGCGAGAAGGGCGGCGATGTCGGCGGCACCTGGTACTGGAACCGCTATCCCGGCATCGCCTGCGACGTGGAGAGCTACAGCTACCTGCCGCTGCTCGAGGAGATGGGCTACGTCCCGACCATGAAGTTCGCGTCGCGGCTTCGAGATCCTCGAATACTGCCAGACCATGGCGGAGAAGTTCGGCTTCTATGAGCGCATTGCCTGTTCCACACGACCGTCGAGGGGACCGACGTGGGACGAGGCACCGGGCCGCTGGACCGTCAAGACCGACCGCGGCGACGCCATGCGGGCCCGCTATGTCGTGCTGGCGAACGGCATCCTGACCACCCCGAAGCTGGCCCGGATCAAGGGCATGGAGACGTTCCAGGGTGAGGCGTTCCACACCTCGCGCTGGAACTACAACGTCGACCTGGCCGGCAAGCGCGTCGGCATCATCGGCACCGGGCGCGACCGCCGTGCAGGTCATGCCCGAACTCGCCAAGGTCGTGGAGCAGCTGTACGTCTTCCAGCGCACGCCCTCGACCATCGACGTGCGCGACCAGCGGGCGACGACGCCGGAGGAGATACGCGACGTGGCGACAGGAGCCGGGCTGGGCGCGTGCGCGGCGGGAGCGGCTCGCCCTGATCTCCGCCGGGCGGACCGCGCTGCAGGGCAACGACGACTACCTGGCCGGCAAGGTCGACCGACTTCAAGGAGCGCGAAGCAGCACAAGACCGAGCTTGTCGCCGGAGGAGCTGATCCAGCGCCAGCTCAACACCAACTTCCGCATCATGGAGCAGATCCGCGCCCGCGTGGACGCCGTCGTCGAGGACCCCAAGACCGCCGCGGCGCTGAAGCCCTACTATCCCTATGGCTGCAAGCGGCCCGACCTTCCACGACGAGTACCTGCCGACCTTCAACCTGCCGCACGTGCACGCTGGTCGATACGGCGCCGATCGGCGTGCAGGAGATCAACGAGACGGGGCGTGGTGCACGACGGCGTGGAGTACGCCGCTGGACGTGCTGATCTACGCCACCGGCTTCGAGTGGATGGCGCACGCTCGACGTTCAACATGGTCACGCGGCCGGGACGGCCAGACGCTGCGCGAGAAGTGGGAGAGCGAGGGCACGCGGACGTTCCTCGGCCTGCACAGCCACGGCTTCCCGAACCTGTTCATCATCACCGGCCCCCAGGGCGGCGGCGGCAGCTTCAACTTCACCGACGCCATCGACGAGCACGCCGACTACGTCGTCTGGATGCTGGAGACCATGCGCGAGAACGCGGCGCGACGGTGGTCGACGTCGCGCGGAGGCGGAAGACGAATACGCCGAGCACTGCGCCAGGCCGACATCGCGACCGCGCCGCTGCGCGACTGCATCTCCTACTACAACGGCCACGGCACGGCCGAGCCCGGCAGCCTCGCCTATTACGGCGGCGGCCAGCGCTGGCACAAGCGGCGCATGACGGCCCAGGAGACGATGGAGCCCTACCTGTTCGACTACGAAGGCGAGCCCGTAACGGCGGCAGCGGAGTAGGGAAGCGCTCGCCACTCGACCACCGCCGTCATTGCGATGACGGCGGAAAGAGGTGAGGCGCGCTCACTCCTCCATCGCGGCCTTGATGTAGTCGCGGCTTTTCCATTCCGGGTCGGGCGGATGTAGTCTGCTCGTGGCAAGTATTTTGAGGGCTCAACCATCTCCATTTTCGGCACGCTGCGCGGGCAGTTGTAGTAGATGTAATCCGCCGTCACCCGCACCAGCCGCAATGCACCCGGCAGGTTGGCGAATTGGGCCGGGTCGTCAATGATCTCTGCCTTGCCGGTCAGGCGGATGCGCAGGCTGGTGCCGTCAAACCTCACGAACAGCAGACCCACGGAAGGGTTAAGGGTGATATTGCCCAGGCTCCGGTGCATGTTGTTTCCGTCATAGTCCGGCCATTCCATCTGGCCGGGGCCCGAGACGCGGATGAAGCCCGGATGGCCGCTTTTATGGTGCAGTCCATTGTCTCGCCCCAGCCGGTCGCCAGGAAGAAGAACGGCACGCTCTCGATATAGGCGCGGTCGTCGTCGGTAAATTCGACATGGGTGCGGTTCTTCGCGATGGCGTCGGCCACTTTGCGGCCGCCATACTTGTCCTGCAACTCGCGCATGCCGTCATGAAACATGGATGGGCTCCTTGGTTTTCGAAACATGGTACGCTGCCTCATCCCTACCCTAGGGAAAGCGCAATATGAGACCAAGTACGCGTGAGATCTCATGGCCATTGCCGCAGGCAGAGCCTCGCCGCTACAATCGGTGCATCCGCCAATCCAAGCAGGAAACGCCGCCATGGCCTTTCAGCATATCGAAGTGAAGAAGCTCGCCGGTGCCCTCGGTGCCGAACTGTTCGGGGTCGATCTCTCCCGGCCGCTCTCCAATGCGGAGGCCGATGAGGTGCATCAGGCCTATCTGGAGAATCTGGTCCTGTTCTTCCCGGGCCAAAACCTATCGCCGGAGGCACTGGTGCGGGTGGCACACATGTTCGGCGTGCCGAACGAGTATCCCTTCGCCGAGGGCATGGACGGCCATCCGAAAATCACGCCCCTGATCAAGAACGCAGACGACAAGGCGAATTTCGGCGGTGGCGGCTTTCATTCCGACACCACCTATTTGGAGACGCCCCCGGCCGCCACCATGCTCTATGCGGTTGAAACGCCCCCCGCCGGCGGCGACACGCTGTTCGCCAACATGTACATGGCCTATGACACGCTCTCGGATGGCATGAAGGCGCTGATCGACCCGCTGGTGGGCATTTCCAGTGCGGCGGCGGGCAGGGTCGGCGACCGAAAGAAGCTGATGAACGCGGACTCCAAGGGGATCCGGCTTCAGAACCTCGACAAGTTGACCATGGAGGCGGAACAGCCGGTGGTGCGCGTACACGAGGAGACCGGCCGCAAGGCGCTCTACGTGAATTACATCCACACCTTGAAGTTCAAGGGCTGGGCCGAGGCGGAAAGCGCGCCGGTGCTGGACTTTCTGTTCGCCCATCTGAAGCGCCCCGAATTCACCGCCCGCTATCGCTGGCGGCCCGGTTCGCTGGGCGTTTGGGACAACCGGTCCAGCCAGCACTATGCCATCAACGATTACCAGGGCCACCGCCGCGAAATGTGGCGGGTTACCGTGGAAGCGGCTTAGCCTTATCACCCACAGGGAAACACCCATGACCAACATGACCAACCCCCGCATTCTGGTCGTCGGCGCCGGCGCCGTCGGCTCGTATGTCGGCGGCAACCTTGCCCGGCAGGGCCTGGACGTATCGTTCTTCGACGCTTGGCCGGACCATGTCGAGAAGATGCGGTCCGACGGGATCAAGCTGGAAGGCACCACCCCGGAAGAATGCTTCACCGTGCCGGTCAAGGCCTATCACCTGACCGACTTGCAGGGCCTGAAGCGCGAGCGGCCCGTCGACATCGCCTTTATCTGCGTGAAATCCTACGATACCGCGTGGGCCACCATGCTGGTGAAGGACTATCTGGCGCCGACCGGCTGCGTGGTCTCGCTTCAGAACTGCATGAACGAGGAGGCGATCGCCAGCATTGTCGGCTGGGGCAAGACGCTCGGCTGCATCGCGGCCAAGATCGTGGTGGAACTGGTCGGGCCGGGCCATGTCATCCGCCGCATCGCCAAGGGCGGCGCGGAACACACCGTCTTCCGCGCGGGCGAGGCCACCTGTGTGATCACGCCCAGGCTGGAGATGATCGTCGGCTGGCTCTCTAAGATCGACTCGGCCAAGGCGACCACGAACCTGTGGGGCGAGCGCTGGTCGAAGCTGGTGGCGAACGCCATGGGCAATGGCGTGGCTGCCTCCACCGGCATGAGCATCAAGGAATACATGCAGGAGGAACCGGCGCGGCACCTGTCGATCCGCATTGCGGGCGAGTCGGTGCGGGTCGGCCAGGCGCTCGGCTATGCCCTGGAGGAGATCAATGGCTTTGCGCCGGAAGTCTGGGACAAGGCCGCGCAAGAACTGGAAAGCGGCGCGAATGACGCCCCGAACTTCCAGGCAGTCGAAGCCAAGCTGCTGGCGAACGCGGCCAAAGCCAAGGAAGGCGCGCGGCCCAGCATGGGTCAGGACATGCTGAAGGGACGCCGGACGGAGATCGAGTTCATCAACGGGCTGGTGGCGGACAAGGGCAAGGAAATCGGCATTCCGACGCCGGCGAGCATCAAGCTGGTCGAGGCCGTGCAAGCCGTCGAGCAAGGCCGCGAACCAGCGGGGATCGAACGGCTGCTATAGGCCTCCGGATAGGGTGCGCTTTATTGTGGAGCGACGGTTTCCCGGTCAACCGGATCCGGCACGTACAGGATTTCGGTTGTGCCGTCGGTGGCAAACACCGTCTGGACGAGCTGTTCGGTTTGCATCACCCGCACCGCCACCAGATAGTTGCCCTGAGACAGGCGGAAGGCGTTGCTTTCGCTATCAAAGTATGCCGCCCGGCCAATGGTTTCGCCGTTAACCATCAGCACCGCATCGCTCTCAGCGTTTTTGATCACGAGCCGGGCTCGATTGTCTTCCACCGCGCCATCACGCACGTCATAGACGCTACAGCCGCCGGCAGTTAACGCCAGCATCAGACCGGCCGCCAATTTCGCTTTCATTGTGTGTCTTTCCGCATTTCATCCCGGACCCTATTCTCAAGACAGATTTCCCGCCAGGATTCAAGCGTGGTGAACGTCACCATGGTCATTTCCACTGGTCCCGCCCATTACAGGGACCGAGGCGTGCCGGGGCGGGCCGGCACGATCAACAGGGCAAGGAGATCCTTATCTTGATAAAGGATCCGCAACATTTCCTGGTCGAAACCGCTTGGCTGGAGGCGAACCTGGACGATCCCGGGCTGCGGGTGCTGGACTGCACCATCGCCATGAACCGGCAGCCCGAAGGCGGCTGGAAACCGGCGAGCGGGCGGGATGGCTTCGACAAGGCACACATCCCCAACGCGCAGTTCGTCGACCTGATGACGGAACTGAAAGACGCCGACAGCCCCTACAGCTACATGCTGCCGACGGCGGATGCCTTCGCGGCGAAAATGGCGCAACTCGGCATCGGCAACGACACGCAGGTCGTGATCTATGTATTGGCGGTGCCATGGTGGGCGACGCGGCTTTGGTGGATGTTCCGGGTGTTCGGCCACGAAAAAGTGGCGGTGCTGAACGGCGGCTTCGGCAAGTGGCAGGCAGAGGGAAGGCCGGTGACGGCGGAGGCCGCCAGCTATCCGCCAGCGGAATTCGACGCCGCCTATCAACCCGGCCTCGTGGCCGACAAGGCGGAGGTGTTCGACGCCGTGCAGAACGGCGAGGCCTGCGTGCTGAACGCGCTCTCCAGGCAGTTGTTCACGGGCGAAAGCGACCTCGGTTATGCACGGCCCGGCCGAATCGCGGGCAGCGAATTGCTGCCGGCGCTGGGGCACATCGATCAGAAGTCGGGCGCGTATCGCAACGATGCCGAATTGGCAGCGGCGGCGGAACCGCTCGGCCGCGACAAGAGCGAGCCCATCATCAGCTATTGTGGCGGCGGTATCGCGGCGACGCTGAACGCCTTTGTGCTGATGAAGCTCGGCTACCGGAATGTGAGCGTCTATGACGGCTCGCTGGACGAATGGTCGGCAGATCCCGCCATGCCGATGGAAGTGGGGTAGATCGGCTTTCCGCTTTCCCGCTGTACATGGAGAGCACAAGTCTCGGCATCGATAGGATGCACATCCTCTTGCCGCGCTTTGAAGCATGTGCCAACGTCGAGGGATAATTTGAAGGACCGGGCATGAAACCGGTCGGTAACGCCGATGAGGCCGAGGAGACTTCCATGATAAACCGTTTCGTTGCGGGTGCAGCGCTGGCTGCGTTTGCTTTGACCGCACATATCGCGAATGCGCGCGAGTTGGTATATTCCAGCTCTGTCGGCGCCAAACATCCAGTTCACACCGCCGGTCTTGAACCGTTTTTTGAGCGGGTGACCAAGGAGACTGACGGCTCTTTGACGTTCAAGCTGTTCCCGGGTGGCACGCTGGCCAGCGGCAAGACGACGTTGAACGCAATTCGTAATGGCACCGTCGATATGGGCCTGTTGGCTGACATCTACACGCCCAACGAGCTGCCCGTCAGTGCGCTGATCAGCGACCTAGCCGTCTATGGCAAGGATGCGCGGGTGATGACCGGCGCGGTCAATCAAACGTTGCTGCTCGACTGCCCGGAATGCAAGAAGGACTACACGGAAGAGAAAGTCCTTCCCATCGCCTCTTACGCGCTGACGCCCTACCACCTGATGTGCGGCGACGTCCAGATCGTTACGGCGGCCGACTGGCAGGGCAAGAAACTGCGCGGAACCGGCGCCATGGGCGTGCTTGCCGCCGGCATGGGGGCGACGCCGGTCAACATCACCAGCGCCGAAATTTACGAGGCGCAGCAGCGCGGCCAGGTCGATTGCGTCATGGGCCCGCTGCCCTGGCTCAAGACATATTCGCTATGGGACCTGGTGAAGACCGTTTCCAACTCGAAGCTGGGTACCTATCACGGCACCAATTTCATCAACTTCCGCACCGATACCTGGAAAAAGCTGTCGAAGAAGGAAAAGCAGGCGATCGGCGACAACGTGGTCCAGGCGGTGGTCGATATCGCCCGTGCCTATGAAGATGACGACCACAATATCCGCAAGGAAGCTGAAGCAAAGGGCATCAAATGGCTAGCAGTCGACCAAAGCTTTAAGGATGCGGTCGAGGAACTGCGCAGTCAGGACGCGGCCCGCGTTATCGAACTTGCCAAGTCCCGCGGCGTGAAAGACCCGGAACCCATCGTCGAGACATTCACCGCGAACATCAAGAAATGGACCGACATCGTCAATGATATTGGCCCGGGTTATTGGGGTGACGCCGAATGGAAAAAATACGGCGAAGCTTTGGACGCCGAGGTGTTCAGCAAGGTCGAGTATAAGTAGCTGACGGGGGTGCGGGCGGCGGGCTTCGTGCTCTGCCGCCCTTTCCGCCCTGGCCGCCTGTCCCCTATTCAACCCTTTCCGAACGAGGATTTCCGCCATGGCTGCCATAGAGCGCCTGTTGGAGCGGTTCAGTGTCTTGCTGCTCTGGGTGGCAGGCGTCGCGATCACCCTCATGATGCTCCACATCGCCGCCGATATCGTCGGCAAGCTGGTCTTTCATCAGCCGATGACCGCGACGTTGGAAATCGTCGCCTGGTACTACATGGTGGCGACCGTGTTTCTGCCGGTTGCCTACATTCAGGTCCACAAAAAGCACCTGATGGTCGAATTGTTCACGCGCAACATGGGGCCGCGCCCGCTGGCCCGGTTGGAAGGATGCATCGCCGTTCTGGGCGCCCTCTATGTCGGCATTTTGTTTTGGCTGACTCTGGAGCAGGCGATAACATCGACAGCCGACAATGAGCTGCAGGACGTTACCTTCTTCGACCTGCCGGTCTGGCCGGCGCGCTGGTTCCTGCCGCTCTCGATTGGCGCGATGACGCTGATCATGGTCCTGCAGGCGATTCGCGACTTCCGTTTTGGCTTTACCGGCCGTGGCAAGCCGACGGCGCAGCCTGCCGGCGACATTATGATCGAGGAAAACTGAGCCATGGACCCCATTTGGGTTGGCGTCATTGCCATTGTCGCGCTGCTGATATTGATCGGCCTGCGCGTGCCAATCGGCATCTCCCTCGGCTCGGTCTCGCTGATCGGCCTGATGTTTGTGAGGTCGACCGAGGCTGCCTTTGGCATTTTCGGCGATCTGCCGTTTGAATTTGGCGCGAACTGGTCGCTTTCCGCCGTGCCGATGTTTCTGCTGATGGGCTCGGTCGCCTTTCATTCCGGCCTGACCTCCAGCCTGTTTAACGCCGCAAAGCTATGGTTGTCCGGCCTGCCGGGCGGATTGGCGGTCGCAACCAACTTTGCATCCGCAGGCTTTGCAGCTGCCAGCGGTTCGTCGCTGGCGACCGCCGCAGCCATGGGCCGCCTGGCCATTCCGGAGATGTTGCGGCTTGGCTACGACAAGGCATTGTCAGCTGGCGTGGTCGCCGCATCAGGTACGCTGGGTGCGTTAATTCCGCCCTCCATCGCGTTCGTGCTTTACGGCTGGTTTACTGAAACCTCCATTGGCGCGCTGTTGATCGCTGGCCTCCTGCCTGGGTTGCTGACGGCGTTTGTCTATGCCGGCATGATTATCGGCCGTTGCATGATCTGGCCATCGCTGGCACCGCCGGTGACGGACAAAGTCACCTGGCGCCAGCGATGGCAGGCGCTGTTTGAGATATGGCCGGTGCCATTGCTGGTGCTGGGCGTGATCGGCAGCATTTATAGCGGCTTTGCAACCGCCACCGAAGCCGGCGCCTTGGGTGCGGTACTGGCCATTCTGATCGCCCTCCTGCAGGGCCGGATGACTTGGACCGTGTTCCGCACCAGCGTGATGGAGGCGCTGGAGAGCACCGCCGCCATCTTTTTCGTCGCGATCGGCGCCTTGCTGCTGACCCGCCTCCTGGCGTTCAGCGGTGTGCCAACCGTGATGGCGGAACTGATCGGCGATTGGTCCATCGACCCGCTGATGCTGATCATCGGCCTGTCGATCGTCTATCTGATCCTGGGCATGTTCCTGGACCCGCTCGGCCTTATGCTGCTGACCTTGCCCGTCTTCCTGCCCATGTTCGAGGCGTTGAAGATGGATATGATCTGGGTCGGCGTGATCGTGGTGAAATATATCGAGATCGGCCTGCTGACGCCGCCGGTGGGCCTGAACGCGTATGTGGTGAAAAGCGTGGTGGGGGACGCGATCCCGCTTACCACCATCTTCCGCGGGCTCGCTTGGTTTATCGGGGCGGAAGCGGTGATTATGGTTCTGCTGATCGCCTTCCCGGAGATCTCGCTGACTCTGCCGAACTATATGATGCAGTAGAGATAGTGACGGAAAGAAAACGTCCGGACGCCTATAGTGCGCCCGGACGTTTTCTTTCGCTCAGGTCTTTACTTATAGCTTACTTGTTGTCTTTCTTGACTTGGTCATAGAGGTAGCCGCCGGTGCCGCCAATGGCGGCCCCCGCGGCCGCGCCGGCACCCCAGTTGCCGCTGAAAGAGCCGATCACACCACCAACGACCGCGCCGGCCGCCGCACCGGTACCGGCGCGTGCTGCGGTGTCATGGTCGGCGCCGGCACAACCGGCGGTCAGCAGGGCGGCTGCCAGCCCGGCAGCCAACCAGGTCTTGCGGGGGCCTGCAATCGCGCGGGTGCCCGATTCTTGCATGGATGCTACTTGCATGGATAATTCTCCTTCATCGCACGAACAATCCCATCGAGCGCCGGCCGACTGCCGGAATCAGGGTTCGCGTCCGCCCAATTGACGAACGTTTCACGCACCTCCTCCCGGGTCAGGTCGGGATCGGTGCAAACGGTTGCTTTCAGGTTAAACCGCTTGTCGATCAGCAATTCTTCATAGAACTGACCCACGCCTTCGATCCAGCCATAACAAAAGCCAACCGCGTACTTCCCGGCCGTTGTTGTTTCGTCGGCGGAACACAGCCGATACATGGAGGCGACCGTCTCCGCTTTAAAGGTCTCTGGCTTCACGTCTGCCATGGCGGTACCGGCGACCAACGCCAACCCGACTGCTAAACTCACAAGACGCATGGGGAACCTCTCCTTCGTCATCAATCGTCATCAATGGTCGATAAGCCCATCATCGTAGCGCAGGTGAGGATGGATGTTGCGCGCTTTGTTCGCAATGCATTTCGCACCGGTTTATGCATGATCCGGATGCCGGCTGGCTATGCACGCGGCTTAGCCATGCCGCCGCGCTTCTTTTCATCGCCGGCTGCCGATCGAGGGCGATCGATCGCGGATGATTGCGAAGACCGGCGGCGCCATGTGTCCACTAAGGGGAGATCGTAAACGTGCGCAATGTCATCATCGGGGTGGTTGTCGCCATCGCCGTGATCGCCGCCTTCTATTTCGGCTTCCTGTTCGAGGAGAGCCAGGACGGCCCCATCGAGAATCTGGGCGAAGCCATCCAAAACGAAGCGAAGTAATACCGCCTCCGGCCATGGCGGCGGTCCGGCGTTCTCGCCGGCTCCGCCATTTTCGCCCGATCAGGTGTTTTCGCCCGATCAGGCGTTTTCGCCCGATCAGGTGTTTTCGCCCGATCAGGCGTTCTTGCCCAATCAGGCGTTCTTGATCGTCATGCCGGCATCGACCGGCAGCGCGACGCCGTTGATATAGCTCGCCGCCGGCAGTACCAGGCTGAGCGTGGCGTGGGCCACTTCCTCCGGGTCGGCATAGCGGGCGTTGGGAATGCGGCGGCGGGCAAATTTCTGCTTCGCGTCCTCCGGGTATTTCTCCGTCATGCCGGTGCGGATTGCGCCGGGGCAGATGCAGTTGACGGTGATACCCTCCTTGCCAAGCTCCACCGCCAGGCTGCGGGTCAGGCCGATCACCGCATGTTTGGTGCTGGTATAGGGGCTGATGCCGGGCGTCGCGCCCAGCCCCTCGGTGGAGGCGATGTTAACGATCCGGCCACCGGTCTCGCTAGCGCGGAGACAGGGCAATGCCGCGCGGATCATCAGAGTGTGTGCGGTGACATTCACCGCCACCGTTCGCGCCCACCGTTCCTCGTAGTCATTGGCATCGATCGGGCAATGGGTGGAGATGCCGGCATTGTTCACCAGAATGTCGATGCCGCCGAAGCGTCCAGCCACCGCCTGCACGATCTCGCCGACTTGGTCCCTGTCGGCGACATCCAATGTCCAGGCCTCAGCAGAACCGCCGGCCTCACGGATGGCAATGGCGGTTGTCTCTGCCGTCTCTCCATTCACGTCACAGCAGGCGACATGCGCGCCTTCGTCAGCGAACAGATAGGCCGTGGCCCGGCCCATGCCGGAGCCGGCACCGGTGACCAGAGCCACCTTGCCGTGGATGGAGCGGGAGAATTTCGAAAGTCGGGTCATGTCTTTTTTTCCTTATCCCTGATCGCTTATGCAATCGACGCGCCATCGACCGGCAGAGCCACTCCGCTGACATAGGCGGCCTCGTCCGAGACCAGGAACAGGGCGGCGTTCGCGACATCGTCCGGCTTTGCCGCGCGGCCCATGGGATTGGCGGCGGCGTATTGGGCGACGATAGCTTCCTTGTCCTGGCCCTGGGTCGACTGCTGGTCCGGCCGGGCCACGAACACGCGCAACATGGGCGTATCGGTCGGCCCGGGGCAGACCGCATTGACGCGGATGCCTTCCGGGGCATAGCGCTTGGCCATGGAGCGCACCATGCCGACAATCGCGAACTTGGCTGCCGAATAGACAGGGCTGAAGGCCGAGCCACGCAACCCGCTGGTGGATGCGGTGAACAGCAACGCACCGCCGCCGCGGGCGCGCAATTCCGGCAAGGCGGCTTCCGTCGTCACCAGGACCGTGCGGAGGTTCAGGTCCATGGCGAGTTCGTAGTCCGCCATGTCGATGCCTTCGACCGCCGCGGGTCCGGGATGACCCACATGGTTCCAGACAAAGTCGAGGCCGCCGAATTTTCCGGCCGTCTCCTTCACGATTTTGCGGGCATTGGCGTCGTCCCGCAGGTCGCAGGCGATGCCGAGCGCCTGGCCGCCCGCCGCCTGGATTTCGGCGACCACCTGATCGACGGCGGCTTGGTCGAGATCGACGACGCCGACCGCCGCGCCCTCTCTGGCAAACCGGATGGCGCCGGCCCTGCCCATGCCGGACCCGGCAGCGGTGACGAGGCCAATTTTGTTTGCAAGACGCATTGGGCGAATCCTCAATTCTCGTTGCTCTTGAAAGCGAGCATAAGCGCCCACCGGTTGGCACGCCAAGTGCGGTTGCGCACCGGAGTCTTTTCCGATTTGATCCCCGCCAGTGAATACCCGAGAACGCGCCCGAAAAGAGCATCCAACCATGCCGCATATCGTTTTAGACCGTCCCCGCCAATTCGATCTGACGGCAGCGCCGAGCGAACGGGGCGCGCATTTTGTTTGGGAAACGGTGAATACGGCCGTTTATTTGGCAGGTGGCGCCATTTTCATTGCCGGCAGCTTTTTCTTTTTCCCAAACCTGGACAAATTCCAGGACATCGGCTGTCTTTTGTTCTTCCTGGGTTCGCTGCTGTACCTGTTGGTAACAAGTCATGACATGGCAGAGGTCATACACCACCACCAAAAACTCCGTGGTGGCTTTGACAACCGGAGCGGTGAGATTTCGGCGGCGGTCTCATATCTGGTGGGGAGTGTGCTGTTTACGGTTGGCAGCGTGTTCTTCTCGTCCCTGCTGGATTGGACGATGACCGGCGCCTGGACCTTTATCATCGGCAGCGTCTGTTTCATGATAGGTGCGATCGCCAATCTGTTTCAGATCGTGCGGGCGGATACGTTGGTCAAGCTGGTCCTGCGGAACCTGACCGCGGTCACCTTTCTGGTCGGCTCGATGCTCTTTACCGTCGCCTCGATCCCCTATCTTTGGCATTTCGCGGCGCCCGCGGATGGCCAGATCCTCTATGGTTTTCTTGCCTGGCAATATCTGGTTGGCAGTACCCTGTTTCTGGCGGGCGGCATGTTCAATTATCTGCGCGCCTGGCTGGTACGGAAAAGCTAGCTGCCGGAGCCACAGCGCCGTTGCGCGGGGGAGCCGCATAGCCTGTCCGACCCCTGAATGCTAGCCTGCACAACTGCGGCGCCGCGTCGGCAGTCCTTCCGCCGCTTCTATCAGAAGAAAGGCAACACAACCGTGACGGCGCTTCCGGGCGATTTGACCGGGCGGCAACGCCCATCCTTTGCCGAACTGTTCATGCCAAAGCTCGTCACGGTTTTCCGCGAGGGCTACGGCCTCGACGGCCTGCGCGCGGATGCGGTGGCGGGCCTCACCGTCGCCATCGTGGCGCTGCCGCTTTCCATGGCGATCGCCATTGCCTCGGGCGTGCCGCCGGACCGGGGCCTCTATACCGCCATCGTTGGCGGCTTTGTCGTGTCGCTGCTGGGCGGCAGCCGCTTCCAGATCGGCGGCCCGGCGGGGGCGTTCATCGTGCTGGTGCTGACGACGGTGCAGACCGAGGGCCTGGAAGGCTTGGTCCTCGCCACCATGATGTCGGGGGTGATCCTGCTGCTGGTCGGCTGGGCGCGGCTTGGCACTTACATCAAGTTCATTCCCTATCCGGTGACGATCGGTTTTACGGCAGGGATCGGCATCATCATTTTTGCGAGCCAGATCAAGGAATTGCTGGGTCTGACCCTGCCCGCGCCGGAGCCTGGGCCGCTGCTGCCGAAGCTGGCAATGCTGGCGGACTCCGTGGGCACGCTGAATCCGGTGGCGGTCGGGATCGCAATCCTTTCCATCGTGGTGATCGTCGCCTGCACCCGCCTGAAGACCAAGCTGCCCGGCATGCTGGTGGCGGTGGTGCTGGCCTCGGCGTTGACCGGGGCATTCGGTCTGCCGGTGGAGACCATCGGCTCACGCTTTGGCGGCATTCCCCAGTCACTCCCGATGCCGGCCTTGCCGGAGATCACGCTGGCGAAGATGCAGGCGGTGCTGCCGCATGCGCTGGCCTTCACGCTGCTGGGTGCGATCGAATCGCTGCTCTCGGCCGTGGTTGCAGACGGCATGACCGGGCGGCGGCATCGCTCCAACTGTGAGCTGGTCGCCCAGGGCTTCGCCAATATCGCCGCCGGCCTGTTCGGCGGCTTCTGCGTGACCGGCACGATTGCGCGGACGGCGACCAATGTCCGCGCCGGCGCGCGCGGGCCGGTTTCCGGCATGATGCATTCGCTGTTTCTGCTGGTGTTCATGCTGGTGGCCGCACCGCTCGCCAGCTATATCCCGCTCGCCGCGCTGGCGGGGTTGCTGGCCGTCGTCGCGTGGAACATGATCGAGCGTCAGGCGATCGGCGTACTGTTCCTCGCCTCCCGCGGCGATTTCCTGGTGATGCTGACAACGCTGTTGCTCACCGTCTTCCGCGATCTGTCCGAAGGGATCGTCGTGGGGTTCGCGCTGGGGGCGGTGTTGTTCATCCACCGCATGGCGGCCGCGACCTCGCTGGAAGCGGGCCGGCCCTTGCCGCTGGAGGATGTTCCGGATACGGCGGACGGAGACCGTGTCGCCTATGATCCCCATATGGCGGCCGATCCGGACGTGGTGGTCTATCATCTGAAAGGTGCGTTTTTCTTTGGTGCGGCCGCCACGGTGGGGGCGGTGTTGGACCGGATCGCCGACCGCCACAGGGCCTTTGTGCTGGATTTCAGCGAGGCGCCGTTCATCGATTCCAGCGGAGCCAATGCGATCGTCGGCGCGGTGCGCAAGGCGCAGCAGGCCCATGTGCGCGTGTACATTACCGGCACCACCCGAGAGATGCGGCGAATACTGGTAAACCATGGCCTTCGCGGCCGGAAAATCCGCTTCACCTCCACCGTCGACCGGGCAATGCGCCTGGCGAGGCAGGCTTGACCGCGCAGAAGGAGGGGGTTTTCACCAGCCCTGCAGCACCGCGCCCAGCGCGCGCGCCAATGCGGCCTGGCTAGGCTCCACCACCGGCAGGCCGGTCGCCTCCGCCAAAGGCGCGCGCTGGTCGGCCATGCCGGCGCAACCGAGGATCAACACATCGGCGCCGTCCTCGTCACGCAACCGTTCGCCCGCGCACACCATGGCTTCGCGGGTGCGCCCAGCATCCGCCAGTTCCGGCACGCCCAGGCCGATCGACCGGCTGGCGGCATAGCGCTGGGTCAGGCCATAGGTGCGCACCGTCCGCCGCTGCCGCGCGACGGAAGAGGGCAGGATTGCCACCACGCCGAAGCGCTCGCCCAGGGATAGTGCGGCTGCCATGCCGGCCTCTGCGATGCCGATGACGGGGCGGCCGGTGCGCTCTCTTAAGGAATGCACGCCCGGATCGGAAAAGCAGGCGATCACATAGGCATCGGCCGGCTCGCGCTGCACGATGGCATGCAGATGGGGAATGACGCTGTCCGAATCCGCCTGGGACTGGATGCCGGGCGGGCCGTCGGTGTTGGTGATGCAATCGATGATCAGCCCGTCGGCGAGCCGGAATGGCGCAGCGGCACGGTCGATGGCGGCCGAGCAGGTTTCGGTCGAATTGGGATTGATGACGACGATGCGGGCCAATGGCGTGGCTCCTTCCGACGGTTGCGGCAAGCGTTTCGATCAGGCGACTAGGATGACACGCTGCAGCGCTCCCTGATAGCGGTGGAATCTTCGCTCGACGGATGGTCGCCGCTGGGCCAAATAAACGCTGGCGCCGCTCGGCGCCATCGCCTTTTCCCGCTCCTTCAGATCGGAACAGATCGCCCATGGGCGCCTATGACTATATCCCGAAGCTCTACAATGTGGCGTTCGACCCGCCCGAGACGGACCGCCAGGCGGACGAGTTTTTTTGGGCTGACGTCGAAGGCGCCCGGCGGCGTTTCAACATTCATGATTATGCGACGCTGTACCGGGTGCCCTGGCTTTACGATATCGCGCTCTACCACAATTTGGTCTGCCGCACGCCGACCGAGATGGCCGCGGCGATCGAGGAGGTCTGGTCGGCGGAGGGTGTGGACCGTTCCGACCTGCGGGCTTTGGAACTGGGCGCGGGCAGCGGCGCGTTCGGCCATGAATTGCGGCATGCGCTCGGCATTCCGCATCTGGAGGCGGTGGACATTTGCCACGAGGCCGCAGACGCCGCGCATCGCGATCGGCCCGGCCTCTATAATGTCTATCACGTGGACGACCTGACCGATCTACGGCCGGAGACCGAGAGAGCGCTCCGCAAGGCCGAGTTCAACGTCGTCGCGATGGCGTCCGCCACCGGTTGGGGTAATCACATCCCGCTCGCCGGCTTCGAGAAAAGCTTCGAGCTGTTGATCGCCGGCGGCTGGTACATCTTTCACGTAAAGCCGAACGATCCGGACCCGGAATGCATCGAGCTTTGCGCCTGGGTCGAGGACAAAGTGGCGAGCGGCAAGCTGGTGCAGAAACACCGCGGCTCTCACTTCCACCGCAAGAGTTCCAGCGGCGGCGATATTTACTATGACGTGGTGATCGGCGTGAAGGCATAAAGCAGATCCCGATCCATTTGGATCGGGTGAATCAGGCCACTATTCGAGTAGTTTGGCAGTTTGATCCCGCCAACGGATGGGTACCATCGGTTGGCATCGAAGCACTAGGGAGCCGACTGCCGGTTTCTGTTTTCACCCTGAGCCTGTCGAACGGCGAGGGTCAGGATTCGTCGTGCCGCGTCGACCGCGCAGACGGCTCTTGCGGCCACTGCGCGGCATCCCCGGGAAGGCAAAGCCAGCCTGCTTTGGATTGAAGCCACAGATGCCGATCGGGCGCGAATGGGTTTGGCGCGTTGAACGATCCGCCGGTGATTGCGATCCGACCCGGCGCATTTTCACGGCGAAAGGCGAGCGGTGTGCCGCAAGCGCCGCAGAACAGCCGGTCGAGCCAGCGCCCGGATGCATCCGAAACATGGCGGTGAGCGTATGGCTGTGCGCCGGTTATGGCGACCGCCGCATGGTCGTACCAGACGCCGACCGCGCAGACGCTGCCGGACGTCTTTTGGCAGAAGGTGCAATGGCAAACGGAGACGCAAAGCGGCGGCCCGCCAGCCTCGTAACGGACCGCGCCGCACAGACAGCCCCCATGGTAAACGCTGACTGATCGAGTCACAGGGCCAGTTTTGGCACCCGGACTTCGCGTTCCGTTTCGGCCCAATCCATCGACCTTCAACCCTCGGCGGTGACCGGGTCGATCATCTTGCTGACGGGGGTGACCACGGTCGCCGGGAAGCCGCTCCGCTCTGCGTGCTCCTGCACCAGCCTTTCGTTGTCGGCGATATAGATGCAGAAGGTCTTGTCGCCGGCGACGTAGGAGTGCTCCCACTGGATGTTTTTGCCTTCCGCCTTCATGGCGGCGAGTACCCCGTTGGAGGTACTGGCCGCCCCCCGCAACTGGTCCCGCTCAAAAGTGCCGACGTCGGGGATGGCGCGTTCGATGACGTATCGGGGCATCAATCATCACTCCATTGCAAACAGAATCACCGTAACGTCTATGATTGTAGCACTTTACGCGGATCTGACCAACTACCATTGAAGCCAATTCTCCACCAAGATTGTCTGCCTATTTGTGCATAGCAGTTCGAATCAGTGGGACCTGCGCCGATTTCGGCGCCTCGCTGCGATGAGCGAAGGCATGCACCGCTGATATCCTTCAGCGCGCCTTCGGCGACATTTGATCCGCCTTCGGGCCCGACGACTGCTGGAGTCGCCTCAAGAGTTCCGAACAGGCGGCAGATTACGCGACCGCCGTCGCGTATCACCCATGCCATTGGTATGGCGAACACGAGGAAGATCGAAACCGTGGATAAGTATCAACAAGTATCGGGTGGCAAGGGAGCGCATGGGCGCGTCGGTCGCACAGTTGGCAATTAAGTCAAATCGAATTTGTTAATGAAAAGATAATTTTTTTCCTTGAATAAAAGGTAATATAGTACTCAATCCAAGTTAAGACATTTTGATACAATTTTTGCTTTGCCCTACAGAATCCCTATCGCTAGGTTTCGTTCCGCTGCAAGGCGTGTTCAACTTATGGAAGGTGGTGGCTGCAATGATAAAGATGGGGTTAATATTGGGTGTATCGGCTGTGATGTTCACCGCTACGGTAGCCAATGCCCAAATTCTATACGCGCAATCCGATCGCGAACTGGCATTGGCACTTAGTAGTGCGCAGGGTGGCGAAACGATCGAGGTGGCGCCGGGGAACTATGGCCGGATTTGGATTATTGGCGGCAAATACAGCCAGGTCGTCGTGGGCAATACCCGCATTCGAACGACTACGTCAAACCTGCAGTCTGACGTCACGATTAAATCGCAATCGCTGAGCAACAAGGCAACCATTAAAAATATTGATATTCGGGGCTCAGACCGTTGGGCGTTTTCGGATGTCGACATCCGGCCGGGGTCTCAAGGCAAGTCTTTTTTCGCTGTAAAGTTTAACGGTAATGGCAATTCACTATCGAATTCATCGATTAGCTTCGGCGATTCAACTAATTGGAGCAGACAAAATTGGAATAAAAACGCCGGACGTGGCGTATGGCTGAGAGGGGCAGACCAGACCGTCCAGAACACTCACTTTCAGAGCGTCAACATGGGAGTGACCGTGGACCACAACGCCCCGAACGCTAGGATCATCAATAATACGATCGATGGGTTGTCCGGCGACGGCTTTCGGGCGCTTGGCGATCACGGCCTGTATCAGAATAATCTGATTAAAAATTTCAAGGATGTTAACGGCAATCACGATGACTGCTTGCAAAGCTTCTCCAAGAAAAACGGGAGAGTCGGCGCTGGCGCAGTTGTTGGCGTTACCGTCAAGGGAAATGTTTGCATTGCCGCCGAAGACCAATCAGCGGATTTTTATTCGACACCGCAGGGGTATGTAGCATTCCAAGGTGCGATGGATGACTGGGTGATTCAAGACAATGTTTTGGTGTCGTCTTCTTACCACGGCATTACTCTTGGCAATGCGAGTAACGCCACCATTAGCAACAATACGATCTTGGATGATAACCTCGCGGTTAAAGGCGCGAACTTCATGTGGATCCGGATCAATGGCGGGCAGACCGGCACAGGATCCCTCAGCAACACGATCGCCAATAACCTGGCCAATATTGTCATCGACAACCGCTTTGCCAACCTCAGCAACAATATTGAAATTCCCTACAGCGACTACGACAAATGGTTCGTCGATTGGCGGAACGGAGACTTTACTTTAAAATCGTCCGCTCCTGTCAGTGGCGTGGGTGCCGTTCTGGGCCTTGTTGGTGCAGCCGGCGTTGGCGGCGTTAGCGCAGCCGGCAGTGGCAGCGACGAAAATGCGGCGGCAAGTGCCGCGCCCTTCGCGCTGGCGGCTGCAGCCTTCGTGCCGTTCGATACCGGACCTGAAGAACTCGCCGTTCCTTTGCCGATGAGTGGGGTCCTGTTGCTGAGCGGGATGGGATTGCTGGCAGCGATGCGCCGACGCAGGTCCCGGGCAAAAGTCGATATGGTTTGACAGAGGCACGGAAATCGACACGGCGGGGGAGGGGGCCTGCGGGCCCCCTCCCCGCCCTCGCGCTTTGCCGCATCCGCTTTGCAACGACTTTCACTAAAGCATCCGCTTCGCGCCGATGTTCACCAACGCATCCGCTTCGCGATGATGTTCACTAACGCATCCGCTTCGCGATGCGGGGATCCAGCGAGTCTCGCAGGCCGTCGCCCAGCACGTTCACCGCCAGCACTGTCACGGCCAGGAAGGCGCCGGGGAAGAAGATGATCCAGGGCGCGATCTGGAAATAGGTGCGGCCCTCCGCCATGATATTGCCCCAACTGGGAATTTCGGGCGGCGTGCCAGCGCCCAGAAATGACAGAATCGCTTCGAACACCACGGCGCTCGCAAAGACATAGGTCGCCTGCACGATCAGCGGCGCGACGGCGTTGGGCAGCAGGTGGCGCAGCATGATGCGCGGCAGGCTGACGCCGGAAACCACCGCGGCCTCGATGTAGGGCATCTCGCGGATGGTGAGGACGACCGAGCGCACCAGGCGTACGACGCGCGGCACCTCGGGAATGGTGATGGCGATGATCACATTGGTGATTGAAGCGCCCGCCAGTGCCACCAGCGCGATGGCGACCAGAATCCCCGGAATGGCCATCAACCCGTCCATGATCCGCATGACGATGGCGTCCAGCCAGCGGATATAGCCCGCCATCAGGCCGATAACCAGGCCGACCACCGTCGCCACCGCCGCCACGGAAAGCCCGACCACCAGTGAGATCTGGCCGCCATGGATGACGCGGGCGAACACGTCCCGGCCCAGAAAGTCGGTGCCGAACGGTCCGATATCGCCGAGCGGGCTTTCAAACCCCGGCGGCTTCAGGCGCACGATGGGGTTGATGCGCAGCGGGTCCGGCGTGATCCAATAGGCAAAGATGGAAAGCAGGCTCATCACCACCAGGATAACGAAGCCCACCACGGCCGTCGGGTGCTTGCGCATGAGCCGCTTCACGCGGGTCGCGAACGGCGGGCGGGTGGGCAGACCCGCGGCGGCGGCGCTTTCGCTGACGGCCGTCATCAATAGCGGATCCTCGGGTCCAGAAAGGTGTAGGACAGGTCGATCAGCAGGTTCACCAGCACGTAGATGCCGCTGAAGATCAGGATCACGCCCTGGATGATGGGGTAGTCGCGCCGCAACACGGCGTCGATGGTCAGGCGGCCGAGGCCCGGAATGTTGAACACGCTCTCGGTCACGACGACACCGCCGATCAACAGGGCGACGCCCACCCCGATGATCGTCACGATCGGGATCGCGGCATTCTTGAGCGCGTGGCGCATCAGCAGCGATCCGTTGCTCGCGCCCTTGGCCCTTGCGGTGCGGATATAATCCTCCGTCAGCACTTCCATCAGGCTGGCCCGAGTCATGCGGGCGATCAGCGCAACATAGACCGAGCCGAGCGCCAGCGTCGGCAGGGCGATGGACGCGAGGAAGGGGCCGATGCCGTCGGCGATGGGTTTGTAGCCCTGCACTGGAAACCAGCCGAGGCGGATGGAGAACGCCCACATCAGGGCATAACCAATGACGAACACCGGTACGGAAAAGCCAAGTACGGCGAAGATCATCACGCTTCGGTCGATCCAGGTGTGCGCCTTCCAGGCCGCGATCACGCCCATCGGCACGGCAACGATGATGGCGAAGATCATGGTGCAGACGGCAAGCGCCAAGGTCGGCTCCAGCCGCTGGCCGATCAGCTTGGAGACCGGCAGGTTCGAGAAAATTGAGATGCCAAGATCGCCGGTCAGCACATTGCCGAGCCACGTAAAGAACTGAACATAGAGCGGCCGGTTCAGGCCGAGCTGTTCGCGGATACGCTCGATATCTTCGGGGCGGGCATAGTCGCCCGCGATCACCACGGCCGGGTCGCCCGGCGTGAGGTAGAGCAACAGGAACACGAATACCGCGACCACCGCCATGACGGGAATGGTCGAGAGGATGCGGCGGATTATGTAGGCGTACATGAGAAGGCAGGAGCTTTCGCGTGTCGATCCGCTAACGGCTGCAACAACAATCGTCATTCCGAGCCGGAGGCGAAGCAATCCAGTGCTCGCAATGCGTTGGCAACTAGATTGCTTCGTCGGCTGCGCCTTCTCGCAATGACAACGAACTTACAATTTGCTGGAGAACCTTACCCCGGCACGTCGACGTTCCAGAAGAACGGCACGGGCGACACCAGCACGCCGGTCAGACCCTTGCGCCAGGCCATCGGCTGGAACCACTGGCCGTAGTTAACGTAAGGGATGGTCTCGAACGCGCGCTTCTGAATGTCTACCGCGATCGCGCGCTGCTTTTCCGGGTCGGTTGCGCGGGCGAAGGAGTCGCGCAGTTCCTCCATCTTCGGGTCGTCCGGCCAGCCGAACCAGGCGCGCTCCTTGCCGCCGCCGGAAATGCCGCTGTTGGAGATCGGCGACTGGACATCGGCGCCGGTGGAGTAGGTGTGGAAAATGTTCCAGCCGCCCTCGTCGACCGGTTTCATCACTGCGCGCCGCGAGGTAAGCGTCGACCAGTCCATCGCCTGCACTTCCACATCGAAGCCCATATCCCGCAGAACCTGAGCGGTGACCAGCGATGCGCTGTTGAGCAGGGGAATGTCGGTCGGCTGCATCAGCACGACCTTGTGACCCATCGCGCCCGCCTCTTCCAGCATGGCGCGGGCCTTCTCCATATCGCCTTCCAAATAGCCATCGCTGCCGGCTTCCGAGCCGTAGGGCGTGTCGCAGATCAGATAGGCCTTGCAGGTCTTGTAGAGCTCCGGATCGCCTACGATGGCTTGCAGATAGGTTTCCTGCGGCGTCGCCATGGCCAACGCCTGGCGGACCTTCGCGTCATCGAAAGGCGGGTATAGATGGTTCGGCCGCATCCAACCTTGGGTGCCGAGCGGGTCGATCACCTCGACGACGATGTTTTCTTGCATTCGCATCAGCGGCACCATGTCCGGCGAGGGCGTTTCCCAAAGATCGACCTCGCCATTCTGAAGTGCGTTCATCGACGTTGCCGGATCGGGAATATAAAGCCATTCTACCCGATCGACCTTGACGACCTTGCCGCCGGCGGCGGCAGAGGCGGGCTCGTCACGGGGCACGTAGTCTTCGTTCTTGACGTAGACGACCTTGGAGCCCGGAACCCATTCGTCCTGGACGAACTTGAACGGGCCGGAGCCGACGATCTCGGTCACCTGGGTAAAGGCGTCGGTTTCCGCGTGCTCCTTTTTCATCATGAACGGCACGTTGGAACTGATCTTGCCGAGCGAGGCGAGCACCAGGCCATATGGCTCTTTCAGGACCAGCTTGAAGGTTTTGTCGTCGACCGCTTCCATGCTGGCGGTGAAGTCCGCCAGTTTCTGCCCCATCGTGTCCCGCTTGCTCCAGCGCTCGATGGAGGCGATGCAGTCTTCCGCCGTCACCGGGTCGCCGTCGTGCCATTTCAGGCCGTCGCGCAGCGTAAAGGTCCAGGTCAGCCCGTCATCGCTCAGCGAGTACTCACCAACCATCTGGGGCTGCACTTCGCCCTCTTCATCGACCGCAAACAGCGTATCGTAGACCATATAGCCATGGTTTCGGGTGATGTAGGCCGTGGTCCAGATGGGGTCCACGTTCTTCAGGTCGGCGTGCGGAACAACCCGCAACACCTTTTCGGCGCTGGCGGCGCCAAGCATGGCCGCGGCGACGGCGGCAATGCCGATGCCTTTGGCCAAGGTCGGAAGCATGCGCATCTCAGACCCTCCGTTAAGCGTTGTTGCATGCCGTATGGCACGCTTATTGGTCAAGCAAGCGCCGTGCCAAAGCGGCGATCAACGCTTACACCCGGCACTCCTCCCAGTGTGAAATGCTTTGGGCGCTGAAACCCTAACGCGGCAAAGGGTGCATATGCCAGCCTGAAATCGGGGCGAGCTTGATAGATAGGAGAGCGCGCCTACTGGCCTCGAATATAGGGATATGCGTATTCTCTTGCTATCTTCTGCCAGCCAACAACGCCATCTCCCGGCCAATAGGAGCGTCCGTTCCATGCGCGTGTTCATTGCCTGTCTCGGCACCGAAACCAATACGTTCTCGCCATTGCCCACCGGCTGGGCAACCTTCGCTGACACCATGCTGTTCCGCGATGGCCTGAAGGCTACCGACCACGAGCCGATGCTGTTCTCCGAGCCCCTGCATGTCTGGCGCCGGCAAGCCGAGGCGCGCGGCTGGGAGGTGGTGGAAAGCATCGCCGCCTTCGCCCAGCCGGCCGGCGTCTGCGTCAGGAGCGTCTATGAAAGCCTGCGGGACGAGATGCTGCGCGATCTGGAGGCGGCGATGCCGGTCGATATCGCGCTCATCAACATGCATGGCGCCATGGTGGCAGAAGGGTATTTGGACTGCGAAGGCGACATGCTCGGCCGCATTCGCGCCATGATCGGGCCGGACAGGGTGCTGGGCGGGGAGTTGGACCTGCATTGCTCGGTCACGCCGGAGATGGTGGGGGCGGCCGACGTGCTGGTCACGTTCAAGGAATACCCGCATGTGGATGCGCCGGCGCGGGCCAAGGAACTGTTCGATATCTGCGCCCGCACCGCGGCGGGCGAGGCAAGGCCCGTCATGGCTCGCTATGACCTGCGCATGATCAATACCTGGCGCACGCCGTTCGAGCCCACCCGCAGCTTCGTCGACCGCTTGCAATCGCTGGAGGGCAAGGACGGCATCCTCTCCATCAGCTTCGCCCATGGCTTTCCCTGGGGCGATGTGCCGGAGGCGTCGGCGAAAATGCTGGTGGTGGCCGATGGTGACGAGGCCAAGGCGGCGGCACTTGCCGAAAAATTGGGCAAGGAAGTGTGGGCAATGCGCGAGGCGACCGCCATGCCGCCCCGCGACATGAACGAGATATTGGACGAGGCCGCCGGCCACAACAAAGGCCCGGTGATCATCGCCGATACGTCGGACAATGCCGGCGGCGGCGCGCCGTCGGATGCGACCTACCTGCTGCAGGCGGCGCTCGACAAGGGCATGACCGGCATCGCGAGCGGCCTTTATTGGGACCCCACCGCCGTCCGCTTCTGCGAGGAAGCCGGCGAGGGCGCCACGCTCGACCTGCGCATCGGCGGCAAGGTCGGCAAGGCAAGCGGTGCGCCGCTGGACCTGCGGGTGACGGTGAAGAAGATTTCCCACGACGCGAAGCAGACCTTCGGCACTTCCACCAACGATTTGGGCACCGCGGTCTGGCTGCAGATGGAGGGCGATATCGACCTGGTGCTGAATACCCAACGCACCCAGGTGTTCCACCCGAACGCGTTCACCCAACTTGGCATCGATCTGAGCGCCAAGAGAATGGTGTTCGTCAAAAGCAGCCAGCATTTCTACGCGGGTTTCAACCCGATGGCGGAAGCAGTGCTTTATTGCGCGACGCCCGGCGCGATCGCCCCGCATTACGGCGTCATCCCGTTCAAGGTGTTCACCCAGCCCTATTGGCCCAAGGTGGAAAATCCTTTCACGTAGCAGGCTGGATCCGCAGGCAGCAAAACGAATATCATAGTAGCACATTGCAGTTAAAAGTCGGGAGCAATCAAATAGATCGCTGCCATTTATATATAAACATATAGAAATCAATGATATTATATTGCAGGTACTCTCTGCCTTCGGATGTTTAGAAAATTCTGTGCCTGTGAAATGGTTCACTCACCCGCATTTTGTTTGCGCGGTATCTTGCGGGCGGTTTCAGATGGGTTCATGCTTCGATGCAGGTCGAAAGCCGATGGGCAGTCCGTCTCGCGTTATCAGTGACGGATTTGTCCGCGGACTGCCACGATGATGGGAGGCGCGCTGATGAATGCGTTAGTAGTTCCCGGTGTCCGAGTGGAGGCGCGCTTCGATGTGCTTCCACCCCTGCCGGCCGGATCGGGGGTGATAGGCATCGCAGCCATCGTGGACCGTCCTCCCAGCCCGGCCCGCCTGATCGGCATGACCAAAACCGCGGAAATTGCGGGCGCGGTCGGCCCCGGTACGGTTGCCTCCGCCCCTGAAATCGTGCATGCGCTGGCCAATGGCGCGTCGGAAGTGGTGGTCGCGCCGGTGCTTGGCGGCGGCACCGCCTCGGTCTCTCTGAACAACGCTAATGGGCAGCCCGCCCTGACGCTGCGCGCCCGCTCAAACGGCACCTGGGCGAACGCTCTGGCCGCCGATATCCGCGCGACCGTAGACGGCGGCGGCGATGTGGTGCGGGTCACCTTGCGGCTGCTGCTGAACGGGCGGGTGATGGAGGAATTTCCCGACTTGTCGGTGACGCCAGGCGATCCGAACGATCTGTTCGAGGCTGTCAACAGCCGCTCGTCCTATGTGGTGGCGGTTGATCCCGGCTTTGCGGCGGCGCGCGCCGCGCCCGGCAACTACGCCCTGCCGGCCGATGGCTCGGGCATCGACGTGCCGCAGGAAGGCAACGCGAACCCGCTGTTCACCCTGTTCCCCGACGCGAGCGTCGACCCGACCGGTGTGGTGGTGGAAATCGCCAATGCGGCGGGCAACCGGTCGACCGTGACCATCCGGCGGAACGGGCTGGTCGAGGAGACGTTCAACCGCGCCACCATGGACCCGGACGACGCGAACCACCTGCCGAGCACGCTGCTGGCGTCGAGCCAGTTCGTCCACGTGGTCGAAGCCCGGTCACAGGCGGGGGCGGACGCCTTCCCGGCGGGGACGGCGGGGCCGCAATTGTTGGCAGGCGGCACCTCGCCCAACGTGGCCGCCTATCAGGCCGCCATCGATCTGCTGGCGAACGACACCCGCATCAATCTGGTTGTGGCCGCGATCGAGCCCGGGCGCACGGAAGCTGACGTTTCAGCGATCCACCAGGCTTTGCAGGCCCACGCGGTCGCCCAGGCGGACCAGGGCTCGCCACGCGTCGCGTTCGGCAGCGTCACGTCCACCGAGCAGCCGGACCTCGACCTGATCCGAACCCACGCCGCCGGCGTCCGCAACCGGCGCTTCGTGCTGGTATCGCCCGCCGGTGCTGCGGGCGCGGTCGCGGGGCTGGTCGCTCGGATCAACCCGCAGGAGTCGCCGACCTTCAAGAACGTGCCGCTGTTCGGCATGGCGCCCGCCGACTACACCGGCAGCCAGCTCAACCGCCTGCTCGGCCCCAGCCACAATCTACTGGTGGTTCAGGAACGCCAGGGTAGGGGCGTCGTGGTGCTGCGCGGGCTCGATACATCGGGCGACCAGATCTCGGTCACGCGTGTCGCCGACGCCGCCATCCGTGAGACCAAGGCGATATCTGAGAATTTCATCGGCCAGCTCAACAGTTCGGACGCGCGGGCGGCGCTGAAGGCCCAGATCACCGCGACCCTCACCCGCATGGAGCGGGCGGGGGCGCTGGTGCCGTCGACCGACGGCAGTGATCCGGCCTTCCTGGTGGATGTCTATTCCACCCAGTTGGATTTCGCCCAGGGCATCGTCCGCATCGACATCGCCGTGCGGCCGGTGCGCGCCATCGATTTCATCTACGCCACGATCCGCGTGAAGAACTAAGGGGACGGACGGATGCCTACGATCTATGCCGCCAACGAAAGCTCGGTTCTGGTCGATGGCCAGCCCGTGGAGGGGGTGCAGGCGCTGGATTACCGCCGCCTCGCCCAGCGCGCCAATGTCTATGCCGTTGGCTCGGCCGAGCGCATCAGCGTGATCAGCGGCGCGATCAGCGTAGACGGGCGCATCCGCGTCGCCAGCGCCAGCCCGACCCTGGATGCCAAGCTGGGCGACGACTTCGTGCAGATCACGGCGGTACTGCGCCACGGCGATGCCGAGGTCACGCTGAGCTTCCAGGACTGCCTGCTGACCGAAAAGACCTTCGCCCTCGGCGTCGGCGGGCATGGGGAGGCGACCTATGCCTTCACTGCCACCCGTGTCAGCCAGGATCCGGCGCCCGGCGCATAGGCGCTTCGCCGACGATCGGGTTTCTTTAGGGCTTCAACCAGGAGGTGAGGCAGGTGTCCGCATCCCTACACATCGGCGACGGCTTTGCCCGCATTGGCGGTGTGACCCTTCCGGCCAGGGCTACGGCTCGCGGCCTGGAGCTGGGGAGCGATGCCGTGCTGCACCCAATCCCGTTTGGCCTGCGCTCGAGGCTGGTGGCCTGGGGCGGCGATGACCTGCCCGAGCTGCTGCTGGCGGAAATGCTGAGCGGAGAGGCTGATGGACGGGCGGAGGGGATCGACCCGCTCGCCTTGCAGACGTTGGCTTTGCAACTGGCGGGTGCGGATTCCGGTGCACCCGGCTTCGCCGCATCGGCGGCGCTGGTGGCAAGGCTGCTGGGGTGGCCGCTCGCCGACATTAACGCGGCGGAGGCGCTGGAGATCGACCGCCTCGCCGCCAGCCTCGCGCCTTCCATGGAGGAGGCAGAAGATGCCGGCTGGACCACGGTGCTGTTCTCCGGCGCGGAAAGCGCTTCCGGCGAGGACGAGTCATTGGAGTCCATGTGTAAGCGCCTGACCGCCAACCTGCGTCGGCGCGCGAGCGAGGGTATTTCCCGGGCGGAAGCGGCGGTGCTCAGCGCCGCCAGTCGGGCAGCCTCCGTGCCGCTTACTGCGCAGAGCGAGGAAACACCGGCCGTTGCCACGCGGAGCGACCCACCGCCCGACCCTTGGCGGCAGTCGGACCCGCCGCCCGATCCCTGGTGGGCGCTGGCGGCTTCGACCAGCCAACCCCCCGGCTTCAGGACCGCGCCAGTACCTGTCTCAGCCCCAGCTTCCCGCTTTGCGCAGCCTGTCTCAGCGCGCGGTCCCGATGCCGCCGTCTGGGCGCAACCGGAAATTGACGGCAATCCGGCGCTGGCCTATCGGACAGGGCCGGAGACGGCCTCCGTGCAACAAGGCCAACCCCAGGCTGCCGCCGATCCGGAGCCCGCCCCGGCGGCCGAACAGACCGTGCCGCTGCCGCCAGCGGGAATTGCCCACGCCGCCGGCGGCGCCGGCTTTCCGGCAGCCGTTGAGCGGCACGGGCAGCGCGAACCGTTCATCCGGCCCAATAGCCCGGTGAGCCGTCAGCCGTTGTCTGCGTTTGCCCGCCCATCCACTCCCACCCGCTCCGACCTGTTCTGGCAGGCCGTCGCACCGGAGGCGCCGGCTGCGCATCAGCCTGCGTCCTTCGAAACGCAACACACGGCTCGGCCTCAGCCATTGCCAATGACCCAGGCCGCGGCCGAACCGGCGCTCGACCTGGACGGTATCGCGGACGCCCTGAACGCCATCGCCGATTTGCGGGGAGTGGCGCGCTGATGCCCGACGAACGTCCCATCCCCCTGCTGGGCGAGGTGCCGCTGACCGCGGTGCAGCGCATGGAGCATAGGCTGGACGCAGGCTTTGCCTCGCAGAACGTGATCGGGCTGCCCGGGCAGGTGCAGCAGCATCTCGGCCGCGCCTCCCACACCATCCGCCTTCAGGGTACCCTCCAGGGCGACACCTATGCTGACGATCTGGCCGCGCTTCAGACCGCCGCGGCGGATGCCGTGCCGCTGACCTTTGCCGCCGACATCGTCACCGCGCTGGAACTGGACGCGGTGGTGGTAGAACGCTTCCACGTGGTTGAAAGCGCCGGGGAGTACCAGCAGGCACGCTATGAAATGCTGCTGCGGGAAGACCCGCCCCTGCCGGAGCCGGCGGAGGTGTCTGGCTTTGGTGGGCTCGACGAATTCGGCGTCGGCGATTTGGGCTTTGACACGGACATAATGGGCGACCTGACCGATCTGGCGGGCGATATCGCCGGCGCGGTCGAAGGGGCGCTGGATGCGGTGGCGGCGCTGGAGGCGCTGGCGGGACTCGGCGATCTGGGCTTTGGCGGCGAATTGCAGCCGCTCGAAGACAGCGTCGCCCGGATCGGCGAGGCCGGCTCCGGCTTCCGTGATGCCATCGGCGACTTGGGGAGCCTGTTCGGATGAGTCTCGCCCTCGCCATCGACGCCCGCTTCGGCAACAAGCGTTATGAGAGCCATGTGAGCGCCCTGGTCGTGGACCTGGGTCTGCTACCCGGCGTGAACAGCGTTATCGCCCGCCTGCCCCGCGCCGTGCCGGTGGACGCCGCGCCGGGCGATCCGGCCGACCTGACCCTCGACAATGGCGAGGAGGAGGCGTTGGTGCTCACCGGTCTGACCCGCTCCGTCGCCCGCGGACTGGCGGAGACTCAGGTGACGGCGGTCGATGCGGGGGCCGCGCTTGCCGCGACGCGCCCGGCCGCCAGCTATAGCGGCCAGTCCGCCGGAGACATTATCAGCGGCCTTGCCGGCGAGGCGGGGTTGGATATGGGCCGCTCGACCCTCGGCGGCGAGCGGTTCGAAAGCTATGTCGCCACCCAGGGCCGAACCGGCGCGGAACACGTGGCCCGGCTTGCGCTTTACGGTGGCGGTATCGCCATGGTGGAGGCGGATGGCAGCCTCGCCGCCGTCGCCTATCCCGAGCCGCCCGCGAGCCGCGCGCTGCGCTACGGCCGCGAAATCCTCGCCTATCAGGTGACCGATACCGCGCCGGGCGCCTCGACCGTGCCGATAGGGGCCGGTGTCGGCCCTGCCGGCGATCCGCGCGCCCTTATCCCCTCAACCGAAGCCATCAGCGGGGGTGCGCCGGAGCCTTCCGCCACCGTGCGCTGGCGGCCCGAAGGCGCGCTCCGCTCCCAGGGCGCGCAACGGGCCGCGGCCGAGGCTGCCGACTCCGCGCATGGCGCGAGCGGCCAAAAGCTGACCGCCACCTGCTGGCTGCTGCCCGCGCTCAGGCCGGGCAAATTGGTTGAGGTGCAGGACCTGCCGGACGGGATTTCCGGCGGTCCGTGGCTGGTCACCCATGTGCGGCACCGCGTCGGTCCCATGGGGGCTACCACCCGCTTCGATGCGGTTTCCGGCGAGGGCGGGGGCCTGCTCGCCGGCCTGCTCGGCGCGCTGGGAGGGCTGCTATGAGTAACCGCCTCTACGAAGCCGTCGCCCGCATCGCCCGGCACGAGGTCGAGGCCCGCACCTATGTCTCGCTGGGATTGGTGACGGCGGTACACACCGCGGCGGCGGGCGGCGGCGACTATGCCGCCGACGTGCAGTTGCGCGACCTGGGGCTGGCCCTGCCCAAGGTGCCGGTCGCGACCGGCGCGCTGGGCTTCGCCGCGACACTCGCGGTCGGCGACCTGGTGCTGGTGACTTTTGTCGAGGGTGATGTGAACGCGCCCGTTATCCTGGGACGCCTCTATAACGCCGATCTCTCGCCGCCGCAGATTTCCGAAGGGCAGGTGGCCCTGCAACTGCCGCCCGGCGAAGGCTCGCCCGCACCGCTGGATCTGCTGCTGGACCAGAACGCGCCCGAAGCGGTGTTCAAGGTTGGCAGCAACACCGAAGTCAAGATCACGGACGGCGTCGTGATGATCACGGCCGGCGATGCCTCCATCACGTTGGACGCCGAGGGCTCTGCCGAGACCCGGATAGAGGTGGGGCAGGCGAAGATGACCATCGCCGCCGGGGGTGACATCACGGTGGAGACCACCGGCACGCTTTCCATGAAGGCCACCCAAATCGAGCTGAAGGCCGACGCCACCATGACCCTTTCCGCCGCCAAAGTGGATATCAACTGATGGGCGCCCCCGTAGCCACCCAGACCGGCCAGGTCGTCGCCGTCGACACGCACATCGTGCTGGTGCCGACACCCGGCGGGCCCGTGCCGACGCCGCTGCCGCATCCCTTCAGCGGCCAGATCCAGGGCGCGACCGTGCCGACGGTGAATGTGGGCGGTCAGCCGGTGGCGGTGCAGGACTCGGTCGCCATCAACCAGCCGCCGCACATTCCGACGCCGCCCGGCGCCAGCTTCCAGGCGCCGCCCAAAAACCAGGGCAAGGTGCTGGTGGCGAGCCAGACCGTGTTCGCGGGCGGCAAGGGCGTCGCGCGCATCGGCGACACGGTGCAGACATGCAACGACCCGGCGGATGCGCCGGTCGGCAGCATCGTCGCCGCGCCCGGCACGGTTTTCGCGGGCTAGGGGGCAGGCGCATGGACCTCGGCACCGACCTGAAAGTGACGCTTGGACCGCCTGGCATGGCGGGGCAGGACGATTCCAGCCTGGATATCCAGCAGGCCGGGCCGCTGCGCGTCTACGAGTTGCGCACGGTCTCGGGCCGCGAGAACCTGGGCCAGGCGCTGATCCTGCGCTTGCTGACGCCACGGGGCGCACTCGCCGAATTGGGTCACGCCGCCTATGGCTCGCGCCTGGGTGAGCTGATCGGACGGCGCAAGATCGCCGCCACGCGGGCGCTGGCCAAGGCCTATGTGCTGGAGGCGGTGAAGCAGGAGCCACGGGTCGAGGACAAGGCCGTAGGCTTTCAGTTCCTGCCCGACAGCGAAGGGCCGTCCGATATCCGCTTTGAACTGTCGGTCCGCTCCAAGACCGGCGACGTGGTCTCCCTGGACCTGGGGGTCGGGCTATGAGCGCCTTTCCCGACACTTTCGCGCCCCGGCCCTATCCGGATATCGTCCGCGACCTGCTGACCAGCCTGACGCATGGCACCATCCGCGAGAGCGTGACCGTGCCCGCCGATGTGGCCGAAGGCGGCATGATCGAGCTGACCCAGATGGCCAACCGCCCCATCCGCCGGGTCTCGCATCTGCAAGGCGTGGTCGAGCTCGCGAACGGCAACGAAGTTCCCTACAAGTTCACGCCCGCCGATTTCGAACTGGTCGACCCGGAAGGCGAGGGCTTCAACACGATCCGCTTCCGCGACAAGGGCGCGAAGCCGCCGCCGGGCTCGCTGCTGGTCATCAACTATTACCCGGTCCAGATCGACCCGCCGCCGCTGACCGACCTGAATGTCGGCTCGGTCGCGCGCACGCTGATGGAGGCGGTTTCCGCCGAACTGGCCTTGCAGGAGCAATTGCTGGACCGGGTCTACCGCTCTGCGTTTCTGGAGACGGCGGACGAAGGCAATCTCGACAAGGTGGTGGCGCTGGTGGGCGTGACCCGACTGCCGGCCGGCGTGCCGGTGGCCCGGTTGCGCTTCGAGCGCTCGGCATCGAACGGCCGCATCGTCATTCCTGTCGGTACCGTCGCGACCGATGCGGAGGGCAAGCTGCGTTATGCGACGCTCTCGCCGCTGACCCTGGAGCCGGGCGAGGCCGCACGGGAAGTGCGCGCCGCCGCCTTCGATCCGGGCTCGGAGCCCGCGCCCGCGAATGCGCTCGACCGGCTGGAAGTGCTGGTGGCCGGCATCGCCAGCGTGACGAACCCGGCCGCCGCCGTGGCTGCCGCCGCGCCAGAGAGCGACGCCGACCTCCGCCGCCGCGCCCGCGCCGCCCTCAATATCGCCGCGCGCGGCACGGTGGATGCGCTGGAATTCGGCCTGCGCGCCGTGCCGGGCGTGAAGGACGTGGCCGTGGTCGAGGAGCCGAACGGCATTCCCGGCGAAATCCGCATCGACTTGGTCTATACCGAGGAAACGCCGGAAGTGCTGGCCGCCGTCGCCGCGCGCATCCAGGATCTGCGCCCCGCGGGTGTGCGGGTGCTGGCCCGGCACGGCGGCGGCCCAGCAGATCGACCTGGAGGTGACGCTGACCCTGGCAGGTTCCGGCGTCTCCGATCTGGCTGCCTTGCAGGCGGAGGCGCAGGCGACGCTGACCAAAGTGTTGAACGCCATCCCGCCCGGCGGCGCGGTGCGGCGCGGGCCGCTGCTCTCGGCCCTGCTGGCCGATGCCCGCATTCTGGACGCCACCATCCTGATGAGCCTGGATGGCGGACCGCAGGCGGAAAGCGCGCAACTTGGCCGATGGTAGCGCGTTGGAAGTCGGCGCGTTTCACCTTCCCGCCCGCCGCGACTGAGACCGAAGCCGCCGCGCCGGCCGTGCAGGCGGATGTTGAAATTCCCATCATCCTGGTCGGCGCTACCACGGCCGTCGAGGCGCAGGACGCGCTGCGCCTGGCGGTGGAGGCCTATCTTACTACGCCGCCCGCGGGCGGCCTGACGGTCGACGGCATGATCGGTGCGGTCCGCGACGAGACCCGCTACGCCGTGGTTCGGGAGGGCGTGGCCGTGACATTCGAGGCCGCCGGGCGCTTCACCCGCCTGACCGATGGCCAGGGCAACTTATGTACTGCTGCAAGGCCAGACCGTCACGCTGCGCACCTATACCGCAAACGTGCAGGAGGGTCTGTTGTGACGCGCGCCGGCGACATCGCCAAGCGGCTGCCCTTCCTCTATCAGGACGGGACGGAGGTGCGCCGCCTGCTGGCAGTCTACGGCCTGCAGCTCGTCCATGGGCGACGACGCCATGCGCGAGGTGCAGCGCGCCCACTTCTTCGACCGCGCGTTGAATCTGGACGAGGTGGCGGCGCTGGCGGCATTGCTGGACATAGAGCCGGAGGAATGGCAGGGCGTCCGCGAGTACCGGGCCTATGTGCACGGCCTGCGCGATGCCATCCTTCAGGCGGGCGCGGTGACGCGCCGGGGCATCGGCCTGTTTACGCGCCGCTACATTACCGGCTTCCAGCAGGCGCAGAATGCCCGCATCGTGGCGCGTCCGGCGGAACTGGCGACGGTGCCCGATCTGCAGCGCCTGGCCCTGGTCGAAAATCCGCTGATCCCCCGCTACCACGCCGAGCCGCAGGGGCTGGAGCCGCTGGCGCGCATGGTGCTGGACAACAAGGGGCTGGACCCGGCCAATGCCGCCCTGGTCATCACCGCGTTGGCCGAAGGCGGACCGGTTTATGCCCCTGCGCTCAGCAACATCACCACTGGCCAAGCGCTGATCTGGCGGGGCGTCATTCCGCCCGGTCAGCGCCTCTGGCTGGAGCCGCGGGCGGACGGGAGCGTGCGCGCCACGTTGGAGGCAGCGGACGTCAGCGCCGATCTGGTCGGCGTTGAGGCGCTGGAGCCCGGCGACGCAGATTCGCTGGTTCCCGCGCCGGCCCGGCCCTTGGCATTGCAGCGCGGCGCCAACGATCTCTGGTTCCAGCCGCTTGCGCACTATGACGTGCCCGGGCTCGACGCGGTGCTGCTGGCGCTCGCGGATCTGACGCTGAAGCTCGGGCGCTGGGACGAGACCGGCTTTGACCGCTCGCTGTTTTACATGGACCCGGTCGGCCGCATCCAGTTCGCCTGGGCCGAGACCGCGCCCGCCACCATGCATCTGGCGGTGCCCGCGGGGCAGATTTCCCATCCCGCGAACGAGATCGCCACGGCGGAAGCCGCTGTAACGCTGCTCCAGGACGGGCTGACCCGCGGCCTGGATCGGCTGGCGGCGGCGGGCATCCGCACCGCCGTCACCCTGAACCGCAACCGGGAAACCCAGCCCGCCCGCGACCGGCTGGCCCTGGTGCTGCCGATGCATGTGCGCGAGCGCGGCAGCATGGGCGCCGACAAGATGCCGGATGGCGACGGCCGCTTTGGAGTGAGTGATTTCAATGAATCGGTCTTTGACTAACTCCCCGAACAGGGGGTGGACCAGGGAGGCGTCATGCAAGCACGCTTTGCCTTAAAGCTGACACGGAACGGCCGGGTGATCGCCGAACGGCACACCCGCAACACCGTCATGGCTAGCGGCGCGCAGATCGTCGCCTCGCTGTTCGCGGGCAGCGGCGTGCCGGTCACGCACATGGCCGTCGGCATCAGCGACGCCACGCCGGAGGATACGAGCCTGACCGCGCTCTCCAACAGTGGCGAGGGGGCGCTGACCGGCGAGACCATCGGCCCGGTCGCCCCCGCCTCGATCCGGTTCGAAACCGACGATGTGCGCCGCCTGGTGCGCGTCTTCATGCGGGCGACCCTGCCCAACGCCGCCGCCGTCGGCACCATCCGCGAGGCCGGGCTGATCGCCCGCCGACCCGACCCGGACGGCGACACGCTCTACAACCGCGTCACCTTCGCGCCGGTGGTGAAGGCGGACGACCACGAACTGACCTTGTTCTGGGAGGTCGAATTCCCGTTCGGCGACCTCTCGTCCCTCGCTTGAACGGCCTTTGGGAGCACGTATAGCCATGGCCAGCAAAGCCTCATTCGACATCCGCCTGCAGGGTTTCCCCGCCGCCAATCGCGATACGGAGGTAACGCTCGTCAACCAAGTGACCGGCGTGCAGGTAAAGCGCAAGCCCTTCCTGGACGGTCAGCTTCTGGTGCGCGACCTGGAGCCTGGTCCTTATGAGATGGTGGTGGCGCATCCGAACCTGATTCAGCCCATCGACCGGCGGCTCGTGCGCCTGTTCCCCCAGATCACGCCGACCCGTGTGCCGGTGATCGTGCGGCCCGAGATCTTTCGCGACACGCCGATCCGCGACATTCCGGACGCCGACCTCTCGCCCGTGCAGCAGACCGCGGCGACGGTGAAATCGACGGTCCAGCCGCTCGGCAACAAGGCGCCGGGCGAGGTCATCCGCGCCGGCGACTGGAACGCGCTGGCAGGCGCGGTCGCCGATCTAGCCTCGGCGGTGCTGGAGCTGACGCAGCTGGTCAGCCCAAAGGGGCACGATCACCCCGAGATTGCCGAGAAGATCGCCGAGGTGCAGGGCAATCTGCGCCGCTTCAGCGAAAGCTTCGGCAAGTCGCTGGTGGAACTGCGCCGCGACATCGAAAACCAGAACCTGCGCCGCAAGGTGGAAACGGTCCTCGACAAGGCCGGCGCGGACCAGGCCATCCGCGACCGGATGTTCGGGCGGGTGGCGGAACTGGAGGCCGGTCTGCAGCAGACGACGCCGGTCTTTACCTCCAAGCTGGCGGCCACCGGCCTGAACCTTCAGCGGGAAATCAACGATCTGGCAATTGCCAATGCCAATCCCGACGGCTTTTTGGCTGACCAGGACGTGCAAAGCCTCACGCAGACCGCCAGCTACTATGTGGATGCCGGTGGCCAGACCCAGGTGGAAGAGGAGCTTGGCACCTATATCCGCACCAGCGCGGTGGCGGGCGGCACCAAGTTCGGCTTCGCCAAGCGGTAAGGGAGAACGCCCATGCCCACGATCGAAAATCTCGAACGGCTGGAGGGGTTGGTCAAAACTCTCACGCCGCTCGCCAACAAGCAGCGCGGCGAGTTGATCGAAGCCGGCCAATGGAACCAGTTGGTGGACGGCGTGCTGGAGGTGGCGCGGGCGAGCCTCGCCCAGCCCGTCGACGAGAGCGTGCCCCAGCACAACCACACAGACATGGTGGGCCTGGAATGGCTGACGCCCAAGCTGCGGGAACTGATCGAGGGCGGGCCGCTGGCCGATCCGTCCAAGGAAGGCGCGCTCGCCAAGCTGGAGCGCAAGGTTGACCGCCTGACGGCGCGCATGGACGGCCTCGCGGACAAGCTGGGGCGCATTCAGGCGGATCTGGCCGGCGTGCAGACCAAGGACGTGGTGCGCCAGAACGAGGTGACGCAGCTCGGCCGCAAGATCGACGGCGTGCGCGATGCCCGAGATGACGTCGCCCGCCTGCGCACCTCGCTGGACAGCATCGCGAGCGACGTGCAGACCGCCGTCGCGGCCGTCGGCAATCTGAGTGCCGACGGCCAATTGATTGACGTGGCGGCGCTGGTCGGACGGGTGGATTCGCTGGATGGCCTGCGCGAGGCGCTGACCACGCCGGACGGCAATGTGCTGTCGGCGGCGGAGTACGAGCGGCGGATCGAGGAATTGCGTGCGCAACTGGTGACGGAAGACGAACTGCGCACCTCCTTGGAGGATCTGCGGGGTGAGTTCGGCGGCTTCGATACCGGCACCATCCTGGACGAAGCTCGGCTAGCCGGTCGGGCGGAAGTCGACGCGGCGCTGGCCCGTTTCCGTACCGACAACACCGCCGCCCTGGACCAGCGCTTCGCCGCCCTGGACGCGAGCCTGGATGCGCGGGTGGCGACGGCGACAGGCGACCTGGGCACAACCATCCTCAATCAGGCCCGGCCGCAATGGGAAGGCGCCATCACGGACGGATTGAGCGGCTTGGAAGAGACCATCGGCAGCATGGAAGCCATGCGCGATACGGCTACCCGCAATGCGCTCACCCAGGAAATTTCGCGGGTCGAGGGCAGCATCGGCAACTTGGCCAGCAGGGCGGCTAGCGACGCGGTGGCAGGATCGCTGGCGGGCGTGCAGGCCGGCATTGATGCGAACGGCGCCCGCCTGTCGTCCGTCGAAGCGCAAAGCGCCCGGAACGGTACGGATATTGCCGCCAACGCCACGCGGCTGGAGACGACGCGGCGCAACCTGGCGGCGGCCGATGCTAGGCTGGAGCAGACGCTGGGCACCCGCATCGACGATCTTTCGACCGGCATCGACACGCGCATCGACGCCCGGATTCCAGCCCTGCGCAGCGGCCTGCGCGAGGATCTGAGGGGCGACCTGAATGCGCTCGGCCGCGACATCGAAACGCGTATCGGCGGCAATATCCGCGGCACGGTCGCGACCGAGGTGGGCATCACCTCCGGCCGCCTGCGCAGCGAGATCGCCGCCATGGTGGATACGGAAGTCGCGGGCGTGCGGGAGGATATCACCACGCGCATCGAGGCGGGACTGGCGACGAACGCGGCCCGGGTCTCCGGGCTGGTGACCAACGAGGTGCGGCGGGCCACCGGCGACCTGGACGGCCGGGTCGAGCGGGCGGTCAATGCCTTCATGCCGGAGGTGGAACGGCGCATCGGCAACCAGCCGATCATCCGGCGGCCGATAGGGTAAGCCATGCTGGCGGCCTTTGAAACGCGGCTTGCGGCGGTGTTGGGGACGAGTTTGGCTCCGCCCTTCGCCGGCCGGGTGACCGTCGCGCCCGCCGCCGCCAACGGACCAGGCCCCTTGCTCCAACTGGCCGTCGAGGCAGTGCGGCGGGTGGAGCCGGATATGGGTGCCTTCCGCCAGGAACAGCCGCCGGGCCTGCCGACGCGCCGGCGCGTCGCGCGGCTGGAGGCCGATGTGGCGATCAACGTGACGCCGCAACCCGGCGGCGGAGGCGGTCGCCCGCAGACGCTCGCCGGGGTCGATGCGCTGCTCTATCTGCTGGACGACGCGCCGTTGCGCAGCGGCGAAGCGCTGGTGCAGGCGGGCGATCAGGGCTTTTTGCTGCAAAGCCTCCGCATTGCCGGCGCGAGCGTGCCCGACGACGCCAATCCCGCCCAGATCGACCTGACCGCTGCCGGCTGGTTCTGGCCGGTGGGCGAGCCGGGTGCGGCGGGCATCGCCATCGGCGAGGTGCATGTGCGCCAGTTCTCGCTGCCGGTCATCTTGCAGGCGCCGCGTCTGGTGGCGGGCGCGCGGCGCGGCGAACTTGAGCCTGGCGTTCGGCCGGGCCGGCACCATGCAGGTCGAATCGGACAATGTCGCGATGCTGCCGTTCGGTCAGGTGCTCGTCTCGATCGTCTCGGCGGATGGGTCGCCGGGGGCGGGAACGCTCGCCGGGGGTGCGGGAGGCGGCCCAACGGCGCAGTTGCTGGACGTCGCGCCGGGGCCGGCGACCTTCACCTACACTCCGCCCGGCGCGCCGGGGCTGGATATTCTGGTGGTGCAGGCGGTGCAGGCAGATGGCGCAACCGGCATGGAGATTGCCCGCTTCGATCTGCTGACGGAGCCGGGGCCATGATCGTCTCCCAAAAGCTCGATCAGCAGCAGGTTCAAGAGCAGGTCCAAATTCAGCAGGCGCTGAAGCTGCTGCCGGAACGGTCGGTCGGAACCGACGGACTCGATATCGGCGTTGACTGGCGCCCGACGCTCGGCGCGAGCGATGCGGTGGTCGAGGCAGCGTGGATCGACCTTTCGCCCGTTTCGGCCAGCGATCCGGGCGACAGTGTCGCCGCCAGCCTGACGCCGGAGGGCAACGGCTTTGCCATCATGCTGGACGGCCCGGCCCGGCCCATCCGCAGCATCCGGCTCGGCGGCCTGAAAGCCGCCGGCGTGGACCGGGAGCTGAGGAACGAGGCCGAAGTCATCAACCTGGTCGCCGATCTGCCGGGGCCGACCTGGCGGTTGTGCGTGTCGGTCGATCAGGGCAGCGGCTTCGGGCTGGTGCAGTACGCCGTGCCCTTTATCGGGCAGAAGGGGCAGCGCCCGGCGCTGCTGTTCGGCGCGCGCTTTGACTCTCGAGTGCTATACCTGCCGGACGTGACGGCCAGAGGGGTTCGCATCAGCCTGATGCGCGGCGACTTGCCGGAAGATTTTGCAGAGCAGGCGGCCTCGCTCTCCAGCGCATCCGTCAGGGTCGCGCCGGGGCCGGTGGACCTGGAGGTCTCCGACGCGAGCGGCCCGCTCTGGTCGGTGCCGGGCGCGTTTGCGGACGGGGCGCGCGTCGACCTGAAAAACGCGATCGGGCGAGCCCTGAGCGAAAACCCGGCGTCGGCGAGTGCCAGCATCACGCTCAAGGGCAAGACGGCGGGACGGCTGCACGCCAGCGCCATCGGCGTGCAGGGCCATCTGCTGCGCACGTTTCCGGCCAAGGTGCAGGTGTCCTTTGAAGGCGCTTGGCAGCCGCTCGCGCTCGGCGAACTGGCCGCCCGGCCGCCCGCCTCCGTCAGCACCGATATCAGCATCGTGCATGAGGGCCTGCGCCTGCACCCGTTATCCCGTGCGGTGCCGCAGGCATCCGGCGGCTTGACGGGCCGGGTGGTCGGCGCCTCGCCCGTGCTCCACCAATTGCCGCCCCAGGCGCTGCGCGGGGAGGTGCTGCTGCGGATCGGCTTTGCGGGCTTCGCGGCCGAGGGCAGCCTGTCGCTGCGGCTGCTGGAGGGGGCGGGCGAGAAAGCCGGCGCGCCTATCCCGGATGGCTTTGCCGACGCCGACATTCAGGCGACCGAACCCGGCGGCGGCCCCCGTCTGACCTGGCTGCATCTGGCCAAGCCCTTTACCGTGGACCGGCGCTTTTCCCTCGAACTGACCGCCACCAGCCGCTTCCTCTGGGTGGAGGAGGAGGGTCAGCCCATCGTTCGTTTCGCGGTGGCGGCAGCGCCCGGCGGCCAAATCCACATCGCCGGCAAGCCGTTCGACATCACCGCCGAGCGAACCGACCTCACCGGTCAGACGCTGCCCGCAGCACCCTTCGCCGGCGGGCCGGTCCAGGCGGAGACCGACCAGTTTTGCCGCCTGACCCTCTCCAACCTGCGGCTGAGGTATGCGCCATGAGCCTGCTCGAAGACCTGCAAGGCCTGGATGTCAGCGCGATTGCCGACGCCAAGCTCAGCGTCAGCGCCTCGCTGGAAATACCGGAGTTGCAGCAATTGCTGGGCGGCGACGGGATTGCGGTGGCGCTAGGCCCCCTGAACGAGACGCTCTCGTCCTTGCAGGGGAGCCTCGACGATCCGGAGCAGTTGCTGGAGCCGCTGCTGCAAGGCGTGCTCAGCCTGGCCGAGCAGTTGAACCTGGACCAGGCATTGGTCGGCGCGTTGCTGGAGCAGGTGGGCGAGGGCGCCGGCATTCTGAAGTCGGTGCTGGAGGGGCTGGCGGGCGATCCGGGTGCGCTCTCTGTAGGCGGCGGTTCGGCGAGCGGCGCGTTCGCCGGCTTGACGGGCGCGTTCGGCGACTACGCCACGCGCAGCATCGATGGACTGGGGCGGACCCGGGCCATGCTGGACCTGGCGCAATCCGGCATCCCCGGCAATCCGGCAGGCATCGCCGACGTCGGTTTGCAATTATTGCTGCCCTTCCCCAGGGACACGCTCGCCACCGTGAAAGGGCAGGTGGATGCGCTGAACGCCGGCATCGCCGCCATCCGCCTGCCGACCGCTCGAGTTGATGGCCTCAGCGCCGCCTTCGGGCGGGTGACGGCCGCGGCCCAGGCGGGAAACACGGTTGAATTGCAGGCTGAACTGAACGGCCTGGAGGCGCTGCACGCCCAAGCGGTCGGCCAGATCGGCGCCGACCTGCGCGCTGTCCAGGGGCGCATCGAGGCGCTGCAACTGCCCGCAGCATTGGCCACCATCGCCGAAGCCGGCCGGGCGCTCAAGACACCGGAAATCGGTGGCCTGGAACTGATGGAGCAGCTGCGCGAGCAACTGGCGCAGGTCGAGGGCTTCATCGATAGCATCGATCCGGCGGCCGTCAGTCCCTTCATCGACCAATTGCTGGACTATATCGAGAACGACATCGGTGGCGCCATTGAGCGCGGCATCGACGACCAGGTCCTGCGCCTGGAAAATTGGCTGCGCGGGCTGTTGCGCGAACTGCCGCTGCAAAGCATCCGCGATCAGCTTTCGGCGGCGCTGGCGAGCGTGGTCGACGCCATCGAGGCCGCGGATATCGACCGGGCGGCGGAGACGGTTCGCGGCGCGATCAGCCAATTGGACAACCTGCTGGCCGCCGTCGATTTGCAGGCGTTGCTGGACCAGGCGGCCCAGGCGCTGGCCGATGCCATCCGCCAGGCGCTGGATGCGCTGGAGGCGGCGCTCGCCGGCATCACCGGCGCGATCGAGGCGGTGGCGGGAGAGGCGCAGGCCATCCTGCAACAGGCAGTGGCTGGGCTTTCCAGCTTCCGCCAGGCCTTCGACCAGGTGACCGTACTGATCGAGGCCATCGACCTGGACGCCGCCACCCAGCAGGTGATCAAGGCCCAGGCGGACCTGCGCGAGAAGGCCGAGAAAATCCTGAGCGTCGCGCCGTTGCCCGAGGAATTGCGCCCGGTGGTCGATCAGATGATCGCCCAGGTTGAGGCCATCGACCTGGATGCGGTGGTGCGCGCGCCGCTGGACGAGGTAGCGCAAACCCTGCAAATTCCGCCGGATATCGCCGACACGGTCAATGGCGGCCTGGAGCAGATCGCCGAAAAGGTCGAGAACCTGATCCCGGCACAGTTGGGCGCGGACCTGCAGGCGGAATTGGACGGGCTCATCGCCAAACTGTCCGAATTGAACGTGGGCTCGCTCTCGGACGTGATCGGCGGCACCCTGGACGAGATCGCAGGCGCCATCGATCAGGTGGACCCGGTGGCATTGGCGCAACCGGCTGCCGACGCCTTCCAGACCGCGCTGGAAGGGTTCGACCGGCTGAAGCCGAGCCTGCTGTTGCAGCCAGCCATCAATGCTTATGACAATCTGCTGGGCGAGTTGCCGATCCCGGATGCAACCGGCATGGCCTCGCGCGTAGGCGAGGTCACGTCGAACGCGGGTGAGCTTGCCTCGCAGGCCGTGCTGGCGCCGGTGCGCTCCATCGCGACGCCGCCCGGCGGCTCCGAACCAGCCGTGGCCTCGCCCCGGGATGACATGCCCGCAGGCGATCCGCCGCCCACGGTCCGGCCGGGCGACCTGATCCGAACGGTCGCGTTCGTGCCGGAAAAGCTGCGCGAGGCCCTCGGCGCCATCGACCGGGCCGGTGCGGGCGAGGCCTTGCAGGCGATGCAGGGACTTTGCGGCGGCTTGGCCGCGGAACTTCGGCAACTGCACGAGGCGATCCACGGGCTGGAGGCGCAAATCCTGGCCGATCTGGACCACATGGCGGCATCGGTGAGCGCCGCCCAGGCAGACGCGCAACTGTCAGTCTCGGGCGATGCGGGCTCGCTGGAAATTGTGGCCAGCGCCGGCGGCCTGCGTGAGGCGCTGGAGGGCGATATCGCGCAAATGCGGGCGCTGGTTCATCGCACGCTGACAGGCCTGGGGCGCGGCGCGGGCTCTCTGGCCGAAGTGGCGGAGTGCCTGGAGGAATGCCGCCTGGCGCAGATCGGCGACGACCTGGATGCGCTGCTGGCTTCGCTGGATCCAGAGCCGCTGGCGGCGCAACTGGATGCGATTTTCGTGGCCGTGGTGCGCCGTGCGCATGGCCTGCTGCCGACATTGGATTTGCAGTTGAGGGAAATCCAACGGCGCCTGCGGCTGATGATCGAGCGCTTCAATCCGGGCGCCCAGGCGCAAAAGCTGCTGCGGGTGCTGGTGGTGTTGAAGGAGCAATTGGACCTGCTCAATCCGCGCCGCCTGGCCGACGAGCTGGACGAGATCCACGGCGCCATCCGAACATCGCTTGCGGCCTATGATCCGGCGGTGTTCGCGGGCGATCTGCAAGGGCTGCTGAACACGGCCAAGGCAACCATCACCGGCCTGGATCCCGCGACCCTGACCCCGGACCTGACGCCGGTCGAGGCGCAGATCCAGCGGGTGCCCGGGCTGCTGCCGTTGCAGGCGCTGCAGGGCATCGGCACGGAACTGGAGGCCGTCGGCGAGGAGTTGCGGGCGCTGGATGTGGACGAGATGATCGTGGCGGTCAACGGCCTCGCGCCGGAGATCGCCAACTCGGTGAGCGACGCCGTCGAGGCGATCAAGCAAGAGGTCGAGGCGCTGCTGAAGTCGATCAAATACGCCAGCAGCAACGCGTCGGCCAGCGCGTCGGTTAGCGCGAGTATCGGCTGATGAACTATTGGGAAAGCGATCGGACCAACGGGATCGAGACCACCCTGCGCGCGCCCGTGGGCGATTTGACCTATCGGCGGGACGAGAAGGGACGGCTGCTTGGCATCCGCTACGGCGAGCGGGTATATTTGCGCCAAGTGGCCGGCTGGTTGATTTGGGACGACGGCTTTGTGCGCTGGCGGGAGGAACGGGCGGCGGATGGCGTCACGCGCCGGGTCGAGTCCGAGAATGGCGCCTGGACCGAGCACTATCGCTGGGACGAAAGCGACCGGCTGGTGCATGTGGACGGCGTTGATATCCGCCGTGACCATGCGGGCCGCGTGGTTGCGTGTTATGCCGCGGGCAGCGATCCCGTACCGGAAGGGCATCGCTGGTTCTATCACTATGCGAAAGATGGACTGGCCGCCGTCGACAGCCCGGCCGGGACACGGACCATCGCGGTCGGGCCGGAAGGCCGCCCCACCGCCTGGAGCGGCATCGACCGGGGCCAATGCCGTTATGGCGGCGAGGGCGCGCGCGTGAAGCCCGGCCTGCCGCCTCGGCTGGTTCGGGATGCGGGCGGCCGGGTGTGGGCGGAACTCGCGCCAGACGGTGCGGTCCGACATACCTTCCTCTGGGACGGGCACCGGTGCCTCGCCCGGATCGACGGCGCGTTGGGCGAGCCGCTGACGGCGGTATTCAGCCCGGACCCGAGCGGAACGCCGGTGCGCGCCGTTTTTCGCGGCCATGTCGAGCGCTTCCCGCGCGATGCGTATGGCGAAGGGCTTTCGCGCCATTCAGGGGTTCCGGGCCTCTTCGGTGGCTTTCAGGCGGACGGGCTGGTGCATTTACCCTGGCGCTCGCTGGACCCGCGCCTCGGGGCTTTCACGGCGCCCGATCCTTTCGATGGCGGCGAAGAAGACCCCCGCCGCGGGCAGGGCGCCGGCCACGGACCAGGCGCCGGCCTTGGACCAGGCGCCGGCCTCGGGCCGGGCGCCGGCCTCGGGCCGGGCGCCGGCTTCCAGGGGGCGCTGACGGTGGAGGCGGGTGCGCCCTCGCCCTATGCGGTAGCGCGGCATGACCCGGTCGGGCGCACGGATCCGACCGGCGCCATCTCCGGCCTGATGCTGCTGAGCGACTTTACCTGGTCGTGGCAGAACAATCTGCTGACCTTCTTTGGCCTCGACTGGTGGTTCAATCTGGTCTTGAGCCTGTTTACCGGCTTTCAGTTGGGCGATTTCGGCTCCAGCGAAGTGCTGACGGCGAGCGAGCGCATCGGCGCGGGCGCGATCCGGCGCGACGGCTTCATGCGCTGGATTTCGTTCGACCAGGGCGGCACGCCCGCCTTCTCCACCCAGCATATCATCTGGGCGCCCGCCAGCGAGTTCGAGGACACCGAGCGGGCCATGGTGATCGACACGCGCGGCGAGTTCCTGCCGACGCTCTATGGGACGCTGCTGCGCGCGACGCCAACGGACCAGGACCCCTTCATCCTGCGCGGCATGCGCAACCCGGGCGGCGGGCTGACGGCCTCTCAGAATTGGTCGCGCCAGGGCGGACCGGCGGCCTTCGCCGCGCCCAATCTGCCGCTGCCAATCTTCCCTTCCGGCGGGATTCATCTGGGCAACGGGCGCTTGCCCTATTCCGGCAACCGCGATTGCCCGGTCGCGGAACTGGAGGCGTCGGGCAATCTGGCGCTCGGCACGTTCGAACAGCGGGCCGAGATCCAGATGGATCTGCTGGCGGTCGGGCCGGAGGTCGGCGATCTGGCCTGGCTCTCCGACCCGGACGATGATCTGCTGGTTACGCCGGTGGTCTCGTCGGTAGTGACCCCGTCCCGGCGACGCGTGCGGTTCGAGGAGGACGCGCCCACCATCGGCCCCGCCGGCGTTTCCATGGAGATCGCCGACGCGACGCCCGTCTCGACCCAAAACCTGGGCGCCGCGGCGGCCGGCGCGCCGGCGAACGCGCTGGCCGCGAGCGGCGCGGCGGTCACCTATGCGCCGGGCGATCTGCTGCGGATCACCGCCTTTACCGGCGAGATTACGGCGGCGCGGATGGCGCGGCTGGAGGCGCGGCTGCCGGTCAACACGCCCTTGCCGGGCGGCATGACCCCGCCGATCCAGCTCACCCGCATGCGCGCCGACGCCAGTGGCCCGAACGGCACCATGGTGGATGGCAGCACCGCGGACTTTTCCGCCGGAACACCACCTGCCGCGGGGACGCTGGGCGTTATCGTCACGCCGGCGGGAGCGAACCCCGCGCCCGTGCGCATCGAGGACGCGAGCAATGCCGCCGCCGTCACCCTGGATACGGACGTGAGCGGCACCCATGCGGCCGGCGCCACCGTACAGTTCCGCCCGGTTTTCGTGCAGGGCGATATCGGCCAGCGCGACGGGGGGCCGGAAGGCGCGGCAGAGGTGACCTATACGCCTCTGGCCGCAGGCGCGGCGCCCGACGGCTCGGCGGGCCAGGTGCTGATGCGGGCCGCAGGCGGCGGCAGCGAGGCGCTGCGGTTGGTCACGGGCGCGCCTCTCTATGACGCCATCGTGGTGGACCGGGCGCTGGTGGGCGCGGCGCCCTGGACCTTGGAGCGGCTGCGGCGCAAGGCCGGGACGTCGGTCATCAACGGACTGCAGATTACCAACGCCGTGACTTTTACCAGTCCGGACGCGGCGCTGGTGGCAGGCGACACGGCGCTGCGCCTGATCAGGGCAAACGCGGCGGGCGCCATGCCGGCCGCGGCGCCTGGACCGCCTGGACCGACTGGGGTGCCTGGGGCGCCTGTGGCGCTGATCGCCGGACTGACGATGGCGGCCGCCACGGCCACAGTCGAGGCATTCGGCGAGGCGGCGTTCGCACCTGGAACCCACGGCGCCGACCCGCGGCCCGGCCAGCCCGTGCTGTTGCGCCAGGGCGGCACCGACACGCTGGCCGTCGTCAGCAGGCTGAGCCAGACCATCGCCCTCGACCGCGCCATCGCGGGCCTGAACCCGGACGGCCTGGCATGCGTGACGCTGGACGCCATCGGTCCGACCTACACGGCCGAGCGGCTGGACACCAACCAGATCGCCCTCAATCCGGAAGTGCAACCGGCGACCGGCGCCGCGCAACCGGCGGACTTCCCACGGTTCAGGGCGGGCGAGATCGTGCAGGTCACACACGGCACCACCGTGCAATGGTACCGCATCGAAACCGTGAGCGGCGGCCGCCTGGACCTGGACGCCAACGACAGCATCCCGGGCGCCGCCGGGGATGCGCTGACGGTCCGGCGCGCCCTGCCGCAGGATCCCGGCAACGGGCATTGGCTCGCCGGCCAGAACGCCTTCAGTCAACCCGGCAACCAGATGTTGGTGAGCGTGACCAGTGGCGACCTGTTCGACACGGACACGGTCATCGGCGTGATTGACGGCGACCGCACCTGGCCGGCCGTCGTCACCGGTGCCGCGCAGAACCTGCGGGTGTTCTTCGCCGCCGACCCGGGCCTCGCCGCCGGCAGCACCGCCGACCTGCACGGCATCGACGTGATCGACAGCGAAGACGCCGCCAGCTTCACCCGCGAAGGCCAGGCATTTAGCATGACGGTCGGCTTGGCCGCGACGGCGGCCGGACAGGTCGCGTTGGTGCAGGGATTTGCGCCCAACGGCTTTGCCGCCGCGACCGGTCGGCTTAGCCCCGGCACCCTGCTGGTGCCGAATGATGAAGGACACGAGGTCGATCGGCGGCAGTCCTTTGTCGATCACGAGCTGACCCACACCATTCAGTACACCCAATGGGGGCCGCTCTGGTTCTGTTACTTCCCCATGATCCTAATGGAACTGCCGGTCGAACTGACAACCGATCTTGAACTGCCGGACTATGGGCCCTTCGTGACCGGCACCGTGCAGGCGCATCTCGGCCAGTGGCATCTGATCATCGCCGACCGCGCGCCGTTGAACCTGGCCGAGGGCGTCAAGCTGCAAATCGTGCAGGGCACACGCACCCGCCGGGTCGAAGTGGTCAGCATCGACGCGGACAAGGTCGTCGCCCGGATCGAGGACTCGGGCGCGGTCGCGCCGCCGACCGGCAACGTCCATATCCGCCGCATTCAGGACGAAAAAGGCTGGGAGATTACCCACAGCATCCTGCAGATGTTTACCCATGGCGGCCTGCTGAACCTGTTCGTGGGCTCGACCTGGGGCGGCCTGATCTATGGGCTTACCAAGCTGGTCTATGGTGCGGTCACGGCGATCAAGGGCACCGGCGATCTGTATCCGGCGGAGGTCGAGGGCAACGGCATGCAACTACGCATGGCGAACGCCGCGGGCCGCGAGGCCATGAACAGCAATGGCCGGGTCACGATCAAGCAGGGGACCAACGTGATCGTACGGCAGGCCGTGGTCAGCGAGGAAGGGTTGCTGGTGGTGACGCCGCCGGTGACCTTCCCGGGCGGTGTGCAGGTCGGCCGCTATGATACCCAAAACCCGGAATCCGTCTTCGACTGGCTGAATTATTACGCCGGCATGGTCACGGACCTGAACAACCCCTTCTCCGTGACGGTGACGGGGGAGGGCAGCCGGTTCAACGTTCAGGACCGGGTGGAGGTAAAATATAAGGCCCAGTCCTTCCGCACGACTTTGACCGCAGTCAATGGCGACGCCTTGCAATTGCAGGACCCCGTGCCGCTGCCGGATCCCGTGCCGCCCAATGGCGCGGAAAGCAGCGTGCGCGTCGCGCGGGTGGACATGACCAGCGGCACCGAGGCGACCGGCGCCTGGGACAGTGCCGCCATGACCGAGATGGGCATGGGCTGGATGAAATGGCTGTTCGATCCCTGGGGCCAGTTCAACGCCGACATCGACTTTGGGAACGACGTCGCGAACGGCTTCACCCGTGCGGGACGCTATCTGTTCGGCACCCAAATGTACTCGCTGCTGCCGTTCCTGGGATACGTCTTTTATGGGCGGTTCTTCCGGGCGGAGCACCTTGCCAAGATAGAGCAACTGGCCTCCAGCGAAAGCGGCGAGCTTTATACGCCGGTCTCCCGCATCACCGGCCAGGTGCAAAAGACCGACGACTATGCCAGCTACCGCATGTTGGTGGGCGACATTGGCCGGTTCCGATTCTGGACGAACGGCCCCGCGACCTCGCTGGTCGATCGTGCCCACCAGATGGAGGCGGGGGTTTTCCCGGCGAATGCAGACCTGCGGGCGGTGGTGTTTCGCGCCGGAACCGCCGCGGCTGGCGAGCCCAACGGCACGGTGGAGAGCGGTGCCGGTCCCGACGGCACGCCGGCGCGGGCGGGAGCAGACCTGTTCGCCGCGAAACAGGACGGCGACCCGCTGCAACTTGATCCCGCCGTGACCAACCCGACAGGCCTGGCCTATACCGCGCTGGCGCAGGTGCCGGAGCGGCCCAATGTCATGCGCCACCGCTCGGTCTATATGGCGTTTACGGACCCGGGCGCGCACCGGCTGACCACGGTCAACAACATCGACTCCGCCAACGAGTCGCTAGAGGCGCGGGAGGTGCAGGAGATTGAGCGGCAGACCATTTTCTTCGATGTCGAAGCCCAGGACGTTGCGGTTTCGCTGGGCGGCACCGTGGTCAACAACGGCGATACGATCGATCTGCTGGCGATGCAGCGCACCGCGGTCGCCGTGGTGGTGCCCGCGGGGGCGCCGCCCGGTGGCCGGCGTTGGCGGCTGACCGTGCGGCGGCCCGATTTGAGCGACCAGTTGCGGCGGCCGGGCGACCTGGAATTGCAGGCCCGCGCCGTGATCGGGGCGGTCTCTCCGGTGGAGCTTAGCCGCTACTACCCCTGGAACGCGGCTGGCAACAGCTACGCCGACGGCGGGCTGGAGCGGTTTGGCCTGCATCTGGGCGGTGACGTGGATATCCCCGTGCGGCGGTTCAGCGTGCAGGTGGTGGATACGCTGCCGCTGCGCACCGGTGCCGATGCCGCGGCTGCCGCGGTTACGGCCTGGGAGCAGGGCACCGACGGCTTTCTGCTGATCCCCTCGCCGGTTGTGTCGCCGCCGGTGGTCGCCTCGTTCGATGGCCGCGCCCACGCGCCCGGCCCCTCCGGTGATCCGGCGCTTGTGGTGGAGAACGTGACGCCCGTTCCCGAAGCCGCGCGGGCCCTGGTCGGGTCCGAGGGCCGGCTCTACCGCGTCAGCTTTGACGCCGCGCCGCCCTTGGCCGCGACCGTACCCGTGGAGCTGAACGTCATTGTCGGCGAGGCGGCGACCGGCGGGACTCGGGCCACGTTGCGCTGTATGGTGGATCTGACCGCACCGCCATAACACCAACGGCAGGAAACTTAAGGCCATGTCCATGCAATACGGCGCATTCTTTCCAACCCGCGACATGCCGGCCGACCGCGTTCAGATCCGCGACTGGGCGCAAGCGGCCGAGGAAATCGGCTTCGACTATATCGAGGTTTCGGACCATGTGCTGGGCGCCGACCGTGCGGTGCTGCAGGCGGAACATCCCTATGATGCCGATGACAGCTTCCACGAGACCTTCACCACCATCGCCTATATGGCGGCGGTTACGGAGAAAGTGGGCTTTGCGAGCGGCGTGCTGATCCTGCCGCAGCGCCAGACCGCGTTGGTGGCCAAGCAGACGGCCCAGGTGGATATTCTCTGCGGCGGTAGGCTGCGGCTCGGCGTCGGTGTCGGCTGGAATCCGCTGGAGTACGAGGCGCTGGGCCAGGACTGGTCGAAGCGCGGCCGGCGGCAGGAAGAGCAGGTGCAGCTGCTGAAGCGCTATTGGTGCGAGCGTACCGTCACCTTTTCGGGCGAATTCGATCGGGTGACGCAGGCGGGCGTGAACCCGCTGCCGATCCAGCGGCCGATCCCGATCTGGTTCGGCGGCGGGGTCGATGCCGTGCTGAAGCGGGCGGCCCGGCACGGCGACGGCTGGATTCCGCTCGGCAATCCGGGCAGCACCTCAATGGCGATGCTGGAAAAGCTGCACGGTTATCTGCGCGAGGAGGGCCGGGATCCGGCCGGCTTCGGCGTCGAGGCTTGGATCCGCTACAGCCTGGGCGGCCCGGAAGATTGGCGGCGGGCGGTCGATACCTGGGCAGCGGCGGGCGCGAGCCACGCCACCTTCTATACCTCCGGCCAGGGGGCAGGCGGGCTTGACGACCAGATCGCCGCCATGCGCCGCTTCATGGACGCAATGAAATAACGTAGCCGAGGTTCACCGCTGGCCTACACTCCCCAGACCAGCAGCAGCATGGGGATGCTGACCGCCGTCACGATGATCTCCAGCGGCAGGCCCAATGGCCAATAGTCGCCGAAGCGGAAGCCGCCCGGACCCAGGATCAGCGTGTTGTTCTGGTGGCCAATGGGCGTGAGAAAGGCGCAAGAGCCACCGATGGCGACAGCCATCAGGAACGCGTCTGGGTTCGCCTCCAGTGTCAGGGCAGCGCCGTGTGCAATTGGCGCCATCACCGCCACAGTCGCCGCGTTGTTCATGATGTCCGACAGCGTCATGGTCACGATCAGTATGAGTGTGAGCGAGACGATGGTCATGCCTTGTGCAACGTCGGTCACCAGGAAATCGGCCAGCAGTCCGGCCGCGCCGGTGCTCAGCATGGCCTCGGCGACCGGCAGCAGACAGGCGAGCAGGACGACGACCGACCAATCCACTGCGTTGTAGATGCCCCGAAGCGGCAGCACGCCCATGACCATGGTTACCAACACGCCCAAGGCAAAGGCGACCGGCGCGGAAACCAAACCGCTGGCTGCGGCGGCCACGGACGCCAGCATGATGCCGCCAGCCCACCAGCTTTCGCTTCTGGACGGCAGGTGGAGCGCCCGCTCCGCGAGCGGCAGGCAGCCATAATCAGCGGCGAACAGGCTGACCGCCTCTGGTGGGCCGTCGACCAGCAACACGTCGCCAACCGCGATCTGGGTTGAACGCAACCTTCCGACGGTGCGCTTGTCGTTCCGGGAAATCGCCAAAATGGTAATGTGATAGCGGGTGCGGACGTTCAGCGTCATGGGCGAGCGGCCGATGATTGTGGCGTTCGGCGGGACGACCAGTTCGACCAGGGTGCTTTCGGGCCTGCCCCCGGCTTGAGACTTTTCGTCTTTTGCCTCTTCTTTGTCTTCTGCCTCTTTGTCTTCTGCTGCTTCCCCGACTGTTGGCACTCGGGCATCGCCCAGAGCCACCTGATTTTCACCAGCAGTAGAACTCCCCGGCTCTCTCTCCTTGGCAGTTTCTGCTACCGCTGTCCTGGCGGCCTCCTTTTCCGCTTCCCTTGCCGAGGCTCGATCGGCGGCTTCGGTCTCTGCCTCCTCCTGCTCCTCGCGATTGGCTTCAACCTTTTCTTCCAGCACCAGCCCCAACGAACTGAGTACGCCCGGTAGTGCGTCCGGCTCTGCCTCAAGGATCAGAATGTCGTCGGCTAGCACCTGCGTCATCGCTCGAACGGTGTCCAGGCGCACACCATCACGGATCAGGCCCAACACCTGCATATCCCCATCGGAGGCACCGCCTTCCGCCTCATGCACGCTCAGGCCCGCAGCCTTTGCGTCTTCAGGGACTCGGGCTTCGGTGACGTATGAACCGGACTCGAACCCGGCGATGCCCGCAGGCTGCCGCTTCGGTACCAGTCGCCAGCCGACCAGCGTGATGAACACGACACCGGCCAGCGCGATGGCTGCGCCGACCGGCGTATAATCGAACATGCCGAAGGCTTCGCCAAATGCCTCTTTCCGATAGCCGGAAACGATCAGGTTGGGCGGTGTGCCGATCAGGGTCGTCATGCCGCCCAGGATGGAGCCAAACGCCAGTGGCATCAGCAGACGGCCGGGCGGCATTTGCAGGCTCCCCGCGGCCTTCAGTGCGACCGGCATCAGCAATGCCAGCGCTCCGACATTGTTCATGAAGCCCGACAGCACGGCGGCGATGCCCGTCAAGGCGGCAATCATCGTGAACTGGCTTGCCTCGACCGGCAGAATGCGCCGGGCAAGGGCGTCGACCGCGCCAGAGGTCTGCAGGCTGCGCGAAAGCACCAGCACCCCCGCGACCGTAATCACCGCCGGATGGCCGAAGCCGGAAAACGCGTTTTCGCTCGGCACCAGTCCGGCCAGAACGGTTGCTAGTAATGCTGCCAGCGCCACAACATCGTGCCGCCAGCGGCCCCATGCAAAGGCGGCGACCGTGGCGGCCAGGATGGCAAACAGGATGGCTTGGTCAGTCGTCACGCAAGGGCAACCTTTGCAGGAGTGTATTCGGTGGCATGAGGTTTTGGTGCGGACGGATGCGGCCGGTACAGTATGCGTTCAGGCAAAGACAAGGACGGACGAACGATTTGTGAGCTTTGCCGGTGACATCTTTTAGAGGTGGCAACTTTTAGAGAAAGTGAACACCGGCGGAAACAGTCGTTGCGAACCGTTCCAGTTTCGAGCCGGGTCCGCGGGTGGTCATCAAACATCACGCCCTGCATTCCCGGAACGCGATAGCGGTATACGGGGTCGCTTGGAGCGTTGGCCTCACTCTGCGCAGCCCCGGCTCTTCCTATGGCCGGCCGGGAAACAGGCAATTCCGTCAGGCTGCTAACAGCCCAGCCTGTCCGCCAGTTCGGTGAAGCTCCAGGCCGAGACATCGACGCTTTCGTGCGGTTCGATATCCGCCTTCCGGTTCTTGGTGCCGAATTCCAGCGGCCGGGCGACGAACCCCGTTTTCAGGCCCTGCGCCCGCGCCGCCAGCAGGTCATTGGTATGCGCAGCGACCATCATCACCTGTTCCGGCGCCAGCCCGAGAGCGTCGCAGGCGCGGGTATAGGCTTCCGGCTGGGGCTTGTAGGCATGCACGACCTCAGAGCCCAGGATCACGTCCCAGGGCAGCCCGCTGTGCTTGGCCATGTTGACCATCAGGGCGATGTTGCCGTTGGACTGGGTGCCGATGATGTATTTGGTCTTCAGCCGGATCAGGCCGGGCACCGAATCCGGCCAGGGCGGCAGCCGGTGCCAGGCGGTGTTCAGGTGGTCGATCTCGGCCTCGGTAAGCCCGCTTATTCCGAAGTCCGGCAGGATCTCCAGCAGGTTCTCCCGGTGCAGGATGTCCAGCTTGGTAAAGGGCCGCTCGCCGGATCGAATGCGTTCCATAGAGGGCTGATAGCGGCCGCGCCAGGCATCGGCGAAGCCTTCCCAGTCCAGGTCATAGCCCTTCTGGTCGCCGAGGAACGCTTTGGCCTCACCTGCGATACCGCGGCGCCAGTCGACGACGGTGCCGAACACGTCGTAGATCAGGGCTTTCACGTCTTTCATGGCTCTGCCTTTATCGGGAAACGGCTGATAGGATGGCGGCATTCTATCGCCTCCGCACCATCTTGTCCGCCCTGAAACCAGGAGCCTTCAGCAATGCCCGTTTCCATGATCGATTCCGCCATCTTCCGTGACCTGTTCGGCACGGAAGCCATGCGCGCCGTCTTTTCGGATGAGGGCATGCTGACAGCCTATTGCCGGGTCGAGAGTGCGCTGGCGGTTGTCGAGGGACGGCTCGGCCTGATTCCGGCCAATGCGGCGGCGGCCATTGCCGCGGCGGCCAAACTCGAGAACCTGGATATGGAGATGATCAAAGAGCAGACGGAGATCGTTGGCTATCCGATCCTGCCGCTGGTCCGCGCCATCGCCAAGGCCTGCCCGGAGCGTACCGGCGAGTACGCCCATTGGGGTGCGACAACGCAGGATATCATGGATTTTGGCCTGGTTCTGCAACTGAAGGCGGCGTTTGCAATCGTCGAAAGCGAGATGGACCGGCTGGCTGATAGCCTGGCCAAGCTGGCGGTGGAGCATCGGGATACGGTGATGGCCGGGCGCACGCACCTGCAGCACGCCCTGCCGGTGACGTTCGGCTATAAGGCGGCCGTGTGGCTCTCTGCGGTGGACCGCCATCGGGAGCGTTTGGCTCAGTTGCGCCCCCGGGTCGAGGTCGGCCAGTTCGCCGGCGCGGCGGGTACGCTCGCCTCGTTGGGCGAGCATGGCATGGCGGTTTCGGATGCGCTGATGGTGGAACTTGGCCTGGGGAGGCCCTCCATGCCGTGGCACGTGGCGCGGGACGGCGTGGCGGAGAGCGTGAATTTCCTGGGACTGGTCAGCGGTTCCCTCTCCAAGATCGCGACCGACGTCATGCTGATGATGACGACTGAAATCGGGGAAGCGTTCGAGCCCTTCGTACCGGGCCGCGGCGGCTCCTCCACCATGCCGCAAAAGCGCAACCCGATCTCGTGCGAGTTGATCCTGGGCGCGGGCAAGGTGATCCGCCAGCATGCGGCGGTAGTGATGGACGCCATGGCCGCCGACCACGAACGCGCCACCGGCCCCTGGCATGCCGAATGGATCGCGGTGCCGGAGGCGTTCGTTCTGAGCGCCGGTACGTTGGCACAGGCCAATTTCATGCTGGCTGGCCTGCAAGTGCAGCCGGAGCGGATGCGCCGGAATCTGGAGATGACCGGCGGCCTGATCGTCTCCGAAGCCGTGATGATGGGGCTCGCCCCGGCGCTGGGCCGCAATACGGCGCATGACGTTGTTTATGATGCCTGCCGCGTGGCGAACGAGCAGGGGCTTTCGCTGCAGGAGGCGTTAAAGCGCTCCGACGAAGTCGCGGGCAAACTCCCGGACGCAGAACTGGAGCGGCTGTGCGATCCGGTCAACTATCTGGGCCAGGCCCGCGAGATGGTGGATCGGTTCCTGGCGGAACGGAGTTAGGCGGGACTCCCATATGGACGCTTGCAGCGGCGAATCTCCGGTCAGCCTCTCCTATGCCTACGCTGCAGATGTTTCTAATGTCTGAACCGTTCTTTGCCGGCTTTCTGCACAGAAATCAGAGTATCTATTACTTCTTCTGCTTCATCCAATTTGGAGGTCCACAGTTGGAAGTGAATATGTGACACGGGAATAGCGTTATCCCGGTCGTCCACGAACCGTTTTAAGTATCGTCTGAAGGACTTTTGGACCAACACGTACTTTTCGATGATTTCCACCCAATCAAGCTCAGGAAGGTTGCTGTCGGCTGCTGGATCAAGGCAGGGTGGTGAGCGCCACGTCTTGGGCATCATGTTGATCTCCCTCTATGTTAGCCTGCATTTCTCACGAGGATAGGTGCATCGGGGCATAAGATCGGGGAAAATGTGAGTGTGGACAGACACTTGACCCGACTTCAGGAGCAGCCCCAATGCGGACAGAGTGTAACCGGGAAGCCATGCTATTTGCACGCCTCGATCGTCGCGACGTGGTCGCCGATTTCGGTGGCGGGGCGATCAGTTCGGATGCCGGAGCGTTGCTGCTGGGGGCGACGGACCGGGCGGTTAATCTGGTCGAGCGCTTTGCTGCCTGTTTCACCGATGGCGGCGGCTGAGCGGGTGGTCCACGACGTGCGCACGCTGATAGGCCAGCGCGTGTTCGCCATCGCGCTCGGCTATGAGGATCTGGTCGATCACGACGACCTGCGCCACGATCCGGTGCTCGGCCCCGTTCTCGGCCGACTGGAAGCGCGCCGGTCCACCTGCGCGCCGCTGGCGGGCAAGAGCACGCTGAACCGCCTGGAGCAAGCGCCGGTCTGCAACGACCGCGACCGCAAGATCGCCCACGATCCCAAGGCGATTGAGAATGTGTTCGTCGATCTGTTCCTGGACGCGCACACCAGGCCACCGGCACGCATCACGCTCGACCTGGACGCCACGGACGACCCGATCCACGGGCGCCAGGAGGGGCGCTTCTTTCACGGTTACTACGATTGCTACTGCTACCTGCCGCTTTATGTGTTCTGTGGCGAGCATTTGCTGGCGGCCAAGCTTCGGCGCGCCAATATCGACGCCAGCGCCGGTGCAGCCGACGAGATCGCCCGGATTGTCCGGCACATCCGCGAGCGTTGGCCTCGGGTGCGCATCCTGCTTCGCGGCGACAGCGGCTTTGCACGCGAAGAGCTCATGGCCTGGTGTGAGGCCAACCGGGTCGATTATCTTTTCGGTCTGGCGCGCAATTCCCGTCTGGTGGACCGGATCTACGTTGACCTGGCCTGGGCAGGGGAAGAGGCTGAGCGCACCGGCAGGCCCGCCCGGCGCTTCGCCGACTTCCGCTGGACCACGCGGGACAGCTGGAGCCGGCGCCGTCGGGTGGTGGCCAAGGCCGAGTGGATGCCGGGCCGGGGCGAGAACGGCGCCAACCCGCGCTTTGTGGTCACCTCGCTTGCGTCGGGGGACCTGGACGCCCGGACGCTCTACGAGCGCGTTTACTGCGCCCGCGGCGACATGGAAAACCGGATCAAAGAATGCCAGCTCGACCTGTTTGCCGACCGCACCAGTGCGGCGACCATGGCCGCGAACCAGTTGCGGCTGTGGTTCGCCTCCATGGCCTATGTGCTGCTGTGTGCGTTACGGCGAACCTGGCGCATACCCGGCTGGCGAAGGCCACCTGCGGCACGCTGCGTCTGAAACTGCTGAAAATCGGCGCACAGGTGACCGTCACCGTCCGTCGTATCCGTGTGGCGATGGCCTCTGCCTGTCCTTATGCCGACGAGTTCGCGCTCGCACACACACGGCTCTGCCGCTGAAGCACGCTCCGGCATCGCCTCCACCCGCCCATCAACAACATCGGACCCGACCTGATCCCGACCGCGCCCCAACGGCGCAACGAACCCGCATGCCCAAGCCGCACGCATCCGTCATCCAAAGGTCAGCCAGCCATCTCCCGATCAGACAGGCAACACTGGTGAGAAATGCGGGTTAGAGGCTTCTCCCGTTGGCTCCGGCGGCACAAAATGTGGTGATCTGCGCTTGCGTCGCGAGGTGCGTTCGCTTAATGTTCTCGCATGCCGAGCCGCTGGAAACATGACCGCCCGCTCTCCCGCGCCCAGTTCGAGGCGCGATTTCCGGATAATGCGGCCTGCGCCGACTATCTGGCGCGTCGCCGGTGGCCGGAGGGCTTTGTCTGCCCGGGCTGTGGCGTCACGAAGGGATGGCTGCTGAAGACCAAGGCGTTCACCTGGGAGTGCGCGGCCTGCCGGCGGCAGACGTCCGTGACCGCAGGCACGGTCATGCACGGCAGCCATCTGCCGCTGAAGACCTGGTTCACGGCGATCCATATCGTAACCAGCCACTCCAACGGGATCTCCGCCCTGCAACTGCAGGCCCAACTGGGCCTGGGCAGCTACAAGAGCGCCTGGCTGCTCCTGACGAAGCTCCGCCGCGCCATGGTCGATCCCGAGCGAAGCCTTCTCGAGGACGTCGTCGAAGTTGACGAGACCGAGATCGCCTTGCGCCATAAGGACGACCCGCCCGCTGGCGGTCAAGGCCGCAGCTCGCAGGGCAAGATGCTCGTTGCCGGCGCGGTGGAGCTCTCGCCCGAAGGCAAGCCGCGCCGCATTCGTCTCGCGCCGATCGCCGACTTCTCCGGCGCCACGCTCAAGCCCTTCGTCGTCGCGGTCGCCGCCGCCGGTGCCCGCGTCGTCACGGACGGATGGTCCGGCTACAATGGCCTGCCCGACCATGTGCACGAGCCGAAAGTCGTCGGCAAGATGGCCGCCCACATCATCCTGCGCTGGACCCATCGCGTCTTTTCAAACCTCAAGAGATGGGCGCTCGGGACCTACCATGGCCTCCGTCGCCAGCACTTCAGGCGTTACCTCGACGAGTTCGTCTTCAGGTGGAACCGTCGCCGCCACACAGCCGTGGCGTTCGATACCCTGCTCGGCCTCGGAGCCCGCCTCGCGCCAGCAACCGCCCGCGACTTCGTCGAGCAGCGCGTCTGAGAGTACCAGATCACGGCGCCACACCCCGGAATGCGAGATCGCCGTCGCCTGTCCGCGGTGCATCCAACCGTCTCGAGCCGCTGCCTACGTCGATCAGAATTGCTCAGAGCCCTGCATGCACCAGGAAGCCATCACCCGCGCCGCCATCCGAAACATCAACATCTCGCAGCGCCGGAACGAAAGGGAGAAGCCTCCTATGGTTAATTCCTGTCAGTCTGGATGGCTGGCTGATCAAGCTCACGAATAAGTTTCAGTAAGACACTGCCTGTATGGCGCTGTCTCTCACATCGTGAAGCTGACGAATTGCGCGTATCGCTGCTACGGCAACGTGCCCCAACGATCTGCGTAATCGTCGTTCTGTCGTTATCATGAGCCCAGATCGAACACGCGCCATCGGTTGATCGAAGGTCACAACGGGGGCACGAGTGAAGGTTTTCGATAAGCAAGATGGTGCAGTTTTGCCGTCAGGTGAAGTCGCCCAATTCGACATCAAAGTCGAGTGCCTGCCTGTCAGATGATGGACATTGCACCATCATATCGAAATGTGTTCGCCGATGTCCCCTTGTGCCGATCTCCGAGTCTGTCGAAGAGGGCAAATCTTGCCGCCCAGTAGAATTCCGTTTGGAGCAGTGTCCCGTAGCGTGGTGTAACAGCAGGCGGTAGCGCCGCCGTCCGCCCGCGCGCCCCTCATAGCGCTGTAGCGGGCGGAAGGCGGCGCGGGCGGCCATTGCCGATCTTCGGTAGAGGTTCTTGTTGGGAAACTCGAAACCGAACCGGAGATGACAATGACCGACGATAGGATGGCTTTGATTGAGCTTGTTGAAAACAGTGCGGACGCCGATCTGGTGCGCGACCTGCTGGCCTTTGCGGCCGAACGGCTGATGGAGGCGGAAGTTGAAGGATCGACTGGCGCAGCGAAGGGGGCCCGCTCGCCGCTTCGGACCGCACAGCGCAACGGCTATCGCGAACGGGGATGGGACACGCGCGCCGGTCGGATCGCTTTGTCGATCCCGAAGCTGCGCAAGGGCTCCTACTTCCCGAGCTTTCTGGAACCGCGCCGGACGGCGGAGAAAGCCCTCGTTGCCGTCATTCAAGAGGCGTATGTCCACGGCGTTTCAACCCGTGCTGTCGATGATCTGGTCAAGGCCATGGGCGCTGGCGGGGTGTCGAAGAGCCAGGTTTCACGGCTTTGTACCGAGATCGACGAACGGGTGCAGGCCTTCCTCAACCGCCCGCTTGAAGGCGCGTGGCCCTATCTCTGGCTCGACGCCACCTACATCCGGGTGCGCGAGGGCGGACGGATCATCAGTCGCGCAGTGATAGTGGCCGTCGCAGTCAATGGCGACGGCCGGCGGGAAATTCTCGGCATCGCGGTTGGCCCATCAGAGGCGGAGACATTCTGGACCGGGTTTCTTCGCTCGCTCGCCGATCGCGGCCTGCGGGGCGTCAAGCTGGTCATCGCCGACGATCACAAGGGACTGCGCGCCGCGGCGAGCCGTGTGTTCAACGCCACCCACCAGCGTTGCCGAGTTCATTGGATGCGCAATGCTTTGGCGCATGCGCCTGCCAAGAACAGAGGCGCCGTCGCCGCCATGCTCAAAACTATCTTTGCCCAGGAGACCAAGGTGGAGGCGGAGAAGCAGTGGCAGGTGGTCGCCGATGCTCTGCGCGAGAAGAACGAGGGGCTGGCCCAGATGATGGACGCTTCACGGGAGGACGTGCTCGCTTACATGGACTTTCCGCGCGAGCACTGGGCCCAGATTGCCAGCACCAATCCATTGGAACGATTGAATAAGGAGATCAAACGCCGGTCCAATGTTGTCGGCATCTTTCCCAACGACGCGGCCATCATCCGCCTCGTTGGCGCACTGATGCTGGAGCAAAATGACGAATGGGCCGTCGCCCGACGCTACATGGCGCTGGAAAGCCTGGCCCGGATAATCGATGATCACCTCGTCAGGTTGCCCGCCGTGGCGCCCTGATCACCCTCGGACCTCGCCGAGGACCGGCACTCTTACACCACGCACTGGGACATGACCCGTACCGCGGCCCTGCGGATGATAGAGGGAACTTTCCACACTCGAGGAAAACCGTTCCAGTTGAGCAACTGATTCAATTTCCTCGCTTATCGGCAACATCATGTCTTCGTCATACATAGAGTAGGACTGCCACATAATATCGCTACATACGGCGGCTAGTCGAATGGACTCCGCAGGGGTGGCGTTTTCGGTGCAGGTTTGATGGGTGTTCAAACACGAACAGATAGTAGAGCTGTCCGTGAGGGGGCTTGCCTTTAGCAGGAGAGGGAAGTCCGAGTCCATGCAACTATTAATTGAGATGATAGACGCATTTTCTCTCTCTTTTCTTTCAACCGTTTGCCTATAAGCCCTGATTTCGATTTAATACACGTTAAAGTTGCAAAACAAATGTCGGCAACACAGAAATATGCGGTAAGGGCCTTGGCTGGGAGCGGAGGAGCCGGGATCGGCGATTGCGGCTGTCAGCCGCCGGCCAGGACTTCGCCGACCGCGCGCGCCGCCTCCAGCACCTGCTCGTGGCTGACATCCAGGTGCGTCACCGCGCGCAGGGTCTCAGGCCCCATGGCGCCGATCTGGATACCGCTGGCGGTCAAGGCCGCCGACACTGCCGCCGCGTCATGGCGGGGCACATCGAAATAGACGATGTTCGACTGCACGCTGCCCAAGTCGACACGGACGCCGGGCAGGCTGGCCACTGTCTCGGCGAAGGCGAGGGCGTTGGCGTGATCTTCGGCCAGCCGCTCCACATGATGGTCGAGGGCATACAGTCCCGCAGCGGCGAGGATGCCCGCCTGGCGCATTGCGCCGCCGATCCGCTGTTTCCAGCGCCAGACCTCTTCGATAAAGGCGGGGGAGCCCGCCAGCACCGCGCCTACCGGGCAACCCAGCCCCTTGGACAGGTCGATCCAGACGGAATCGCAGAGCCGCCCGAATTCCGCAGGATCGCAGCCGAGCGCCGTGGTGGCGTTCAGCAGCCGGGCTCCGTCCATATGCACGGCGAGGCCCGCTTCGCGCGCAACTGCTGCCACCGCTGCGGCCTGTTCAAGTGGCCAGACTGTGCCGCCCGCCAGATTTGAGGTTTGCTCCATCACAACGACGCGGGTGCGGGGGAAATAGCGGGAAACGGGGCGGACCGCGTGGCGCACCTGGTCTGCCGTGAAACGACCCTTGTCGCCGTCCAGCCCCGTGACCAGGGCGCCAGCCAGGGCGCTGGGGCCCCCGCCTTCAAAGTTGGTGATATGGGCGGTCCTGTCCGCCAGGATCTCGTCGCCTGGCCGGCAATGCACCCAGAGCGAAATTTCGTTCGCCATGGTGCCGGACGGCAGAAACACCGCCGCTTCCTGGCCCAGCATGGCCGCCACGCGCGCGCACAAGCGCATTGACAGAAGGGTCATCGCCGCGCTGCTCGTCGCCGACCTCCGCATTCGCCATCGCCTGCCGCATCGCCCGCGTTGGCCTGGTCTGCGTGTCGCTGTAGAGATTGATCGAGGTCATAGATGCGCAGCCTTCATTCGGGGCTATGGAACCTATTGCCGAAGCTTGGCTGACACCATGTGCACATAGCCGGTGCCGAAACTGGTTTCGATTTCAAGGCGGACCGGCAGCATGGGCATGTCTTCACCGAGCTGCTGGATCCACACTTTGCCCGTAAGGCCTTTCCACTTTGCATCTTTCTGGCGGTATCCGGCCTTCTTGATGAAGCGGAAATCGCACATGAAGGCCTCACGCACCCCGTTCGGGCCGCTATATTGCAGTTTTTCGCCGTTTTCCAGGACAACGTCGTAACGGCGGCGGCCATCGAAAACCGGTGCCGTGCCATCGCACCCCGCCTGTTCATTCGCCGCCATCCCCAACGCCAGCACCGCCGAAAGCGGATCAAGCGAGCCGCGCCTTATCTCTGCCGGCACGGGCGAGCGGTTTTCCTTTAAGGGATCGGGCGATGCGGCGACGACCTCGACGTCATCCGGCGTGAAGGCCAGTTCGATCTCTGTTTTTTTCTTGCCGTCGCGTGAGAGATAATAGTGGGTCTTCGCCACGGGCTGGTCGGCGATGGTCCCTTCCGACTGGATCGTATGGGTGATGACGGTGAACAAGTTGACAATGCCGTCGGATTTCGCGCGGATATCCATGCTGTAGCGCTCATCGCCCCAATGCAACGAGCCGGTCGCTTCCCCAATCCGGAGACCGCTATAGTAGCCAACGAACGAGAAATCGTACTGATTGGCGTGGACGGCGCCGGCAAAAACGGAGATACATACTGCGATGAGCCACTTCATCGATGTTCCCTTCTTTAAACCCTGCACGGTCGGATCCCCGCGCTTGACGCGCCTTGACCCATTCTATATCAACCCGGCTTCCCGAAAAGGGCGCATAGCTCAGCGGTAGAGCACCACGTTCACACCGTGGGGGTCAGTGGTTCGATCCCACTTGCGCCCACCATTTCGCGATGGTGGATATTCGATCCAATCTGCCGGGCGGGGACATAGTAGCTGCATCCATTCCAGCACGCTCCCCAAGCCGAGCGGCCACGACGGCCGGGAAATTTTCATGCCGATCATTAACAAACCGGCGAGAGGTCCGTTCACATCGACCGAACGCGCGATCATCACCGTGCCGGTGCTGATTGCCTCGCTGTTGCATTCGATCAACATGTCTAGCGCCTATGTGGCGCTGCCGCACATTCAAGGCAACCTCTCGGCGACGTCGGACCAGGTGGGGTGGATCGTCACCTCATTTGTGGTCGCGACGGCGGTGGGAACCATTCTGATCGGCTGGTTCAACCAACAGGTCGGTCGCCGGGTCGTTTTTCTGGCGGCGATTGCCGGATTCACTTTGATGTCGATGCTTTGCGCGTCCGCCGAGACATTGACCCAGTTGGTCGTTTTCCGGGCGTTGCAAGGGTTCGTATCCGCCCCGCTCTTGCCGGTTGCGCAATCGATCATGCTGGACACCTATCCGAAAGAGCGACACGGATTCGCCATGTCAATCTGGTCGATGGGCATGATCCTGGGTCCAGTCGTTGCACCGACCCTTGGGGCCTACCTGACCGATGAATATGGCTGGCGATATCTGTTTTCGATGAATATCCCGCTTGGCATTCTGGCGTTCGCGGGCATTTGGGCAGTCTTGCCCAAGGCAAAGGCCGTCGCAAGCCAGAACGACTGGCTGGGTATTATGACGCTGATCATCGGCGTTTCCTGCCTGCAACTGGTGCTGGACCGCGGCCAGCGGCTCGGCTGGTTTTCCTCGACCGAGATCGTCGCCGAAGCGGCGCTGGCGGCGCTCTGTCTCTACCTGTTCGTCGCTCATTGCCTGACGGCGCGGAACCCTTACCTCAACTTGGCGATGTTCAGGGATCGTAACTTCGTCATCGGTCTGATGTTGATTTTTGTGTTTGGCGTTGCGGTCTTCGCCAGCCTCTTCATTCTGCCGCTGTTCTTGCAGAACGTGCAGAATTATCCGGTGATGACCGCCGGATGGATCGTGTCGGCCCGCGGTATCGGCACCATGGTAGCCATGCTGTCCGGCGGCTATCTGGCGGACCGGTTCAGCGGCAAGTATCTGATCCTGACCGGGTTGATCGCGGTCGCCCTCAGCAATTTCTGGATGACCACCTGGAACGCCGATGTTCCCCTGAACGAAGTCGTTTGGCTGACCATGGTCAACGGGTTTGGCATGGGGGTGATGTGGGTGTCGCTCGCGACCGTAACTTTTTCCACGCTGGACGCGAAATTCCGGGTGGAGGCAGCATCCCTGTTCGCGCTCGTCCGCTCGATTGGCGCCAGCATGGGCACGTCAGCGATCGTCGCGACCCTGACACGGTCGGCGCAAACCAACTACGTAGAACTGCGCGACCACGTGAACCCGTTCAGCGAGGCGTTCCAGATGGTCGGAAACCTGCCCTGGAACCTTGACACGGCAGGCGGCCTTGCGGCGCTGCAAAGCCTAGTCGTTGGCGAGGCACGCATGATAGCCTTCCTGAACGACTTTATGCTGTTGTTTCTTGTGGTTCTGGCGCCGATACCGTTGGTGTTCCTGCTCCGGCGGCCAGCGCGGAAGTGACCGCCGCACGGCCGCCTATTCGGCCATGATCTGCTTTTTCGCCTGACCCAGCAGGTCATCCATTTCCTTGCGCAGCATGTGGTCGGATGGCGCCACGCCCTTGGCCGTCAGGTCGCCTTTAACCTTTTCAAAAACGTCGTGATCGCCCGGCTTTTCGAAGTCGGATTGTACCACCTCTTTCGCGTAACTGCTCAGCGCGTCGCCTTCCAGCCCCATCAGGGCGCCGGCCCAATTACCCAATAGGCGATTGCGCCGCACCATCACCTTGAACTGTAGTTCCTGATCGTGCTGGAACTTCGCTTCGAACTGCTTTTGGCGGTCGTCGAACGTGGACATCGTACAGAACCCTTTGGCGATCGATCTCTAGTCATGCCATATATAGGTCTTCCCTTTCGCTAGCAATGCGACCCAAGCTTAATATCGATGTGTACTGTCGTCATTTTACGCCGGCCGGGCCACGCGTGGCCTCTGCTGCTTGTCGCCAACCGCGATGAGATGCAGGGGCGTTCCTGGTCGCCGCCAGCGCGCCATTGGCCGGACCGGCCCGCCACCATAGCCGGGAAGGATCACCAGGCAGGCGGTACTTGGCTGGGCGTGAACGACCATGGCCTTGCCGTGGCCATCCTGAACCGCCGCGGCTCGCTCGGGACGGAGGCAGGCAAGCGCAGCCGCGGCGAGCTGGTCTTGGACGCGTTGGACCACGCAACCGCGCAAGCGGCCGTGAACGCGCTTTCGGGCTATGATGGCGGGGCGTTCCGCTCCTTCAACATGGTCATTGCCGACGGTCAAGACGGATACTGGCTGCGGGGAGTGGGCCAGGGGCAGGTCGACGTGTTTCCGCTGCCGGAAGGGGTTGGCATGCTGACGGCTTGGGATCTGAACGACACGGCGTTGTCCGCCCGCTGCGTCCATTACCTGCCGAAGTTTCAGGCGGCAGAGCCGCCCGATATCGAAGCCGGTGAGTGGGGCGATTGGCAACGCCTGCTGGAATTGACCGAGACGGCGCCCGGCATCACCGACCCGAACGGGGCGATGACCGTGGATACGGGCTGGGGATTCGGCACCGTCTCCCGCTCGCTGGTGGCATTGCCCCAAAAGGGCAAGCCGAAATGGTGGTTCGCGAGCCTCTATCCGGAGGAGACGGCGTTCGCAGCGGTCGAGATATAGGGCGCTCAGGCTATATTCGCCACATAGGTTGAATGGCGGTCAGCTCCCAAGGAGCATCCATCGATGCAAAAGGCGCAAGTGTTCCTGCGGGACGATCAGAAGAAAAAGCTGAAGGAAATGGCGGCTCGCACCGGCAGGAAGCATAGCGCCTTGATCCGCGAAGGCGTCTACAAGGTTTTTGGATCGGTACCGCAGCAGTCATGGCGTCGATATCGCCGGTGCACTCATCGCTTCGGCGGCGCAGGAGCACGGTCTGATGCTCGCGACCCGAAATAATGAGCATTTCCCCATGCTGGCGGACATGCATCGGCCTTATTGAGCCCGCCCCGCGCATTTCCTCCCCACCTCATCGCGCGACATGCCACGGCCGGCGCCATAGCAATCGTGCAAACGTCATGGTAGGTTGCGGCTCCAGCAATTGCTTGTTCTAGGACATCTCCATGGCCCGGCGCAGACGGATCTATGAGGGCAAGGCCAAGGTTCTGTACGAAGGCCCCGAGCCCGGCACGCTGATCCAGTATTTCAAAGACGACGCCACCGCGTTCAACAATCAGAAACACGAGGTAATTACCGGCAAAGGCGTTCTGAACAACCGGATCTCGGAGTTCATTATGCTGCGTTTGCAGGATGCTGGGATTCCGACTCACTTCATTAAACGCCTGAACATGCGCGAACAGTTGGTGCGCGAAGTCGAGATCGTGCCGGTCGAGGTGGTGGTGCGCAATTGGAGCGCGGGCAACTTTGCCAAACGCTTCAACCGCCCGGAAGGCGAACGCCTGCCCCGCTCCATCGTCGAATACTATTATAAGAGCGACGAGCTGGGCGACCCGCTGATTACGGAAGAGCACATCACCGCGTTTGGTTGGGCAACCCCCCCGGAATTGGACGACATGTTCAATCTGGCGTTGCGCATTAACGACTATATGTCCGGGCTTTTCATGGGCGCGGGTATGCGGCTGGTGGACTTTAAGGTCGAGTTCGGTCGCCTCTATACTGCCGAGGACGTGCGGATCGTCCTGGCGGACGAGATTTCGCCGGACAGCTGCCGCCTTTGGGACGCCACCACGAACGAGATCATGGACAAAGACCGCTTCCGCAAGGATATGGGCGGCCTGCGGGAAGCCTATCAGGAAGTGGCGCGCCGGCTGGGAATCCTGCAGGAAGGCGGCGCCGATATTACCTCGATTGACGATGTGAAACCCGATGACAAGAAAACGGCTTGAGGACTCCATGATTCGGGCTGAAGTTCGCGTGATGCTGAAGGACGGTGTGCTTGACCCACAAGGCCAGGCGATTGGCAAGGCGCTGGGCTCTCTGGGCTTCGATGGCGTGAGAGAGGTGCGGCAGGGCAAGCTGATCGTGCTCGAGTTGGACACCGACGACCGCGCCAGGGCCGAGGCCCAGGTGCAACAGATGAGCCAAAAGCTGCTCGCCAACCCGGTGATCGAGAACTTCACCGTCGAATTGTTGGACGCTTAACCCATCATGCGCGCTGCTGTGATTGTTTTTCCCGGCTCCAACTGCGACCGGGATGGCGCGGTGGCTTTGGCCCGGCTGACCGGCCGCGAACCCTCGATGATTTGGCACCAGGAAACCGAACTGCCTCCGCTGGACCTGATCTTCCTGCCGGGTGGCTTTTCCTATGGCGACTATCTGCGTTGCGGCGCGATCGCCGCACAGAGCCCGGTGATGCGGGCCGTGGCGGCGGCCGCCAAGCGGGGCGTCGCCGTCATGGGTGTCTGTAACGGCTTCCATCTGCTGACCGAAAGCGGGTTGCTGCCCGGCGCACTGATCCGCAACGCGGGCTTGCGCTTCGTCTGCCGCCCGGTGGATTTGTCGGTGGAGCGGACGGATACGCTTTATGCCGGTAAATACCGCGAGGGCCGGACGCTGCGCATGCCGGTGGCGCACCATGACGGTAATTATCAATCCGACGCTGAAACGCTAGCCATGTTGGAAGGGGAGGGGCGCGTCGCCTTTCGCTACGCTGATGGCGGTAACCCGAATGGCTCGGAGAACGATATTGCGGGCCTGTATGACGCGACCGGCCGCATCATGGGCATGATGCCTCACCCGGAGCGCGCCATCGAGCCGAGGCTGGGCTCGGTGGATGGTTGGCCATTGTTCGAGTCGATCCTGGAGAGCCTCGGATGAGCGGCGATCAACTGTCCGACAATCTGCAAGGCGCGCCGCTCGCCAATTTGTCGGACGTGCAGCGCTCGACGGAGGCGGACGCTATCGCCGGAGGCCTCTCGCCCGAAGAATACGCGCGTGCCTTCGAAATTTGCGGCCGCACGCCGAACGTGCTGGAACTGGGCATCTTTAGCGTGATGTGGTCGGAGCACTGCTCCTATAAGTCCTCAAAGAAGTGGCTGAAGAAGTTCCCGACCCAAGCGCCCTGGGTGATCCTCGGGCCGGGCGAGAACGCGGGTGCGGTGGATATCGGCGGCGGGCTGGCCGCCTGCTTCAAGATGGAAAGTCATAACCACCCGAGCTTCATCGAGCCCTATCAGGGGGCGGCAACCGGTGTCGGTGGCATACTGCGCGACGTGTTCACCATGGGCGCGCGGCCGGTGGCGATCCTGAACGCCCTGCGCTTCGGCTCGCCGGACCATCCCAAGACACGCCATCTGGTCAACGGCGTCGTCGCCGGCATCGGCGGCTACGGCAATTGCGTCGGTGTGCCGACGGTGGGCGGCGAGTGCGAGTTCGACCCCTCCTACAACGGCAACCCGCTGGTCAACGCCATGGCCGTCGGCATCGCGCCCGCTGACCGCATCTTTACGGCCAAGGCGGAGGGCCAGGGCAATCCCGTCGTCTATGTCGGCGCCAAGACCGGGCGCGACGGCATCCACGGCGCGACCATGGCCAGCACCACCTTTGACGATGAGGCCGAGCAGCAGCGCCCGACCGTGCAGGTGGGCGATCCCTTCAAGGAAAAGCTGCTGATCGAAGCCTGCATGGAGCTGATGGCGACCGACGCCATCGTCGCGATCCAGGACATGGGCGCGGCCGGCCTGACCTCCTCCAGCTTCGAGATGGCGAGCAAGGGCGGCCTGGGCGTCGAGCTGGACCTGGACCTTGTGCCCATGCGCGAGACCGGCATGCGCCCCTATGAGATTATGCTGAGCGAGAGCCAGGAGCGCATGCTGATGGTCCTGAAGCCCGGCGAGGAAGCCACGGCCGAAGCGATCTTCCGCAAATGGGATCTGGACTTTGCCGTTGTCGGCCACCTGACCGATACCAAGCGAATGGTGCTGAAATGGTATGGCGAGAGCGTGGCCGATGTGCCGATCCCGCCGCTCGCCGACGAATCGCCGGAATATGACCGCCCGTGGGTTGAAACGGTGCCGCCGCCGCCGTTGTCTGCCGATGCGGTGCCGCTGCTGAGCGATTGGCACGCGCCGTTGCTTAAGCTGCTCGGCAGCCCGAACGGCTGTTCCAAGCGCTGGATCTGGGAGCAGTATGACCATTCTGTCATGGGCGACAGTCTGGTCGTCGGCGGCATCGGCCCCGGCGGCGACGCGGCGCTGGTGCGTATCCACGGCACCGACCGCGCGCTCGCGCTGACCAGTGACTGCACGCCCCGCTACTGCGAGGCCGACCCGTTTGAAGGCGGCAAGCAAGCGGTCGCCGAAGCGTACCGCAACCTGACCGCAACCGGCGCCAAGCCGCTGGCCATTACCGACAACCTCAATTTCGGCTCACCGCAGCGGCCCAAAATCATGGGCCAGTTCGTCGGCTGTACCCAGGGCATGAGCGCCGCCTGCACCGCGCTCGACTTCCCCGTCGTCTCCGGCAATGTGTCGCTCTACAACGAGACCAACGGCCAGGCGATCCTGCCGACGCCGGTGGTAGGTGGACTGGGCGTGCTGGAAGATGCCGCCAAGGCCGTGAGCCTCGCTCTGCCTGGCGAGGGGCTCGATTTGGTGTTGATCGGGCGAGAGCCGGGACCATCTCGGCTGCTCTGCCTATATGCGCGACGTGATCGGCCGCTCTGGGCCATCTGCCGGGCCGCCGCCCCCGGTCGATCTGGCGGCCGAGCGCCGCAATGGCGACCTGGTGCGCGCGCTGATCGGCGAAGGCGCGGTTGCCGCCTGCCACGACCTGTCCGATGGCGGTCTGCTGGTCGCGCTGGCCGAAATGGCGCTGGCAGGCGGTATAGGCGCCGATCTGCGGCTGGACGAGGTGTCGGCTGGCAGCCTGTTCAGCGAGGACCAGGCACGCTATTTGATCGCGACGGGCGATGCGGCGCGGGTGCTGCAAGCGGCCGCCGATGCCGGTGTTCCGGCGGAGGCAATCGGCAGGACGGGCGGCGATGCGTTGACAGTCAGTGGCGCCGCCCCAATATCATTGGCTCAATTGCGCGCGGCGCATGAGGGCTGGCTTCCGGCCTTTGCCGACGCTCCAGAGATCCGGTGAAGCCGCAAACCCGAGGGATAAGCCAATGCCAATGACCGCTCCCGAAATCGAGACGCTCGTCAAAGAGGCGTTTCCGGATGCGGAGGTTGTGATCCAAGATCTTGCCGGCGATGGCGATCATTACGCCGCGCAAATCACCTCTGCGGCATTCAAGGGTAAAAACCGGGTGCAGCAGCACCAGATGGTGTATAAGGCGCTCCAGGGCCGGATGGGCAACGAATTGCATGCTCTTGCATTGCAAACCTCGGTGCCCGATAACGCCTGAGACCTTAACCGAGACTTACATTCATTCCAGACAGGAGGCCCGACCCATGTCGAACCCGGTCCACGAGCAAATCCAGTCGGTGGTCAATTCCAACGACGTCGTTCTTTTCATGAAAGGCACCCCGATGTTCCCGCAGTGCGGATTTTCTGCAGCGGTGGTCCAGGTGCTAAGCCATATGAGCGTGCCGTTCCAGGGTGTGAACGTGCTGGAGGATGCGGAAATCCGCCAGGGCATCAAGGAATTTTCCTCCTGGCCAACCATCCCACAGCTCTATGTGAAGGGCGAGTTCGTCGGCGGCTGCGACATCATCCGCGAGATGTATGAGAACGGCGAGCTGGAAGAGCTGTTCACCGAAAAGGGCGTCGCTGCGGCGGCCTGACGCTGTGGTTGAGGGGCTATCCATGCCCCCCCCACTCGCTTTAACTGGAAATATTGCGACAAAAATTTGGCGCCGAATGCGGCCGACACCATAGATTGCTCCGACGAATGCGCCTTTTGCCCTGAATGTGTGAAGGCCATTCCGGCCGCGGAGTGGTGAGCCAGGCTTTCTCCGCCACCGTCATTGCGACTCGGTCCTGTAGCAAGGCATTTGCTGCCCAATGGCCTTTGGCAACGATGGGCTGGCAACTCAATCTTAATTCTTGATCTTGTAGCCCGTTTTGAACACCAACCAGGTGCCGGCGAGGCAGGCGCAGAGAAACAGCACGATCGCGCCCAGGCTGATCCACACGTTGACGTCGGCGACGCCGTAAAAGCTCCAGCGGAAGCCGCTGATCAGATAGAGCACCGGGTTGAACAGGCTCACCGTCTGCCAGAACTCGGGCAGCATGTCGATGGAATAGAAGCTGCCGCCGAGGAACACCATCGGCGTCACTACCAAGAGCGGGATCACCTGCAGCTTTTCGAAATTGTCTGCCCAGATGCCGATCAGAAAGCCGAACAGGCTGAACGTGATCGCGGTCAACACGAGGAACAGCAGCATCAGCACCGGATATTCGATGCGCAGCGGCACAAAGCACCATGCCGTCAGCAAGATAATCACCCCCAATATCAACGACTTGGTCGCGGCCGCGCCCACATAACCGATGACGATCTCGTAGAATGAGATCGGCGCGGACAGCATTTCAAAGATCGTGCCGATGAATTTTGGGAAATAAATCGCGAAGCTGGCGTTGGAGAGACTCTGCATCATCAGTGTCAGCATCAGCAGACCGGGTACGATAAAGGCGCCATACTCGACGCCGCCGATCTGTTGGATGCGGCTGCCGATGGCGCTGCCGAACACGACGAAATAGAGCGAGGTGGAGATGACCGGCGAGGCGACGCTTTGCAACGCCGTGCGCTTGGTCCGCGCCATCTCGTAACGGTAGATCGCGTAGATGCCCTGAAGGTTCATCGGGTTAGCCTTCCTTCACCAGGCTGACGAAGATTTCCTCCAGCGAGCTTTGGTGCGTCGAGAGATCGTTGAAGCGCACGCCGGCCTCACTCAGGCCGGTCAGCAGGCGGGTTATGCCGGTACGTTCGCTCTGGGTGTCGTAGGTGTAGGTCAGCTTCTGGCCGTCGTCCGACAATTCCATCATGCCCAGATCAAGGCCGCTCCCGGTGAGGCCGGGGGGTAGCGCCATGCAGGGCTCGGCCAGGTCCAGCACCAGTTGTTTCTTGCCGAGCTTCCGCATCAGGGAGGCGGTTTCCTCGACCAGGATCAGTTCGCCCCTTGTGATGACGCCGATCCGGTCGGCCATCATCTCGGCCTCTTCGATATAGTGCGTGGTCAGGATGATGGTGACGCCATTCGCCTTTAGCTGGCGCACCAGTTCCCACATATCCTTGCGCAGTTCCACGTCGACGCCGGCGGTCGGTTCGTCCAGGAACAGAACACGGGGCTCGTGGCTCAACGCCTTGGCGATCAGCAGCCGGCGCTTCATACCGCCCGAAAGCATCATGATTTTGTCGTCGCGCTTGTCCCAAAGCGACAGCTGCTTCAGTACCTTTTCGATATGGGCATCGTCGCGCTTTTTGCCGAACAGCCCGCGGGAATAGCGGCAGGTAGTGAACGGCGTTTCGAACGCATCGGTCGGCAGTTCCTGCGGCACCAGGCCGATGCGTTCGCGGCTGCGGCGATAGTCCTTGACGATATCGTAACCGTCGACCAGCACCCGTCCGCCGCCCGGGTTGACGATGCCGCAGATGATGCTGATAAGCGTCGTCTTACCGGCCCCGTTCGGGCCGAGCAGGGCCAGGATCTCTCCCTCCTTCACGTCGAGGTCGATGCCTTTCAGCGCCTGAAAGCCGGACGCATAGGTCTTGGTCAGGCCCTGGATGGAGATGATCGGTTCGGCCATTTTGGTCTCTTCACTGGGCAGCGGAAGCGCCGCAACCTAGGTTGCGTATTGTACGCAGGCAAGGCGGCATTGAATGCGCAGCGGCGAAACGGCTTGTGGTGGCTGCCGCCAGGTGAGAGCATCGCGGCGGTAATCACCGGGGAGGCTCCGGCCAATGGCGCTCAAGCTCTATTCCAACTTCGTCAATTCCGCCGGCGAGCGGGTGCGGATCGCCCTCGCCCTGAAAGAAGTGCCTTATGAGTATGTCTCGGTCAGGGCGATGGGCCATGACGCCTACAAAAAGCTCAACCCGCAGGGGCTGATGCCGGCGCTGGAGGTGGACGGCCGCAGCTTTGCCCAGGCGACCGCCATCCTGGAATATCTGGAGGAGACCTACCCGGACCCGCCCCTGTTGCCGAGCGATCCCGTACGCCGCGGCCAGGCGCGCGCCTTCGGCCAGCACATCACTAGCGAGATGCACGCCGTCGACGTGATCCGCATCCGTCGGTTTCTGTTCCGAAGCCTTGGCGTGGACCGGGACGGCATCGACCATTGGCAGCGCCACTGGTTTGACGTCGGCTTCAAGACGCTGGAGCAACACCTGCGCGAGCGGGAAGAGCCCTGGCCGTTCTGCTATGGCGAGGCGCCCGGCTGGGCCGACCTGCACCTGGTGCCGCAGGTGCGCAAGGGAATCAGCCGCTTCGACGTGGACATGACGCCCTTTCCCCTGATCGCCGGCGTGTTCGAGCGCTGCCGGGTGCTGCCCGCCTTCATCGCCGCAGAGCCGAAGAACCAGCCTGATTTCAAGGGCGAATGGACGGAGCCCCCCTTGGAGCAGGGCGACGGTCTGGCGTGAGCCTCATTCCGGTGCCCGCTAATGTCCCGCCCAACGGCTAACCGATAGGAAATGCCCCATGGACCTGCATCTCGCCAGAAAGACCGTGCTGATCACCGGCGGCTCGAAAGGCATCGGCCTTGCCTCTGCCAAGGAATTTGCGGCAGAGGGTTGCAACCTGCACCTGGCATCCCGCACCGAGGCCGATCTGCAAAAGGCCGCCGACGAAATCCGCGCCGCCCACCAGGTGAATGTCACCATCCACGCCACGGACATCGCCCAGCGCGGCAATGCTGAGAAGCTGGCCGCCGCGGTGCCCGACCTCGACATTCTGGTGAACAATGCGGGCGCCATTCCGCCCGGCGACATCTGGACGGTGGACGAGGACCGCTGGCGCGACGCCTGGAACCTGAAAGTGTTCGGCTACATCAATCTGACGCGTGCGGTGTACTCCATGTTGAGGGCCAGGGGCGGCGGTGCCATCGTCAACGTCATGGGCATGGCGGGCTTCTCGCCCAATTTCGCATATGTGGCAGGCGCGACGGCGAATGCCGGGTTGGTGCACTTCACGCGGTCGATGGGGGGACGCTCAGTGGATGACGGCATCCGCGTCGTCGGCCTGAACCCCGGCCTTGTGGCGACCGAGCGCATGGTCACCATGTGCAAGGGCTGGGCCAAGGACCAATTGGGCGATGAAAGCCGCTGGGAGGAAATGGTCCAGCAGAATCCGCCGCCCGGCAAACCGGAGGAAATCGCCGATCTGATCGTCTATCTGGCGAGCGACCGGGCGAGCCACATCACTGGGACGGTCATCAACATCGACGGCGGCGCGTCCTCGCGCTAACGTCCGGCCCGACGATTTCGACCTTTCACCAGGAGTTCCTGAATCATGCCTACCCTAGAGTTCTTTTTCGACGTCTCCAGCCCCTGGACCTATCTGGCCTTCGAGCGCATCGAAGACGTCGCCAAGCGCACCGGCGCCGAACTGGTCTGGAAGCCGTTCCTGGTCGGCGGCGTGTTCAACAAGGTAAATCCCTCCGTCTATCAGCGCCGCGAAAATCCAATCCCGGCAAAGGACAACCACTATCGCAAGTCCATGGAGGACTGGGCCGCCTATCAAGGTATCACCATCGGCCGGCCGAGCGTCTTCCCGCTGAACAGCGTCAAGGCGCTGCGCGGTGCGTTTGTCGCCATCGAGCAGGGCAAGATCAGCGACTATGCGCGCGGCTGCTTTGCGGCCTATTGGACCGAAGACAAGGACATCTCGAAGGAGGAGGAGCTGCGCAAGGTGGTGGAAAAGGCGGGCATGAACGCCGACGATTTCTTCGCGCAGATCCAGACCGACGAGGTGAAGCAGAAGCTGTTCAACACCACCGACGAAATGATCGAGCGCGGCGGCTATGGCTCGCCCACGTTCTTTGTGAACGGCGACGACATGTATTTCGGCAACGACCAGATCCCGTTGGTGGAATGGGCGTTACAGGGGAAAAAGGCTGGTGCCGCCGCGTAAGGCGCCGGCCCGGTTAAGACCCAAAGCCGCTGCAGTGGTCTTAAAGGAAAAAGCGGGCCCAGATCGGGCCCGCTTTCTTTTCGAAGCTGCCGCAGTGATCAAGGCATGATCACGGTGTCGATGACATGAATTACGCCATTGCTGGCTTCAACATCGGCGGTAATGACCTCTGCATCGTCGACCATCACACCGTCGGTTCCGTCGATGTCAACGAACGTCCCCTGAACGGTCGCGACCGATATCTTCTTGCCGGCGAGGTCGCTTGACATGACCTTGCCGGGCACGACGTGATAGGTCAGCACAGCCACGAGTTGATCCTTGTTTTCGGGCTTCAACAAGTTTTCGACTGTCCCGGCCGGCAGCTTGGCGAAGGCATCGTCAGTCGGCGCGAAAACAGTAAAGGGGCCATCGCCCTTCAGCGTCTCGACTAGGCCCGCTGCCTGTACTGCGGCGACCAACGTGGTGAATGAGCCTGCGCCAACGGCGGTATCCACAATATCCTTATCTGCGGCCTTGGCACCGGCAAAACTTGCCGCTGTCATGGCAACCGCAAGGACGAGCGTACGAGCAAAACGAAACATGAATGATCTCCTGTTCTGGTTGGTAACAGCCACTGATACGCCGTTAAATCCAATGAAGATCATCGACCGTTCATAACAAAATTTTTGCTTGAATGTCCAGAGGAAGTACCCATGGAGCAAAATTAACCTGAGTACAGCATGCGGCAATTTCGCTGTGATCCAAACTCAGGGGCAAGGCTGAGAGTATGTTTCCGGGATTTGGAAGTAGTTACCTGTGGACTGCAATGAGATTGCTGCCTTTGCATCCGGCGTGACTTCAAGTGACCACGGCAGAGGTCTCCCGAAGAGGCTTCTCCCTTTCGTTCCGGCGCTGCGAGATGTTGATGTTTCGGATGGCGGCGCGGGTGATGGCTTCCTGGTGCATGCAGGGCTCTGAGCAATTCTGATCGACGTAGGCAGCGGCTCGAGACGGTTGGATGCACCGCGGACAGGCGACGGCGATCTCGCATTCCGGGGTGTGGCGCCGTGCTCTGGTACTCTCAGACGCGCTGCTCGACGAAGTCGCGGGCGGTTGCTGGCGCGAGGCGGGCTCCGAGGCCGAGCAGGGTATCGAACGCCACGGCTGTGTGGCGGCGACGGTTCCACCTGAAGACGAACTCGTCGAGGTAACGCCTGAAGTGCTGGCGACGGAGGCCATGGTAGGTCCCGAGCGCCCATCTCTTGAGGTTTGAAAAGACGCGATGGGTCCAGCGCAGGATGATGTGGGCGGCCATCTTGCCGACGACTTTCGGCTCGTGCACATGGTCGGGCAGGCCATTGTAGCCGGACCATCCGTCCGTGACGACGCGGGCACCGGCGGCGGCGACCGCGACGACGAAGGGCTTGAGCGTGGCGCCGGAGAAGTCGGCGATCGGCGCGAGACGAATGCGGCGCGGCTTGCCTTCGGGCGAGAGCTCCACCGCGCCGGCAACGAGCATCTTGCCCTGCGAGCTGCGGCCTTGACCGCCAGCGGGCGGGTCGTCCTTATGGCGCAAGGCGATCTCGGTCTCGTCAACTTCGACGACGTCCTCGAGAAGGCTTCGCTCGGGATCGACCATGGCGCGGCGGAGCTTCGTCAGGAGCAGCCAGGCGCTCTTGTAGCTGCCCAGGCCCAGTTGGGCCTGCAGTTGCAGGGCGGAGATCCCGTTGGAGTGGCTGGTTACGATATGGATCGCCGTGAACCAGGTCTTCAGCGGCAGATGGCTGCCGTGCATGACCGTGCCTGCGGTCACGGACGTCTGCCGCCGGCAGGCCGCGCACTCCCAGGTGAACGCCTTGGTCTTCAGCAGCCATCCCTTCGTGACGCCACAGCCCGGGCAGACAAAGCCCTCCGGCCACCGGCGACGCGCCAGATAGTCGGCGCAGGCCGCATTATCCGGAAATCGCGCCTCGAACTGGGCGCGGGAGAGCGGGCGGTCATGTTTCCAGCGGCTCGGCATGCGAGAACATTAAGCGAACGCACCTCGCGACGCAAGCGCAGATCACCACATTTTGTGCCGCCGGAGCCAACGGGAGAAGCCTCCTCCCGAAAAACCGGACTAAAGGCCCCTCGGTCGGAATTCTGTTGCGTTAATAAACGCCGCTTTCCAGCCCAGAGGTTTGAACCATCCTGACATCTGCCGCCTGCCGCGCTTCCCATGCCCGGCACTCGTCGGTGTGCTCATGCCCCCGGATGCCGCCGCGTACCGTGCCCGGCTCGCACGAGCGGTAAAAATTCCACCAAGTCTCCGGCAAGCGCACGCTGTCGGGCGGGGCCAGCCAGAGCCGGAACAGCAGGCGCTTTTCCTCCGGCTTCTCAAAGTCCTCATAGTCGGTGCGCGAATGCAGCATGACGTGGTTGTTTAAAATCTGCAGGTCGCCCGGCTCCAGATACATGGTGAACATGTTCTCCGGCCGTTGCAGGATGGCGTCCATCACGTCCATGCATTCCTGCTGGGCCTCGCTCAAACGGGGCACCGCGTCGATGCGCTGGGCGCTGAGCACGCGGTTCCGGTTCCACTTGGCGAAGGCGCGGCCCTCGCAATGATCGACCAAAGGCTGACCATAGTAAGGGCCCTCGTCCGCGGCTTCCTCGTTTTGGCGCGAGAAGTAAAAGGTCTGGTGCGCCACTTCGGCCAGGTCGGGCCGCTCGGCCTTCAGCGTGGCAAAGGCGGTCAGGCTGCTGGTGATCATGCTCTGGCCGCCGCTCCTGGCTTTGTTGTAGCAGCCGAGGGTCGCGAGATCGGCCCCGTCCACATGGAAATCCAGCCGGGCGTTGGAGGAATAGCCGCGTCCGCCTGCGCCGCGATAGTCCACGCCTGCATCCCGCACTTCGGAGATATATTGGGTCGCCTTGCCCTGAGGTCTGGCCACGCCGTGATGCAACCCGATGGCCCAGTTCAGCAGGCGGAATTCGGCCTCGCTGAGCGCGGCGCGCGGCAGCCCATGCACCAGTGCCACGCCGCGGCCATGGTGAGCCTCGCGAATAGCGGCGGCGATGGTCTCCCCCGCTTGGCCCAGGTCGAATTCGCTGCGGCGGTAGTCGACCAGCGGCCGGTCAGGGTCATGGGCGGCCTTGACCGCGGCGGCCAGGTCCGCTGCCGCGGCATCGTCGATCCGGAAGCGCCAGGAAGGGTCATCTGCCAGCACGGGAACGGTCCAGGCGGCGGGATGATCTGGCAGGTTCATCGCGTGGTCTCCGGCGCTTCGGCGAGGGCGTAGGATCATTCTATCCCACATCCACGCCGTGGCGCCATAGAGGGGCGTTCAGTTGGACTTGTGTTCGCCGTGCTTCATCTGGTCGTGGCCTTTCATGCCATCGCCTTTGATGCCGCCAAGCGGCTTTACCTCGAACAGCGCATCGACGCTGCCGGCCTTTTCGAAGGTCAGCGTGGCCTCGACCGTGTCGCCTTGCTTGAAGGGCGCGTTCAGCCCGATGAACATCAGGTGGTAGCTGCCCGGCTCCAGCACCACGGTGCTGCCGGCCGGGATCGGCAGCCCGTCCGGCAACTGCCGCATGCGCATAACGTTGCCGTCCATCTTCATCTCGTGGATTTCGGCCGCCTCGGCGCAATCGCAAGAGACGGAGACGAGCCGGTCATTCTGTGCGCCATTGTTGTGGATGGTGGTATAGCCGGCGCCGGTGCGCGCGTTCGGCGGTGTTGCCCGGCTGTAGGGGTGGTCGAGCACCAGATCGCCGATTTTGGCCTCATCAGCAAACGCGGGGACGAAGGCGGGCGCAACGGCGATGGTGGCAGCGGTCGCAACCGCGAACAGGGCGGCAAGGCCGCGGGAGGCGGAATTCGCCATGATTTGGATTCCTTTGAACTCGGTCGAGTGGGGGATGAGAGGGCGGGGAGTACGCTCGTTAGCAAGACGGGCGAGCAGGAGCCCCCCCATTGGCAAGACACGAGGTCAAAGGGGCGGTGCCCGGCTCCTGAAGCCGGTCAGGCGCGCGACGTGCGCGTGGGGAGCCGTTTCGGTAAATGGCTGGTTTGGCAGTCCCGGGATCGTAAATCCCGGGACTGCCGCTGGTGCCGTATCCAGGCCTGGGATGGAGCCAAACGCTTGGCACCAGTAGCATGCGCCGAAGGCACCATCCGCCGCCGCATCGCCCTGCGACTCGGCCGCGAAAGGCAAGCGGTCGCTATTCGGGCCGCACAACCACAGGCTGGGGTCGAGAGCGCCGACCAGCGAGGCCGGTCCATCCGCCGGCTGCGCTGCGGCGGCCGCGCCAATGGTGAAGCCCATGGCCATGGCAAGCTGCATTCCCAGCCAAAGGCAGGCGGGGAAGAGCGACCAGCGCCGATTGTGCCGAAGTCGCCTCACAATCCTGTGCTTCTCTCCATAAAGACCGGCGGCAGCCGATGCCGTCCGCCCAACGCCAATCTAAGCGCCCGCAACCGCGATGCGCGGGGGCATTCTTCCGCAGGGTGGCGTCTACTTCGCCTTGCTGTCCTCCGCCGCCTTGGCCAAGTCAGGCCCCGCATGCGGGCCGAGGGCGGCGGAGACGCCAACCTTGGTGTCTTTGAGCGCCGCGGCGGCGCGCGGGTTTTCCATGATCTTGTTGAGGATGCCCTGCTGGGCCGCCTCGAACACCTCGCGGTGGGCGACCACGTGCGCGCGCAACTCGCGGTAGGCATCCAGCATGCCGTTGATCTCCGGCACCACGTAGCGGGCGACCAGGTCCCAGCTGCGCATGGTGTTCTCTCGGTTGGCCCAGTCGTGCACGAAACCGATGGTGACGCCATAGCCGCCAGTAAGTTCAATCAGATCGCGCAGGCGCTTGACCAGATCGTCCGGCGTGCCGATGACCGCCGTGGCGCCCTCGCTGAACGCCATCTTCTCGACGCCCTCGTTCGGGGTCTTGAAGGCGTTCACGCCCGGCCGCTGCAAGGTGCCGACACTGTATTCGTTATGCCAGCGGAACAGGCCGTCCTTTGACTGGGCGATGGCTTCCTCCCGGCTTTCGGCGATGTGCCATTGCAGGACGATGCGCCAGTTCTTGCGGTCCACCTGGTTACCGTGTTTCTGGGCGGATTCCTCGGCGAACGACCATTGGGTCGGCAGGGCGTTCAGGCCGGCCGACGACATGGAGCCGATGGAGAGCACGCCGGTCTCGTACTTGCCGGCCAGCGTCATGCCCGACGGGCTGACCATGCTGGCGACCGCGAACGGCATCTCCTCCTGCAGGGGCAGCAGGTGCAGGCGCGCGTCGTTCAGGGTGAACCAGTCGGACTTGTGGCTGAAGCGCTCTTTCCCCGCGAGCAGGCGCTTGATCACGCCAAGCGACTCGTCCTGGCGGTCGCGCTGGGTGACGGGATCGATGCCCAGCACATAGGCGTCCGACGGCAGCGCGCCGGGGCCGGAGCCGAAAATGGCACGACCGCCGGTCATGTGATCCAGCTGCACCATGCGCTGCGCCACAATGAACGGGTGGTGATAGGGCAGGGAAACAACGCCGGTGCCGAGCCGGATGCGGTGGCTGCGTTCGCCCGCGGCAGCGAGGAACATTTCCGGCGAGGCGATCATCTCCCAGCCGGTGGAGTGGTGCTCGCCGCACCAGAATTCGTCGTAGCCGAGCTTGTCTAGCCGCTCCACCAGATCCAGATCCGAGCGGTATTGCAGCGTCGGATGTTCGCCGATCGGGTGGTGCGGGGCGAGGAAGGCGCCAAATTTCATGCGGGCCATAAGGGTCTCCTGCCGGGCCGGCCGGCGTTGCGAGGACTTCGTGAAAGCTGGATGCATCCTAACGGCACCCGGTGCGCGCTGCAAAATGCTTCCCGGTCGCGTGCCGGCCGAGCGCTGTTGCCTGGCTGTCGTGGATGGGCGCGGATTGCGGTTACGCGCCGTAGGTCAGTTCAGGTGTGAAGCGCGCTTGTTCCGGGGAGCGACCGGTTTATGCTGCTCGCAAGGCTGACGTCTTCCGCGCCCGAAAGGTCTTGTTCGTGGCCATAAATCGACAAGCAAGAGCCGACGGTATCGGCGCTTCCCCGCGGCGCAACGAAGACGCGCGGCTGCTCAGGGGCCGCGGCGGCTATATCGACGATGTGGCGCCGGAGAACGCCTGCTATGCCGTCATGGTGCGCTCCCCGCATGCGCATGCGAACATCCAGGGATTCGATGTGGCCGAGGCCAAGAGCGCGTCTGGCGTCTTGGCCGTCCTCACCGGCGCTGATGCCCGGGCGGAAGGGCTGGGGCCGATCCCGCACAATATCGAATGGACCGGCAAGCCGGACGTGGTATTGCGCTTCGAAGAGGACTTCGAGGTGTTTCTGACCGACCATCCGGTGCTGGCCTATGAGCGGGTGCGCTTTGTCGGCGAGCCGGTCGCGCTCGTCGTGGCGGAAACCAAGGCCGCCGCGGCCGATGCCGCCGACCTGGTGCAGGTCGACTACGAGCCGCTGCCGGCGGTGACCGATGCGCGGGCCGCCGTCCGGCCCGGCGCGCCCGTGCTCTGGCCGGAGCGGCCGGACAACCAGTCTCTGTCTGCCGAGGTCGGGGACAAGGCCGCGACCGAGGCCGCCTTTGCCAGCGCGGCGCACGTGGTCAAGCTGGACACCTGGGTCAACCGTGTCACCGGCAGCCCGATGGAGCCGCGCGCCTGCATCGGTTTCTACGATCCGGCGCCCGGTATTTACACTGCCCGCGCGGCTTCCGGGCGGGGCGTGGTGCAGACGCGGGAACGCCTCGCCTCGATCCTGGGTGTGCCAAAGGAGCAGGCCAGGGTCTACTTCGGTGACATGGGCGGCAATTACGGCACGCGCAACGCCTTCTATTCCGAGTACGCGCTGATGCCGTGGGCGGCGAAAAAGGTCGGCCGGCCGGTCAAATGGATCGGCGATCGCAGCGAGTGCTTTCTCAGCGACTATCAGGGCCGCGATCTGGCGGTGACGGCGGAACTGGCGCTGGACGAGCACGGAAAGTTTCTGGGCTTGCGCGGGCTCAACACCATGAACTCGGCGCGTACACCATCTATTTCTGGCCCTTGCGCAAGGGGCTGTCGATCATGACGAACGTCTATGACATCCCCGCCGCCTGGTTCCAGGGCCGCGCGGTGTTCTCCAACACGCCGCCGGTCGCCGTCTATCGTAGCGCCGGCCGGCCCGAGGCGATCTATGTGATGGAGCGCCTGATCGACCTGGCGGCGCTGCAATGCGGCTTCGACCGGGTGGAACTGCGCCGCATGAACTTCGCCCGGCCGGAGCAGATGCCTTACACCAATGCCGTGGGGGTCACCTATGACAATGGCGACTATCCGGCCGCGATGGAGCACGCGCTGCGGCTGGCGGATTGGGAGGGGTTCGAGGCACGCAAGGCCGAGTCCGCCGCCAGGGGCCTCTGCCGTGGCATCGGCGTCGCCAACTATATCGAGGTGACCAGCGGCCAGCCGCGCGAGCGGGCCGAACTGACAGTGCAAAGCGATGGCACCATCGAACTGGTCTGCGGCACGGCCGACAGCGGCCAGGGCCACGCCACCAGCTTTCCGCAACTGGTCGTGTGAGTGGCTGGAAGTGCCGTTTGAGACGATACGCTATGTCGCCAACGACACCGACCTTGTGTCGGTCGGCGGCGGCTCGCACTCGGGCCGTTCCATGCGGCTCGCCAGCATCGCTATCGGCAATGCGGTGGAGATGCTGGTCGACAAGGGCAAGGCCATCGCGGCCCACATGCTGCAGGCGCCCGGGGACCAGATCGCCTATGCCGAAGGGGAGTTCTCCGCGCCGGGCGGCGCCAGCGTCGGCCTGTGGGCGGTGGCCGAGGCCGCCGCAACCCTGGATAGGCTGCCGGTGGCGTTGCAGGGCGCGCTCGAGGGTTTTGGCGACATCACCGACCGCTCCGGCGGCTTCCCCTACGGCACACATGTCTGCGAGGTGGAGGTCGAGCCCGACACCGGCTTTACAAAGATCGTCGCCTGGTACGGGGCGGACGATGTGGGCGTCGCCGTCAATCCGATGATCCTGCACGGCCAGGCGCACGGCGCCATCGCGCAGGGGCTGGGGCAGGCACTGCTGGAACTGGTGCACTACGATCCGGAATCCGGGCAGTTGTTGTCCGGCTCCTACATGGATTACGCCATGCCGCGCGCGGATAACACGCCGCCGATGCAAGTGGACCTGATCGAGATCCCGGCGAGTTCGCACCCGCATGGCATGCGCCCCGGCGGCGAGGGCGGCACCACGCCGGCGCTGGGGCTGGTCGTCAACGCCATCGTCGATGCGCTGAAGGATTTCGGCGTCCGGCACATAGAAATGCCAGCGACGCCGGAGCGCGTCTGGCGGACGATCCGGACGGCAACGGCCGGTGGCTAATGAGACCGGCGCGGATCGGGATTTGCGGTGAGTTGGGGAATTCGCCCGGATCAGGCCACAATCAGGCAGGGGCGAGGACGGTGAGGGTACGGCGTAGGTTAGGCGAGACGATGAGGTAGATTTGCAGACGGCATTCCCCCAGACCCCGCCATCTCATCCGCCGCAGCCCAAAGCTGCGCTTCCAGGTGCCGAACACCTTTTCGATCCGTCCTCGCACCTGGTGCATCTTCACATTCCAGGTCAGAAACCGCGCTTCGGCCTCTCTGTCGCCCTCGCCCGCCCAATAGCCGGTAGCTGGCAACACCGTCTGCCCGACCTTCGCCCGCACGGCGCCGGCGAACCGGTCGCCACCTCCGCCGCCGCGCAGCAGCGGTTGGGGGAGGAGATGTAAACGATGGAGCCGGGACCCTGGCTCCCCCAAGAGGGCCTACCTCCTTCCGGGAAGGCGATTGTTGTTGGTGCCGACCTTTTCTGTCGGCACCAACCGTAGGCCCTGTTTCCGTTTTGGATAAAGCCGTCAGGCTACCTTGTCCGCGATGAACAGGTGCCAGCCGATATAGCCGTCGTTGCCGCGATCCACCCAAAACTGCAACGCGTTCGAGGTCCGGTCCACGAGATCGCGGCCGATCTTTTCCTCGAATTCCTTGCGGCGGGCCTCAAGTTGCTCCCGCACCCAGCCATAGGTCAGCGCCACGTTCGGCGACCAATCTTCCTCGACCTGCATGCGGAAGCCCAGATTGTGCATCTCCTGGCGATAGTCGGGCGCATCCCACATTTCCGGGGAACCCACACGCTCGTAAATGCGCTCGCGGATATCGTCCGGCGTACCGTCGCGCACCAGCAATTCCGTCAGAACCATTCGGCCGCCCGGCTTGAGCACGCGATAGGCCTCTGCCAAGACATGCCCCTTGTCGGCGGCGTGCAGGAAGGATTCCTGGCACCAATAGACGTCGAAGGTCTCGTCCGGAAAGTCCAGACTATGGAAATCACCGTAGGCGAAGTTCACCTTCTGGTCCAAGCCCGCCGCTTTGGTCAGGCGGCGCGCCTCTTCCAGCTCACGGTCCGAAATATTTGTGGCCGTCACCTTGCACCCGACCGTCTCTGCCAGGAACCGCGCAGTCGCGCCATAGCCACAGCCGACCTCCAGGGCGGTTTTGTCCTCACTCAGTCCCGCAGCAGCGGCAATGCGCTTGTTGGTGCGATCCGCCGCGGCGCCGAGGGACTTACCCTCTTCCTCAAACAAGCCGAGATGAATGTTCTCACCCCAGATCTCGCGATAGATCGTGTCGGCCGCTCCGTCATAATAGCGCTTGGTCTGTTCAACGACCTTAGCAACGCCGGCCGATTTCGGGTTGGTAACCTCGATTTGCCTGGGCCGTTGCGGTTTGAACGCCACCTGCTGAATGAAATCCGGATCGTAGTGTTCGAACGGACGCTCGAAATCGCCATAAGGGGTGATATCGACAAACCCTGCGTCTTCGAGCAGGAATTCCATATATTTCTGCTGCAGGGGATAGAGACTCAGGTAATCTTTCACCCCTTCGCCGAAATCGTATTCGAACTTTACCTCGGTCCGGGAAATCCGGATTGCGCGGACATGGGCGTCGTTGCCCGTGTAGTAGAAACGGTGCTTGGTGCTGAAGCCGCGATCCAGGATCGAGTCATAGTTGCGATGGTCCAGAATGAGCATGCCACCGGGCTTTAACGCCGCGAACATACTGGCGAGCGCATCGCGGCGGGCTTCGTGTTCTTTCAGGTGCGTAAAGGCGTTGCCCAGGCAAACAAGCGCGTCGAAACTGTTGCCTCCATAATGGGATGCCACGTCGCGCCAATCAACGACGGCAGCATCTTCAAATTGGACGCCGTGGGCCTTTGCGTTCTGCAATGACTGCTCGACCATGTTAGCCGCGCCGTCAGCGGCCGTCACCTTGAAGCCGAACTGCGCAAGCTTGACCGCATGGTAGCCGGTCCCCGCAGCAATATCAGCAACAGTTTCCGCCTGATGGATACTCAAGAGGCGCTCGAAAAACTGGCTTTCTCCTTCTTCTCGGCCTTCCCAGCCAATCAGATCGTCCCATCGTGACACGAAATCTCGATTGTATTCTTTCCGGTATTGTTCGTTCTCGATCGTCGTATTCATGTGTTCATCCTCGAATTGTCTGGAGCAGGAATGCTCTTCGCAGGCTGCCAACCCCAGGGGCCATACGTCCCGCTTGGCTGGCCCGGCCAGCAATGGCAAAATCCCCTTGTGAACTGATAGCCAAGCCCATACATCGAGCTAAGCATTTCCATGGAAGATATATACCATCGCCATGGATGACCTCCTAATCAACCCTGGAAAGCAAAAAATATTTTCCCCAATGATTTGATGTAGTTATTGTTTTTCCGCCAATGCACAATATTATGCCGCTGAAAAGATGAAAGAGTTTTTACTATGAACGACGCTACATAAAATAAATACAGTTAAGATTTGACTGGAGTTATTTCGGCTTTATAACTCGGAACAAATCGAACAAGAGGCTTCTCCCTTTCGTTCCGGCGCTGCGAGATGTTGATGTTTCGGATGGCGGCGCGGGTGATGGCTTCCTGGTGCATGCAGGGTTCTGAGCAATTCTGATCGACGTAGGCAGCGGCTCGAGACGGTTGGATGCACCGCGGACAGGCGACGGCGATCTCGCATTCCGAGGGTGTGGCGCCGTGCTCTGGTACTCTCAGACGCGCTGCTCGACGAAGTCGCGGGCGGTTGCTGGCGCGAGGCGGGCTCCGAGGCCGAGCAGGGTATCGAACGCCACGGCTGTGTGGCGGCGACGGTTCCACCTGAAGACGAACTCGTCGAGGTAACGCCTGAAGTGCTGGCGACGGAGGCCATGGTAGCTCCCGAGCGCCCATCTCTTGAGGTTTGAAAAGACGCGATGGGTCCAGCGCAGGATGATGTGGGCGGCCATCTTGCCGACGACTTTCGGCTCGTGCACATGGTCGAAGTTGCCGTTGACCGGACCATGCGCCGTAGGACGACGCGCGCACCGGCGGCGGCGGCCGCGACGACGAAGGGCATGAGCTGGCGCCGGCGCAGTCGGCGATCGCGCGCGAGACGAATGCGGCGCGGCTTGCCTTCGGGCGCGAGCGCCGACTTCTCCGGCGCCAGCTCTTGCCCTGCGCGTCGCGGTCGCCGCCGCCGGTGCCCGCGTCGTCACGGACGGATGGCCGGCTACAATGGCCTGCCCGACCATGTCACGAGCCGAAGTCGTCGCAAGATGGCCGCCCACATCGACCCTGCGCTGGACCCACGCGGCTTTCAAACGTCAAGAGATGGGCGCTCGGGACCTACCATGGCCTCCGTCGCCAGCACTTCAGGCGTTACCTCGACGAGTTCGTCTTCAGATGGAACCGTCGCCGCCACACAGCCGTGGCGTTCATACCCTGCCTCGGCCTCGGAGTCTGCCGTCGGCGCCAGCAACCGCCCGTGACTTCGTCGTCAGCAGCCGTCCTGAGACGACACCCAGACACGGCGCCACACCCCGGCGACGCGCCAGATAGTCGGCGCAGGCCGCATTATCCGGAAATCGCGCCTCGAGCTGGGCGCGGGAGAGCGGGCGGTCATGATTTCCAGCGGCTCGGCATGCGAAAACATTAAGCGAACGCACCTCGCGCCGCAAGCGCAAATCACCACATTTTGTGCCGCCGGAGCCAACGGGAGAAGCCTCTCGAACAAAATGCTGGTAACATGAAAAAGTGTGCCGTGGCTGGAGCAAATAATTGCTTGCCAACGCAAAAGCCGCCGCGCCGGACGGCTTCACGGCTGCCATACCCTGAGATTATCGATCAGGCGGATACCGCCCAGAAATGCAGCCGCGAACAATCGTGCCGGCTCTCCTGTTGGGAACTCGGCCGCAAGATCGCTTTGCCGCCGCACTTCCAGATAGTCGACCCGGTCATATCCCGCGGCTATAACGGCCGCCCGCGCCTCAGCGAGCGTCTCCCGCGCGTCGGCGCCCGCCTCGATTGCCGCCGCCGCCGCCCGCATCGCCCGGATCATGGCGGGCGCGATCCGCCGCTGCTCCGGCGACAGAAGCTGGTTGCGGGACGAAAGCGCCAGCCCGTCCGGGTCGCGCACCGTGGGGCAGGGATGGATTGCAATCGGAATATTCAGGTCCGCCACGAACCGCTGCACCACCTTGAGTTGCTGGTAGTCCTTTTCGCCAAAGAACGCGCCATCAGCACCGGATTGCAAAAACAGCTTGGAGCATACCGTCGCCACGCCGTCGAAATGACCCGGCCGCGCGCCGCCGCACAGCCCGTGGCTTACACCCGCGACGCTGACATTGGTGGCAAAGCCGTGCGGATACATCTCTTCCGGATAGGGGCAATAGAGCAGATGAGCGCCGGCGGCGGCTAGCTTGACCGCGTCTTCGTTCTCGGTACGCGGATATTTTTCATAATCGGCCGGATCGTTGAACTGCTTTGGATTCACGAATAAAGTCGCGACCGCCCGGCCGTAGGCCGAAAGCGCCGCCTGGACCAGGCTCACATGCCCGGCATGCAGCGCACCCATGGTCGGAATCAGGCCAACCTTCTCGCCTGCGGCATGCCATTCGCCCACCTGTGCGCGCAACTCGGCAACGGTGTGAACAATGGGAACCGATGCGCTCACGGCGCTCTCCTTCTGCCCTGTTGGGGAACCTGCCGGGATGACGCGGTGAGTGCCATCCGACATGCCGCCGAGTTAATTCGGGGCCGAACGTGGGCGGACCGGCCGCCCGTTGCAAGCGCGAAGCACGCTTTCACGGCGAAAAACTGCCCTCAAAGCCGCCTCTCAACGGCTTTGCGCAAGCCCGCCCGAACACCCGAGAAATCAGCTATTCGGCGGCGATGTCGGCGCGCTTGGCCCGGCAGTAGACGAACTCCTTGCCTTCCAGATCGATGGCCGGGATTTCGTCCTTCTCGCGCCAATAATCCTGGGTATGCTGCCATTCCTTCTTGGCGCCACGGCGGGGCAGGATTGGGTTGGCGCGCCGCAAATAGTTCGGGTTGAAATTGTCCTCTTCCATCCAATCGAAGAGCGGCATGTCCTTGTCTTCCGCTCGCAAGGCAACCTCGACGCTGGCAGCACCGGTTTTCTTCATGTGGGTCAGCAGGCGGCTGACAAAGTCGGCGACCAGTTCGCTGCGCAGCGTCCAACTCGCCCGGAAATAGCCGAACACCCAGGCCATATTGGGCACGCCCGTGAACATCATACCCCGATAGGTGACGGTGTCGTGGAAGTCGAGCGGCTCGCCCTCGATGCTGAAGGCGATGTCGCCCATGATGTTCATGTTGAAGCCGGTCGAGGCGATCACCAGATCGGCCTCCAGCACCTTCCCGGATTTCAGCAGGATGCCGTTCTCGACAAAGCGGTCGATTTCGTCGGTAACGACCGATGCCTGGCCCTGCTTGATGCCCTGGAACAGATCGCCATCGGGGACGAAAGCGATGCGCTGGCGCCACGGTTGGTAGGACGGCGTAAAGTGCTGGTCGATGTCGTAATCTTCCGGCAGCAGCTTGCCGACCTCTGCCAGCATCTGCTTCTTGACCGCTTCCGGCTTGGTGAAGCACATTTCGGTAAACGCGGCCTGCTCGTACATGATCTTGCGGCGCGTGATCTCGTGCACCCACTCCTCGTCCACCTGCAGCTTGCGCAGTTCTTCCGCGATCTCGATGGCGTTCCGGCCCGGCCGGAAATAGGTCGGCGTGCGTTGCAGCATGGTCACGTGCTTGGCCGTGCCCGCCATCGCCGGCACGATGGTGGCCGCGCTCGCGCCCGAGCCGATCACCAGCACTTCCTTGCCGGCATATTGCACGTCGTCAGGCCAATTCTCGGAATGCACCAACTGGCCCTTAAAATCCTCAACGCCCGGCCATTGCGGCATGTAGCCTTCGTTGTGCCGGTAGTAGCCCTGGCACATATAGAGGAAGTTGCAGGTAAACTGGCGGGTCTCGCCGGTGTCCAGCCTTTCCGCCGTCACGGTCCAGAGACTGTCGTCGTAAGACCAGTCCGCCGTCAGGATTTTGTGCCGGTAGCGGATATAGGCGTCGATGCCGTTTTCCTCGATCACATCGCCCATATATTTCCGGATCTCGTCGGCCGTCGCGATCGGCGGGCCGATCCACGGCTTGAAGCTATAGCCGAAGGTGTGCAGGTCGCTGTCTGATCGAATACCCGGATAGCGGTGGGTCCACCAGGTGCCGCCAAAGCTTTCCTCGGCCTCCAGGATGACGAAATCGGTGGCCGGATTGTCCCGCAGCAGATAGTAGGCCGCGCCCACGCCGGAAATCCCCGCGCCCACGATGAGCACGTCGAAATGTTCGGCGGCCGCTCCGCCCGCAGCTTTGGCGTCGGCTCGGCTTGCGGTCTGCTGTTCTGCCATAATGATGCTCCTTCGGTCCCAAGGACGACGCCCGGCCCGCGGGCGCCTCCGACGAAAATATGACATTCTCGCGGCTTACGCCCATGCGCCATTGCGCGCCGGTAGATTGATACCGCCCTTGCAAGCCACGCGAGCAAGTTATTCCACCGGATAAGCCCCCAGCACAACCTTGCCGATATATTCCCGTGCATCGATAGGCGAATAGGGCTGCATGAACGGGCCGGCCCGCACGTCCCGGTACAGGCGGGACAAGGGATTGCCCGCCGCGAAGCCGCCGCCGCCGAACAGGTCCATGGCCTGGCTGACGATCGCGATGGCGTTCCGGTTCACCACCCATTTGGCGCTTTGATAGTCCTTCATCAGTTCGTGCCCCTGCTCCCAGGTCGCATCCGTGCCGCCGCGGCTCTCGGTCATGAAGGCATCGAGTTGTTCGCCGAGGCGGGCGAGGATGCTTTGGGAGGTGGCCAGCAAAATCTCCATCTCCGCCAACGCGTGCGGCACGCCCGCCCTCGCCACCGCGCCCGGTGCATTGCGCTGATGGTCCAGCGCATAGCCAAACGCCGCCTCCGCGATACCGAGGAACGCGCCGATCAGCGGGACGTTGGCCAACGTACGGTTGACCAGCACCGGGATGCTCCACCGGCCCCAGGGGCCGATCTTCCGCAGCGCATCCTGCGGTATGATGCAGTCGTTGAACGTCACCGACTGGCTGCCGGAGGCCCGCATCCCCAGTGCATCCCAATTATCGTGCTGCTCCACCCCCGGCGTTGTCATCGGCAACAGCACGTTGGCAATATGGTCGCCGTCATCGTCGCGCATGCGTACATTGGTGGCCACGTGGGTGGCCAGAGGCGACATCGTGACGAAATGCTTGGTGCCGTTCAGCCGCCAGCCATCCCCATGGGGGAAGGCCTCGGTCAACGGGTGCAGATTATCCGTGCCGCGCTCGGTGGTGGTGGAACAGATTAGCATCTCTGCCGCCACCACCGCCTCCAGAAAGCCCCTGGCGCGAACGTGCGGCGCGGAACCCGGCTCGCTCGCCCGATAGAGCGCCGCCAGCCCGCGCGTCGCCGAGAGATGCATGCTGATCGCGATCGCTGCCGAGCCGTCGCCCCTGGCGAGCGTCGCGATGGTCAGCGTCCAATCGTGCATGGAGCGCAGGCCGAGGCCGCCCATTTCCTCCGGCACGAACGCCGCGGCCAAGCCGGTGCGCTGCAGGTCCTCGTAGTTGTCGGCGCAAAGCCTGTTGGCCCGGTCCGCCGCATCGGCGCGCAATTGCAACGGTTTGATCAAGTCACGGGCGATAGCAACGACGCGCTCGCCCGCGGGCGTCGCTGGATGGATGCGGTAACTCATGGCGGCTTGGCCTTCTGCCTGCCCTGAAGCCCTAAAGCGCCACCACCTTGCCGGGGTTCATGATGTTGTGCGGGTCGAGCGCCTGCTTGATCCGGCGCATGTATTCGTACGCCTCGCCGGTTTCCTTCATCAGCGAGCCGATCTTGCCGATGCCGATGCCGTGCTCGCCCGTGCAGGTGCCCCCCATGGCGAGCGCCCGGTCCACCAGCCGCTTGGCGAAGGCGTTCGCACCCTGCATCTCCGCTTCCACGTCCGGGTCCAGCATGATGCAGCAATGGAAGTTACCGTCGCCGACATGCCCGCAGATCGGCGCGACGATGCCGCTCGCCTGAATGTCCTTCTTGGTCTCCAGAATGCACTCCGTCAGGCGGCTGATCGGCACGACCACATCCGTCGCCCAGCCACGCTTGCCCGGCGCCATGGCTAGGCAGGCGTAGTAGGCGTTGTGACGCGCTTCCCAGAGCTTGTTGCGGTCTTCCTCGCGCGTCGCCCAGGAGAACCGGCTACCGCCGAATTCCTCGGCGATGCCCTGCACCGTCTCAGCCTGTTCCTTCGCACTGGCTTCAGAGCCATGAAACTCAAAGAACAGGGTCGGCTTCACATCCAAACCCTCCAACTTGGAGAAGTTGATACAGGCGGCCATCTGCGCCTCGTCCAGCAATTCCATGCGGGCGACGGGAATGCCGTATTGCAGCACGGTCACGACGGTGTCGACCGCGGCCTGCAGATCGTCATACTGGCAGATCGCCGCCGCCATCGCCTCCGGAATGCCAAAGAGGCGCAGCTGTACCTCCGTAATGATGCCGAGCGTGCCTTCCGCGCCGACATAGACATGGGTCAGGTCATAGCCGGCCGAAGACTTGCGCGCCCGCCCGCCGGTCTTGATGATCTTGCCTTCCGCCGTGACCACGGTCAGGCCCAGCACGTTTTCTTTCATCGTGCCATAGCGCACGGCGTTGGTGCCGCTGGCGCAGGTCGCGGCCATGCCCCCCAGCGAGGCATCCGCGCCCGGATCGACCGGGAACATCAGGCCGGTGTCGCGGATATGCTCGTTCAGCGCCTTGCGCGTCACGCCCGCCTGTACCCGGCAATCCATGTCAGAGCCATTCACCTCCAGCACGTTGTTCATGCCGGAAAGGTCGATGGTGATGCCGCCCGTGGGGGCCGTCACGTGCCCCTCAAGGCTGGTACCCGTGCCCCAGGCAATCACCGGCACCTTGTGCTCGGCGCAGATTTTCACGACAGCGGCCACTTCCTCCGTCGTCTCGACATAGGCGACGGCGTCGGGCGGCGCGGCCGGAAAATAGTCTTCGCCGCGGGCGTGCTGGTCGCGCACGGCTTGCGACGTGGAGAGCCGATCGCCAAGCAACGCCTTCGCCTGCTCAATGGCGAGCCGGATGCCGGTGTCGTTCCGAAGCGTGTCGTTGCGGAGATAGGGGGCAGTGTCGGGCATGAGACGGATCCTCCGGCGAATTGGCGTCCCAGTCTTATCGATTCTGACCCGCCTCGGAAAGAGCCCGACTCCCTCCGCCTAATAAGGCGTGCCGTCCTTGTGCGTGAACTGCCATTTGCCGTCCGCGCCCATCACCGCCTGAATGTCGTCGTTCGGATAGCTGCCCTCGTCGCCTTCCGGCCGGTCGCCAATTTCCAGAATGCGAACCTCTTTGTCTGTCCGGTTGACCAGGTGATGCGCCAGGCCGTTCGGCGGAAAGCCGACACACATGCCGGGGCCGAGGTCTGTCTCACCCTGATCCGTCACCAGAGTCGGCGTGCCTTCCAGCACATAGATGAACTCCTCCTGTTTGCTGTGAATGTGCAGCAGCGCGGTCTCACCGCCCGGCAGGATGCGGGTCAGGTTCACGCCGAAGACGGTCAGCCCGAAATGATCGCCCAACTGCCGCTTCTCGCGCTTTGCCATCCGGCTGAAATAGGGCTCCGGATAGTTGGAGGGCTTGGCGCGCGGCGGCACGTCGATCGCCTGAATAGGATCTTTGGCACTGGTCATAAGCATTTTCCCTTCGATCAAGCGGCGGCGCAGTGGTGCGCCTGTTGCGCAGAAAGAACGCTAGCCGACGCCGCCGGCCCCAGAAATCTTGAAAGAGAAAGTCAACCGATGTTTGTTCTCACGGACGCATGGCGGCGCTCGCCGCTGGACAGGCTTTGCCGAACGGGGTTAGCCTTTCGTCCTAGTCACAAACCCACCACCAAAAGGAAATGTCATTATGGGTATGCTCGATGGGCGCGTAGCGATCATTACCGGCGGCGGCCGCGGCGTCGGCGCCGAAATCGCCAAGCACATGGCCAAGGCCGGCGCCAAGATCCTGGTCGTTGACCCCGGCGTCGGCGGCGGCGGCGAAGGCGGCGACACCGCGCCGGCCCAGGAGATCGCCAACCAGATCAAGGAAGCCGGCGGCGAGGCGGCCGCGAATTTCGGCTCCGTCACCAGCTATGAGGATTGCCTCGGCATGGTGGAGCAGGCCCGCGACGAACTCGGCGGCTGCCACATCGTCTGCAACCCGGCCGGCATCCTGCGCGACCGCATGTTCCACAAGATGGACCCGCAGGACTGGCAGGACGTGATCGATGTCCATCTGACCGGCCACTACAACATCAACCGCGCCGCCATCAACCTGTTCCGCGACCAGGAATACGGCCGCATGATCATGGTCTCGTCCACGTCGGGCGTGCTCGGCAATATCGGCCAGGCAAATTACGGTGCGGCCAAGATGGGCATCGTGGCGCTCTGCAAAATCGTCGCGATGGAGAATGCCTCGAAAGGCATTACCGCGAACGCCTTGCTGCCGTCCGCCGATACGCGCATGACCCGCAGCGTGCCGACGCCGAAAGACCCCGACGCGGCCAAGACGCGCGACGAGCGCTTGACCCGCTCGCGTGCCGATGCGATCGCGCCGCTGGCGGTGTTCCTGGCGAGCGAGGGCGCGAGTTACGTCAACGGTCAGGTCTTCCACCAGCGCGCGGCGGAGCTGACCGTCTATGGCGCGATGATGCCGGTCCGCATGGTGCACAAAGAGGGCGGCTGGACGCCGGAGACCATCGCCGAGATTGCCATGCCGAGCTTGAGCAACGGCTTTGCCAAGCTGGGCGACAGCCGCAACATGCATGCCGGCATGCCGATGATCTGAGGCTTACCGGCAGCGAGAGCCGGAGCCCTGCGCGATGCGGGGCTCCGGTTTTTTTGGGGTAATGGTAAACTGACATCCGAACCTGAATTCCAGCTAACCAGCCCTTTGTAGCCCCGGGGCCGAGGGCGAGGGCGAGCTGGGGTCTAGTTTATTGACTTGTAGGCTATTGCCGACGCTCGCTGGTTCATCCCTCGAAACGCCTACTTTGCGCTGAGCATTGCGAAGTCTGGACCGGCCTATCACTCATCCTTCAGCCCGAACTCCACAGGTGACGATGGAGTCACCTAGTCGCAAATCTCCAATAGATTTATGAAGCCAAATGCCTAAGCGCAGCACAGGGCGAATCGATGGGTGTTCTCCAAAATAAATTAGCGTCGAGCCTAGATATCATGGTATATTAACTCCTGTTCGATTTTTTTGAGAATTTGGCCTTCTGAACACGAGCCTATGAATGCGGCCCCTGTATAGGCGTGTGCGTTTTTTATCGCCTCAAATAGCCACTTTGCGTCGTCAGAGTTTTTTTTAAAGCCGCAGATCAGAACTTGGCCCGGGGTTTTCGAGTCCCGAAATCTCGCCTCGGCCCGCTGTGCTACGCGACCGCCACGGCATCTGGGTGTAATTGCAGTCGCGAGAACAAAATGGTGCTTCGATGGAAGTGCTGGTTACGTTGATCATGAGTTGGCTCGCAATCAACTTTGGCGTGTCGGTACCAAACGAACTCCCAGGTATGCAGTTTAAGCCGCCTATCGAACTTGGCTTCCTCTATTATGGAGCGTCCACTCCGGAGGCCCAGTCAAAAGTCAGAAAAGCTCTTGCAGGTGTTGCTGTCGGCAAGCGACAGGCGGCGGCTTCGCTGTGCGACACCGTTCATCATACCATCCTGCTCCCCGAAGGTTGGAGCGTGCGAAAACCATCTGATGTATCACTGGTCGTCCACGAACTGGTGCACCACCTGCAAACGACTTCTGGACTTCGCTACCCTTGTTCAGAGGAACGCGAAATTCTGGCCTATGCTGCGCAGGAAAAGTGGCTCGGTGAGTATGGAACGAGCCTGGAGCGTGAGTTCGGTATCGATGCCATGACCCTGTTCGTTCGTACGCATTGCCATATGTGACACTAGTGGTCTGATCGAAACGCTTGCATCCGCAAGCGCTTCGTAAATCAGCCAACTTATTCAATGTGTTGGTGGTTCAATTCAGCAAACGAATGGGTACCATCCGTTTCCATCGAACCACTAGGCACTGGCGTTTCACCAGTTTGATAGCTGTCATTCGTTGTCTTGGCAAAGGAACTGGCACTGACGCAAGGGAGAAACGCGCGAAAGTTGGTGATGCCCTGAGGGGCGGCATATCATGGCGGTGTTCGGACGCCGTCCATTCTCTGCCGAGAAAGGGATATGCCACATGTCAGAGACTACCATCACCCAGCTGCCCGATCCATCGGGATTTGGCTCCGACCCATTCACCGACGTCCTCCGCGACGGGGCGCGCAAGCTGATCGAACAGGCGATCTGCGCGGAGTTGGCCGCGCTGATGGCCGCCTTTTCGGGAGAGAAGCTCGACGACGGTCGCGCGCGGCTGGTGCGCCATGGTCACTTGCCGGAACGCGAGGTGATGACCGGAATCGGCCCGGTGCCAGTGAAGGTGCCGCGTGTCCGTGATCGAAAGCCTGGCGCGGACAAGGTTAACTTCACGTCCAGCATCCTGCCGCGATACCTACGCAAGGCGAAATCGGTCGAAGAGCTGCTGCCGTGGCTTTACCTGAAAGGCGTGTCCACGGGCGATTTCACCGAGGCCTTGGAAGCGCTATTGGGCCCGAACGCCAAGGGCCTGTCCGCCAAGACCATCACGCGGCTGAAGGCCGATTGGTGGACAGACTACGAAGCTTGGCAAAAGCGCGATTTCGGCAGCCGGCGCTTCCTCTACATCTGGGCGGATGGCGTTTACTTCAAGCCGCGGATGGCTGAGGAAAAACAATGCGTTCTGGTGATCGTCGGAGCGGACGAATACGGCCGCAAGGAACTGCTGGCCATGACCGACGGCTTTCGCGAAAGCACCCAGAGCTGGCGCGAGGTGCTGCTCGATCTCAAGCGCCGCGGCCTGAAGCACGATCCCAAGCTGGCCATCGGCGACGGCGCGCTCGGCTTCTGGACGGCCCTGCGCGAGGTGTTCGCTACGACGCAGGAGCAGCGGTGCTGGCTCCACAAGACCATGAACGTGCTGAACGCGATGCCGAAGTCGGTGCAGGCCAAGGCCAAGGCGCATCTGCACGACATCTGGCAGGCCGAGACAAAGGCCGAAGCCAACGTCGCCTTCGATTTCTTCGTCGAAACCTACGACGTGAAATGGGACAAGGCGGTCGCCAAGCTGGTCAAGGACCGGGACGCGCTGCTGACCTTCTACGACTACCCGGCCGAGCACTGGAAACATATCCGGACCTCAAATCCGATCGAGAGCACCTTCGCCACCGTGCGGCACCGCACGAAACGCACCAAGGGCTGCCTCAGCCGCAAGACAGGCCTGGCCATGGCCTTTAAGCTGATGATGTCGGCGCAGAAGAAATGGCGCAAACTCGACGGCCGGAACCGCCTGCCCGAGGTCATCGCAGGGGTTGAGTTCCGCGACGGCCTCCGCCACCTTCAAACCGCCGCTTGATCAGGCGTCACCAACTTTTGCGCATATCTCGACGCAAGGTGGTGCAAAGGTGTGTTGCCCAAGGGCCTCACCCCGCGCCATTGCCCGTACAGGCAGGCTACCCTACATTCTGCGGAACAATCTCCGGCGGAAGTGCGCTTTCCGCCTCGGCGAAATTGGTTGTAGGAGTGAAAACGGTGAATGAAATAGTTTCGGCTAAGGGCCATGATCCGGCAACCCAGAACAAGGGGACGCTCTACGTGCCCCCGCTGGAACTGACAAAGGGCCAGCCCGCGCCGATTGCGGCGCATGGCGGTCTCTCCTACGCCTCATTCGACCGGGACGGCGATGCCGGTACCGGCGTTGCGACAGAGGAAGCGCTCCGCCAGATCGCCGAGGGCAAAGGCGACGAGATTATCAAGGTGTTGGATACCGCCCCGCCCGGCCCGATCGAGACCAAATGGGGCAAGGGCTTCCGCGAATATGACGAATGCCTGGCTTACATCCGCGAACAAGGCATGACGGCGCCGGAGGGCGGCGTGGTGCTGCCGCTCCGTTATTCCATCGCCGAACAGCCGTCCTATTCCATCGTCCCTTCGAATGCTCTCTGGCGTGATCCGGCACGCGCCGCCGACGCAGAAGCGGTCCGCAAGAACGAAGCGGACAACAAGAAGCGGGCGCTCTACTATCCGCAAGTCCTGCGCGATGCGCGGCGTATTGGCGAATACTATCCCGGTCTCCGCCCCGACAGCCCGGAATGCATGGACAAGCTGGGCGTGTCGCTGGCTCATCTGGAGTCCAAGTGCCAGAATTTCTACGACGCGCATAAAGTGGAGCGCGTGTTCTATCCGGAGATCGAGAAGCTGCTGCTCGACTTCTTCCCCGGCGCGACGGACGCGCTGGTCTACAATCACGACGTCTTCGACAAGCAGTACAAGGGCGACCGCACCGAGGACCAGGATAATAAAAACCCGGGCGTCAACGAAAATTACGTCAACATGGTCCACAACGACCTGAACGACAATTCCGGGCGGGTGCGCGTGCGCGAATTGCTGACCCGGAACCTGCGCAATTTCGGGCGGGAGCAGCACTATACGGAGGCAGAGGCGGACGAAAAAATGTCCCGCCGCTTCATGTCCATTAATCTGGCGAAGCCCATGGAGACGGTGCAGCAGTGGCCCTTTGTGCTTTGCGCCTGGCCGTCCTTCGCCGACCAGCCCTATATCAACAATTACCGCATCTATGACGACCGTGTCGGGGAGACGACGCGCTTCACCCACCGGGCAGACCACGAGTGGTACTGGTTCCCGCAGCAGACCCCAACCGAGGTTTCCATGCTGAAATGCTATGACTCGGTCACGGACGGCTCGGTCTCGCGCTGGTCGTTCCACACGGCCTGCTATGACCCGACCGCGCCCGAGGGCGCGCCTTGCCGCAGGAACGTGGTAGTCCGCGCCTACGTGTTCTTCTAGGGCGTCTGCCGCTGCAGGGTCCGCCCCTCGGGGTGAACGACAGTGACAACGTCCGCAGCCATGGCCTTCAGTCCACCAGCTCGACGCTGATCCGGCGCTCGACAATTAGCGGCGGCGCGCCCGTCGCCTGGCGGATCACGCGCACCTGCCCCTGATAGGTTCCGGGCTTCAGGATGCCCTCTTTGTTACTGCGACCGGCAAACTGCATGCCCCGGATTTGGGGTTTTTCCTGCTGGAATTGCCGGGAAAGAAACACTTCCCCGTCCGGTGCCTTCACCTCGAATTCCAGCCGGTCGCCGGCCCGCAAACCATACGCCACCCCCCATAGCACCAGCGCACCCCCCCGCACCGGCAGGGTTTCGGGTGCGCGCATGTCTTGCAGAACAGAGGCGAACGCCGGCGGATCGCTGGCGAAACCGGCGGCGAACAGCATGGGCGCATCGCCTTCCGGCAACATTTCCCGCACATCGGCGGTCCATAACCCGCGGCCGGTTTCCCGGCCGCAGCCGGCGCCCATGGCGAGGCCGCTGAACGGGTCGACGGTTTCCTTGCCATGCCTGACGGAGAGGTGCAGGTGCGGGAATTGGGTCGCCCCGCTCTGGCCCACACGCCCCAGCACGTCACCGGCGAGCACCTTTTGGCCTTTGCCGACCAACACGCTGCCGCTTTTCAGGTGGCAATATTGCGTGATCCAGCCGTCGCCGTGAGCAATGACAATGCCGTTGCCGCAGTCTTGCCCCTTGTCCTTGGCAGTCTGGATGTCCGCGCGGCCACCCAAATGATCGGGTGCAGTATTGCGGGTGCCGACGACTGTTCCGGCCGCCGCCGCCCGCACCGGCACGCGACCCAGCATGGCAGCGCGGTCGCGCAGCGCGATATCCGTGCCCTTGTGGCCGTCATAGGTGAGCGCGCCGCAGCGGAAGTCCTGTGCGCCGGGACCGGGATCGGTGTCGACATGATGCACGATCCAGCAATCCTCGCCCAGGCGGCAATCGAGCGGCCAGTAGAGGGCCGGCGCCTCTGCCGCGGCGGCAGGCAGTGCCACGACCATCGCAGCGATCGCCACAAAAAAGGTGAATTGCATGGGCCTCATGCTCGGGATCTCCGCGTCGGGATCAGGGTCATGGCGATGGAAGTTACGATCATGACCAGCGAGACCGCGGTCTGCCAGGTCAACTCATCCCCCAAAAGCACTACCGACGATAGCACGCCCACCACCGGCGCCGTCAGCGTGGAGATGGCCGCAACCGTCGCCGGCAACCGCCCCATCAAGACATTCCACAACAGGTAACAAACCACCATCGGCCCCAGCACATGATAGGCGAACGTCAACAGCACCGGCAGGCTCGGTACGTGCTGCTGCGACAGCGGCTCGAATATGAACACCAGCGGCCAGGCCAGCACGCTGGAGATCACGAAGAACCAGGCGGCCAAGACCAGCGGCTCCAGGGTCCAGGTGCGGGCTTTCAGCACGATATTGCCGACCGCCCACGAGAACGCGCCGCCGAACATGATCGCGGGGCCGAGAGGGTCGGCCAGCAGGCCCGCAAAATCCCTGGACGCCAGCACGGCGAGCCCCGCCATCCCCACCACGATCGCCGCGGCGAGCCGCCAGTTCAGCCGCTCGCCCAGGAAAATCACAGCCAGTACCGCCGTGATGGCGGGCATGGTGTAGGCGATGATCGCCGCCGTCGAGGCCTCGGTATAAACCTGCGCGAAGGTCGAAAGGATATTGAAGCCGAAGATCACGAAGAAGCCGGCCGCCATCATCGGTAATACCTCCCGCGGCGGCGGCCGCAAGCGTTGGCCAAAAGCCTTTGCAATGATCGCCAGAAGCAAGGCCGCGCTGGGAAACGCCAGAGCCCGGATGGTGATCGGCGGCATTTCCGATAGCATGAACTTCACCGCCGGCCAGTTCAGCCCCCAGAACACGCCCATCAGAAGCACAAAGAAAATCGAGGTCCCGCTGGCTTTCACGTCGCTCTCACCGCCGGTCGAGGGGGCCTGAAAAGGGGCGGCGCACTTCCCGGGGGAGCGGTGGCCTGCCGATTGCCCAACCTGACGGAAAACACGGAAGGGCGGAAGCGCTCATTTCCGCCGGCAGCATCCGTGCGGCGGGTTGCCATTGGTCAATGATCCGCACCACGATTATGAAAAGCGCATGCCGTTCGGCACTTTTCGCCACGAACGTCGCCGCGTTCATACTCTCCGGAGGCGGTGACCAACCGTACCTCACTTTACCGAAAGCGCGCGATGAGCGTTGAGTTCATTTTTTTCCTCGTCAGCGGCGCGTTCCTCGGCGGCTTTGTCAACGGCTTGGCCGGGTTCGGTACCTCGCTGTTTGCGCTCGGTCTGTTCCTGCAGGTGATGACGCCGCTGGAGGCGGTGCCGATCAGCGTGGTGCTATCGGTTGTCGGCGGTATTCCAGGCGTGCTGGTGTCTTACAGATACATTGAATGGCCGCGGCTCGGGCGGTTTTTGATACCGGCCTTTCTCGGCATCCCCATCGGCCTTGCGCTCCTCTATGTTGTGGAGCCACAGGCGCTGAAGCTGATCATTGCGGCCTTCATGCTGCTTTACGGTCTTTATTTCCTGGTGCGTCGCGGCCTGCCGAAAATTGTGAGGGAGTACCCCGCCGTCGATATCGGCGCGGGCTTTGGCAGCGGCATTCTGGCTGGGCTGGCCGGCCTCTCCGGCGTATTGCCGACGGTCTGGGCCTCCGTGCGGCCCTGGCCGAAGCTGCAAACCCGCGCGCTGTTGCAGCCGTTCAACGTCACCATCCTGCTCGGCACTGCGATCATGCTCTTTTTTCAAGGCGCGTATACGGAGCCGGTGAGCCTCTCCCTGCTGATCGCGGTGCCGGTCACGGCCGTCGCCTCACAAATCGGCATCCGTATTTTCAAGCGCTTATCGGACCGGCAGTTCCAGCGCCTGCTGATCGCGCTGGTTTTCCTCTCCGGGATCGGCATCATCGTCCGGGAGTTGGTCTTTCATTAGGGCGTTGGGGCAAAGGTCTCATGATACCACCGGCGGGTAAGCCTTATGTGGGGTAACCGCGCCCAGCAACTTTTGGATGGCTGCCAGCACCGGCGGCTCCGTGAGGGTGGGAGCGTGGCCAATGCCCGGCAGCGTCACGGCGTCCGCGTGTGGCGCCTGACGCCGCATTTCCGCCATAGTCTCGGCGCTCAGCACGTTGGAGGCGCCGCCATGGACTACCAGCATCGGGCCGCGCGCGGCGGCTGCCCGAAACAGCGCCCAAAGATCGAAGGTTTCGTCCGGCGCCCGCAAGGGCTCGACCAGGCGGCGGTCCCATTGTGCCCGAAGGTTCGGCTTTTCGCCGCCACTGGCATCGCCGCCCGGCTCAAAGGTCGCTTCGGCGAATTCCCGCCAGCCGGCATCCGTCTCGATCGACAGGTCGGGCGTCAGGCGTTTCAGATAGGTGATGGCGGCCGGCCAGTCCTCGGGCTCCGGCGGGTTGGCGACGATGTCCAGCCAGACGGCTGCGCCGCTGCTCGCGGCGTCCGGGCCGACGTCATTGATGATCGTGCCTGCGAGCAAGCCCGGCTGGCTGACCGCGAGCGCCATGGCGAGCAATCCGCCAAAGCTGGTGCCTGCGGCGATTACCCGATGCAGGCCGAGGGCAGCCGTCGCGTGCCGGATGTCGTCCAGCAGGCGCGGTGGCGCGTAACGGTCCGGCTCGGCCGCGCGGTCGGCGAGGCCCCGGCCGACCAGATCCAGGGCGACGACGGGATAGGGGGTCAGAGCCTCTGCCAGTCCGGCAAAATCCGCGCCATTGCGGCTGAGGCCGGGCAGACAAAGCAGCGGAGTGTCCGCCGAGTGGCGGCAATCTCCCCATCGCCGGACGACCATGCGCAGGCCGTCCTGACAGGCGATATGGCGGGTTTGCATCACGTCTGCGCCATGCCGGTGTCAGAGCCCGATCAGTGCGGGCACTTCGGCCAGGCTGGCGATCTCCGCAACGGGCTTGCCCGGAAGGCTTTCCGGGGGATCGCCCGCGCGGTTGCACCAGGCAACCGTAAATCCGAAATGGGCGGCGCCCGCCACGTCCCAGGCGTTCGCCGACATAAACAGAACCTGCGCAGGCTCGATCTCCAGCCGCTCCACCACCTGTTGATAGACATGCGGGTGGGGTTTGTAGATATGTACCGCCTCAACCGAAATCACCGCGTCGAGCAATCGGGTCATGGCGGAGCGGTTGATGACCGCGGTCAGCATGGTGGGCGAACCGTTCGACAGTATCGCGGTAGCGCACTTTTCCGCCTTCAGCTTCTCCAGTGTCTCGATGCTCTCCGGATAGGGCGAAATGTTGAGGTAAAGCTCCATCAGTTCGGCGCGGAGCCCCGGATCGTGGATGCCGCAAACCGCCATGGCGTGGTCGAGCGCTTCGCCCGTTACCTGCCAGAAATCGGCGTGGGCGCCCATCAGGGAGCGCAGCCACGAGTATTCCAATTGCTTCTGCCGCCACAGCCGGTTCAGCCGGTCTGCCTCCGGCCCGATCCGTTCCCGGCGTGCCTCCATGGGGGAGTTGAAATCGAACAGGGTGCCGTAGGCGTCGAAAACGCAGGCGCGAATGTCTTCCAGGACGCTCATGGCGGGGCCTCTCGTCACGAAATCGAAGAAGTCACCGCCTAGCACGCACGGCGGCTTGCTGCCAGCCCATAGGCTGAGGTAGGGTGCGCGAAGTTTTAACACTGCTTAACACCGTCAAGGGAGACGCTCCCATGTTCCAGGGCTCGCTCGTCGCGCTGATTACGCCGTTCAAGGACGGCAAGGTGGATGAAGACGCCTTTCAGCGCTTTGTAGACTGGCAGATCGAGCAGGGTACGCACGGTCTGGTGCCGTGCGGCACCACCGGCGAGTCGCCGACGCTTTCCCATGACGAGCACAAACGGGTGGTTCAGCTGTGCATCGAGGCGGCGGCCGGCCGGGTGCCGGTGATCGCGGGCGCGGGCTCCAACAACACGGCAGAGGCCGTCGAGTTGACCCAGCATGCGGCCCAATCGGGCGCGGACGGGGTGCTGGTGGTGACGCCTTATTACAACCGGCCGACCCAGGAAGGGCTCTATGAGCACTTCAAGGCGGTGAACGACTGCGCCGACATTCCGATCATCATTTACAACATCCCGCCGCGCAGTGTGGTGGACATGTCGGTCGAGACCATGGCGCGTCTTTCCAAGTTGCCGAACATTGCCGGCGTGAAGGACGCCACGACCGACCTGCAACGGCCCTCGCTTGAGAAGCTCGCGTGCGGCGACGACTTCGTGCTGCTGTCGGGTGAAGACGGCACTGCCATCGGCTATCTGGCCCAGGGTGGCGTCGGCTGCATCTCGGTGACGGCGAACGTCGCACCGAAACTCTGCGCCATGATGCACGAGGCCTGGCAGCAGCACGCGGTCGACCGGGCGCAGCAGATCAACATGCAGTTGATGCCGCTGCATTCCGCCATGTTCCACCAGCGCAGCCCGGCCGGGCCGAAATACGGCGCCCACCTGCTGGGCCATTGCGCGCCGGAGACCCGCCTGCCGATGACGCCGGCGACGCCGGAGACGCAGGAGATCATGCGCCGGGCGATGGTTGAGGCGGGGCTGCTTTAGCACGGCGGAGCAACCCCGGCATTGGGAGCACATTGGGAGCGGCCCGCGCCGGAAAGGCGCGCCCGGGTCACTCGGCGGATGACGTAATTCATGGCCAAAAAAGCAGATCCAAGCAAAAAGCTGGTGGCCCAGAACCGGCGCGCCCGTTTTGACTATTTCATCCAGGACACGATGGAAGCGGGCCTGGTGCTGACCGGCAGTGAGGTGAAATCGCTGCGGGGCGGCAAGGCCTCCATCGTGGAATCCTATGCGGCCGAAGAAGACGGGGCGATCTGGCTGATCAACTCCCACATTCCCGAATATATGGGCGCGAGCCACTTCGGCCACTCGCCGCGCCGTCACCGCAAGCTGTTGCTGCACAAGCGCGAGATGGAGCGCCTGTCCGGCCAGATCAAACGCGAGGGCGTGACCCTGGTGCCGCTGTCGGTCTATTTCAACGAAAAGGGCATTGCAAAACTGTCGTTGGGGTTGGCCAAGGGCAAGAAACAGATCGACAAGCGCGAGACCATCAAACAGCGCGACTGGCAGCGCGACAAGGCAAGGCTAATGCGCGAGCGGGGGTGACGGTGGGCTTTCTAGGCGCTGCGGATAGTTGAAACAGTTTAGCTCATTCTGTGTCAGAATTAAGCTACTTAGTTACTTCCACGCCACCTTCTGGATTGAAGCCCGTGACGGATATGCAATTTAACCAAGAGGCTTCTCCCTTTCGTTCCGGCGCTGCGAGATGTTGATGTTTCGGATGGCGGCGCGGGTGATGGCTTCCTGGTGCATGCAGGGCTCTGAGCAATTCTGATCGACGTAGGCAGCGGCTCGAGACGGTTGGATGCACCGCGGACAGGCGACGGCGATCTCGCATTCCGGGGTGTGGCGCCGTGATCTGGTACTCTCAGACGCGCTGCTCGACGAAGTCGCGGGCGGTTGCTGGCGCGAGGCGGGCTCCGAGGCCGAGCAGGGTATCGAACGCCACGGCTGTGTGGCGGCGACGGTTCCACCTGAAGACGAACTCGTCGAGGTAACGCCTGAAGTGCTGGCGACGGAGGCCATGGTAGGTCCCGAGCGCCCATCTCTTGAGGTTTGAAAAGACGCGATGGGTCCAGCGCAGGATGATGTGGGCGGCCATCTTGCCGACGACTTTCGGCTCGTGCACATGGTCGGGCAGGCCATTGTAGCCGGACCATCCGTCCGTGACGACGCGGGCACCGGCGGCGGCGACCGCGACGACGAAGGGCTTGAGCGTGGCGCCGGAGAAGTCGGCGATCGGCGCGAGACGAATGCGGCGCGGCTTGCCTTCGGGCGAGAGCTCCACCGCGCCGGCAACGAGCATCTTGCCCTGCGAGCTGCGGCCTTGACCGCCAGCGGGCGGGTCGTCCTTATGGCGCAAGGCGATCTCGGTCTCGTCAACTTCGACGACGTCCTCGAGAAGGCTTCGCTCGGGATCGACCATGGCGCGGCGGAGCTTCGTCAGGAGCAGCCAGGCGCTCTTGTAGCTGCCCAGGCCCAGTTGGGCCTGCAGTTGCAGGGCGGAGATCCCGTTGGAGTGGCTGGTTACGATATGGATCGCCGTGAACCAGGTCTTCAGCGGCAGATGGCTGCCGTGCATGACCGTGCCTGCGGTCACGGACGTCTGCCGCCGGCAGGCCGCGCACTCCCAGGTGAACGCCTTGGTCTTCAGCAGCCATCCCTTCGTGACGCCACAGCCCGGGCAGACAAAGCCCTCCGGCCACCGGCGACGCGCCAGATAGTCGGCGCAGGCCGCATTATCCGGAAATCGCGCCTCGAACTGGGCGCGGGAGAGCGGGCGGTCATGTTTCCAGCGGCTCGGCATGCGAGAACATTAAGCGAACGCACCTCGCGACGCAAGCGCAGATCACCACATTTTGTGCCGCCGGAGCCAACGGGAGAAGCCTCTTAACCAAATTAGTGGACGATATTTGCTCTTTCTTATGAAGCAAAGAGCCAATTCTGATAAAAATGACGAAGATGCAAACCGTCGCTATGAATTATCTTACGACTTGTATATCAAAACACGAAGCTACAGCATAATAAATAAGATTTTCTTCTGGCTTTCGCTTATCGGGTTGGCAATAATAATAGCATTTCCTGTGTTTTCAACATTTATAAAAAACGAAATAGATATTGTGCAGATTACTGTCGCCCAAACTACCCTAGCTGCGTTTGTAGCAGCGTGCGCCTTTATATACCGGGACTATAAAAAGAGACAGCTTTATGGGGAAACCATAATGAGGCGACTTGCTTTCTTATCTCGCGTGGATGACGATCTCATTCTATTGTTAATCGACGAAATATCACAAATGGATCAAGGCCTTAGCTTTTTGCGGCTGTTTCCTCACAAAGCGGAAGACGACAAGAATAATCAAAATAGCTAAAAGCTTGTTTTATCTCTGAAACAGAATTGCCAATAGTGTTTCAATTTTCCATCGGATCGCCGCCCACCACAAACGGACCATAAACGCATGTGCAAGCTTCAGGTCCCGAAGGCATTTGTGGTTTATAGGATGGCATGATCGGACTTTCCCTCGACACCCTCCGCGCCCGAGTCCGCTCGAAAGAGCGGGAGTTGCTGGCCTTCGCCCAGGAACTCATCCGGGTGCCTTCGCTCAATCCGCCGGGGGCAGAGTACCGGCTCGCCTGTGAGGTGCTGGGCGAGCGGCTGCGGCGGCGCGAATTCGACGTGCAGTATATCCGCGGCGAGGGCGCACCCGGCGACAGCGACCGCTACCCCCGCTGGAACGTGGTCGCCCGGCGGGAGGGCGGCAAAGCAGGCGCTTGCGTCCATTTCAACTCCCATATCGACGTGGTCGAGGTCGGGCATGGCTGGACCGTCGATCCGTTCGCCGCCGAAATTCGCGACGGCAAGCTCTACGGCCGCGGCGCCTGCGATATGAAGGGCGGGCTCGCGGCCAGCGTCATCGCCGCCGAAGCCCTCATTGAGGCATGGCCGGACTTCCCGGGCGCCATCGAGATCTCCGGCACGGCGGACGAGGAATCTGGCGGCTATGGCGGCGTCGCGCATCTGGCGAAGATGGGGATGTTTTCCAAGCCGCGCGTCGATCACGTCATCATCCCGGAGCCCCTGAACAAGGACCGCATCTGCCTCGGCCACCGCGGCGTCTGGTGGGCCGAGATCGAGACCCACGGCCATATTGCGCACGGCTCCATGCCCTTCCTCGGCGACAACGCGATCAACCATATGGGCGCGGTGCTGCAAGCCTTTGAGACGGACCTCTACCCGGCGCTGGCCGCGCGCCAGACGGAGATGCCCGTGGTGCCGGAGGGCGCGCGCTCCTCGACCCTCAACATCAACTCCCTGCATGGCGGCCCGCCGGAGGACGACTCGCTATGACGGCCTGCCCGCGCCGGTGGGTGCCGGACCGGGCGCGCATGGTGATCGACCGCCGCTTCCTGATCGAGGAAAAGCTCGCCGACGTGAAGGGCGAGGTGCGGGCGCTGCTCGACCGGCTGGCGGCGGAGCGACCCGATTTCCGCTACGGCCTGCGCGATATATTCGAAGTTGTCCCGACCCAGACGGCGGAGGACGCGGCGGTGGTGCAGGCGGTCGCCCGCGGCATTGAGAGCGTGTTGGCAAGCAGGCGGAGTTTGTGGTCTCGCCCGGCACCTATGACCAGAAGCACATTGCCCGTATCGGCCACCTGCGCGACTGCATCGCCTATGGGCCGGGCATTCTGGATCTGGCCCACCAGCCGGACGAGTTCGTCGGCATCCAGGACATGGTCGAGAGCGCGGAGGTCATGGCGCTGGCCCTGGCGCACCTGCTGCCGGGCGGCACACGCTAAACACAAATCCCTCTGCCCATTGTCGGCAGAGGGATCGTTTATATCGTCGGAAAGCCGGGGGTGTCAGGCACCCCAAACATCGCCATAACGCGCCGTCCCGTCCCGCTCAGGGTAGTCGCGATAGGTCAATCGGGCGGCAGAACTTTGCTGCCGGGACGTTTCGAAAGTCGCGCCAGTCACCAGGGTGCCAGCCGCTAGCAGCATGTGGAAAACCATCAACTCGCCATAGTAAAACCATGCTCCAGCACCCATGCAAAAGATCGTTGTCCACATCAATGAAAGCATGGTCATTATCTGAAAACGACGCGCCGGCGCTAAATCCCGCAAAGGATTAAGGTCGGAATTCATTACAACCGAAAACCAGTTCATCTTTCCCTCCGCATTGCAGACAAAAGGAATACGAGGGCCTTTATGATTCAGATCAATCTCTCGAAAATCTTTGGTGTCTGGCGGGTATGGCATGCCGCTGAACACACCAGCTCTTTAGCCCGCCATCTCATTTAATCGCTTTCGGGGCCGCTCTAAGCCACCCCGGCGATCCGGTCCATTTCCTCGCCGGGAAGGCGGAACAGGGCCGCGCCGGCCTTTATCTGGCTCCAGGTCTCGGCGTCCACGTCGATGCCTTTTTCGCCGCGTTCGATGCGGGTGGCGCGCTCCGGGTCGCCCGGCACCAGCACGGGCTCCGCCGGGTTGGCGGGCGGCGAGGCCTTGACATGCGCCAGCGTCTTGTCGACCTCGGAATTGAAAAAGGCGCGGTCGACCAGGCGGCCCGGATCGATCACCACCGACAGCATGCAGTTGATGGTCGCAAGCGGATTGCGCTGGTTTTCCGGCCGGCAGGTGCCGCCACCCGACAGCACGCCCGCGAACATCTCGTTGATCAGCGCCATGCCATAGCCCTTGTGCGCGCCAAAGCTGGTGAGCGCGCCCTTCGGCTCGGTATAGAGCACGTTCGGGTCGCGGGTCGGCTTGCCGGTATGGTCGATCAGCGCGCCCTCTGGTGCTTCGACGCCCTTGTTGCGGGCGACGCGGATCTTGCCCGCCGCGACGAAGCTGGTGGCGAAGTCCAGCAGGGTTGGCGGGTTGTTCTCGGTCGCGGGCATGACGGCGGTGTAGGGATTGGTGACATAGCGGCCGTCCGAACCGCGGAAGGGGGCGACGATGGCCCCGTGGCCGATGACGTTGGTGTGGTGGGTCGAGACCATGCCCGCCGCCGCGCACTGTTCCGCCCAGGCGCCGATGCGGCAGAGATGGTAGCTGTTGCGGATCGCCATGACGCAGGTGCCGTGCCGGCGCGCTCGCTCAATGGCGATGTCGAACGCTTCCTTGCCGATGACCTGGCCGAAGCCCGCGTTGCCGTCGACCACGATGACGGCGCCCTCGTCACGCGCGATTTCGGCGTGCTGGTTCACCTTCAGCGCGCCCGAATGGATGCCGTCGAAATAGTTGGCCAGCATGCCGACGCCGTGGGAATCGTGGCCGGAGAGGTTGGCCATGACCAGGTTTTCGGCAACCAGGTCGGCCTCGTAGTCGGTGGAGCCCGCGGCCTTGCACATGGCTCGGACGGCGGCGCGGAGGTTTTCGGCGGCGATGATGGGCATCGGTCGGTTCTTCTTGGGCTTATCGTGGCGGGGCTGAGACCGGCGGCGCGGAAGGTTCCGGCAGCAGAACATCCATGCAGCATAACAAGCTTGCCGGCAGTAGAAAGCGGGCTGTGGCGACGGTCAAAACTTCCAGGCGCCGGTCAGGGTGACAGAGTCGCTTTCGAAGCGATTATCGGCGCTGAAATCGTGCATCCACTTGGCCGGTATCGTCAGTTTGCCGCCACCGATCGGCGGCACCCACACAAAGCCCGGCCCCATGCCGAACGACTTGGCTCTGAAAGACCCTAGTTTTGCGCCGGAGCCGCTGTCGCCGGTCAACTGGCGGTAATAATAGCCTCGCAGGCCCAGGGCAAAGGTCTCGGAGAGAAACTGATTGGCCGTGAAATCAACATGGAATTCTGTGCCGGTCTGATAGTCGGTAGCGTTGTTCTGTGTGTTCAGCATGATACCCGGCATGACAGAGACTTCCGTGCCTGAGCCTGCGTTGAACCAGGTAACTGCGCCAACCGTGACCGGCTCGGCAAGGCAGGCGTGTTCGAAGACTTCTTCGCTGTGCTGGCGGGGCTCAGCGGAACGGCGCATCTGGTGCAGATGTTTGACTCAACCGTGATCCGTGCTCATGTGTCCGCCGCCGGCGCAAAAGGGGGCAAGCGGAGCAGGCGCTCGGGCGCTCACGCGGCGGTTTCGGCACAAAAATCCACCTGAAAACAGACCATGACGGGCTGCCAATCGCATTCGAACTGACCGGCGGCGAAGCTGCCGCCAGCCCTATGTTCGAGGCCCTGATCGACGCAGGGCCGGATCAGACGCCCCGCGCCGTCGTTGCCGACAAAGGCTATGACAGCGACGCAAATCGGGCCATGGCGCGTGAGCGCGGGGCCGTGCCGGTCATCCCGCACCGGTCGAACCGAAAGACCATCCCAGCCCGCTTCGCACGAGCACTCTACCGGGGACGCGCCCGCATCGAACAGATGATGGGCAAGCTCAAACGCTTCAAGCGCGTCGCCTTACGCTGCAGAAGACCGCCAGAAACTTCCGATCCATCGTCGCCCTGGCAGCCGCCCTCTGCGGCCAGCGCGAAACCCCCGCCCGCGATGCAGATTGCCGCGACGACCGATGCCGCTGCAAGCGTCCGAGCCAGAGTTCAGTAGGGAAACTCGGGCGACCTCCCAGCGTTGTTCTCGCAGTATCATAAGCGCGCGGACTGGCGGCGCCAGTGTAATTAGTGATGCGCGGCGCGGCGGTACCTGCGAAGGAACGGGCGTGACAGGACGGGGTTTTGTGGCTTTAGAATAGTCCGAACGCATAACAAGCTCCCCATTTGAGGAAAGCGCCCAAACACCGTGACGAGTCCCGTTCGGGCCGGCCCCTGGTCGTTGCTGCAAGACTATCAGTTCCGCCATATCTGGTTGGCGGGCGCCGTTGTCGGCGTGATGCGCTGGCTCGATGTGCTGGCAATCGGCGTCTATACCTACCAGGTCTCGGGTGATCCGCTGGTCGTCGCCGCGATGCTCTTCATGCGCATGCTGCCGATGCTGCTGTTCGGCGCGGTCATCGGAGCCTGGGCTGAGCGGGTGAACCGCAAATTCCTGCTGATGACCGGCATCGCCGCGATCGGCGTGGTGTATGCGGTGCTGGGGGGGGTGGCCTATGCCGATATTATCACGCTTTGGCATGTGGGGATCGGGGCGGTGCTCTCCGGCCTGTTCTGGGCGATGGAGATGCCGATCCGCCGGACGATGATCGGCGAGGTGGCGGGAGGTGAGCGAATTGGCGCGGCCATGGGGCTCGAATCGGCGACGAACAACTTCACCCGCATGCTGGGGCCGAGCGTCGGCGGCTTCCTGCTGGAAATGATTGGCCTGCACGGCGCCTATTTTCTGGGTGTTTTCCTCTACGCGGCGGGTGTCTTGCTGCTGGCGAACGTGACCGCGGGCATCGAGCTGAGCGGCAAGGGCACTTCACTGATAAGCGTGATCCGGGATGGCATCGCCACCATCAAGACGACCCGCATGGTGCAGGCGGCGCTGGTGGTCACGGTCATTGTGAACCTTTGGGGCTTCGCCTATGTCTCGATGGTGCCGGTCATCGGCAAGGTTGACTTGGGGCTGTCGCCCTTTCCCATCGGCATGTTGATGTCGGCGGAAGGCGCCGGCGCCTTTCTCGGCGCGATGCTGATCGCGTTTAATGCCACGCCAGCCGTCTTTGGGCGGATATTCTGGATCGGGTCGCTGCTCTATCTGGGAGCGATCTTCGTCTTTTCGATCTCTGGCACCTTTTGGATCGCGGCGCCGGTGCTGTTTGTCGGCGGGTTCGGCATTGCCGGGTTCGCGACCATGCAGAGCGCCTTGATCCTGCTCAACACGCCGCCAGAACGGCGCACCCGCGTAATGGGCGTGCTGGCCATGTGCATCGGCTTCGGCCCGGTCGGTATCCTGCATGTTGGGTTGTTGGCGGACCTTTTGGGGGCAGCGGTCGCGGTCAGCATCATCTCGATCGAGGGCTTCGTGGCGCTTGGTTTGGCGGGATATTTTTGGCCGGAGCTGCGCCGCCTTGCCATCCCGAAGATAGACGCGTAAATGCTGCTGACAGTGTCGGGGTGTAGCGCAGTCTGGTAGCGCGCCAGTTTTGGGAACTGGAGGTCCCCGGTTCGAACCCGGGCTCCCCGACCACTGATCCTCGATTTTTATCTCTGTCCTATGCTGCCGCCTGCTCTGCCGTGGGCGCGTCACCAGCCAAAGTCGTCCGGCGAACGTCCCGTGGCTCGTGGGCCGGGAAGGGGCGGGCGCGGTGCATGGTGCGGCGGTTGTCCCAGATTACCAGATCGCCTTTGCGCCATTGGTGCCTGTAGACGAACTCGCGCTGGGTCGCATGGTCCATGAGATCGCGCAGCAGCAGCATGGCCTCTGGCGTCGGCCAGCCAACTATCTCGCCTGCGTGCGATGCCAAATACAGCGACTTGCGCCCCGTGTCCGGGTGCGTGCGCACCAGGCGCTGCCTGACTGGCCTCATCTTTTCCTGCTCCTCCGCCGTGAAGTCGGTGAAGCCGATCAGGCGGCGGGAATACATCTGCGAGTGCTCGCAGATCAGATCCTCGATCTCCGCCTTGGTCTCGAGGTCCAGCGCGTCATAGGCGGCGCGCATGTCGGCGAACTCCGTATCGCCCCCCGTCGACGGCACGGTGCGGGCATGCAGCAGCGAGTATTTTGCCGGTATTACCTTGAACGAGGAGTCCGAATGCCAAAGCCGGTTGCCGATGCCGAACAGGCGGCGGCGGTCCTCCCGCTCGAACGGCTTGTTGTTCTCGTCCAGGTTCGAGACATCGGCAAAGCTGGTGGAGATGCGCTGCTCGCCCTTTTTGCGCAGGTTGGTGCTGACAGGCGGCTCGATGGGCCCAAGGCTGAGGGTGAAGGCCATTTGCGTTTCGTCGTCGAGCGGCTGCTCGCGGAACACTACGACCGCATATTCGTTCATGGCAGCGTGGATTTCGGCGGCCTGCTCGGGGGTGATCGGCTTGGTAATGTCCAGGCCGCTGGCTTCGGCGGCGAAGCAGGGGCCGACTTGGCGGAAGGTCAAAGACATTGGCGTATCCTCATCTGACCGTTGGTTGGCGCTTTGGCGAACATGCTAGGCCGACTTGGCCGTCGCGTGTAGTCAGAATGCGTTGCGGGCCTTGCTGGCGCGGCCCAGCCTGCCCTACGATTTACGACAACCGAACAGCGGCGGCATACGACCAGCCGCTTACCTGAGGAAAACGCCCATGGCAGCAGAAACCGTTGATGTCCTGATCATCGGGGCCGGAGCATCCGGCGCGGCCATGGCCTGGAGCCTCGCCGAGACCAAGATGCACATTGTCTGCCTGGAGCAGGGCGGGGTGATGAACCCGCTGGCATATCCCAGCACGGGCCGGGATTGGGAGGCGCGGGCGCTGAGTGATTTTGCCACCAACCCGAACGTGCGCGGTCTGCCCACCGACTACCCGATCAACGAGGATGATTCGCCGATCAAGGTGGCGAACTTCAACGGAGTCGGCGGCGGCACGGTGCTCTATGCCGGCCACTTCCCGCGCTTCCATCCGAGCGACTTCCGCACCAAGAGCCTGGACGGCGTCGGCGATGACTGGCCCATCGACTATAACCAGCTCGCCCCCTACTACGCCGAGAACGAAAAGATGACCGGTGTCGCGGGCCTGAACGGCGACCCGGCCTATCCGAGCGACAACGCCCAGCGCCTGCCACCGCTGCCCTTGGGCGAGTCAGGCAAGGTGCTGGCCAAGGGCTTCAACACGCTCGGCTGGCACTGGTGGCCGTCAGACACCGCCATCATCACGGAAGACTATGACGGCCGCGCGGGCTGCATCAATCTGGGCGCGTGCGGCGCGGGCTGCGCCCAGGGCGCCAAGGGCTCGGCGGATGTCACCTACTGGCCGCATGCCCAGCGCGCGGGCGTCGATCTTCGTACCCGCTGCCGGGTGCGCGAGATCACCGTTGGCGACGATGGCATGGCGACCGGCGCACGCTACGTGGATGGCAAGGGCGAGGAGCGCCAGATCGCGGCGCATGTGGTGGTCGTCGCCTGCAACGGCATCGGCACGCCGCGGCTGCTGCTGAACTCCAGAAGTCCGCAGCACCCGGACGGGCTCGCCAATTCCAGCGGGCTGGTCGGCCGGAACCTGATGTTCCACCCCTATGCCTGGATCCAGGGCATTTTTGACGAGGCGACGGACGGGTTTGCCGGCCCGCACAAGCTGATGCGCAGCCAGGAATTCTACGAGACCGACGAGAGGCGTGGCTACAAACGCGGCTATACGCTGGAAATCCAGCGGGGCATGCCGCCGGTGCGGACAGCGCACACCGGCCTCCGCCATGGGCGTATACCCTGGGGCAAGAGCCATCACGACGCCTTCCGCCGGATGTTCGGCCACGCGACCGGCATGGTCGCCGTTTGCGAGGACCTGCCGGAGGAGCACAACCGCGTCACCATCGACCCGGTGCTGAAGGACTCGGACGGTATCCCCGCGCCAAAGATCAGCTACACGCTGAGCGAGAACAGCAGGCGCATGCTGCAGCACGGTGTGGACCGGGCGACCGACATTTTGCGCGCGGGCGGGGCGACGGATGTCTATTCCGAATGGCCGATCCCCTATGGCGGCTGGCACCTGATGGGCACGGCGCGTATGGGAACCGATCCGGCGCGCTCGGTCGTGAACGAGTGGGGCCGGGCGCATGACTGCCGCAACCTGTTCGTCATCGACGGCAGCATCTTTGTGACGTCAGCGGGCGTGAACCCGACGAATACCATCCAGGCGCTGGCGCTCCATGTGGCGGACCAGATGAAGCAACGCCTCGCCAACGCGACCCTGTTCGATTGAGGCCCTCCGCAATGACCAAAGAACCGATGATCAGAGAAGCGCCATCCGGCGGCCACAAACTGAACGAGACCGAATGGCTGACGCTTCGGGCGCTCGCAGACGCGATCGTGCCGCCGAGCGAGGCATACGGCGTGCCCGGCGCAGGCGACGAAGACGTCTGCAAGAACGTGATCAAGGACGCCGGACACGGCGACAGGCTTGCGCAACTGATCGCAGCGCTGGAAGTTCTGAACGAGATGGCGGAGGCCGCGCACAATGCCGGCTTCGCCGCTCTGGACGAGAGACAGCGCGAGAGTGTAGCGCTTTCGTTCCGCGAGGCGCATCCGGCCGCCGCGGGGCTGGCGGAGCAGTTGGTGACCCAGTGCTACTACCGCGACGACCGGGTGGTGCAGTCGCTCGGCTTGGAGCTGCGTCCGCCGATGCCCGAGGGCTATAAGGTCGAGCAGGGCGACTGGTCGCTACTGGAGCAAGTGCAGAAACGCCAGCCGTTTCACCGCCCGGCGGGGTAGTGCGTCTTCGTCAGAGGGCATTTATTAGCGTTTCATGATATGTATAAAGCCTAAATCGATGGAATAATGAAAAGGAACGAATGAATCAAAATAACAACATGAAAATATTTCCGCGTAAATTTATCATGATGATAGGTTGTATGGCGGTTTTTTTTATTTGGCTTTGTTCAAATCGTAGGGGCTCAGGGAAATACTGATGATAAATTAAAGAGGCTTCTCCCTTTCGTTCCGGCGCTGCGAGATGTTGATGTTTCGGATGGCGGCGCGGGTGATGGCTTCCTGGTGCATGCAGGGCTCTGAGCAATTCTGATCGACGTAGGCAGCGGCTCGAGACGGTTGGATGCACCGCGGACAGGCGACGGCGATCTCGCATTCCGGGGTGTGGCGCCGTGATCTGGTACTCTCAGACGCGCTGCTCGACGAAGTCGCGGGCGGTTGCTGGCGCGAGGCGGGCTCCGAGGCCGAGCAGGGTATCGAACGCCACGGCTGTGTGGCGGCGACGGTTCCACCTGAAGACGAACTCGTCGAGGTAACGCCTGAAGTGCTGGCGACGGAGGCCATGGTAGGTCCCGAGCGCCCATCTCTTGAGGTTTGAAAAGACGCGATGGGTCCAGCGCAGGATGATGTGGGCGGCCATCTTGCCGACGACTTTCGGCTCGTGCACATGGTCGGGCAGGCCATTGTAGCCGGACCATCCGTCCGTGACGACGCGGGCACCGGCGGCGGCGACCGCGACGACGAAGGGCTTGAGCGTGGCGCCGGAGAAGTCGGCGATCGGCGCGAGACGAATGCGGCGCGGCTTGCCTTCGGGCGAGAGCTCCACCGCGCCGGCAACGAGCATCTTGCCCTGCGAGCTGCGGCCTTGACCGCCAGCGGGCGGGTCGTCCTTATGGCGCAAGGCGATCTCGGTCTCGTCAACTTCGACGACGTCCTCGAGAAGGCTTCGCTCGGGATCGACCATGGCGCGGCGGAGCTTCGTCAGGAGCAGCCAGGCGCTCTTGTAGCTGCCCAGGCCCAGTTGGGCCTGCAGTTGCAGGGCGGAGATCCCGTTGGAGTGGCTGGTTACGATATGGATCGCCGTGAACCAGGTCTTCAGCGGCAGATGGCTGCCGTGCATGACCGTGCCTGCGGTCACGGACGTCTGCCGCCGGCAGGCCGCGCACTCCCAGGTGAACGCCTTGGTCTTCAGCAGCCATCCCTTCGTGACGCCACAGCCCGGGCAGACAAAGCCCTCCGGCCACCGGCGACGCGCCAGATAGTCGGCGCAGGCCGCATTATCCGGAAATCGCGCCTCGAACTGGGCGCGGGAGAGCGGGCGGTCATGTTTCCAGCGGCTCGGCATGCGAGAACATTAAGCGAACGCACCTCGCGACGCAAGCGCAGATCACCACATTTTGTGCCGCCGGAGCCAACGGGAGAAGCCTCTAACTTAAAACTTTATGCTCTCCCTCGTAGATATGTCTGACAGTTATCAACTTGGGAACCAAAGGTGCATCATAGGTATCGCCCAGTGTTAGACTTGAAATAATCCTGTTCCAACCTGTTCTTTCGATTGAGTCATCTGTCTATTTGCTAATCGCGTTAATTCTACCTTGAGAGCACTCCAACTACGATTGGTTTCGGCCGGAGAGGAAAGTGGTTTGTCAGCGACACTCAGTGTCCGTCCGAGGACTTTATGAATCGGCGGAATCGGTTGTTGGATTTTGGCTTGCGGGCTGGAATCGGCTGTGATTCCCTGTCTGGCACCGAATAGCGAAGAGAGGTGCCCGATGTGGACGGTCGAGAACCGCCTCCGTTACAACCGCGACCACCTGCGGTATCCGAGTGACCTGACGGACGAGGAATGGGCGTTGATCGAGCCGTTGATCCCGCCGGGCAAGCCGGGCGGCGGCAAGCGCACCGTCAACCTGCGCGAGGTGGTCAACGGGCTGATGTATGTGCTCTCTACCGGCTGCCAGTGGCGGGCGATCCCGAAGGATCTGCCGCCGAGGAGCACGGTCCATGACTATTTCGACCTTTGGGCCTGGGATCGCACGCTCGACCGCATCCATCATGCGCTTTATGCGGCCTGCCGGGAGCAGGCGGAGCGCGAAGTCGCCCCCAGCGCCGCCATCATCGACAGCCAGAGCGTGAAAAGCGCGGAAAAAGGGGGGCTTGCATCGACCCGCCGGGGTACGATGCGGGAAAGAAGATCAAGGGCAAGAAACGGCACATTCTGGTCGACACCCAGGGCCTGCTGATGCATGCCCTGGTGCATGCCGCCGATATCCAGGACCGCGACGGCGGCGTGATGGTGATGGCCGCTCTGTTCGGACTCTACCCCTTCCTGCTCAAGCTTTACGCCGATGGCGGCTATCAAGGGGAGCGGTTCCAGGAGGGCGTGAAAAAGGCCCTCTCCCAGGTCAACGTGGAGATCGTCAAGCGCTCCGATCATGCCAAGGGCTTTGTCGTGCTGCCCAAACGCTGGATTGTCGAGCGAACCTTCGCCTGGCTCGGACGTTGCCGCCGTCTGGCCCGGGATTGGGAGTGCCTCAACGCCAAGGCGCTGGCCTTCCTGAAACTCGCCTCGATCCGCCTCATGATCCGAAAACTCTGCAATCCATCATGAAGTTTCCGGACGGACTCTCAAAGACATAGCTTCGCAAAAAGAACGAAAGTGTGTCTCTGGGTTGTGGATTTTAAAGTCTAGCATCGTAACATTGCTACTGCATACTTGTTCAATAATATCAAGACGTAATTGAACAAAGGACATTTCGAATAGAGGAATTTTTTTGAGATAGTCCATCACGTCCAGCTTGCCGCCATGCATTACGTGATGTCTGTAATATGATTCCAGGAGCAAATGCGGTTGTTTGTAGTAGAAAACAAATTCTGGATGAGGCTTCTCCCGTTGGCTCCGGCGGCACAAAATGTGGTGATCTGCGCTTGCGTCGCGAGGTGCGTTCGCTTAATGTTCTCGCATGCCGAGCCGCTGGAAACATGACCGCCCGCTCTCCCGCGCCCAGTTCGAGGCGCGATTTCCGGATAATGCGGCCTGCGCCGACTATCTGGCGCGTCGCCGGTGGCCGGAGGGCTTTGTCTGCCCGGGCTGTGGCGTCACGAAGGGATGGCTGCTGAAGACCAAGGCGTTCACCTGGGAGTGCGCGGCCTGCCGGCGGCAGACGTCCGTGACCGCAGGCACGGTCATGCACGGCAGCCATCTGCCGCTGAAGACCTGGTTCACGGCGATCCATATCGTAACCAGCCACTCCAACGGGATCTCCGCCCTGCAACTGCAGGCCCAACTGGGCCTGGGCAGCTACAAGAGCGCCTGGCTGCTCCTGACGAAGCTCCGCCGCGCCATGGTCGATCCCGAGCGAAGCCTTCTCGAGGACGTCGTCGAAGTTGACGAGACCGAGATCGCCTTGCGCCATAAGGACGACCCGCCCGCTGGCGGTCAAGGCCGCAGCTCGCAGGGCAAGATGCTCGTTGCCGGCGCGGTGGAGCTCTCGCCCGAAGGCAAGCCGCGCCGCATTCGTCTCGCGCCGATCGCCGACTTCTCCGGCGCCACGCTCAAGCCCTTCGTCGTCGCGGTCGCCGCCGCCGGTGCCCGCGTCGTCACGGACGGATGGTCCGGCTACAATGGCCTGCCCGACCATGTGCACGAGCCGAAAGTCGTCGGCAAGATGGCCGCCCACATCATCCTGCGCTGGACCCATCGCGTCTTTTCAAACCTCAAGAGATGGGCGCTCGGGACCTACCATGGCCTCCGTCGCCAGCACTTCAGGCGTTACCTCGACGAGTTCGTCTTCAGGTGGAACCGTCGCCGCCACACAGCCGTGGCGTTCGATACCCTGCTCGGCCTCGGAGCCCGCCTCGCGCCAGCAACCGCCCGCGACTTCGTCGAGCAGCGTGTCTGAGAGTACCAGATCACGGCGCCACACCCCGGAATGCGAGATCGCCGTCGCCTGTCCGCGGTGCATCCAACCGTCTCGAGCCGCTGCCTACGTCGATCAGAATTGCTCAGAGCCCTGCATGCACCAGGAAGCCATCACCCGCGCCGCCATCCGAAACATCAACATCTCGCAGCGCCGGAACGAAAGGGAGAAGCCTCTTGGAAATATACCGATTGTTTTGGAGAAAATAGGCTTATTCGCTTTCGTTATTGTCACGATCCAGAAAATGGAGAATTTTTGCCTACAAAAAGAGGCAATTTCAGTATCTAAGATGTTTTCAATTTGAACTCACGTAAGGCACACGTCAGGCAAAGGCGGCCCAGCCAAAAAGGAGCGCTATCATGGAATTCGGTGTCACCATGTTTCCCACGGACTTCTCCATGGGCCCGGCCGAGTTGGCCGTCGCGGTCGAGGAGCGGGGCCTGGATGCCCTGTTCGTGCCTGACCACACCCACATACCGGCTGGCAGCGACGCGGCCTTCCGCATCGCCGACAAGATGCCGCTCGACTACTCCCACAATATCGACATGTTCGTCTGTCTGGCGGCAGCGGCGGCGGTGACCAAGCGCATCCGGCTCGGCACCGGCATCTGCCTGGTGGTGGAGCGCGACCCGATCGTCACGGCCAAGGAAGTCGCAAGCATCGACCATATCTCCGGCGGCCGTGTGGACTTCGGCGTTGGCGGCGGCTGGAACCGGCCAGAGATGGAGAACCATGGCGGCAACTGGTCCCGGCGCTTCAAGCTGATGCGCGAACGCTGCGAGGCGATGCGCGCGATCTGGACCCAGGAGAAAGCCAGCTATCACGGCGAGTTCGTCAATTTCGATGATATCTGGTCATGGCCAAAGCCTGTGCAGCAGCCGCACCCGCCGATCTTTGTGGGTGGCGACGCGGCGCGGACACTGGACCGGGTGATGCGTTATGGCGACGGCTGGATTCCCATGCTGGCCGACCACCCGGACCACGACCGCTGGGGCGAGCGCATCGCCATGATGGGCGAGCTGCGGCGGCGGACGGATACGGCGGGACATGCCCCCATGCGGATCACGACCTTCGGAACGCCGCGCGACCCGGACCGCATTGCGCAATTGCGATAAGCAGGCGTGACCCGTTGCATCTTCGGCCTGAAATCCGCGCCTGCCGACGACGTGCTGCGCCGCCTGGACCGGCTGGTGCAGTTCCTGGAGGATGTGCGGCCGTAAAAAGAAGCCCCGGACTCCGCTTGGCGCGCGTCCGGGGCTCGGACTTGTCTGCCAGTGGCGGATGCCGCCGCCAGCAGTGGCCCCTACATGTAATCCTGCACCAATTGCTGCGCGATCTGCACGGCATTATAGGCCGCGCCCTTGCGCAGATTGTCGGAGACCACCCACATCGTCAGGCCATAAGGCACCGTCGTGTCTTCCCGCAGGCGCGATACGAACACGGCCGGGTCGCCGACACAGTCAACCGGCGTGGCATAACCGCCATCCTCGCGGCGGTCCAGCAGCACCACGCCCGGTGCGTCCGACAGGGCCTCGAAAGCCTGGTCGATATCGATCGGCTCCTCGAACTCGATGTTGATCGCCTCCGAATGGCCGACCATCACCGGTACGCGCACGCAGGTGGCGACGACCTCGATCTCCTGATCCAGGATTTTTTTGGTCTCGTGCACCATCTTCCACTCTTCCTTGGTGGAGCCGTCCTGCATGAAGACGTCAATCTGCGGGATCACGTTGAAGGCGATCTGCTTCGGGAACTTTTTCGGCGGCACGTCGTCGAGCTGATAGATGCCCTTGGTCTGCATCCAAAGCTCGTCCATGCCAGCCTTGCCGGCGCCCGACGCGGCCTGGTAGGTGGACACCACCACGCGCTTGATGCGGGCGATTCGTGCAGCGGCTTCAGCGCCACCACCATCTGGATGGTGGAGCAGTTGGGATTGGCGATGATGTTGCGGTTGGTATAGCCTGCGAGCGCCTCCGGGTTCACTTCCGGCACGACCAGCGGGACGTCCGGCTCCATGCGGAACTGACTGGTATTGTCGATGACTACGCAACCTGCCTCCGCTGCGCGCGGGGCATGGATGGCGGAGACGCTGCCGCCGGGCGAGAACAGGCCGATGTCCCAGCCTTCGAAGTCGAAGGTGGCCAAGTCTTTGACTTTCAGGGTTTTATCGCCGAACGAAACCTCTTTGCCGGCGGAGCGGGAGCTTGCCAGCGCGACGATGTCGTCGACCGGAAAGTCAAGCTCTACCAATGCTTCAAAGATTTGGTGGCCGACCGCGCCCGTGGCACCGGCGACCGCAATCTTGTAGCCCATGGAACAGAACCTTTCGGCGGGGTAATAATAGGGCGTCAGTTAAGCATTCCGCCCGCCTGGCGCAAGCGGCGCTTTGGACCCAGCCGCCCAGCCGGGGGCGACCAGCAGGGGAGTTTCGTGGATGGCAGCCGATCGCACCCCCCTTGACCCGAAATTCCGAACCTATCGGGAGTTCTGGCCCTACTATCTCGCCGAGCATTCCAAGCCCGGGACGCGGCGCCTGCATTTCTTCGGCACCGGCCTCGCCTTGGTGTTTCTGGTCTCTCTGATCGTCACCGCCGATTGGTGGTGGCTTTTGGCAGCCGTGGTCTCCGGCTATTTCTTCGCGTGGGTCGGCCATTTCTGGGTGGAACACAACCGGCCGGCCACTTTCCGCTACCCGCTTTGGTCGCTGGTGAGCGACTGGCGGATGTTTTTTCTATGGCTCTCGGGCGGATTGAACCGGGAACTGGTTCGAAGAGGTGTGACAGCCCATTAGCGCACGCCGCCCGTCCGACTATCAAGGGGCGGTCGCTAAATGCGTTTTAGCCAATGAAGTTGTGATGACTTTGTGCGTATTGAGGCAATTAAACCAAATAATTTACGCTGCAATTTCTTGTTGAGCGCGATGACTTTGCCGGTTTCAATTGGGCTCTCCACTAGCTTGCGCTTCGGGTGATAATCAATATAGTGCGATCGTCCATTTGGAAAATCGCGAGGATGCGATGGTGCCGAACGTCCAGACCGTTTTTCGGGGGTTGCTTGCTGTGATCGCGGCGATCCTGTTCTTGTATGGTACACCGCTGGCGGCGCAGGTGCCCTTGCCGTCCAAAGGGACGGAGAGCGGCGGTCCGCCCGCCCTGCCGAAAGACCTGACCCACGATGCAATCCGGGATGTGTTGTCGGAGCTGGATGATGAGCAAATTCGTACGCTTTTGCTGCGAGAACTCGACAAACAAGCGGCGGTCCGGGCGGAGAAATTGGCTGCACAGGATCGGCGGGACTTTCTGGCGGTCGCCGAGGATTGGGGGGCGGCGCTGGGCGGGCTGTTCCTCTCCGCATTTGCGTCTCTCCCCCATTATCCGGCGGCGATTGGCGAGGCCGTGGAGACATTTGCCGAGCGGCGCGGCGAGCGGCCGCTGTGGATGTTCTTCGCCGGCGTTCTGGCGGCCATCATCGGCGGCTTGATCCTTTGGCAGGGGCTGAAGACGCTGTTGCGCGGGATGCACGACCGGATCGCCAATGCAACACCGAAGGGCTTGGGTTCCCGCGTTAAGTTGTTAGCCGGCCGGTTCGCGCTGCGAGCGGGTTATCTGATTGCGTTCCTGGTCGGTGGCCTAGTGATCAATCGGGCGTTGAATGGCGGCACTCCCCCAGACTTCATGACCGGCAGGCTCATCATTCATGCGGTGGCGATCACCCTGTTCGCCGGGATGTGCGCCGCTTTTGTGCTGGCGCCCGCCCGCCCTCAACTACGCCTATGCGCAGCTGATGACGAATCCGCGCGTTTTCTGACCCGGCGGATCATGATGATCTTTGGCTGGTCGGCGTTCGGTGTCGGCTTGCTCATTTGGCTTCAGGCGTTCGGGTTTCCGACCGCGCTGCGGATCGGCTTTTGGGTGGCACTCATCTACTATGGCCTGATGGCGCTGACGCTCTGGCAGGCGAGGGATGCAATTTCGGCCATGGTGCGGGGCGAAGGGCAAGTCGGACCGGGCTGGAAGCGTTTTGCCAGCGCATGGCCCAGAATCGCTGTCGCTCTGGTGATCGCCAATTTTCTGTTGGTGATGCTGTTGGCCGCCACGAACGTGCCGCTCAATGTGTCCGCGCTGGACGCGACGCTGGTGGTGATTCTGGCGCTGCCGCTGATGGAGGTCGCGCTGGCAAGCATCGTCCGCTCCGCCTGGCCGGTCGATCCAGAGACCGACCCCGGCATGCGGGCGGCGCACCGGCTCACACAAGATGGTATCGTGCGGGTCGCCCGCATCCCGATTGTCGTGCTGCTGATCCTGGCGCTGACCGGCATGTGGGGGCTGAACCTGCAGGATCTGGCCTCCCAAGGCGTGGGCGCGCAGTTCGCCGGCGCCATCATCCAGTCGCTGATCATTCTGATGATCGCCTACGCCACCTGGGAGGCGATGAACATCGCCGCCGACCGCCAGATCGCCATAGACCGCGCCGCGGCGGGTGTGGGCGAAGAGGAAATGGAAGGCGAGGGCGGCAAGGGCGGCACGCGGCTCGGCACGCTGATGCCGTTGATTCGGGGTACGGCCCGTTTCTTCATTCTGCTGCTGGCAGGTCTGGCCATTCTGGGCGAGCTGGGGGTCAACATCACGCCGCTGCTGGCCGGTGCCGGCGTGCTGGGTCTGGCCATCGGTTTCGGCGCCCAGACGCTGGTGCGGGACGTGCTCTCGGGCTTTTTCTTCCTGATCGACGACGCATTTCGCAAGGGCGAATATATCAACCTGGGCGATGTGGCGGGCACGGTCGAAAGCATCTCGATCCGCTCCATGCAGTTGCGCCATCACAACGGGCCGCTGCACACCATCCCGTTCGGTGAGATCAAGTTTCTGACGAACTTCTCGCGCGACTGGGTGATGATGAAGCTGCCGCTGCGCGTCACCTATGACACGGATGTCGAGAAGCTGCGCAAGATGATCAAGAAGCTGGGGCAGGAACTGCTGGCCGATCCCGAACTGGGGCCGAAATTCCTGGAGCCGCTGAAGTCGCAGGGCGTGATCCAGATGGAAGATTCCGCGATGATCGTGCGGGTGAAGTTCAAGACCCGCCCGGGCGACCAATGGGGCCTCCGCACCAAGGTCTTTGCCAAACTGCGCGAACTGTTCGAGCGCGAAGGCATCAAGTTCGCCCACCGCGAGGTCACGGTGCGGATCGCCGACGGGGACCATCGCGGCAAGGTCGAACTCATCGAGGGCGACTTCGGATCAGGCCAAGAAAACGAGGGAACAGGTGGCGGCGTTAGGGGCGGCGCGCGCCGTGATCGCCGAGGAAGAAGAGGCCGCCAAGGCCAAGAAGGTGCCCGCCGACACCCGCTAAAGCGTGCCGAAGTCGCCGTGCCGGCCGGTGCCGCCCGCAAAACGGGCGGCGCCTGCCTGCGCCTCCTGCTCCTTGGCGGCGGCGGCGCCCTCGGCCTCGTTCACTAGGGCGATCGGTTCGGCCTGATCAAACGCCTCCAGCGCCGCCGTGCGGTCCGCCATCATGGCGAGCGGCGGAAAGCCGGCGATCTGCCGGGCGAGCTCCAGCGCCGCCTCTAACGCCGTCCCCGCCGGCACCACCCGGTCTGCAAGGCCAATGCGCAGCGCCTCTTCCGCCTTGACCGGCCGGCCGGTCAGCAGCATGTCCAACGCCCGGCCCTCGCCTACGACGCGGGGCAGGCGGGTGGGCGTGCCGTCGCTCATGGGCACGCCGAAACGGCGGCAGAACACGCCGAACACCGCGCTTTCGCCTGCCACGCGCATATCCGCCCAGAGCGCGACGCCCAACCCGCCCGCGACGGCGTAGCCTTCAACCGCGGCGATCAGTGGCTTGGCCGGGCGGTTGGCGAGCGGCCCGTCCGCGCCCGCCCAGGCTTTGTAGACCGCGCCCTTCACCGCCATTTCGCTCAAGTCGGCGCCCGCGCAGAAGGTACCGTTCGCGCCGGTCAAGACGCCGACGCGGATGGCCTCGTCCGCTGCCATCTGCCGGGCGGCGTCGGCCAGCTCCGCCTCCGCCACGTGGTCGAGCGCGTTGCGCGCGTTCGGGCGGTCGATGGTAATGATGGCGACAGGACCGTCGGCCTCGTAACGGATTCCGGAAGCGGTGCTGGCAGGGGAAGAAGGCATGGGGTGTAGGGCCTCTCTTGCGCGAAAGCGGGTTGCCCCGGACAATGCCAGGAAATCGCCAATCAAGGAACGTGCCTCCAATGTTTCATACCGTCATCTGCGACATGCTGAATATCCGCTACCCCATCCTGATGGGGGCGATGCAGGGAGCCGGCAAGCCGCGCCTGGTGGCGGCGGTGAGCGAGGGTGGGGGCCTCGGCGTGTTGCCGACCTTTGGCGAGCAGGAGGCGGACCTGCTGCGCCAGATCGAGGAAACCCGCAGGCTGACCGACAAGCCATTCGGCGTGAATATTACCCCTGTGGGGCGGGCGTTTACGGAAAAGCGCGCGCAGATCTGCATCGACCAGAAAATTCCCGTGGTGACAACAGGCCTGGGCGATCCGGGGCCGGATGCGGTCGGCGCGATGCGGGCGGCAGGGATCAAGGTGATCCCGGTGGTGCCGACCGTGCGCCATGCGCTGCGCGTCGAGGCGGAGGGCGCGGACGCCATCGTCGCCAGCGGCACGGAGGCGGGCGGCCATGTCGGCCTGGTCGCGACCCTGCCGCTGGTGCCGCAGGTAGTGGACGCTGTTAACGTGCCGGTGATCGCGGCGGGCGGCATCGGCGACGCCCGCGGCTTCCTCGCCGCGCTGTCCCTGGGCGCGGTGGGGGCGCAACTCGGCACCCGCCTGATCTGCACAACCGAGGCGGAGGATCCCGGCTGGTACAAGGAAGCGATCCTGCGCACGACCGAGGAGGGCACGATGATCTCCAAGGCCCTGACCGGCAAGACCACCCGCGCCTTTGCCACTCCAGAGATCCGTGCGTATGAGGACGCCCGGTTGCAGGGCGCCTCCGCCGAGGAGTTGAAGCAATACCAACGCGCCGTGCGGGCCGGCCGCAAACAGGGCGAAGATTTCGAAGGCAACCGTCAGGCGGTGGTCGGCCAGATCTGCGGCATGCTGAACCGGAACGAGCAGGTGAAGCCGACGGCCGCCGTCATCGAGGAAATTATCAGGGAAGCCGCCGAAATAATGAGACGGATGCGCGCGCTGGTTTAGGGCAGCGCGCGCATCGCCGACTAATTTTCTTCCCCGGCGGTTGGCACCATGATGTGGGCGTAGGGTGTGCCCTTCCACATAACATACGGCCCACCATTCTCCGGATCGGTTGAAATGCCCTCCAGGTCGGCGGCATTCGGCGTAATGATCATCAGATGCGGGCCTTCAACAATCCATTGATTGTCGGCGGTCGGACCCTTGGCGTAGGGATCAGTGTTGCTGGCGCCGCCATCACCGGCAAGCATATAGGCCGTTCCGATACGGGGCGCTTTGAACGGCTTTTTGTTCATCCACGCATCAGCCCAGGCCATCCACGGCTCGTCGAGGCACATCGGAGCGACCCCATTCAAACTGGGAGGCGTCGGGAAGCACGTGTAACCGTTGCTACCCTCTTTGAGAGTATTGCCTTCCCAATCCATCACCGTGGCTTCCTCGCCGATTTCACTGGGTGCTGCACTAAGCGCATCGGCAAGGAGAGCTTCTTTGTCTGCAGCACCAGCGCTGTGCGAAAAGGCGAAGACGGATGCAGCCAGTGACAGTGAAATTAATGCAGACTTCATGGGGAATGCTCCTTTCCAGAAAGCGTCTGTTGGCTTCACTTTCTCCTGAATCATCAAGTATATCTTACCATATTATTGAATAATATATCATTTTTCCGATGTATTTGCAATAAATGTATGGAAGCGCCGCGATTGTTTTGCATTGTAAACTGGGCGGGCGTCGCACTTGAAAAGCAGCCGGTTGTGGCCGGTTCAACCGTCTTTTTGCCTATTCTGCCGCCACACGTTCAAGCCCGCGCCGCGCGTCTGCCGACTTGCTCTGCGCCCCAGTTGCCGGCGGCCATGCAGACCGCGCTAATCGTGATGACGGTCGCCAGCGGCCAGGGCGTGCCGTCGTGCAGCAGCGTGACGCCGGCGGACCCCGCCATGGCGCCCAGCATCTCCACGCAGCTGCGGATGGAGGAGGCCATGCCGGTGGCCGCAGTGGTGGCGGCGAGCGCCTTTAGGGGCGCCACCGCATAGATCAACGCCATGCTGGAGACGAACAGGGCGACGCCCACGCACAGGCTCCAGGGGGTGACAGTGCCCGAAATCGCCAGCACCAGTATCCAGGCGCTGCCCGAAAGCGCCAGCAGGCTGCCGAGGCGCAGGAGAAAGGCTCCCTCCACCCGCATGGAATACCGGTTCACCAGCAGGTTGGTGGCGATGAACGCGCTGACGACGCCACCATAGTAGTATCCGAACACATCCGGCGGCAGGCCCAGCTGGTCGATGAGGACGAACGGCCCCTCGGTCACGAACGCAAATAGGCCGCCCAGCGCCGCCGCGGGGCCGATGCTGTAGAGCCAGAACGCAGGCACCCGCACGGTGCGGTGTGCCTCGACAATCAGATGGCTGGATTGCAGCGCGCGCCGGTTCGGCGTGGAGGTTTCGGCGAGAAAGCGCCAGAGCGCGAGCCACGTGAGCAAGGCCAGTCCCGACAGCAGCCAGAAATTGGATTGCCAGCCGAAATGCACCAGCATCAGACCGCCGATCACGGGGCCGATCGCGGGCGCGATGGCAATAACCATTGAAAAGATGGCGACGACGCGCACTCCCTCCTTGTCGCCATAAACCTCCTTGATCACCGCCCAGCTGATGACAGCCTCGCAGGCCGCCGACAGGCCCTGCAAAATGCGGAAGGCGATAAGGGATTCGACGGACCACGCCAGCGCGCAGGCCGCCGAGAACAGGGCGAACAGGCCGATGCCGAACAGCATGATAGGGCGCCGCCCGAACCGGTCCGAAATCGGTCCATAGAGCAATTGCCCGAACGCGAACCCAGCCAGGTTCAGGGTCATGGTGAGCTGCACGGTCTCCGCCGGCACACCAAAAACCCCTGTCAGCCGGGGCAGCGAGGGCGCGTAGAGATCGGTCGCGAGAATGCTGACCGAGGTGGCCATCATTAAGACGGCGGGGATGGTCCAGGTGGGCGGTGTGGCGGTCGCGCGCAAGGCAAAGGCTCCTTATGCCCGCTTCCTTTCACGGCATCGTGCCGCCGTCGAGATTGCCGGTGGTCGCGGCTGCGGGAATCGACAAGCTGTTCCGGTTGGCTTTGCGTCTGGTAAGCTCTCCAGGTGAAAAACGGACGTTTGGCCCAAAGGAGGTTCGTCCCATGGAAACGGTTAAAGTTGCCTATCTTGAGAAAGCCGAAAAGGTGAGCTTCGGCGATCTGGCCCACTACCGGCCCTTGATCGCCGATGGCGATACGCCGATGCGCACCGGCATTCAGGTCTCGGAGCCGGGTTATGAGGCGCCGCCGCACTCGCACCCCTACTGGGAGATGCTGCTGATCCTGGAAGGCGAGGCCGAGGCCTGGATGATGGACGCGCCGGAGCAGATACTGAGCCTGAAGACAGGCGACATGATCGCCCTGCCGCCAAACCAGGCGCACAGTTTCCGGGTGGTCGGCGACAAGACCATGCGCCTGCTCGGCATCCATCATTCGCCCGACCGCATCGTCAAATATCTGGACCGCGAAACCGACGGCCAGGGCTACCCGGTTCTTTCACCCGGTTAGAGCCAGCCCGGGTTTGGTAAATCTTGCTGCGCGGCTAAATGAGCGGCATCATTCTCTTCGAAGCCAAGCAGCAGGCGCAATCAAGTGTCGTTGCATTGGAATATCGGAGGAATGCTCATGGACATGAAATCGTTGCTGGGAAGCGCCATAGCGGCCGCGCTTGTCCTTGCAGCCGGCAATGCCGGTGCGGAGACAAGACGTTCCGTCTGAAAATGCATTCTGCCTTTGGCGCGCAGGTCGACATTATCGGGCCGGGTGGCGTACGTATCGCCGACAATATCACCAAGTTCAGCAACAACACCCTGCGCGTGAAGTTCTTCGAGCCGGGCGCGCTGGTGCCGGGGATCGCCTATTTCGATCCGGTTTCATCCGGCGCCTTGCCGATGGCCTATGGCTCCCCCGGTTATCATGTCGGGAAGGAGCCGGCCGCGGCCTTTTTTACCGCGGTACCGTTCGGGCCCGGCTTCGCCGAATATCTGGCCTGGATGTTCTACGGCGGCGGCCATGACCTGATGGATGAAATGTACGCGAAGTACAACGTCAAGGGCCGCATCTGTTACGCTCATCCGCCGGAAGCCTCCGGCTGGTTCCGCGAAGCGGTGGCCTCGATAGACGACCTGAAGGGCATGAAGATGCGTTTCTTCGGCTTGGGCGCGCGCGTAATGGAAAAGGTCGGCGTTTCCACCCAGTTGCTCTCGGCCGGCGACATTTATCCGGCGCTGGAGTTGGGCTCCATCGACGCCACCGAGTTCTCGATGCCGTCGATCGACGAGACCCTCGGGTTTTACCAGATTGCCAAGCACTATTATCTGCCGGGGTGGCACCAGCCGGTGAGTATCGGCGAAGTGATCTTCAATATGGATCTTTGGAACGAGTTTTCGGATTACCAGAAAGACGTTGTGGGGATCGTCTGTGACGCGGATATCACGCAGATGTTCATCGACGGCGAGGCCAAGCAGGGCGGCGCCATGTACCGGATGGAAAATGAAAAAGGCGTCGAGGTGCATCGCTGGAGCGACGAGGACCTGGCCAAGCTGAAGAGACTTTGGACCGAAGTTGCCGAAGAAGAAGCCGCGAAGGACGAGACTTTTGCCAAGGTCTGGAAGAGCTACAGCGACTTCCGCGAGAGGCACAAAGCCTGGGCCGACCGCGGCTATCTGAAATAGCAGGCCGCGCGTGCAGTGATAGGGAGCTTGTCTTCGGGCGGCTCCCTTCCGTTTGGGGGAAGGGGTATCCGCTTCCGCAAAAGTTATGAGCCAAAGGAATAGTTGCGCTTCAGGCGCTTTGACGCCATTATCCGTTGGCTCACAACAGGGGAACAACCCCTGCGGGCTCAGAGCAGATGGAGGATAGCTCACGATGATGAAGTCCCTTTTCGGTGGTGCCCTTGCCGCCGCCATGGTGCTTGGCGCCGTCAGTAGCGCCAGCGCAGAAGAAGAGCGTCACCGCTGGAAGATGCATTCGGCCTTTGGCTCCAAGGTTGCGGTGCTCGGCGTGGCCGCCGTTCGGTCCGCCAAGAACATCACGGATATTTCGCAAAACACCGTCAACGTCAAATTCTTCGAGCCGGGTGCGCTGGTGCCCGGCGTACAGTATTTCGACGCGGTATCGTCCGGTTCGTTGGACGCCGCCTGGGGCAGCTCTGGCTATAATGTCGGCCAGAACACCGCCTACGGTTTCTTTGCGGCGGTGCCATTTGGGCCGGATTTTGGTGAATATGCTGGCTGGTTGTTCCATGGCGGCGGCCATGAACTCTACGAGGAAATGATGGCCAAGGCGAACATCCACGCTCGCATTTGCGGGATGATCCCGCCGGAAGCGTCCGGATGGTTCCGCAATGAAATCAAGAGCCTCGACGACCTCCAAGGTCTCAAGATGCGCTTCTTCGGCCTTGGCGCCCGCGTAATGGAAAAGGTTGGTGTATCGACCCAGTTGCTGGCCGGCGGGGACATTTATCCGGCTTTAGAACTCGGCTCCATCGACGCGACCGAGTTTTCCATGCCGTCCATCGACGAATCGCTCGGCTTCTATCAAATCGCCAAGCACTACTACTTCCCCGGCTGGCATCAGCCGTCCAGCACCGCCGAACTGGTGGTCAATATGGAGAAGTGGAACAAGCTTTCCGATTGGCAGAAAAGCGTCGTCAATATCGTCTGTGACGCCAACATCATGCAAGAATTCGTCGATGGCGAGGCTCAGCAGGGTGCCGCTCTCAACCGAATGCGCGACGAGCATGGCGTCCAGATCCATAGCTGGAGCGATGCGGATCTGGCCACTCTCGAAGAGAAGTGGAAAGAGGTCGCGGCAGAAGAGGCCGCCGCCAACCCCGATTTCCGTCGGGTTTGGGAGCATTACAGCGCCTACCGCGAAGAGCAAAAGGAATGGCGCGAGCGTGGCTACCTGAAATAGCAGACCGCATGCGCAAACGATTTGAGAGCCGCCTTCGGGCGGCTCTTTTCTTTGCGGCCCCATGAGATCCGGTGTTTGCCAACAGCAGCGGCGTTGGTCTTGGTTTTATTGTGCGTCGCACATATTTGTTGGGATTTTTGTGCAGACAGGCCAAATTTTGGTATGACGCCCGTATTGATGCAAAAATCGCATATATACTCTGCGTTTTTGGCGGTTTTCCCACAGGCCCGATCGATCCATTTATGTTGCATCGCATTCAAACGAAGTACCGCATCATGCACGACGCCACTGCCACCAAACACCAGCACCATCCTTTCAATTGGCTCGCCACGATCGCGGTCTATGGCGCTGCCTTTGCCGTTCTCGCCGCCTTCGCTTTTCTAGGAGTCGAAGAATCCCGGATGTTTCTGATCGGTTAAAAGCCAGGCGGTGCCGTTAGAGTATCGCCCGCCCAACTTGGATCGCTATCGCAATCAACTTGTCGGGGTAAGATACCCTAATTGGTAAATTTAAAAGCAGATTCACCCGATTCGAACGGGTCGGGATCTGCGCTAGCGCCAGGTCTCGCCGTTCTGGGCGCGCTGGCGCAGCACATGGTCGGCGAGGACGATGGCCATCATCGCCTCGCCCACCGGCACGGCGCGAATGCCGACGCAGGGGTCGTGCCGCCCCTTGGTGCGCACCTCGACCGGCCGGCCGTCCACGGTCACGCTCGGCTGCGGGATCAGCAGAGAACTGGTGGGTTTCACCGCAAACCGCGCGACCACCGGCTGGCCAGAACTGATGCCGCCCAACACGCCGCCCGCGTGGTTGGTCTCGAACCGAGGCGTCGGGCCATTGCCCGGATACATGCGGTCGTGCGCATCCTCGCCCTGCATGGCGGCCGAGGCAAAGCCGTCGCCGATCTCCACCCCCTTCACCGCGTTGATGGTCATGAGCGCCGCCGCCAGGTCGCTGTCGAGCTTGCCATAGATTGGCTCGCCGAGGCCCGGCGGCACGCCGTCGGCCACCACCTCGATCACCGCACCCAGCGAAGAGCCTGCCTTGCGCGCGGCGTCCAAGGTTTCGGCCCAGCGTGCGGCCGCCTCTGCGTCGGGCGAGAAAAACGGGTTCCGGCCGACCTGGTTCCAGTCCCAGGCATTCCGGTCGACCGCATCCCCGCCCATGGCCGCTAGTGCGCCGCGCACTTGGCATTGCGGCCCCACCAGATCAGTCAGCACCGCTCGCGCGATGGCGCCGGCGGCCACCCGCATCGCGGTCTCTCTGGCCGACGAACGGCCGCCGCCGCGATAGTCCCGGCGGCCATATTTCGCCTGATAGGTATAGTCCGCATGGCCCGGCCGGTAGCGGTCCTTGATCTCGCCATAATCGCGCGAGCGCTGGTCGGTGTTGTCGATCACCATGCCGATGGGGGTGCCGGTGGTCACGGCCTCGAACACACCGGACAGCACCCGTATTTCGTCCGGTTCCTGGCGCTGGGTCGTGAAGCGCGACTGGCCGGGCCGGCGCCGGTCGAGTTGGGCCTGGATGGCGGCTTCGTCAATGGCAATGCCCGCCGGTACGCCGTCCACAACACAGCCGATGGCGGGCCCATGGCTCTCGCCCCAGGTGGTGAAGCGGAAGACGTGACCGAAAGTATTGTGGCTCATGTGAGGCTCTGGGGGCGGATGGGTTGCCGTCAGTCTTTTTCTGTGAAGGTCGACAGCAGTTCGGCGGTATCGGCGGCGCGGTGCTGGTTCATCATGCCGACAACATGATAGCCGCAGTCGACATGATGGGTTTCGCCCGTGACGCCGGAGCCGAGATCGCTCAGCAGGTAGAGGGCGCTGCCGCCCACATCGTCCAGAGTCACGTTGCGCTGGAGCGGTGAATTGAACTCGTTCCACTTCAGGATGTAGCGGAAGTCGCCGATGCCGCTCGCCGCCAGCGTACGGGCTGGGCCGGCCGACAGGGCGTTGACGCGGATATTGTCCCGGCCCAGATCGGCGGCCAGATAGCGGACGCTGGCCTCCAGCGCCGCCTTGGCGACGCCCATCACGTTGTAGTGGGGCATCACACGCTCCGCGCCGTAATAGGTGAGGGTCATCAGCGCGCCGCCGTTCGGCATCATGGCGCTGGCGCGGCGCGCGACATCGGTGAAGGAATAGCAGGAGACGTCCAGGGACATGCGGAAGTTCTCGCGGGTGGTGTCCGCATAGCGGCCCTTGAGCTGGTCCTTGTCCGAAAAGGCGATGGCGTGGACGACGAAGTCCAGGCTGCTCCACGCCTGTTGCAGTGTCTCGAACGCGGCATCCATGCTGGCATCGTCGGTGACGTCGGCCGAGATCAGAAAGTCGGAGCCGATGGATGCCGCCAGCGGCTGCACCCGCTTCGCCAAGGCGTCGCCCTGATAGGAAAAGGCCAATTCGGCACCGTGCGACGCCAGGGTCCGGGCGATGCCCCAGGCCAGGGACCGGTCGTTGGCGACCCCCATCACAAGGCCGCGCTTTCCGGCCATCAAGTTGGACTGCAACTCCATCATCACTCCTCAGGGCGCCGCTTGCCGGCCGGTGCCGCAACGGCGGGCAGGCTTGGCGCAACTCCGACTGCAGGATACACGTTAACAAAGTGGGGACGCTAATGCGCCCCCGTCCATTCTGTATGAGCCACGCCGGGAGCATAGGCAATGGCGCTTGCTGCACGATCCGATGAAATTTGGGAGAAAGCGCCCATTTGGGAGCGTTGGTGGCGCTTTTCCGCCTATGTCGTCAAGCGATTTCAGGGCGATGACGGGCTGCAGATCGCATCCGCCTTGACCTATACGTCGTTATTGAGCCTGGTGCCGCTGCTGGCGGTGTCCCTGGTAATCCTGTCGGGTTTCGGCGCTTTCGACGACATGAGAGAACAGGTTCAAGACCTGCTGCTTGGCCTGTTCGTCCCGACGACCGCGACCCAAGTTGCGAATTACATCACCCTGTTTCTGGCGAACGCGCAAAAAGTGACCGTGTTCGGCGTACTGGGGCTGGGCGCCACGGCGATCGTCACCCTCGCGACGATTGAAAGCACGTTCAACCGCATTTGGCGCGCCGGCGGCCAGCGGCCATGGCCGCTGCGGATTTTGGCCTTCTGGGCGGTCCTCACCCTGGGGCCGATCGTGCTGGGCATCAGCCTGACCGTTTCGGCGGAAGTGCAGAACCTCACCAGCGAAATCGTCATCGGCGGCGGCCTGGCGCGGGGCGGGCGCCTGCTGCTCCAGTTCGGGGTCCAATGGACTGCGTTTACTGCGCTGTACCTGGCCATTCCGGCGGCGCCGGTGAAATTGATGCACGCCGTGATGGGCGGTTTCGCCGCCATGCTGCTGTTTTCGATTTTGAAGGGCGGGTTCGGTCTGTTCGTGGCCATGTCCGAGAATTACCGCACGATCTACGGCGCGCTGGCCGCGATTCCGATCTTTTTGTTGTGGCTTTACGCTTTCTGGACTCTTCTCCTGATTGGGGCCCATATCGCCGCGGCCTTGCCCGAGCGGCGGCAATTGGGCAGGGACGGCTTGATCGACGAGACCACGGCCGAAAACCGGCTGCGCGCGGCGCTGCTGCTCTTGCGGCGGATCTGGCAGGCAGCCGGCAGCCGCGAGATACTGGAGCCGGAGAACCTGAAGCCACCGCCGGCGCCGGCCGTGCTGGCGGATCTGGAGCGCGCCGGGCTGGTGGTCCGGTTGGAAGACGGCCGGCTGATCGCGGGCTGCGATTATGGCCGTGCGCCGATTGGCGTGCTCTGGCGCGCGTTGGACCTCGCCACGCCGCAGTTGGAGGACGCCGATGCGCCGCCCGTATTGGCGGACCTGATGGAGGCCGAGCGGGCATTCATGGGGCACCGGCTGGCGGACTTGCTGTCGGTGTATGACCCCAAACAATCCGCCGAACGGAAAGGCAGGAGGTCAAGAAGGTAGCGACGGCGGCTGAAGTGGTTACGCTCGGGAAGGCGGCCGCGAAAGTTTAAGTTGTTTCCGGCGTCCGCTCCTTTGCTAAAACGTTTTCGACGCTGTCAAATTCTGTGCATCGGAGCCATGCTTATGTCCGCCCAGCCGCCGATCTATCTGCGCCTCAATCCCGCCGACAATGTGGTGGTCGCCCGCACGGATATCCTGCCGGGCACCCCGGTCGAGAAGGTGAGCATCACCGCCCCGGTGCCGGCTGGCCACAAAATCGCGACGGCGGCGATCAAACGGGGCGAGCCGGTGCGGAAATACGACCAGATCATCGGCTTTGCGAGCGAGGATATTGCGCCGGGCGACCATGTGCACGTGCACAATTGCGCCATGGCAGACTTCGATCGGGACTACGCTATCGGCGTCGATGCGCGCGAGGTCAATTTCCTGGCGCCGCACGAGCGGGCGACGTTCCAGGGCTACAAGCGTGCTGACGGCAAGGTCGGCACGCGCAATTATCTGGGCGTGCTCACCAGCGTGAATTGCTCGGCCAGCGCCGCGCGTTTCATCGCGCAGGCGGTGCAGACATCGGAGTTCCAGGAGCGCTACCCGCATATCGACGGCGTGGTGGCGCTGACCCACTCGACTGGTTGCGGCATGGCGGGTGCGGGGGAAGGTTATGACAACCTGCAGCGGGTGCTGTGGGGCCATGCAAGGCACCCCAATTTTGGCGGTGTGTTGATGGTGGGGCTCGGCTGCGAGGTCAATCAGATCGATTTCCTGCTGGAGGCCTACGGCATCGAGCGCGGCCCGCACTTCCAGACCATGAACATTCAGGACGCCGGCGGCACTCGCAAGACCGTGGAATGGGGGGTTGCGATGCTGAACGAGATGGCTCCCAGCGTGAACGCGGCGACGCGTGAGACGGTAGACGCCTCGCACCTGAGCGTCGCGCTGCAATGCGGCGGCTCGGACGGATATTCAGGCATCACGGCCAACCCGGCCTTGGGCGCGGCGACCGACATTCTGGTGCGCCACGGCGGGCAGGCCATTCTGGCGGAGACGCCGGAGATCTATGGCGCCGAGCACTTGCTGACCCGCCGCGCGGTGTCCGAAGAGGTCGCGAACAAGCTGATCGAGCGCATCCGCTGGTGGGAGGGCTATTGCGCCCGCAATGATGGCGAGATGAACAACAACCCCTCGCCGGGCAACAAGACGGGCGGCCTCACCACCATCCTGGAGAAGTCTTTGGGTGCTGCGGCCAAGGGCGGCACCACCAACCTGACCGGCGTTTATAAATATGGTGAACCCGCATCGGCCAAGGGCTTCGTGTTCATGGACTCGCCCGGCTACGACCCGGCCTCGATCACCGGCCAGGTGGCGAGCGGCGCGAACCTGGTGACGTTTACGACGGGCCGCGGCTCGGTATTCGGCTACAAGCCCGTGCCGAGCATGAAGCTCGCCACCAACACGGCGATGTACAAGCACATCGAAGAAGACATGGACATCAATTGCGGCACCATCGCCGACGGCGAGAAGACCGTGCAGGAGGTGGGAGAGGAGATCTTCGAGCGCTGGATGCAGGTCGCCTCCGGCGCCAAGACCAAGAGCGAGGCGCAAGGTTTCGGCGACGCCGAGTTCATCCCGTGGCAGATCGGCGCGACGATGTAGGGCGGCGGCGGCCGCGCTTCACCCTAAGCCGCGACGCCTAGCCCACATTTCTCACCAGTGTTGCCTGTCTGATCGGGAGATGGCTGGCTGACCGTTGGATGACGGACGCGTGGGGCTTGAGCATGCCGGTTCGTTGCGCCGTTCGGGCGCGGTCTGGATCAGGTCGGGTCCGGTGTTGTTAAAGGGACGGGCGGAGGCGATGCCGGAGCGTGCTTCAGCGGCAGAGCCGTGTGTGTGCGAGCGCGAACTCGTCGGCATAAGGACAGGCAGAGGCCATCGCCACACGGATACGACGGACGGTGACGGTCACCTGTGCGCCGATTTTCAGCAGTTTCAGACGCAGCGTGCCGCAGGTGGCCTTCGCCAGCCGGGTATGCGCCAGGCCCTTTCGCCGTAACGCACACAGCAGCACATAGGCCATGGAGGCGAACCACAGCCGCAACTGGTTCGCGGCCATGGTCGCCGCACTGGTGCGGTCGGCAAACAGGTCGAGCTGGCATTCTTTGATCCGGTTTTCCATGTCGCCGCGGGCGCAGTAAACGCGCTCGTAGAGCGTCCGGGCGTCCAGGTCCCCCGACGCAAGCGAGGTGACCACAAAGCGCGGGTTGGCGCCGTTCTCGCCCCGGCCCGGCATCCACTCGGCCTTGGCCACCACCCGACGGCGCCGGCTCCAGCTGTCCCGCGTGGTCCAGCGGAAGTCGGCGAAGCGCCGGGCGGGCCTGCCGGTGCGCTCAGCCTCTTCCTCTGCCCAGGCCAGGTCAACGTAGATCCGGTCCACCAGACGGGAATTGCGCGCCAGACCAAAAAGATAATCGACCCGGTTGGCCTCACACCAGGCCATGAGCTCTTCGCGTGCAAAGCCGCTGTCGCCGCGCAGCAGGATGCGCACCCGAGGCCAACGCTCGCGGATGTGCCGGACAATCCGGGCGATCTCGTCGGCTGCACCGGCGCTGGCGTCGATATTGGCGCGCCGAAGCTTGGCCGCCAGCAAATGCGCGCCACAGAACACATAAAGCGGCAGGTAGCAGTAGCAATCGTAGTAACCGTGAAAGGAGCGCCCCTCCTGGCGCCCGTGGATCGGGTCGTCCGTGGCGTCCAGGTCGAGCGTGATGCGTGCCGGTGGCCTGGTGTGCGCGTCCAGGAACAGATCGATGAACACATTCTCAATCGCCTTGGGATCGTGGGCGATCTTGCGGTAGCGGTCGTTGCAGACCGGCGCTTGCTCCAGGCGGTTCAGCGTGCTCTTGCCCGCCAGCGGCGCGCAGTCCGGCCGGCGTGCTTCCAGTCGGCCGAGAACGGGGCCGAGCACCGGATCGTGGCGCAGGTCGTCGTGATCGACCAGATCCTCATAGCCGAGCGCGATGGCGAACACGCGCTGGCCTATCAGCGTGCGCACGTCGTGGACCACCCGCTCAGCCGCCCGGCCATCGGTGAAACAGGCAGCAAAGCGCTCGACCAGATTAACCGCCCGGTCCGTCGCCCCCAGCAGCAACGCTCCGGCATCCGAACTGATCGCCCCGCCACCGAAATCGGCGACCACGTCGCGACGAGCAAGGCGTGCAAATAGCATCGCTTCCCGGTTACACTCTGTCCGCATTGGGGCTGCTCCTGAAGTCGGGTCAAGTGTCTGTCCACACTCACATTTTCCCCGATCTTATGCCCCGATGCACCTATCCTCGTGAGAAATGCAGGCTAGTCGACCGGAGCCGCCGGCCACACCACTCGCCCCATCGCCGCCTCTTCGAACAAGAGGAGCAACTCATCCTGGCGCTCCGCCGGGAGTGCAAGCTTGGGATTAAGCAGGAGTGTCATGACCTCTGTGTATCTGGCCTGTCCCATGCGGGTTTCAGATACGGTCACGCGTTGAAGCGCTCGCCAAACATGATAGCGAATTGGTTTCGAGCGGCAAACCACTCCCTGACATTCCTGCCGCCTTCCTCGAAGTTGCGGATGGCGAGATAAATCAGCTTGGTGGCAGCGTCTTCGGTCGGGAATGACCCGCGCGTCTTGATCGATTTGCGGATGACCCGGTTCAGGCTTTCGATGGCAATGCGGCTGTCCGCATCGCGGATTTTGACCCGGAGCGCGTCGAAGATGACGATGGGATACATCCGCTCCAGCGCCCTGGATTGCCATTCGCGAACCTCGTCCAGCACAGCATCGGTGACACGGCTGAAGCAGTGTCCCATAGCGTGGTGTAACAGCAGGCGGTAGCGCCGCCGTCCGCCCGCGCGCCCCTCATAGCGCTGTAGCGGGCGGAAGGCGGCGCGGGCGGCCATTGCCGATCTTCGGTAGAGGTTCTTGTTGGGAAACTCGAAACCGAACCGGAGATGACAATGACCGACGATAGGATGGCTTTGATTGAGCTTGTTGAAAACAGTGCGGACGCCGATCTGGTGCGCGACCTGCTGGCCTTTGCGGCCGAACGGCTGATGGAGGCGGAAGTTGAAGGAGCGACTGGCGCAGCGAAGGGGGCCCGCTCGCCGCTTCGGACCGCACAGCGCAACGGCTATCGCGAACGGGGATGGGACACGCGCGCCGGTCGGATCGCTTTGTCGATCCCGAAGCTGCGCAAGGGCTCCTACTTCCCGAGCTTTCTGGAACCGCGCCGGACGGCGGAGAAAGCCCTCGTTGCCGTCATTCAAGAGGCGTATGTCCACGGCGTTTCAACCCGTGCTGTCGATGATCTGGTCAAGGCCATGGGCGCTGGCGGGGTGTCGAAGAGCCAGGTTTCACGGCTTTGTACCGAGATCGACGAACGGGTGCAGGCCTTCCTCAACCGCCCGCTTGAAGGCGCGTGGCCCTATCTCTGGCTCGACGCCACCTACATCCGGGTGCGCGAGGGCGGACGGATCATCAGTCGCGCAGTGATAGTGGCCGTCGCAGTCAATGGCGACGGCCGGCGGGAAATTCTCGGCATCGCGGTTGGCCCATCAGAGGCGGAGACGTTCTGGACCGGGTTTCTTCGCTCGCTCGCCGATCGCGGCCTGCGGGGCGTCAAGCTGGTCATCGCCGACGATCACAAGGGACTGCGCGCCGCGGCGAGCCGTGTGTTCAACGCCACCCACCAGCGTTGCCGAGTTCATTGGATGCGCAATGCTTTGGCGCATGCGCCTGCCAAGAACAGAGGCGCCGTCGCCGCCATGCTCAAAACTATCTTTGCCCAGGAGACCAAGGTGGAGGCGGAGAAGCAGTGGCAGGTGGTCGCCGATGCTCTGCGCGAGAAGAACGAGGGGCTGGCCCAGATGATGGACGCTTCACGGGAGGACGTGCTCGCTTACATGGACTTTCCGCGCGAGCACTGGGCCCAGATTGCCAGCACCAATCCATTGGAACGATTGAATAAGGAGATCAAACGCCGGTCCAATGTTGTCGGCATCTTTCCCAACGACGCGGCCATTATCCGCCTCGTTGGCGCACTGATGCTGGAGCAAAATGACGAATGGGCCGTCGCCCGACGCTACATGGCGCTGGAAAGCCTGGCCCGGATAATCGATGATCACCTCGTCAGGTTGCCCGCCGTGGCGCCCTGATCACCCTCGGACCTCGCCGAGGACCGGCACTCTTACACCACGCACTGGGACATGACCACGGCTGATCAGGTCGGGCGAGAACTTCAAGCCGTAAAGCTCTTCCAGGTGCGCCCGGATATCGCGCACCGTCAGCCCACGGGCATAGAGGCCAATGATCTTGTCATCGATCCCATCGATCCGGGTCTGACCTTTCTTGACCAATTCAGGTTCGAAACTGCCATCCCGGTCCCGAGGCACGGCAACTGGCATCTCGCCGTCCTGGCCCTTCAGCCGTTTGCGGTCATGTCCCAGTGCGCCGGTTCGGCTGGCCCGGCGGTGCGTCCTTGCCTGCCTCATAGCCCAAATGCGCCGTCAGCTCGGCCCCCAACATCCGCTCCATGAGCTTGATCTTCAGCTCTTTCATCAGCCCGGCATCGCCAAGCAAATCTTCAGGCCGCTCGCAGCCCTTCAGAAGTTCGTCCAGTACTTCGTTCGAAATCGTCATCATTAAGCGGCTGCGCATCGAATTGATCCGTCAGCACGGCCTGCGGCTTGCCATCGACACGATCCACAAAGTCCTGGTGCGCAACGATGCGAACCGGTTGAAGCGGCCAAAGCTGCAACGGAAAAAGAAATGGAAACGCTACAGCAGGCCGGTGCCCGGCGATCGGGTCCGGATGGATGTTTGCAAGATCGCCAACGGACTGTACCAGTTCACCGCCATCGAAGACTGCTCCCGTTACCAGGTGGCCGCCCTTTTCCCCCGCAAAACGGCCAAGTGCACACTGGCCTTCCTCGACCGGGTGGCAGAGCAGATGCCATTCCCGATCCAGCGTATGCAAACTGACCGCGGCCAGGAGTTCTTCGCCTGCGATTTCCAGGACAGGCTGAAGGAGCGGCGCACCAAGTTCCGGCCTACCAAACCCAGGCCTACCAACCCCAGGTCGCCGCACCTCGCTGGCAAGGTCGAGCGGGTCCAGCGAACGGCTTTGGAAGAGTTCTGGCCAACCGTAGAACTGAACGCCCCCGACCTTTCCAGACACCTGGCCGAGTGGCTGACCTTTTACAATCGGGATCGTCCCCATGACAGCTTGGGCGGCAAGGCGCCAATCAACCGTCTCGATGAACGGAGGCATCTCATTCCTGCGCCAGAGGCGATTGAAGCCGCTTACAAAAAATCTTCGGAGCCCATCCGAATCAACGACTACGCCTGGGACAAGCTCTTCATTCGATCAAAACCTTCATGGCAGATCACACACCAAATGCACGGCGCGAAAAAGCGGGGCGGATTTTCGTCCGCCCCGCTCCACTAGCTTCTCGCGATGAAGCCATTTGCGTTCAACTTTGTGGAAACGCCGAACCTACTGAACGTTAACCTCGACCTCGCGATCTGAAGTCAGCTCGAGGGCGTTCCCCTCGTCATATTCAGGCATACGGTCCAGTTCCTCTTCGGTCATACCCCGCAGGATCAGACTGTCACCGACCAGGGTCAGTCGGTCCAGCGCAACAGCAGTCTCGTCGTCACCAATGCCGAGGAAGCCACCATGCTCGATAATAACATGCGGCTGGCCATTCATCGTCACAACCCTCTCGACCTCGCCCAGTTCCTCGTTGCGAGAGTTAACGATCCCGCGGCCTTCCAGGTCCTCGACGACGATCGTCCGCATCTGACCGCTCCCCAGTTGCTGATCGCCCTCGCGGCTCAGGAAGCGACCACGATATTCGCGCTCTTCCTCAGACATCTTCATGTCGCCTTCGCGGACAACGGTCACGTCGCCACTGCTGCTTCCGCTTTGCGACCCGCTGGCACTCTGCTGCTGCGAGCCTCCCATGGCACCCCGCTGGGTACCTCCGGTCTGCCCAAGCTCTACCTGCTCGATAGCCTCGCGCGCATTCCCCAGTGCTTCCGCAGCGGGTTCGGCCTCGTCGCGTTGTGCGGCCTCCCGTGCCTGCCTCACCGCCTGCTGCGCTTCCTGAACGCGTTGCTGCTGATCCTCGGAGTTTACCGCCTGCCTCAGCTCCCGCACGGCTTGCTCAGCCTGCTCAAGCTGCTGGGTTGAAATCCAGCGGATCGCTGTTGACAGCCTGTTGCGCCACACCAAGGGCCTGCATGGCCTGCTGCTTCAATTGCTGGCCGCTGCCGGACTGCTGGCTGTCGGACTGCTGGCTGTCGGACTGCTGGCTGTCGGACTGCTGACTGCCGGACTGCTGACTGCCGGACTGCTGACTGCTGGCCTGCTGGCTGCTGGCCTGCTGGCTGCCGGACTGCTGGCTGCCGGACTGTTGGTCACTCGACCGCTGCAACGTTACCTTCGGCTGGCCGGTCTGCCTAACCTGAACTTGCGGTTCGCCGGTGCTTGAGATTTCGATCTTCGGATCAGACGGCTGGAATTCCACGTTCGGAGCCGCCCGGGATATACTAACTCGCGGCTGGCTTTCGCCCTGCTGAATGAGACGGACGGTCGGCTGTCCCGCATTGTACATCACATCGGCGATGTCTTTTTGACTGACATCGCTCGACCGAGCCTGTCGCGACGACTGGCCATCGGCGTTACCCCTTCCAGCCGCTTCAAGATCGAGCTGTACACTCGGTTCGCCCTGGGTCACCTGTACCTTCGGTTTTGGCATATTGACCCGAACCTGCGGCTCGGCCGAAGCGACGTCCACGCCCGGGGGCGGCATAATAATCGTGATCTCCGGTGCCGGCTGATCGATCGTGATCTTCGGCGGCGTCATTTCCACGCGGACGGTGCTTTGCGGCTGCCGAATGCGGATCGTAGCGGGTTGCTCGTCCACCGAAACACGCGGCTGGCTGGGCCTCACCTCTACGTCGGCGCCTGGCTGATCGATAGCGACTTTGGCCGGGGGTACGGTTACGATGGCCATGCCTTCCAGTACGGCGCGTTCTTCGATCGAGAGCCGCTTGCTGACGGAATCCTGTTCGCTGGCCTGCTGCTGTTGGCCCTGCTGCTGCTGGCCATCTTGCGCCGTAATCTCCATATTCTCGACAACCACCCGGCAGTCGGAATCTTTATTGGCCTCCGCCAGGCGCTGCAGCGTCTCGACGTTCCGCGGTTGATTGTTGATCATGACCTGACCGTCACTATCGGCCAGCCGATCGATCAGATTCTGACAATTCGCCGACAGCTTTTGATCCTGACCCTGTTGGCTCTGAGCCCCGGCGGATTGCGTCGCCATCACCGGCAGCACCAGTGCCGTCGCCAGGAGGGCGGAATGGAAGGAATTTCTAAGCATATTTCACCTCGCGTTGCGCTACGTATCGTGATGACAACGTTTCTTGAGGCAGAGATGTTCCAAAAAAACGCAGATTGCAAAGATCGCCGCAAAGATCTTGGCTAGAGCCAAGTCACTTGCGGCGGGGCCCTGGCTTGGCTTCGGCTGTCGGGTGCCTATTCCTGTCCCGCCGCCCGCGCCTTCTCGTTCAGCGCGTCATGCTTGGCCTGTATCTCCGGCGGCCAATGGCTTTTGATATAGGCCAGCGCGGCGGCAATTTCCCGATCGGTCAGCACGTCGTTGAAGATCGGCATTTCCGTCTCGACCGGTTGCCCGATTACGGCGGATGCTCCGTATTTCGTTATGGCAAACAGCGCCGCGTCCGGATGGTGCCAGGTATGGCCGTTTTGGTCATGCGGCGGCGCCCGCAGGCGGCCACCGGCATCACGCGAACGCCAATCCGCTTCACCTTCCAGGTTGCTGCCATGGCAGGAGGCGCAGTGGCCCGCGTAGACTTGGTGTCCCTCTGCCACCAGGACCGGATCGTCCGCATCGATCACGACGCCCGTCGGTCCGATGCCGTCGGCTGGATGCGGATAGTCGTACAGCGTGTACCAGCCAATGGCCAGCACCGCCGCCGCGACGGCAACCCAGCGGGACAGAGACATGGGGCGTGGCAGTCTCACGCGGGATCCTTTGCTTCGGCTCACCAGTCAGGCGCCGCCGCTGAACGGCGACTTTGCCTGAAGATTTTGCCGAAGTATGCATGAAGGTTCGGCCCCTATGCTAGCCCTCCAAAAGGTACGCGCGGTAACTTGGGCGAGAGCACCGCGCCTACAACGCCGCCTCGTACCAGCCGCGGGCGACATGGCTTTCGTTCAGGGTGACCTTCAGGCGCTCGATCCCGGCGGCGTCGGCACCCATGCGGCCCGCCTGGATTTCGGCCGCCATGGCGTCGAATATGTACTTCGCCAGCACCTCGGTCGTGGAGCGCCGGCCGCCGAACAGGTCCAGTTCGTCCAGATTGGCATAGCCGAGGGGCACCAGCACCCGTGTCAGCGCCTCTTGCGCCAGGCCGATATCGACAACGATGTCGTTCTCCGTCAAAGCCGGCCGGTAAAAGGCCACGTCGATGACGAAAGTGGCTCCATGCATTTTCTGCGCGGGGCCGAACGCCTCGCCCGGCAGGGAGTGGGCGATCATGATGTGGTCGCGGACTTCGACGGCATACATGGTTAATTCCTTCGGTCGGCGGTTTCGCTGCCGCCATAGCGCAGTACGATGCACAGCGCGTCGGCGGCCGGGTCAATCAGGGGAGGCAGTTGCTCGGGCGCATCCTCGAACGGGATCTCATGGGTAATGAGCGCATCCAGCGCCGGCATCTGCGCCAGCAGTTGCAGGGCGGTATTCATGCGTCGGCGATGGCTCCAGCGCACGGCCCGAGCAGCCGGAATGTGTCCGACGTGTGAGGATACCAGCGAGAGCCGCCGCGAATGAAACGCCTCACCCAAGGGCAAGCTGATCTGGTTGGCGCCATGCCAGCTCGCCTCAACCACGCGGGCTTCATGCCCGGCCTTGGCCAGCGCCAGCCGCAGACCGGCCCCGGAGGCGCTGGCGTTGATGGCGATGTCGGCATCGCCCGGCGCGTCGTCCGGTGCGGCAAATTGAACGCCCAGGCGCTTGGCAATTGCGGCCCGGCCCAGGTTGAGGTCGGAAATGGTGACCTCGGTTCCCGGGATGGCGGTGATTAATGCGGCGATCAACAGACCCAGCACACCGGCACCCACCACCAGCACCCGATCGCCCGGCGCGGTGCCGGAATCCCAAACGGCGGTCAGCGCGGTCTCCAAGTTGGCGGCCAGCACGGCCCGCCGGGACGGCAGGCCATCTGGCAGTGGAATGGCCGCATCCTCGGACATTTCCGCCAGATTCTGGTGTGGATACAATGCAAAACAGGTCTGGCCAATACGATCTGCCGGGCCGTCTTCGACTGTGCCGACAAAGCAGTACCCGTATTTCACGGGAAAGGGGAAGTCGCCTTCCTGAAAGGGGCAGCGCATACGTTCATGTTCGCTTTCGGGTACCGCTCCATTCAGAACAAGTCGCTCCGTACCCCGGCTGATACCCGAATAAAGCGCGCGCAACTGCATCATATCCGAGGGCACGGCATCGTGTCGTGCCTGTAAATTCTGCGTGCGAAGAGCCATTCGCCCCTTTGCAATCGTCCATAAAGCGATAGATGTGGTCATCGGTTGATCTCAACGATCCGTATAGAAGATTGCGCGCACCGGGCTTTGCCCTTCCGGCTCAGGCATCGGCGAACCAACGCGCGTTGGCAAGCAGGAAGTGGATGAAGGTTACGTGAACGGCGCGGTGATCGATCTTGAGAAGGCGGCGCCTGCCCGGGCGCAGCCTGCGCATCCGCAGGGCACCGCCGCTGGCACCATGCGCGTCCGCCGCTGGTTGTTTCTGGGGCTGAATATGGTGACCGTGGCGGCGCTGTTCGCGGCCATGGTCGGCATGATGGCCATGGACGGCCTGACCTGGCCCGAAGGGGTCATGCTGTTCGCCTATCTGCTGACCCTGCCCTGGCTTTCCATCGGTTTTTGGAACGGGCTGATCGGCTTTGGCATCGGGATGCGGGTCCGGAATCCGGCGGTCCATGTGAACCCCGCGATTGCTCGTGTTTCGGGCCAGGAGCCGATTACCACCCGCACCGCTGTTGTCATGGCGATCCGCAATGAGGATGCGCCCGCGGTGGTGGCCCGGCTGGAGGCCATGCATCGGGACGTGGTCCTCTCCGGCTGGGGCGGTCAGTTTGAATTTCACGTGCTCAGCGACACCTCGGACCCTGCGATTGCGGCAGAGGAAGAGGCCCAATTCGCCGCCTGGCGCATGCGGGCGCCGCGCAGCACGCCGATCCACTATCGCCGCCGCATGGCCAACGAGGGGTTCAAGGCCGGCAATATTGAGGACTTTTGCGCAGCTCATCACGAGGACTATGCTTTCTTCCTGCCGCTCGACGCCGACAGCCGCATGTCGGCCAAGGCTATTTTGCGGCTCGTGCGTATCATGCAGGCGTCGCCGGAGATCGGTATTCTGCAGGGCTTGGTAGTCGGCTCGCCCTCCAAGACCTTTTTCACCCGCGCCTTTCAGTTCGGCATGCGCCACGGCATGCGCTCCTACACGCTCGGCTCAGCCTGGTGGCAAGGGGATTGCGGTCCGTTTTGGGGCCACAACGCCGTCATCCGCCTAAAGGCGTTCCATGAGCATTGCCGCCTGCCGGTGATCGCCGGCGAGGGGCCACTGTCCGGTCCCATCATGAGCCATGATCAAATCGAGGCCGTGCTGATGCGCCGGGCCGGTTATGAGGTCCGCGTGCTGGCCGAAGAGGACGAGAGTTTCGAGGAAAACCCGCCCTCGCTGCCCGACTTCATCAAGCGCGAAACCCGCTGGTGCCAGGGCAACATGCAGTATTGGCGGCTGCTGGGCATGCCTGGCCTCAAGCCTACCAGCCGGGTGCAACTGCTCCTCGCCATTCTGATGTATGTGAACGGCCCGGCTTGGTTCCTGTTCATCACGGCGGGTGCGGCCATGGCGGCGTTCACCGACCAGTTCGGCAGTATTCCGCTCGCCTATGGTCTCGGCCTGTTCGCCGTCATCATGTTCTTCAACCTGATGCCGAAGCTCATGGGCATGGCCCAGTCCATCTGCCAGCGTCCGGTGGCAGAGACCTATGGTGGCCGCGCCCGCATCGCGGCGGGCCTGCTCGGCGAGGTCGGATTTTCGACACTGATCGCGCCCTGTGTCGCTTTCGCCATCACCATCTGCTGCGGCGGTTTGCTGTTCGGCAAGCGCATCAAGTGGGACGCGCAACAGCGCTCGCGCGATTTCTTAAGCCTGCGGGAAGCCGCGGCGACCCTCTGGCCGCAGACGCTCTATGGCCTGGTCCTGCTGGTGTTGCTGGCCACCCTGGCCCCCTGGGCCCTGGTGTTCGGCTGCCTGATTGTCGGGCCGCTCTGCCTGGCGATCCCGCTCGCGACCGTCTCGACCTTGCCGGCCTTGGGGCGGATGACGCGGCGGACCAGTCTGTTCGACATTCCGGAGGACCGAGCGGCGCGGCGGCGGTTGCGATTGAAAAATGCGGCGGCGCAGGCCGCCTGATCCGATCACCCGAAAGGAGACCATAGCATGTTGAAAACTGCGCTGGCGATGGTGTTCGCTGCCTTCACCCTGACCGGGCTGGTCCCCCACGACGCCTCCGCCGAGCCTCGGACCTACAAGCTCGATCCGGAGCATACGCTCGTCGCCTTCATCGTCGATCACCTGGGCTTTTCGCGCGTGCTTGGCCGCTTCAACAAGGTCGAGGGTGGCTTTGTCTATGACAAGGAGACCCAGACCCTCAGCGATCTGAAGGTCGTGGTGCAGACGGCCAGCATGGATACCGGCCATGAAGAGCGAGACGGTCACCTGCGCAGCGAAGATTTTCTGGATGCCGAACAACACCCGGAAATGGTGTTCCGGGCCGACGCGGGCACGCCCGCCGGCCCCAAGTCAGGCACGGTCACCGGCAGCCTGTCCCTGCGCGGCGAGGCCCATCCGCTGACCCTGGACGTGACGCTGAACAAGGCGGGGACATATCCGTTCGGCCACGAAAAACCGACGCTCGGCATCTCCGCCCGCGGTGCGATGCAGCGCAGCGAGTGGGGCATGACCTATGGCGTGGCCGATGCTCTGGTCGGCGACACGGTGGATCTCATCATTGAGATCGAGGCGATCCAGCAGGACTAGCTGGCGTCCGGCCCGATTTTGGCGATGATGAGAGCAATGCAGCCTTTTCGGGAGGAATTACCCCATGCTCGCCCTGCGCAAAACCGGCCCCGAATTCGGCGCCGTCCTGGAACAAGTGCCCGAGCCGGGATTGGCCGAAGGCATGGTCATGGTCGAGGTGGACGCCGCCGGCATATGCGGCTCCGACATCCACATGTACGAGTGGACCAGCGGCTATGAATGGCTGATTCCCGCGCTGCCCGTCACCATGGGGCACGAGTTTGCGGGCCGCGTCGCAGAGATCGGCCCCGGCGTCTCGGGCCTGGCCGAGGGCCAGCCGGTGGTGGTGATGCCCAGCTATACCTGCGACGCTTGTGATGCCTGCCGGAGCGGCAAGCCCGACTTCTGCACCAACCGCAAGTCCATTGGCCTCAGCGTCAACGGCGGCTTCGCGCCGCGCGTGCCGGTGCCGGCGCGCTGCTGTCTGCCCCTCGGCAACACGGTGGCGCCGCACATCGCCGCCCTGGCCGAGCCCTTCTGCGTCGGCGACCGCGCGGTTGAGTTCGGCGACGTGGAGCCCGGCCAGAATGTCGTCGTGCTGGGGCCAGGCATTATCGGCCTTTCCACCGCCTATATCGCGAAGAAGCGCGGCGCGGCATCGGTCACCATCGTCGGCAAGAACGATCCGCTGCGGCTCGGCATTGCGGCGAAAATCGGCATCGAAAATGTCATTGACCTGGGTGAGGGCGGTACGCTCGCCGACCATATTCCCGAGCGCAGCGTCGACCGGGTGTTCGAGGCGACCGGCTTTGCGGAAAGCGTTACCCAAGGGCTCGGACTGCTGCGCGACTTCGGTATCATGACCGCCATCGGCATCCATCACGCGCCCGCGCCTATTGACATTACGCCGTTCGTCCGGCGCAAGCTGCAACTGCGCGGCGCCCATGGCAGCGGACGCGAGAACTGGGACCGGGTGCTGGCCATGCTGCCCGAAGCCGCCAGCGATCTGGAGCACATCGTGACCCACCAGATTCCGCTGGCAGAGGGGATCGAGGGCTTCGAAATGAGCCGCCGGCGCGAGGCTTGCAAAGTGGTGATCCGACCTCAGATGCAATGAAGCGCCGGGTCGATATCCGGTAACAACACTCGATAATACCCCACGGGGACGCGGCAGGAGGCATTTTCATGAGCGTTGACATCGGTCTGACCCACATTGCGCTAAAGGCAAGCGACCTGGACGCCAGCATTCGCTTTTATGCGGAGTACGCGAACATGAGCGTCGTGCATATGCGCGAGGAAGATACCGGTGTCCGCGTCGCCTGGTTGTCGGACAAGACCCGCCCTTTCGTCATCGTGCTGATGGAATCGGACGACGTGGCGACGGTCCTGGCCCCCTTCAGCCATTTGGGTGTCGGTTGCGCCAGCCGCGAGGAGGTGGACCGCTATGCCGACAAGGCCCGGGCGGGCGGGATTCTGGCTCAGGAACCCTCCGACTATGGCTATCCGGTCGGCTATCTCGCCATGTTTCGGGATCCGGATGGCCATATGCTGGAACTCTCCCACGGCCAGGAAGTCGGTCTGAAGGTTGACGAGGCGCGCGGCGGCTGACCCAATAGCTTCCCCGCTCGCTTTAACCGAAGGCGTTCCTAGATTTGTCAGAGATCGTCACCTATTCGCTCGCCGGTGGCATCGCCACGCTCGCCATGGACGACGGCAAGGCGAACGCCATGACGCCCGCCATGTCCGCCGCCATCGATGGGGGGCTTGACCGGGCAGCCGCCGACGGCGCGAAAGCCGTGGTGATCCGCGGACGGCAGGGACTGCTCTCCGGGGGTTTCGATCTGAAAATTATCCGCGGCGAGGATGAGGCGCTGAAGGTACAGATGCGGGAGGCGGGCATGGCGCTGCTGGAGCGGCTCTATCTCTCGCCGTTGCCGATCGTGTTCGCCGCGACCGGCCATGCGGTCGCCATGGGGGCGCTGCTGCTGTTTTCGGGCGACTGGCGTGTCGGTCTGCGCGGCGATTTCAGGATAGGCCTGAACGAGACCGGCATCGGCCTCTCCCTGCCGATTGCGGGCTTGGAACTGGCGCGCGACCGGCTGCTGCCGACGGCCCTGAGTGAGGCGGCAATCAACGCGACGCTCTATTCGCCGGACGCGGCCGCCCAAATAGGCTATCTGGACGAGGCCGCCGATGCTGCCGATTTCGACGCCAGGGTACAGGCGGCGGCCGAGCGTCTGGCCGCGCTGGATGCGGATGCGTTCGCGCTGACCAAACGGCGGGTGCGCCAGCCGACCATCGACCGGATCCGGGGGCTGGGAGCTTAAGGGACTGCGAGCCAAACGGCTCCTATCCTCCGCGCTTCTTCGCTGCCCCTCTTGGTCGTTTCCTCCTCGGAACGGCGAAGCCTTTCCCGGTATCTTCTTCTCCGGACGGGCGATGCCGTATGCGGGGTCTCGCGGTCCGAACCGTGCCGAAAAGCCCCGAAATCATGGATTCCGGACAGCACCTGGCGGCGCTTTCGGGGATGAGAGTGGGGGAGGGCGGCGATCTGGCTTGATCGGGTTGCAGAACCGGCCGCCTCCCATGAGAATTATGGTACGGTCGTCGCAATCGGCGCATCCTGCCGCGCCGCCCCGCAAGACCGTGCCGGAGGAGCCCGCCACACCCATGCCTGCCGTAACGGCCGCCAAACGATCGATCCTTCTCTGGATGTGCTGCCTGACCCACGCCGTGCAGGACGGGCTCAGCGCTGCGGTCTATGTGCTGCTGCCGGTGCTGGCCCAGTCACTCGGACTCAATCTGGGCGAGGTCGGCCTGTTCAAGGGCCTGAAAAGCCTTGCCCAGGGCCTGCTGGAGATCGTCTCCGGCCTCGCCTCCGAGCGCTTCGGCGACGCGGTGCTGCTGGTCTTCGGCCTCGTGGTCGCGGGCTCGGGCTACCTGCTGTTCTCGCTGGCAGATGGAGCCACGGGCGTCCTCGTCTGCCTGATCCTGGTCGGCGTCGGCACCGCCTTTCAGCATGCCCCGTCCTCTGCCCTGGTCAGCCGCGCCTATGCCGCCGGCGGCCGCCGGGGGGCGCTGGGGCTTTACAACTCGTCCGGCGACGCCGGCAAACTGGCCTTTACGACCAGCTTCAGCCTGGCCATCGGCGCCGGATTGGCTTGGTCGTCCGCCACCTTCGCCTTCGGCCTCTTGGCTATGCTGGCGGCCGCGATTGTGCTGGTGGGGCTGCGCGCGCAGATCCGTGCCGCCCGGAACCGCAGCGCACCGACCCGGTCGGCGACGGGAGAGGCGGCCGGAGGCTGGGGCATCTTGGATAGGCAGGGCTTTGCCGCTCTGCTGGCGGTGGTGTTCCTCGACAGCATGGTGCAGGCCGGTGCCCTGACCTTCGCCGCATTCCTGATGCTGGCCAAGGGCGTGCCGCTCTATATCGCGACCTTCGCCGCCACCGCCATTCTGATCGGCGGCATGTTCGGCAAGGCGATCTGCGGTTTCCTCGCCGACCGGATCGGCGTGCGCACCGCCTTTACCCTGGTCCAGTTGCTGACCGGTCTGGGCATTGCCGCCGCGGTGTTCACGCCCGGCTATTGGGCCTACGCGCTGCTGCCCTTCCTGGGCGTGGTGTTACAGGGCTCGACCTCGATCACCTACAGCATGGTCAACGACTTCGTGCACGAGAGCCGGGCCTCGCGCGGGTTTGCGCTGGTTTACGCCGCCTCCAGCTTTTCCTCGGTGGCGGGGCCGCTCAGCTTTGGCCTGATCGGCGACGCGCACGGCATCGAGGCGGCGATGCTGGTCATGGCTGGCGTGGCTGTGCTGGCTATCCCGCCCTGCCTCTATCTGCGCTTGAGCCGGACCGCGGCCGAGACCCCTTCCGCGGTCGGGGCAGAATAGGAAGCCCTCTGCCGGCTTCATCGCGCCTCGATCAACATTTTTGATTTGCTTCCGCCGCCCGTTTGGCGCGAGCATAGGGGCCAAGTTTTCGGCATCGCCTTTTGGAGGAATTTGTCATGCCAACCGTCACGCCCTTGGACCGTAGCTTCGGCGCCGTTATCACCGACATCAAGCTGGGCGCCATGTCCGACGCGGAATGGAAGGTGGTCGAAGACGCATTTCACGAATATGCAGCATTGGTCTTTCCGGCCCAGCACCTGAGCAACGAGGAGCATGTCGCCTTCGGCGAGCGCTTCGGCGCGATCGAGATCCTGCGGGGCGACGGCGAAAAATACGCCATGATTTCCAACAAGGCTGCCGACGGTCACGTGCTGACGCCGGAAGAAAAGCGCTACCAGACGTTGCGCGGTAATGAGGGCTGGCATACCGACTCGAGCTATATGCCGCTCGCCGCCAAAGCATCCTGCCTGACGGCCATCACCGTGCCGAGCGCCGGTGGCCAGACCGAATTGGCCGACATGCGTGACGCCTACGACAAGCTCGACCCCGCCATGAAAAAGAAGATCGAGAACCTGGTTGCCTACCACTCGCTCTACGCCAGCCAGGCGAAGGCGGGCTTCGTCTTCAAGACAGGTGAGAGCTATGGCTTCCACAAACACGGCGCGCCGATCCGGCCGCTGGTGAAGGTGCATCCGGTGACGGGCCGGAAGTCGCTGTTCATCGGCCGCCACGCCTTCCGAATCCCCGGGATGGATGATGCCGAGGCGCAAAAGCTGCTCGACGACCTGCTGGAATTCGCCACCCAGGCACCGCGCACCTATTCGCACCAATGGCAGCCGGGCGACGTGATGATATGGGACAATCGCTGCGTCCTGCACCGCGCCTGCCCCTATGACTACAGCGAGCCCCGGGTGATGCGCCATGTGCGTGTTGCGGGCGATCCGGCGAGCGACCTGGTCGAGACGGCCCCCGACGAACGCGCCGACGCCTATGAACCGGTCGCTGCGGAGTAGGTGCGTCCGGCGTTAGGTGTCGCAGGCAGTAGGGGCGGCTGGTGCGGGCGGCCGGACTCGAACCGGCACTCGCTTAACGCGAAACAGATTTTAAGTCTGCTGTGTCTACCATTTCACCACGCCCGCGGGACAGGCAGTATCAGTAGCCAACGCGCCGAACCGCCGCAAGCGGATAGGATGTCCTATGCGGGACCAAGCCTGCAACCCGTTCCTGCCACCGACTATCTGCTGCAATTTACCCGAAAACCGCAGCTATCAGACGCCGCGTTCCTTCTGAATCTTGTCCCAGGCGGCATTGATAGCGGCCATCTTCTCCGTCGCGATCTGAATCGCTTCCTGGGGCAAGCCTTCGGCCATTAGCCGGTCGGGGTGGAACTCGCGCACCAGCTCCAGGTGCTTGCGCCGGATTTCCACCGTTGGCGCAGTCCGGTCTACGCCCAAAACGCGATAGGGGTCGCTCTCGTCCGGACCCAGATGGCTTTCGCGAATCCGCTCAAACGCATGGCCGCCAAAGCCAAAGATCTCTGCCACGCGGCGCAGGAACTCCAGTTCGCCCGGGTGAACGCGACCGTCGGCCTTGGCGATTTCAAACAGGCAATCGAGCACCTGTTCCCGCACCGCCGGACTGTCGCGCAGCAGCCGGTTCAGCTGGTTGGCGTAGGACTCGAAGCCGGCAATGTCGGTCTTCGCCTGGTTGAACAGGCGGGCAACGTTCTGCTCTTCGCCCGGGGCGAAGGTGAACAGGCGGCGGAAAGCGGCGATCTCGTCCCGCGTGACGACGCCGTCCGCCTTGGCCATCTTGGCCGCCAGCGCGATGACGCCGATGGTAAAGCCGATCTGGCGGGTAACGTCTTCGTCATCGTCAGGCTGCGCAGGGTGTTCGGGCGGTTCGAGCCGGTCCACCCGGTCTTCGTCGCGCGGCTGGTCCAGGGCGAAATGGCCGGCGGCCGCGCCCAGCAACGCCCCCAACGGACCGGCCAAAGCCAACCCGGCCGCGCCGCCCAGGATTTTTCCCCAAATACTCATCGTTCCGGCCCTCACGCCTAAGCGTCGCCCCGGTTCCTCTGGACCGAGTTCGGCACGCTCCAGCAAACTATCCAGCATGCGATCCTGCAACGTGGCAAATAGACAAGATTGAGCGATGGCACAACAACAACCGCGCCTGGAAGTCGGCGATATTGCGCCGGCATTCGAAGCGCCGGACGCCGATGGCAAGCCTGTCGACCTGGCGGCTGATTCCGTCAGCGGCAAACCCCATATGATGGTGTTCGTCCGCGATCCGCAAAATCCCGCGACCATTGCCGGCCTGCAAGATCTGGCGGCGTGGGCGGAGCGTCTTGCGGACTTGGCTTGCGAGACGTTCGTTCTGCTGCCGCTGCAGCCGCTCCAGGCGGCGGCGTACCGACGGGAGAATGCCATACCCTTTCGCGTGCTCTCTGATCCGAACCAGGACGCCGCACGCCGGCTGGCGCCACAATTGTTCGATGCGGCCGGCCCGCCCATGGTGACGGTGGTGCTGCGGCCGAACCGGCATGTGATGGTCGTGCTGGAAGACTCTGCCTCCGACCATGGCGACCTCGCCTGCGCCCATATCGAGACGTTGGCGGCCCAGCGCGCACACCGCAGAGGCGAGGCGCACCCGCCCGTCCTGATGGTGCCGGACGTGCTCAGCCCGAAGGATTGCCAGCGTCTGATCACGATCTTCGCCATGCAGGGAAACGAATATCTGGAGCCAGGCCACGGCACCCAGGGCCGGACCCAGGACTACAAGATGCGCATCCCCGACTACGGCCGGAATGACCGCATCGACCACTGGGTCATCAATGCGGAGACGACCAAGTTTATCGCCCAACGCCTCGGCCAGCGGGTGATTCCGGAAATTCAGAAAGCCTTTCATTACAAGATCACGAAATACGAACGCTTTCGGATCGGCCGGTATGTGGCGGCGGAGGGCGATATCGTCGGCGCGGCGCACGGCCACCGCGACAACACCGAGCCGCAGGTCGCCTATCGCCGCTTTGCCTGCTCGGTCAACCTGAACAGCGAGGCGTTCGAGGGCGGCGGCCTGATCTTCCCGGAATATGGCGGTCAGGAATACGCGCCGCGCACCGGCGAAGCGTTGATCTTCTCCTCGTCGCTCCTGCACGAGGTCAGGCCCGTGTCGAAAGGCACCCGCTATGCCGTGCTCAGTTTTCTCTATGGCGATACCTGACGGCTAAAATCGGTCGGGCCGGTAAATCGACAAAGGCTCGGCCGGGCGGCCATGCAGGATCTCGTCGACGGCAAAGCGGCCGACGATCGGCGCGAGCGTCACACCGGAATGCATGGCGGCGATGTAGAGGCCGTCTGCGTCCGCCGCAAAGCCGACCATGGGAAAGCCGTCCGGCGGGATGGGGCGATAGCCGAGGAAATGATGCTCCACCGCCAGCGCCTCCGCACCGCGCACGTTATGGGCGATCACTTCGAGCTCCTCGCGGATGGCGCGTTCGGCGGCGGCCCCGGGGGCGGGTTCTTCGGGAGGGAAATTAGCGACGCTGATAAAGCGTCCGGCTGCGTCCTGCTTCATCTCGAAGCGCTGATTGACCACGATGCCGTTCATCAGCCGCGGCCCCGGCTTGCAATAGAAGCCGACGCCGGGCGTGGACGTCATCGGCACATTCGCCCCGGCGAGCGCGGCCAGGGCCCGGGTCTCGGTGCCGGCGGCGACCACGACGCAATCCGCGGCCAGTGTCTCGCCCGGAACCTGGACGGCCGTCACGCGGCCATTTTCCGTCTCGATGCCCGTCACCGGCGTTTGATGGCGGATTTCCGCCCCGGCTTCCCGCGCGGCGTCCAGCAGGGTGAGCGTCGCCTCCACCGGCAGCAATGCGCCTTCCGCCGGCATGTGCGCGGCGACCGGCGGCGGGTCTAGCAGGTTCGGCTCCAGGGCCAGAATGCGATCGCGCTCGATCAAGGTGAGGGGATAACCCCACGCCTGCCGCTCGGCGACGAAGCGTTCGGTTTCCTCCGGCGTGCTGCGCCAGGAAATGCAGCCTGACCACTCGATGGCGAACGCCCCCGCCAGCGTCTGGTCCAGGTCGCGCCACGCCTGCATGGCGTCCAGCCGCAACTGGACATACTCCCTCGCCAGACCGGAAGAGCCGTTCAGCCAGGCGAAGGAGGCCGCAGTGGTGCCCTGCACCGGGGCGCGGTGGTCCAGCAGCGTTACCGCCGCGTCCGCATCGGTCAGGTGGTAGGCGATGGAGGCGCCGACGATGCCGCCGCCGATGACAATGACTTTTCGATTGCGCATCTATCCGTCACTCCACACTCTGCCGACAGGTTAAATGGCGCGGGACCACATCTTTAGGCCGTGGTGCAGCCGGGAATAGGGCCGGCCTTCCGCTCGATTTCGATCAAGTCGCGCAGCTCCGCGTCTCCGATCGCGCCGGAAACGGCGGTGCGGCCGACGACAAGCCCCGGCGTTCCCCGAAAGCCGAATGCCTTCGCCAGCGCCGTGCTTCGGGCGACATCCCACGCGACTTCCGGGCTTTTCATATCGGCCAGCAGAAGTTGCGGGTCGATACCTTGCCGCTCGGCCAGGTTCGTCAGATAGCTCGTGTCGGGGACGAAACGGGTTTGCATAAGCGTATGATGGAAGCGCCGATAGGAACCCTGGCGGCGGGCGGCGAGTGCCGCGCTGGCCATGATTTCCGACGAGGGACCGAGCGTGGGCCATTCATGCCAAACGACCCGGATGCTGTCGCGGCTGTCTTCCTCCAACGCCACCAGAATATCCAACAGCACCTTGCAATAGGGGCAATTATAGTCGGAAAAGGAGGCGATCGGCACGATCCCCGCTGGTATGGCTTCGGATCCGAACAGCGCCCGGCAAGGGTGCGTTTCGACCCAATCGGCGGCCTTTTTTGCAGTCTGGCTAACGCCAGCCTCGATGCCTGCAAGGGGGCTCGGGCCCCCGGAAACCTGCCCGAGGGAAATGCGGCGGAACCCCGGCGGCCAGTTCAGGTCTTGGAACACGAAACGATGGGGAATAAGCCGCTGGACGGCCGGCCAAGCGTGGAATCCAATGGCGGCCGCCCCGGCGATCCCGCCGAGCGCCAGCAATTGCCGCCGCGATTGATGGGATGAGGCCGACCCGGTAGGGGGATTTTCTAGGTTTGGCACCGATAACCTTCAACTCTGTCCGATGGAATGCTTCTTTCTGTCAGCCGGTCTGCCCTCGCTGAGCCGGCTATGACCAGTCCATGCCCTTCCGGACATCCGGAAAATTCAGCGTGGCGACGCATTACCCGTCAGCTGCACCAGCGTGATATCAACGTTCCGGCCCTTCGAATAGTTCAGTCCAGTCATGTGCGCGCGTTCCGCGAGCGGCGCACCCGCCAACGCCTGTGTGAATGCCGCCCAATGCCGTTGCTCGACCGCGGCCAGATGACAGGCAGGGTCCTCGGCAAGGAACGCGGCCGCTTCCTCTGCGGTGCCGTAGCGGGTGCCGGTGCCGGCGAGGAAGATCAGGCTCGGTTCGTTATAGCCGACGGTGAATAACACCGATTTAACAGTGCATTCCGCCGGGGGGTTGGCGGCAACGGCGTCAGCGAGTTGGCTGGAAACCCAAAGCTCGGAAAGGCTCGGCAGCACCAGGCTATAGGCGGGCCAATAGGCGACCAGCATGGCGGTCAGCACGATGCCGATGGGAAAGGGCGCGCCGAAGGCGTTCCGGGCGAAGCGGTAGAGAACATGGGCCAACACGGCAAAGCCCATACCCGCCAAAATCCCGCCGCCATAGGCGAGGCCGCCGCCGAGGAAGAACGGCCCGATGCTCGCGGCCGGCACCAGCAGCGCGGCAAACACCGCCGCGAGCCAGGCGGGGGCGGTCACCAGATGCGCGACCCAGCGCTTGGCCGGCGCCTGCCCGGCCCGCACCAGCATATAGCCGGAGAGTACAGCGAGCGGCGGATAGAGCGGCAGGACGTAATGGGGCAACTTGGTCGCCACCAACTCGAACACGATCCAATTGGGTATGATCCAGGCGAGGCAGAACTGCACTGCCGGCGCCTTGCGGCCGCGCCAGGCTGCCAGCGCCGCCATGCCCAGCAGGGCCGCCGCCGGCCAGAAGGTGACGAACAGCAGTCCCAGATAGATGCCGGGAGGGCCGCCATGCGCCTCCTGCCCCTGGCCGATCTTGGCGAGGAAGTCACGGCCGAGTGCCTCCTGCCAGAACGCGCCGTCGGTGGCGAAGTGAATGGCGACGAACCAGGGCACGATCACCAAAAGGGCCAGCGGCACACCCCACAACGGTTTCAACGCCAGCAGCCAGCGCACCCGGCGTTGCCAGATGGCCAGCGCCAGCGCCGTCAGGCCGCAGATCATCAATATTACCGGACCCTTCACTAGCACGCCACAGCCGATGGCGAGCCAGAAAACCAGCGCCGTCAGCGTGCCTGCCCGGACCGGCCCGCGCGCAGTGTAGGGATGCGCCGTCATCCAGGCCCGGGCGAGTGCCCATTGTGCGGCCAGGATGGTAGCGAGCAGCACCGCATCGGTCTTGGCTAAATGCGCCTCGACACTCAGCAACAGCACGGGCGCGAACAGCAGGCCGGCGACGGCGCCCACCGGTCCCGCGAACAGCACCGCCCCCACAGCCGCGGAAAGCACGACCGCGGCGACGGCGCCGATCAGGCTCGGCAGGCGATAGGCCCAAAGGTCGGTCGGCTGGTCCGCCAGCAGCGCGGCGCTGGCGCTTTGCAGCCAGTAGATGCCGATGGGCTTTTTCAGCCGGTCCTGATCCTGAAAGGCGATGCGCACATAGTCGCCGCTTTCCACCATCTGCTTGGAAGCCTGGGCAAAGCGCGGCTCGTCCCGGTCGAGCGGCGGCACGATCGCCTGGCCCGGCAGATAGAGTGCCAACGCCAGCATGGCCAGGAACGGGTAGAGCAGATATCGGCGGTCGGCGAGCCAAAGCACCCAGTTCGGCGCCCAAGGGTCCGGCGGCGCGCCGGCTGCAGCCTGATGAGCCGCCGGGGCGGCGGGGAGGGGCTCAGCCGCCGGTGGCGTCGGCGCCATGCTTCTTCTCCCGCCAGATGAAATAGATGTTCCGGCTATAGATGAGCAGGCCCAGCGCCTGACCCGCGATGAACACCGGATCCGCCCGGTGGATGGCATAGGCCAACAGCATCCCCCCGCCGGCCATGCTGAAATACCAAAATACCTCCGGCACGATTGAGCGGCGGGCGCGTTCGGAATAAATCCACTGCATGACGAAGCGCATCATGAACATGAACTGCGCGACGAATCCGACCGCGATCCAGGCGAGTTCAGTAGCGGACAGGCTATCATACCAAGCCTGCAAGCCTTCGAGCAGGGATGCCATCTAGTCGGTTTCCGCTTCTTGGGGGTCCGCTTCATAGGGGAAGGGGGCGGCGGCGCGGTCGCGCAGCCAGACGACGCCCAGCATGTCGCGCACGGCCACCAGCGCCCGCTCCCAATTGGTGTATTTCGAGGTGCCCGCCGCGCGCGGCCGGTGGTTCACGTCCACGAAGCGCGTGGCATAGCCGTAAGCGAGAGCCAACGCGGGCAGGTAACGGTGCAGGCCCCTGAAGTGCGGCAGGTCCAGCATCAGATCGCGCCGTATCGCCTTCAGCGAGCAGCCCGTGTCCCGGCAATGGTCGCGCAATACCCATCGGCGGATCGCGTTGGCGCCGCGCGACACGATACGGCGGGCGAACACGTCTTGCCGCTTCAGGCGCAGGCCGCCAACCAGACCGAGCGGAGGGTCAGTCGGCGCGTCCTCCATGGCGGCGAACAGTTTCGGAATGTCAGCCGGATCATTTTGGCCGTCGCCATCCATGGTGACGAGCCAATCGTAGCGGGCGATCCTGGCGCCGTTCTTGATTCCGGCGGACTGTCCCGAATTGTGGCGATGGCGCAGCAGGCGCACCCGCCGATCCTCGCGCCGGATTGCCAACACCCGGTCGGCCGTTTCATCCGTGCTGGCATCGTCGACGTATATGATCTCGAAGACGGCGTCCGCCGGCAGCACGGTGATAGTCTCGCGCGCCAGCGGGCCAACATTTTCGGCCTCATTGTAGACGGGGATGATGACGGAAAAGGCAGGCAGCACGTGTTGCCTCTGGCAGGGAGCGTGCTTGGCCGTAGCCCACGGTGGTCCCGCGGTCAACCGCAGGCCGGGCCTGACCGTTGCGCCGATGGTCGCGAGCGGCTAGGGAAACGCGAACAATCTATGGGAGTGACCGTGAAAATCTGGAAACGCGCGCCCCGCGTGCCCCTTGTCCGCCTGACCGGCGTGATTTCCGCCGAAAGCTCGGCGCTCCGCCGTGGCTTGAGCTTGGCAGCGGTCGCGCCCCTGCTGGAACAGGCTTTCTCGATGCCGCGGGCAAAGGCGGTGGCGCTGGCGATCAACTCGCCGGGCGGTTCACCCGTGCAATCGTCGCTGATCGCAGCAAGGATTCGGGAACTGGCGGCGGAAAAGCAACTGCCGGTGCTGGCCTTTGTGGAGGACGTGGCGGCGTCCGGCGGCTATTGGCTGGCGACGGCCGCCGACGAGATCTATGCCGACACCGCCTCGATCATCGGCTCCATCGGTGTGGTCAGCGCGGGCTTCGGCTTTACCGAGGCCATCGCCAGGCTGGGCGTGGAGCGGCGGGTCTATACCGCGGGCGAGAACAAAGGCATGCTGGACCCGTTCAAGCCGGAAGACCCGGGCGATCTCGCGCGGCTGGACGGCATCCTGACCAATCTGCACGCGGTCTTTCGGGGGCAGGTGGAAAACCGGCGCGGCGGCAAGTTGAAGGCCGATGATCCGGACTTGTTCTCGGGCGCCTTCTGGACGGCGGATGCGGCGCTGGAGCGGGGGCTGATCGACGGCATCGGCCATTTCCGGCCGTTGTTGCGCCAGCGCTTCGGGGAAAAGATCAAGATTGTGCCGATCAAGGCAAAACAGCCGCTGTTGCGCCGGCTGGGCGGCGGCGGTCTTGCAGCGGCAGAGGTGGCGGACAATTTGTTCGCCGCCGCGGACGAGCGCCTGATGCGGCAGCGATACGGAGGCTGAACCATGTTTGGCAAGCTATTGATTCTGGCCGTCGTGATCGTCGGTGCCTGGCAGTTTTTCAAATGGATCGAACGGCGCGCCGATGGCGGCGGTTCGAAGCCGGTACAAAGACGCGGGCGGAGCGAACCGATCCAGAAAGACAAATCCGGGGAGGTCGAGTTGGAACAAGACCCCAAGACCGGCGTCTGGCGGCCGAAGAACCGGGAGAACCGGGATTGAGGACGACATGACCGCTCTCATCCTGAGTAGCCGCACCAGGGCGTATGGATGGGGCCATCTTGAACAAACCCATCGGTCACCCCTCCCACGCCTCGACGAACGCGCGCATCATCCGCGCCGGATCATTAGCCCGCATGATCTCGCCCATCACGGCGAGCCCCTTGGCGCCGGCCTCTCTGCAGGCGGCGACGCGATCCGGCGTCAGGCCGCCGAGCGCGACGATCGGCAATGCGGTGGTCTTGGCGGCCGCGGCCAGAGCCTCCGGGCCGAGGGCCGGGCCATAGCCGGGCTTGCTTTGGGTCAGAAAAATCGGGCTGAGCGTGACATAATCCGCTCCGGCAGCGAGACTTGCCTCGATCTCGGCGGTGTTGTGGGCGGAGCGGCCGATCAGGCAGCGGGGGTCTACCCGGCGTTTGGCCTGCCTCACATCGCCGCCCGTCGGCAGATGCAGTGCCCGCAGCCCCAGGCTCGCCGCGAGCGCCACGTCTTCGTGCACGCCGACTCGGGACTTGTAGGGCTCGGCCCGGCGCCGCAGTTCCTCGGCCAGCCGCCGCCGCTCGGCTGACGGCATGTCCTTTTCCCGCAGGCTTATCCAGCGGCAGCCGCCGTCGAAGGCCGCGGCCACCACATCGGCCACTGATCGGGAGGTTTGGCTGCGGTCCGTGATGAGCAACACGGGCGGATTGGGCAGGGGACGCATCGGGTTCACTCACTCCAAGAACTTTTTCCCGGCTTTCCCCGCTCAGTCCCAGCCCCCGAGCCGGGATCTTCGTCCGAGCATAGCTTTCACGGAGGTCTCGGATATGGCTGTGCCATTCCGGGACTGCGCGGTATTTTTGGTACCGATCCTAAGCCCCGATCAATCCCAGTTGCGGGCTGGAGGGCTCGGCGCGGTCCAGCTTCGGGATGCGGCCTGCCAGATGGGCCTCCCGCCCGCCGGCAACCGCCAGGCCGAAGGCGCGGGCCATGCGAACCGGGTCCAACGCCTTGGCGACGGCGGTGTTCAACAGCACGCCGTCACAGCCCAGCTCCATGGCAATAGCCGCATCGCTGGCGGTGCCGAGACCCGCATCGCAAATAATGGGCACGCTCGCATCCGCCACGATACGCGCCAGCGCCGCAGGGTTGGCAACACCCAGGCCGGAGCCGATGAACGAGCCCATGGGCATCACCGCCGCACAACCCAGGTCCGCCAGCTTGCGGCAGGTGACCGGGTCGTCGTTTGCATAGGGCAGGACGATGAAACCGTCCTTCACCAGTTCCTCTGCCGCGCGCAGCAGTTCTTCCACATCGGGATAGAGCGTGTCGCGGTCGCCGATTACCTCCAGCTTCACCCAGTCGGTCTCCAGCGCCTCGCGGGCCAGTTGCGCGGTCAGCACGGCGTCCTTGGCGGTGGCGCAGCCGGCGGTGTTGGGCAGCAGATGCTTGCCCGCCAGCACATCCGTCATACTTTCCTCATAGCTCTCCAGCGAGATGCGGCGGATGGAGACCGTTACGATCTCCGCGCCGCCCGCCGCTATGGCGTCCAGCATGACCTGCCGGTTCGGATAGCCAGCCGTGCCCAACATCATGCGCGAGGTAAATTGGACGCCCGCGATTTCCATGGGGTCGATTGTGGAGTTTTTCACGTTCATGAGCATTGCTATCAACCGCCCGAAAAAGGTTTGACTATTTCAATAACATCACCGCCAGCGAGGGGAGTGTCTGACCAGTCCGGCTTGCGGACCAGCGCACCGTTAATGGCGACCGCGACGCCCTTGGCGTCCAGCGGAACGTTCTGTTCGTTTAGAACGGCGATAACGGTTCCGGCGGCGATTTCCCGCTTTTCGCCGTTGATGGTGACTGAGATGGTCATACGATTGCCTCCAACCGCGGCTTCAGGTGAAAACGGTCCAGCCGGAACGGCAGGGCGATGGCGGGCATCGAGCCCTTCAGCACCGCCTCGCTGACCGCGGCCGCGGTGAGGGGGGCCAGCAGAATGCCGTTGCGGTGGTGGCCGGTCGCCATGAACAAACCCTCAACCGAGGTCGGGCCGAAGATCGGCGCATCGTCCCGGCTGGTGGGCCGGAAACCGGCCCAGGTTTCGACCACTGGCAATTCCTCGATGGTGGGCAGCGCCCGCCAGGCGGTATCCAGCAGAGAGAGCAGGCCGCCCGCCGTAATGGTCTCGTCAAAGCCGCGCTCTTCCACCGTCGCACCGATCAGCAGGCGGCCATCCAGGCGCGGAATCAGGTAGGTCTTGGGCGCCCACACCACATGGCTGAGGATGGGTGCGGCCGGATCCATTTGCAACGCCAGCATCTGCCCCTTCAGCGGCCGGACAGGCGGCTTGGCTTCGGGCGGCAGACCCGCGAGCGAGCCGGCCCAGGCCCCGGTAGCATGAATCACGGCATCGGCCCGGACCAATTCGCCGCCGATCCACACGCCCTCGACGCGACCATTGTGCGTTTCGAGCGCCTCGACCGGCGTGTTCGGGTGCAGTGAAACGCCGCTTAACTCCGCCGCCCGCACCAGGGCGCGCAGCAGGTCGCGGTTTTCTACCTGATGGTCGCCGGGGGAATGGGCCGCTGCGGTGATATTCCGGCCGAGATGGGGCTCCCGCCGCCGCGCTTCCGCTGGTGTCAACCAATGCAGGTCGATGCCGAGCTTCACCTGGTAGTCGAAATGATGGCGCAGCGCCGCCGCCTCGTCACGGGTGGTGGCGACGACCATCGTGCCTTCGTCACGGTAGCCGACTGCAATACCGGTCAGCGCTTCCAACTCATCGCGGAAGGCGGGCCAGCGCCGCTGGCTCTCCAGGCAAAGCGCGGTCAGGGCTTCCTCGCCCGGTTCGGCCTCAACACCGGCAGCCAACATGCCGCCCGCCGCCCAGGTGGCGCCGCGGGTGCCGGGGCCGATGGCGTGGGAATCATAGACGGAAACGCGCGAGCCCGCCTCGGCCAGTCGCCAGCCGATGCCGAGGCCGTTCACGCCACCGCCGATGACAATAACCGCGGAAGGTCTGTCGGTTGGGGAAAACTGATTGGTCATGCGCCGTTTCGCCTCCCTACGCTGGCATTACCCAGATCAGGTTACACTCGGGTGTGTTCTCAGCCCCGCGCGTTGCCGACGCGTGGAGCACCCCGGGCAATAATCCTAATATTGGCCGGTATCTGCTTTCTGTCAACGTGCGGGGCAACGTGCTGGCGAACGGCCAGGGAAGTACGGTATGTCTGCAGGCGACGATCGATGACCGCACAGCGTAGCGAGGGTTGCCATGACCGCCGCCACTAGCATAGCCGCCTCCTTTGAAAGCGAGGGCTTCGTCTGCCCGCTCACCGGCATGAGCGCACAGGATGCCGCTGGCTATCGCGCTCAGTTGGAACAGGCGGAAAAGCGCTTCGCCGCAGAGCCGGAACTGCGCAACTGCCTGCGCCGCTATCCGAACCTGGTGCTGCCCTTCGTCGATGAAATCACCCGGCTGCCCGCCATTACCGACGCGGTTTCGGCAATTCTGGGCCCGGACCTGATGGTGCTGGACCCGCCCTTTTTCATCAAGGAGGCGAACTCCACCAGTTTTGTCTCCTGGCACCAGGATCTACATTATTGGGGCCTGGAGGGGGAAGAAGAGGTGACCGCCTGGGTGGCCCTCACGCGCGCGACCGCTGAAAGCGGCTGCATGCGCTTCGTCCCGGGCTCGCACAAACAGACGGTCGAGCATGTCGATACCCATGCCGCCGAAAATCTGCTGACCCGCGGCCAGGAAGTGGCGGTCGAGGTCGATGATGCCGACGCGGTGGATGACGTGCTTCAGCCCGGCCAGTTCTCCCTGCATCACGGCCGGGTGTTTCACGCGAGCCACCCGAACCGCACCGACGACCGGCGCATTGGCTTGGCGATCCGCTATATCCCGACACGGATGAAACAGGTGCCGGGCGCCAACATGGCCGCCATGCTGGTGAAGGGCGAGGACCACTATCACCATTTCCGCGAGGCAAAGCGCCCCTCCGGCGTGTTCGTGCCCGAAGACCTGGCGCACTGGCGGGAACTGCAAGGCGCCCGCTCATCGGTGATGGGAGCAAAGGTCTAGCGGTTGGAGGCCGGCGGATGATGTCGATCCATTCTGCATCAGGCCGCCGCGCAATTGATCTTGCAGGCCGCCGTTCGGGGCAGCCAACCATTTTGTCAAAGGATAGCCCGCGATGGAATTCGTAGAATATTGGGTCGAGAGCCATATCGCGCACATCGCCATGAACCGCCCGCCTGTCAACGCGCTGAGCATAGGTTTGGTGCGGGATATTCTGGAGGGCTACCGGCTGGCCAAGGAAGACCCTGACGTGCGTTGCGTCATGCTGGAAAGCGCGCTGCCCAAGGTGTTCTGTGCGGGCATGGACCTGGAGATGATGCGCGGCGGCGACAGTCAGCGTATCCGGGATTATCTGGAAAAGCTCTATTTTGACATGCATCTCGCCCAATACCGCATGGGCAAGCCGACCGTGGCCGTAGTGAACGGCCCGGCCCGTGCCGCCGGGGTAACGGTGGCGGTTTCCTGCGACTGCATCATCGCCAGCGAACGCGCCAGCTTCGGCTATCCGGAGATTGACGTGGGCGTCATTCCCGCCATGCATTTCGTCCATCTGCCCCGCCAGATCGGCCGGCACAAGGCGTTCGAATTGTGCTTTGACGGCAAGCCCATCGACGCCGCAACGGCCGAGCGCTGGAACCTGATCAATCGGGTGGTGGCCCACGAGGATCTGGGCGAAGAAGCGATGGGCCTTGCGCGCAGCTTGGCGGCAAAGTCGCCTCAGATCATGCGGCTGGCGCGCGACAGCTTTATGCGTGCCAACGACTTCGAGTACCGCCGCAACATCGAAAACGTGGTCGAGACCATCTGCCTGATCATGGAGCAGCCGGACGCGCTCGAAGGCTTGGACGCTTTTGCGGAAAAACGGCCGCCGGTATGGCAGGCCGACCTGAAGGACGAAGGATAAGCCGGTATCCCGTTGGTATGGGGTTCGCGCCTGTCCGTTTGTGCCGTGCTGGCTTTGTCGTGCCGAAGCGAACCCTATATAGTCGGGAGCACGCCAAAGGACGCCAGCGCCCATGCCCATGGATACCTCGATTCTCGACCGCCTATCCCTGTTCGATCCGGCCAGCCGCGCCGCATTGCCGGAGCCGCTGGATTCGCCGCCTTTCAAGCTGGCCTCCGACTATCAGCCGGCGGGCGACCAGCCCCAGGCCATCGCCGAGCTGAACGCGGGCGTTAAGGCGGACGAGCGGGACCAGGTGCTGCTGGGCGTGACCGGGTCCGGCAAGACCTTCACCGTCGCCCACGTCATCCAGGAGCAACAGCGCCCGGCCCTGATCCTGGCGCCGAACAAGACGCTGGCAGCGCAGCTTTATGCCGAGATGAAGGGCTTCTTCCCCGAAAACGCGGTCGAATATTTCGTCTCGTATTACGACTACTATCAGCCGGAAGCTTACGTTCCCCGGTCGGATACGTATGTGGAGAAGGAAGCCTCGATCAACGAGGAAATCGATCGCATGCGCCACTCCGCAACCCGCGCGCTGCTGGAACGGCGCGACGTGGTAATCGTTGCCTCGGTTTCCTGCATTTACGGCATCGGCGCGGTCGAGACCTATGCGGAGATGACCATCGACGTCGCCGCCGGCAAGCCGCTGGAGCGGGAGGCGTTCCTGCGCCGGCTGGTGGAACTGCAATACCGTCGCAACGACGCCAGCTTCTATCGCGGCTCGTTCCGGGTGCGGGGCGACACCATCGAAATCCACCCCGCCCACTTGGAAGACCGGGCCTGGCGCATCTCTCTGTTCGGCGACGAGGTGGACGCCATCCACGAATTCGACCCGCTTACGGGCGAGAAGATTGCGGAGATGGACCGCATCCGCCTCTACCCCAACAGCCACTATGTGACGCCGAAGCCGACCCTGATGCAGGCCATCGACGGCATCAAGAAAGAACTGAAGGCGCGGCTGGCCGAGTTGGAGGCGCAGGGCAAGCTGCTGGAGGCGCAACGGCTGGAGCAGCGCACCACCTTTGACATTGAAATGCTGGTGACGACCGGCTCCTGCAACGGCATCGAGAACTATTCGCGCTATTTGACGGGCCGCCCGCCGGGCGCTCCGCCACCGACCTTGTTCGAATACATCCCGTCGGACGCCCTGCTGTTCATCGACGAGAGCCACGTGACCGTGCCGCAAATCGGCGGCATGTTTCGGGGCGACTATGCGCGCAAGTCCACGCTGTCGGAATTCGGCTTCCGCTTGCCGTCCTGCATCGACAACCGGCCCTTGAAGTTCGAGGAATGGAACGATATGCGGCCGCAGACGGTCTATGTCTCGGCCACGCCCGGCCCGTGGGAACTGGAGCGGGTGCAGGGTGTGGTGACCGAGCAGGTGGTGCGTCCCACCGGCCTGATCGACCCGGTCTGCATCGTCCGGCCAGTCACCAACCAGGTGGACGACCTGATCGCCGAAGCGCGGGAAGTGGTGGACAAGGGCGGGCGCGTCCTGGTGACGACGCTCACCAAGAAAATGGCGGAGGACCTGACCGACTATTTGTTCGAACTGGGCATGCGCGTGCGCTACATGCACTCCGAGGTGCACACGCTGGAGCGGATCGAGATCATCCGCGACCTGCGCATCGGTGCGTTCGACATTCTGGTCGGCATCAACCTGCTGCGCGAGGGGCTGGATATTCCCGAATGCGCCCTCGTCGCCATTCTGGATGCGGACAAGGAGGGCTATCTGCGCTCCACCACGTCGCTGATCCAGACCATCGGCCGCGCGGCGCGGAACGTGGACGGGCGGGTGATCCTCTATGCCGACACCATGACCAAGTCCCTGACCAAGGCGCTGGACGAAACCGCGCGCCGCCGCGAAAAGCAGCAGGAATACAACGCAGCCCACGGCATAACGCCGGAAAGCATCAAGAAGGGGATCAGCGACATTCTGGAGGGCGTCTACGCCCGCGACAGCCTGAACGTCGATACCGGCATACTGGGAGAGGCCGACCGGATCGGCCACAACCTGGAAGCGACATTAGCGGACCTGGAGAAGAAGATGCGGGCGGCCGCTGCCGATCTTGAGTTCGAGGACGCCGCCCGCTTCCGCGACGAGATCCAGCGCCTGAAAAAGCTCGACATGGGCCTGGAAGACCGGGGCTACGGCCACAAAAAGGGCGGCCGCCCCAGCGCCGGCAACACCGCCATCGAGAAAATCTCCGCGGGTGCGGTGTCCTCCCGGGGACGGGGAGGCAAGAGTGGCAAGGGCGGGAAGGGTCGCCCCGCCTATTCCGGCAAGCCCAAGGGCCGCCGCCGATCCTGACGGTGGCAGTCCCCTGGTGACCCCAGTCCTAGGCCGGGGTTGCCGTTGCCCGTTCCAGGAAGGAGCGGTTGATCGGGCTGTGCGGTTTCAGCGCCAGGCGCTCCCGCGCCATGGCTTCGCCGACGCCGTTGATGCCGCCGCGCAGCGCCGCCTCGGTCAGGGTCCAGTCGATGATATCCCGCTGGGCATGGCTGCCCCCGAACGTGTTGGCGATGAAACGGGCCGGATGCAGCCGGTTCACCGCGGTCTCATGGTCGCCCTGCCAGAAGGCCTGGAAGCCTTCGATTAGCGGCAGGCCGGTCTGGCGTGCCCATAGGGTCGTCTCCGGCGCGGCGGCAGAATTGGCGCGATAGGTTTCCAGCAGCGCATCGACCTTGGCGTGCTGCCCGGCTCCCAGATAGGCCATGGCGGCGTGCCAGTCGTTGAAGGGATAGAGCTTGCCGTCCGCGTGCTCGTCCCAGGCGTCGGCCAGTTCCTGCCAGCGGTCGCCGACATCGTGCCCGGCCAGGGTCAGCCGCCACAGCAGGGCGGAGGCATCTGCCATGTCCAGGGCGATGGCGCTGCGACCGCCGCGGATCGGCTCGTCATAAAGGCGAAACACCTCGTCAGTTTGTTCCAAATCCAGGTGATAAAGCGCTTTGTGCCACCAGTTATGTACCTGGAAGAAATTGCCGTCGCCGGCCCAATGGGGTTCGCGCGAGATCATCCATTCGAGGCCGTCTCCCGTGCGGCCCTGCATCTCCAGGACGTGGGCCACGGCATGATGCGCCCAGCAATCGAGTGGCTCGTCCTCGGCCGCGGCCCGGCCCATCTCCTCTGCCCGGGCGTAGTCGCCCGCTTCCTCAAGGCCGAACGAATACATGCCCAGCATGATGCCGTAGCCTTCGGTGTCCGCCGCCCACCGGGGCAGGATCCGCGCGATGCGGTCGCGCAGATTGCGGGCGTTGGCCCGGTAGAAGTCGATCAGATGGCCGCACTGTAACGCCACCAGATCATGGGGGTATTCCGCGCTATGCCGGTCCAGGCTGGTCGCGGCCAATGTCCAGTTGCCGCAGATCAGGTGTTTCAGAGCGCCCAATAGGGACTTTTCGCGGTCGTTCATGGGCAGGGACTTGGCCGCACAGGCAATCGACTGCGCCTCGGCCGCGGCCGCGGGTTCCGTCGCCAAAGCATAAAGGTAGCCCTTCAGAATATGCGCCATGGCGAAATCAGGCGCTTCGGCGATGGCTTCGTCCACAAGCGCCACCGGGTCGCCGCGGTAGATGTTGAATGCATGCAGCGCCTGACCGAAGAGGTCGGCTGCCTTTGGCGTTGCGCCGGTCATGCTGTTGCCTTGGCGGTCATTCGGCATGGTGTTTTGGCCTTTCTGATTTTGCCCGCTTGGGGCGATACGGCCCTTAGCTAGGCCGCCCTCATCGCAATGAGAGTGATTTACGACACTCCGTAGCAAAGTTCTTGTGAAGCTGACGTGTAGGAATTGGCAATGGCGTTACGTCAGCAGACCTTATCCCTGCCGGTCCATAGCTTCCACCGCCTGCAATGCCGAAATGACCGCGGCTTCGGCGGAAGGTCCGTTCAGGCCATTCCGGGTCCCATCGCCTGCCAAGAACAGATTGGCGAAGCCGCTAGCGCCGGGCGCGAGCCGCTTTTCCAAGCTGCCGGGAACGGCGAGGACCTGCCGCTGCGAACCATGAGCGCCCGACCAGACAAACTGCCAGCCCAGCCGTTCCCGGCCGGTGCCACGATTGGTATCGTGCAAGGCCGCGTAGAGAAAGCCGCCGTCGCCTGCCTGCATGTCCGGCCAGATCTGCACCAGGTGCCCGTCCAGCCATTCGGCGACGCTTTCATGGAGAATGGTTTCGTGTGTCTCCGGCAGCAGGCCGGTGAAGGCCGCCGCCGACCAGGGGCGGTCGTCGAAGCCCCATTCCGCGCGCACCAGCAGGTCCGAGACGTCCACCCACGCCGTCAGGTCACCCGAAAGGCTAGCGGTGACGGTGCGCAGCGGCGCGTTTCCCGTCTGCGCCTCCGGATTATGCGCGTCGATCAGCTTTTTCCAGCCATACTCCGCAGACGGCACGGTCAGCCATAATTGCACCGTGCGCACGGGGGCCGTCGCCACATGGTCAAGCATCGCCGCCCAGGCGGGCGATGCGGCGGCCAGTTCCCGCGTCATCTCCGGCAGCGCGCCGATGCCGATCCCCAATACGACGTCGTCAAAATCCTCGCCCCGGCGAAGCGTCAGGGGCTCGCCTGCGGGCGGGCGGGATTCGTCCTCGAAGTCGGCGGCGGCGGACCGGAGCTGCTGGCCATCCGCCAAATGGTCCCAGAGCGGTTCGCATGGCCAGCTCGGCAGATTGCGCACGGTGACGAGCGGCTCGTACTCAAGGCCCGGATCGGCCTGGCGCACCAGCGCGATTGCATCGATGGCGGAGCCGTCGGGGCCGAGTCGCAATTCTGAAATTGCATGGAAGAAACGGAAGCGCACGCCGCAAGCCCGCAACACCTGATAGAGCGGGGCGAACACGGCGTCGCCGGTGCTTGCCTGCATCTTGTAGAACAGGGCATCTTCGGCCCCGAAAGCCGTCCGGCAGAGATTGTGCAGCAGCGTGCCGGCGCCAATGCCCCTATGGTCGCGGGCACAGCCTGGATAGCCGAAAGCAAAACCCTCGGCAGCGGCCATGATGCTGCTTTGCAGCGCGTCCGAGCTGGCGCCGTGCCGTGCCAGCCACGCCCGCGCCTCCCAGCGATCCAGATGGTCAAAGCCTTTGGTGAGGACATCGTCAGCCAGTATGCCCGCTGCGGCGGCGGTCGTCAGATCGATCGCGGTCAGCCATCGCCGCTGCATTGTCTCTGCGCGCGCCGCCGGATCTTGTCCGCTCAACCAGGCGCGCACGGGGGCGAGGGCCGTGCGGTTCTCCGCAAATGGAGTGGCCAGTGGTCCTGCTCCTGCCTCTTCAAGCATCAGTGCCAGCAGGTCCAGAATTTCCTCCAGATAACCGGCCGGGCCGGCGGTGAAACGATCTGGTGCGGCGTCGATGCGCCAGGGCTCTCTCCGGACGGTGCCGTCCGGCGAGGCAACCACTTCAGGTATGAACAGGTGATCGAGCGGCTTGAAGGCCTTGTCGAATGTGCCGAGTGCCGCCTCGGGCGTGCGCAATCCGAGTGCGTTAAGAGATTCATAGCAACTGCGCATCATGGCGAGAGATTGGGTGAACGAGCCCGACCATAGATGCAGTCCATGCTCCTCCACCCGGCCGTGCATGACCAGGTTCCGCCCGCTGGCCGCTTTCCCGCCCAGCCGCCAGCCGCGCTGGTAGATGGTTACCTCGAGGCGTGATGCCCAATCCGGCAGTTGCGTGATGGCGTAGGCCGCGGCGATCGCCCCCATGCCGCCGCCCAGGATCGCGATCTTGCGCTTCTCTTTGGTGGCGCTGAATGCCGGCGATGTCACGGTTCAAGCAACTCCGTTAGAGAGCGGGCAAAAAGGCGGGCTCGACCCGTGAGCCTAGGCGAAAGCCCTGCGATGGCAAACCCTTGCTTTACATTCCGATCCTGACCCGGGCGACACTCCAGGCCCGGCCGAATGTCGGTGCGTTGACGCTCACCGCGAACGGGTTCCAGTCTGTCTTGCGCAAGCGCTTGATATAGTGCGCGGTCAGCCGCCTGTAGCCACGAAACACCGGCGGCATAGCGCGGGCAGACGGCAATGCTGCCTCCCCTTCGGCGCAAATGTCCCTCACCAGATCGCGAAAAGTCGGCGTCAACGCGCCCGGATCGAGCCGATCCAGGCCCGGATCCAGCGCCGCCACCCTGTCCTCCGGCAGGCCGTGCCGGCCATGGCTGAGGCGGTGGGGCAGCGCGCGCACCTCGCCGACCAGCGCCCAGGCGGTGCCGGCCTCCGCCGTGCCGCCGCCAAGCACGATTGCCTCCAGTCGGGCGATGCTGCCCCCGATCGCCGCCGCACGCTGCTTCATTGCCGAAAGGTCGGCCGGGGGCGCTTCCTGCTCCGCCTCGCGCGCATCCAGATATGTCTCGACCGCGTCCAGGGGCAGGGGTGAGGCCCGATGTGCTTCGGCCAATGCTTCGACCACCGGGTGACGTCGGGGATTGCCGCCGGCGATTTCCTCCCAGGCCTCCCGCCACCATTGGCGCCGGATTGCGCCCAGCATGGGCTCGCTCACCCGGTCGGGAATGCGGCCGATCTCCCAGTCGAAAGCGGCGATTGCCCACAGATGCGGGCGCATGTCCGCCGGCGCAAGTTCCGCCAGCAGCGCCCGGTCGCGGCTCACCCGCCCGACCAGTTCGCGGCAATGGAGTGCGGAAGAATGGAGTGGACCACTCGACACATTCACCATCCACGCTTAAGTAAGGTGAGAACCGTTAGCGGCTCACCCGAGTTGGAACTTTCCATCTGACGCAATTCGAAAAAGGGAAAACCCATGGCTCACACTCTGCCTGACCTGCCGTATGCGATCGATGCGCTTGGCCCGTATATGTCCCAGGAGACCCTGGAATTCCACCATGGCAAGCACCACAACACCTATGTCACCAACCTGAACAACCTGGTTAAGGGCAACGAATTCGAGAATATGGCGCTCGAAGACATCGTCAAAAAGACCTACAACGACGCCGACAAGGCCGGTATTTTCAACAACGCCTCGCAGCATTGGAACCACACCGAGTTCTGGCAGATGATGAAGCCGAATGGCGGCGGCGCCATGCCGGGCGAATTGGAAAAGCGTGTTACCGACAGCTTCGGCTCTGTCGACAAGTTCAAGGAAGCGTTCGTCGCCAAGGGCGCGGGCCAGTTCGGCAGCGGCTGGGCTTGGCTGGTCTCCACGGGCAACGGCAAGCTGGAGGTCACCTCCACCCCGAACGGCGTCAACCCGCTGTGCTTTGACGGCCAGAAGGCGCTGCTTGGCTGCGACGTGTGGGAGCACAGCTACTACATCGACTATCGCAACCGGCGTCCGGACTACCTGAAGGCGTTCCTGGACAATATGGTGAACTGGGAATTTGTGGCGCAGAAGCTTTAGCTAACGCGTTCAGCAGGCTTCCCTGCCATTGGTAAAAAGGCCGGATCGCTATGCTGCGGTTCGGCCTCTTTTTTGTTCGAGGAAATAGCCGCTGGCGGAGGCTCAGTATGCTTCCTTGTGGAACAAGACGCTGAACACGGTTAGCACCAATATCTGGAAATCGAACATCAGCGACCAGTTGTCGGTGTAGTAGATATCGTACTTGGTGCGCGCCTGGATTTTTTCCAAAGTATCGGTTTCGCCCCGCCACCCGTTCACCTGCGCCCAGCCGGTGATGCCGGGTTTGACGCGGTGGCGGGCAAAGTAGCCGCGCACTTTTTCGCCGAATTCCTCGTTGTGGCTCAACGCATGCGGCCGGGGGCCGACCAGGGACATCGAACCGCCGATCACGTTGAAGAGCTGTGGCAGTTCGTCGATGGAGGTGCGCCGGATAAACCGGCCCACGCGGGTGATGCGTGGATCGCCCCGCGACGCTTGCTTCACGCGCCTTTCGGGGATTGCCCGATGGTACATGGAGCGAAACTTGAAGATATCGAATTGCTGATTGTTAAAGCCCAGTCTGGCCTGGCGGAACAGGACGGGTCCGGGGCTGTCGAGCTTGATCAGGATTGCAACCAGCAGCAGCAGTGGCGACAGCACGATCAACGCGGCCAGTCCCAGAACGACATCTTCGATTCGCTTCAGGATCGAGCTCCAGCCGGAAATCGGCTTTTGCACGACCTCGAACATTGGTAGCTGATCGCCCGACGTGCCGACCGAGGGCCGGAAGTCCAGCTTGAAACCGACCAAATCCATGGAAACGTAGATATTTACCGGAAGCTCTTTCAGTTGTCCCGTGATCGCCGTGATCTCGTCTTCCGCGTTCCATGGCAGCGCGATGACGACGTCGTTCACTTCGGCCTGGCGGGCCGCCTCGATCAGGTCATCCAGGCGGCCGATGATCCGATGGCCCTGCAGTTCACCCACGGTCAGTTCGCCCGGTTGTTGTTCGGCGCGCGGGGAGTACAGGCCGGCAAAATGCGTGAAATGGGGCCGAACCCGGTTCATGTGAGCGAGGAACCGTTCGGCCTGCTCGCCCGTACCGAGCAACGCGAGCGAACGTCCGACCACGCCCCGCTGCCCCAGAACCAGAAAGAATTGCCGCAAAATCGCCCTGGAAACCCACACCGCCAGGAAGCTTGTGGCGGCAAAGCCGGCAAGCCATCTGGATGAATATATCTCCATGGAATTAAAGGAGAATGCGATCGAAAGAAAAAACAAAAAGGAGGTGCCGATGGCGATCAGCAATCCATCGAAGCGCCAAACCGATCCCATGATCGTGCCTGTCCCATATAATTCGGCGCGATCCAACAAGATTATTGAAATAAAGACGACAAACGAAACCGCAAAAATATAATGCTCGACAGCATAAGAGTTAAATGGCACCCAATGAATATAGTTAACCAGTGCCGCAAGAATGATCATCCCAAAATCGGATACCAATACCACGCCAGGAATAATGCTGGCAGAATACTGAAATTTTGGGCGGATGTTTTGATTGGCAACCATGCCATTTAAAAAGGCTTTTGAACAGCCCATTAAAACGCCCTCTGAAACTTGGTATAGCCAAACATAAACTGTAGCTTTGTATTGACCGTTGCGGTTGCTATCACGGAACCATGTTCTGTTCAAGGCGCCAAAACGGCACGAACCGTCCCGGCGGCTTGGACAAGCACATCGGTAAATTGTTGTTAAATGGTTAAAATTTGTTTACCGGCACCTCTTTCAGAGGCACCGAAGAGCGGGTGGGCAGAGCTGTAATCGATCAGACGATTAAAGCCCTCCTGTGTTCGAAAACCCTTACAAGCCCAATATCGCTTTTGCGATAATGTTCTTCTGAACTTCATGACTTCCCCCGGCAATCGACATGGCCCGCGACTCGAAATAGTCGGGCGCCATGCGGAACAGGTAGTCCGGCCCGACAGGGTCCTGGTTCCAGCCGCCCCGGATCGCCTCGGCTACGAATGGCTGTGCTGAATAGCCGCCTGCCATCATCATCAGTTCATGGATGCGCTGGAACACGTCGCCGGTGCGCATCTTCAGCACCGACGCTTCCGGCCCCACGGGCTGGTCCGCCGATGCGTTCGCGAGCTGGCGGAGCGAAGTGACGGATAGCGTCTCGAGGTCCATCTCCACCTCGGCGATCAGCCGTTTGAACGCCGCATTCTCCAGAAGGGGCGCGCCGTCCAGGATCTGATCCGCGGCGATCTCCTTGAGCTTTGCCAGGTTGCGCTTGTTGATCGAAACATAACTCGCGTTCGAGCGTTCATGGCCGAGCAGGTATTTGGCGATGCTCCAGCCTTCGCCTTCCTCGCCGACACGGTCCGCCACTGGGACGCGGACATCGTCCAGGAATTCCTGGTTGAACACGTGCCGGCCGTCGAGCGTGATGATGGGCTGGATGGTCACGCCGGGGCTCTTCAGGTCGATCAGCAGACAGGTAATGCCTTCCTGCTTCTTGCCGGTATTGTCGGTCCGCACCAGGGTGAACATGCGATCGGCGCAGTGGGCATAGCTGGTCCAGATTTTGGTGCCGTTGACGACATAGTGGTCGCCATGTTCATCGTCGTTGGCGCGCACCGCGCTGGTTTTGAGCGAGGCCAGGTCGGAGCCGCTGCCGGGCTCGCTATAGCCCTGGCACCAGATTTCCTCGCTGGTCAGGATCTTTGGCAGATAGCGTTTTTTCTGCTCGGGCGTGCCAAAGGCCAGCAGAACAGGCCCGACCATGCGCGTGCCGAAATGGATGGTGCGGGGGGCGGCGCCCATGAACAACTCTTCCTCGAAGATATACTTCTCCGCCAACGAAAAACCGGGGCCGCCGGCTTTCGCGTCCCAGTTCGGCGCGATCCAACCCTCGGCAGAGAGAAATTTCATCCAGCGTTGATAGTCGTCCCGCTCGAGCTCGATGCCGCGGTCGACTTTTTCCCTGATATCCGCCGGCAGGTTGGCAGCGGTCCAGGCGCGGATCTTTTTGCGGAAAGCTTGTTCTTCGGCCGTAAAGCTCAGGTCCATGAAAAAATCCTCTGAGGACGGAGTGTCCCCAGAGGAAAGCCGATAAGGCCGGCAGGATCAAGCTATTGCAGCAGAGTGTTCGGCAGCCACAGGGCGATCCCAGGAAAGGCGATCACGATGGCGAGGCCAATAACCTGCAAGGTGACGAAGGGAATGATGCCCGCGTAGATATCCTGGATCTTCACCGAGTTGGGCGCCACGCCCTTCATATAGAATAGCGCGAAGCCGAATGGCGGCGTCAGGAACGATGTCTGCAGGTTTACCGCTACGAGCAGCGCAAACCAGTAGATGACGTCGCGGCCTTCGACATGGGTCCCGAAATCGAGCAATTCGACCACCGGTGCGAACACCGGCAGCACGATCAATGTGATTTCGATGAAGTCGAAGAAGAAACCCAGAATGAAAATCGTCGCCATCAACACGATCAGAATGCCCCAATCGTGGAACCCAAGGGCGTCGATGCCGTTGATGATGAGAGCTTCGCCGCCGAGCGACCGGAACACATAGCTGAACGCGGTCGCACCCATGAAGATGAAAAAGATCATCCCGACGATAATCGCCGTCCGCTCACAAACTTCCTTCAGCACGGCGCCGGTCATACGGCCGTTGAAGATCGTCAGGAGAATTGCGCCGAACGCGCCGACACCGGCGGCTTCGGTGGGCGTGGCCCACCCGGCGAAGATTGAACCCAACACCAGCACCATCAGGAATACCGGCGGGATGAAACCCTTGAGGACCATTTTCCCGAGTGAGCCATGGGCCGTGACAAGCGAATCGTCCCGCACCGCGCGGGGCCATGCTGGGCTTCACATTGGCGATAATCAGGATATAGAAAAGGTAAAGCCCCGACAGCAGCAGGCCGGGGAAAATCGCGCCCAGGAACAGGTTGCCGACGGAGATTGCCAGCAGATCCGCCATGATCACCAGCATGATGCTGGGCGGAATCAGAATGCCGAGCGTGGCCGAGGCCGCGATGGTGCCGGTCGAAAGGCTTTTTGCATAACCGGCCCGCAGCATGGTCGGCAACGCCATCAGGGTCATCATCACCACGGAAGCGCCGATAATGCCGGTGGTCGCCGCCATGATCGTGCCCATGATGGTCACCGACATGGCGAGCCCGCCCGGGATTTTCTTCAGCAGCACATCGAGAATTTCGAGCAGATCCTGTGCGACGCCCGATCGCTCCAGCATTGTGCCCATGAAGATGAAACAGGGCACGGCGACCAGCACCAGGTTCTCGACGGCACCGCCCCAGATCCGGACCGGTATGTTGAAAAACTCCATCAGCGCGAACATGTCGAAGTGCCAGCCGATGAAGCCAAACAATAAGCCGACACCGCCGACGACAAAGGCGACCGGAATACCCGTAAACAGGCCGAAGGCCAGTGCCAGGAACATGATCACCGGGAGATAGTCTTCCCAATACATTGAGGGTTATTCCTTCCGGGCCGCCGGCCGTTAATATTTGATTTCCGGGTGAGTATCGTCGCCGATCCCTTTGTCGGCATGGTCCAGGTCGTCTTCTAGCGTATGGCCAGGGCCGAAGACCTCTTCATCGTCCAGGTGCGGCAAGTGTTCGGCCACCGCCGATGTTAGCATGTTCATCTTCACGTCGCTACGCAGGTGTTCCGGCCCGAACAGATACACCCACTGCCGCAAAAACGTCACAATACCGGCGATCAGGACCAGAACCAGGCAGACGAGCAGGAAAGACTTGATGACCCAGCGCTCGCTCAGGCCGGTCATGGCCGCCGACGCTTCATGAGAGAAGTAGGCGCGGCTGATGAAATTCCAGCACAGAATACCGATCACGATCGTGTACGGAAACAGGAAGACGACCAGGCCGAACAACTCGATCCAGGCCTGCTTGCGGTTGCTGACCTTTTCCCGCAAGACGTCCACGCGCACATGCGCGTTCATGGTGTAGGAAAAGCCAACGGCCAGCATGAACAGCGCACCGTGAAGATGCCATTCCCATTCCTGCAGCTTGGTCGGCGACAGATAGTCGTAAAGAGCGGGCGATTGCTGGATCGCCTGCTGGATCCCGCCACCGAACAATTTTCGGGTCAGCACGTCGAACATGATGATGGCGATCAATGGCAGGATCAGCCAAGAGCCGAGCCGTCCGAAGAATTGCGGGATCTTTTCTAGCGAATCCGCCACTTCGAGCATTTTACGCATGAACGCTTCCAACCTAGTTTGATGTTCGGCCCTTTGATCGGGCCGTTCTTTGACAATCGATACGGCGTCAACAAACGAACAAAGACAGGCGTCGAGGTCAATGGGTTACGCGACTTTTCCCGACGCCGCAACGAAAGCGCCGGCCGATCCTTGGTGCCTTGAGGGACCGGCCGGCGCGGAGAATTTTACTTCAGGTATCCATTGTCGCCCCAAACCTTATATTCCTCGCGAAATTTGGAGTAGGATGCCCAAATCTTTTTGGCATCTTCATTGTCGGCGATTTCGGTCGCGATAACCTCTTCCCAGCCTTTTTCCAGCTCGTTCAGGATGTCATCCGGCCAACGGTGAATGGTGACACCCTTCGATTCGTGGAAGGCCATTGCCGCACCTTGAATTGCCTCGCCTTCGGCAAAACCGCGCAGGGTCTGCGCCTGGCAGGCCTGCTCGACCATGATTTTTTGACCATCCGACAGTTCGTTGAACTTGTCCTCATTGAACAGCATTTCGCCGATGGTCGATTGCTGGTGCCAGCCGGGGAAATAGTTGTGCTTGGCGATCTGCCAAAAGCCGTAGTCCTTGTCGATCGCCGGCATGGAGAACTCGGTCGCATCGATCGAGCCGAGTTCAAGGGCTGGGTAAATATCGCCGCCCGCCAGCAATTGCGTCGAGACACCGAACTTCTCCATTACCTTGCCGCCCAGCCCGAAGAAGCGCATTTTCAAGCCCTGCAAATCTTCCAGATTGTTGATTTCCTTCCGGAACCAGCCGGAGGACTCCGGCGGGATCAGGTTGCAGACAAACATCTTGATATTGTCGCGCCCATACATTTCATCCGCCAGTTCCTGGCCGCCGCCGTGGCGCATCCAGGCCAGGTATTCGCCACCGCGCGGTCCGAAAGGCACGGCGGAGAAGAACGCGTAGGCGAAGTTCTTGTGAACGTTATAGCCGGGCGTGCCCCACGCGCCGTCGATGGAGCCAGCCGCAACAGGATCATAATATTGTGTGCTCGGGACCAGCGCGCCGGGCTCGAACACCTTCATGGAGACTTCACCGCCAGACATCGCTTCGACCGCTTCCGCAACATTATGCGGTCCGGGTCCGATAATGACGATGTTCTTGCCGAATGCCGAATGGATTTTCATCCGTACCCGGGCATCCGCGTCGCCAATCGATGCCATGGTGCCGGTGGCGATGACGGCAACAGCCGCAGCGCCTTTCATCAGAGTGTTTAGACGCATGGATCCTCCCAGACGTTCTCATTGTTATTATGCATGCAGATAAGAGCGTTGCCTAAGTGCATGCGTTCTTTGCATATCTGATCTGCGTAGAACGTTGGATTAGAAGCACGTTTCAGAGGCGGTCTCAAGCGGCGATTACTGGTGTGGGCAACGGGGGCAGGCGCAACCGCCATCCGCGACTTCACCGCGAACCGCAAAAAAAGAGCGGCGCAACTATTTGCTGCGCCGCTCTGGCAAATGCCGCTGTCCCGGCGAACTCAACTTACAATCCGCCGGTTCCAGACGGCTTTAGTTCAGATACCCATTCACCCGCCAGATCTCGTACTTGTCGCGGAAGGTCGAGTAAGACTCCCAAATATTCTTGGCGTCTTCGCTTTCCTTGATTTCTTCGGCGATGACTTCCTGCCAGGCTTCCTCGAACTTGGCCAGATCTTCGTCGCTCCAGCGGTGGATGGTGACGCCCTTGGACTGATGGAAGGCCATCGCGTCGGCCTGTCCGGCCTCGCCCTCGGCAAAGCCGCGCATGACCTGCGCCTGGCAGGCCTGGTCGACCATTACCTTCTGACTGTCGGACAGCTCATTGAACTTGTCCATGTTGATCAGCAACTCGCCGATGGTCGACTGCTGATGCCAGCCCGGGAAATAGTTGTGCTTGGCGATCTGCCAGAAACCAGAGTCCCGGTCGATGGCGGGCATGGAGTATTCGGTGGCGTCGATCGAGCCCAGCTCCAGCGCGGGATAGATATCGCCACCCGCGAGCAGTTGCGTCGAGACCCCGAATTTTTCCATGACCTTGGCGCCCAGGCCGAAGAACCGCATCTTCATGCCGTTCAGATCGTCCAGGGACTTGATCTCCTTGCGGAACCAGCCGGAGGATTCCGGCGGAATGATGTTGCACACGAACATCTTGATATTGTCGCGCGCATACATCTCGTCGGCCAATTCCTGACCGCCGCCATGCCTCATCCACGCCAGATATTCGCCGGCGCGGGGGCCGAACGGCACCGACGCGAAAAAGGCATAGGCGAAATTTTTGTGCACGTTGAAGCCCGGCGTGCCCCAGGCGCCATCGATGGAGCCGGCAGAGACCGCATCAAAATATTGCGTGCCCGGCACCAGTGCGCCCGGCTCGAAGATCTTCATGACGACTTCGCCGTCCGACATTTTCTCGACCGCATCGGCTACATGATAGGGCCCGGGGCCGATGACGAAAATGTTGCGGCCATAGGCGGAGTGGATCTTCATCCGCACCCGGGCGTCGGCTTCGCCGATGGCGGCCATGGCGGTCGTCGCCACGGCGGCAATCGCCAAGCCTTTGGTGAGACAGTTGAAGCGCATTGTTTCCTCCTTGATTAACCCGTACGGCCCGGTTGGTGGTGCCGATCTGGCGCCCGATGCGCCGAAAACAAACCGGCGCAGATTTCTCCGCACCGGTTGGCCGATTGAAACAGGTTTGCGTGGGCGGCTCAAGCCGCCGGAACGCATCGAGCCGAGGGACTTATAAGCCCAGCATGCGCTTTGCGATGATATTGTGCTGAATCTCGTTCGATCCGGCGAAGATGGATTGCTTGCGGTCGTTGAAGTACTTCGCCGCCAGCGCATTGATGTAATCGGCGCCGCCGATCGGCTCCTCGTTCCAGCCATGCTCCATCGCGCCGAGGACGAACGGGTTGGCATAGTAGCCGACCGCCTCCATTTTCAGTTCCGCTAGGCGCTGGATGATCTCCGAGCGGCGGATCTTGATCATGGAGGATTCCAGGCCCATTTCCGCGTCCGCGCTCATTTTCGAGAGTAGGCGCAGCATCTGCACTTCCAGCGTCATCAACTCGATATCGACCTCCGCCACTTTGCTCGCAAAAGCCGGATCGTCGATCATCGAGCCGTCCATGCCGTTCGGCTCTTCCTTGGCGATCTTCTTCAACTGCTCCAGCGATTTTTTCAGGCCGCCGAGCGCGCCGCCGCCCATCCGTTCGTGACCGAGCAAGTATTTGGCGACGGACCAGCCGTCATCCACTTCGCCGATCACGTTCGACGCCGGCACGCGCACGTCATTGAAGAACACCTCGTTCACCTCGCGGGTGCCTTCGATGGTGATCAGCGGCTTCACCTCGACGCCCGGCGTGTTCATGTCGACCAGGATAAAGGTGATTCCTTCCTGGCGCTTGCCAGTGTTGGAGGTGCGCACCAGGCAGAAGATCCAGTCGGCCATGTGGGCCGAGGTGGTCCAAATTTTTTGGCCGTTCAGCACGAATTCATCGCCGTCGCGTGCCGCGCGCATCTTCAGGCTGGCTAGGTCGGAGCCGCTGCCCGGCTCGGAATAGCCCTGACAGAAGGTGCGCTCGCCCGAGACGATCTTCGGCAGGAACTCCTTCTTCTGCTCGTCCGTGCCAAAGCGCATCAGCACCGGCCCGCACATGGTGATGCCGAACATGATCAGGCGCGGCGCACCCGCGAGGGTCGATTCTTCGTCGTAAATGTATTTTTGGGTGACCGTCCAGGCGGGGTCCGGCCCGCCCCACGCGGCCGGCCAGTTCGGCGCGACCCAGCGCTTTTCGTAAAGCTTGCGGTGCCAATCCATAATTTCGTCGCGGGTGACCGCGAAGCCGTTATGGACCTTATGCGCCACTTCCGGCGACAGTTTTTCACGCATGAACGCGCGCACGTCTGCGCGCCAAGCTTCGTCTTCCGGGGCGAAGGCCATATCCATGGGGCGGCTCCTTGGTATTGTGTCCAACCAACAGTTAAGGTTGGTTGTAGATGCAAAAAGGTTCAAGGGAAAGATTGCATGAATCAAGCTGAACTTGCCGAAACATTCCGGCAGATATCGACCGCCACTCTAACCATGCAATTGCTGAAGCGCGGCATTCGCCAGGTCTGGATGAGCGGCCCCAAGCCCTTGATCGAAGGGCAGGACCGGATCGCCGGCCCGGCCTTCACCCTGCGCTTCATCCCGGGGCGCGAGGACCTGAGCGGGCCGGACATCCTGAAGCGCACCGATCTGGCCCAGCGGCGCGCCATCGAGGAATGCCCGGAGGGGCACATTCTGGTGGTGGACGCGCTTGGCCGGATCGACGGGGCGGCGATCGGCGACATTCTGGCGACGCGGCTGCAGATGCGCGGCGTCGCCGGCATGGTCAGCGACTCGAACGTGCGCGACGCGGATGGCGTGCGCGCGAGCGGTCTGCCGGTTTGGTGTCCGGGCGCGGCGGCGCCGGCCTCCGTCGCGAGCCTGTCGGACGGGGACCTGCAGGTGCCCATCGGCTGCGGCGGTGTCGCCGTGATCCCCGGAGACTGGATCGTCTGCGACAATGACGGCGTCGTGGTGGTGCCCCAGGCCCTGGTCGAAGAGGTCGCCGCGGGCGGTCTGGAGCAGGAACTGCACGAGCAGTTCATCCTGCAACAGGTGAAGGACGGCGCGCGCATACCCGGCACCTATCCTCCGAACGAGGAAAACCTGGCGAAGTACCGGGAATGGAAGGCGAGACGAGGCTGAGGAACCCGCTGCGATGACGCTGCCCGAATCGCTGTCCACGCGCCTCCGCCTGCCGCTGATCGCGGCGCCGATGTTCCTGGTCTCCGGGCCGGAGCTGGTGATTGCGGCCTGCAAGGCTGGCGTCATCGGCTCGTTTCCGACCGCGAACTGCCGGACGCTCGACGATCTGGAGCAGTGGCTCGCGCGGATGCGGGACGAACTCGCGTACAAGGACGCGCCGGTCGCGCCGAACCTCATCGTGCACCGCTCGAACAGCCGCCTGGCGGACGACCTCAAGCTGGTGTGCAAGCACGAGCCGCCCATGGTGATCGCCAGCGTCGGCTCGCCCGCGCCGATCGTGGACGCAATTCATGGCTATGGCGGGCTGGTGTTTGCCGACATTGCCTCAATGCGCCATGCGGAGAAGGCGATTGAGGCGGGCGCGGACGGCCTGATCCTGCTGACGGCTGGGGCGGGCGGGCAGACCGGCTGGGCCAATCCCTTCGCCTTCGTCCGCGGCGTGCGCCGGATCTTCGACGGGCCGGTCGTGCTGGCGGGTGGCGTCGGCGACGGCCAGGCTCTGCGTGCCGCGGAGGTGCTGGGCTGCGACCTTGCCTATATGGGCACGCGCTTCATCGCGACCGCCGAGAGCATGGCGAAGCGGGCCTACAAGGACATGCTGGTATCTTCTCGTCTGGACGACGTAAAGCTGACCCGCGCCATGACCGGCCTGGAGACCAATATGCTGATCCCGTCATTGCTGGCGGCGGGGCTGGATCCGGACAACCTGCCGGAGCGGGGCTCGGTCGCCATCGACAAGGACATCAACCCGAACGCGCCGCGCCGCTGGAAAGACGTCTGGTCCGCCGGGCATTCGGTGCAGATGGTGGATGGCGTGCCCAGCGTGGCGGACCTGGTGGAGCGGATCGCCGAAGAGCATGCGGCGGCGCGAAAGGAATTCGGCTAATGTTTTCCAACCTCCCCCTCCTGCCCGCCATGGGCGTCGGTAGCCACGCGGCGCCGGGCTGGCTATTCAGCTTCCGCGAGGCGATGCGAGCGGGCAAGACCGGCCCCGCCGATGTGGACGAGGCTTATGGCGACGCGACCCGCACCGCCATTGCCGACCAGATCCAGGCCGGCATGGACGTATTCAGCGACGGCGAGTTGACGCGGGACCGCTTCGTCTATGCCATGTACGATCGTCTGACGGGCCTGGTCCGCCAGCCGGTGGCGCGCAGGCTGGGCGTACCAGGCTATGACCGCACGCCCGGCTATATCGCCGACGAGCGGGTGAGCGCCCCGGAAGGGCTGGGCCTGCTTGCAGACTACCACTTCCTGAAGCGGGAAGTGACGCGGCAACTCGGGGCCGAGGCGGCGGCAAAGCGCCTGAAGATGGCACTGCCGGGGCCGATCACCTTTGTCCGCAACATCCAGCCGGGCGCCGCCTATGCCGGGGAAGCAGAGCCGGGCCATGCGCTGCTCGCCGATCTGGTCGGCGTGATCGGCGCCGAGGTCAAGGCGCTGGTCGATGCCGGCTGCTCGATGGTGCAGCTGGACGAACCGGGCCTGACCCACGACTCCGACTGGCTCGCCCGCGGCGACGCCGTCGCGGCCATCAACAAGGCAGGCGAGGCGGCGCGGGGCGGCTTTGCCGTGCATGTCTGCTTTGGCAACAATGCGAGCCGCCCCTATACGCCGCGGGATTTCGACCGGCTGCGCGATGCGCTGGAAGGCTTGACCCCCGATATGCTGGTGCTGGAATTCGCCAATCGCGAGATGGCGGGCGCAGAGTTGGTGGCGGGCCTATCGAATCCGGCTCGGATCGCTGCCGGCGTCGTGGATGTGAAAAGCTTCCACGAGGAGACCGCCGACGACGTCGCCCGACGGGTTGACAAATTGCTGAAGGCCGGCATTTCGGCCGAGCGGCTGGCGCTGACCGCCGATTGCGGCCTCTCCGCCATTCCGCGGTGGCTGGGCGTGCGCAAGCTGGAGGCGCTGGGGGCGGGTGCGAAGCTGGTGCGTGGGCGGTTGGAGTGAAGGCCGGGAGGAACAGCGGAGGAATCCAATACCACGGTGACCGTCGGGAACCTGAAAGCGCTTGGGGCGGAGCGACTGGCCGAGACCGTGTTCGATTTTGCCGAGCGCAAGAAGGCCATCAAACGCCGCTTGCGGCTGGAGCTCTCCGGCAGCCTTTCGAGCGCAAAGGCAGCTTCCGAGATGGTGCGGAGCGGGCCGGCGATTTCCGGCGGGGAAACGCCGGAGGGCTCGAATTGCACGCAGCCGCGCTGGATACGACCTTTCCGCTGGCGTCCTTAGTGCTGCGGCGCGAGTCAATTTGAGATGTCCTGGACCGCGGCAATTCCGGCGACTATGACATCGCCGCCGACAGCCTGGCCGCATACAAAAGCCCGGCGGAACGCCTCGGCGCGGAAACGGAAAATGCCTTGCCGGAACCGGGCCCGCACGATGCGTTGTTCGCGGAGTTGCGCAAGCGCCATTCCTGCAAACGCTCGTTTTGGGCAGCGGTCGAGAAGATGAAGCCGGTGCCGGAAGAGTTAGGTTGCAATCGGCTGGCCGGTTGCGCCCGGCTGCGTTACGATACGGTCGGCAGAGACCTACGATCAGCAAGTACCCACAAAAGGAATAGCCCATGCTTTCCAACAGCTTCGAAATCCGGCCTTCCGGCGGCGGTGTCGGTGCCTTCGTCGACAATATCGACCTTGGCCAACTGAATGCCTCAGCGGCGGACCAGCTCAAGACCGCCATCGGCGACTATGGCGTTTTGTTCTTCCGCGACCAGGACATCACGACGGACCAGCATCTGGCCGTGGCCGAGCATTTCGGCGGCGTGAACGTCAACCGCTTTTTCGCCCATGTACCGGACGAGCCGCGCATCGCCGAGGTGCGCAAGGAACCGGACCAGAAGGCCAATATCGGCGGCGGCTGGCATACCGACCATTCCTATGACGAGGTGCCGGCCATGGGCTCGATCCTGCTGGCGCGCGAGACCCCGCCGCTGGGCGGCGACACGGTCTTTTCCAACATGTTTGCGGCGTACGAAACGCTGTCGGACGGCCTGAAGGCGACCCTGGAGGGCCTGAACGCGGTGCATTCCTCGCGCCATGTGTTCGGCAAGGACGCGAGCCGCAAGAAGGGGAAGGACCTCGACAACCGGTTGGGCAACGAGGATGCGGCGACCCAGGATGCGGTGCATCCCGTCATCATCAAACACCCGATCAGCGGCAAGAAAGCGCTCTATGTAAATCCCGGCTTTACCCTGCGGTTCGAAGGCTGGACCGACGAAGAGAGCAAACCGCTCCTGGATTTCCTGTACCAGCACGCGGCCCGGCAGGAGTTTCAGTATCGTTTCCAGTGGCAGAAAGGCTCGGTCGCGTTCTGGGACAACCGCGCGACCTGGCATTTCGCCATCAACGACTATACCGGCCACCGCCGCGTGATGCACCGGGTTACGGTCGAGGGCTGCGAGATCGGCCGGTAGGGAGTCAGGGAACGCCGGCATGCCCCTTTTGCGTCCCCGTGCTCCCGCGAAAGCGGGAGCCCACGCCTGAGAGGCCGTTGAGTATTCAGGCTCTCCGGCATGGGTCCCTGGTCAAGCCAGGGAGATGGTAAGTTTGCTATCGACGTCCGCGGTGCGCCGTGTCCGGGTCTTAAGCCCCCAGCCGCATGATCGCCAGCGCAACGGTCTTGGCTCGTGGCACCATGGTGTCGAGGCGCATGAACTCTTCCGGCGTGTGCGCCCGCCCGCCCAGGGGCCCCGTGGCACAGACCGTCGGCGCGCCTACCTGCGCCGTAAAGCCGGAGTCCGCCGAGCCGCCGGAAAACTCGCCGGCGATGGTCAGGCCGGCCTCTTTGCCGCATTCGACATAGAGGTCGAACACTTCCTTGCTCTCGGGCGATTGCTGCAAGGGCAGGAAGCCGCGGCTTTCGGTGATCTCGGTCGAGGTGCCCGATACGTAGCTGGTCTCCAGAATCTTGGTGATTTTCTCCCAAACGACGTCCCGGGCTTCCATGGTCTTGAAGCGTACGTCCACCTCGCCGATGGCGCTGGGGGCGATCATGTTTACCGCGTTACCGCCACTGACGATGCCGACATTGACGGTGGTGCCGAGGTCGTAGTCGGTCAGCTTGTGCAGTTCGGTGATCTTGGCCGCCAGTTCGCCGATGGCGCTGATACCTTTTTCGTGCTGGCCGCCGGAGTGTGCCGGCACGCCCGTCACCTGGAACTTGAAGAAGCTGGCGCCCTTGCGGCCGGTGACGACATTGCCGCTTTCCCGGCCTGGCTCGGCGTTGAAGACGACGCGGGCGGTGTGGGCTTCGTTTTCGATGACAGGACGGGAAGAGGGGGAGGCGATTTCCTCGTCCGACGTGTAGAGGCCGAGCAGCGGATAGGGCGCGCCGCCGAAACGCTTGAATGCCGCCAGCACGAAGGCGTTCATCACCAGTCCGGCCTTCATGTCAGCGACGCCGGGGCCATAGGCGATGTCGCCGTCGACGGTGAAGGGGCGGCGGCTGGCCTCGCCATCGGGAAAGACCGTATCGCGATGGCCCATCAGCAGGATGGGGCGATTGCCTTCGCCGCCGCTCACATGGGCGCGGATGCAGTCGCCGAAGTCGCCATGGGGAACGCGGTCGGTAGAAATCCCCTCCGCCTCGAACCATTCCTCGATGGCCGCTCCCACCGCATCGACGCCGGCCTTGTTGTAGGAGCCGGAATCGATATTCACGATCTTTTCCAACAGGGCCGTCATGGCCGGCCGCTGCTCGTCGAGCCAGGTCAGCACGGGATGGTCGAATGAAATCGTATCGGGCATTGGGGCAACTCCCTCGGGTCTGAATTCTGGCATTACCCTGCCCTTACGATTGCGCAGGCGCAAGGCAGCCGGTGGATGGCACAGGTGCAGACTTGCGGCTAGGGTTATACCAACGTTCATTGGTATCAGCGGAACGTCAGCGAGGAGCCTTCAGCACCATGCCCATTATCGATCTGTCGCGGGAAATCTACCATCGGACGCCCGCCCATCCGTCCCATCCGCCCGTCGCCATCGGCGTCTGGAACGATCACGACGAGGTCAAGCAGGCAGGCGACGTCAAGTTTACGTCCAAGGCGCTGCACCTTCAGCTTTCCGATCACGCGGGCAGCCATGTCGACGCCTTCTGCCATTTCGATCCGGCGCCGGACGCGGCGGGCGTCGACCGGATGCCGCTGGAGATGTTCTACGGCCCGGCCTTCTGCGTTGACCTGCGCGACGTGCCCCTGAAGCACGAGGTGACGGCGGCGGAACTGAAAGCGGCGGTCGAAAAAGCCGGCGTGGCGATCGAGGCCGGGGATATCGTTCTGATCCTGCTCGGCACCAATGCGCGGCTTTGGGGCTCGCCCGCCTATCTGCACGATTTCGCGGGATTGCATGTGGACGCGGTGCACTGGCTCGCCGACCGGGGCGTGAAGAATTTCGGCGTCGAGGCGATCAGCCCGGCCCCGGAGGGCGCGCCCAACTTCAAGGCGCATCTGGCCTGCGGCGAGCGCGGCATCACGCATATGGAATGCCTCTGGAACCTGGAGGCAGTCGTGGGTATCGGCAAGTTCACCTTTGCCGGCTTTCCGCTCAAGATCCGCGGCGGCACAGCCAGCCCGATCCGCGCGGTTGCGATTGTGGAGGAGTAGTGGACCGTGGTCCGCCCCGGAAGCGCGAGGCACTGTCCGGAGGCGGGGAAAGCAGGGGCGTGTCTGTTGGCGCCTACTGCACCCGTTCGATCACCGTGGCGATACCCTGGCCGACGCCGATGCACATGGTGCATAGCGCATAGCGGGCCTGGCGCTCTTCCAACTCATACATGGCCGTCGTGATCAACCGTGCGCCCGACATGCCGAGCGGGTGGCCGAGCGCGATGGCGCCGCCATTCGGGTTCACGCGGGAGTCGTCGTCGGCAACGCCTAGCTGCCGCAGCACGGCTAAACCCTGCGCGGCAAAGGCTTCGTTCAGCTCGATCACGTCCATGTCGTTGATGGAAAGGCCGAGGCGGTCCAGCAGCTTCTGCGAGGCCGGGGCAGGGCCGATGCCCATGATGCGCGGCGGCACGCCGGCAGTTGCCATGCCCAGAATGCGGGCCCGCGGCCTCAACCCATGACGCTCAGCGCCCTCGGCCGAGGCCAGCACGGCAGCACACGCGCCGTCGTTCACGCCCGACGCGTTACCGGCGGTGACAGTGCCGGGGTTCCGGAACGGCGTCGGCAGCTTGGCGAGCCCCTCCATGGTGGTGCCTTCGCGCGGGTGTTCGTCCGTGTCGACCACGATCGGATCGCCCTTGCGGCGGGGGATCGTGACGGCGACGATTTCCTTGGCCAAGCGACCGTTTTTCTGCGCGGCGACTGCGCTCATCTGACTGCGGTAGGCCATCGCATCCTGGTCTTGGCGCGTGACCTGGAATTCCTCGGCCACGTTCTCGCCCGTCTCCGGCATGCTGTCGATGCCGTACTGCATTTTCATGATCGGATTGACAAAGCGCCAGCCGATGGTGGTGTCTTCCATCTTTACCGACCGGCTGAAGGCGGTGTCGGACTTGCCCATGACGAAGGGGGCGCGGCTCATGCTTTCGACGCCGCCGCCGATGCAGAGGTCGGCTTCGCCGGTCTTGATCGCGCGGGCGACGGTGCCGATCGCGTCCATGCCCGAGCCGCAGAGCCGGTTCACGGTGTTGGAGGGGGCGCTGTCCGGCAGGCCCGCCAGCAAGGCTGCCATGCGGCCAACATTGCGGTTGTCCTCGCCGGCCTGGTTGGCGCAGCCATAGGACATGTCGTCGAGTTGGCTCCAGTCGACGCCCTTGTTCCGTTCCATCAGCGCCTTGATCGGAATCGCGCCCAGATCGTCGGTGCGGACAGCGGCGAGCGAGCCGGCATAGCGGCCGATCGGCGTGCGAATGGCGTCACAGATAAAGGCGTCTTTCATGATGGCAATTCCCGTTTCCAATATGACGATCTGCAGACCATATCATTGGCCCTTCGCCTGGCACACCCCTTTGGCATTGCCACGGGGTGTTAAAACGCCATGCGGCCGCCAGGCATTTAACCGGGCGGCCGCACGGACCATGGTCGCGCTATTCGCGCGCCTTCGCTTGTCCCGACACTCAGGTGATCAAAGCGCCAGAGATATCGGCGCTCGGGTGATCAGAGCGCCAGAACCAGCAGGATAACGATGATGAGCGGAACACCCATCAACCAAAGGATAAGACCTCCAAGCATCAGATTTCCTCCTTAATGCCATACGCCAAAGCGCGCAAAAACGCGATTCTCGTCGCGGTGCCGACCGCCGACGCCCGCTGCCCAATATGCACCGGCGCCTGCAACCAACAGCGCCGCGGCCAGAATGAAGGCGCTGACGACCGCATACTGACGAGCGATATCGGCGGCTTCTTGGGCCTCCTGTTTGGCCTGCTCCGCCGCCTGGATGGCTTCGTTGCGGGCCTGTTGTACAGCCTGGATCGCCTGATCGACCCGCGCTTCAACCTCAGCCTGATCGAGCTGCGTGTTCTCGCTCACCAACCGCACCAGGTAGTCACGATCCTGCTCGTCCAGCTCCCCGTCTTGCAAGACGGTGGCCAGAACGGACATCGCTTCGTTCCGCAAACGCTCGGTCTGGGTATTCGGCGTGCGCCCTTCCTCACGAAATAGCGGATTGGCGGCTGAAGAGAGAGGGTTGGCCTGCAGTTGCTCCGGAACCAGTTCCGACACCGCGGAACCGGCACCCGCAACTGCCCGGCCGGCGCCGGCAACCGCCGACCCTGCCGCACTGACCGCGGTTTCCGCGACGTTACCTGCCACACGCGCGGTGGTGCCGATGGCCGATGACAGCAAGAGTGCGCCAATGATGACGCCGACCCCCCACACGGCGAGGCCATGCCCGCCATCCCGAATGCTGATTTCGTCGGCACTCGCAGTGTCGATCCGCCGCCGCATCCGCCCGGCCAGATAGCCGCCGGCCATAAAGCTGGAAACCGTGGTCCACAGGGCCCACAGCCCAGTGGCGATTATCGCGAAGGTGGCGCCCCACCCCTCGCCAGGTTCGGGCGAAACCACGCCCAGTCCGAGGGCGGTGCCGAAACTTGAAAATACAAACGCAATCGCAGTGGCGACAACGGCGCCCGCGGCGATCGCGGCCCAATCGACATAGCTGCCCGACGGTGAAACCGTCGGCGCCGCAGCCTCTGTCATTGCTTCCGAGCGATCTACCATTTTTTTCTGTCTCCTTCCACTCTAAAGGGCGATGAAACCCATTTACAGACAATTCTCTGCAACGTGGCGTTCTTCATTAACTGAGCCCGAGCAGAGACAGAATAGCAAGCACGATGACAATCAAGCCGACTACATAGATAATGCCGTGCACGATGGTTCTCCTTTAAGTATTGCCCTGACATCGAGAGATCGAGGTCACAGTTTTTCCTGCGCCTCGACCGATCTGCACGTATTGGTTAACGCGCAACCGGAACATTAGTTCCATCAAACCGCACGGGAAAGCCTCTAGCCACGTCTCAAGGTTTAGCGTCCGCCCGGCGACTGCAAGAATCGGCGGCATCGGTTATTAACGAACCACCAGGGCCCGCTGATGCATGCCTTGGTGCACGCTGCCAACATTCATCCATCATGAAGTGCCCGGAAAGACGCTTAGCAAATGTTAAGGCTATGATTCCGCTTGCGGCCGGCGTTAACTGCTGGTGTTAGGTGACGGTTAACGCCAGCTTGGCTGCTAAGGCAGTGTGCCACGCAGTAACCGCGTTACCGTCAAAAACCGATGGAATCCAGGAACCCTCTTATGCGCATTCACAATCTTTACGTCGATGACGAGGGTCAAACCCACTTCCGCGATATCGAAGTGGAATGGGTGAAGGAAGGGCCGGGCGGCAAGATGTCGGAGACCTTGCCCGCGACCGGCATCATCTTCCGTGAGACGCCCGGCACCTATGACCTGGACTGGCACCCGGCGCCGCGCCGGCAATATATCATCAACCTGGACGCCGGCGTGGTGATAACCGCCAGCGACGGCGAGGCCCGGACTATCGGCGCGGGCGAGGTCATCCTGGTCGAGGACACGCACGGCAAGGGTCACCTGTCGGAAGCGGTGGGCGGCCAGATGCGCCATTCGATCTTTGTGCCGATCGAGTAAAGACCACTCGGCGATGAGCGACTTGCGGTAGTGGTTCGCCTTGCTCACAATAAAAAACGGAAGGGAATCCGGTCCGGTGGCCGGCCTGGTCTTCAAAACCAGCCGAGGCGGCGCCCACGTTGCCTGGTGGGTTCGACTCCCACTCCTTTCCGCCAGCGCCCGACCGGAGCCGCGCTGTAACAGTTCAGTCTTCAGGTCCCGCAGAAGGTCTGATGCACGATCTGCTCCGGCTCCGGTGCCTTCGCGTATTCGGCGAACTTCGGCTGCTCGTCAAAGGGTCGCCGCAATACTTGCACCAGTTCCTCGAACGGACCGAAATCGTCTTCATAGGCCGCAGCGATCGCCGCCTCCACCCGATGGTTTCGCGGGATGAACAAGGGATTGATAGCCAGCATCATGGCCCGCCGCTCGTCCGAGTCCGCCAACTCCCGCGCCAACCGCTGCCGCCAGCGCTCCGTCCAGGCGTCGAACGACGTCGGATCGACGAACTGGTCGCGTGGCGGCGGCCCCGCCTCGCTTGCCGGGTCCAGTGCATTGACCAGACGGCGGAAGGTCAGGGTGAAATCGGCCTGGTTCGCCTCCATCCGCTCCAACAGTTCTTCCACCAGCCCCGCATCGCCTTCCTCTTCGGCGGCAAGGCCGAGCTTCTGCCGCATGCGCGCAAGCCAGGCATCGCGGAACAGCGCTGGATAGCGGTTAACCGATGCCTGGGCGATCTCGACGCCCTGGTCTTCGTCGTCGGAGAGCAGCGGCAGCAATGTCTGCGCGAAGCGAACCAAATTCCAGTGCGCGATCGGCGGCTGGTTGCCATAGGCATAGCGGCCCTGCTGGTCGATCGAACTGTAGACCATCATCGCCTTGTAGGCATCCATGAAGGCGCAGGGACCGTAATCGATGGTCTCGCCGGAAATGGTCATGTTGTCGGTGTTCATCACGCCATGAATGAATCCAAGGCTCATCCATTGCGCGATCAGCTTGGCCTGGCGCTCGACCACCCCGTCCAGCAGCGCCCGGTAAGGATTGTCGGCGTCCGCCGCTTCCGGATAGTGACGCTGGATGGCGTGGTCCGCCAGCAGCTTCAGGCCCTCAGCGTCCTTGCGGCCTAAGAAAAACTGGAAGGTGCCGACGCGAATATGGCTGGCGGCGACGCGGGTCAGCACGCCGCCCGGCAGCACAGCCTCACGCACGACCGGTTCGCCCGTCGCCACCACCGAGAGCGAGCGTGTCGTGGGCACGCCGAGCGCATGCATCGCTTCGCTGATGATGTACTCGCGCACCGCCGGGCCCAGGGGAGAGCGGCCATCGCCCATGCGGGAAAAGGGTGTGCGGCCGGAGCCCTTAAGTTGAATATCCCGGCGCTTGCCGTTGCGATCGATCACCTCGCCCAACAGGATCGCTCGCCCGTCGCCCAATTGCGGCGACCAGCCACCGAACTGATGCCCGGCATAGGCCATGGCGATCGGCAGCGAGTTCTCTGGCGTTTGGTTCCCGGCGAGGATTGCGACGCCATCCGGCGTTCGCAGCCATTCCGCGTCCAGCCCCAATTCCGCCGCCAGCGTGGTGTTCAGTTTGGCCAAATGCGGCGCCTTCACCGGCGCGGGGTCGAGGCGGGCGTAAAACCGCTCCGGCAGGCGGGCATAGCTGTTGTCGAAGTGAAAAGTGGTCGGGGCGGTCGTCATATCGGCCCTTTCTCTCGATGTCCGTGCACGAGGGCATGTGGGTTCCATATAGCGACGCCCCCGCAATAGTGCGACCCCGGCACCAGCCAAGCCCTACACAGAAACCGCACATACACGTGAGGGCACGTGATTTTGTCGGCCGGTCTCGCAGGCCCCGCTGTTCCTGATGGAGAAGACGGGCGCGCCTATTCCGCAGCCGCCGGTTCGTTGCGGCGGAGATACTTGGCCTCCAGCACCTCTGTCAGGTCCGCCAGGATCGCGGCCAGATCGAAATCCTTGGGCGTGAACACCGCTGCCACCCCCAACGCGCGAAGCCTTTCGGCGTCCGCCGACGGAATGATGCCGCCGACCACGATCGGCAAATGGCCCAGCCCCCGCTCTCGCAGCGCCTCCACCACTGTTTCGACCAGCACCATGTGACTGCCCGACAGGATCGACAGGCCCACCACATCCGCCCGCTCGCCGAGCGCCAGTTCCGCGATTTCGTCCGGCGTCTGCCGGATGCCGCGATAGATCACGTCGAAGCCCGCCGTCTGCGCCCGCAGCGCGATCTGCTCGGCGCCGTTCGAGTGACCGTCGAGGCCAGGCTTGCCGACCAGAAAGCGCGGCGTATGGCCCAGCACCCGCCCCAACGCCTTCACCCGCCCGGCAAGCGGGTTGTTCGGCGCCACATCGGAGTGCGCATCAATGCCGGTCGGCGGGCGATACTGACCGAACAGTTCGCGGAGCGTCTGCGCCCATTCCCCGGTAGTGACCCCTGCCCTGGCCGCGGCAACCGTAGGTTCCATGATATTGCGGCTCTCGCGCGCGGCTTCGCTGACGGCTGCCAAGGCGGCGCGCACCATGGCCGGGTCGCGGTCTTCCTTCCAGGCGCGCGTTTTCGCCATCTCCGCTGCCTCGACCGCCGGATCAACCGATAGGACCGAACCTTCCTCGCCCGCTGTCAGAGGGGATTCGGCGCTCTCCGTATACTTGTTCACGCCGACCACGGTCAGGTCGCCGCTTTCAATATCCCGCCGCCGCTGGGCATGAGCGGCCACCAACTCGCGCTTCAGATAGCCGCTCTCCAGCGCGGCGACCACGCCCCCCTGCTCGGCGACGCGCCGTATCTCCTCGTTCGCGGCCTCCGTCAGTTCCTTGACCTTGGCCTCGATCGCAGGATTGCCGGTGAAGATGTCGCCGAATTCCAAAAGGTCGGTTTCAAAGGCCAGCACCTGTTGCAGGCGCAGGCTCCATTGCTGGTCCCAGGGGCGCGGCAGGCCCATGGCCTCGTTCCAGGCCGGCAGCTGCACGGCGCGGGCGCGGGCGTCCTTCGATAGTGTCACCGCGAGCGTTTCCAAGAGGATGCGGTAGACGTTGTTCTCCGGCTGGCTTTCGGTCAGGCCAAGGGAGTTCACCTGCACACCATAGCGGAAGCGGCGCAGCTTGGGGTCTTCGACGCCATAGCGCTCGCGGCAGATTTCATCCCACATATCGGTAAAGGCGCGCATCTTGCACATCTCGGTCAGGAAACGGATGCCCGCGTTCACGAAAAAGCTGATGCGCCCGGCGATGCGCGGAAAGTCCGCGTCCGGCACCTGGCCCGATGCCCTCACCCCGTCCAGCACGGCGCAGGCATTGGCCAGCGCGAAGGCCAATTCCTGCACCGGCGTCGCGCCGGCCTCTTGCAGGTGATAGGAGCAAATGTTGATCGGGTTCCAGCGCGGCACTTCCTTCGCACACCAAACGATGGTGTCGGTCGTCAGTTGCAGCGAGGCGGCAGGCGGGAAGATATAGGTGCCGCGCGAAAGATACTCTTTCACGATGTCGTTCTGCGTCGTGCCGTTCAGCTTGGCCCGGTCCGCGCCCTGCTCCTCGGCCGCTACCACATAGAGCGCCAGCAGCCATGCCGCCGTCGCGTTGATGGTCATGGACGTGTTCATCTGCTCACAAGGGATGCCGTCGAACAGCGTGCGCATGTCGCCCAGATGGCCGACCGGCACGCCCAGCTTGCCCACCTCGCCCCGCGCCATCAGATGGTCGGCGTCGTAGCCGGTCTGGGTCGGCAGGTCGAAGGCGACCGAAAGGCCGGTCTGCCCTCTGGCCAGATTGGTCTTGTAGAGCCGGTTGCTGTCGGCCGCCGTCGAATGCCCGGCATAGGTACGGAACAGCCAGGGCCGGTCCCGTTCGATTGTATCGCGCTGCACCATCACTCTCCTCGCACGGCCAAGCAAACCGGCGCTCCGATCGCGAACCCGGCTCGTTTATTTCTGGTGGTCTCATAACATAGGGCTAAAATTTCAATCAACATCGATTATGAGAAATTTTATTGCTTTTTTTGGGTTGCGCTGCGAAATTTCGCGAGTTATACGCGTTGCAGCATTGCGGTGTACCTCCACACGTATCGTCTCAATGCCGCCTATGACCCACCCCGCGCCGCGCCCGGCGCAAACGACGGAGACCCATCCGATGAACGACTTCGCCACCCCCATCCGCCTGGATGAACGCCCGCAAGAATCGCACTCGATGCCGGGCAAGGATCTGTATGAAATTGGCGAAATTCCGCCGCTCGGCCATGTGCCGGCGAAGATGTACGCCTGGGCCATCCGTCAGGAACGGCATGGAGAGCCGGAACAGGCGATGCAGGAAGAGATCGTCGAAACCCCGAGCATTCAGGACGACGAAGTGCTGGTCATGGTGATGGCCGCTGGCGTGAACTACAACGGCATCTGGGCCGCGCTGGGCAAACCGGTCACGCCGTTCGCCATCCACAAGGCCCCCTACCACATCGCTGGGTCCGATGCGGCAGGGATCGTCTGGGCGGTCGGCGCACGTGTAAAACGCTGGAAAGTGGGCGACGAGGTCGTAGTCCACTGCAACCAGGACGATGGCGACGACGAGGAGTGCAATGGCGGCGATCCGATGCTCTCCCCTTCCCAGCGGATTTGGGGTTACGAGACGCCGGACGGCTCATTCGCGCAGTTCTGCCGGGTGCAGGGGCGTCAGTTGATGGCGCGGCCGCAGCACCTGACCTGGGAGGAAAGCGCCTGTTACACGCTCACCCTCGCCACCAGCTTCCGCATGCTGTTCGGGCATCGGCCGCACCGGCTGCGCCCGGGCCAGAACGTGCTGGTTTGGGGTGCCGCGGGCGGCATCGGTTCCATGGCCGTACAGTTGATCGCAGCGGCCGGTGCCAACGCCATCGGCGTGATCAGCGGCGAACAAAAACGCGATTTCGTCATGGGGCTGGGCGCCAAGGGCGTTATCAACCGCAACGACTTCGATTGTTGGGGCGAGCTGCCGGACGTGGACGACGCCGAAACCTATGGCGCTTACGCGAAAAAGTGCCGCCTGTTCGGCAAGGCGATCTGGGAAATTACCGGCGGCAAGGACGTGGACATCGTCTTCGAGCATCCGGGCGAGCAGACCTTCCCCGTTTCGTGCTTTGTGGTAAAGCGGGGCGGCATGGTGGTCTTCTGCGCGGGCACGACCGGCTACAATCTGACCTTCGACGCCCGCTTCGTGTGGATGCGGCAGAAGCGAATCCAGGGCAGTCATTTCGCGACCTTGCAGCAGGCCTCGCAGGCCAACAATCTGATGATTGAAAAGCGCCTCGATCCCTGCATGGCGGAGGTCTTCGGCTGGGGCGACATCCCCCGCGCCCACACCCGCATGATGAACAACCAACACAAGCCCGGCAACATGGCAGTGCTGGTGCAGGCGCGCGAACCGGGACTGCCCATCATGGACATCGACGGCTAATTGAAAACGCCTTTCCGGCGGCCGCGTGGCTTGTGCAATGCTCGCCCTCCGTTCTTTCGAGAGCGGGGGGCTTTTTTCGGCGCGATCTCCCAAAAAAATTGAATCAGCTCTCCGCCGCCTTGCGGATATGGTTCGCCACCAGCCCTGGATTCTCCATGGGAATGAAGTGTGTATGCTCCGGCAGGTAGATGTCTTCGGCCCGCCGGAATTTCGTCGCCAGATGCTCCCAGGTGGGGGAGCCCGCATAGTCGGTTTCGCCGAGCGGCGGCAGCGCCCGTCGCTTCGCCCGCAGCAGCATTACCGGCGTTTCGATCCCGGTCAGGCGCCCCAGCAGATCGGCCCGCCAGCTGTTGAAATAGACCGACGCCTCGACCGTGGGCGGGCAGGCCAGTACATAACCTTCACCCGCCGGATCGGGCAGCAGGCCATGGCGGCAATAGTCCTCCAGCACCTGGGGCTGCCAACGGGAATAGGGCTCGCGCTCACGCAGGCGACGGTATAAAGCACACCAGTCCGCCCACTCGTTGCGGCGGCGGGCGGCGGAATGCTCCGCGGCCGCTTCCATGCCGGGAAAGCGATTGCTGCCATAAAATTCCGGCGAATTGATGGTCGGGTCGATCAGCACCAGGTGGCGGAACGCCCGCGGCTTTGCCAGCGCGGTGTAGCAGACGGCCCAGCCGCCCATGGAATGACCGGCCGCAATGATCGGGCCGAGCGCCAGATGGTCGACCAGTTCGACCAGATCCTGTGCGAAATACTCCCAGCGGTCGAACGGACCTTGTTTCGACGAGCGGCCATGTCCCCGCAGTTCCACCGCCAGCACCCGCCAACTCACGGGTAACGCCCGGATAACCTCGTCCCAAAGCCGGCCGTGAAAGCCGGTCGCGTGCACCAGCAAAACCGTCGGCGGACGGGGCAATGAGCGCTGCTCTCCCAGCCAATCGAAATAAGCCAGCCTCGCCGCGCTTCCGGCAAAGCGGCGCTCGATCGGGTCGGGACGCATCGGAATTCATACTTTCGCTTGCGGGAGCGAACGGACATAGGATTGCGGCGGCGAGGATGCGTTAGACAGGGCGAAAGATCAACGTGTCGTACCAACGGCATGAAGAACCGACCTCTCCGTCTCCGCCGCTTCACCCTACGGCGAGCTCAGGACGAAAGGGAGGTCGGCGGACGAGGCTGGATGCCAGAATTAACCATCGTTCCGATGATCGGCCAAAGCCTCAAAAGTCGAGCTTCAGGCCTCCGATAGCCGAAACGCCCATGGAATCATCGCCCTGTTTGGTGCTGTCTAGGAACAAGACCGAACTCACGGCCCGGACACCGGAGCCGAGATCGTAATCAAGCTCCAGTTCACCCGAAAGCTGTTCCTGCCTTCCGCCGCCCCCTACGACGGAAAAGCCCTGCTCGCCCCACATAATGGACAGGGTCGAGGCAACGGGGCCATGCTCGTACATCAGGCCGCCGCCGATCGAATAGAGCCGTTTAGAGGCCGGCCCAAAGGCTTCCCCATAAAAGCCGGTACCAGAGACCGTCACCCTGTCGAAGGTAAGCTTGATTCCCGACGAAGCGGCCCAAGCCTCTCCAAGTCCGCCCGTGTCCTCGGTATTGGCGGGCTCTTGATAACTTACGGACGAGCGCACCCGCACCCCGCCGAAGGTACGGTCCAGATACAATCCCACCGCCCAAAGGTCGTCGCCATCCGTATTTGGATTCGGGATTTGAGGCGCAAATCCGCGCGTATTCTGAAGGGAATTGGAGACAAATCTTGCGCCAAACCGAAGGCTGCTGAAAGAAGGGAAAAGCCAGCCAATAGCGGCGCTTTCCGCCGCAATATCAACTGCCGGTGGGTCCGCGAGGGCTGCTGCACAATCTCCGCCGGTGAAGCTGCAAAGTCCGGCATGGTCAAGGCCGGACGCGCTGCCATGCCACCCTTCAACATCGCCTCCGGCTTTCCGTTCAGGGGCGGCAGATCCCGCCAACGCCTCACCACTCGCCACCGCAACTGCGCAAGCGAGCCCAATGCTTGCCGATAGCGCTCCCCTCACGGTCGAAAATTCCTGTCAGCAGCCGATATTGAAAGACTAACTTGCCATACGCTACGCGTGGAAGCCAAGCGGCTACATGGCTTTCAAGGTGAAATGCAGTGATTTTTTGAACTCTTTTCCCCCGGCTTCGTTCCCCAGTTCCCGGCTATTGCCGCAGGCCGAGGGCCGAGCTAACGTACAAAAAGATGCTCGCAGCGAAATCACGCCGCGAAAGCGCAAGGAACCCCGCATTATGTCGGCCCACCCGTTGCCCTTTGGCTGCTTTCTGCCGACCAGCGGCGACAGCACCATTCTGGGCGGTCCGACCGCCTGCATAGCGCCGGTTTCTCCAAACAGGTGATGCCCTGTTTTCGGGACCGCATGGTCGCATTCCGCTGGCGGCTCGTGGCGTGGCCGGTGGATCGGGTGGTCGGCGTCGCCTCCTCGCAATGGCGGCGGCCATGATCTAAGTTAAGAAGTCAAACGAGGAGGATCTGATATGGGAGTACCCTCGCATCGAACCGTTCGCAGAAGCATGCGACGGTGGGTGTTCTGGGCCTGGGTAGTGGCAAGTGCCGCCGTCGCGATCTATGTCGGGATTGCCGGTCCGTTCGCCCACTATTTCGGCGAAGACCGGTCATATGTTGCCTTGGTCGTGCCCGCGCTGATGATCTTCATGCTGGCCACCGGGCTAGGTTGGTTGGTTCTGATGGTGACGACGCGCCCGCGGGACAAAGGGCAGGATCGCCGCGAAACCGGGCAGGGCAGAGGGTAACCGGGCCGGGCGCGACCTTGGAGCCAGGTCTAAGCATTCCCAACAGGCTCCTGACTCCGTGATTGGCCGCTCAGGCATAGGCTTCGGCTGACGACCGGGGAGAACCGGAGAGAAGATCGAAACGATGGTCCATCACGCCGTTGCTAATAATCGGGAAGCAAATCCATGAAATTCGCCCTGCATTTCGCCAACCTCGCCTTTCCGGACGGTCCGGGCGCCAAGCGCTTCGCTCAGGCGGCGGAGAAGGCTGGCTTCGAGTGCCTCGTCGCCATCGAGCACGTCGTGGTGCCGACCGACTACCAGTCCAAATATCCCTACAGCGCGGATGGCAAGATGATGGGCACGCCCCAGATGTCCATGCCCGACCCGCTCACCTGGATGACCTATGCCGCCGCGGTGACGGAGAAAATCAGGTTCATGACCGGTGTCCTGATCCTGCCCCAGCGCAACGCCGTGGTGCTGGCCAAGCAGGTGGCGACCATGGACCACATGAGCGGCGGCCGCATGATGCTGGGTGTCGGCGTCGGCTGGCTGGAGGAGGAGTTCGATGCGCTCGGTATCCCCTTCAAGACCCGCGGCCGGTATACGGACGAGGCGATGGCCGCCATGCGGGTGCTCTGGGCAGAGGACGACGCCAGCTATGACGGCGAGCTGATCAATTTCCGCAACATTAACTGCAACCCGAAGCCGCCGAATGGCTCGGTGCCGCTGGTAATAGGCGGGCATTCCAGGTACGCGGCCCGGCGGGCCGGACGCTATGGCGACGGCTACTTCCCGGCGACCGGCATGCAGTCCGATTTCCAGCCGGTGGTGGAGATGGCGCGCGAGGAAGCGGCCAAGGCCGGGCGTGATCCGAATGCGCTGGAGATCAGCGCGGGCTGCCCCGATGCCCTTCCCAACAGCGGCAAGGACCCGCTGGAGGCGGTGGCCATCCGCAAGCAAATGGGCGTCGACCGGGTGGTGCTGCCGACAACGCCGTTTCTGGAGGGGAACTTGGAGGAGAACCTCGCCCGATTTGGGGAAGAGGTGATTAGGAAGATCTAGGTGAGAAGTAGAGACTCTCGAAATTGTCTAAGAGCCCGTCCGATTCGGTTAATTGGGAATTGCGTAAGAGATGACCGGGTGCAGGAAGTCTGCCAAGCGAAAGATAGAGGCTTTGCCCAAGTTCAATATTCATGACCCGCACGGTATGGCGCGAATTCTTCAGCTACTGATCTAAATCAAGGACCGCGGCTTCCGCTCGTGCTCAGATGTGCCTTGAAGTGGAAGGTACATGTTTCTGCCCGTTCGTTTTTCTGCCCGTTTGTTCCGTGTTTTCTGATCTAAAGCGGCATGAGCAATTCGCTTATGACTTGATGTCGGCGTTTAGCAAGACGCAAGGCTGGGTCTATAGGCGCATGCAAGGTCTGAGACCGGTTGCACTGGCGGTTGATGGGCGCATCGGGCGATGGGCGCACCGCCGCGCCAATCCCGATTCACTGCCGAATATCCGCGCACAATTGAGCGCCGCCCTGACTGCGGAACAATACACATGAACATCTTTGGCTGGATAAACGATCAGCTTCTAAAGATGCAGTGGCTTTCGGAGTTGGTAACCGCGGGGATTTCTGCCGTAGGTCTTGATCCGGCATCGCGGCTTGGCGGATCGGTGCAGTTCTTTGTCTACGACGTGATAAAGATCTTCATCCTGCTTTCAGTCTTGATCTTCGCGATCTCATGGGCGCAGAGCTACTTCCCACCCGAACGGACCCGGCGCATTCTTGGCGGACGCTCGGGGCTCTGGGCCAATACGCTTGCGGCACTGCTCGGTACGATCACTCCGTTCTGTTCCTGCTCGTCGATACCGCTTTTTATCGGCTTCACCGCCGCAGGGCTGCCCTTGGCGATCACGTTTTCCTTCCTGATCTCGTCGCCACTAGTGGACCTTGCCTCGGTCATCCTACTGGCTTCGATTTTCAACTGGCCGATCGCGCTAGCTTATGTGTTCGTGGGCCTAGTGATCGCAGTAGTGGGTGGCACGCTGATCGGACGTGCCGGGATGGAGGATCAGGTGGCCGATTTTGTGCACAGCGCCCCGGTGCAGGACGCCGACCATACGATGACCCGCGCCGAACGCCTCCGTTATGCCCGCGATCAACTCACTGAGATCATTCACAGGGTCTGGCTTTACGTGCTGATCGGGGTGGGTATCGGCGCGGCCATCCATAACTGGGTCCCCGAAAACATCATCAGCGCCCTTCTGGGGCAGGACAAATGGTGGTCGGTGCCGGTGGCGACGCTGGTCGGCGTGCCAATGTATGCCGACATATTTGGTACACTGCCGATCGCCGAAGCGCTGGTCGGCAAGGGAGCGGGGCTGGGCACGGTGCTTGCCTTCATGATGGCGGTGACGGCACTGTCGCTGCCCTCAATCATCATGCTCAAGCGCGTGGTGAAACTACCGTTGCTGATGCTGTTCCTCGCGGTCGTCACCTGCGGTATCCTCGGCATGGGCTTCCTCTTCAACGCGATCACTCATTGGTTCATTTGAAAGGAACATCCCTATGATCATCAAAATCCTCGGTTCTGGCTGTAAGAAATGCGTGGCCCTCGGTAACAATGCAAAGGCAGCCGCTGCGGCGGCTGGCAAAGAGGTGGAAATCATCAAGGTCACCGACTTCGCCGAGATTGCGGGTTATGGCGTGATGTCCACGCCGGGTCTTGTTATCGATGAAAAGGTCGTCTCCACAGGCAAGGTGCTGAGCGCGGAAGATATCGGAAAACTGCTATGATGCAGCTGGATTGACCACCCAGCGCCACAATCACCTGCCAACTCTCGGGCCGCGCGCCCCGGAATGCGAGATCGCCGTCGCCTGTCCGCGGTGCATCCAACCGTCTCGAGCCGCTGCCTACGTCGATCAGAATTGCTCAGAGCCCTGCATGCACCAGGAAGCCATCACCCGCGCCGCCATCCGAAACATCAACATCTCGCAGCGCCGGAACGAAAGGGAGAAGCCTCTTGCAAAATATTTGGCGCTATCGGCGGGGGATTTGCGCTTATCACAATGGGGATTTATCTTTTCAATCCTTACATCGACCGCGCCAACGAGATCATAATTTTACTAGTTTTTGCGATTTAAGCAATTAGTTTGTATTTCAACGACGCCAAGAATAAGAAAAATGCAGAGATGATACTACCCCATTTGAGACGAGGAACTGCCCCATGACCCACCCCATCCTTGGCGAAGGCCAGTACCGCTACGAAGTGCATAACGACTGGGCCAAGCTGCCGGACGGCTGGCTGTTCGACGATGTCGCCGCCGTCGCCGTCGATCACAACGACCATGTCTATGCCTTCAACCGCGGCGAGCATCCAATGATCGTGTTCGACCGCGAGGGCAACTTTTTGCGCTCGTGGGGTGAGGGCGTCTTTACCCGCGCGCACGGCATCCATATCGGCCGGGACGGCACGCTCTGGTGCACGGACGATGGCGACCACACTGTCCGCCAGGTGACGCCGGAGGGCAAGGTGCTGCTGACGCTGGGCCTCGCCGGCAAGCCCGCCTCCTATATGAGCGGCGACCCGTTCCACCGCTGCACCCATACGGCGCAGTCGCCGGAGGGGGATATCTACGTCTCGGACGGTTACGGCAATTCCCGGGTCCATAAATATTCGCCGGACGGCAAGCTGCTGTTTTCCTGGGGCGAGCCGGGCACGGACCCCGGGCAGTTCAATATTGCGCACAATATCTGCTGCGACGCGGACGGCTGGGTCTATGTTGCCGACCGGGAAAATCACCGGGTGCAGGTGTTCGACGGCAACGGCAGGTACGAGACCCAGTGGGGCAACATGCACCGCCCCTGCGGCCTCTGCATGTGCGGGGCGGGCACCAGCAACTTCTATATCGGTGAACTGGGGCCGGGCATGAACGTAAACATGAAGCTGCCGAATATCGGCCCGCGCGTCTCGGTCGTCTCGAACAGCGGCGAGACCATCGCCCGCATCGGCCATCTGGGGCCGGGAACCCAGCCAAACCAATTCCTGGCACCGCACGGCCTGGCCGTGGACCGGCACGGCGACATCTATGTGGGCGAGGTGAGCTTCACCAACCAGCGCAACATGGGCAACCCGGTCGGGCCGGAGACGGTAACGTTGCGCAAGCTGGTGAAGGTGTAACAATTGCAGTCATCGCGAGGAGCGCAGCGGCGAAGCAATCCACCCCAGCCGCTGATGGATTGCCGCGGCGGCCAAGCCGCCTCGCAATGACGCCAGTACTTGCAGAGAAGGCGCTTAAGAGAGCAGAATATTTCCCAACAAGAACCGCAAGAGGAGCCCCTTCATGGAACCCGTCCGTTATATCGACCGGACCACCGCGGACTATCTCCGGCAGGGGTATGACACGCCTTACAAGTGGGCGCACCATACCGTCGCCCCGTTCACGCCGCTGAAAAAACCTCTGTCCGAATGCAAGGTCGGCCTGATCGGCACGAGCGAAGTCGCCGTTCACTTCGACCCGGAAACGGAAGAAAACCCCATCCACGAAGAAGATTTCCGCGGCGTTTACACCATCCCGGCGGATACGCCGACCGAGAAGCTGTACAGCCGCACGAACTCCTTCGACATGAACGCAACGCATCTGGACGACGTGAACGCGTTCTACCCCATCGACCGCCTGCGCGAGGCGGTGGCGGATGGCCGGATCGCAGCCATGCCCGACCATGTGCTCGGCTGCTACAACAATTACAGCCAACGCAAGGTGCTGGAGCAGGAAGCGCCCAAGGCGCTGGCCCAGTGCCAAAAGGACGGCATCGATGCGCTGATCATGGTCCCCGTTTGACCGGTTTGCCATCAGACCGTGAGTCTGATCAGCCGCTATATCGAGGACCATGGCATCCCCACCGTCGTAATGGGTGCCGCCAAGGACATTATCGAACACTGCGGCGTCGCCCGCTTCCTGTTCGTGGATTTCCCGTTGGGCAATCCCTGCGGCGAGCCCGGCAATGTCCAGCAACAGCGCGAGATCTTCCAGATGGCGCTCGACCTGCTGGAGACAGCACCTGGACCGATGACCACCCGCCAGGCGCCCTATCAATGGACCAAGGGCGATGAGTGGAAGCGGCTGGTCTTCACCGAGGAACAGCCCTGGCAGAACGAGGAAACCAAGGCCAAGTGGCTCGCGCGCAAGGAAGAATACCGGCGCCTGCGTGCGGAAGGGAAAGTCTGATGACCGAAACAAAGCGGGAGGTGCCGCCGGCGCAGCGGGACGTCATTGTCTATACCTCCCCCTTCTGCGCCCCGTGCGAGGCGCTGAAGAAGTACCTCACGGCTCAGGGGGTCCAATTCCGCGTGCGCGACCTGCTCATGGACGAAGAAGCGCAAGACCGGCTGGACGAGGCCCGCATCCGCTCCACCCCCGCGCTGGAGGTGGATGGAGAATTGTTTGCAGGCGACGCCCTGAATGCGGATAATGTCCGCCAGCTGCTCGGCCTTCCGGGACGGGCTTCCGATTTTGACTGATTGAGAGGAATGACGATGGCATACACGCTGGACCAACTCGCTCTGGACTGCCGCGCCGCATTGAAGGCCGATCCCGGCGAGGGCGGCATGGCGAAGTGCAGCGACTATGTCGCCAAGGCCTGCGCCGACGCGGAGTTCGTGGGCAAATACCTGCCGGACCGTCCAGCCAAGGAACGTACGGTCATCTATGAGGATCCGGAACTGGAATTCTGCATCTGCGCCCATGTGTACGAGGGTGCGAAGCAGGGTGCCCCGCACGATCACGGGCCCACCTGGGCGATCTATGGCCAAGCCATGGGCGAGACCGAGATGACCGACTGGGAAATCGTCGAGCCCGCGACCGGCGACAAGCCTGCCAAGGTGAAGTTCTCGCGCAAATACAAGCTGGAGCCGGGCGATGCTCACTACTACCCGGTCGGCGCCGTGCACGCCCCCTACCGCGCTGATGCGACCCGCCTCATCCGGATCGAGGGCAAGGACACCATGCACCTGAAGCGCACCCCGATCGAGCAGGTTGACGCCTGACGGAGTTGCCTAATTGAATGCAGAATGCCGGGCAGGGCATGCGTTCTGTCCGGCGGTTGTTTCGTTCTGCAGCAAAGCCGCCGATGCTTCATTGCCGCGCCCATTCTTAAAAGGGGCGCGGCAATCCAGAGGCCTCGAGCCAATGACTGGAGCCGCTGGTTTGCTTCGTGGCATATGCGTCTCGCAATGACGGCGGGGGTTTGGGAAATTTGAAAGAAGCCACCATGGCCGAAACAGTCACCTACACTTCTGCTCAGGACCTGAAAGCCCAACTGCATGACGGCGGTGAAATCGCCGTGCTGGACGCGCGCGAGGAGAGGGCGTTCGGCAAGCGGCACCTGCTGCTTGCCTCTTGCGTGCCGCTGTCGCGCCTGGAACTGATGGTGGATGACTTGGTGCCGCGCCAGAACACGCGCGTGGTCTGGTGCGACGATGGGGAGATCGACGGAGATGAGGGTCTGGCGGAGAAAGCGGCCAAGCGTATGGCGGCGCTCGGCTACTCCGATGTCTCGGTTTTGAAAGACGGCGTGAAAGGCTGGGAGGCGGCGGGCTTTCACGTCTATAGCGGCGTGCACGTGCCAAGCAAGGCCTTCGCCGAAGTGGTCGAGCACAAGGCCGGCACACCCTATGTGACAGCGGAAGAACTGAAAGACCTGATCGACCGCAACGCCGACATTGCCATCTACGACAGCCGCTCGTTCGAGGAATACAACAACAACAGCATCCCGACAGCGATCAGCGTGCCGGGCGCGGAACTGGTCTATCGGTTCCAGGATCTGACCTCTTCGCCCGATACTACCGTCATCGTCAATTGCGGCGGACGCACGCGCTCGATCATTGGTGCGCAGTCCCTCATCAATGCAGGCTTTCCCAACAGGATCGCTTCGCTGAAGGATGGCACCATGGCTTGGCACTTGGCAGGATTCGACGTGGTGAAGGGCGCAGATCGGCAGCCGCCGGACGTCTCAGCCGCGGGCCGGGATGCCGCGCTAGAAGGCGCCGCCCGGGTCGGCAAGCTCTGCGCTGTCGAGGAAATCGATCTGGACGGGCTGAACCGTTGGCGCAGCGAGACCGACACGCGCACCCTCTATATGATTGATGTGCGCACACCAGAGGAATACGAGGCCGGGCACCTGTCCGGCGCCCGTTCGGCACCCGGCGGCCAGTTGGTGCAGGAGACCGACAGCCATATGGCCGTCTGGGGGGCGCGGGCGGTGCTGGTGGACGATGACGGCGTGCGCGCCACCATGACCGCATCCTGGCTGAAGCAGATGGGCTGGGACGAGGTGGCGGTGCTGAAGATGGACTCGCTCGGCGAGCGGGCGGGCGCTCTGGTGCAGGGTCGGCATGTACCGAAAGCGCTGGGGTTCAAGGCGTCGTCCGTCGCCACTATCGCTTCGCCCGACCTAAAACAGGCACTAGGCGCGGGCACGGCCGTGGTCGTGGATTTCGCGAACAGCCACAGCTATGGCCGTGGCCATATTGCGGACGCTTGGTTCTGCACTCGCGCGCGCCTGCGGCAGGCGCTGGCGAAGCTGCCGAAAGCAGAGACCTTGGTGTTCACCTCGCCCGACGGCGTGCTGGCTGGGCTGGCGGCCCAAGACGCTTCCGAGGCCGACAGCGCCCTTCCGGTCAAGGTCTTGGAGGGTGGCACCGACGCCTGGACCGCCGCCGGACTGCCACTGGAGGAAGGACAGACCCACATGGCGGACGAGGTCGACGATGTCTGGCTTTCCGCCCGCGACCGCGGCCATAACCGGGAGGAGGCCATGCGCGAATATCTCGCCTGGGAGATCGACCTGGTGAACCAGATGGCGACCGACGACGACCACCGCTTCCGGGTGGTCGCGCCTTAGTTTCATGGCGTCGCCGGTCCCGCGCCGGCGCCACAAAGCGAGGAAGCCGCCCCATGATCATCCGCGCCTTCCAGCCCGCCGACCGCGCCGCGGTGATCGCGCTGTGGCAGGCATGCGGGCTGACCCGGCCCTGGAATCCGCCTGAAGGCGATCTGGACCGGGCGCTGGCTGGCCGATGCTCTGCCGTGCTGGTGGCGGAAGAAAACGAGGCGATCCAGGGCTCGGTCATGGTGGGCGACGACGGGCACCGCGGCTGGGTCTATTATCTCTCGGTCGATCCCGCCGCCCGCCAATCCGGGCTCGGCCGCCGCTTGATGGCGGCGTCGGAGGCATGGCTCGCCGCGCGCGGCGTACGCAAGCTGGAACTGATGGTGCGCGACACCAATGATGCCACGCTTGGTTTCTATCGCGCGCTCGGTTATCAGCGGGAGCCCGTTTCTGTGCTTTCGACATGGCTGATCGACGACCCGAAGGGAGAGGCTTCTTGATCCGTGGCCCCGTACAATTCCTGCTCGACGCCCACGGCCGCCCGCAATATGCGGTGCTGCCGATCGAGGACTATTGGGCCCTGACCGGCGATCCCGGCGACAGGGGCTCGGCGTCCCCGCAAGACGCCGAGCCGAAAGACCCGCTCGGCCGCGACGCCCCCCCGGTAGAGGTGCCGCCGGAGGTCGCGGAGGCGGTCGCCCAGGGCCTGCACCCCATCGCCGCCTGGCGCTCCTATCGCGGCCTCACCCAGGAAATCCTGGCCGGCTGGATCGGCTTCGAGGAAGAAGACATCGCTTATTTCGAGGAAAACGACGCCGTGCCGACGGTGGAAATCCTGCAGATGATCGCCAACGCGCTCGACGTGCCGATCCAGGCCCTGCTGCCGCCGCACGAAGGTTAAGGCTTCATGTGGGGCGTGCTGCCGGTCAAGAATTTCGAGAATGCGAAGACGCGCCTCGCCCCCGCACTCGCGCCGGACCAGCGCCGCACGTTCTTTCCGCTGATGGTGGAGGACGTGCTCGCTGCCATGACGGCGAGCCGACTGGGGGGCGTCCTGATGCTGACCAACGAGCCCGCCGCCGCCGCACTCGCCAAGCGCTACGGCGCGCGGGTGGAGGAAGAGCCGGAAAACCGGGGCCAGTCCGAGGCCGTGATGCGCGCCATGCGACTGCTGGAGAGCGAAGGCGTCCGGGCCGCCCTCCAACTGCCGGGCGACATTCCCGGCGTCTCACCGCAGGAGATCGACCGCCTGATCGCCGCCCACGAGGCGCTTGGCTCGCCGGCCATGACTATCGTGCAGGGCCACGACGGCAAGGGCTCGAACGCGCTGGCCGTCTCGCCGCCGACGCTGATGCCCTTTCACTTCGGCCATGACAGCTTTGGCCCGCACCTGGCCGAGGCCCGCGCCGCCGGCGTCGAGCCGCAGATCCTGGACGGGCTGCCGGGCATCGCGCTCGACATCGACACGGGCGACGACTTGGCGAAGCTGCTGATCGGCCAATGGGGCCCGAGCCGGGCGGTGGACTGGGCGGTGAAACAGCCGTTCGCCTGATGTTGCCGTTGCCAGCATTGACGGTAACTTGATATGATCATGGAGCCGCAGGGTTCGGCGGAAACAGCATGACGCCGTCAGTGGTTTGCGCGCAGATCGTCATCCCCGCCGCCGCCGCAGTGCGCAGCGCCAGAGCGGTGGGCGCGGAAACAGCGGCGAGGCACGGTGCGCCGATCACGGCGGCTTTCTGCACCATCTCCACGCTGACCCGGCTGGAAAGCAGAACGAACCCCTCCCGCCTATCTACGGCTTCCCGCGCCAGCGCCCCCGCCAGTTTGTCGAGCGCGTTGTGCCGGCCGATGTCTTCCCGCAGCATCCGGATGGCCCCATCCAGGCCGCAGAAGGCAGCCGCATGGGTGGTGCGGTTCGCCAGGTTCATGCGCTGGGCGGGCCCGAGCGCGGCGAAAGCCGCCTGCAGCGCCGCCAGACCGGGCAAGAAGCCCGTAACCCGCCGCGGCCGGGGCAAGGCCGCCTCGATCGTCTGGGCGCCGCACACGCCGCAGCCGGAGCGTCCGGCGAAGGTGCGCCTGCGATCCTCGACCGCGGCGGCCCGTGCTCCGTCGATTACCAGGTTGAGCAGCAGCCCGTCCTTTGCCTCGCCGATGCGCAGGCTCTCGATCTCCGCGGTACGGCGCACGATGCCTTCCGTCAGCGCGAAGCCGACGGCGAAGTCCTCCAGGTCGGCGGGCGTGATCATCATGACGGCGAAGTTCTGGCCGTTCAGCAGGATCGCGGCCGGCGTTTCCTCCGCCGCCTGCCAGACCGCGGGCCGCGCACCCGCCGGTGTCAGCAGCCGTCCGCGGGCGGCGGGCGACACCTCCCGTTCCTGGCCGACGAGGCGGCGAACCTCCATCGGCCGACTATTCCGCCGCCGGAGCGACAAAGCGGTAATGGCTGGAATGAATGTCCTCCAGTTCCTCCTGCCAGGGCGCGCGCTGGTTGGTGCGCGCCACCTGAACCGCCGTCACCTTGTATTCGGGGCAACTGGTCGCCCAGTCGGAATAGTCGGTGGTGATGACGTTCGCACCGCTGAGCGGGTAGTGAAAGGTGGTGTAAACCACGCCCTGGGGCACGCGGTCAGTGATGGCCGCATGCAGGGTGGTCTCGCCCATGCGGCTCGCGATCCGCACAACGTCGCCTTGCGTGATACCCCGTTCCTCGGCATCGTGCGGATGGATTTCTAGCAGGTCGTGCCGGTGCCAGCGGATATTTTCCGTCCGCCGGGTCTGCTGGCCAACATTGTATTGGCTGAGAATGCGGCCCGTCGTCAGGATCAGCGGGTAGCGGCGGGTCGTGCGCTCTTCGGTCGGCACGAAGTCGGTCAGCATGAACCGGCCCTTGCCGATGACGAAACCGTCCGCATGCATGATGGGCGTGCCCTTCGGATGGCGCTCGTCGACCGGCCATTGCATAGAGCCCTCGGCATCCAGCCGTGCGTGGCTGACGCCGGCGAAGGTCGGGGTCAGGCGGGCGATTTCCTCCATGATCTCCGCCGGGTTCGCATAGGCCATGGGATAGCCCATCGCCTGCGCCAGGCGGCAGGCCACCTGCCATTCGGCCACGCCGCAGGCTTCCGCCATGACCGGCCGCACGCGATTGATGCGGCGTTCGGCGTTGGTGAACGTGCCGTCCTTTTCGAGGAACGAGGTGCCGGGCAGGAAAACATGGGCAAAGGCCGCCGTCTCGTTCAGAAACAGGTCGTGGACGATGACGCAGTCCATCGCCCGCAACGCCGCCTGCACATGAGTGGTGTTGGGGTCAGACTGGGCAATATCCTCGCCCTGGACGAACAGGCCGTGGAACGAGCCGTCCAGCGCCGACTCGAACATGTTCGGGATGCGCAGCCCCGGCTCGGCCAGCAGTTCGACGCCCCAGTCGGCTTCGAACTGCCCGCGGACCGCGTCGTCGCCCACCGGCCGATAGCCCGGCAACTCGTGCGGGAAGCTGCCCATGTCGCAGGAGCCTTGCACGTTGTTCTGGCCGCGCAGCGGATTCACGCCCACGCCCGCGCGCCCGATATTACCGGTCGCCATCGCCAGGTTCGCCATGGCCATGACCATGGTCGAGCCCTGGCTGTGCTCGGTCACGCCGAGACCGTAATAGATGGCCCCGTTGCCGCCGGTGGCATAGAGCCTGGCGGCGGCACGCAGGTCTGCCGCGGGCACTCCGATTATGCCGGCCAGTGCTTCGGGGCTGTTGCGTTCTTCCACAATGAAAGCGCGCCAGGCCTCGAACGCCTCCGGATCGCAGCGCTCCGCGACAAAGGCTTCGTGCGCCAGCTTTTCGGTGACGGTCACGTGCCCGAACGCATTCATCAGCGCGACATTGGTGCCAGGCAGCAGTTGCAGGTGATGCGCGGCCTGGACATGCGGCGAGCGCACCAGGTCGATGCGGCGGGGGTCGCAGACGATGAGCTTGGCCCCTTCCCGCAGGCGCTTTTTCATGCGGGAGGCGAACACCGGATGCGCGTCCGTCGGGTTCGCGCCGATCAGCAGGATCACGTCGGCGCTTTCCACCGACTTGAAATCCTGCGTGCCGGCTGAGGTGCCGAAGGTTTGCTTCAGGCCGTAGCCGGTGGGCGAGTGGCAGACGCGGGCGCAGGTATCGACATTGTTGTTCGCGAACGCCGCCCGCACCATTTTCTGGACGACATAGACCTCTTCGTTGGTGCAGCGGGACGACGTGATGCCGCCGATAGCGCCCGTTCCATGCTCGGCCTGGATGGCCTTGAGCCGGCTTGCTGCGTAGGCGATGGCCTCGTCCCAATCTACGGGCCGCCAGGGGTCGGTGATCGCATCCCGAACCATGGGCGTTGTGATGCGGTCCTTGTGCGTCGCATAGCCAAAGGCAAAGCGGCCCTTGACGCAGGCGTGGCCCTCGTTGGCGCCGCCGTCCTCGTAGGGGACCATGCGCACCACCTTTTCGCCCTGCAGCTCCGCCTTGAACGAGCAGCCGACGCCACAATAGGCGCAGGTGGTCAGCACCGTGCGTTGCGGGGTGCCGTGGGCGACCACCGGCTTCTCGATCAGGGTCGCGGTCGGGCAGGCTTGGACGCAGGCGCCGCAGGAAACGCAGTCGCTGGAGAAAAAGTCATCCGACGCGATGCCGGCCGAAACGCGGCTCTCGAAACCCCGGCCCTCGATGGTGAGCGCGAAGGTGCCCTGCACCTCGTCGCAGGCACGCACGCAGCGGGAGCAGACAATGCACTTGGCCGGGTCAAACTGGAAATAGGGATTCGAGCTATCGACCGGTGCCGCGCTGGCGGCTTCGAAGTGGTTTTCGCCCGCCATGCCATAGCGCACGTCGCGCAGGCCTACCTCTCCCGCTGTATCCTGTAGCTCGCAATCGCCGTTGGCGGCACAGGTGAGGCAATCGAGCGGATGGTCGGAAATGTAGAGTTCCATCACGCCGCGCCGCAGCTTTTCCAGCCGGGCGTTCTGGGTTGTGACGCGCATACCGTCCGCCACGGGCGTGGTGCAGGAGGCGGGCGTGCCCTTCACGCCCTCGATCTCCACCAGACACATCCGGCACGAGCCCCAGGCTTCCTGGCTGTCGGTGGCGCAGAGCCGGGGAACCTTTCGGTCGGCCAGAGAGGCGGCGCGCATGACGCTGGTGCCGGCCGGAACGGTGATCTCGGCCCCATCGATCCAGAGAGATACGGGCGCGCCTTGTTTGGCGGGCGTCCCGTGGTCGGGTTCGCGGAGAATGGTCATGAGGCTTCTCCTTTATTCGGCGGCCTGCGCGGTTGGTGCGCGGTCGAAATCTTCCGGAAACAGCCGGATGGCGGAAAGCACCGGCGCGGGTGTCAGGCCGCCCAGCGCGCAGAGCGAGCCATCCCGCATCAACTCGCCCAGGTCCTCCAGCAGAGCGACGTTTGCCGCGACGTCCTCACCGCGCATGATCTTCTCGATGGTTTCCTTGCCCCTGACGGCGCCAACCCGGCACGGCGTGCACTTACCGCAGCTTTCGATGGCGCAAAATTCGAAGGCAAAGCGTGCCATTTCGGCCATGTCGACCGTGTCATCGAACACGACAATGCCGCCATGGCCGAGCATCAGCCCCTCGGCTGCCAGCGCCTCGTAGTCCATGGCGAGGTCCAACTGATCGCCGGCCGCGTAGGCCCCCAACGGCCCGCCGATCTGGGCGGCGCGCAGTGGCCGGCCCGTGGCCGTACCGCCGCCGAAATCCTCCACCAATTCGCGCAAGCTGACGCCGAACGCCTTTTCCACCAGGCCGCCGCGCCTGATATTGCCGGCAAGCTGGAAGGGCTGGGTGCCGCGCGAACGCCCTTGCCCGAAGCCCTTGTAGTAGTCTGCGCCCTTCGCCAGGATCACCGGCACGGTCGCCAGCGTCAGCACGTTGTTGACGACGGTCGGCTGACCGAATGCGCCAGCGATCGCGGGGATCGGCGGCCGGGCCCGGGCGGTGCCGCGCTTGCCCTCGATCGAGTTCAGCATGGCGCTTTCCTCGCCGCAGATATAGGCGCCCGCACCCCGGCGGATGGCGACGCGGAAGGCATTGCCGGAACCACCAACACTCTCGCCCAGCCAGCCGGCGGCCTCAAAAGCGCCGATGGCCTCGCGCATGGTGGCAATGGCGCTCGGGTACTCGGAGCGGATATAGAGAATGCCTTCCTCTGCCCCGGTCGCCAGGCCCGCAATTGCCATGCCCTCCAACAGCGCGAATGGGTCCGCCTCCATCAGCAGGCGGTCGGCGAAGGTGCCGCTGTCGCCCTCGTCGGCGTTGCAGGCGATATATTTGGCGCCGTCAGTGGATTGACCGAGCACAGTTTTCCACTTGATACCGGCAGGGAAGCCGGCGCCGCCGCGCCCGCGCAGGCCCGAGTCCGTGATGGCCTGGCAGATGCCGCGCGGGTCCATAACGAGCGCCGCGCCCAGCCCAGCCAGCCCGCCATTCGCCTCATAGGCCGCCAGGTCCAGCGGGTCCGCTAGGCCGGCGCGGGCGAAGGTCAGGCGTTCCTGGTTCTTCAGATAGGGAATGTCTTCGGTCGGGCCTTGAGCAAGCGCATGCCTGCCGCCGGAGAGGAACCCGGCCTCGAACAGGCCCGGCACATCGCCCTCGGTAACGGGGCCATACGCGAGGCGGCCCTCCGGCGTTTCCACCTCGGCCAGCGGCTCCAGCCAGAACAGGCCGCGGGAGCCGTTGCGGATGGTCTCAACGGCCTCGCCGCGCTCTGTCGCCTCCCGTGCAATGGCGGCGGCCACCGCATCAGCCCCGACGGAGCGGGCGGCGGAGTCCCGCGGCACGTATAGGCGAATACTCATGAAGCCGCCTCCCTTGCCATCTCCTCCAGATCTTCCGCCGTAACGCGCCCGATCAACCGCCCGTTCACCATGGCGGCGGGTGCGAGCGCGCAATTGCCCAGGCAGTAGACCGGTTCGACGGTCATGGTGCGCTGCCCCCGCAGTGCATCGGCAAGCGCCCGCGCGCCCATGGATTGGCATGCCTCCGCCTGGCAGAGCTTCACGATGGGGCCTCTTGCGGGCTCCGTCCGGAAATCATGGTAGAAGGTCATCACGCCGTGCACCTCGGCCCGGGCGATGTTCAGCCTTTGCGCGATTTCGGCAAGCCAGGGTTCGGGCACAAACCCCAGCGCTTCCTGCACGTCATGCAGGATTTCGAGAAGCAGCGCCGGATCGTTGCCGTGGCGGGCGCAGATCGCGGCGGCTGTCTCCAGCGGGTCGGGTCCAGACGCCATTCGGCCAATCCACCTCGTCAAACGGACGGATTCGATCTGGAAAGACTATAGAGGCAATAACCCTGTTGCGACACAGGATTTTAGGCTACGCCCGCGCTCACGCCGCCTCACTATAGGGCACCAGGTAGTCGTCCAGCTGCACGGCCAGGGTGTTCAGCACGCAACTGACCATCCGGTACTGGCCCATCACGAAGATCACGTCCAGGATCTGGGGCACGGTATATTCGCTGGTCAAACGCTCCCACAACGCGTCGTCAATCATGCTGGTGCGGTGCAGTTGGTTCACTGCCTCGATCAGCAAGGCGCCGGCTTGCAAGCTGCCATCGGCGATGCCGGCAATCTCGGCTTCGGTCAGGCCGCGCTCCATGGCGATCGGCTTGTGCTGCGCCCACTCGTAACCGGAACCGCAGAGCCGCCCGGTGCGCAGCATCACGATCTCCCGATCGCGCAGGCTGAGCTCGCATTTGTGGAGGCAGTGGCTGAAGAACGGCATCCAGCGGCGCAGCAGGTCCGGATGATGCATCATGGTCTGGATGACATTGATCCGGTCGAGATGGCCCCGGGCCTTGTTCCAAAGCTCTAGCCCCTTGTCGTCCAGGGCGTCGAGCGGAACGGGGTCCAACCTTGGCGCCGGGCGCTTGATCGCCATGCTGGGCAGCGCCGCGGCGGGCGCTTGCGTATTGACCGGCAGCGACGCGTCGGGCCCCTCCCAGCCTTCGTCCAACTGCACGCCCAGCACGTTCAACGCCATGGCGAGCGTGGTGTAGTTGCAAGCGGTGAAGAGGGCATCGACGATCTGTTTTGGACTGAAGTGAGCAGTCAGCGCAGCCCATACCTCGTCGTCAACAAATTGCTGCACGTGCAGTTGTTCTGCGAGCGCCAGCAGTGCTGCCTCCGGCCCGGTCCAGTGCGGATCGGACGAGCCAACGGCCAGCGCCGAGAAATCGGCATCGGTGAAGCCGCACTGGTCGCGGGCGATCACTACATGCTGGCCCCACTCATAGGCGCTGCCCGCCATCCAACCGGCGCGCATGATCACCAGTTCGCGCTCGCGCGGCGGCAGAGACGACTTGAACAACAGGTGATTGGCGAGCGGCGTCCAGCGCTTCAGCAGCGCAGGGTGCCGCGCCAGCGTCGCGAACACGTTCAGCACCTGGCCGTGCTCAAAGCCGCCGGGGCGCTCTAGCATGGCACGGATGTCGGGGGCAAGTTCCTCGCGTGTGAGGGGCGTTACGCGGGGATGGGACAGGCGGTAGACTGTATTGGGCATGGGAAATTCTTTCTTGATGCCGTGCTTGCGACCCCAGCCCCTGAGCCAGGGGAAGCGATCCATCACATTGCGCTTGATCGCTCGGCGGGTGGATTGCTTCGCCCCGGAGTTTGTCCAGGACTCGCATTGACGGCGGGGGAGTGGGGCTTAGTAGGCGGCGTAGACCATCGCTTCGATCAGGGTGGGTCCGTCGGTCGTGGCAAGCGCTTTGGTGAATGCCTCCTCGAACGCCGCGCCCGTCGAGACGCGCACCGACTCCATGCCGTAACCTTCCGCCAGCTTAGCGGCGTTGATGGAGGGGTTGTGGAAGTCCATGCCGATATATTCCTCGTTGCCGTGGAACAGGGTCAGGCGCTGCTTAATGATGGTGTAGCCCGCATTGTTGCAGATCACGAACACCACCGGCGTCTTGGAATTGGCCGCGGTCCAGAGCGCCTGGATCGAGTATTGGGCGCTGCCGTCGCCGATCACCGCCACCACGCGCCGCTCGGGCTTGGCCATCTGCACGCCCACCGCGGCGGCGATGCCCCAGCCAATACCGCCGGAGACATTGCCGAAATAGCTGTGCCGGTCGACATAGGGGAAGTGCGCGTTCAGGGTGGCGGCGGTGGTGACGCCTTCATCCACCACGATGACGTCGCGGGAGGCAAGGTCGCTCATCCGCATCATCAGCCATTCGCCGTTTAAGGGTTCGCCCGCCCCTTTGTCCTCCGCCGCCGCGCGCCGCTTGGCCCGGACCGCGCTCCAATTGCTGTCAGCCAGCGCGGCGATGCGCTTGCCGGCAGCATCTGCCTGGGCCGCCCCACCCTTGCTCTTCAACAACGGCGTCACGGCAGCCAGCGTTTCCTTCAGGTCGGCACGGAGTGCGATTTCGGCGGCGTAGTTCTTGCCCATCTCCCAGTCGTTCAGGCCGATCTGGATGACCGGCATTTCTTCCGGCAGCGGATCGACCGGCGAATAGACCGACATGCGCAGCACGTCCGCGCCCAGGCAGATTAGCATGTCGTGCGGCTCCAGCGCCTTGCGCACGTCCGGCTGGGACCGGCCGAGGCAGCGGATGAAGGCCGGATGCTCGCTGGGAAAGTGAGCGCCAGATGCAACGGTCTGCTGGTAAACGGGCGCGCCAAGGGCGTCGACAAAGGCGACAGCCTCATCGAAGGCATCCGACGAGACCATCTCCGTACCCGCAATGACGACCGGGTTCTTGGCTTGCAGCAGGCGGGTGGCCAGCGCTTCCAGCGCGGCGTCTGACGGGCGGACCCGGGTATCGACACGCGTCGCCTTGCCGAGTTCGAGCGGCGCGTCCGCGTTCAGAATGTCGCCCGGCAGCGAGATGAATACCGGCCCGGTCGGCGGCGTCGTCGCGATCTTGGCCGCGCGGTGCAGGACGCGCGGCAGGTCTTCCAGCAGCGTGATCTCGGTGGACCACTTCGCGACCGGCGCGGCCATCTCCACCAGCGGGCCATAAAGCAGGGGTTCTTGCAGGCCGTGGCCCTGTTCCTGCTGGCCGGCTGTGAGGATCATCGGCGTGCCGGAATTGGCGGCGGTGAAGAACGTGCCCATGGCGTTGCCGAGGCCCGGCGCTACATGAACGTTGCAGGCCACCAGTTCGCCGCTGGCCCGCGCATAGCCGTCCGCCATCGCGACGACAACGCTCTCCTGAAGCGCCATGGTGTAGGTGATGTCCGACTGTTCGGTGAGCGCGTGCATGATCGGCAGTTCGGTGGTACCGGGGTTGCCGAACATGCGCTTCACCCCTTCCTCCTTCATGACGGACAGAAAGGCGGCGCGGCCGGTGATATTGTTGGAGGGTGTGGACATCAGATCGGCGTTCCTAGAGGCTTTCGTTGATTGGCAGACAGCATAGAGCGTGCGCGAAGGCTGGCAACTTGCTCCTTGCGACCGGATTGGGGCAGGTTGCTGGAAATTCCCGAAACGTCGAGATGCACCCAATGGATTTCAGCTTCTCCCCCGAGCACATCCAGCTTCGCGAAACCGTGCGCCGTCATGCCGAAGCAGAAATGCGCCCCCTTGTGCAGCAAGCCGACGATGCCGAGCGTTTCCCCCCGCACCTGTTCCGGCGCTGGGGCGAGCTGGGTCTGCTTGGCGCGCGCTACCCAGAAGAGGACGGCGGGGTCGGCATGGACAAGGTCTCCGACTGCATCATTCGGGAAGAACTGGGCCGCGTTTCCCAGGCATTCTGTGCCGCCTATTCCGCGCACTCGCACCTGGGCATCTGGCCGATCTGGCGGGCGGGAACGGCCATGCAGAAGCAGCACTATTTCAAGCCCGCCATCATGGGCGAGAAAATCGCCTGTTTCGGCCTGAGCGAGCCCGACGGCGGCTCCAACATCCGCGCCATGAAAACCCGCGCGGAAAAGGTGGCGGGCGGCTACCGCATCAACGGCTCCAAGCTCTATATCACCAATGCGCCCATGGCCGATTTCATGATGCTGGCGGCCCGCACCGCGCCGGAACTGAAGCCCAACGCCATCAGCCTGTTCATCGTGCCGCTGCCGGATGCGGCCGTCCAGATCGATCACCTGAAGAAGGAAGGGCTGAAGGGCTCCGAGACCGGGCTGATTTACATCGACGGCCTGTTCGTGCCCGATGACCACGTGCTGGGCGAGCGCGAAGGCACCTATCCCGTCATCCTGGATTGCCTGACCGAAAACCGGGTCGGCGTCGCGGCGTCGGTGCTGGGTGTCGCCAAGGGTGCCTATGCGGAGGCGCTGGAATACGCACGCACCCGCATCGTGGCCGGCAAGCCGATCCTGGAATACCAGGCCGTCGCCCACCGGCTGGCCGACATGGTCACCGATATCGAGGCCGCGCACTGGATGGTCTATCACGGCGCCTGGCGGGTGGATCTGGGCACGATCGACCATGCCGCCGCCGCCAAGATCAAGCTGTTTGCAAGCGAAGCCGCCCTTCGCGTGACCGAGGGCGCCATGCGGGTGCTCGGCGGGGCCAGTATCATGCGCGAGTACTCCGTCGGCATGCACCACCGCGATGCGCTGGTCTATCTGTTCGGCGAGGGAACCAGCGACGTGCAGCGCAACCTGATCTCACGCGGCATGGGCGAGGACGACCTGTTGCCGTAAATGGCCAAGCGTGAATGGCCAGGCGGAGGTCCGCTCGACAATCCAGCTTTTCGGCAGAACGACAAAACCCTTGGCACGACCGGAGCGCTTGGCAATCTCCCCATTGGCCTCGGAGAGGGCCTTTCTCACGGCCTCAAGCAATCCCGGAGATGTGGTGCTTGATCCCTCTTGCCGTTGCGGCACCACTGTTCCCGCGGCGGGGAAAAAAAACGCGGATGGCGGTATCGACGGCCACATTTACTTCAAGCCCGATGATGGATTCCGCGAACTTCAAGCAAGCCGCCCGCGAGCAGCCGTCCGGCAAGCAGACGGCGTTCGACCTTTAGCGCCCGTCTCCAATCTTTACGTCAAACACGGTCCCAGGCATGGTAGGAACAAGCGCAATGCCATTTGGAGAAGCCTCCATGCCAGATACTCTCGCTCCTGACAGCACCCCGCGCCCGACAACGCTCAGCCAACCGCTGCACTGGCCGGGCGAAGGGCCGACGCGCGTGCCCTACCGCGTCTATCATGACCCGGAAATCCTGAAGCTGGAGCACGAGCGCATCTTCCGCGGGCCGGTCTGGCACTATCTCTGCATGGAAGTGGAAATTCCGGAAAAAGGCGACTTCAAGACCAGCTTTGTCGGCGAGATCCCGGTGATCGTGACCCGGAACCGCGACGGACAGGTGCATGCCATGGTTAACCGCTGCGCCCACAAGGGTGCTCTGGTCTGCCTGACAGAGCGGGGCAACAGGCAGCGCCTCTCCTGCGTCTACCACTCCTGGACCTATGACCTGACCGGCCAGTTGCGCGGCGTCGCCTTTCAGGACGGGCTGCGCGGCAAGGGCGGCATGCCGGAAGACTTCGACCTGTCGAAGCACCGGCTGGAGCCGCTGCGCGTCGCCACCATGCACGGGCTGGTGTTTGGCACCTTTTCCGACGAGACGCCGCCGCTTAACCAGTATCTGGGCGAAACCATGTGCGGCCTGATCGAACGCAACTTCGCCCGGCCGCACAAGATCATCGGTTATCACTCCCAGATCATTCACAACAATTGGAAGCTGTACGCCGAGAATGTGCGCGACAGCTATCACGCGACCTTGCTGCACACCTTCTACACCACGTTCAAGATCAACCGTCTCGACATGGACGGCGGCATGATCCTGGCCGATCCGGTGCCCTGGCACTCGCTTTCCTATGCCAAGCGGGCGACCATCCAAGAAGACGAGCGCTACAAGGAAATCCACTCGGCCCAGTTTGACGAAAACGCGCTGGCCGGGCCGGAACTGCTCCAGGCATTCCACGAGTTCGATGACAACATCACCCACATGATCCAGACGACCTTCCCGTCGCTCGCGATCCAGTTCACGTTGAACTCGCTGGCCGTCCGCCATTTTGTGCCAAAGGGGCCGGGCAAGACGGAGCTGCATTGGTACTATATCGGCTATGAGGACGACACGCCGGAGCAGGCCGAAATGCGCATCAACCAGGGCAACCTGACCGGTGCGGCCGGCTATGTCAGCCTGGAGGACGGCTGCATTAACGAGTTCGTGCAGCGCGGCTCCAAGGGCAGCGAGGACGCGCAGGAGTTCCTGGAGATGGGCGGCAAGACCGCCGAAACCTCCGAAGGCAGCCGGGCTACGGAAACGGCAATTCGCGGCTTCTGGACCGGCTACCGCGACCTGATGGGATTTGCCGACTGATGCAGATCACGCCCGAACTGCGCGGCCGGGTCGATGACCTGTTCTGCGACTATGCCTACTGCATCGACGACGACAACGTTGAGGCCTGGCCGGGTTTCTTTACCGAAGACGGCCTTTACGAGGTGACGACGCGGGAGGCCGTCCAGCGCGGCTATCCCATGGCAATCATGCGCGCCGCCGGCATGGGCCAGATCCGCGACCGGATCACGGCGCTGCGCAAGGCGAACATCTTCGAGCCGCACCACTACAACCACATCCTCTCGCGACCGCGGCTCGCCGCGAACGGTGACGGCTCTGTGCATGGGAGGACCAGCCTGGTGGTCTACCGCACCATGCATGACGGCGCCCAGGAGCGCTTCTGCGTCGCCACCTATGACGACGAGATCGTGGAGCAGGACGGTGCATTGAAGTTCCGCAGACGCCGCGTCGTGCTGGACTCCCGCCGGGTGGATGTGCTGCTGGTTTATCCGATTTAACACTGCCCTTGCGCGTAGCCCCAATGCGCAGCGATGCAGCTGCGCAGCAATCCAAACTGGCGGTCCGGAAATATTGAAAGAATGGCTGGATTGCTTCGCCCCGATTGCATCCGGGACTCGCAATGACGCCGGTAAGGCTCAAAAAACTGGAAACTTGTCATGCGCGCCGTCGTCTGCCGCACCTTCGGCCCGCCCGAAACCCACCGGGTCGAGGACGTGCCCCCGCCACCACTTCTCCCTGGCACGATCCGCGTGCAGGTGCACGCCTCCGCCCTCAGCTTCGCCAACCTGCTGGTGATCGAAGGCAAGCACCAGAACACTCCGCCCTTGCCGTTCACCCCCGGGACGGAGATTGCGGGCATCGTCGCCGAAATCGCACCCGACGTCGAGACGAGCCTGAAGCCCGGCGACCGGGTCTGTGCCGGGCTGCCCGCCGGCGGCTTTGCGGGGGAAGCCGTGGTCGACGCCGGCAATGTGTTCGCCATTCCTGACGCGCTGGAGTTCGCCGGCGCGACCCAGTTCCCCACCATCTACGCCACCGCCTATGCCGCGCTTTCCTGGCGCGCGCGCATGCAGCCGGGCGAAGTGCTGCTGGTGCACGCGGCGGCGGGCGCGAGCGGCCTCGCCGCCGTGCAGATCGGCAAGGCGTTGGGCGCGCGCGTCATCGCCACCGCCGGCTCTCCGGAGAAGTGCGCCATCGCCGGCGAGCACGGTGCGGATCATGCGATCGACTATCGCGTTCAGGATTTCCAAAAAGAAGTTCTGGCGCTGACCGAGGGTCGCGGCGCGGACGTGATTTTCGATCCCGTTGGTGGCGAGGTCTTCGACAAGTCGCTCCGCTGTATCGCGCCGCTCGGCCGCATCATCCCCATGGGCTTTGCCTCGGGCGAGATCCCCAGCATTCCGGCCAATCTGGTGCTGGTGAAGAATATCGACGTCATCGGCATCTATTGGGGCTTCTACATGGCCTGGGGCAGAACCAAGGCAGACCCGCAGACCCGCCGGCAGGTGCACGCCATGTTCGCCGACCTGTTCGCGTTGGTGGAACAGGGCAAGCTCCACCCGGTCACGGACTCCGTCTTGCCGCTGGAGGAATTCGCCCAGGGTTTGAAGCGGATCACGGAACGCGCAGTAGTGGGCAAGGTCATTCTGGCGCCCTGAGGCCGGGGGTTCGACTGCGCTCCGGGCTTGTAATGTACGGTCGGGGGCGCAAATACAGCGCAAACGCTGCCGCCGTTTTGAAAGAGCCGAAGACATGAGACGTCTCGTTGCGTTGGTGCTGGCCTTCTCCGTATGGATGCCGTTATCGGCGATGCCCGGACTGGCCGAAGTGCCCCGGTCCGCCAAAGAACTGCATCTGACGTATGCGCCGCTGGTCAAGGAAACCGCGCCGGCGGTGGTCAACATCTATGCCCAAAAGACGGTCAAGCAGCGGCGCGGCATGTCACTGTTCGATGATCCCTTTTTTCGGCGTTTCTTCGGTGACCTGGCGCCGCCCGGAACGCGCGAGCGGGTGCAAAATTCGCTCGGCTCCGGCGTTATTGTGGGTGCGGGCGGCCTGATCGTCACCAACTATCACGTGATCGACGGCGCCGATGAAATCCGCGTGGTCCTGCACGACCGGCGCGAGTTCGAGGCCGAGGTGGTGGCGGCGGAGGAACGCAACGATCTGGCGCTGCTGCAACTGGAGACCAAAAACGAGCCGCTGCCGGCGCTGGAATTCGCCAATTCGGACGCGTTGCAGGTGGGCGATCTGATCCTGGCGATTGGTAATCCCTTCGGCGTCGGACAAACCGTGACCAGCGGCATCGTCTCCGCCAATGCCCGTACCAGCCAAGCCATCGGCGACGGCAGCGTGTTCATTCAGACCGACGCAGCCATCAATCCCGGCAATTCGGGCGGCGCGCTGATCGACATGGAAGGGCGGCTGGTGGGCGTTAACACGGCGATCTTTTCCCGCTCCGGCGGCTCACACGGCGTCGGCTTTGCGATTCCGTCCAATCTGGTCCGCCGCATGGTTGCGGCCTATGAGACGGGCGCAAAGGTGGTGCGGCCCTGGATCGGAGGCGAAGGCGAGACGGTGCGTCCCGATATGGCCCGGGCGCTGGGGCTGGAGCGGCCGCAGGGCGTCATGTTGTTGTCGGTTTATCCCAAGGGACCGCTGGATCGAGCCGGCTTGCAGAAGAACGACATCGTGCTCTCGGTCGAAGGCCAGCCGGTGGATGATCCGGTCGCCATGCGCTATCGCTTCGAAACGTTGGCGGCCAAGTCGGCGAAGGTCGGCTATTGGCGGCGCGGCCAGCAACAGACTGCGGACGTGGCGATAGAGCCGCCGCCGGAAGACCCGCCGCGGGACCAGACTGCTCTCGACCAGGAATCGCCGTTCCAGGGCCTGCGCGTCGTCAATGTTTCGCCTGCCATCATCGAGGAGATGGGGTTGCGCGGCGTGATGGCGGGTGTGGCGGTCGACGGTATCCGCCGCGGCTCCATCGCCGCCCGGCTTGGTTTTCGGGTCGGCGACGTGATCGAGCAGGTGAATGACACCAAGATCGCGCTGGTCGGCGACGTGCAAAAGGTCGTTGAAGACCGGCCCCGCGGCTGGCGCATCCTGCTGCGGCGTAACGGCAAGCGGCTTAAGATGGAATTCCGCTCGTGAGCAGCCTGTTCGAGGCTGCCGGGCTGGAGCAGGCCGCACCCAGGCCCCTTGCCGACAGGTTGCGCCCGGCAGAGTTGAATGAGGTGGTCGGGCAAGACCATATACTGGGCCCGGACGGGCCGCTCGGGCGGATGCTGGAAGCGGGCTCGCTCGCCTCGATTATCCTTTGGGGACCGCCCGGTTGCGGCAAGACCACCATCGCGCGCCTGCTGGCAGAGCGGGCCGCGCTGGCTTTCCAGCCGCTCTCCGCCGTGTTTTCCGGCGTCGCCGATCTGCGCAAGGCATTTGACGCGGCCAAGGCCCGGCGAGCGGCGGGGCAGGGGACGCTGCTGTTTATCGACGAAATTCACCGCTTCAACCGCGCCCAGCAGGACGGCTTCCTGCCCTTCGTTGAGGACGGCACCGTTGTGCTGGTGGGCGCGACGACGGAAAATCCCTCCTTTGAGTTGAACGCAGCACTGCTCTCGCGCTGCCAGGTGCTGGTACTGCACCGCCTCTCGGCAGAGGCGTTGGAACAATTGCTGCAACGGGTGGAAGAGGAAACCGGCCGCCCGCTGCCGATCACGCCGGAAGCGCGCCAGGCGCTCGCCGCCATGGCCGATGGTGACGGGCGCTACCTGTTGAACATGGTCGAGCAGGTGCTGGCGCAGGCGGGCGGTCTCGATCCCGATGACGAGCCGCTCGGCCCCGAAGCGATCGCGCTCGCCGCCCGCGCGCCCGTCTATGACAAGGCGCAGGAGGCGCATTTCAACCTGATCTCGGCCCTGCACAAGTCGCTGCGCGGATCGGACCCGGATGCGGCGCTCTATTGGCTCGCGCGCATGCTGGCAGGCGGCGAGGACCCGCGCTATATCGCGCGCCGCCTGCTGCGCTTTGCCAGCGAGGATGTGGGTATGGCCGATCCGCAGGCGATGCCCCAGGCGCTGGCTGGGTGGGAGACCTATGAACGTCTCGGCTCGCCGGAAGGGGAGTTGGCGATTGCGCAGGTGGTGCTTTATCTTGCCACCGCGCCAAAATCGAACGCGGCCTATAAGGGGTTTGGCCAGGCAATGAAGTCCGCCAAAAGCACCGGCTCGCTGGCGCCGCCTGCTCATATTCTGAACGCGCCCACCAGGTTGATGAAGGACCTGGGTTATGGCGCCGGCTATGCTTACGACCACAACACGGATGAAGGCTTTTCCGGCCAAAATTACTTTCCGGACGGTATGGAACGAGAGACCTATTATACGCCCAGCGGGCGCGGCCATGAAAAGCGGGTGGCCGAGCGCCTGGCCCATTGGGCGGAGTTGCGAGCCAAGCTGGCCGCGAGCGGCGAGCCATGAAAATATACCTCATCGTCGCGGCCGGCGGCGCGCTCGGAGCCATGGCGCGCTATGGCACGGACACGGTGGTCGGTCGCTGGACCGGCCTTGGTTTTCCCTGGGGCACCGTGACGGTCAACTTGGTCGGCTCGCTGGTCCTGGGCCTGCTGATCGGCGCAGCGGTGCACGGCCTCCACCTCGGCCACGAAGCGCGCGCGCTGGCCGTCACCGGCTTTTTGGGCGCTTTCACCACCTTTTCGACTTTCTCGCTCAACACTGTCACCCTGATCGAGCGCGGCGATACCGTGGCGGCGTTTGGCTACGTGCTGGGGTCGGTCACCTTCGGCGTCGGCCTGTTTTTCCTTGGATTGCGAGCCTGGAGGCTCGTCGTATGACCGGCACTCAAATCATTGGCGTTCAAAATATTACCGTCATGGAAAACGAGGCCGACCAGCGCGTAGACCGCTGGTTCCAGAAGCGCTTTCCCAATATCGGTCACGGTCATCTGCAAAAGCTGTTGCGTTCCGGCCAGATCAGGGTGGATGGCAAACGGGTGAAGGGCTCCGACCGGCTGGTGGAAGGCACTAGCGTGCGCGTGCCGCCGCTCGCTGCCAATAGCGCCGAAGGCCGGGGCGGAAGTAAGGACAGGCCGGTCAGCGATGCCGACGCGGCATTCATCCGCTCGCTGGTGATCCACCAGGACGCGGACATCATTGTACTGAACAAGCCTGCCGGCCTGGCGGTGCAGGGCGGCACCAAAACCCACCGCCATGTGGACGGTATGCTGGCAGCGCTCGCGGGCAGGGATGGCGAGATGCCTCGCCTCGTGCACCGGCTCGACCGGGATACGTCCGGCGTCCTGGTGCTGGGCCGCACCCAGGCGGCGACCCGGGCGCTGAACGATGCCTTCCGTCTGCGCGAGATGGAGAAGCTCTACTGGGCCATCACCGTCGGCATCCTGAAGCCCGCCGACGGTTTCATCGACCTGCCGCTCTCGAAGCAGGGCGATGTTTATGAGCGGATGGCAGAGGATCATGACGGCCAGCGCGCCATTACAGACTACCGCACCATCGACCAAGCGAGCCGCCGCCTGGCCTGGGTCGCGCTCGCGCCGCGCACAGGCCGCACGCACCAACTGCGCGCTCATATGGCCGCCAAGGGCAAGCCGATCCTGGGTGACACCAAGTATGGCGCTGATGCCGACGGCATGGCGGATGGCCTGTTGGAGGCGCTGGCGGTCTCGCCCGGCTTGCACCTGCACGCCCGCGCGCTGTGGCTGCCGCCGTTTGGCAAGCGCTCGCACGAGACCCATGTGACCGCGCCACCGCCGCCCGCCTTTCAGAAAACCCTGGCGGCCTTGGCCTTCGACCCCGCGAACGGGCGCGCCGACGAGCCCATCCCGAACATGCGCGAAGAGCACTACCGCGACCGCCGCGACCGTGAGAAAAAGAGGCGTCGATGAAACGTTTCTACAAAAAGGCGGCCGTCGCCGCGCGGGATTGTACACTCTCGGTGCTGCTGGACGGCAGGCCGATCCGCACACCGGGCAGAAATCCGCTTCATCTGCCGACGGAAGCACTGGCCGATGCCGTCGCTGCGGAGTGGGCGGAGCAGCGGGAGACGATCGAGCCATCCTCCATGCCGCTCACCCAACTCGCCAGCACCGCGCTGGACCGGGTTGCGCCGCAGCGGGCGGCGATCGCAGCCGAGATCGCGCGGTACGCGGAAACCGACCTCCTTTGCTACCACGCCGACAATCCGGCTGACCTGGTCCGGCGCCAGCACGAGCGATGGTCGCCCCTGCTTGTCTGGCTTGATCAGGAATACGGTGCCAAACTGTTGGTAACGTCCGCCATTCAGCCGATTTAGCAGCCGCCGGCCGCGCTTTCGAAAGTACGCGATGCCATTGCCGGCTTTGGCCACTTTCCGCTGGCAGGGCTTTCCAGCGCGGTTTCGGCGACGGGTTCGGCGGTGATCGGGGTGGCGCTGGTCACGGGCCGAATCTCGGCCGAACAAGCGGCCGATGCGGCGTTTCTCGACGAAATCTATCAGATGGAACAATGGGGCAGCGATGCACAGGAGGAAGCCCGGCTCGCACGGCTCGGGGCTGATTTGAAGGCTGTGGAACGTTTTCTGGCCTTGCTCGCCTAGCCTTTTCGGCCTATGTGCCCTCCACTCCCGCGCTTAAGTCACGCTGCGGGCATACCACTCGACGGCTGCCGCTCAGGCAGCGACTGGGGCCTCCGGCCCCGACTCCCTGGGAGAGCGAATGCAAGACATTGTCAAAATGCTTGAGGAGAAGCGTGCCCACGCCCGTCTGGGGGGCGGTCAGCAACGGATCGACGCACAGCATTCGCGCGGTAAACTCACCGCCCGGGAACGGTTGGAAGTTCTTCTCGACGAAGATTCGTTCGAAGAATACGACATGTTCGTCGAACACCGCTCCGTCGATTTCGGGATGGCCGATCAAAAGGTGCCGGGCGACGGCGTCGTCACCGGCCATGGCACGATCAACGGCCGGCTGGTGTTTGTTTACAGCCAGGATTTCACCGTGTTCGGCGGGTCTTTGTCGGAGGCGCACGCCGAAAAAATTTGCAAAATTATGGACCAGGCGATGAAAGTGGGCGCCCCCATCATCGGCCTGAACGATTCCGGCGGCGCGCGCATCCAGGAAGGCGTCGCCGCGCTCGGCGGATATGCGGAGGTGTTCCAGCGGAACATGCTGGCCTCGGGCGTGGTGCCGCAGCTTAGCGTCATCATGGGGCCGTGCGCGGGCGGCGCGGTTTACTCGCCGGCGATTACCGACTTCATCTTTATGGTAAAGGACACGAGCTACATGTTCGTCACCGGCCCGGATGTGGTCAAGACCGTGACGCACGAGGAAGTTACCCAGGAAGAACTGGGCGGCGCGCGTTCCCATTCCACCCGCTCCGGCGTGGCCGACATGGCCTTCGAGAACGATATCGAGGCGCTGTTGCAGCTGCGCCGGTTCGTGGACTTCCTGCCCACCTCAAACCGCGAAAAACCGCCGAGCCGGCCGACGGCCGACCCGATCGAGCGGCCGGAACGATCGCTCGACACTCTGGTGCCGGAAAATCCGAACAAGCCTTACGACATGAAAGAGTTGATCGAAAAGGTCGTCGATGAAGGTGACTTTTTTGAGCTTCAACCGGACTATGCCGCCAATATCGTCATCGGCTTCGGCCGCATGAACGGCTCAACCGTCGGCATTGTCGCGAACCAGCCGATGGTGCTGGCCGGATGCCTGGATATTGACTCCAGCCGCAAGGCCGCCCGGTTCGTACGCTTTTGCGACGCCTTCAACATTCCGATCCTCACCTTCGTCGACGTGCCGGGATTCCTGCCGGGGACGGACCAGGAGTTCAACGGCATCATCAAGCACGGCGCGAAATTGCTGTACGCCTATGCCGAAGCCACCGTCCCCAAGGTTACGCTGATCACCCGCAAGGCCTATGGCGGTGCGTATGACGTCATGGCGTCCAAGCATCTGCGCGGCGACGTGAACTACGCCTGGCCACAGGCCGAAATCGCGGTCATGGGGGCAAAGGGCGCGGTGGAGATCATTTTTCGCCAGGACATCGGCGACGAAGGCAAGATCGCCGCGCGGACGGCGGAGTACGCTAGCAAGTTCGCCAATCCTTTCATCGCATCGACACGCGGCTATATCGACGACGTGATCCGCCCGCGCAGCACCCGCCGCCGCATCATCCGGGCATTGGGCATGTTGCGGAACAAGAAGCTGGAAAATCCATGGCGCAAGCACGGGAACATCCCGCTTTAGGTTTCGTGTTCGAAATGCCACCTTCCATGCCATTGCGAGCCGTAGGCGAAGCAATCCAAACCGGCCTCCGCTTTTGTTTTGAGGCAACCTGGATTGCTTCGTCGCCGTTGTCTCCTCGCAATGACGGGGGAAGCCTAACGATAGGGCGCTATCTCTATGTTCTCTAAAATCCTGATCGCGAACCGGGGCGAAATTGCCGTCCGGATCATCAAGACGGCCCGCCAGCTGGGCATCAAGACCGTGGTCGTGTTTTCGGAAGCGGACAAGTTGTCCACGGCAGTACGGATGGCCGACGAAGCCGTTGCCATCGGCGGCCCGGCCGCCGCCGAAAGCTATCTGGTGCAGGACCGTATCCTGCAGGCGGCGAAGGACACCGGCGCAGAGGCCATTCACCCGGGCTTCGGCTTTCTATCGGAAAACGCGGCGTTCGCGGAAGCGGTGGCCGATGCAGGACTGATTTTCATCGGCCCGAGCCCGCACGCCATCCGGGCCATGGGCGACAAGATCGAGTCGAAGCTGCTGGCACAAAAGGCCGGGGTGTCGACGGCGCCCGGCTATGACGGCGCGATGGCCTCCGAGAAGGATGCGCTGAAGGTGGCGCAGGACATCGGCTATCCGGTCATGATCAAGGCTTCGGCGGGCGGCGGCGGCAAGGGCATGCGCATCGCCTGGGACGATGCCGGCCTGAAAGAGGGGCTGGCCAGTGCGGCCAGTGAGGCGCGCTCCAGTTTCGGCGACGACCGCGTCTTTATCGAGAAATACATCCATCAGGGCCGCCATATCGAAATCCAGGTGCTGGGCGATACCCACGGCAACGTGATCCACCTTGGCGAGCGTGAATGCTCGGTCCAGCGCCGCCATCAAAAGGTGCTGGAAGAAGCGCCCAGCCCCCTGGTCGACCCGGAAATGCGCGCACGCATGGGCGCACAGGCGGTCGCGCTCGCAGAGACGGTCGGCTATCACAGCGCCGGGACGGTAGAGTTCATCGTCAGCCAGGAGAAAGAGTTCTATTTCCTCGAGATGAACACCCGTCTACAGGTCGAGCATCCGGTAACGGAAATGATCACCGGCCTCGATCTGGTCGAGGAAATGCTGCGCGTCGCTGCCGGGGAGGAGTTGCGCTGGACGCAGGAGGAGGTACAGATCGACGGCTGGGCCGTGGAAGCGCGCCTGTATGCCGAAGACCCGTCGCGCAATTTCCTGCCGTCTATCGGCCGCCTGCGCCGCTATGTCGAGCCGCCGCAGGCGGAAGGCGTGCGCGTCGATTCCGGCGTCCGCGAGGGCGACGAGATTTCGATGTTCTATGATCCGATGATCGCGAAGCTGATCGCCCACGGCCGCAACCGCGAAGAGGCGATCACGCGCCTGCAGCGTGCGCTCGACGGGTTTGTGGTTAAAGGGATCGGCAATAATCTGGTGTTTTTGAACGCGGCCTTGGCGAACGAGAGATTCCGGTCCGGCGCCTTTTCCACCGCCTTCATCGAAGAAGAGTTTCCCGAAGGCCATACCGGTGCCGAACGGGTCGGCGACGTGATTCAGACCCTGGTGCCGCTCGCCGCCGCCATGCGCGCCCGTGCCTCGGAGCGCGACGGACAGATCAGCGGCCAGCTTCTCGGCCAGATTTGGCGGGCGCCCAGTGATTTCGTCGTGCGCATCGACCGTCAGGACTATCCGGTGTCGGTGAGGGCGGCCGACAATGGTTATACCGTGCTGTGCTTTAACCGCAGCATCCGCGTCGCCAGTGATTGGCGGCCGGGCGATATGGTTTTTCACGGGCATGTGGACGGTCACCCGATCACCGCCCAGGTCCAACCGAACGGGGTGGGCTATACCATCAGCCACCTTGGCGCGTTGGCTGACGTCGAAGTGCTGGCCAGCCGCACTGCCGAACTGGCGGCGGTGATGCCCGTAAAGGTGCCGCCGGATACGTCCAAGCTGATTATGTCGCCGATGCCGGGGCTGCTGCTTCGCATTTCGGTGGAAACCGGCGATGAGGTGCAGGAAGGCGAGGAAATCGCCGTGGTCGAGGCGATGAAGATGGAAAACATCCTGCGCGCCGAACGTCCCGGCGTGGTGAAAACCGTTACCGCTACCGCCGGTGACAGTCTCTCCGCCGATCAGGTGATCGTGGAGTTCGAGTAGAGCAAGTTCGTCGAATGGGCGCGGTCCGTTCGAGGCGCCACCATTGCGCCCTTAAGCCTCCACCTCCGCCATTTTACACAGCGCCTTCCAGTGCTTGGCTGAGACGGGCACCACCGACAGGCGCGATTGCCGGACCAACGCCAGATCGTCGAAGCGGCCGTCGGCCTTGACCTCGGCGAGCGTTACCGGGCGGCCGACCGGCTTCACCGCCTTGACCTCTACCATGCCGAACTTGCCGCTCTTGTCAGTCGGGTCGGGGTGAAACTCCTTGCTGACCTCGACGATGCCGACGATCGCCCGTTCGTTGACCGAGTGATAGAAAAAGCCCCGGTCCCCTACCTTCATCGCGCGCATGTTGTTGGCCGCCTGATGATTGCGCACGCCGTTCCAGCCTTCCCCATCCGGCAGTTTGTCGATTTGGTCCTGCCAGGACCACTCGCCGGGTTCGGACTTGAACAGCCAATAAGCCATGGGCGTCTCCGAAAAACTAAGAGGCGTCGCTGCTATCGGGCTTCAGCGGGCGCCAGGCGCCGCCGATCAGACCCTCGACGCCGGGAAAGCGGCTCTTATAGGCCATCGTCTCCGACCCGTGGATCCAGTAGCCCAAATAGACGTTGGGCTTGCCGGCCGCGGCCATCGCGTGGACCAGGCGCATGATGATATGGCTGCCCAGGCTGCCTTTTGCCTGCGGATCGAAGTAGCTATAGACTGCCGAAATGCCGTCGTTCAGCCGGTCGCAGAGGCATGCCGCAATCAGAGTGCCGTCTTCGTCACGCAGCGACATGACCTGCGTTTCCACCGGGCTCTCCTGCAGCATGGAGGCGAAGTCTTCCTGCTCCATCAGCGCCATTTCGCTCTCGCGATGGCGGGTGTTCACATACCGGCGGAACAGGGCGAAATGCTCGTCGTCCGCCGCCGGCGGGTGAAAGCTGGCGGTCAGATGCTGGAAGTTGCGCCAGGTCCGTCTGAGCGACCGGGTAGGCTGGAATCGCTGCGTGTCGATCCTGACCGGCACACAGGCATTGCAGGCGCGGCAGGCAGGACGATAGGCCAGATGGTGAGAACGGCGGAAACCGGCGCGGGCAAGCTCGGTGTGCAGTCGGGCGGTATCGGCCGCGCGCAATTCAATCACCAGTTTCTGCTCCGTCCGCATGGGCAGATAGGGGCAGGGCACCGAAACGGTGGCGAAGAATTGGCGGAAGCGAAGCGGGTTGTTGGTCAGCATCGATACGAATTTAGCCAGTGCTCTCCGATCCGCGCAAGCAGTGTTCCTCGATGGCGGAAACAAGCATTTCGCCGCGGGCCTCCCAGGCGAATGCCTCCCTTGCCGCGGCCAGGGCGCCGGCGCGCATGCCCTGCAGGCGGGGCAGGTCGTCGATTACGGCGAGGATCGTCTCGGCCAAGGCCCTGGGGCTGGCGGCCTGCACCGCGTTGTCGGCCACGGCCGTCGGCAGGCCGTGCAGGCCGCCCGGCAGAGCGGCGATCGGCAGCCCATGGAAGATATAGTCCAGCGTTTTCATCTTGAAACCGCCGCCCAGCGCCTCGGCGACCAGGCCGATCCGCCCGCCGGTCAGGGACGGCGCCATGTCTTGCTGTTCACCCAGGAAACGCAGACCCGGCGCTTGCAGCCGGGCCTGCAGGGCCTCCGGCACGTACCCGATGACGGCGGTCTCTACGCCCGCAGCGGCGAGCAGGGGAACGCCGTCTGCCGCCCACCGGGCCAGGTTCTCCCGCTTGGCCACCCAATCATAGCGCCCGAGCAGCATCACCCGGCGCGGCGTCGTGGAGGTCAGTGGCGGCAGCGGGTCCAGGCCGCCGGCATAGCCCGGCGTCAGCGTCGATACGCGCTCGCGCGCTTTTTGCCGGCGGTAGAGGGCGGCATCGTCCTTCGTGATGGCCGTGATCAGCGCAGCCTCTTGGGCCAGGGACCTTTCCAGCTTCGCGAATTTTGCCGCGTCCCATGCCAGCAGCGGCCGGCGCCAGACGGGCCGCGCCTGCCGCGCGATCCGCGGCCGCACGCTGGCTTCGTGGTTATGGGAGATATAGACGAGCGGCACGCGCGCTTTTCTGACGGCAGGCAAGACCCAGCCCATCGCCGCGTGGTCGATGACGGCTGCAGCCCAGGGCTGGCCTTCCAGCAGCCGGCGCGCCTTTTGCGCCGCATCGGCCGATTCCAACGCCCAGGCGCTGCCGGGCAGGGGGCTCGCCAAGCTTTGCCAGCGGGGCCGATTCGCGGATGACGCGAGGCATATGCGGGTGCCTGGCAACGCGCTGCCCTCGCCATAGGTTAAAAGCGTAATGGAGGCGCCCGCGCCAGCCGCCGCCCGGATCAACCCCGCCGAATAGGTGCTGCTGCCCGCCCTGCGCCTGGCGGGATGGGCCATGCAGAACCACAATACCGGCAGACACCGGCGGATTTTCCGCCTATTCCCCTCGACAGATGCGGTCATTTCGTTAGGCTTATCCTGATGGATCATGTTCTTATCGTCGCCCTTTGCCGATCCACGAGGTAATTGCTCTATGCCCGATACGCCTGTTTCGTCGTTGCCGACCATCGATACGCGCGCCTTCCGCGACACGCTCGGCCGGATGCCGACAGGCGTCACTGTAGTCACCACCTGTGATGATAACGGCTTGCGCGCCGGCGCCACAGTGGGCTCGTTTGCCTCGCTTTCTCTGGAGCCGCCGCTGGTCCTCTTCAGCCTGGACAAGTCCGCCAATTGCCATGCGCAGTTTCTCGCGTGCAGCCATTTTTCGGTCAATGTGCTGGCCGAGGACCAGGCCGAATTTTCCAACATTTTCGCGTCCAAGGACGATCGTCCGTGGGAGGACCTGCCGTTAATGGAAAGCGAGCATAGCAGCGCGCCTTTATTGGACGGCTGCGTCGCGTATATCGAATGCGCCCGCGAGGCGACCTATCCGGGCGGCGACCATGACATATTTGTCGGCCGCGTGCTGAAGCTGTGGACGGCGGGCCTGGACCGGCGGCCGATGCTGTTTTTCGGGGGAGGCTACCACCGCCTCGACATGGACGTTATTTCCTGACCGAGCCGCTTGGCTGAACGCCGGTCGCAAAACGTTTTCCTGAGTCGCTATAGGGCTTTCCATGTTCCGCACGCCGATCGTACCGCGCACCTCCGAGACGGATGGGGCGGGCCATATCAACAATTGCTTCGTGCCGGTCTGGCTGGAAGCCGGACGCCGCGAGATCTTTCGCATCGTGACTCCGGACCTGGATTTCGCCAACTGGCGGGTGGCGCTCGTGAATACCAATATCGACTTTACCGCCCAGATTTTTTTTGCCCATGAAGCGGAGGTGCTGACCTGGGTCGATCATATCGGCACCAAGTCCTGGCGGCTCTATGAAGAGGTTCATCAAACCGCCCGTCTCTGCGCCCGCGCCACGGCCACCTATGTCTACTTTAATTATGAGACGCAGCAATCGGAGGCAGTGCCGGACCGAGTGCGCCTGGCGTTCGAGCGACACGGGCGTACTGCCGGCGAGACTGCCTTCGCATAGTCTCTTGCTTTCGGGGGCGCTTCCCCCTTAAAAGACCCGCTCCGCCGACGTCTCCGCTTTGCGCTGACGGCATCGGTGCCCAAATAGCTGACAGATCGCGAGACAGTAGGAGCCCTTTTGATGGCGGCTTTCCAAAACCTAGATGCAACCGTCCGTACCGATTCCGGCACCAGTGCCGCCCGCGCGCTCCGCCGGGAAGGCCGCGTTCCGGCCGTGATCTATGGCGGTGCCGGCGAGGCCGTGCCGGTCTCGGTCGACGGGCACGAGGTGTTCCGCGCCCTTCGTACCCCGGGCCTGATGACCGTTGCCATGACCATTACCATCGACGGCAAGACCGAGCGCGTAATGTTGCAGGACGTGCAGCGTCATCCGGTGACCGAAAGGCCGCTGCACCTGGATTTCCTCCGCGAGCAATAGGCCCGGCGGAGACCGAAGCGACGATCATGAGCGCGGATATCCGGCTTTTGGTCGGGCTCGGCAATCCGGGCGCGAAATACGCGGCCACTCGGCACAATATCGGCTTTCGCGTGACCGATGCGATCGCTGCGCATTTTGGGGCGCCTGCATTCAGAGCACGCTTTCAGGGATTGTTTTCCGAGTTCCGGCTGGACGGATGCAGGGTTCTGTTGCTGAAGCCGCAGACCTTTATGAACGAATCCGGCCGCTCGGTCGGCCCCGCCCTCAAATATTTCAACCTGCCGATCGAACAGGCCATCGTCTTTCACGATGAGCTGGACCTGATGCCGGGCAAGGTGCGGGTGAAAAAGGGCGGCGGCGTTGCGGGCCATAACGGCCTGCGCAGTATCAAGGCACACGCGAGCGCCGATTTCTGGCGCGTGCGCATCGGCATCGGCCATCCGGGCCGCCCCGATGCCGTGACCGGATACGTGCTGAAGCCCTTCGCCAAGGCGGACAACGCCTGGGTCGGCCCGTTGCTGGACGAGTTGCCGCGCCTGCTGCCCCTGCTGCTCGAGACAATACCGGCGAGTTCATGAACCAGCTTCACCTTCGCACAAGGCCGCCAGCATAGGGGTTGCGTAGCGGTCTCGATGTTGAAATCCGGATCGACCGGCTGTATATTCTTATCGTCATAAGAAGAGAGGGCTTTGCATGTATAAGCTGAAATTGACCTCGGTCGGCACCTCTACGGGCGCGGTGTTCCCGAAGGAACTCCTGGCTCAGATGAATGTGGCCAAGGGCGATCATTTATATTTGGTCAAAACGCCTGGCGGCTATTTGCTATCCAATTATGATGCAGAGGTCGCTGAAGAAATAGCCGCTGGCCGGAAGTTTATGGCGAAGTACCGAGAGACATTCCGCGCATTGGCGAAATGACCTCCGCCTCGGAGCTGCGATGGATCACCAAGCAAGGCCTGTTATCGCTTCATGCCGAGAGCTTGGCGGAATTCGGGGGCAGCGAAGGCATTCGTGACGAAAGCCTTCTTGATTTGGCGCTGGCTCGTCCTCACCAACTGTTGGCCTATGGCGATCCGCCCCCGGATATAGCGGCCCTATCGGCGGCTTACGGGGTTGGGATCGCCCGCAACCACCCTTTTGTCGATGGCAACAAGCGGGCGGCATTTTTGTCGATCGGTCTATTCCTCGATAAGAACGGTTGTAAACTTGATGCTCCACTGGAAGATGCGTACCAAGCAATGCTTGCCCTCGCCGACGGGTCCATGACGGAGGAAATGTTGGCGGCCTGGCTGCGCCTCCACATGCAGCCGGCTTAGTTTTCCAGCCGCCCCGCCGGCAGCAGCGGCAATTTCACGTGGCTGTTGTGCTCGCCGCCCACAAGCAGTGTGTTGCGCGCCCGCCGCCAGTTGCGGGTCTGCACAGGGTTCTCGCCGGTCTGCGGGTTCACGTCCACCAGCGGAAAGTTGCTAGACTGCACGTCCAGGCGGATGCGGTGCCCGGCTTTGAACAGGTTCGCGGTCGGAAAGCAGCGCACCTCCACCTGGTACGGCTCGCCCGGCTCCAACAGTCGCCGCTCGCTCCAGCCATCGCGAAAACTCAGGCGCAGGATGCCGTGGGTGAGGTTCAGGGCGAAGCCCTGGGGATAGTCCTGGCTGGCCGGGTAAACATCGACCAGTTTGACGTGCAGGTCCGTGTCCGGCGCATCGGAGGCTACCCAGATCCGCGCCGTCACCGGGCCTGCGACCACCGTGTCGTCCGCCAACGGCTCCGTCTGGAACACGCACACGTCCGAACGGCTCGCGAGCGGCAAGTAGGGCTCGCGGCAGCCGAAAAAGCGCGGCCCCTCCACTTGGTCGTAGCCGCCGGCGCTCATCACCGGCTCGCCCGAAGAGAACGCGCCGCCGATGGTCGGTACCGGGTTCTGCGGGTCGCTGAGGTAGGTGATTGAACCCGTCGCCGCTGGCGCGGTCGAGAGGCGGCCGTCAGCGTGCAGGTAGAACGGCGTTGGCACGGCGTCCGGCAGCGGCCAGTCGCTTGCCTCGATCCACTGCCCGCCATGCTCGAGCCTTCCGGCGGCATTCCTGCGGCCGCCTACACCTGCATCACCCGTATTGCCGCCGCCCATGACGAACACCCGCACGGCGGGCTCGCCGGCAACGCCATTGGCCTCGCCCTTCAGCCAGCAATCGAACCAGCGCTTGCGGATTTCGAGATAATCGCAGCCATACACGGCATCCAGGGCTGCTGCCGGTCCGAACTCCACATCGCCCGCATGGGTCAGGTTCCTGTCGCCATGAGTCCAGGGGCCGAGGATCAGGCGAAGCGGCCCCTTGCCCGCCGCCTTCAGGCCTACATAGTTGTCGGTCGCGGTGCGGGTGTAGGGATCGTACCAGCTCGACATATGCACCTGCGGCACGTCGGCAAAGTCCGGCCAAAACGCCTCGGCGCAGATGCCTGCCTGCCGCCAGAACGGCCCGTCCGTGACCGCGGCCCATTGCTCGAACAGGTAGGCCTCGTAGTCGGGATGGTGGCGCAGCGGCGAGTGCCCCCGTCGCCAGGGCATGCGGGTGAACCAGGCGCGGATATCCTCGCCCGCCAGCGCTGCCGCAAGGACCGGGTCCGCTGCCGCCTCCGGAGAGAGCCTTGCCTGCTTAAAGGCCCATGTCGCCTGTTTCAGTTCAAATGTTCCGCCCTGGCGCACACCGCTATGAAAGGCGTTGGAGAAGCCACCCGAATCCAGCCACATCGCCGCCAGCCCCGGCGCGCCCAGGCTGGCGAGCGCGGCCTGCGTGTGCGCGCAGTAGGACAGCCCGAACGTGCCGATCCTGCCGCTGCACCACGGCTGCTCCACCAGCCAGGCGCAGGTGTCGTAGCCGTCTTCGGCATCGCTCAGATACTTCTGATAGCGCCCTTCGCTCGCATAGCGTCCGCGCTTGTCCTGAAAGACCACCGCATAGCCCGCTTCGACGTAACGCCGCGCGAACTCGGCCCGGCTCATGGTTTCGTCGGGGCGCTCCAGGGTGATTTCGCTGCGGCTGGGTAAGTGCTTGCCATAGGGCGTGCGCTCCATCAGCACCGGGACCGGCCCCGCACCCTCCGGGCGGTAGATGTCGGTCGCAAGCATTACGCCGTCGCGGGTGGAAATCATCACATCTTGGTCGATGTGCATGGGGCGGACAGCTCCCTTCGGATAGCCTGCTCTCACTATGCGGGTGCTTTCGCGCACCGCCAAGGCAGCGTAGGCTCTGCCGGTCTTTAACTTTCACTGCCCAAAGAGGAACCACCCATGGCTATCGAACGCATCGACATCACTTCCGGATCCGGCCCGCGCATGAGCCGTTGTGTCGTCCGCGGCGACACGGTCTATGTCTGCGGCCTGACCTCCAGCGATACCAGTCTGGACATCAAGGGCCAGACCCAGAACATTCTGGACAAGATCGACGACTATCTGAAGAAGGGCGGCACGAACAAGTCCAACCTGCTGCACGCCCAGCTTTGGATCACGGACATGGCCAATTTTTCCGGCATGAACGAGGTCTGGAATGCCTGGGTCGATCCGGAGAACCCGCCGGTGCGAGCCTGCGTTCAATCCGGCCTCGCCCGCCCCGAGATCCTGGTCGAGATTATGGTCACGGCAGCCAAGTAAGTACATAAGGCTTTTGTGATATAGTAGCGCGGGCTTGCCGCAGCGCGGCCGGTTGAGATTTACCGGAGCCCTTTCTAGGATCGCGTCATTCCGCTATGCGGAACGTCCGCAATTCTCGGAAGGTGTTCGCCCGTGTCTTCCAAGCCGGCCCAAAAGCCTGCCTGTCCCAACTTTTCCTCCGGTCCCTGTGCCAAGCGCCCCGGCTGGTCGCCATCGGTGCTTGCCGACGCCCTGGTGGGGCGCTCCCACCGCTCCGGCCCCGGCAAGGCCAAGCTGGCCGCGGTGATCGACCGAACCCGCGCGCTGCTTGACATTCCCGCCGACTACCGCATCGGCATCGTGCCCGCCTCCGATACCGGTGCGGTGGAAATCGCGCTCTGGCATCTGCTGGGGCTGCGCGGCGTCGATGCCCTGGTCTGGGAAAGCTTTTCCAAGGACTGGCTGACCGACGCCCGCCAGCAGTTGCAACTGCCGGACCTGCGCGTGCTGGAAGCGGACTATGGCGAACTGCCCGACCTGGACGAGGTCGATCCGGGCCGTGACACCGTCTTTGTCTGGAACGGCACCACGTCGGGCGTGCGTGTGCCCAATGGTGACTGGATCGCTGACGACCGGGACGGATTGACCATCTGCGACGCCACTTCGGCCGCGTTCTCCATGCGCCTGCCCTGGGACAAGCTCGACGTCACCACCTGGTCCTGGCAAAAGGCCATGGGTGGGGAGGCCGCGCACGGCATGCTGGTGCTCAGCCCCCGGGCCGCCGCGCGCCTGGAAAGCTATACGCCGCCCCGGCCGCTGCCGAAGGTGTTCCGCCTGCTGAAAGACGGGAAGCTGATCGAAGGCATCTTCCGTGGCGAGACCATGAACACGCCCTCCATGCTTTGCGTGGAGGACGCCCTCGACGCGCTCGCCTGGATCGAGAGCATTGGCGGCCAGAAAGGCTGCCAGACGCGCTCGGAGCAATCGCTGGCGCATATCGCGGAATGGGTGGAACGCACGCCTTGGGCGTCGTTCCTCGCCCAAGAGCGGGTGATGCGCTCCTCCACCTCCGTCTGCCTGACGGTGGCCGCGCCCGAGCTTGGCGAGAAAGCCGCCGAGGTGCCCGGACGCATGGCGAACTTGCTGGATGCCGAGGGCGTGGCTTACGACATCAACGGCTATCGCTCGGCCCCCCCCGGCCTGCGCATTTGGTGCGGCGCGACCGTCGAGCCCGACGACGTGGCCGCTTTGATGCCCTGGCTCGACTGGGCCTACGCAACCGTTATCGCTGATATGCAAAAGGGATAAATCCCACTATGCCGAAAGTGTTAATTGCCGACGCGCTCAGCGAGCGCGCGGCTGCGATTTTCGCGGAACGCGGTCTTGACGTGGACGTCAAGGTTGGCCTGAAGCCTGACGAATTGCTCTCCGTCATCGGCGACTATGACGGGCTCGCCGTCCGCTCCGCCACCAAGGTGACCGCCCAGGTACTGGAGGCTGCGCCGAACCTGAAGGTCATCGGCCGCGCCGGCATCGGCGTCGACAACATCGACGTGCCGGCGGCGACGGCCCGGGGCGTCGTGGTGATGAACACGCCCTATGGCAACACCATCACCACAGCCGAACACGCGATCGCCATGATGTTCGCGCTCGCCCGGCAAATTCCCGCCGCGGATCGCTCCACCCAGGCGGGCAAGTGGGAAAAATCTAAGTTCATGGGCGTCGAACTGTTCGGGAAGACGCTCGGCCTGATCGGTTGCGGCAATATCGGCACTATCGTGGCGGAGCGCGCGCTGGGCCTGAAGATGAAGGTGGTGGCCTTCGATCCGTTCCTCTCCGCCGAACGCGCCGCCGATCTGGGGGTGGAGAAGGTAGAGCTCGACGCGCTGCTGCGCCGCGCCGACTTCATCACCCTGCACACACCGATGACCGACCAGACCCGCGGCATCATCGACGCGGCGGCGCTGGCTAAATGCAAGCAGGGCGTTCGCATCATCAACTGCGCCCGGGGCGGGCTGGTGGTCGAGGAAGACCTGACCGCAGCGCTCGATAGCGGCCATGTCGCCGGTGCGGCTTTCGACGTGTTCGTCGAAGAGCCCGCGCGGGAGAACGTGTTGTTTGGCCGCGATAACGTGGTGACGACGCCGCATTTGGGCGCCGCCACCGAGGAAGCGCAGGAAAACGTGGCCCTGCAGGTTGCGGAGCAGATCAGCGACTATCTGCTCACCGGCGCCGTCTCCAATGCCCTCAACATGCCCTCCATCACCGCGGAGGAGGCGCCGCGCCTGAAGCCTTTCATGGGCCTGGCCGAACAACTGGGCAGCTTTGCCGGCCAGTTGACGGAAAACGCCCTGCAAAAGCTGACGGTCGAGTATCGCGGGCATGTGGCGAGCCTGAACACCCGTCCCTTGACGGCGCTCATTCTGATGGGGCTGCTGCGGCCGCTGTTGACCAGCGTCAACATGGTGAACGCGCCCGTGATCGCACGCGAGCGCAATATCGACGTGACCGAGGTGAAGAACGACCAGTCCGTCGACTTCCAGTCGGTCGTTCGCGTAACGGTCGAAACCGACAAGAACACGCGCACGGTCGCGGGTGCCCTGTTCGGGACCTTGCCGCGCATCGTTCAGGTGCAGGACATCAACTTCGACGCGCAACTCGGGGCCAATATGCTGTTCATCCGCAACGAGGACAAACCGGGCTTCATCGGCAATTTGGGCACGATCCTGGGGAATGCCGGCGTTAACATCGCCAACTTCCATCTGGGCCGCTCGCCCTCGAACGGGCACGCGTTGGCGCTGGTGGAGATCGACGAGTGTTGCAGTGACGCCGTTTCCAGCGAAATCACGGCGATTGACGGCGTGATCCAGGCGAGAATGATGCGTTTCTGATGTTGCGTTTGGCACTGTTCCTGCTGCTCGGTGTTGCCTCTGCCGCTCAGGCGGCGGACGAAAAACGCTGGTCTGTGGGCAGGTTGGCGCTGCCCGCCGCGCCCAGTTCACTGGAGAAAGGCGCGGCCGGGCCATTGCTGTCGCTCGCCGACGGTTCGGCGTGGACGGTCCGATGGAAAGACGATGCGCCGTCGCTGCAGAGGGCCACGCTGCCGCCTCCCGACACAGCGCCCGGCCTGATCCCCGGTGGCCGCGTGGCCGAAGGAGCCGGCGCCATCCGCCGCGCCTGGCTGGCTGAACCGGCGCGCGGATACGGCGATGGCACCCTCGACGGCGTGGCAAAGGCCAAAAGCCTACGCATCGAAACCGCGGCGGGAGAAACGCTTTCGACGCAGGCGCCCGATGGCACGGTGTTCGAAGATTTGGCGCCGCGGCTCTGGGATCTGGACGCAGACGGGCAGGCGGAAGCCTGGGTGATCCGCACCGACCCGGCAGAAGGCGCGCGCTTGGAGGCCTATGCCGTGCACGAGGGCGCCTTGATCAAGCGCTTCGCCACCGACCCGATGGGGCGTGCCCACCAATGGCTGAATCCGGTCGGCGTGGCGGACTTTACCGGCAATGGTCAGCGCGAGGTTGCGCTGGTGCGTGCGCCGGATACGGGCGGCCTGCTGCTGGTTTACCGCCAGGCCGGCGTCTATTTGGACCAGATCACGCCGGGCGTTCCGGGCCTCTCCAATCACGCCAGCGGCTCCCGGCAGTTGGGCCTTAGTTGGATTGGCGACGTGGACGGGGATGGTGCTGCGGATATCCTCCTGCCCGGCAAGACGCTGCGTGAAATGGCTGCCTTTGGCCTTACCGAGGATGGCAGTATCCGTATTTTGGGCACGAGTGAGCGCACCGGGCATATGGAAACCAACCTTGTCGGCATGACACTGCCCGGTGGTGGCCGCGTCATTCTGTTTGCCGACGACGGGCCGGCGCTGCGCTGGCTGCGCTTGCCTGAATAGGGCGATGCGCTAGAACGGGCGCATCCTCGCCTGAGATCAGGACCGATTTGTGATGGCCGACCTGCAATGAACGAGAGCGCCGCGCTGCTGCCCAGCGGTCTGCGCGATACCCTGCCGCCGGAAGCCGAGCAGGAATCGGCGGTGACCGAGAAACTGTTGGCGGCCTTCCGCCAGAACGGTTACCGGCAGGTCTCGCCCCCCTTGATGGAGTTCGAGGCCTCGCTGCTGACCGGCCCCGGTGCGGCCATGATGCACCGCATGTTCCGGCTGGTCGATCCGGCTTCGCAGCGCACGCTGGCCGTGCGGGCGGACATCACGCCCCAGATTGCCCGGATCGCGGCGACGCGGCTTAGCCAATGGCCGCGGCCGCTGCGCCTCTCCTATCATGGCACGGTGCTGCGCGTAACGGGCGACCAGTTGCGGCCCGACCGTCAATTCCGCCAGGCAGGTATCGAACTGATCGGCAGCGACAGCATCGCCGCCGACGCGGAAGCCATCGTGGTGCCGGTCGAGGTGTTGATGGCGCTGGGCGTTGAGGGGCTCACCGTCGATCTGAGCCTTCCCAGCCTTGCTTCAGCGATCGAACCTGCCATCACCCAGGGCGATGGGCGGGCGGCCGAATTGCGGGAAGCCCTGAATCGCAAGGACCAGGCGTCGGTGGAGCGGATTGCGCCCGACCAGGCAGGCCTGCTCACGGCCCTGATGCACGCCGCCGGGCCGGCGGCTGAGACGCTGAAAAAGCTCTCCGACATGGATATGCCGGCGGCAGCGCGCGAGACCGTGCTGCCCGTGGCGGAATTGCTGCCGCTTTTGGCCGAAAGTCTGCCGGATGTGGTGGTGACTTTGGACCCGGTCGAGCATCGCGGCTTCGAATATCACCGGGGCATCAGCTTCTCGCTGTTCGCCCGCGGGCTGCATGGCGAACTGGGCCGCGGCGGCCGCTATACGGCGTCCGCGCCCGGGCACGAGGGCGAGACGGCGACCGGCGTCACGATCTACATGGACATGCTGTTGCGGGTTCTGGGGGCGGGCGGCAGGGCGGCCGCTCGGCTCTATCTGCCGGCAGGCACGTCCCCCGCCGCGCGCCGGGCATTGCAGGCCGACGGCTGGCTCACCGTGATGGCGTTCGCCGCCGCCGCCGACCCGGCCGAAGACGCCCGCCGCTTGGGCTGCTCGCACTTTTGGCATGATGGCGTGGCGGTGGCGGCGTGAATTATCGCCGGCTCGTGGGGTGGTGCCCGAGCAGGCCCGCTTGCTGGCGCGAAGCCTTCCTCAAGCTGGAATGACAGAATGACAAAGGCCCCGCTTGCGCGAGGCCTTTGTTGGTAATCAGAACCCGCTCGCGAGAACGGGTTCATAAGTTCCGGTTGCGAAAACAACCGTAGTTAGAGCATCGCCCGATCAAATTGAATCGCTATAGCGATTAATTTTTCGGGGTAAGATGCTTTTGTTTTTAGATTTAGAGCAGATTCACCCGATCCAAACGGATCGGGATCTGTTCTAGTAGCGGTAATGCTCTGGCTTGAACGGACCCTTGTCTCCGAGACCCAGATAGGCCGCCTGGTCCGCGGTCAGCTCCGTCAGGTTCACGCCCAATTTGCCCAAATGCAGCGCCGCCACCTTTTCGTCCAGGTGTTTCGGCAGCACGTAGACTTGCTTGGCGTATTGGTCGTTGTTCTTCCAAAGCTCGATCTGCGCCAGCACCTGGTTGGTGAAGCTGGCGGACATGACGAAGCTCGGGTGGCCAGTGGCGCAGCCTAGGTTCACGAGGCGGCCCTCGGCCAGCAGGATGATGCGCTTGCCGTCGGGGAATTCAACTTCGTCCACCTGAGGCTTCACATTGTGCCATTTCATGTTGCGCAGTCCGGCAACCTGAATTTCGGTGTCGAAGTGGCCGATGTTGCAGACGATGGCGCGGTCTTTCATCGCCCGCATGTGATCAACGGTGAGCACGTCCTTGTTGCCGGTGGCGGTGACGAAAATGTCCGCCCGCTCGACCACGTCCTCGACCGTTTTGACCTCGTAGCCAGCCATGGCGGCCTGGAGCGCGCAGATCGGGTCGATTTCGGTGACGACTACACGGGCGCCTTGGCTGCGCAGGCTTTCCGCCGACCCCTTGCCGACATCGCCATAGCCGCAGACGACCGCGACCTTGCCGGCCAGCATCACGTCGGTGGCCCGCTTGATGCCGTCCACCAGGCTCTCGCGGCAGCCGTAGAGATTGTCGAATTTCGACTTGGTGACCGAGTCGTTCACGTTAATTGCCGGCACCTTCAGCGTGCCCGCCTTGGCCATCTCATAGAGGCGGTGGACGCCCGTGGTGGTCTCTTCGGAGACGCCCTTCACATCGTCCATCAGTTGAGGGTAGCGCTCATGCATAATCAGGGTCAGATCGCCGCCGTCGTCCAGGATCATGTTCGGGTGCCAGCCGTTCGGGCCCTCGATGGTTTGGTCGATGCACCATTCGTATTCTTCGTCCGTTTCACCCTTCCAGGCGAAGACAGGGACGCCGGTCGCGGCAATGGCCGCCGCAGCCTGGTCCTGGGTGGAGAAGATGTTGCAGGAGGACCAGCGCACCTCCGCGCCGAGTGCCGTCAGCGTTTCAATCAGCACGGCGGTCTGGATCGTCATGTGCAGACACCCGGCAACGCGCGCGCCCTTCAGCGGTTTGCTTTCGCCAAATTCTTCGCGCAGCGCCATCAGCCCGGGCATTTCCGTCTCAGCGATCGCAATTTCTTTGCGGCCCCAATCGGCCAGGCCGATGTCGGCCACTTTGTAGTCGGTCATTCGGACAATAACTCCATGTTAATGCGCGTTCCGCACGCGCCAGTTCGCCTTCAAGACATGCAAAAGCAGCTTGGGAGGCGGTCCAAGCTGTATAAAGAAATCGTTATATAGCTGGGCCCCATGCGAAGGTCCACCCTACGCATGGTCGCAAGCCTGTCACCGGCATCGTCAGTTCGTATCAACCGCTCGCGATGTTCTGCAGCATCAACTGCGGCAGCCAGAGCACGATGCCGGGGAAGATGATCAACACCGCAACCGTGATCAGGTCGGCGACCACGAACGGCCAGATGCCCTTGAACACCTCTTCCAACGGTATATCCGGTCTGACGCCGTTGACGACGAAGCAGTTGAGCCCGATCGGCGGCGTAACCAGCCCTACCTCCACCATCTTTACGACGATGATGCCGAACCAGACCGGATCGTAGCCGAGAGCAATCACCGCGGGGTGCACGACGGGCAGGGTCAGCAACAGCATGCCGATCCCATCCATGAACATGCCGAGGATGATATAAATGCAGAGGATCAGGATAATAACCACCAGTGGCGCCACGTCCAGGTGGACAATCCAGTCGGCGAAAGCCGTGGTCAGGCCGGTGTACCCGAGAAACCGGACATAGATCAGCACACCCCAGATGATCGTGAAGATCATCACCGTCAGCTTGCCGGTTTCCAGCATGGCTTCCTTGAAGTCGCTGAAATTCATGCCTTCGCCAAAGATCGCCCGCCGCCCGATGGCCAGGAAGAAGATCAGTGCGGCGCCGACCGCTCCAGTTTCGGTCGGCGTCATCCAGCCGGTATAGATTCCGCCGAGTATGATGGCGATAACCACGATAATCGGCGCCAGGCCGGGGATCGACGTGATCCGCTCGCTCCAGGTAATGCCTTTTACCGGCCGGCCCAGATCCGGGCTCATCTTGCAGCGCACGATGACGATGGCCGCATAGATTAACGCCGAGACCGCGCCGGGTATGAAGCCGGCCAGCAGCAAGGCGCCGACACTTTCCTCCACGATGATGGCATAGATCACGAGAATGGCGCTGGGCGGGATAAGGGAGGCGAGCGTACCGCCTGCCGCCACCACGCCCGCGGCCAATCGGCGTTCGTACCCGTATTTCAGCATCTCCGGAATGGCGACGCGGCTGAACACTGCTGCCGTTGCAGTGGATGCGCCCGAAACCGCCGCGAAACCGGCGGTCGCAAATACGGTCGCCACGGCCAGGCCGCCCGGCAGCCAGCCGAACCATGCCCTGGCGCAGCGAAAGGCCCCTTGGGTTAGTCCGGCGTAGTAGGCGAGAAAGCCGATCAGGATAAACATCGGCAACACGCTGAGGCTGTAATGACTAGCCTCTGCATGCGCAGTTAGCCCCGCCATTCCGCCACCGGCATTCCAACCGCGCAGAACGATGAGCCCCACCACGCCGACGAATCCGGCCGCAAAGCCGACGCGTACGCCGATAAACACCAGGATGATAATGCCGGCGACGGAGAAAATACCGAGTGCAAACGGGTCCATATGGTCGGCCTCCTGCTAGCGCGGTTCGCTGTTGCGGCGTGATTGGCCGCTGGCGGCCGACTGGTCGTCGGTAATCGTATTTGCGTCGTGGCCGAGGGCCTCCTGGATTTCCTCCCGTGCAATGTCCGCGGCGGTTTTGGTTATTGGCACGGCGACTGGTTCATAGTCGGGATGCAGCGCCAAGCGCGCGTATCCCCAAATGTTTAGGGCCAGACGGATCGCGAGCAAGGTAAGAGCGACCGGCACGATCAATTTGGATGGCCAGGTCACCAACTGGATATCGATGGTGCTGTCGCCCCATTCCCAGGCGCGGACGAAGTGCTTGAAGCTGTGGAAAATAATGATGCAAACATAGACGAAGGCGATGACGACCGCGAAGCATTCCATCCACCAACCGACCGAGCCTTTCAGCTTGGAGACGATCATTTCCATCCGCACATGCCCGCCGAGCCGTTGGCAGTAGGCGGCGCCCAGAAAGGCAAAGGTCGCCATCCAGACTTCCACATAGGGTAATCGCGGGAGCGAGTTACCCTGAACTGATCATATTCTTGGGTAGGGTGGCTGTTCCCCGATAGGATGGAAATACGGGCTCACGGCTGGACGCCGGGCCCAAGCATCGGATGGAGAACAGCCATGGAAGAATATATCGGTCTCGACGTGTCCATGAAAGAGACAGCGGTGTCGATCCGCCGTGAAGGAAAGCGCATCTGGCGCGGCAGGTGCGCCTCCGATCCAAGGATCATTGCTGAACTTATCCGTAAGCGGGCACCCGCCGTAAAACGCGTGGTGTTCGAGACCGGGCCTCTGTCCGTATGGTTCTATCATGCGCTGCAAGAAGAGGGGATGCCGGCGATCTGCATTGAGGTGACGCTATGCGACAGGGAGCTCGACGCATGGCCGCCAGAAAGAAGACCGGATGCGGACGACGCCGAGGGCTTGGCGCATCTTGCGAGGCGCGGCTTCTTGTGCGAGGTGCGGGTAAAAGGTTCGAAAGCATGCTGACCCGCACTCTCGTGGCGGCACGCACCAGGCTTGTCAGGATCACCACCGAGCTTTCGAACCAGTCTGCGGCATCATGAAGACATTCGGGCGGCCGTTTCCGCAGGCAAGGGGAGCACGTTTGAGAAAAATGTCCGCGTCCTGCTTGTCGATCAGGAAGGACTTGCTCCCATTGTGCTGCCGATGCTGGAAGCGTGGCGCAGCATGCGCATGCGTGCTGCGGAAATGGGCCGCCAGCTTGTCGCTGCTGCACGTCAAAGCCAAGCGTGTCAGATTTTAATGTCAATCCCTGGCGTCGGTGTGATCACCGCGACCTCTTTCGCAACCGCCATTGAGGACCCCGGCAGCTTCAAGAAGTCCCGCTCCGTCGGCGCTTGGCTCGGTTTGACAACCCGTCGCTACCAATCAGGAGAGGTAGACTATGATGGCCACATATCTCGACGAGGCGATCGTCATTTGCGCGGCCTTCTTTACGAAGCCGCCACGGTCATCCTGACCCGCAGTTGGGCCGACAGTGTCCTGCGGACATGGGGCCTCAAGCTTAGGGAGCGGGTTGGCTTCAAGCGAGCTGCCGTTGCCGTAGCCCGAAAACTGGCCGTGACGATGCACGCGATGCTAAAGACCGGCGAGTTGTTTGACCGAAGCGCCGGAGCCACAGCATGAAATCTGGAAGATAGCGTTCAAGATCTGAACGCTTGAGACGTCCCTGCCGGGACGTGGGCCGAGCTATTCCGTCGATGGGGTTGCACCGCTGGTTCAGCAAAGTGCGTCGTCCACATTGAAGGCTCCTCCCGCGAAGCTCCATCATGCGGCGCTGATGCCGACCGCGAAGACAACCGTGCACCCGGCAAACGTACTCGAGCCGAAAAGAGGCTTGACCCTCCCACCTCGATTAGACAACCCAATCAATCGCGCCTGGAATGGGCGAGTTGAAGACCTTCCGGCCGATGACCTCGGCTGTCAGAAAGAACATCAGAATGAAGATGAAGCTTGCCGCAACATAGGTGAAGGCATTCTCAACATACGCCACCACATTATCGATCGCGCCCAAAACGCCACCGCCGGAACGCGGCTGGCGCGCGCCTGAACCCACCATGTCATTTTCCTCTATATATCGATGCTCCTTACCGGCTCAACGCAGTCACCCGCGACGGCCCGTCCTGACCGGTAGAGGTAGGACGGGTCGCGCATGGCCGAAATGGGACGGCCGGGTGTGGATTACTGTTCGTTAAGCGCGGCTGCCTTGGCGAGCACGAAGTTCAGCACGGCCTGGCTGTCGAAGTTGTCCTTGTGCTGCTCGACCCATTCATCCCACACGGGCTGGGCCGCCAGCTTTTTGAACTCTTCGCTCTGTTCGGGCGTGTAGGTCACGACCTCCATGCGCTCTTTGTAGATCGGAATCCACTTGGCGTCGGCTTCGGCATAGGCCACTTTCAGCGCGTCATAGGCAACCTGCTTCGCCTCTTCCAGATACTGTTTGTATTCGTCCGGAAGGGCGTTGTAGGCGTCGATGTTTTGAATGATTGGGCAATGGACGGTGCCTGGCTGCAGGCCCTCGGTAAACCAGGTTCCGATCTCGTGGATGCGGTAGGCGCCAAAGGTATAACTGTAAGGAAAGCTGGCTGCCTGAACCACGCCGCGCTCCAACGAGGTATAGACTTCCGGTGCGGGCACGGTGGTCGGAACGGCTCCTAACTTCCGCATGGCTTCGCCGATACCGCCAAGCGCCCGCACGCGCATGCCGTTCCAGTCTTGCAACTCTTTGGGTGGCTCTCCGACGCCCATGAACTCGTACTGGGGCAACACGCCGGAGAAGAACGGGCGAGCGTTCCAGCGCCGCATTTCTTCGATCCAGAGCGGGTGCTCCTGGAAGGCGCTATGGACGCCGACCAGAGTTTCCCAGCTTTTCAGCGGCAAGAAGGGCAGGTCAAGGGCGGTGCCGACGGGGTTCTTGCCCGGGTGATAGCTGGTGCAGAAATTGGCTTGTTCGAACGCACCCAGGCTGATGCCGTCCAGGTTCTCTTTTGGCGGCGAAATGGTGCCGCCATAATGGATTTTGATGGTGAAATTACCCCCGGACTTTTCCTCGACATATTGAGATACGGCTTCGAAGCCTTTGGTAAAGGCACGCGGATTGCCCCACGTCGAATGGTTCCATTCCACCTTATCGGCCGCAAGGGCGCTGCCGGCAAACAAGCCCGCAGCGCCGATCATAAGCGCTTTGCGAAACATGTCTTTTTCACTCCCAGACGTTTCCAAATACTGTTCCCGGATGCACTTATTCAATTATCTGTATTAATCACGTGCATTCCGACGATATCTTAGACAGTGAGACGACAGACGCGCAAGCCAAGTCACATTCCCACCCATTGTACTTAAGCATTGGGAAAACGGGCCGGGAGCGATGCTCCTTGCGGACCCCCTGCGCAGAGGGCACCGCTTGACAAATTCCTCCGGACACGCAAATGCAGCCGCATCATGGCTCCCCCCATCATCACCTTTCGCGACGTCACGGTCGGCTTCGGTACAGAGCCTCTGTTCGAGAACCTGTCTTTCTCGATCGCAGACGGCGACCGCATTTGCCTGATCGGACGCAACGGCAGCGGCAAGTCCACGCTGATGAAACTCATCATGGGCGAGGTGGAGCCTGACCTGGGCGAGACCTTTACCATGCCCGGCACCCGCCTGACCTGGCTGCCGCAGGAGCCGCAATTGCGCGCCGGCGTAACCGTGCGCCAGCATATTGCCGAGGCTGGTCCGCCCAACGACCGGCCGGAGCCCTGGGAGGTCGATGCCGCGCTGGACCGGATGGCGTTGGACGGCGAGCGGGAGATGACCACGCTTTCCGGCGGAGAGGCGCGTCGCGCGTCGCTCGCCCGCGCGCTGGTGCGGCCGCCGGACGTTCTGTTGCTGGACGAGCCCACCAACCACCTGGACCTGCCCACCATCGAATGGCTGGAGCGGTTTCTGGCCGACTACAAGGGCGCCAGCCTGATCGTCAGCCATGACCGCGCCTTTCTGAACCGCGTCACCCGCCGCATGTGGTGGCTGGACCGGGGGCGCTTGCGCCAGACGGACCGGCCGTTCAGCGAATTCGAGAAATGGCAGGAAGACGTTCTGAACGAGGAGGCGCGCGAACTGGAGCGGATCAACACTGTGGTCGCCCAGGAATTGCGCTATCTGCAACGGGGCGTCACCGGCCGGCGCAAGCGCAATCAGATGCGCCTGCGCCGGCTCGCAGACATGCGCGACGAGCGGTCCGCCTTGCTCGGCCAGCGGCGGGGCAAGGTGCGGCTCGTTGTCGACGAAGGCGACGTGCGCTCGCGCATGGTGATCGAGGCCAAAGAAATCTCTAAAAGCGTCACGCTGCCGAACGGCCAGGAACGGGTGATCGTAAACGATTTCAGCACTCGCATCCTGCGTGGCGAGCGGATCGGCGTGCTGGGGCCGAACGGCGCCGGCAAGACCACGCTGTTGCGGATGCTGACCGGCCAGCTGAAGCCGGATGCCGGGCGGGTGCGCGTCGCCAAAAGCGTGCAACCTGCCTATTTTGACCAGCATCGTGCCCAGTTGGACCCCTCCAAATCGCTATGGGAGACGCTCTGTCCCGATGGCGGCGACCAGGTCTATGTGCGGGGCGAGCCGCGGCATGTGGTGGGCTATCTTAAGGACTTTCTGTTTCCGTTCGATCAGGCAAGATCGCCGGTATCTACGCTTTCGGGCGGCGAACGCAATCGGCTGCTGCTCGCCAAGATCATGGCGCAGAAGAGCGACCTGCTCGTCATGGACGAGCCGACCAACGACCTGGACATGGACACGCTCGACCTGCTGGAAGATGCGCTGGGCGACTATGAGGGCACGCTGCTGCTGGTCAGCCATGACCGCGAGTTTCTGGACCGCACCGTCGCTAGCGTGATTGCGCTGGAAGGCGACGGCAAGGCGCGGGAGTATGTCGGCGGCTATTACGACTATCTCCGGCAGCGTCCACCCCAAGTTCGGCGAGCCGGTGCCTTCGGCGTGGGTTTGCCGGAGCAGGAGGCGAAAAAGCCGGAGAAGCCCAAGCCGCTGCCATCCAAGCTGACAGGGGATAGAGACGGGTCGGCCAAGCAGCGGTTGACTTTCAAAGAGCAGCACGAATTGGATGGATTGCCCGACCGCATCGCCAAGCTGGAAGACTATATTGAAAAGGCGAACGCCTTCTTGGCAGATCCGGACGTCTATCAGCGCAACTCCGCCAAGTTCGAACGCGCGGTAGACCGGTTGGCCGAGGCCAAAGAGGCGCTGACCGCCGCCGAGGAACGCTGGCTGGAGCTGGAGACCAAGCGGGAAGAGGTCGAGAAAGCGACGTCATGAGCGGCCGCATTGTCCCCCATGCCTCACCCAATCATGGGCCGCGCCCAGCCGGGCAGGCGGTGGATATGTTGGTCCTCCACTATACCGGCATGGAGGGCGGGGCGGCAGCGCTCCGGCGGCTATGCGATCCGGCGTCAAAGGTCAGCGCCCATTACCTTGTCGAGGAAGATGGGCGCGTCTTCCGGTTGGTGCCGGAGCATCGGCGCGCGTGGCATGCGGGCGTCTCTTGCTGGCGTAGGCATCGGGACGTCAACAGCCGCTCCATCGGTGTCGAGATCGTCAATCCGGGCCACGCCTGGGGCTACCGGCCGTTTCCCGAGGCGCAGATTGCCGTGCTGATCCCGCTCTGTCAGGGCATCATCGGGCGGCATGGCATACCGGCCCGCAATGTGGTCGGCCACAGCGACGTGGCGCCGAACCGCAAGGAAGATCCCGGCGAACTGTTTCCCTGGCAGCGTCTGACGGAAGCGGGAATTGGCCATTGGCCCGCGGCGGCCGCAACAACACTTGGCGCCGCGCCGCCTCTCGCGGCCGTGCAGCAGGCACTGAGGGCTTATGGCTACGACCTGGACGTCACCGGCGCTCATGATCTCGCGACGCGCAACGCGGTCTTGGCCTTTCAACGGCATTTCCGTCCGGCCCGGCTGGATGGCGTTTTCGACCAGGAGTGCGCCGTGCTGCTGGCCGATCTGCTGCGGCGGGCCACTTGTGAAGTGCCGCCGGGGGGCCTACTTTAATCGCTGCCAGGCGGCTGGGCGATCGCGGGACGCAGTGATGCGGGTCGAGGAAAGTCCGGGCTCCACGGAGACACGGTGCCGGCTAACGGCCGGCGAGGGTGACCTCAGGGAAAGTGCCACAGAAAGCAAACCGCCCCGGCCAAGCTTTGTTCGCAAGCAAGCCTTGTTCGCAAGGATGCCGAGGTAAGGGTGAAAGGGTGGGGTAAGAGCCCACCGCGGTGCTGGCAACAGCGCCGGCAGGGCAAACCCCAGCGGGAGCAAGACCGTATAGGGACGGCAGCCGCTCTTTCGGGGGCGGCAGGTTCTGTCTTCGAACCGCCGTCCGGGTAGGTCGCACCGAGGCAGCGCGGCAACGCCTGCCCCAGATGAATGATCGCCGTTCCCCAGCCATTCCCGTTTCGGCGGGTGGCGGGGATCACAGAACCCGGCTTACAGGCCGCCTGGCCATATCCTCCTTTGTTCCCTCTTTATATCTCTGTTTCCGCGGCCGTGTTGCGCCGCCGGTCGCCAATTCCCGCGCGTTATAAGTTTCTCTATAAGAACAATTTTAGAACAAGTATTAATTTTCTCTTAATGTTCTCTTTTACTGTTCGTTAATAATTCTCCCAAGTTCGCCGGTCGCTTTTTCCTTTATTTTTACTCTCATTCCCGTATATTCCCGGAAGATCCCGTCACATCCTGAATGTTCCTTCTGTTGCCTTGGAACACTCCGGGGCGGGCTGACAGGAGTGGAAGCGGCGCGATGAGCGGCTTTTTCGGAATGCACGAAAGCATCCTCGACCGGCGGAAAGCCGGGCGCGTGACGCTGCCGCGCGACTTCCGGAACGAGCTGCCGAAAATCGCGGAAAACGAGGAGGTCCGCGAAGTCGTGCTGCTGCAATCGCCGGAAGATTTCTATCCGACGGTATTCGGCTTTCCCCGCTACATGCTGGAGACGATCAAGGGCGTGCAGTTCCGCTTTGACGAAATCATCGAAGACGGCACGAATATTGCCGCAGATATTCTGGCGTTCTCCAAGCCGCTGAAGACGGAGTCCTCCGGCCGCCTGTCCATGCCGAGCGAGTTCATCTCTTTCGCGGATTTCGGCGATAAGGTGCAGTTCTACGGCCAGGGCGATTTTTTCGAGGTCTGGCGCGAAGGCGGCTTCGCCGAATTCCGCAGTGCGCGCCGCCAATGCGCCACCCGCACCATTCTGCAGCGTGTCGCAGCGGCGGGTGCGGACCAGGTCGCCATCGACAAGATCTTCTCCGGGGCCGGCACATGAACGGCACCCCAGACACCGGCACCCCAGACACCGGCACCCCCAATACCCGCCGTCACGTGCCCGTCATGGGCCACGAGGTCGTTTCCGGCCTGAAGCCGCACGGCCGCGGCGACTATGTGGACGGCACTTTCGGGGCCGGCGGCTACGCCCAAGCCTTGCTGGAGGCAGGTGCCGGCCGGGTGTTTGGCATCGACCGCGACCCCAGCGCGATCGCGGGCGGCAAGCCGCTGGCGGAGCGTTATCCGGGCCGGCTGGTGCTGTTGGAGGGCCGCTTCGGCGACATGCAGCGGCTGATGGAGGCAGAGGGTGCGGACGCGGTCGACGGAGTCGCGCTGGACCTAGGCGTTTCCTCCATGCAGATCGACCGGCCGGAGCGCGGCTTCTCGTTTCAGAAAGACGGGCCGCTGGATATGCGCATGGGGCAGGACGGGCCAAGTGCGGCCGACCTGGTCAATCATGCGGACGAGGCGACGCTGGCCGATTGGTTCTGGCGCTATGGCGAGGAACGGCATTCGCGCCGGATCGCGCGGGCCATCTCGGGCGCGCGCGCCGAACAGCCGATCACCAGGACACGCCAACTGGCGGCGCTGGTGGCCGCGGCGTCGCCCCGTCACGACCCAAAGCACCATCCGGCGACCCGTGTTTTCCAAGCCTTGCGCATTGCGGTGAACGACGAGCTGGGCGAGTTGGAGCGCGGGCTGGCGGCTTCCGAGCGGTTGCTGAAACCGGGTGGGCGCTGCGCCGTGGTGTCGTTCCACTCGCTGGAAGACCGCATTGTCAAAACCTTCTTTCGCGAGCGCTCCGGCAATCAGCCGCGCGGCTCCCGCCACCTGCCGGAGCAGGTCTTTGCCACGGCGGCCGCCTGGAAGCTGATCACGCGCCGGCCGCTGACGCCGGCCCCGGCCGAAGTGGCGGCGAACCCGCGGGCGCGCTCGGCACGGCTGCGGGTGGCAGAGCGCCTGACCACCGAAGCCGCCGGGGAGGCTGTCTGATGATTTCTCGCGCGATTGTCCTTTGGGTGCTGGCGGTGATCACTGTCATTCTGGTCTCGGTTCAGATCGGCCTGAAAGCCGAGGCGCTGGAAGACCAGATCCGGACGGTGGAGCAGAAACAGGAGGTCGAGCGCGACCGCATCCGCGTGTTGCGCGCCAGCTATGCCTATCTGACGGCTGCGGATCAGCTGAAACCGCTGGCCCAACGTCACTTGGCGCTGGAGCCTATCCGGGGAGACCAGGTCGCCACGCTGGCCGACCTGCCGCTGCGCGTGCCGGTTCCGATAGAGCGGGGCGAGGAGCCAGGCACGGTTTCCGCTCCTCCTTCCGAGCCTTCATCCGCGCCTTCATCCGCGCCTTCATCCGAGCCGGCCGTTCCATCCGCCGACGCGCCCAGCCTCGTCGAAGCCCCTGGCGAAGCACAGGACGATTTCGTCATACCGCCCCGCCGGCAAGAGCCGACGCCGCGCGGCCCCTCCAACATTCCACCATGGCTGAAGGCGCAGCAGCATCCCGTGCTGCAGCCGGTCGGCCTGCCCAGCCAGGAAAGGTCATCGCGATGAGCAATGCGACTGCTGAGGCCCCCTTGTTTGCGTTCGCCGATCATACGGAGCGTGTTTCGCAGGGCGGTCGATACGATCTGCCCAGGCGCTCGCGCGGGCCCGCCCGCTGGCGGTTGCTGACCGTGGGTGCGGTTTTCGCCGTGGCGTTCGCTGCGGTCGGTGGGAAGCTGATGCTGAACGCCGCACCTCAAACCGTTTCACCCGCGAACGCCGCGGTGTTGCCCGACGGCGGCGGGCGCGAGTTCTCGCCGCGCGCGTCCATTGTCGACCGGAACGGCGAGCTTCTGGCCTATAGCCTGCCATTCGCCTCGCTCTACGCCAATCCGCAGGAGGTCCGGGATCCGGTGACCGTCGCCGCCAAGGTGCGGTCGGTCTTGCCGGATCTGGCGCAAGGTGAACTGGTGCAGGCGCTGGAGAACGACCGCCGTGAATTCGCCTATCTGGCGCGCCATCTGACGCCGAGCCAGCATGCGGCCATTCTGGAACTGGGGATTCCCGGCCTGTATTTCCGCAAGGAATATCGCCGGATCTATCCGCGCGGACGGATGGCTGCGCACGCGGTCGGCACGGTGCAGGATGATCACCGCGCCGGCCTGAGCGGGATCGAGGCGTTCTTCGACGCCGATCTGGCCAGCACGCCCGATCTGCCGCTGGCCCTCAGCGTCGACATGCGCGTGCAGAACATCGTCTATGAGGAACTGCAAAAAGCGATCGAGAAATTCGACGCCATCGGCGGCTTCGGCGTGATGATGGATGTGAATACGGGCGAGGTGCTGGCTTCTGTCTCGCTGCCGGATTTCGATCCGAACCGGCTTTCGACTTTGACGGAGGAGACCCGCGTCAACAAGGTGGCGGGCGGGGTTTACGAACTGGGCTCCATGTTTAAGCTGCTGACCGCCGCGACCGCCCTCGACATGGCGGTGGCCACCGAACAGACCAAGTTCGATGCAACGAAGCCGATCTACACGGGCGGCTTTCGCATCGCCGACTTCCGCGGGGAGCATCGCTGGCTGACGATGCGGGAGGTGCTGGTGCACTCGTCCAACATCGGCGCCGCGCGCATGGCGGAACTGATCGGAACGCCCGGTCTGGTGGAGCATCTGGATGCTTTCGGTCTGTTCACCAAGGCTGGCATCGAGTTGAACGAATCCACCCGCCCGATCGTGCCGCAGCATTGGAGCGATATTTACGCAAAGACCGCGTCGTTCGGCCATGGTATCTCGGTCACGCCGTTGCAGTTCGTCTCGGCGATCAGCGCGGTTTCCAACGGCGGCGTCCTGCACCGGCCGACGCTGCTGAAGGCGCCGGAAGGCATGGAGGCGGGGGGCAAGCGGGTGATTTCCGCCAAGACCTCGGCCCGGGTGCGCCGGTTGATGCGGGCCGTGGTGGTGGAGGGCTCCGGCAAGGCCGCGAACTCGCGCTACTACCATGTGGGCGGCAAGACCGGCACGGCCGAAAAGAACATCGACGGCCGCTACCAGAGAGACAAACGGCTGTCGTCTTTCATCGCGGCGTTCCCGATCGAAGACCCGCGTTATGTCCTGATGCTGTCGGTCGACGAGCCGAAGGGCCGGAAAGACACGTTGGGTTTTGCCACGGGCGGCTGGGTCGCCGCGCCGGCCGTCGGCCAGATTGTCGAACGTGTCGCGCCGATGCTAGGCATTCAGAAGGCCCCGCCGGAAGAGAAGAAAACGGCGCAAGGGCTGCAGACTGCTTCGATCAGCCTGAGCCGCTAGAACGGGCTCACGCGGAAAACAGGAAAGAGAAGGAACCATTTCTCCTGTCATGCCCATTGCGCTGCCCGACCGTCAGGACGTTTTGTCCGGCATTGCCGGCCTGACGGCGGATTCGCGCAGCGTTCGGTCCGGGCTGGCTGTTCGCCGCGCTGCGGGGCGGCAAGGCGGACGGACGGGATTTTATCGGGCAGGCCTTGGACCAAGGCGCGGCGGCAATCCTGACTGATGCGCTGCCGGACGAGCGCGCCGCGGCGGTGCGGGCCCGCGCCCGGCTGATCCTGAACGACAATCCCCGGCGCGAGCTGGCGGAATTGGCTGCAAGCTTTGCGGGCCGTCAGCCCCGGCATATCGCCATGGTAACGGGGACGAACGGCAAAACATCAACCGTCGAGTTTGCCCGCCAGCTTTGGACTCTGCTGGGGGTGGAGGCGGCGAGCATCGGCACGCTTGGGTTAAGCCTGAACAGCGACCGCCGCACGGGATCGCTGACCACGCCGGACCCGGTGGCGTTGGCAGCGATGCTGGCGGACCTTGCAAGCCGAGGGATCGAGCATGTGGCGCTGGAGGCCTCCAGCCACGGCCTGGACCAGGAGCGTCTTTCGGGCGTGGAGGCCTCGGCGGGCGCCTTCACCTCGTTCAGCCGGGACCATTTGGACTATCACAAGACGCCGGAGGCCTACCTGGCCGCCAAGTTGCGGCTGTTCCGCGAACGGCTGAGCAGAGGCGATGCCGCGATTGTCTGCGCCGATACGCCGGTGAGCAGGCAAGTGGAGGCGGCGGCAAAGGAAATGGGGCTCAATCTCTGGACCTATGGCATCAAGGGCGGGCGGCTGGCTCTGACCAGTCAGGAGCCGGTGCCAGGCGGCCAGCGGCTGGGCTTGCGCGTGGATGGCGAGGCATTTGATGTGACCCTTCCGCTTGTCGGCGGTTTTCAGGCGTTGAACGCGCTGGCGGCCCTTGGCATCGTGCTGGCGTTCGGGGCGGAGCACGCCCGGGCGGTGGTGGCGCTGGAGCGGCTTTGCGGCGTGCACGGGCGGCTGGAACTGGCTGGAAGCACGGCGCAGGGCGCCGCCGTCTATATCGACTATGCCCACACGCCCGGCGGCCTGGAGACGGCGCTGGCAGCGTTGCGGCCGGCGACCGAAGGGCGGTTGCTCGTGGTGTTCGGCGCGGGCGGCGACCGGGACCGCGGCAAGCGGCCGGAAATGGGCGCGGTGGCGGCGCGGCTGTCGGATCTCGCGATCATCACCGACGACAACCCCCGCAGCGAGGAGCCGGGCGCCATTCGCAAAGCCATACTGGAAGCCTGCCCGGACGCGTGCGAGATCGGCGGCAGGGCCGCGGCCATCGCCTGGGCGGTGAACGAGTTGCGCGCGGGCGATGTGCTGCTGATTGCGGGCAAGGGCCATGAGACCGGGCAGATCGTCGGCGATAAGGTGCTGCCGTTCGACGACCTGAAAGAGGCGCAGAAGGCGCTGGAGGGACTGGCATGACCGCGCTTTGGACGGCCCGCGCCGCGAAACAGGCAACCGGAGGCACCGGCGCAGAGGATTGGGAAGCCGCCGGCGTCACCATCGATTCGCGGCAAGTGCAGCCGGGCGACCTGTTCGTCGCGCTGATCGGCCCAAACCATGACGGCCACGACCATGTCGCCGCTGCCCTGAAAGCGGGCGCGGCAGCGGCGATGGTTTCGCACCTGCCCGCGGGCGTGCCCGAAGACGCGCCGCTGCTGCGGGTTGAGGACACCCAGGCCGGGCTCGAGGCGCTGGGCCGGGCCGCTCGCCGCCGCTTCCGGGGCAAGGTGATTGCGCTCACGGGCAGCGTCGGCAAGACCGGCACCAAGGAAATGCTGCGGCTCGCCCTCTCGCGCCAGGGCGAGACCGCAGCGACACTGGGCAATTTGAACAATCATATCGGCGCGCCGTTGACGCTCGCCCGGCTGCCGGAGGATGCGGCCTATGCCGTGCTCGAAGTCGGCATGAACCATCCGGGCGAAATCGGTCCGCTCAGCCGGATGGCCCGCCCGCATGTGGCGCTGATCACCCGGATCGCGCCCGCGCACACCGCCTTCTTCACCTCGCTGGAGCAGGTCGCGGACGCCAAGGCGGAAATCTTCGACGGGCTGGAGCCCGGCGGCACGGCCATCGTCAACGCCGATGACGGCTTTGCCGAGCGGCTGACCGCGGCAGCGCGCAGGGCCGGGGCAGGGCAGGTGCTGCGCTTCGGCGAAGCGGCGGATGCCGAGGCGCGGCTGCTGGATATCGCGCTGAAGGCCGACGGTTCCGAGGTTGAAGCCGCGATTGCGGGCCGCTGGTTTGCTTTCCGTATCGGCGCGCCGGGCAAGCATTGGGTGATGAACAGCCTGGGCGCATTGGCGGCGGTTGCCGGCGCCGGCGCTCGTCCCGGTGTCGCGGCGGAGGCGCTGGCCGACGTGCGGGCGCCCGAAGGCCGGGGTGCGACCGAGACGTTAGCCTTACCCCAGGGCGTCATCACATTGATCGACGAAAGCTACAACGCCAGCCCTGCCGCGGTGCGCGCCGCGTTTGACGTGCTGGCGGCCCACGTGCCGAGCGGCGAGGGCCGCCGCGTGGCGGTGCTGGGCGACATGCTGGAGTTGGGCGCGAATGCGCCACGGGAACATGCCGAGCTGGGGGACGTTCTGGCTTCGCTGCCGGTGGCCAAGGTGTTTGCCGTCGGACCGGAGATGCGGGCCCTGGTAGAGCGCCTGCGACCGGACCAGCGGGGCAGCCATGCGGCGGATTCGGCGACGCTGGCGGCGCAGGTCGTGCCGGCCTTGAAGGCGGGGGACGTGGTTTTGGTCAAGGGGTCGCTTGGCGTCGGTATGGCGCGCATCATGAGCGCGCTCCGGACCGCGGCGGCGGACGGCGGTGCGCCGGGGGAATATCTGGATGCTCTATAACCTGCTGGTGCCGCTTTCGGACGAGTTCCTGATTTTCAACCTGTTCCGCTACCTGACGTTCCGGACCGGCGGGGCTATTCTGACCGCCATGCTCATCAGTTTCCTGCTCGGCCCGGCCATCATCCGGTGGCTAAAGTCGAAACAGGGCGCGGGTCAGCCGATCCGTGAGGACGGCCCGGCCAGCCATCTGTTGAGCAAGCGCGGCACGCCAACCATGGGCGGCAGCTTCATTCTGCTGGCGATCACCGTGAGCACGCTGCTCTGGGCCGACCTGACCAACGGCTATGTCTGGACCGTGCTCATGGTGACGGCGAGTTTCGGCCTGATCGGTTTTGCCGACGATTACCGCAAGCTGACCCGGCGCTCGCACCAGGGCATCAGCGGGCGGGCCCGGCTGGCGATCGAATTCGCACTGGTGGCCGCCGCCTTCGTCTGGATCAACAGCCTGATGGGCGCACCTCTCGGCACGAGCCTGGCCGTGCCGCTGTTTAAGGACGTGCTGATCGACTTCGGCTGGTTCTACCTCCCGTTCGCCTGTCTGGTGGTCGTCGGTACGTCGAACGCGGTCAATCTGACTGACGGCCTCGACGGGCTGGCGATCGTGCCGGTGATGATTGCGGCGAGCTGCTTTGGCTTCATCGCCTATCTGGTCGGCAATGTGGTCTTTGCCGAATATCTGCAACTGACCCAGGTGCCTGGCACTGGCGAACTCTCTATCCTGTGCGGGGCATTGCTGGGGGCGGGGCTCGGGTTCCTGTGGTTTAACGCGCCGCCGGCCATGGTGTTCATGGGCGACACCGGCTCGCTGTCCATGGGCGCGGCGCTGGGCACCATCGCGGTCATCACCAAGCACGAGATCGTGCTGGCGATCATTGGCGGCCTGTTCGTGCTGGAGGCGGTCAGCGTGATCGTCCAGGTGGCGAGCTTCAAGCTGACCGGCAAGAGGGTGTTTCGCATGGCGCCGCTGCACCATCACTTCGAGCAGAAGGGCTGGCCCGAATCGACCGTGGTCATCCGCTTCTGGATCATCGCCGTCGTGCTGGCCCTGGCAGGGCTGGCGACGCTGAAGCTGCGGTAGGAGAGCGCCAATGATCCCCTTGCCGCAAGTTGCCGGAAAAGGCTACGGCGTGGTCGGCCTGGGCAAGTCTGGCCGCGCGGCGGTTGCGGCGCTGCTGTCTGGCGGCGCCGAGGTGCTGGCCTGGGACGATAAGACGGAGGCCGTGCCCGATGGTGCTGTGCGCCACGACTTCCGCAGCGGCGACTGGCCGCCCGTGCAGGGGCTGGTGTGGAGCCCCGGCATCCCCTTTCTGCATCCAGTGCCGCATCCCGCGGCGGTGCGAGCCCGGGCGCATGGCTGCCCGCTGGTCTCCGATATCGATTTGGTGGCCGAAAGCGGCACGCAAGCGGCGCTGGTCGGCGTGACCGGCACCAACGGCAAATCCACGACGACGGCGCTGCTGGCGCATATGCTGCAACGGGCCGGGCGGGCCGCGGTCGCGGGCGGCAATATCGGCGCGGCGGCGCTGGAATTGCCGGACCTGGGTGCGGGCGGCACCTATGTGCTGGAGCTTTCTTCCTATCAACTGGAGCTATGCCAGACGGGGCGCTTTCCGGTCGGTATCTGGCTGAACCTTACCCCCGATCATCTGGACCGGCATGGCGGCATGCATGGCTATGCGGCTGCCAAGTCGCGGCTGTGGCGCAATTCGCGACCCGGCGACGTGGCCGTGATCGGCATCGACGGCGAGTTCGGTCGCGCCGAGACGGCGAAGGCCGCGGCGGCAGGCCGGCGGGTGGTGCCCGTTTCGGGCTCATGCCTGCCCGGCGGCGGTATTGGTGTGAGGGACGGCCGGTTGGTGGATGCAACCGGCGATGCGGCCGTAGAGATCGTGGCCCTTGCTGCGTGCCCGGCGCTGCCTGGCGCACACAATGCGGAGAACGCGGCTGCGGCGGCTGCAGCCGGGCTGGCTCTGGGCCTGAAGCACGCCGAAATCGCCGCCGGCCTGCGCTCGTTTCCGGGCTTGGCGCACCGGCAGGAGCGGGTGCGCCAGATTGGCCGTGTCACCTATATCAACAACTCAAAGGCGACCAACGCCGAATCAACGGCCAAGGCGCTGAATTGCTATGACCGCATCTATTGGATCGCAGGCGGGCTGCCCAAGGCCGGCGGCATCGCCCCTCTGGCACCGTGGTTCGGCAGGGTTGCATATGCATTCTTGATCGGACAAGCGGCGCCCGCGTTCACCGAAACACTTGCAGCGACTCGCGTTTCCTCATCAGACGTCGGCGATCTGGCGTCTGCCGTCGCCGCCGCGCACGCCGCCGCCCAGGCCGATCCGAGAAACAGCGTGGTGCTGCTTTCGCCCGCCTGCGCCAGCTTCGATCAATGGCCCAATTTCGAGAGCCGCGGCGAGGCCTTCCGCGATGCAGTAAATAGGCTGCAACAAACAAATCAGGAGGAGCCCCTGCAATGATGCGTTTCGCCCGCACCGACCGGACGGTATTGGGCCGCTGGTGGTGGACTGTGGACCATTGGACGCTTGGTGCGCTGGTCTGCCTGTTGCTCATCGGCGTCGTGCTGATCGGCTCGGGCAGCCCCGGCGTTTCCAATACGATCGGCTTGGACCCGTTCCACTTTTTCGGACGGCACCTGCTGTTCGTGCCGTTGGCGGTGGCCGTGTTGTTTGCGGGCTCGCTGATGGCGCCCCGGGATGTGCGGCTTGCAGCCCTCGCCCTCTATGCCGGAACCTTGCTGTTGCTGGTGGCGGTGCTGCTGTGGGGCCAGGAGGCCAAGGGCGCCACCCGTTGGTTCAGTGTTGCCGGGTTTTCGCTACAGCCGTCCGAGTTCATGAAGCCGGCGCTGGCGGTGTTGTCGGCGTGGCTGTTCGTGGAGTTTCAGGCAACGCGCAACTGGCTCTATCTGGCCCTGAACATGCTGGCTCTGGGTCTGGCCCTGGCCCTGATCGCGAGCCAGCCGGATATCGGCATGACCGCGGTGATCGCCGTCGTTTGGGGCATTCAGTTTTTCCTCTCCGGCATGTCGGTCATCGTGACAGGCGGCTTGGCCGCGCTGGGGCTGGGTGGGTTCGGTGCCGCCTATTACCTGTTTCCGCATGTGGAGAGCCGGCTGGAACGCTTTCTGTATCCGGAGGCCGGGGACACCTATCAGGTCGACATGTCGGCCGCGGCCTTCCGCGAGGGCGGCTGGCTGGGCGTGGGGCCAGGCAATGGCGACCTGAAACACGTGCTGCCGGACGCCCATTCCGACTTCATCCTGGCGGTGGCAGGCGAGGAGTTCGGCGCTTTCCTCTGCCTGATCCTGATGGGTTTGATCTGCATCGTGGTGTTCCGCGGCTTTATGCGGGTGAGTGCAACGCGCAGCCCTTTCGTGGCGCTGGCAGCGGGCGGCCTGCTGGCGAGCTTCGCCCTGCAATCGCTGATCAACATGGCCTCCACCCTGGCGCTGATTCCGGCGAAGGGAATGACGCTGCCCTTTATCAGCTATGGCGGCAGCTCCATGCTGGCTGTCGCGATCACCATGGGCTTTCTGCTGGCGCTGACCCGCCGCCGCGTGGGCCTGGAGCCGGAGGACGAGATATGAGCCCCGGGAAGACAGGCCGGCGAATTGCGCTCGCCGCCGGCGGAACCGGCGGGCACCTGTTCCCCGCCGTGGCGCTGGCGCGGGAACTGGTCGCGCGCGGCCACCAGGTGATCGTGCTGACCGACCCGCGTGGCGCAAAATTCGACGCGGGTGTGCAGGTGCGCAGCCTGCCGGCAACCCGTCTGACTGGCGGCCTGGCAGCGAAACTCATCGGCGGCATGCAGCTATTGCAGGGGGTGCTGGCCGCTGCCTGGCATTTAAGGCGGGACCGGGTGGAACTGCTGATCGGATTCGGCGGCTACCCGAGCGTGGCGCCGGTGCTGGCGGCCAAGCTTACCAGGGTGCCAGTGGTGTTGCACGAACAGAACGCGGTGCTGGGGCGGGCGAACGCGCGGCTGGCCCGGTACGCGACGCTGATCGCAACATCCTTTCCGGAGGTGGCAGGCCTGGGCGGCCGGCCGAAACGCCTGACCGGTAATCCCGTGCGGGCGGAAGCGGTTGCCGCGCGGGGCGCACCCTTCCTTCCGCCGGAGGATGACGGGCCATTCAACCTGCTGGTGTTCGGTGGCAGCCAGGGGGCGAGCGTTTTTTCCGAGACGGTGCCCGCCGCCTGCGCCTCGTTGCCCGTGGGATTGCGGCAGCGGCTGCGGGTGACGCAACAGGCGCGGCCGGACGATGTGGCGGCAACACAAGCCGCCTACGCCGAAATTGGCCTCACCGCCGAGGTTTCGACCTTCTTCAATGATTTGCCCGAACGCATGGCCGCCAGCCACGTGATCATCGCGCGGGCGGGCGCTTCCACCATCGCCGAGGTGCTGGCGATCGGGCGACCGGCGGTGCTCGTGCCCTATCCCCATGCGATGGATGATCACCAGACCGTCAATGCGCGGGCGGTAGACGAGGCGGGCGCGGCCTGGCTGATGCCGCAATCGGCTTTTACCGCAGAGGCGCTGGCGCGGCGCCTGGAAACACTGCTGACCCTGCCGCAATGTTCGGCAAAGGTCGCAGCCCGCGCTTTCAGCCTTGGCAGACCCGATGCGGCTGCCTACTTGGCGGATGCAGCGGAATCGGTTCTGACGGAGCCACGGGCCGCATCCCCGGCGGCCCTTCGGAGCATTGCCTCATGAATACTGCCGCAGCCTCGCCCGTCGCGCGCCTGCCCTTCGATATCGGCCCGCTGCACTTCATCGGCATCGGCGGCATCGGCATGAGCGGCATCGCCGAAATCATGCACAATCTGGGCTACCGGGTGCAGGGCAGCGATATTGCGGCAGGCGCGAACACCGAGCGCTTGCAAGGGCTTGGCGTGCCCGTCGCCATCGGCCACTCGGAGGATAATTTGGGCGAGGCGGCGGTGGTGGTCGTCTCATCGGCCATCGACGGCAAGAATGCGGAGATCGTCGAAGCCCGCTCGCGGCAACTGCCCATCGTCCGCCGGGCGGAGATGCTGGCGGAGCTGATGCGCCTCAAGTGGTCGGTCGCCATCGGCGGGACCCACGGCAAGACCACGACCACCTCACTGGTGGCAGCCCTGTTGGCGGCCGGTGACCTGGACCCGACGGTGATCAATGGCGGCATCCTGAACGCCTATGGCACCAATGCTCACCTGGGCGCAGGCGACTGGATGGTGGTAGAGGCGGACGAGAGTGACGGCACCTTCATACGCCTGCCCGCCACCGCCGCCGTCGTCACCAATATCGACCCGGAGCATCTGGACCATTACGGCTCGTTCGATGCGGTGCGGGCGGCGTTTCTGCAATTTGTCGAGAATATCCCCTTTTACGGCTTCGCCGCGCTCTGCCTGGACCATCCGGAGGTGCAGTCGCTGGCGGCCAAGGTGCGCGACCGGCGGGTCGTGACCTATGGCTTCAACCGGCAGGCCGATGTGCAGGGGGTCATCTGGGATATTTCGCCCGAAGGTGCGCGGTTCGACGTGGAATACCGCGCGAACCTTAACGCCGAGCCGATCCGCTTTACCAACCTGTTCCTGCCGATGGTGGGCGAGCACAATGTGCAGAACGCGCTCGCGGCCATCGCCATCGCGCTGCGCCTGGGGATGGAAGAAAGGGCGATCCGCAAGGGTCTGGCCGGCTTTGCGGGCGTCAAGCGCCGCTTTACCCGTACGGGCGAGGCGTTGGGCATCACCGTAATCGACGATTACGGCCACCATCCGGTGGAAATTGCCGCCGTACTGCGCGCCGCGCGTTCGGCCTGCCACGGGCAGGTAATCGCCGTGGTGCAGCCGCACCGCTATTCGCGGCTGGACGATCTGATGGAGGAATTCTGCACCTGCTTCAACGACGCCGAGCACGTGCTGGTCGCGCCGGTCTACGCCGCGGGCGAGGAACCGCGCGAAGGCGTCAGCCATCTGGCGCTGGCCGAAGGGTTGAAGGCGCACGGCCATCGCGGCGCCGACACGATCGAGGGGCCGGAAGAACTGGCGGCGCGCGTGCTGGCGCTCGCAACAAGCGGTGACATGGTAATCTGCCTGGGCGCGGGCACCATCACGCACTGGGCGGCAGCCCTGCCGGGCGAAATGCGGGCGCTGCTGGCGGAAAAGGGGGCCGCATGAGCGGCTGGCCCGATCTGCTGCCCCCGGTACGCGGCCGTTTGCGGAGGGAGGCACCGCTGGCGCCGACTTCCTGGTTCAAGGTGGGCGGTCCGGCAGAAGTGCTGTTCCGCCCGGCCGACGCGGACGATCTGATTGCGGTGCTGCGGAAACTGCCGGAGGGGGTGCCGGTGACGGTGCTGGGTGTGTCCTCCAACACGCTGATCCGTGACGGCGGCATCCGCGGGCTGGTAGTGAAACTTGGGCGTGGTTTTACCTCAGTAGAGCCCGATGGCGCGGACGGCTTGATCGCGGGTGCGGGCACGCTTTGCGCGACGGTGGCGCAGCAAGCCGAGACGCGGCAGTTGGGACGGCTGGCGTTTCTCTCCGGCATACCGGGCACCATGGGCGGAGCGCTGCGGATGAACGCCGGTGCCTATGGCGGCGAGACCGGCGAGGTGGTGGACTGGGCCGAGGCGGTCGATGCCTATGGCCACTTGCACCGGCTGGGGCCGGCGCAGCTCGGCTATGCCTACCGCCATTGCGATGTGCCGGGCGACTGGGTGTTTGTTCGGGCGCGGCTGCGTGGGGAGCCGGGAGCCGAAGGCATCGCGGCGGAGATGGCGGCCATAGCCGAGGCGCGGGCGGAGAGCCAGCCGCTGGGTACGGCGACCGGCGGCAGCACTTTCCGCAACCCGCAGGGGCACAAGGCGTGGCAGTTGATCGACGAGGCGGGCTGCCGTGGCCTGCAGGTCGGCGGCGCGGTGATGAGCGAGAAGCACTGCAATTTCATGATCAACGAAGGCGGCGCAACCGCAGCCGACCTGGAGATACTGGGCGAAACCGTGCGCGAGCGGGTGCTGAAGACCAGCGGCATTGCACTGCAATGGGAAATCCGGCGTATCGGTGAGCCGAAAGCGGAGGCGACGCTATGAACAGCGCAAGACGCTTCCGGCATGTCGCGGTCCTGATGGGCGGCCAGTCGGCGGAGCGCGAGGTCTCGCTCTCGTCCGGCCGGGCCTGCGCCAAGGCGCTCAGCGAAAACTACCGCGTAACCGAGATCGACTTTACCGGCGATGTTGGCGCGCTGGCGGCGGCACTGACTGGCAAGGACGCGCCGGAGGCGGTATTTACCGCGCTGCACGGCCGCTTCGGCGAGGACGGCAGCATGCAGGGCCTGTTGGACCTGCTGCGGGTACCGTACACGCATTCCGGCATCCGGGCTTCGGCCCATGCCATGGACAAGGCGGCGTCGCGCACGCTCTTTACCCGCATCGGCCTGCGCGTGCCGCCGGGCATGGTGCTGCCCTTGGCTGAGGCGACCAAAGCCTTCCCCGCGCCCTATGTGATCAAGCCGGTGTCCGAGGGCTCCAGCGTCGGCGTGCATATCGTGCAGGCGGGCGACAACCGGGCGCTGCCGAGCGAGTGGGCCTTTGGAGACAAGGTGCTGGTCGAGCAATATGTTCCCGGCCGCGAACTGACCTGCGCGGTACTCGACGACGAGGCCGGGGAACCAATGGCGCTGGACGTGCTGGAAATCCGGCCGCGGGACGCGTTCTATACCTACGACAGCAAATATGCCGAGGGCGGCAGCGTGCATGAAGTGCCCGCCCCCGTGCCCACGGTGATTGCAGAGGAATGCCGGGCGGCAACGCTGGCGGCGCACAAGGCGCTGGGCTGCCGCGGCGTCTCGCGCTCCGATTTCCGCTATGATGACACGCCCCGGCCGGGCGCGCCGCATGGCAAGCTTTTCATTCTGGAGACCAACACCCAGCCGGGCATGACCGCGACCTCGCTGGTGCCGGAGATTGCGGCCCATGCGGGCGTTTCTTTCCCGGATCTGGTGGCGCGGTTGGTGGAGGGCGCGGCATGGGGCGCGTGATCGACTGGCTGCTCATGAGGCAGAAACCGGAAGCGCGCCAGCGCAGCATGCCGCGATGGCTCCGTCGCAGCATGCTGATGGCCTTTGCCGGCGGCATGTTCGCGCTTTATCTGGGCGGTGTCATGGTCTTGACACGTACGGGCTGGATCGACGCCCGAGTGGCAGAGATCACGGAGGCGGTGTCGCTCCGCGTCGCGGATCTTGGCTTCCGGGTCCGCTCCGTCCGCGTGCATGGCGCGACGAAGACCGAAACGGCCGCGCTGCGCAAGGCGATTGGCATTGCGGAAGGTGAGGCGATCTTCGGCATGGACGCAAAGGCCGCCCAACGCCGGGTGGAGGAGCTGCCTTGGGTGCGGGTCGCGACGGTCGAACGCTCGCTCCCGGATACCATCGTCGTACGGGTCGTCGAGCGGGAGCCGCTGGCGCTCTGGCAGCACGACGACCAGGTTGCCTTGCTCGATACGATGGGCGTTGTAGTGCCGGGGGCGCCGCTGGCCGACTTCAGCGATCTGCCGCTGCTGGCAGGGGATGGGGTGCCCGAGGCCGCGCCGCAATTGATGGCGATGATCGGCAAGAATCCCGCTTTGGCGCCACGCGTCACCGCCGCCAGCTATGTCGAGCGCCGGCGCTGGGATCTGCTGCTGGATGACCGGGTATGGGTAAAGCTGCCACAGCAAAAGGCGCTGGAAGCTTTGTTGCGGCTGGCGGACGAAGATCAGGAGTACGGGCTGCTGCGCCGGAACATCCTGGCGGTCGATGTGCGTAACGCCGAAAACTGGGTGTTCCGGCTGCCGCCGGGCGCGCGTATCCGCATGGCGTTGGAGCAAAACGGCGGATGAATTCAGCAGTGCGTCCTTTCGGCAGTCGCAAGGCCGGCCCGGGGATCATCGCCGCGCTGGATATCGGCACGGCCAAGACGGCCTGCCTGATCGCACGATTGGATGGTCAGGGCCAAATGCGGGTGCTGGGCAGCGCTTCCCGGGCAAGCCAGGGCCTGCGCAATGCAGCGATCGTGGATATCGCTGCGGCCGGCCACACGGCTGGAATGGCGGTGCAGGCGGCGGAAAACGCCGCCCGGCAAAAGGTCGACGCCGTTATCGTCAACGTTTCGGCCGGGCAAATCCAGTCGGAGCGGGTGAATGCGACGGTTGCAGTGAGCGACCGGGCCATCGGCACCCCTGAAGTCTCCGAAGCGTTGGCGATTGCGCGCAGCCACGCCCCGGACGATGGGCGGGCGCTGCTGCACTTCGTGCCTTTGGGGTACTCGGTCGATGGGGCCAAGGGCATTCGCGATCCGCGCGGGCTGTTCGGCGGCCGCTTGGACCTGGACACGTTGCTGATTACCTCACCCGAAGGCGCGTTGCGCACGCTCCGCACCGCAGTCGGCCGAGCACATTTGGAAGTGGAGGATGTTGTCGTCTCCGGCTATGCGGCCGGCCTCTCCGTTCTGCATCCGGACGAACGTGATCTGGGCATCACCGTGCTCGACATGGGCGCGGGCAGCACCAGCATCGCCGTGTTTTCCGAAGGCGAGCCGGTCTTTTGCAGCAGCATTCCCGTTGGCGGCGCCCATGTGACCAACGACATCGCCCGCGGTCTCAGCACGCCTCTGCCCTATGCCGAGCGGCTGAAGACTCTGCACGGCTCCTGCCTGCCATCTGCCGACGACGACCTGGACTTGATCGATCTGCAACCCATCGGAGACTTCGACGAAAGTGATTCCGTGCAGGCGCCGCGGTCCCTGCTGGTGCAGATCATCCGCGCGCGGATGGAAGAGATCTTCGAGCTGGTCCGGCAATCCACCGCGGGCACCGATGCCAGACGGTTGGCGGGGGGTGCTGTCGTGCTGACCGGCGGGGCGGCGCAGTTGCACGGCATCACCGATCTTGCGACACATGTTCTGGACAAGCGGGCGAGAATCGGTCGGCCTGGAGGCGTGGCGGGACTGGTCGATATGTCGGAAAGGCCGGAGTTTGCCACCGCCGTGGGAATGTTGTTATACGCCCGGAACAGATACAAAGGAGGGTCAGGCAGTGCGGCACTCGATTTCGGAAAGCCTTCAGGGTTGTTCCAACGCCTCGGCTCTTTTTTGAAGACAGGCCATTAGTATACTGCCTGCCGCTACCTCAAGAAATGCTGCCACCCCGGTACAGGTAATATTCTCGATTGCCCGCCCATGACTGAAGGAGACCGTAACATGAGCCTAGATTTGTCGGTACCAGAAGAATTTGACGAACTGCGACCGCGCATCACAGTAATTGGCGTGGGCGGGGCCGGCGGTAACGCGGTCAACAACATGATTCGCTGCAACCTGAGCGGCGTTGAATTTCTGGCGGCCAACACGGACAGTCAAGCACTGCGCACCAACCAGGCCGACACCAAAATCCAGCTCGGCCTGAATATCAGCCACGGCCTGGGCGCGGGCTCGCGACCCGATATCGGCCGGGCCGCCGCCGAAGAGGCGCTGGACGATATTCTGGCGGCGCTGGATGGTTGCCATATGGTGTTCATTACCGCGGGCATGGGCGGGGGCACCGGCACGGGCGCGGCGCCCGTGATCGCGCGGGCGGCCCGTGAAAATGGCATCCTGACGGTCGGCGTGGTGACCAAGCCCTTTCACTTCGAAGGCCGGCACCGCATGCGCACGGCCGAAGAAGGGATCGACGAACTGGCCAGCTATGTCGATACGCTGATCATCATTCCGAACCAGAACCTGTTCCGCATCGCCAGCGACAAGACCACCTTCGCCGAAGCGTTTACCCTGGCGGATGACGTTCTGCATTCCGGTGTGCGCGGCGTGACGGATCTGATGGTCAAGGCAGGGCTCATCAACCTGGACTTCGCCGATATCCGCTCGGTGATGCGCGAGATGGGCAAGGCCATGATGGGCACCGGCGAGGCCACCGGCGAACACCGGGCGGTGCAGGCCGCCGAGGCTGCCATCTCCAACCCGTTGCTGGACGATGCCTCGATGAAAGGCGCGCGGGGCGTGCTCATCAACATCACGGGCAGCCCGGACATGACCCTGTTCGAGGTGGACGAGGCCGCCAACCGCATCCGCGATGAGGTGGATCCCGAAGCGAATATCATCTTCGGCGCGACCACGGATGAGGGCCTGGATGGCACGATCCGCGTCAGCGTCGTGGCGACGGGGATCGACGGCACCGGCATTGCGCATCGGCCTGCTGCCGCGCCGGCGGCCGAAGAGGCGCAGCCGGAGGCCGAGGCGGCGGGCGAACCTGCCGAGGCGGAACCGTTCACCCTCGAGCCGGACATGGTGATGGCGTCGGCAGCCGAGCCGCAGCCTCAGTCTCAACCGCACCCGCAGCAGCAATCTCAAGCGGCCGAGCCGCCGCGGGCGTACGCGGAAGCCGAACCGCGGCGTGCGCCGCGGCCCTCCATCTGGTCCCTTTTCGGTGGTCGTGGCAAACAGGCGGCAAGCAATCGCCCGCCGCCGCGCACGCCCAAACGCGACGATGTGTTCGTTCCGCCAGCCCCGGCCGTCGCGCCGCGGGAGCCAATGAGTGCCGAATCAACGGTGCGGCCGATCGAAAGTGCGCCCCCGCCGGCCAGCAATAGAAATACCGCTGCCCGGGTAACGCCGATGTTCGAGGGGGCGAATAGCGGGTCTCGTCAGTCGGTGCCGGGCGCGTCGCCGAAGGCCGACAAACCTGAGGAGCCGCAACAGACGGGCTACCCTGTGTCTGAGGATGTGCTTGAAATTCCAGCATTTTTGCGGAGGCAAGCGAACTAAGACAACGCATGGCTTCAACGGAAAGCGCGGCGGGAAGATTTGTCTCGCCGCGCTTTTTTTGTGTTCGGATTGTATGCACGCGAATGCGCAACAATGCGTAACAATGAGTTACTTGTCGGAATTCCCTCATCCCCTTAAATCCAATCTCAGTAATCTCGACGAATAAAACGGGTCAGTTGTGTTCGAGATTTCGGCTGGATTGCTGTCTGTTCAGGCTGCGGACACCAGCATCACGAATATGAATTGCCACTTCGGATTGACTCCCGGGCGGCGATCTTACCCGGAGGCGGGCACCAGTGCCGATTATCGAAATGGACAATAAGTTTGCAGAAAATGCCGGCTTTGGTGAGCGTGACGGTTTTGCGCTTAAGGGGGCGGCCGTAGGTGGCGCTTTTCTGCCGGGGTCGCAAACGACGTTGTGGCAGGCGGTGCAGTGTTCGGGCATCGGTCTTCATTCCGGCAAGGCCGTCTCGTTGACCTTGCGCCCGGCGATGACGGGAACAGGTATTCGCTTTCGGCGCACGGACCTTGCGGCCGAAGCCGCCTGGATCGACGCCCGGTGGGACAATGTCATCGACACGCGGCTCTGCACGGTGATTGGCAATGACAAGGGCGCTTACGTCGGCACCGTCGAACATCTGATGGCCGCCCTCGCTGCGGCGGGGGTCGACAATGCCATCGTCGAGATCAACGCGCCGGAACTGCCCGCGATGGATGGCAGTTCGGCCCCGTTTATCTTTTTGATCGAATGCGCAGGCCTCAGGTCGCTGCGTTCGCCGCGCGCCATGCTGCATATCCGCAAGCCGGTGCGCGTGAGTGAAGGCGACAAGTTCGCCGCGCTCCAGCCCTGCGCCTATCCCGACATGGATGTCGAGATCGTCTTCGACGATCCGGTGATCGGCACCCAGCGCAAGCGAATGGCGCTTTCCGGCATGCGGTTCAAGGGCGAGCTGGCCCGGGCCCGGACCTTCGGCTTTGCGCACGAGGTGGAGTACATGCGCCAAAACGGGCTGGCGCTGGGCGGCTCGCTGGATAACGCCATCGTCGTCGACGGCGGCTCGGTGCTGAACCCGGACGGCTTGCGCTATCACGACGAGTTCGTCCGGCACAAGGCGCTGGACGCGGTCGGCGACCTGTATCTGGCCGGCGGCCCGATCGTCGGGCGGTATGTCGGCCACCAGGCGGGGCACCGGTTGAACAACCTGGTGCTGCGCGCGCTGTTCGATGACGCCGGCGCCTACGAATGGGTCGATTCCGAGCGCCGGTCTCCTGCCGCGCGCGAAGGGCTGCGGGTCTCCGCCTGAACCCGCCCGAAACCGGCCAAACCCGCCGGATCAAGACATTCCGTCGTCTCCTGCCTTTCGCCATTTGCGCCCACCGCGGCGCCGGTTTAGGGTGCGCCATCGCAGACTGATGGGAACTTTGAAACGGATGATTGGGCAGAGTACTGGCCGAACGCTGTGGCGCTCCGCCAGAACTGTCATGGCGCGCAAGCTGCCGCTGGCGGCGGTCGTTGCCATGTTGAGCCTGGCCGTGGCCTGCGGCTCGGACGACGTGGTGGTGTTGGAAGACCAGCCGGTGGAGGAATTGTACAATGCCGGCATGGATCAGCTCGCCGATGGCGACTACGAGGCGGCGAGCCTGTCGTTCGAAGAAGTGGAGCGGCAGCATCCGTTTTCGGTTTGGGCGCCGCGGGCGCAGTTGATGAGCGGGTACGCGTATTTCAGGGCCGACCGTTACGACGACGCGGTGATCGCGCTGGACCGTTTCATTCAACTGCATCCGAGCCACAAGGATGCGGCCTACGCCTATTACCTGCGGGCAATCACCTATTACGAGCAGATCGTCGATGTGGTTCGCGATCAGACCACGACCCGCGAAGCGCTGGCGGCCCTGGATGACGTTATCACTCGCTATCCAGATAGCGATTACGCCCGCGACGCCAAGCTGAAGCGCGACCTGACCGTCGATCACCTGGCGGGGCAGGAAATGATGGTTGGCCGGTACTACCAGCGTGAAGGCAGTCTGGTCGCCGCGATGAACCGGTTTACCTATGTGCTGGTGAACTATCAGACCACGTCGCAGGCGCCGGAAGCGTTGCATCGCCTGGTCGAGTCCAACTTGGTATTGGGCATGGACGAAGAGGCGCGGAAGTATGCGGCCGTCCTGGGGTACAATTTCCCGAGTTCGCGCTGGTACGCGGATTCCTACGAGTTGCTGACCGGCGAACGGGTGGCCGTTGGAGTTGACGTCGATGATAGTGATTTCATCGACCGCAGCCTCGATTACCTTTTCGAGCCGAATTACCGGATCGGTTACGTAGACCCTGACGCGGATATTCTCGGCACGGGAATCGAGGCCGAGACGCTGGGGCAGGCGGCCGGCGGCGTGGTGACGCGCGCCGCCGTACTGGGCGAGGATGGCGAAACGCAGCCGCTCGATCTGGCCGGGCAGGTTGCCTCGACGGTCGCAGAGCTGCCGCCGCCCGCAACCGCGCTCAACGACGAAGGCACTCGCGAGGAAATCGATGGCCTGTTGGCCTCTGCGCGCGCTCAGCAGGCGGCCGCTGAAGCTGCGGCCCGGGGCTGGCGGGACTATGCGGCAGAGCAGGAGGCCGATCTGGCCGCCAAGGCCCGCGGCGAATCCCAGGCCGCGATCGCATCGGCAGCGGCCGATTATTGGGCGGCGCGGGAAGACCTGCTCGTCATCGCCTACCAGCAATTGAACGGTGAACTCACCGATGCGGGCGCCCGGAGCGCGGCCGAATCGCGGGTGGCGGAAACGGGCCTGGCTTACTGGCAAACCGTGGCGCGCCATGGCCTGACCGATTCTGACCGGGAGCAGGCGGCCCAAAATGCCGCCGATGCCGAACAGGCGCTGAGATTCTGGCGGAGCAGCGGGCGCAGTTGGCTTGACCGCACGCTGGGCTCTGCGACCTAGGCGGAGGCGGCCATGCTGCAACAGCTGGCCATCAAGCGGATCGCGCTGATCGACGAACTGTCGCTGTCCTTTGGCGCCGGATTGGGTGTGCTGACCGGCGAGACCGGCGCGGGCAAGTCCATTCTGCTGGACTCGCTGGGGCTGGTGCTGGGCGCCCGGGCCGACCCCGGTCTGGTGCAGGCGGGCGCAGACCGCGCCACCGTCACCGCGGTTTTCGGCCCGGCGGCGCTGGACGCCGTGAGCGGTGTGCTCACCGAATCGGAAATCGAGCTGGAGCCCGGCGAAGACCGGCTGATCCTGCGCCGCATCGTGTCAGCGGAGGGCCGGAGCCGGGCCTTTGTCAACGACCAGCCGGTGTCGGCGACGCTGCTGCGCCGGCTCGGCGCGCGGCTGGTGGAGGTGCAGGGGCAGTTCGATTCCGGCGGCCTGACCGATCCCGCCGGGCATAGGGACCTGCTGGACGCCTTTGCCGGTGCCGGTGAAGCGCGCAAAGCCGTGGCGGCAGCGTGGCGGGATTGGCGAGGGAAGGCCAAGAGGCTGGAGGACCATCGCGCCTCGCTGTCCACCAGCCTGGGCGATGCGGAATGGCTGCGCCACACGCTCGCCGAATTGGAGGAAGCCGCGCCGGCGGAAGAGGAAGCGCAGAAACTGGCCGAGGAACGCGCCTTCCTGCAGGCCCAGGAGCGTATCCTGGAGTTGGTTCAGGGTGCGCAGAACGCGCTTTCCGGCAAGAACGATGTGGCGAGTTCGCTGCGGGCCGCCTCGCGCGCGCTGGAGCGGTCCGCGGACAAGGTCGGCGAAAGGTTCCAGCCGGCGCTACAGGCCCTGGAGCGGACCGAGATCGAGTTTGCCGAGGCGCTGCTAGCACTGGACGAATTGGCGCGGGATATAGATCTGGATGGCTCCCGCCTGGACGCGGTGGAGACAAGGCTGTTCGCGCTGCGCGATCTGGCCCGCAAGCACCGCTGCGAGCCCGACCAACTGCCTGCGGTGCGCGAGAAGCTGGCGGAGAATCTGGCGGCGCTGGAGCGGGCGGACGAACTGCTGGCCGAAATGGAAGACGCGGTCGCCGCCGCCAAGGCCGCCTTCGCGGAAGCGGCCGAGCGGTTGTCGGCGGCACGGCGCGAGGCGGCCGGACGGCTGGATGCGGCCGTCGCGGCCGAACTGGCGCCGCTGCGGCTGGAGAAGGCGGCATTCAGTACCGATGTCGACCCCTTGCCGGAAGAGCAATGGGCGGCGCATGGAGCGGACCGGGTGCGCTTTTCCGTGCGCACCAATCCCGGCATGCCCTTCGGCCCGATCGAGCGCATCGCCAGCGGCGGCGAGCGCGCCCGCTTTCTGCTGGCGCTGAAAGTGGTGCTGGCGGCGGCCGACCCGGTCGGTACGCTGGTATTTGACGAGGTCGACGCCGGCATCGGCGGCGCGACCGCGGCGGCCGTCGGTGAGCGGCTGGCGCGTCTGGGCGATGGCGTGCAGGTATTGGTCGTGACCCACTCGCCCCAGGTGGCGGCGCGCGGCGCGGCCCACTTCCATGTCAGCAAGGCAGAGCGAGACGGACGCGCCCGGACCGAAGTCAAGCGGCTGGCGGAGACAGAGCGTGGCGAAGAAATCGCCCGCATGCTGGCGGGCGAGAAGGTAACCGACGAGGCGCGGGCCGCCGCACATCAGTTGCTGCTGCCGGGCATTGCGCGTGAGGCGAGCCTTGGGTGAGGCTTTTGGCTTTCGCTAATGTCTCAAAACGTGTGAAATAGGTTGGCTATCACAACCTGCAAGGAGATCGAATTGTGGTCGATCTGGACAAATTCGTAGCGGACTGCAAAGCGGCCCTGAAAGACCGAAATCCGGCAACGGTGGTAGAGGGGTTGGTGCGCGACGCCATCGCCGACCCGGAAGGGCTGGACGCGGCTTTTGCCGCGAAAGTCACCGGCCCGACGCTGGAAGACCGGATTATCTATCGCGACGACCAGTTATCGGTGGTGCAGATTGCGACACCGCCGGGCCTACGCTCTCCCATCCACAATCACTGCATGTGGGCGGTAATCGGGGTCTATGACGGCGAAGAGCAGAACTGGTTTTACAGCGACGCCGCCGACAACGGCAACGGCGCGCCGGAGCAGATCGGCGAACGGCTGCTGAAAACTCGCGACACTTGTTTGCTCAGCGCCGATGACATCCACGCGATCCACAACCCTTTGCCACGGAAGTTGTCGGCCATTCATGTCTATGGCGGCGATCTGGTAACCCGCGAGGGCCGCAGCATGTGGAACCCCTATACCAACGCGCGCGAGGACTATGGTTTCCAGCAATTGGGGGCGTACACCAAGGAGCTGAGCGGGCTGGCTTGATTGCGAGGCGCTGTGCTACGGAACGGGGGTGATCCAGCCCCGCTTTCTGCACTTTTAGCCGAGTCCGCCCGTGGCCAGTCTAGAAAAGAGCGTCGAGAACCTTTCCGAGCACGAAGCGGCGGAGGAGTTGCGCGCGCTTGCCGATAAGATCGCGCGCCACGACCGGCTTTATTATGCCGAACTCGGCGCCGGAGGTCGACGATGCGGCCTATGATGCGCTGCGGTTGCGCAACCAGGCGATCGAGGAACGCTTCCCCCATCTGAAACGCTCGGACAGCCCGAGCGAGCGGGTAGGGGCGGCTCCGTCCGAGGGCTTCGCTAAGGTGCGGCACGCGCGGCCGATGCTCTCGCTCGCCAACGCCTTCGACGAGGACGACGTGCGCGAATTTCTGGCCCGTGTGCGCCGTTTCCTGGGGCTGGGGGAGGACGAGGTTATCGCCGTTGTCGCGGAGCCCAAGATCGACGGGCTCTCACTGTCGCTGCGCTACGAGAAGGGGCGGCTGGTGCAGGCGGCGACCCGCGGCGATGGCACCGAGGGCGAGGACATTACCGCCAACGCCTTGACCCTGAACGACATTCCGGACCGCATCAAGGGCGCAACGGACGTGCTGGAGGTGCGCGGCGAGGCTTTCATGAGCCATAGCGCCTTCGCCCGGCTGAACGAACGGCGGGCCTCGGCAGAGCAGCCCCTCTACGTAAACCCGCGCAATGCCGCCTCCGGCTCGCTGCGCCAATTGGATTCCCGGATAACGGCGGCGCGGGAGCTAAGCTTTTTAGCGTACTCCCTCGGCGAGATTTCGGCACCCATCGCCGATACCCACACGGGCCTGCTGGACCAGCTCGCCGCGTGGGGCCTGCCGGTGAACGAGCACTCGCGGCGCTGCGAGACGGCGGAAGAATTGCTGGCCGCCTATGACCGCTTTCTGGAACAGCGGGCGAGCCTCGACTACGACATCGACGGCGTCGTCTACAAGGTCGACCGGCTGGACTGGCAGGAGCGGCTTGGCCAGGTCTCAAGGGCGCCGCGCTGGGCCATCGCGCACAAGTTCCCCGCCGAGCAGGTCGAGACTAGACTGGAGCGCATCGACATTCAGGTCGGCCGCACCGGCGCGTTGACGCCGGTTGCGCGGCTCACGCCCGTGTTCGTCGGCGGCGTGACCGTCACCAACGCCACCCTGCACAACGAGGACGAAATCGCTCGCAAGGACGTGCGCGAGGGCGACACCGTGGTGATCCAGCGCGCGGGTGACGTGATCCCGCAGGTGGTGCGGGTGATCGAGGATAAACGGCCGGATGACTCCGAGCCGTACCGATTTCCCGACAAATGCCCGGCCTGTGGCAGCGACGCGGTAAGGCCGGAGGGCGAGGCGGTGCGGCGCTGCACCGGCGGCCTGATCTGCCCGGCCCAGGCGGTGGAGCGGCTGAAACATTTCGTCTCCCGCAACGCCTTCGATATCGAGGGCATGGGCACCAAACGGATCGAGGAGTTGTGGAGGGACGAAATCGTGCGCTCGCCCGCCGATATCTTCCGCCTGAAGGACCGGCGCGCCGACCTGGTCAAGCGCGAGCGCTGGGGTGAGCAATCGGTGGACAATGTGCTCGCCGCGATCGATGACCGGCGCGAATGGCCGCTGGAGCGCTTTCTCTACGCCCTCGGCATCCGCCAGGTCGGCCAGGCGACGGCCCGGCTGCTGGCCCGGCACTATGGTTCGCTGGACGCGCTGTGCGAGGCGATGGACGCAGCGCAAGACCCGGAGAGCGACGCCCATGCCGATCTGATCGGCATCGACCAGATGGGCAAGGACGTAGCCGCCGACCTGCTGGCATTCTTCGCCGAGCAGCACAACCGGGACGTGATCGATGACCTTTGCCAGTTCCTGACGCTGACGGCGCCGGAGGCAGTGCAGAAATCTGCGTTGAGCGGCAAGACGATCGTCTTCACCGGCACCATGGAGCGCATGACCCGCGCCGAGGCCAAGGCCAAAGCCGAAACGTTGGGCGCCAAGGTCTCCGGCAGTGTTTCGAAAAAGACCGACTATGTGGTGGTCGGGGCCGATGCGGGCTCCAAGGCCAAGAAGGCGACGGAACTCGGTCTGACCATCTTGAGCGAGGACGAGTGGCTGGCTTTGATCGGCCGGGAAGGGGCGGACAAATGACCGGCCATGCCGTCGACCTCGCCATGATTCAGGCCGCCGCCGCACGGATTGGGGGCCGCGTGCGGCAGACGCCCGTGCTGGACCCGGAGCCCATGCGCGGGCCGGTGCTGGATGCGGGCCGGCTGCTGCTGAAACTGGAATGCCTGCAGGTTACCGGCAGCTTCAAGGCGCGCGGAGCGTCGAACAAGCTGCTGACCATGGACGAGGCGGCGCGCGGGCGCGGCTTGGTGACGGCGTCGGGCGGCAATCACGGGCTGGCGGTGGCCTATGCCGCCGCCAGCGTCGGCGTGCCGGCCGCGATTTTCGTCCCGGCGAGCACGCCTGCCTCCAAGGTGGAGAAACTCCGCCAATGGGGCGCAGAGGTGACGGTGAGCGGCAAGGTCTGGGACGAGTCTCAGGAGGCCGCGCTGGCAGCGCAGAAAGCGCACGGCCTGACCTACGTGCACCCTTTCGCCGACCCGCAGGTGATTGCCGGGCAGGGCACCCTGGCGCTGGAGATCCTCGCCCAGGTGCCCGATGCCGACACTTTGGTGGTCGCCATCGGCGGCGGTGGTCTGATGGCGGGCGTGGCGGTGGCGGCCAAGGCGATCCGCCCCGGCATCAGGATCGTGGGCGTGGAGCCGACCGGCGCGCCGACCCTGTACGAGAGCCTGAAGGCCGGCGAACTGGTAACGCTGGATGCGATTGGGACGATGGCGGGATCGCTCGCGCCGCGCCGCTCCATGTCCATCAACCTGGACCTGATCTCGGCATACGTGGACCGGCTGGTGCTGGTCTCGGACAACGAGATGCGGGAGGCGGCCCGCTGGCTTTGGTTCGAGACGGGCGTCGCGGCAGAACTGGCGGGCGCGGCCTCGCTGGCGGCGCTCATGACCGGCCGGCACAAGGCTGAGGCGGGCGAGACCGTGGTGGCCGTCATTTGCGGAGCCGGCACGGACGGGCTCTAACAGGCTGCTGAAAAGCCCCTCGCATCTGGGGCTGTATCGTGATTCTGTTTTTCGGATGCAAAGGAGAGGCGCAACGGGCTGGCGGTGTACGCCGTCCTCACCCATGCCACCGGCACGACGGAGCGCAAGGCCGCGCTCACGATGTTGGAGCGCCAAAAAGGGCTGAAGCGCCAAAAAGTGCCCGGACCAAGACCGGCAAGCGCCGCCAAGACCGCGACCGACGGCCGGACGACCCGCCACCCGACCCACTACCATGGCTACGCCATCAGCCAACGGATCCGAAAGCGCATTGAGGAAGGGTTTGGCTGGATCAAAACACAGGCGGGTTACGAACAGGTAAAGGTCCGCGGCCGGCCGAAGGCCGACAAGCTGCGTGACAAGAACGGATCGCCATCGCAGACTGCGCACAACAACAAATCAAAACGACTCGAGAGGAGAACGTCTCAATGGCGGGTACCCCGATCGGCTTTATCGGCATCGGCGCCATGGGCAAACCGATGGCCCTGAACCTGCGCAAGGCAAATCTGCCGGTGCTGGTCGCCGACCCCAACGCGACCGCCACCGGCATCCTGGCCCAGCAGGGCGCCGATGTGGCGGCGAACGCCCGAGCCGTCGCCGACAGCGCCGCCGTCGTCCATGCCTGCCTGCCGTCGCTGGCGGTTGCGGAGGCCGTGGCAGCGGAGGTGGCCGGCGGCTCCGCCATCAAATGCTTCATCAACCACGGCACAACCGGTTCGGCCTTCTCGAAGGCTGCGGCGGAGAAGCTGGCCGAGAAGGGGGTGCAATTCCTGGACGCGCCGATCTCCGGCGGGGTTGCGGGGGCGGAGGCCGGGACGCTGGCCATCATGTGCTCCGGCTCGAAAGAAGCGTTTGACGCGGCAAAGCCGGGCCTGGAGGCCATGTCGGCGCATCTGACCTATCTGGGCGACCAGCCGGGCGCGGCCCAAACCATGAAGCTCTGCAACAATATCCTGTTCTTCTGCAATCTGGCGGCCGCCGCCGAGACCCTGACGCTCGGCGCGAAAGCGGGCCTCGACCCCGAACAGATGCTGGAGATCATGAACAAGGCGACGGGGCGGAACTTTGCCACGGAAAAGGTGATCGGCCAGTTCGTGCTGCCGCGCAGCTTCGACTTCGGCGGCGCCAACTACATCATCGACAAAGACCTGGAGCTTTGGCGCCAGGAGACCGAGGCCTATGACGTGCCGTCCTATATTGGCAATCTGGTGCGCACGCTCTTCCGGCAGATGATGGCCGAGGAGGGGATGGAGACGGACGCCACCCGCATCGCTCTGCTGATGGAGCGGATGGCGGGTGCAGAACTCTCCAGGAGCAAGTAACCAACCAACCCAGGAGGAATCCTACCCATGCTGTATGAACTGCGCAAATACACGCTGAAGGTCGGCACGATGGCGACCGTGCTGGATCTTTACGGCAACAAGGGCTATCCGGCCTTCTCGGCGGAGGAAAAAGCCCGTCTGGTCGGCTATTTCACCTCCGACACCGGCACGTTGAACCAGATCGTCCACTTGTGGCGGTTCGAGGACGATGCAGAGCGGCGGGCGCACTGGAAAAGCGTGTTTTCCAACGCCGACTTCATGGAGTTCGCCAAGGATCTGCGGCCCAACATTCTCGCCCAAGAGAACCAGTTGCTGAACGAGGCGCCCTGGGGCCCGAATCCTTGAGGGGAGCGTGACCATGCGGTTCGGCTTCTACCTGCCGACACGGGGACCGGTGGCGACGCCGTCGGCTCTGTCCACTTTCGCGCAAGCCGGGGAGAAACTGGGCTTCGACTCGGTCATGATCGCGGACCATGTGGTCTTCCCGGTGCAGATCGAAAGCGCCTATCCCTATACCGTGGACGGCGCCTTTCCGGGGCATGGCGACCAGCTGGAGCAGTTGACGCTCGCCACATACATCGCTGCCAGGACCGAAAAGCTGCGCCTTGTTACCAGCGTCATGATCCTGCCGCACCGCAACCCGGTGCTGACGGCCAAGATGCTGGCGACCATCGACTTTCTGTCGGAAGGCCGCCTGACCGTCGGCGTAGGTGTCGGCTGGATGCGCGAGGAGTTCGAGGCGCTGGATGCCCGTCCTTTCGACGACCGTGGTGCTGTTTCCAACGAAATTCTGGAGATCTACAAGAAGCTCTGGACCGAGAAGGAACCGTCGCATCAGGGCAAATTCTATCGGTTCGACGCACTGCACTGCGAACCGCACCCGGTGCAAAAGCCGCACCCGCCCATCTGGATCGGCGGCCACTCCAAGCCCGCGCTGCGGCGGACGGCGAAATACGGGGACGGTTGGCATCCTGTTGGCGCGGTCGATGCCGCGCCGCTGCTGCCGGACGATTTCAAAGCCAAGATGGATGAGCTTTTCCGCATGACCGAGGCGGAAGGCCGCGACCCGTCGGCGCTGCAAATCTCGCTGAAGGCGCCGGTCTACGACAAGAACGCCGGCACCACGGTGAGCGGCGAGCGCCGCCATTTCACCGGCACGGACGAGCAGATCGCCAACGACATCCGGCTCTATCAGGGCATGGGCGTCGGCGAAATGGTGTTCGACTTCCGCGCAGCCACGCTCGAAGCCTGCATCGAACGCATGCAGGCTTGCGCCGAGGGCGTGATGAAAATGGTGGGTTAGGCCACGCCGACAGAGCGCCCCTCATGCAGCAGGTCTGGCCTGCCGCGTGAGGGGCGCTCTGTCGGCGTCATTTCTGAAGCGGTATGTTCACGCCCAGATCATAGACGAGGTGGCCGCCGAAATAGGCCGTGACCAGAACCATGACAGCAACCGCTGCCGTGCCGCCGACCGCCAGGAAAACGCCAACCGGCTTTTGGTCCATGCCGCGCCACCAAAGAAACAGGCGGACCGCGGCAACGGCCACAAACACTATCATTGTGGTCGTGCCCCAGCCTTCATGGTCTTCCAGCACGGCGACCGCGACGCCTTTTTCGACGGCGATGTCGTAGGCCATGTCGCCAAAAACAAACGCCACGATCGCGGCGAGGGCGCCCAGTGCGAAGACCACCGTTCCTGTGCGCAATTGCACAACCGGAGCTTGCGCGTGACGTCCTGCTGTTAGCGACCACGCATCAAAGGCCAGCGCCAGCAATGCCAGCACGATCGGGAAATGCACCAGCATCGGGTGAATATGTTCTAGGTTCATTTGGGCGTCAGCCATCCTGCATTTGGGTTGTTCGCATATCGACCGGTGGCAAAGGCCAACGGCAATGGGGTCGTTCTAATTATGATATGTTTATATCGCGAGCATCGAAAGTTTCTGCTATACGGAAACTCTTCTTGATTGTGGAACCGTGTGCTGCTGAAAAGCGCCTAACCCAAGCGATCAGGAGACGGCCTCATGGCAATACTTATCAAGGGCGCGTTACAGCCCGGTTACGCTGACATTTTGTCTGCCGATGCCCAGGCCTTCCTGGAAGGCCTGCACAACAAGTTCGACGCCCGCCGGCAGGAACTGCTGGCCGCGCGCATCGCCTTCCAGAAAGATCTGGACGCGGGCAAGGCCAAGCTGGATTTCCCGGCGGAGACCAAATCGGTGCGCGAGGGCGACTGGAAGGTTGCGCCGATCCCGGCCGACCTGCAGGATCGCCGCGTTGAGATTACCGGCCCCTGCGACCGGAAGATGGTCATCAACGCGCTGAATTCCGGCGCTAAAATGTTCATGGCCTGCCTGGAAGACGCGACCGCGCCCTCGTGGGACAATCTCATCCAGGGCCAGATCAACCTGCGCGATGCGGTGGCGAATAACATCAGCTTCCACGATCCGGGCAACGGCAAGGACTACACGCTGGGTGATAACACCGCGACCCTGCTGGTTCGCCCGCGCGGCTGGCATTTGGACGAAAAGCACCTTCTGGTCGACGGCAAGCCGATGAGCGGCAGCCTTGTCGATTTCGGCCTTTATTTCTTCCATAACGCCAAGCAGGCGCTTGCGAACGGCTCCGGCCCGTACTTCTATCTGGCCAAACTGGAGCACTATATGGAGGCGCGCCTCTGGAACGACGTGTTCGTATGGGCGCAGGACAAGCTCGGCGTGCCGCAGGGCTCGTGCAAGGCGACGGTGCTGATCGAGACCCTGCCGGCAACCTTCCATGCCGAAGAGATCATTTACGAACTGCGGGACCACATGGCCGGCCTGAACTGCGGCCGCTGGGACTATATCTTCAGCTACATCAAGAAGCACCGCGCCGATCCCAATGCGGTGTTGCCGGACCGGGCTGCGGTAACCATGACCGTGCCCTTCATGCGGGCCTACTCGCTGCACGTGATCAAGACCTGTCACAAGCGCGGCGCGTTCGCCATGGGCGGCATGGCGGCGCAGATCCCGATCCGCGGCGACGAGAAAGCGAACGAGGAAGCGTTCGCCAAGGTCCGCGCCGACAAGGAGCGCGAGGCGACCGACGGTCACGACGGCACCTGGGTCGCGCATCCGGGCCTGGTGCCGGTCGCCATGGAGGTGTTCGACGAACACATGCCGGACGCGAACCAGGTCGCTCGCCAGCGGGATGACGTGCACTCGACCGCCGCCGAACTGGTTGCGCCGTGCGAGGGGCCAAAGAGCATGGATGGCCTGAAGATGAATGTAAATGTGGGCATCGGCTACATTGCCGCCTGGCTTGGCGGCCTCGGCGCGGTGCCATTGCACAATCTGATGGAGGACGCGGCGACGGCCGAAATCTCCCGCGCCCAGCTTTGGCAATGGCGCACGCACGGTGTGAAACTGGATTCAGGCGAAACCGTCGACGATGCGCTGATCCGGCAGACGGTTGCGAACGAGGTTGCGAGCCTGAAGCAGCAGCATGGCGAGGACGGCTTTGCCAAGGGCCATTACGGCCCGGCCGCAAAGCTGCTGCAGGAAATGGTGCTGGCCGACGAGCTGGCGGAGTTCCTGACCATCCCCGCCTACGACATGCAGTTCGCGCCGGCAAACTGACGGGGGTATAGAAGGCAATCGGAGAAAAAAGGCTGAAGGCTGATGGCGGAGCCCATTCCCTTGACGGAACCCTTGATGGAGCCATTGACGGAGCCCTTGACCAGACCGGCGACCAAGCCGGCCAAGTCCAACGCGGAACGCTCGGGCCAGGTGCAAAGCCTGGTCCGGGCGCTGCGCCTGCTCCAGCAAGTGGCGGACGCCGGCGACGGCATTACGCTGACGGAGGTCGCCAACCGGGTTGGGCTGCCAGTCTCGTCGGCGCACCGCCTGCTTTCGACCCTGCAGCAGGAGGGTTTCGTCCGCTTTGACGGCGAGCGCACCCTCTGGTTCGTCGGCGTGAAAGCCTTCACCGTCGGCAACGCCTTTCTGCGTGCCCGCGATCTGGTGCAGGTCGCCCGCCCCTATATGCGCGGGTTGATGGAGCAGTGCGACGAAACCGTGAACCTGGCGGTCGAAGACAGCGGTCAGATCATCTATCTGGCGCAGATCGAATGCCGGCAGATGATGCGGGCACTGGCCTCGCCCGGCGCGCGGGTGCCGATGCACTCCTCTGCCGTGGGCAAGGTGCTGCTCGCCTATATGACGGGTGCGGCGCGCGAGACCAGTCTGGAGCGCCTGCGGCTCGAACGCTTTACGGCCAACACCATCACCGGGCGCGAGCGGCTGATGAAATCGCTCGGCCAGGTCCGGGAGCAGGGGTTTGCCTTCGACGACGAGGAGCACGCCATCGGCCTCCGCTGTGTTGCCGCGCCGATCTTCAATGAGGCGCGGGAGGCGATCGCCGGCATTTCTCTTTCCGGTCCGGCGGCCCGGGTAACGGACCGGCGTTTCCGCGAACTGGCGGCGCTAGTGCAGCGAACTGCGAAGGTCATTACCCGCGATTTCGGCGGCGTTCCGCCGGAGGGCTTGGGCTGAAGAACTTCCCGCGATCCGTATTGCAAGACATGCCCGACGCAGTCCGGATAAAGAAGCAATCCGGGCCGGCGTTTTGGGGCACCATGGCCGTTGGACTGGATTGCATCGGCTTCGCCTCGCAATGACGCCGGAGCGATGGTAACCATCTCTGACCAAACTATTCCCGCCCTTCGGCAGGCTCAGAGTAAAGGCAGACCGAACCCAATGCAGACCCATTTCACCGACGCCCAAAAGGCCGATCCGGCCATTGCCGAGGCCGACGAGATCTTGCGGGCGTGCGTGCATTGCGGCTTTTGCCTGGCCACATGTCCGACATATGTGCTGCTCGGCGACGAGTTGGACAGCCCGCGCGGCCGCATCTATCTCATAAAAGACATGCTGGAAAACGACCGGCCGGCAACGCCGGACGTGGTCACGCATATCGACCGCTGCCTTTCCTGCCTCGCCTGCATGACGACATGCCCTTCGGGCGTCCATTACATGCATCTGGTGGACCACGCGCGGAAGCATGTGGAGGAAACCTATGAGAGGCCCTGGTCCGACCGCACCTTGCGGAGCGTGCTGGCGGCGCTGATTCCGTACCCAAACCGGTTCAAAACGGCGCTGGCGTTCGGCGCGCTGGCCAAGCCGCTTGGCCCGCTATTGCCGCAGAGGCTCAGGGCAATGCTGGCATTGGCGCCTCTGCCCGCGGGCCGCAGTCCGCTGGACCGGCCGGGTGTCCATGCGGCCGAAGGCCAGCGCCGCTACCGCGCCGCCATCCTGCCGGGCTGCGCGCAGCGGGCGATCGCGCCGAACATCAACGAGGCCACCTTGCGTCTCTTATCCAGGCATGGGGTTGAGACGGTGTATCCGGCGAGCGCCACCTGCTGCGGCTCGCTGGTGCATCACATGGGTCGCGAGGATGAGGCCCACGGGCAGGTCAAGGCCATGATCGACGCCTGGTGGCCGGAAACGAAAGAGGGCGGCGGCGAGGGGCTCGACGCGATCGTCATCAACGCCAGCGGCTGCGGCACGACCGTGAAAGACTATGGCTTCATGCTGCGCAACGACCCGGCCTACAGCGAAAAGGCGGCGCTTATTTCCAGCCTGGCCAGGGATATCGCGGAGTTCATGGCCGAGATCGGCATGGCCGTGCCCAAAATTCCTACCGGCCAGCGTGTTACCTATCACGCCGCTTGTTCGCTGCAGCATGGGCAAAAGGTACACCGCCAGCCCAAGGACTTGCTCGCCCGGGCGGGTTTCCAGGTAAGCGAGGCGGCGGAAGGGCACCTCTGCTGCGGTTCCGCTGGCACCTATAACATGTTGCAGCCGGAACTCGCATCCCGGCTGCGCGACCGGAAGCTCGGCAACATCGCCGTCACCCGGCCCGAAATCATCGCCACCGGCAATATCGGCTGCATCACCCAATTGGCGAGCAAATCGCCCGTGCCGGTTGTGCACACGGCTGAATTGCTGGACTGGGCGACTGGCGGGCCCAGACCCGCAGCAATATCCTAGTATCAATAAGTTACAGTTGCTATTCCCGACCCAATTGGCTCGAATTTCCCTCTCGTGCACGGAAGGGGACGTTGACACAGGGCGGCATGGCTGGCACCGTGAAGGTCGCTTTTACGTAGACACCTCTGTCTTTTCGGCCACTGTCTCACCGGCCCGAGCCTCTACACAGAGATGTTCGTTTAAGACTTCCGGCGACCGCGTTTCGCGCTGGTCGTGTCCACAGCTCAGGGGAGGCACTTATGCCTACTGGCACCGTTAAATGGTTCGATCCCGTGAAAGGGTTCGGGTTTATTGAGCCGTCCGATGGCGGCAAGGATGCTTTTGTTCACGTTTCAGCCGTCCAAAAGGCGGGACTGAGCGGCCTGAACGAAGGTCAGCAGGTTGAATACGAGTTGATTCCGGACCAGCGTCAACGGCTGTCCGCAGACAATCTGCGCGTTCTGGATTGATCCAGACCGTTTGTAGTGAGCCCTGACCCCGCACCAAGGGGACAGGGCTTTTCAATTTTCCTCTTTCAGAATAAGGAGCCCGACATGACAGCCGCAACGACAGGAAATACGGTTCGGGTACATTATCGGGGCACGCTGGATGACGGCACGGAGTTCGACAGTTCCGCCGGCCGCGATCCGTTGGAATTCACGCTTGGGGGCGGCCAGGTCATTCCCGGATTCGAGAACGCCGTCATGGGCATGAGCGAAGGCGATACCAAAACCGTCACCGTTCCGCCCGAAGAAGCGTATGGCGAAGCCAACCCCGGCATGGTGCATGAAGTGCCGCGTGAGGAAATCCCGGCTAATATCCCCGTCCATGAAGGCGCCATGTTGAGCGCGTCTGACGGCCAGGGCAATCAGATGCAACTGACCGTGGTCGAGGCCACCGACGAAAAAGTGAAGCTTGACGCCAACCATCCCCTGGCAGGCAAGGCGCTGACCTTTGAACTGACGTTGGACTCGGTCGCCGCATGAGCCGGTCTGAAGCGGCTGCCCCACACGAGCGCATCGCGCCGGGGCAACCGCTTTCCTGGCGGACCGGACCAGCGGAAAATTTTACTTCGCCTTGTTCGCCGGCTCGAAGCCCGACTTTTCCGGCCGCCGCTCGTTCCGGACCCACAGTTGGCGATCCGGGTGCATGCCACCGCCTTCGATCGCCGGCACGCCGGAGCGGCGCATGCGGTGCAGCAGACGCGTGTCGGCCTCGCCGCAATTCGGGTGCATGCCGCCGTTCGCGTCCACCTGCTTCTGCCAGGCATCCATGCGAGCCTTGACCACCGCCGGATCGGCCAGCGGCGTGCAGTTCAGTTCGTTGCGCGTTCAGGTCGGCGATGATCTCGTCGCCGTCCTCGATCAGCGCGATCGGGCCGCCCAGCGCCGCCTCCGGCCCCACATGGCCGATCACCAGACCGACCGAGCCGCCGGAAAAGCGCGCGTCTGTCATCAGGCCGACGACGATGCCTTTCTCGCGGCAAAGCGTGGTGATGCGCGAGGTCGAGTCCAGCATTTCCGGCATGCCCGGCGCGCCGCTCGGCCCCTCGTAGCGCACGATGACCATGTCGTGGTTCTGGAACACCTCCGGCGTCTTGTCGAACGCCTCCAGCAGGCCGGCCTCGCCTTCGAACACGCGAGCCTGGCCCTGGAAAATATTGTCCTCCAGGCCGCCCTCGACCCCGGCCAGCTTCAGGATGGCGCTGTAGTCGGGCGAGAGGTTGCCGCCCAACAGGCGCAGGCCGCCGGTCGGCTTGTAGGGCTTGGCGACAGGTACGGATCACGTCGCCATCCGGCGCTTGCGTATCCAGGCGCTCGACCTGCTCGGCCAGAGTCTCGCCGGTGCAGGTGGGCACGTCGCCGTTCAGCAGGCCGGCGTCCATCAGCTCCTTCACGATGACCTGCACGCCGCCCACCCGGTCGATATCGACCATGGAATAGCGGCCATAGGGGCGGGCGTCGGTCAGGACCGGCACGACGTGCTGCGAGAGGTGGTTGAACTCTTCCGGTGTCATGATGTCCGCCCAGAAGTTGGCGAACCCGGCCGCCCGCGCGATCTCCGGCGCGTGCAGCACCACGTTGGTGGAGCCGCCGACGCCATCGCCACGATCATGGCGTTGCGCAGATTATCGCGGCCGACGATGTCGCGCGGGCGGATATCGTTCTCGATCATGTGCTGCAAGATAGCCGACCAGCTCCTCCGGAAACTCCTCCAGGCGGCGCGGATCGTCCGAGGCCGGCGCCACCATGTGCAGGGGCTGCATGCCGACACGCCGATGAAGGTCTGCATGGTGTTATAGGTGAACATGCCGCCGCAGCTGCCGATGCCGGGGCAGGCGTTGCAGGCGATGTTGAAGCGGAATTCGGGGTCCGGATGGCCGGCGACCTGGTAGGCGGAGACGATGTCGATGCGGCTCGTTCGAGTTCCGGGTCGTGGCCCGGATGGATGGAGCCGTCCGACATGATGATCGCGGGCTGGTTATGCTCCAGCAGGGCGGCGAGCGTGCCGACCGGGGGCTTGTCGCAGGCGACCACGGCGATGGTGCCGGCAAGCCCGCTGGCGCTCAGGTGCTCGCAGACGCTGTCGTTGGTGACCTCGCGCCCGATCAGCGAGTAGCGCATCTCGCGCGTGCCGTTGCGGATGCCGTCGGAGGTGGCGATGGTGTATTCCGGCTGCACCAGGCGCAGGCGCAGCTGGCCCTCGCCCCGGCCGATGCGGGCGCAGCAGGCAGTCGTGGATCGCCTCGACCTTCGGCTGCACGCCGATGTAGCACTGGCTGTCGCCCTTGTTGCCGATCACGCCGACGGAGGGCTCGTGGATCAGTTCGATTCGGTGCCGAGTTCCCGCGCGATGCCGATGGTCTGGGCCGAGCGGCCGGGATGGCGGTCGATGAGTGACGGGCTTGGATTGGGACACGGGGGCTGGTCTCCTGGCAGGCAAATTTGGCGATGCTCTGGGCAGCCTTATAGCCTGGGGGGGCGGGGAAGGGAAGCTAGGCGCCATATGCGGCGGGAGGCTCCCGCCCATCCGCCGCGTCATGGCTCTTCAACCAGCGGCGGCAGGCGCGGCCGCGGCCGGCGGAGCCTCGCTCCGAACCAGAGCGCCGTGGCGAGGGGCGGGGCGGCGGCGGCAAGAAACATGACCTGGGGGCCCTCAGCCGCCGCCAGCAGCCCAGCCAGCGCCGGGCCCAGCACGCTGCCCGCCGCCACGCTGAGCAACGTTGCCGTGAAGCCGAGCGTGCCGCGCCCGGGAAACAATCGCAGGCTCCAGAACGAGAACACCGCGCTCACCATCATGATCGCCACGCCGTGCAGCCCCGAGGCCACGAGCACGGCGCTCCAGGACGTCGGCGCGAGTGCGATCAGCACCAGCGACAGCGCCGCCGCAGCGAAGATCCCGCAAAACAGCGGGGCGAGGCCGATCCTGGCTTCGATCCGTCCGGTCGGGAGGCCGAGCACGCCGCAGATCCCGTAGGCGATAAAGATCGCGACCGAAGCGGCCGCGTCCGGCAGGCCAGGGAGGCCGCCCGCCGCCACGACCCGGTCGGCGGCGAAGGAGAGGAAGATCGCGTTCGTCATGCCGAAGCAAAGCGCCGTGCTGTAGAGGGGGATGGCGGCGCGCTTGGGTCAGGCTGGCTTGCGCGGCGCCCGTTTGCGGGGTCGGGTCAGCGCTCAGTCTGGGCCGGCAGGAAGACCTGCACGATTTCCTTGACTGCTCTGCGCGTCGGCTTCGGGCCCCGGCCCGACGGCAGCCCGGCCCGCGCGATCGCCGCGAGCGCGAGACCGCTAAGCGCGAAGCCGATCCAGGCACCGCGCCAGTCCAGCGCCCCCTGGGTGACGGCGAGAGCCAGCCCGGCGGCGGCGACGACGCCGAACGAGGTTCCGGTCGAGACCACCGACAGCGCAGTGGCGCGCCCTTCCTCGGGCACCACGCGCTCGGCCGCGTCGTTGAAGGGGGCCCAGCAAAGGCCGGCGCTGGCTCCGGCCAGGGCGATCCCTAAGGCGAGGAGGCCGGATGTTCCGGCCGCCGCGACCGCCGCGAAGCCGGCTGTCGCCGCCAATGCGCCCGACATCACGGACACCCGTTCGCCGTAGCGCCGGCCGATCCACGCGCTTGCCAGCAGCGCCAGCAGGAAGGCCAGGAACCCTCCGCTCGCGATCATTCCAGCCGTCGATGTGGAAAGCGCAAACTCCTCACGGAAGGCAGGCAGGAACAGCCCGAAACCCATACGCGCGGGGCCGAACGCAACGGCAGTCGCGACAAAACCGGCTGCCGTCAGCCGAATGGCCGGTGTCATCAAAAAACCTCAGTCGGCACCGTCCATTCGGACGCTGCTTCATACAATGTTCGTGTCAAATAAAGCTGGACCCGCCCGCCATGTCACGATTGGACCGCACCAACTCGTTGGCCGTCACTCCCCATTTGTTTCGTTGGGAGCCAACTTAAGGGCTGGGTTTGCGATTTCCCAAGCAATTTCCGGCTCTGAGACGGAACAGAGCCTGATAATGTTGCGTCGGACTGCAAGGTCGAAATGCGGATCGGTCGCCACCTCCCAGCTCCTTACCCGGCCGCCGCACTCGCTAGCCAACAGTACCTTAGAGCTCGATTGGCCCAGGGATTCGCACCGAGGCGAGGTGCAAATGTATGACGGTATCATCGAGTGGAATGGTGGACTCCCAGATATTTTCTCTCTTTATGGCCTTGGTACCCACGCGACATTTGAATTTGATCAAAATCGGGCGATCACCTCCTGGCATATTGATTTTGATTGGGATCGCCAAATCGGTTGGGTCAGTGACGGCGGAGACTATTTTTCAATTTTCCGCGATCCGTATCCCGAATATGATGCTGCCCCGGGGACATGGGAACTGACCTCCGTCATCCCCGATGCAGTAGTGCCCTTGCCTGCCTCTGGCATGTTGCTGGCGGCAGGCATCGCTGCCTTCGCTATGGTCCGGCGCGAGCGTCCCCGGCCCTGCCCGGATAACCTCAAACGGTAGTTTCATGCAAACTAATATAACAGAAATTTAATAATAGAAAAAGTAAAATATTATAAATACTAATTCCATTTGCAGTGTCATTCATTCGAATTATTCACGGTGAGATCAGTGCGCGACGTCGAATGGTCCTTCACGTCGAGATAGAATCTTCAGTTGAAAGCCATGACGCAACGTTCTGCGCCACCGCTTCTAGTTCGGTGCTAGCATCTGCTTTCGTCGGCGAATTCTTAGGTGGTTTGGGGAATCGTGAGACAGCGGCGAAGGTTATAGGATGTGGCGGTGAGATAGGTGTGTAACGGGCATTTTGCGAGACCAAGCCAGCGCATCCGCGTCAGACCATAGCCGCGCTTCCAGGTGCCGAAGATTTTCTCGATGCGTCCCCGCACCCGCTGGATCGCATCCAAGGCATCGGCAAGTCGGCGGGCGGTTCATGATTAATTTGCCGACGCGCCAAGACGCAAACTCTTCTTCCCTCGAGGGAACGGAATTAAAAATTTGCTCCGATGTCACCCGTCTCCGCGCGCTGGTCTCGTTAGTAAAGCCGCATCAACCCCACCAGGCGGCCCTGGACCTCGACCCGCTCCGGCTCCACCAAGCGGATCTCATAGCGGGGATTTGCGGCCTCGAGCGCCAACATAGTTCCCTGTTTGTGCAGGTATTTCAGCGTGACCTCCTCACGGTCCACCAGGGCGACCACGATCTCGCCCCACTGATGGTAATTCCCTTCCTGAATGATGACCGTGTCGCCATCCAAGATGCCCGCATTGATCATGGAATCGCCTGCCACCTCCAGCGCATAATGCTTGCCGCGGCCGACCATGCTGGAGGGCACCCGCACCGAGGTATCGGGATCGCGCAGCGCCTCAATGGGCGTGCCGGCGGCGATCCGGCCATAAAGCGGCAGATCGAAATCATTGGCGAGCACCGGCGGGCGCATTGGCCGTACCGTTGCGGGCGGCGTTCGCTTTTCCGCGGCCTCCCGGCCCATGCCGGCCGATTCCGGCAGGCGCATGACCTCCAATGCCCGCGCCCTATGCGGCAGGCGCCGAATGAAACCGCGTTCCTCCAGACCGCCGATCAGGCGATGAATACCCGACTTCGACTTGAGGCCAAGGGCATCCCGCATCTCGTCGAAGGAGGGGGAAACACCGTCTTCCTGCAACCGTTGATTGATATAGTGGAGCAGGTCGGTTTGTTTGCGTGTCAGCATATTGGCCTCACCCGATGGGGCACCACTGCATGTGGTGCGATTTAGAACATGATTTGTTCTATTTGGGTTCGGGCAGCGCGTCAAGCGTCCTCGTCCGTTCCTAAAGAAGTCGGTCCAATGGCAGGACGGGAACGACTTCGCCGGACTTGGTTTCCGGCGCATTTGGCGGCCGGATGATTAAGCCGTCTGCTTCCGCCAACGCCGTCAGCATTGAACTGTCCTGAACGGCAAAGGGAACCGGGCGGCCGTCGCTGAAGCGCGCACGCATATAATCCTGACGCGCCCCATTGGCGCTGAGGTCGGCGCCTGCGGGCATCATGACCGGCGCCGGCACGCCTCCCGCCCGAGCCTGCATGGCATAAAGAAGCGGCCGCAGGAACAGGACGGCGCAGACCAGCGAACTGACGGGATTTCCTGGCAAACCAAGCACTTGCGTCCGGCCGAGCCTGCCGACCATCAGCGGTTTCCCGGGCCGCATGGCGATCTTCCAGAAGTCGACTTCCAAGCCCTCCTGCTTCAGTGCCGTTTGCACCAGGTCATGGTCGCCGACGCTCGCGCCGCCGATGGTGACCAGCACGTCCGCATCGCGCGCGGCCGCCGCCGCATCGCGCAGCGAAGCGACCGTATCTTCGGCCACGCCCAGCAGCACCGGCTCGCCGCCATTCGCGGCGACAAATCCCGCCAGCGACGTGCTGGTGGAGGCGACAATCTGACTCGGGCCGATGGGCTCTCCGGGAAAGACGATCTCGTCCCCCGTCGCCAGGATCGCGACCCGCGGGCGGCGAATCACACTCAGCCAGGGATGGTTCATGGCCGCCGCCAAGGCCAGCATCCGCGGCGATAGGTGGGTCCCCCGCCCCAACCGCTGGTCGCCCGCGCCGAAATCAAGGCCCGCCTTCCGGACATGCCGGCCCAGCGGTTCGGCCTCCTTCATTGTGATTTGGTCAGCGTCGGCGTCGGAGTCCGTATCCTCCTGAATCACCACCGTGTCGGCCCCATCCGGCAAGGGCGCGCCGGTGAAGATGCGCACGCATTCGCCCGCTTGCAGCACGCCGTCAAAGTTGCCGCCGGCCGGAACCGCGCCGACCATGCGCAGCGTTACCGGCGCCGAGGCGATGTCGGTACCGCGGACCGCATAGCCGTCCATGGCGGAGACCGCCGCCGGCGGCTGGTCCCGCCGGGCGGCGAGCGGCCCGGCCAACACCCGGCCCGCCGCATCCAACAGGCCGACCGTCTCGTGCGGCAGAACCTGAATGTCGGCGCAGACGCGCGCCTGGGCTTCTTCGACGGATATCACGGCTTGGCCTCATAAGTTCCCGATTTGCCGCCGGTCTTATAGAGCAGGCGCAGGTCCTGCACCTGCATGCCTTTATCGATGGCCTTGCACATGTCGTAGACGGTGAGCGCCGCGACGCTGGCGGCGGTCAGCGCTTCCATCTCCACACCCGTGCGGCCCTTCAGCTTGCAGGTGGCCTCGATCTCGACCGCGCTTTCGGCCTCGTTGCAGGTCAGATCGACCTTGACCGAGGTCAGCGCCAGCGGATGGCAGAGCGGGATCAGGTCCGGCGTGCGTTTGGCGGCCATGATGCCGGCAAGCCGCGCCACGCCCAGCACGTCGCCCTTGCCGATTTCGCCGGCCTGGATCGCGGCCAGAGTCGCCGGCTGCATCACGACGCGCGCGCCCGCCGTGGCGACGCGCTCGGTCTCGGCCTTTTCGGATACATCCACCATGTGCGCCTGGCCCTCGGCGTCGAAATGGGTCAGGCCGGTCTCAGACGGTTTGGCAGTCATGCCGCATGCTCCAGCAAGGCTTTGGTGGCTGCGGTCACGTCGTCCTGGCGCATCAGGTGCTCTCCCACCAGAAAGCACCCGGCCCCCGCCGCCGCCATCCGCGCCAAGTCCGCGGCGGTGCGCAGGCCGCTTTCGCTGATCATCAGCCGGCCCTGCGGTACCAGCGCGGCCAGTTCCTCGGTAACGGCGATGTCGGTGACCATCGTCTTCAGGTTGCGGTTGTTGATACCGACCAACTGCGCTCCCAGGGCCAGCGCCCGGTCCAATTCGGCAGCATCGTGCACCTCGACCAGCACGTCCATGGCCATGGCTTCGGCGGTGGCGGCCAGGTCCGTCGCCTGCGCATCGTCCAGGCAGGCCATGATCAGCAGCACGCAGTCGGCGCCGATGGCGCGGCTCTCGACGATTTGGTAGGCCGTCAGCATAAAATCCTTGCGCAGCACCGGCAGGGTGCAGGCCCGGCGCGCCGCCAGCAGATATTCGTCCCGGCCCTGGAAATAGGGCTCATCGGTCAGTACCGACAGGCAGGCGGCGCCGCCCGCCGCATACGCCTTGGCCAGCGCCGGCGGGTCGAAATCCGGCCGGATCAAGCCGCCAGAGGGCGACGCCTTCTTGATCTCGGCAATCAGGCCATAACGGCCCTGGTCAACCGCATTTTTGAGGGCGAGGCCGAAGCCGCGGACAGGGGCCTGGACCATCGCTTCCGCCATTAACTCATTCTCGCTCTTCACCGCCTGGCGCGCGGCAACCAGTTCGCGCTTGTCGGCGCAGATACGGGCGAGGACATCGGGCATTTCGCTCATGTGAGCGTTCCTTCCGTGGCGCGGATCAGGTCGGCCAGCTTCGCCGCCGCGGCACCGGAGTCGATCGCTTGCGCCGCCATGGCGACACCATCCTTCAAGCTGTCGGCCTTGTCCGCCACGATCAAGGCTGCGGCGGCGTTCAGCAGCACGATATCGCGGAAGGCTCCCGCTTGACCGGCCAACATGGCGCGCATCACCCCGGCGTTTTGCTCCGGTGAGCCGCCGACCAGGTCTTCGAATGCCGCGACCGGCAAGCCAGCGTCCTCGGGCGAAACCGTGAAGGTTCGGACCGCGCCGTCCTTCACTTCCGCCACGTAGCTTTCGCCGGTCGTCGTCAGTTCGTCCAGCCCGTCGGAGCCGTGCACGATCCAGGCCCGCTCCGTGCCCAACTGGTTCAGCACGTGCGCCTGGGGCTCGAGCTTGTCGCGCGCGAAAATACCCATCAGTTGCCGCTTCGCGCCCGCCGGATTGGAGAGCGGCCCCAGCAGGTTGAAGATGGTGCGCGTGCCCAACTCTACCCGGGTCGGCCCGACATGACGCATGGCGCCGTGGTGCCGGGGCGCCATCAGAAAGGTGATGCCAACGTCCCAGATCGCCTTTTGCACCAATTCCATGTCGGCGTCGATGTTGACGCCTAGGACGCCCAGCACATCGGCACCGCCGGACTTGCTGGAAAGCGCCCGGTTGCCGTGCTTGGCCACCGGCACGCCGCAGGCCGCGATGACAAACGCCACGCCGGTCGAGACGTTGTAGGTGCCCTTCGCGTCGCCGCCGGTGCCGCAGGTGTCGATGCAATCGGCAGGCGCCTCGATCGCCAGTACCTTCGCCCGCATCACGCGGGCCGCGCCGGTCAACTCGGCCACGGTCTCGCCGCGCACGCGCAGCGCCATCAGAAAGCCGCCCATTTGCGACGGGGTGGCGTCCCCCGACATCATAATGTCGAACGCGGTTTCCGACTCGGCCTCGGTCAATGGCGTGCCATCGGCGACCTTGGCGATCAGATCTCTGAAGTCGGCCATGATTGTCCTTTAAGCCGCGTGTAACCGCCTGGCCGGCAGCGGCTTTGGCTTCTTCGACGGCAGCCGCCCCCCAGTTGCGAGGCCGAGGAAATTACCGAGCAGATCGTGCCCTGCCTGGCTCGCGATGGACTCCGGGTGGAACTGGACGCCATGGATCGGCAACTCCCGATGGCGGAACCCCATGATCAGGCAGTCCTCGGTCTCCGCGTTGATCTCCAGGCAGTCTGGCAGGCTCTTCCGCTCGACCAGCAGCGAGTGATAGCGCGTCGCCTCGAACGGATTGGCGAGGCCCTTCATCACGCCGGTGCCCTGATGGTGGACCCGGCTCAGCTTGCCGTGCATCGGCTGCGGCGCGCGAATTACCTTGCCGCCAAAGGCCTGGCCGACGCATTGATGGCCGAGGCAGACGCCCAGCAGGGGCGTTCGCGCTTCGGCCGCGGCGGCCACAAGCTCCAGGCAGATGCCCGCTTTGTCCGGGTCGCAGGGGCCGGGTGAAATCACGATGCCCTCGGGACGCATCGTCAGCGCATCGGCGACGGAGATCGCATCGTTGCGGTGGACCGCGAACTCCGCCCCCAACTCCCCCAGAAAGTGGCGAAGATTGTAGACGAAGCTGTCGTAGTTATCGATCAGCAGGAACATAAGGCTTTCCCTCGCCTATTGCGGCGCAAAGCGGACGGCTTCGCCCGCGGCACGGACCAGAGCGGCGGCCTTGTCGATGCTTTCCTGGAACTCCGCGGCCGGGTTGGAGTCGGCAACCACGCCCACGCCAGCCTGAACATACATCACGTCGTCCTTCACCAGCGCCGTACGCAGGCCGATACAGGTATCCATCGAGCCATCGGCGGCGAAATAGCCGATGCAGCCGGCATAGATGCCGCGCTTTTCCGGCTCCAGTTCGTCGATGATCTCCATCGCCCGGACCTTTGGCGCGCCCGATAGCGTGCCGGCGGGGAAGCCGGCAATCAGCGCGCCGAACGCATCATAGCTGGGGTCCAACTCGCCCTCGACCGTCGAGGACATGTGCATGACGTGGCTGTAGCGCTCAATCTCAAATTGCGCCAGCACCTCGACCGTGCCGATCTTGGCGACGCGACCGACATCGTTCCGCGCCAGGTCCAGCAGCATCAGATGCTCCGCCAGTTCCTTGGGATCGTTCTGCAACTCCTCGGCCAGCGCCCGGTCCTCTGCCTCTGTGGCGCCGCGACGGCGCGTGCCCGCCAGGGGCCGGATGGTGACCCGGTTGTCGCGCACCCGCACCAAGATCTCGGGGCTGGAGCCGACAATCGAGAAGCCTTCCAGATTGAAGAAGAACAGAAAGGGCGACGGGTTCAGCCGTCGGAGCGCCCGGTAGAGCGAAAACGGCGGCAGTTCGAACGGTACGGCAAAGCGTTGGGAGGGCACGATCTGGAAGGCGTCGCCGGCGTGGATATAGTCCCGTGCCCGGAGCACGTTCCGCTCGAAAACGTCCCTGGTCATGTTGGCGACCGGCTCGGGCCCCGGGCCGGGTGCGGCGGCCGACAAGGCGCTGGCAGAGGCGGGCAGGGGCTGCTCCAACTGCGCCACCACATCCGCCAGCCGCGCGCAGGCGGTGTCGTAGGCCGCCTGTGCGTCCCTATCCGGTGTTGGCCGGACCGGCGTTACCAAGGTGATCCGGTCCTCGACTCCATCGAACACCGCCATGACGGTCGGGCGAATGAACAGGCCGTCCGGCAGGCCGAGCCTGTCTTCCGGCTGGTTCGGCAGATGCTCCATCAGGCGCACCATGTCATAGCCCATATAGCCGACCAGGCTGGAGGCCATGGGCGGCAGCTTGGGCGGCAGGCTGGGAATTTCGCACTCGGCGATCAATGCCCGCAGCGATTCCAGCGAGCCTTGCCCACAAGGCTCGAACGCATCGGCGTCTGTCAGCGCCTGGCGGTTGATTTCCGCCTGGTCGCCGCGGCAGCGCCAGATCAGGTCGGGTGAAAGACCGATAAAGGAATAGCGCCCGCGCATTGCGCCGCCCTCGACCGATTCCAGCAGAAAGGCGTTCGGCTGGTCCTGGCCCAATTTCAGCCAAGCCGAGACGGGCGTCTCCAGGTCGCTGATCAGATGGGTCCAGACCAGTTGCGGGTCGCCATTGCCATAGGCGGAACGAAAAGCCGCAAAGGCCGGTTCGACACTGAGCATTTCATTTGGCATGAGAGTAAACGCCCTTTAGCGCAGCAGGTTGTCGATTGCCGCCTGGTCTATCTCGACATCATATTGGCTTCGGATCGCCTTTTGGAAGGCTTGGGCGATTTCCAGCCGGCGGTCGCGGTCGATGGACTGCCGTACCTGTTCTGCCTGCGGTGAGCTCTCGCTGCCGCCCGACTGGATGTCGGTTACCGCCGCCACGAAAACGCGGGACTGGTCGTTATAGACGAGGTACTCACCGATTTTCGCGTGAAACAGGGAATCCACCAGGTCGGGTGTCAACGGCTCGGGCGACTGGGATCGCGTAAACGGCCCCGGTGTAGCCACGGTGAAGCCCGCCTCTTTGGCCACTGTCTCGGCGTTGGCGGCGCTACGCAGGTTTTCGGCCAGCTTGTTGGCCGCCTCCTCGGCCTGCTCCGCCCGTTGCGCCTCCGCCCAATCGCGCATCACCTGGTCTCTCACTTGCTCGAAAGGCTTTTTGGTCTCCGGTATGACCTGGTCGACGCGAACGATGAAATACCCGCCATCCGGCCGCTCGGTGAGGATGGAGTTATCGCGTTCTTCCGTTTGAAACGCGACCGAAAGGAACTGGCCTTCGGGCGGCAGACCGCCCACACGCTCTCCGTCGGCGTTTTGGCCATTGCGGCTTACCCCCATAAAGCGGACCAGCGGCACCCCGGCCATATCGGCCGCGGCCTCCAGGCTGTCACCCGCGGCAACGGTATCCTCAACGGCGTTGGCGCGCTTGATCAGCTCGTCGACGGCCATGTCTAGGGCGAGGGAATGGGCGATTTCGTCCCGCACTTCCGCCAATGGGGTAGTCTCCTCGGGCGTGATCGCCTTGACCTGCAGCACGTGATAGCCGAAGGGCGACTGCACCGGTCCAGCCACGCCGGGCTCGCTCAAGGCATAGGCGGCGTCCGCCAACTCCGGCGTCAGGAACTGGTTTTTGCCGAGCTTGCCAAGGTCTGTTGCGACGCCGCCAGACTCGTCGGCCACCGTCACCCAGCTCTCGCCGGCTTTTAGCCGCGCGGCGGCTTTCTCCGCGGCTTCCTTGTCCTGGAACAGCAGTTGCGCCACGTCCCGGGATTCCTGTTGGACGTACTGACCCTTCCGATTTTCGTATTCTTCGGCAACCCGCTCGTCGGGGATGGCGAAGCCTTTGGCGATCTGTTCCGGATCCAGGATCAGCGCGGTCAGGTTGCGCAGTTCTGGCCGACGGTAGCGTTGATCTTCCTTCTCATAGGCAACGCGCAGGACGGTGTCGTCTGGATTGTCGGGAGGGGCAAACGAGTCATGCGCACGGTAGAATACCTTCGCCGTCCGTTCTTCGGCAGCAAACGCATTCTGCGCCTTGACCAGCCCTTCCGGCGGTGGCGGTGCCGCCGTCGCCGCCGCGATCAGAGGATCGCGCACCAGGCGCCCCGCCAGGTCCGCTAGGAACTGCTGCTCGCTCATCTGGCTTCGGTATAAGATCTCTTGATAACGGCTCCGGTCGAATTCGCCGGTTGGCCCCTGAAAGGTGGGATCGGATGCGATGGCGCTGCGCAGAACCTCGTCGTTGACGACCATGCCCATGCGTTCGGCCTCGCGGGTCAGTACCTGCTGGTCGATCAGCGCATCCGTCACGTCCTGGTCCAGCCCCATCTGCACGGCCAGTTCCTGGGTAACGCTACCGCCGACCTGCTGGCGCAGCCGATCGAGGGAGCGATTGAACTGATTGCGGAAGGTCGACGAGCGGGTTTCGGCATCGCCAACGCTAATGACGACAGGGTCTGGATCCGGCTGCAGATAGTCGACGATGCCCCAGACCCCGAACGACATGATCAGCAGCGCAAACAGGATTTTGGCGATCCAGGTGGATGCCCCTTTGCGCATCGATGTCAGCATTCGGCAGCCTTTCGCTTTCGGCAATTGTGATGGTCGAAGCGCCGGTTATAGAGACGCGGCGCGCCGCCAGCAACTGGCCCTCGCAACACCTTTGTGCTAGGCGACATTCCGTCGAATGAATTGCTGGAGGAATGCGCGATGGCGGGTCCGAAAACCCTGATTGCCGGAAACTGGAAGATGAATGGTAAGCGCAACGATGGCGTGAATTTGGCGAAAGCCATTGCCCGGGGCGCGCCGGGCGTCAATGACCGTGCCGACCTGCTGGTATGCCCGCCGGCAACGCTGATCAGCCTGGTGGCCGGCACGTTGGGCGAGCCGCTGCGCAACGGTCTGATCGCGGTCGGTGGCCAGGATTGCCATATGGACGTCTCCGGCGCCCATACCGGCGATGTTTCGGCGGAAATGCTGTTGGACCTCTGCTGCACCTACGTTATCGTCGGCCACTCAGAGCGGCGTATTAACCATGGCGAAGACGACCCAATGGTGTGGTCCAAGGCCATGGCCGCCCAGCGTGCCGGCCTGACGGCCATCATTTGCGTGGGCGAGACCGAGGCAGAGCGCGACCGTGGCGATGCGCTGGAGGTGGTGCGCCGCCAGGTGACCGGCTCGCTGCCCGACGCTGCGACCGCCGTGAACACCGTCATCGCCTATGAACCGGTCTGGGCCATCGGCACCGGCCGCACGCCCAACAACGACGACATTGCCGAGGTGCACGACGCGATCCGCGCGCTGTTGACGGAAAAGATGAAGGACGGCGACCGGGTGCGGCTGCTGTATGGCGGCTCGGTCAAGCCGGGCAATGCCGGGGAAATCTTGGCCATCGGAAACGTAAACGGCGCGCTCGTCGGTGGTGCCAGCCTGGATGCCGATGACTTCCTGGCCATCGCCGCCGCCGCGCCGGCTTAGGCGGCTGTTTCTGTCGTCAGCTTGAGCCGCCGCGACGCCGCCAGTCTAAAGATATGTCCGCGGCCGAGGGTTGGTGCCGTTAGCGCTACTTCAGAACCGCCAGCTCCTTCTTGTCGATCAGCGCGAAGTCGATCTCTGCGCCCAGGCCAGGCTTTTCGATGGCGTGCACCATGCCGTTTGCATCCGGCGCGGGTTCATCCACCAGACCATATTTCTGTGCCTCGGCCGGCAGCAGAACCTCGAACAGTTCGCAGTTGGGAATGGCCATGGTGACGTGCAGGTTCGCGACATTGTTCAGCGAGTTGCCGCCATGGTGAATTTCGTAGTTCATCTTGAAGCATTCCGCCAAATGTGCCGATTTCAGAATGCCGGTGATGCCGCCCTTTACCGCCACGTCGCCACGCAGATAGTCGGTCGCCTGCGCCATCAGCCACGACGCATAGGAGTAAAGCCCGCCCGGCGAATACTCCGTCGCCATGATGGGAATATGCAACTGCTGGCGCAGCTTGACATAGTTGGTCTGGTCTTCCTCATCCAACGGGTCTTCGTACCAGTAAAAACCCAGTTCCTGGATCGCCAGCCCCACCCGTAGCGCCTGCGGGTAGTCGTAGCACCAGGTCGAATCCAACATGAGCTGGTACTCGTCGCCTACTGCCTCCCGCACCGCCTTGCAGACCGCGATATCCTGCTCCGGCACGGTCGGCGGATGGATCTTGTAGGCTTTCCAGCCTTCCTCGCGAATACGCACCGCCTCCTGGGCATAGCTCTGCGGCGAGTTCGAGCACCGCACTGGAGGCATAGGCCGGAACGGACGAGCGGAACCGGCCGATCAGGTCACAGATCGGCAGGCCCGCCACCTGGCCGGCGATGTCCCAGAGCGCCACATCCATGGCGCCGATGGCCCGCAGCGTCGTCATCCGCGCGCGCCGGTACATGGCCTTGTAGAGCCGCTCGCGCTCCAGCGGGTTCTGGCCCATGACGATGGGCTTCAGATAGGCGATCAGCGACTCGCCATCCATGTTTGCACCGCGCGAGGACGAGCCGAGGAAGGCATGGCCGGTAATCCCCTCGTCCGTCTCGATCCGCAGGAGCCCCATCTTGGAGACGCCGCCGAACTTGCCGGTATGCTGGCCATATTGTGTCGCTGGAATATCGTCCCAAGCGAACAGGGTGAGGGTAACGTCGGTAATCTTCATGAGCGTCTTCCCGTTGGCAGTACCGTTTCGTCCATCGCCCGCCCATTGAAAGCGACCACCGTTCGCCACGCCAGCAAAATCTCCACGCCTGCGGTGCATGCTCTTGCCTTGGAATGGCGGCTCAAACCCCTCTGCGTTGCCGATTCGAAGGGGCGTCACCTGGATCGAGCCGCCCCTTTTCTTTGTCCTCCGCGACGCGCTCCCCTATACTCCGCGCCCAATCGTACGTGTTCAGGAGATTGGAGAATTGCCCGTCACGCCCGCCTTTCCGCGCCCCGAGCCTAGGTCCGTCACGTCTTGAAAGAGGCATTGAGGCTGGATGGCATCGTGAAGTCGTTCGGCGACAACGCCGTTCTGCGCGGTGTCTCGCTCGCCCTGCCGCAAGGTACCTCGACGGCCCTGATCGGTCCATCCGCCAGCGGCAAGTCCGTGCTGCTGAAATGTGCGGCGGGCCTGTTGGCGCTGGACGAAGGCCGGGTGGATGCGCTGGACGAGACGGATGTGGCCGATTGGTCAGACCTGCGCCCGCGTATCGGCATCCTGTTTCAGCGGAACGCGTTGTTCGACGGAATGAAAGTGTGGGAGAACGTCGCCTTCCCTCTTCGCCGTCGCGGTGCGGCGAAAGCAGCTGCCAAGACAGAGGCCATTCGCTTGCTGGCAATGGTCGGTCTTGAAGAGCGGGCGGCCCTGGGTGTTCCCAAAGACCTTTCCGGCGGTATGCAGAAACGCGCCGCGCTGGCACGGGCCATTGTGGGCTCGCCCGACCTTCTGTTGTTGGACGATCCGACTGCCGGCCTGGATCCTGTGCTGGCGGCCAGTGTGGAACAGCTCATCCGCCTGGTGATGCGGCGGCAGGATGCGACCGCCCTGATCGTCACGGCGGATGTTCGCCGGTTGGGGGAGCGCTTCGATCGCGTGGCCATTCTGGATCGCGGCCGGATCGCCTGGCATGGCCCTGCAGATGAGGTGCCCGCGGATGCCCATCCCTTGCTGGAAGCGGCCTGAGCGTTCCGTCCGCCGTTCCATGGGGATTTCCCAACACTGGAAAAATTCGCACCACTGGAAAGAGACGAAGGGCAAGCATCATTGCCGTGATGCTGGCATGGCCGAACCGGCGGTTCTAAAGTGCCGGCCAACAATGCCCGAAGCGGCTGTTGCTCTGCATCGTTGTTCGCAAGGAAAACGCCCGGCCATGAACGCCATGAACCTGCTGTATTTCGATTACCTGATGGACCCGATCATGCTGGAGATGCTGGAAAGCGACGGCGGCTTCGCGGTCGACCGGCGCACGCTGAAGGACGATCTGGAGACCAATATCGCGGCGTTGCAGCAGACCCATGTCTATCAGATTTCCTCGGCCAAGGACGAGTTGCCAAGGCCGCTCTGGGGCGAGGCAGACCTGTTCCGGCGCTGCCCGAGCATCCTGATGCTGTCCACCTATGGCGCGGGTTACGACGTTTGCGACCTGGAGGCGGCGACCAAGGCGGGGGTTGCCGTGGTGAACCAAGCGGGCGGCAACCGGGAGGGCGTGGCCGAACACGCGCTCGCTATGATGCTGACGGTGGCGAAAAAGCTCATCGACGCGGACCGGGCAACGCGGCGGGGCGGCATCACCGACCGCGCGGCCTTCAAGGGCATCGAACTGAACGACAAGACCGTTGGCATTATTGGCATCGGCCATGTGGGCACGCGCCTGGCCGGGATGTGCCGGGGCATCTTTAATTGCCGCGTACTGGCCTATGATCCGCTGCTGACGGCCGCGGAGGTCAAGGCGCGCGGAGCGGAAAAGGCCGAGAGCCTGCACGAGATGGTGGCAGAGTGCGACTTCGTCTCGCTGAACTGCCCGCTGATCCCGACGACGCGCGGCATGGTGGATGCGAGCGTATTCCAGGCGATGCGCGATGGCGCTATCTATGTGGCGACCGCGCGCGGCTATATCCATGACGAGCAGGCGCTGACCGCGGCGCTGCGCAGCGGCAAGCTGGCGGGGGCGGGGCTGGATGTTTGGGACGTCGAGCCGCCGCCGGCCAATCACCCCATCCTGGCGATGGACAATGTTATCGTCTCTCCGCACACGGCGGGCGTCACGTTTGAAAGCCGCCGCAATATTGCGAGAATCACGGCGGAACAGTTGATTGCGGTGCGGGATGGCAGGAAGCCGCCGCGCCTACTGAACCCGGGAGTCTGGCCCGTCTTCCAGGAGCGTTTCCAGGCAATATATGGTGTTCGCCCCGAGGACTGAGCCCTTCGAAGGATGGATACAGCAAGTGAGCCACTGCAAAAGGCCAGCCGCTGCCCGCGCGGCTCTGTCTCACCGCGAATGCTGCTGGTGGTATTATACTTTCGGCCAATAGTTTGTTTGAATTTATAACTTTGCGAATTTGCAACGGAGGAAGGAACTAGACCATGGCCACCGCGACCGCGACAAAAGTCCGCCCGCAGGCTTCCCCTCAGGCTGCGCAGAAGCCCGACCACGACACCATTATCATCGGCGCGGGTATTTCCGGCTTATACCAGCTCTACCGCCTCCGCAATCAGGGTCTGGACGTGAAGGTATTCGAGGCCGGAACCGGCGTCGGCGGCACCTGGTACTGGAACCGCTATCCCGGCTGCCGCTTCAATTCCGAAAGCTATTCCTATGGCTATTCCTGGAGCGAGGAAGTGCTGGAGGAATGGGACTGGACCGAGCATTTCGCGCCCCAGCCGGAGACCGAGCGCTATCTGAACTTCGTTGCCGACAAGTTCCACCTGCGCGAGCATATCCAGTTCTCCGCCCGTGTCGCCGCCGCCCATTACCAGGAGGATAGCCGCTGCTGGAAGATCACGCTGGAGGACGGCAGCGAGCACACCAGCCGTTGGCTGATCACGGCCGTGGGGCCGCTGTCGGCGCCCACATATCCGCGTATCCCCGGCCGTGACCGATACAAGGGCGAGGCCTATCACACCGGGCTTTGGCCGAAGCATGAAGTGACGTTCGAGGGCAAGCGCGTCGCCGTGATCGGCACCGGCGCCACAGGCGTGCAGGCAATCACGGAAATCGCCAAGACCGCCAAACACCTGACCGTGTTCCAGCGCCGCCCCAACTGGTGCAAGCCGCTGATGAACCGTCCCATCGACAAGGAAGAGATGGAGGAGATCCGCTCGCGCTACGACGAGATCTTCCGGAAGTGCCACGAGTTCGGCTACCTGCTTCCTGCACACGCCGGACCAGCGCAACACCTTTGACCTGCCGGAGGAGGAGCGCCGGGCGTTCTGGCAGCAGCAGTACGACTCGCCTGGCTTTGCAATGTGGGTCGGCAATTTCCGCGATATCCTGGTGAACCGCGAGGCGAACCGGGCGGTATCCGAATTCGTCGCCGAGAAAATCCGCGAGCGGGTGAACGACCCGGAGGTCGCCGAACTGCTGATCCCGGATGACCACGGTTTCGGCACCCGCCGCGTGCCGCAGGAAAGCGGCTATTACGAGATTTACAATCAGGACAATGTCGACCTCGTCTCGATCCTGAAGACGCCGATCGAGGAGATCACGGAAAAGGGGCTGCGCACGAGCGAGCGCGAGTTCGAGTTCGACATGATCGTCTATGCGACCGGCTTTGACGCGATCACGGGCAGCTTCGACCGGATCGATATTCGCGGCGAGGGCGGCCAGAAGCTGAAGGACCGCTGGCAGGGCGGGCCCAAGACATTTGTCGGCGTGATGGTGGGCGGCTTCCCCAACATGTTCATGCTGGTCGGGCCGCACACGGCGCTGGGCAACATCCCGCGCTCGATCGAATACAATGTGGAATGGGTGGACGGCCTGGTCGGCTATCTGGAAGCGAACGGCTACACCTATGCCAACCCCACACCGGAGGCCGAGGCCGACTGGACCGAAGTCGTCGTCAAGTCGAACGAGGGCCTGCTGTCATCGGAGGTCGATAGCTGGATGACCGGCGTCAACCAGAACGTCGAAGGCAAGCAGCAGCGCGTCATCGCCCGCTACAGCGGTACCGCGCCGCAATACCGGGACTATTGTGAGCGGGTGGCGGCCAACGACTACTGGGGAATTGAGACGCAATAAGGCCGGGGCCGCCTGCCGCTGCACTGGCTGCCCGGCCGGTTACTCCGCTGCCGGTTTGGCCTTTAGCCGCGTGTCCGTGCGGCCTCTGACGCTGGGCGCCAGCCCGCCCGGATCGACCGCCATGTTGTGCACCTGCATGTTGTGGCTGTGGCAGAGCTGGTGCAGGGCAAAGGCGGTGGCCATCTGCTGTTGGAAACCGGCCGCGTCCTGGGCCTTGTTCACGGCTTCCTTGGTTGTGCGCAGGGCGAACAGGGGCCGGGTCGCGATCTTGGCGGCCATGCTCACCGCGAAATCCGCCAGTTCGGCGCGCGGCACCACATGATTGACCATGCCGAGTCGGTAGGCTTCCTCCGCCGAAAACTGGTCGCCGGTAAACAGCAACTCCTTGGCCTTGCGATAGCCGAGTTCGTGCGGGTGGGCGAACCACTCCACGCCGCAGACGCCCATGGCCACCACGGGGTCGCAGAACATGGCGTCGTCGGAGGCGACGATCAGGTCGCAGATCCAGGCGAGCATCAGGCCGCCCGCGATGCACTTGCCCTGCACGGCGGCGATGGTGGGCTTCGGCAGGTCGCGCCAGCGCTGCGAGGCATCCAGGTAGATCTCGTGCTCGCGTGACAGGCGGCCTTCCGCGCCCGGTGCGCCGTGCCCGCCCCAGGTAGAGATCGGCGTAAAGTCTTCTTGGGTCTTGCCGGCCTTGCCGCGCAGGTCATGCCCGGCGGAGAAATGCGGGTCGCTGCCGGCCAAAATGATGACCTTGGTCTCGGCGTCGTGCGCGCCGAAAGTGAAGGCACCGTTCAGGTCATAGGTCATCTGCAGGTCTTGCGCATTCCGGGCGTCGGGCCGGTTCATGGTAATGCGCAGAACATTGTCGGCAGGGCGGTCGAGCAGCAGGGTTTCAAAGGTAGGCGGGGCGGTCATGGCAAGACTCCGGTCGGGCGTTGCATCGGACGCCGAGTTCTAGCGCGCTCAACCTTTTTCGAACACCTCGATCGTGAGCGTTACATGACGAACGCCCGTCTCGGGGTCCGGGTCATGGACTTCGTCGACGCGCGAGCCGTAGTCGTAGCCCTTGGCCTCCCTGATGATCTTTTCCGAGGTCTCCCGGGGCAGGTAGCCCAGCTGTTCGCCGGTTTTGGCGAGAAACACCGCAACCAGTTTCAGGACGCCCAGCTGCGCGACGAAGACGGTCTCCGCTCCCGGCTTGGTCCGGGCGATGATGTCCTGCCGCATCGACCCATCCGGGTTCTCCAGATCGACGCCGGCAAGGCGAGCGCCGAATTCGTGGACCGGAACGCGCTCGCCCTTTTCCACGATGGTCGGCGTCGGGTCTTTGGCAGCGGCGCGCCTCTTGCGGCCGAACACCCATCCAAGCAGGCTCATTCCTTGTCTTCCCAGTTTGGATCTTGCAGGCCCGGATCTTCCCAATCCGGCTGCTCTTGGGCGGGCACGCGGTAGTCTTCGCCCAGCCATTTGTGCAGGTCGATATCGGCGCAGCGCTTGGAGCAAAAAGGCCGGTACTCCTGCACCGAAGGCTTGCGGCAGATCGGGCAGGGGCGGGACTTGTGCGGACGCCGCAGCGGAATGATGTTGTCGGGAGGGTCGCTCATCGGTCTCTCTCCGGATAAATGGGCCGAACCTCATAGGCCGCCGGCGCGAGTTTGGGGTCGCAAATGATGACAGGATCTTCGCCGACGCGCCGTTTGGTTTCGGCCAGCGCCTTTGGCATTTCGGGCAGCAATTTGCCCGCAGACGGCGCAATCGCCAGAGCGAAGCGGCCCCGCGGCTCGGCGAGGGTCTGTCGCGCAAGCTGGCTCAAGCCATCCAGAATGGCAAGCCGGCGGCCGCCGTTCCGCCGCATGGCGCGAATGTCGGGGGTGAGCCGCTGGCGGCTGAACGCATAAAGCCCAAGCCGGTCGAAGCGGTCGTTAAACTGCAGAGCCGCCTGGTCTTCCGTAAAGGCCGCGCGCAGGTTGGTTAGGACCGCCCGTTCGCCTTTGGCATCTTGCATCCGCAGAAAGTCGATGACAACGGAACCGGCGATCCGGCGCAGGCGGACCTGCCGGGCAATTTCGATGGCGGCGGCGCGATTGAGCGCGACACGGGCCTCGTGAGCGTTGCCGGCTCCGGCGTTGCCGCTGTCCACGTCGATGGTCCAACATGCCCGGGTCGGCTCGATCCAGAGACAACCGCCGCCGGGCAGCGCAACTCCCGGCAAAAATGCGTCGGCCAGGGCTTCCGCTGCGCCGGAGGCGGCGAAGGGGTTGCCCGGGTCCTGTTCGATGCGGATGGGCTCTGCTGGCGCCCAGTCAGCGGCCGCCTTTTGCAGGGCCACAAAGGCGCGCCGGCTGTGGACGGTGATGGTCAATGGCCCCGACGCGGGCCGCTCCACGATCAAGCCTTCAATCAGGCTGGGCGGTGGAATCACCATGCCAAGCCCGGCCTCTTGGTTGGCCGCGGCCCAGGCCGCGCGATGGCGGTCCAGTTCGGCGAGCAAGTCCTGGGTAAAGTCCGCTAGACTCGCCGCCGCGGCACGGATGATCAGCCCCTCATCCGGCGTCACGTGGTGGCGCAGAAACCCTTGCAGCGCCCGTGCCGTCTCCTTGTCCCTCACCTGGCGCGAGACGGAAAGCCCTGCGCGCGCGGGCGTATAGACCAGATAGCGCCCGGCAAGCCGCACGTCCGGGCGCAGGGTCAGGCGTTTGCCATCCTCGGCGGCGCGCGTGACCTGGGCCAACAGGCGCTGGCCCTCGTGCGGCCGCTGCTTGCTGTGGGAGAGGTCCAGAAAAGCCTCCGCGCCGGCTTCGTCCGCAACGGCGAACGCACCGTTCGCGTGCGGGGCGAGGCGCGTCACGCGGATGGCATGAATGGCGCCAACGGGGGAGGGGGCGTCGTCATAATGCCAATGCATGCCCCAGACCCGGCCGCCGCGCAATTCCGCTGCCAGAACCTGCCCCGGCGGGTTGGAGACCACGATCTGCGTCAGGGGCGGCAGTTGGAAGGTTTCTGTCATCGCCATCGATACCCAGCCCCGCGCAGAAGTGCCGCGGTTTCGAACAAGGGCAGCCCGACCACGTTGAAATAGGAGCCGCCGATCCAGGGAACGAACGCCGCGGCCCGTCCCTGAATGGCGTAGCCGCCGGCCTTGCCCCGCCATTCCTCGCTGGCGAGATAGTGGTCAATATCACTCCGGTCCAGCCGCTTGAAGCGAACGTCGGTGGTGACCATGCGGGTCAACCAAGCTCCGTCCGGCGTGCAAAGGGCGACACCGCCATAGACCCGGTGCCGCCGGCCGCTGATCAGTTCCAGGCAGCGTCGCGCCGTCGTCTCGTCCTCGGCCTTGGGCAGGATGCGGCGGCCGACAGCGACCACCGTGTCGGCCGCGAGCGTGAAAGCGCCCGGCTCGGCGATGGCTTCTGCCTTGCTGCGGGCGAGGCGTGCCGCATGCTCCCGCGGCTTTTCCTGCGGAAGGGGCGTTTCGTCGATGTCGGCGGGGCAGATGGCGTCGGCCGCAATGCCGATCTGGGCGAGCAACGCCACCCGGCGGGGCGACGCGCTCGCCAAAACGAGGCGGGCTTCAGTGACCAAGTCCGTCATGGCGCCACGCTGCCTGGCATCGGGAAGCGCTCCAGGATCATTTCCCGCACGGCGTCGCGCACGGCGCGGTAGGCTTGCAGGCGTCGCTCGCGGGAGCCTTGCTCTGCCGTGGCGTCGGCGGTCGGCCAATATTCGATCTCGACGGCGGCGTTGCGCGTCATCTCGACCGCGCGGTGCTGGGCCTCGGGCGAAAGGGTGATGACCAGATCGAAAAAATCGTCATCCAGGTCATCGAACGTCTTGGACTGGTGGCGCGAGAGGTCCAGCCCGATTTCGCGCATGACCTCCGCCGCGAACGGATCGATCGTGCCATCCCGCACACCGCACGAATCCACATAAATCGAACGGCCATGAAAGTGTTTTAGAAAGGCCTCGGCAATGGGGGAGCGGACGGCGTTGCGCTCGCAGGCAAAGAGGACGGCGTTGATCTTGCGGGCCATGATCACTCCGCCGTCACGTTTTCATGTGAAGGACGGTGAGCAGGGTGAACAGCCGCCGCGCCGTGTCGTGATCCAGGCGAACCTTGCCCGCCAGGCGCTGGGCCAGCAGTTCCGAGCCTTCGTTGTGGACGCCGCGGCGCGCCATGTCGATGGTCTCGATCTGGGACGGGGTGAGCGACCTGATGGCGTTGTAGTAGCTCTCGCAGATATCCCGGTAGTCTCGGACTATGCGCCGGAAGGGCCCGAGCGCCAGCCCGATGATTTTCAGATCCTGCCGGTCTTCGCTCTGTACCCGAAAAATCAGCCGATTGTCGGCGATGCCCAGGATCAGGTGATAGGGGCCCGCCGGTCCGTCCATCAAAGCGAAGCTGTTCTTTTCGACCAGATCGTCGATTGCAACCGCGCGTTCCTGCTCGACCTCCGGACGGCGGCCGCGTCCGAAGGTTTCGTCCAGGCTGAGGCCAATGATCTGGTGCAGGCAGGTCACGCTTGGTTCAGGCGGAGCGCAACGGAAAGCGCGTGCGCGTCCAGCCCCTCCGCTTCGGCCAGGGTAACGGCGGCCGGTCCGATCTTGGCGAGCGCCGGCGCGTCGCATTCCAGCAGCGTCGTGCGCTTCAGGAAGTCGAACAGGCTGAGCCCAGAGGAGAAACGAGCGCTGCGGTCGGTGGGCAGCACGTGATTGGGGCCGCCCACGTAGTCGCCCACGGCCTCCGGTGTATAGGCGCCGAGGAAGATGGCGCCCGCATGGCGGACCTTGTCGGCGAAGGCGCGCGGGGCACCCAGCACCAGTTGCAAGTGCTCCGGGGCGATGGCGTCGACCAGCGGCAGGGCCGCCTCCAGATCGGGCACCTGGATGAGGGCGCCGTGGTCGCGCCAGCTCGCCGCCGCGATCTCGCCCCTGGGCAGCTTGGCGAGGGCGGTCTCGACGGCGGCTTCGACCGTATCCAGCAGGACCGAGTTCGGGCGAAATGAGGATGGATTGGGCGGCGGTATCGTGCTCGGCCTGGGCCAGCAGGTCGGCGGCGAGCCATTCGGCCGGCGCCCGCCCGGCTTCCGCCACGATCAGCACCTCAGAAGGGCCGGCGATGGTGTCGATGCCGACTTTGCCGAAAACCAGACGCTTGGCGGCGGCGACATAGGCGTTGCCGGGCCCGACGATCTTGTCGACCGCTGGCACACTGTCGGTGCCATAGGCTAGCGCCGCCACCGCCTGGGCGCCGCCGATGCGATAGGCCTCGCTTATGCCCGCCACGTGCGCCGCGGCGAGCACCAGCGGGTTGAGCGCGCCGTCCGGCGTCGGCACGGCCATGGCGATCCGCCCAACGCCTGCGACCTTTGCCGGAATTACGTTCATCAACAGCGACGAGGGGTAGGCCGCGGTGCCGCCCGGCACATAAACGCCGACGCTGTCCAGCGGCGTCCAGCGCAGGCCGAGGCCGACGCCGTCTGCGTCCCGGTATTCCAGATCGGCCGGGCGCTGTTGCTCATGAAAGGCGCGGATGCGGGCGGCGGCGAATTCCAGGGCCTCCCGCTGTTCGGTGGGGGTGCTGGCGAAGGCTTCGGCCATTTCTTCCGGCCGGATGCGGATAGTGTCCGCGCCGACGCAGAATCGGTCAAAGCGCTCGGTAAAGGTGAACAGGGCCGCATCGCCCTCCGCCTGCACGGCGGCGACGATATCTCTGGCGGCCTGATCGGCGGCGGCTTCCGTGTCGCGCTTGGCGCTCAGAAAGTCTGCAAACGTTGCAGCGAAATCCGACGCAGACGCATCAAGCCGCCTGGGCACGGGTCGCCTCCCGGAAGCGTTCGATCCAGCCGTTGATGACCGCTGGCCGCGTCTTGAGCGCGGTACGGTTCACGATAAGGAGCGAGGTGATGTCGGCGATCTTCTCCACTTCCTCCAGTCCGTTCGCCTTCAGCGTGCTGCCGGTCGAGACCAGATCGACGATGCGGCGGCAAAGACCGAGGGCAGGAGCCAGTTCCATGGCACCATTCAGCTTGATGCATTCCGCTTGCACGCCCCTGGCAGCGAAGTGGCGCTTGGTGATGTTCGGGTACTTGGTGGCGACGCGGATATGGCTCCAGGTCGTGGGGTCGTCGCGGGCGACCAACTCGCCCGGTTCGGCGACCGCCAGGCGGCAATGGCCGATGCCCAGGTCAAGCGGCGCGTAGATTTCGGGAAAATCGAACTCCATCAGCACGTCGCGGCCGCAGACGCCGATGTGCGCCGCGCCGAAGGCGACGAAGGTCGCGACGTCGAAGCTGCGGACGCGGACGATGGACATGGCGTTCTGATTGGTCGCAAAGCGCAGTTGGCGCGACTTGGGATCGTCGAACGCGGCTTCGGGCTCAATCCCTGCGGAACGGACGATCGGCATGGCCTCTTGCAGGATGCGGCCTTTCGGCAAGGCGACGACCAGGGGTTCACGGCCGGACATGGTAACGATGCTCATACGGCTCTCCGCAAAACGTGGGCCTTACCTAATGGCCCGAAGCGGCCGGGTCTAGCCCAGCTTCGCCGCGGCGGTCAGCCGATTGAGCGCAACCTGCCGCCGATCGAGATAAACGGCCTCTGTCCGCTCGCACAAATGCAGGGTGTCGGCCCAGAGCGCATCCCATTCAGGGCCGCCGCCGGCGGCGCGCGCCGCCTCGACCAGCCCGGCGGCGAACGCATTGGCAAAGTGGTGGAAATGCGCGGCGTCTTGTCCGCTCAGGCTGGCAAGTGCGCTCAGGGACACCGGATTGGCGCGGCGGCGCTGCGTCCAGAAGGTCGTAATACCCTGGTGAATGGCCAGCCCGTCGTCTTGCATCAGGGCCAATGCGTGCCCCGGGCTGCCATGGGCGTGCCCGGCCGCCTCGCCCAAGTCTTCCGGCGACGCATCCGGGGCTTGCTGTTGCAGCACCGTCTGGACATCACTTTCGGCCAGCGGGGCCAGTCGCAACAGGCGGCAGCGGGAGCGGATGGTGGGCAGCACGCGGGCCAGCGAGTGAGCCACCAGAATGAGCACCGCGCCCGCCGGCGGCTCTTCCAGCAGTTTCAGCAGCGAGTTCGCGCCCGCCGGGTTGATCTCGTCCAGCGCATCGACAATGACAATGCGCCGGCCGCCCTCCCCCGCCGTCTGGTGCAGAAAGGCCCCGAGGGTGCGCACGGCCTCCACCGGAATTTGGCTGGTGCGGCCGGTGGCGCTGGCCTCGTCCAGCACCAGCAGGTCGGTGTGCCCGCCGGAGACCGTGCGGCGGAAGACCGGGTGCTCTGTATCCAGGAACAGGCTGGATGGTCTTTTTGCCGGGGCCGCGTCGCCAAACAGGGCGGCGCCGTCATCCGCTGCGGCGGGATGGGCCAGCAAATAGCGGGCGAGGCGGAAGGCGAGGGTCGCCTTGCCGATCCCTTTCGGCCCCAGCAGCAGCCAGGCATGGGGCAGGCGGCCGCCGGCGATGGCCATCAGGATTGCCTGCTCCGCCACCTCATGGCCGATCAGGTGCGGGTTCTCGCGCGGCGGCATCATGACGCTAGCCCCCGAAAGAGGCCCCGAAACTTGCGCGCAACGGCCGCCCATACGGCATCGGCAATGGCGTCGATGCTTTGCGCGGCGTCGATGACGGAGCAACGTCCCGGCTCGGCGGCCGCGATTGCCAGAAAGGCCGCGCGGATGGCGGCGTGCCGTTCCAACGGCCAGCGTTCGTAGCGGCCGGCGTCACCGCGGGCGCGGGCGCGGGCCAAGCCCACTTCCGGCGGAATATCGAGCATCAGGGTCAGCGCCGGATGCAGCCCCTCCAATACCGGCTCGTGCAGACGGTCGATGGTCGTGCGCGATACACCTTGGCCACCGCCCTGATAGGCCCGGGTCGAATCATGAAATCGGTCGGAGAGTACCCAGTCGCCGCGCGCCAGGGCGGGGCGGATGGCGCGGGCCAGATGCTGGCGCCGTGCTGCCAGATGCAAGAGGGTTTCCGCCATCGGGTCCCAGCGGGCTGCCTCACCCGCCGTTAACAGGCCGCGAATGGCTTCGGCGTCTGGCGTGCCGCCCGGCTCCCGTGTGATCAGTACGGTCTGCCCGCGAGCGCGAAGCCGCCGGGCGAGACACTGAATCTGCGTGGATTTTCCGGCCCCCTCGCCACCTTCGAACGTGATGAATTTCGGCGTCGCATTCACGGCAACAGCTTGCCCAACCAGTGCCGGGTTACCGCTAAGACTCGGCCGACCGGTCCCAGAGGCCCGACCGACATGCCCGCCACCAACGGCCGTTCGACCGGTTCGATGTCCGGCGCGGTGACGGTCAGGGTGCCGATACGGTCACCCTGGCTGATCGGCGTGGGAATCGGTGCATCATACCGGACTGTCACTGTCATGTCCTTGCGGGCGACGCGGGTCAGGGTAACGGCGAGGGGCTGTTCCAGCACCAGCGGCACGGATTCCTGATCGCCCAGCCAGACCGGCGCGTGGTCGACGATCTCGTTTCCCTTGACAAGCGGATAGGATTCGAACGAGCGGAAAGCCCATTCCAGCAGGCGCTCCGCTTCCTGGGCGCGCTGCGCTTCGGACTCCAGCCCATTGAGCACAAGGATAAGCCGCCGGCCGTCCCGCTCGGCCGAGGCGGCCAGTCCATAGCCCGACGCTTCGGTATGACCCGTCTTGAGCCCGTCTGCGCCGATTTCGTCGCTCAACAACGGATTGCGATTTAATTGGTAGATGCCGTTGTATTCGTACTCTTTCTCCGAGAAGAGCGGATAGTATTCTGGATAATCTTCGATCAATACCCGCGCCAGCTTGGCCAGATCTTCCGCCGACATGACCTGTCCGGGGTCCGGCCAGCCCGTGCTGTTCACGAAGTTGCTGTTTTCCAGCCCCAATTCCTTGGCGCGCGCGGTCATTTCGGCGGCAAACGCGCTCTCACTGCCCGCGAGGCCCTCTGCGACCACGATACAGGCGTCGTTACCCGACTGTACGATGATGCCGTGCAACAACTCATCCACCCTCACGCGGCTGCCGAGCTTGACGAACATTTTGGAGCCGCCCTTGCGCCACGCCTTCTCGCTGACCGGAAAGGTGTCGCTCATCTTCAGGCTGCCGGCCTTCAGCCGGTCCAGCACCATGAGGACGGTCATCATCTTGCTCATGGAGGCGGGGGGCGTCGGCGTCTCCGCCGCCTTTTCCAGCAACACCATGCCGCTGGAGAGGTCGATCAGAAAGGCGTGCTCTGCCGGCGTATCGATGGCTTGCTCCTGGCCGGTCTGAGCCGTCGCAATGGCCGCCCAGCAGCCGACAAGCACGGCAATCAGCGTGGCCGTGACGAGGCGGATGCCGTTGGTAGGCCGGATGTTCCGGCTAGCTGGCGGACACCAGGAGAGCGCCATCAAAACCTGCCTTGCGTACCCGTTCGAGCGCCGATTGGGCATTTTGCTTGTTACCATAGGGACCAACCCGGACCAGATAGAGAATGCGTTCGCCGCTGGGGCGGGTGATGATCATGATCGGTCCCACATCCTGCAGCATGGTGCGCGCGCGGTTTGCGTTGGCCGGATCGCCGAAGGCGGCGGCTTGCAGGAACCAGCCCGACCTGGGGACGATGGGAGCGGCGGCCCGAGGAGCGGTGTTTTGAGTAATCTGGACCGGCGGACCGGCGGGCAAATCGTCCGGCGGGTTCCTATTGAGGTCTGTGACCATGCTGTCCATATCGCGGACGGCAGCCCTGGCCCCCGCGATGGCGCGCAGGCGGCGGCTAGCCTCTGGCATGACCTCTACCCGGACGGGCGCCAGACCGTCGCTGCGAAAGCCCAACGCCTCGGCCGCACCCTTCGAAAGGTCAATGATGCGGTCGCCGATGAACGGCCCGCGGTCGTTTACCCGCACGATGGCAGACCTGCCGTTGCGCAGATTGGTAACCCTGACGATCGCCGGCAGTTGCAGGGTTTTATGCGCGGCGGTCATGGCGTGCATGTCGAAGATCTCGCCGTTGGCCGTGAGCCGACCGTGAAAGTAGTCGCCATACCAAGAGGCCGTGCCGGCGACCGAATAGGAAAAGGACTCCTGCGGATAATAGCGCTTGCCCTTGATCGTGTAGGGAATGCCGATCTTGTAACCCGGCCGGATCGACAGGGCGGCTTCCTTGTCAAAGCTGCTTTGCTTGGGCGCCCGATCGCTGCTGCAGGCATGCAAGAACAACAGGCACAGAAGGATGGGCGCTATCGATCGCATTGGGGCCAGCCCGTCGTTTATCCGAGTGATTTTCTAATCATAGGCGATTCGGTCCGAGAGCGTACCGATAGCGAGCGCATAGAGCTGGGACGGGTTGTAGCGCATGATGCGCTCGAAATTGGCATAGGCGGCATAGTACGGTCCGGCGCTGCCGTCCGGCGCGATCAGGCGGGTTGGCAGGTTGGGGAAGGCAAAGGTGTGCCGTCCGGTCGGCGCACGCCGAGGCGCGCCCAATCCTGCAGACCTTTGCTCGCGCTCATGCCGCGCTCCGCCAGACCGTCCCATTGTCGGCGCAGATTCTCCGGCGTTTGCACCGGGCGGCCCCAGGTCTGGCTGTCGTCCCAGCCATGTTTGGCCAGATAGTTGGCGATGGAGCCGAAAATATCGGCTTCCGACGACCAGATATCGCGGCGGCCGTCACCGTCCTCGTCCACGGCATAGGCGATGTAGCTGCTCGGGATGAACTGGGGCTGGCCCATGGCGCCGGCCCAAGAGCCCTTCATCTTCTCCAGTTCGATATAGCCGTTGTTCACCATATCGAGCGAGGCTAGCAGCTGCCGGCGGAAGAACTGGGAGCGGCGACGGTCATAGGCGAGCGTCGCAAGGGAAGTCACCACGGGTTTTTTGCCGGTATAGGTGCCGTAAAAACTTTCGACGCCCCAGATCGCCAGGATAAAGCGGGGCTGAACGCCGTATTTGGCGCCGATGCGCCCCAGCAGATCCTTGTGCACCGCCGCCATTTCCCTGCCGCGCTTCACTTTTTCGTCAGAGACCACTTTCGCCAGATATTCCGCTGTCGTCATGGTGAATTCGGCCTGTTTGCGGTCCCGCTCCAGAATCTCCGGGTCCGGTTCCAGGCCGGCCAGCGCCTCGTCGAGAATGCTTTGCTTAATCCCCTTGGCGGCGGCCTCTGCTTGCAATTCGGCGAGCCACTGCGGCCAATCGGCGGGCGTTGCGGCGCCTGCCGGCAAGGTGAACGTCATCCAGCAGAGGGCGAGGACGGCGGCGGTTAGCCTAATCATGGCGCAGGTTCCGGTCCTGGAAAGAGCGAGGCACTGTGGCCGGTCAGATAGTATATGATCAACCCAATGGTCTCATGTGCCGCGATATCCACCAGGTACCAGTTGGTGACCGGGTCGAACCAGAACCAGGGCGGGTTGCCGTCGGTCTCGTAGTCGACGGGGAAGGGGATTGGCTGCCAGCCGACCTGGCGGAAAATGCCGACAGACCGGGGCATGTGGGCGGCAGAGGTGACCAGCAGCCAGCGTTCGCCGGGCTTCGGCTGAACCAGCTCTTTCGAGAAAGCGGCATTTTCCCAGGTATTGCGCGAACCTTCTTCATATTCCATGCGCCCGTGCGCGATGCCCAAGGCGGCGGTGAAGGGTTTCAGGCGGTCCGCTTCGGGCATTGCGCTCTGACGAAGGTCGCCGGTGCCGCCGGTGAAAACCAGCCGGGCTTGCGGAAAGCGGCGGGCCAGCATGGCGAACTCGACGATCCGCTCTGCCCGCTCGTTCAAGGAGATCGCCCCATAACGCCGGACCACGCCGGGATGAGAAAGGGCGCCCCCCAGAACGATAATGCCGTCCGGCGGCGGCATTTTGTCTGGATCCGGCCGGGGAAAGCGGCTCTCGAGCACGCCGATCCAATAGGGGGCGACCGGCAGAGCGCTGACGGCGAACAGCAAAAGCGCGCAGGCGGTGACGACCAGACGGCCCGTGCGGGGCCGGCGCAACCAGAGTAAGGCAGCGCCCAGCAGGAACAGCATCACCAGCAGAGTGTCGGGCCGGGTGAAGAACTTCAGGATCTTTGAGCTGTAGAACAGCAGGTCGGCCATGCGGACGCATTTCCTTGAGGAAGGCCGGGACGGGTCGGGGCGAGGGCGGCGTGAGGACTTAGGACTCGGTAAAGCCCCGACGCATCAGGTCGGTGATCGGTTGGACCAGATAATTGAGGAGGGTCGTGTCGCCCGTTGCGATCATGACCTCGACCGGCATCCCGGGGTAGAGTTCCTTGCCCCCCAGCCGGGCAATCTGGCCTTCATCGATTTTCACACGGGCCTTGTAGTACGCCACGCCGGTTTTTTCATCGACGGTGCGGTCTGCTGAAATCTGTTCGACCTTGCCATCCAGTTCCGGCGTCGTGCGGGCGCTGAGCGAGGTCAACCGCACGCGCGCCGGCAGTTCCGCGCGAACCACGTCGATGTCGATCGGGTTGATCCGGGCTTCGACCACCAATTGCTCGTTCGACGGCACGATTTCCATCAAGGTCTTGCCGGGAGAGATCACTTCGCCCTTTGTGTGAATTTCGAGGTTGACGACGACGCCGCCGACCGGCGCTGTGATGGCCGTGCGGTTGAGCACGTCTTCGGCGGCGAGCAGGCGTTCATGGGTATCGGCCAGTTCGACCTGCACGTCGCGAACCTCGCGGATGGCGGTTTCGCGCGCCTCAATCTTCAGTGTTTGACCCCGCAGTTCGTTTTCGCTGATGCTTTGTTCGGCGCGGGCAATGTCGGCGATGTTGCGGCCGCGGCGGCCCAAAATAACGGCCTCCTGCCGTTGGAGAGAGTAAAGCCGTTCGCGCCGGGCCAAGCCTTGACTCACCAGTTGCCGGACATCCGCCAGTTCGGCTTGAATATGCACCAATTCCTGGTCGATCGCAGCGACTTCCGCTTCCAGACCGACTATTTCCTCCCGGAACTGGGCCGACCGGCGGTCGAGCATTGAAAGCTGGCTTTCGATCGTGTCGGCCCGGCTTTCAAAAATATTTTTCTGGGTGGCGATCACGCTCGCAGCGGCCGGATCGGTTTTCGCCTGATCCAGCAGCCATTGCGGGAATTGGATCGTATCGGCCTGATCCTGTTCCGCTTTCAGCCGCGCCTCCAAGGCGGTATTGTCCAGCAGGCGTTGTTTTAGCAATTGTGCGCTGGCGCGGGCCTGGGTGTCCTCGAGCAGGATAAGCGGCTGACCGGCGACGACGCTGGCGCCATCTTTGACCAGGATATCGCCGACGATGCCGCCTTCGAAATGCTGGATCGAACGGCGGTTGCCCTCGACGATGATTTCACCCATGGCGATCGCCGCGCTTTCCAGCGGTGCCAGAGCTGCCCATGCGCCGAAGCCGCCGATAAAGACCAGAATCAGCAAGAGACCGATGGTCAGGCTGCCGCCAAAGCCCATTTGGCGGACGGACGGCCGCGGCGGCGGGACCTCGTCGAACATCGCCACCTGGCTGCCGCCGCGCTGGTTAAAAACGGGGGGCGGGCCATGTCAGGTATCCTCCGGTCTTGGGCTGTCGGTCGGCGTATCCACCGTTGGCTTGACCGTCGCATCGACAGGCGGCGGTGCGCTTCGGCCTCCGGGTCGGATCCTGATGGTGGAGTCGGCGCCCGGTGTCAGTGACTGGACGCTTACGCCGCCGCCATTGCCGGCCGAGGGTGCCGGGCGCGGTCCCCCGCCGTTGCTGCCCGGCGCTCCCGGAGCGGGCGCTTCCGGCGCTGCGGCGAATTGGGCGCTGGCTGCGAACCCTTGCCCGGTCTCCGACCCTTGCCCGGCCCCCGCCGGATGCGCGCCATTGCCGCTCGCGGCCGCTGCGGCCTTGCTCTTTGTCGGGCCGCTTGTGGGGCCATTCGCGGGCCCGGCGATTTTTTGGGTGTCGCCGGGCACCAGCTTTTCCATGATCTCTTCCCGCGGCCCGGTCATTTCCACGCGGCCATGACTCAGCACCGTCATAGTGTCGACATTCGCAAGGATACTGGGACGATGGGTGATGATGACGACAGTCGTACCCAATTCCTTCAGGTCGCGCAGGGTCTCCAGCAATGCCATGTCGCCGTCACGATCGAGGTTTGCATTGGGCTCGTCCAGCACCAGAAATTTCGGGCTGCCGAAGACGGCGCGGGCCAACGCGATGCGTTGGCGCTGGCCGCCGGAAAGACGCAGGCCGCCGTCGCCGATCTGGGTGTCGTAGCCGTCCGGCAGTCGTAAGATCATCTCATGCACGCGGGCCAGTTGTGCCGCCGCCACCACATCCCCCGCTTCGGCGTCCGTCAGGCGGGCGATGTTGTCCCGTACCGTTCCATCGAACAACTCCACGTCTTGCGGCACATAGCCGATATGCGGGCCGCGGTCTTCCGGCGCCCAATAGGCGAGATCGGCACCGTCGATGCGCACCGCGCCGGCGGTCGCCGCCCAACTGCCGACCAGCAGGCGCGCCAGCGTGGTCTTGCCGGAGGCGGACGGGCCGATCAGGCCCATTTGCTCGCCCGGCTGGATCTCGAACACGACCTGGCGCAGGATCGGCTCGCGCTGGCCGGGCGGAACGAAGGTCACCCCCTCGACCTGTACATGGCCCTTGGGCTCCGGCAGGTTCATCGTCGTTTCGTCGTCATTCTGCCGTTCCAAAATCTGGCGGATGCTTTTGAAGGCGTTGCGGGCGCCGACCAGGCCGCGCCAGGAGTTGATCGACTGCTCTATGGGTGCCATGGCACGGCCCAGAATGATCGAGGCGCCGATCATGGCACCGCCGGTCAATTCGTCCTGAATGACCAGATAGGCGCCGGCCCCTAGCATCGTGATCTGAATGATCAGGCGGATGAGGCGCGCCGAAGAAGAGATCGCGCCGGATATATCGCTGGCGCTGGCCTGGAATTGAGTGCCGGCGTCCCCCATCTCCCGCCAACGCTGGGTCAGGGCGGGCGTCATGCCAAGCGCGGCGACCACGTCCGCATTCCGGACCGCGGCGTCCGCTCGGTAGAGCGAGCGGGCCGACACGGCGTTGGCCTTGCTGAGGGTCGGGCGGGTCGCCAGGTCGTTGGCGATGGCGAAGATAAAGACCACGACCGCACCCCCCACGGCGATCCATCCCAATGTGGTGTGCAAGAGAAAGATCAGGCCGATAAACAGCGGCACCCAGGGCGAATCCATCATCGGGAATACGCCGGCACCGGTGAGGAACTGGCGCAGCGTGTTCAATTCCCGCAACGCTGCCGCCCCCCGGCTCGAGGCGCCGGCCATGCGTAACGAATTGGTGATGCTGGCGGCCAGCAGAGGACCGGAAAGGGTGCGGTCGATCCATGACCCCAGCCGCACCATGATGCGCGCGCGCACGATCTCGATCGCCGCCATCAGGGCGAGCGCGGCCAATGCCATGCCCGACAACAACAGCAACGTGTCCGTGTGGCGCGTCGGCAGCACACGGTCGTACATCTGCATCATGTAAATCGGCACGGTCAGCATCAGCAGGTTGGTGACCATGCTGAACAGGGCGACCATGAACATCGCCCGCCGTGCGCCGCTAACTACTTCCCGCAGCGCTGCACGTGACTGCATTAACTAATCCTACTACGTTCCGACCGGGTGTTTTCCTAGTACCAGCCCACTCTAGCGAGTGTATGGTTTAGCAAACATTAACCAGAGGCGAAATCGTCGCTGGTGGTAGAGTACGCCACAAGCGAACAAGCCGCCAGTCGTTGTTTAGGGTTCGGCCTCGGCCAGTTTGGCTAGTGTTTCAGTCAGCCGAGTAACGCCGTTGAGGCGGCTTTGCGGTTTGGGCCAGTCGCGGACGACGACCAGCTTGTGATCGGGCCGGAGCTTGGCCTTGCCTTCCTGCCGGGTCAGGAATTGCACCAGCCCTGCCGGATTGGGGAATTCGTTATGACGGAAGCTCAACACCGCACCCTTCGGCCCGGCATCGACCTTCTCGATCATGGCCTTGCGACAGAGCGCCTTGATGGCGATCACCTCCAGCAGGTTCTTGGCCTCTTCCGGAACCGGCCCGAACCGGTCGCCCAATTCGGCGGCGAACGCATCGATATCCTGCCGGCTTTCCAGCACGGACAGGCGGCGGTAGAGATTGAGGCGGATGTTTAATTCCGGGACATAATTATCCGGAATAAGGACCGAAGTGCCCAGATTGATAGTGGGTGTCCAGCGTTCCTCCCTGGCGGATTTGGCGGCGGTGCCGGCGTCTCGCGCTTCGGCCACGGCTTCCTCCAGCATCTGCTGGTAAAGTTCGATGCCCACCTCGCGGATCTGGCCGGATTGCTCCTCGCCCAGCAGATTGCCCGCACCGCGGATGTCGAGATCGTGGCTGGCGACCGTGAAGCCCGCGCCCAAATGATCGAGCGTTTGCATGACCTCCAGCCGGCGCATGGCGGGCTTCGTGACCGTCACGTCGTTCGGCAGGGTCAGATAGGCATATGCGCGCACCTTGCCCCGGCCGATGCGGCCGCGCAGTTGGTAGAGCTGGCCGAGCCCGAACATGTCCGCCCGGTGGATGATCATCGTGTTGGCGTTGGGAATATCCAGGCCGCTTTCGATGATGTTGGTGGCGATCAGCACATCGAACTTGCGGTCATAGAAGCCGTTCATCACGTCTTCCAACTCGCCTGCGGCAAGGCCGCCATGGGCGACGGCCACGCGCAGGTCCGGCAGCAGCTTCCGCACCTGTTCCTCGACCTGGCGCAGATGGCGGACGCGGGGGCAGACATAAAATACCTGGCCGCCGCGGAACAACTCGCGCTGTATGGCTTCGCGCACCACCAGCGGGTCGTAGGGCTGGACGAAGGTGCGGATCGCCAGCCGGTCCACGGGCGGTGTGGCGATCAGGCTCATCTCTCGCACGCCCGAGAGCGCCAGTTGCAGGGTACGCGGGATCGGCGTCGCCGTCATGGTGAGCACATGCATGTCGGCGCGCAGCTTTTTCAGGCGCTCCTTGTGAGCGACGCCAAAATGCTGTTCTTCATCAATGATCAACAAGCCCAGCCGGTCAAACTGAATGGACTTTGACAGCAGGGCGTGGGTGCCGACGATGATATCGACCTGCCCCTCCGCCAGGTCTTTTTTGGACCGGGTGGCCCGTTTTGCCGGCACCAGGCGCGAAAGCTGTTCGACGCGCACCGGCAGGCCCTGGAAACGCTCGACAAACGTTTTGTAGTGCTGGCGGGCCAACAGCGTGGTCGGCACGACAACGGCGACCTGATAGCCCTCCATCACCGCAAGAAAGGCGGCGCGCAGGGCGACTTCTGTTTTGCCGAAGCCGACATCGCCGCAGACCAGCCGGTCCATGGGCCGGCCGCTTGCCAGATCGTCCACCACGTCGTCGATGGCTTTGAGCTGGTCGTCGGTCTCGGCAAAGGGGAAGCGGGCGCAGAATTCGGCCCAGGCACCGTCCGGCGGGCGGATTTCGTCAGCCTCGTTCACGGCGCGGGCGGCGGCGGTCTTGATCAGATCGGCCGCCATGTCGCGGATGCGCTCTTTCAGCTTGGCCTTGCGCGCCTGCCAGTTGGCGCTGCCAAGCCGGTCCAGCTGCACCGCACCGGTATCGCTGCCGTAGCGGCTGAGAATTTCAATGTTTTCTACCGGAACATAGAGCTTGTTATCATCGTGGTAGAGGAGTTTCAGGCAGTCATGCGCCGCGCCACCCGCCGTGACGGTTTCCAGTCCTTCATAGCGGCCGATGCCGTGATCCAGGTGAACGACCAGGTCGCCCTCGGCGATCTCCGAGACCTCGGTCAGGAATTGGTCGGCGCGCTTGCGGCGGCGCGGACGGCGGCTGATGCGCTCGCCCAGCAGGTCCTGTTCGGAATAGACGGTCAGCCCTTCGGCGCTAAAGCCGTGTTCCAGCTCCAGCACCGCGGCGGACACGGGCTGCAGCGCCCGCGCGTCCTTGACCTGGGTTGCCTCGATCTCCGCCCGGTCGCGCAGCAAGTCGACAATGCGGGCGGCCGCCCCTTGGGAATAGGCGGCCAGCAGGACATTCCGGCCCGCCTTGTTTTCGGCGGCAATGCGTTCGCCCATGGCATCGTAAAGGTCCGCGTCGCCCTTGATGCGCGCTTCGGCGAAGTCTTTGACGCGGCGCGCGCCCAGATCGAAGATTTCGCCGCCGAGCGTCGCGTCGGCAGCGAAGCGATGCCAGGTGGCGACGGCGCGCTCGCCGGTGCGCTCCTCCCACTCTTCGGGGGATAGATAGAGCCGGTCCGGCGGCAGGGGACGGTACACGCCGCCTTCGCCCGCACCCATGGTCTCGGCCAGGCTGAGGCGCGCGGTGAAATGGTCGGCGATGGTATCGAAGCGAACGCGTTTGGCTTCGGCGAACCGGTCGTCCAGGATCAGGGCGGCGTCGTCCGGCAGGTAGTCGAAGAGGGTGGCGAGCTCGTCGTGAAACAGCGGCAGCCAATGCTCCATGCCAGGGTGCCGGCGGCCGGCGCTGACGCTTTCATAGAGCCGGTCGTCGGGCGAGGCCGGGCCAAATGCCTCGCGGTAGCCGATGCGGAAGCGCTCGATAGCGTCGGCTGTCAGGCGCAACTCGTTCACCGGTGCGATGGAAAAGCCCTTGACCTCGCTAGCCGAACGCTGGGTAAGCGGGTCGAAGCGCCTGATGGTCTCCACCTCGTCGCCGAACAGGTCGAGCCTGAGCGGAAACTTGCGCGCCGGCGGGAACAGGTCGATCAGACCGCCGCGGATGGCATATTCGCCGGGCTCCATCACCGTGTCGGTGCGATTGTAGCCGTTGGCGTTCAGGAAGTCCGTGAGCCTGTCCAGATCGAGCCGCTGGCCCTTGCGGGCGACGAAGCGGGCGTTCTCGAAGAACGAAAGCGGCGGCAGGCGCTGGAGCGCGGCATTGACCGTGGTTACCAGCAGGCGTGGCGGCTCTTTCAGCAGGCGCGAAAGCGTGGCGATGCGCTCGCTCAACACCTCCGCGTTGGGGCTGGAGCGGTCGTAGGGCAGGCAATCCCAGGCCGGCAGAAACAGCGTGTCTGTTTCGGGCGCAAAAAACTCTACAGCATGTAGCAGGCGCAAGGCGCGCTCTTCGTCCAGGCAAATCGCCATGACGCAAGGCATGGCAGGGTCCGCGAGGGCGTCGGCGAGCCAGCGGGCATCGGCGCCTTCCGGCGCGCCCGCCAATGTAAGCCTGCCGGAGAGGCGGAAAGCGCGGGCGTCCGGCTTGGCCGCTGCGTCGATCAGCGCCGCGTCATTCATCCGCTTGTTTCCATGAGGCCATCCCCATCAGCCGGTCCCCCTCAATCCACGGGCCGGAACGCCAGCAGCCGGTCGAGCACGGGCGTGCGCAGATTGGCGGGCACCGGCTCGCGCCCGGTAATCCAGTCGATCAGTTCGGGGTCGATACGGTCCAGCACTTGCTCAAAATCCGCCAACTCTTCGGCGGACATATCGGCCAGATACCGGTCGGCGAAGCGGCCAAGCAGCAGATCGCTTTCCTTGGTGCCGCGATGCCATGCCCGGAAATGCAGGCGTTTGCGGGTCTTTTCCAGTCCAGTCATGCTCATGGCTACGCTGAATGCCCGAAGGCAGGCGGTGAACGCAATGGGCTTTGTTGACCGGCGATGTTTTTAACGTGGGGGACGCGCCGGCACTATGCGAGGTCCGCCGTCAGAAGGGCGAGGCCAGAGGGGCGAGGTTAGGGGTGGGGCCAGAGACGGGGTTGGTGCGTTGCAGTCGTCCAACTGCTGTCTGAGTGCCCTTTCCAGACGAGCCGGGCGATGTCGGCGGCGGCCACGACCGCCTGGGCCAGCACGCAGAACAGGATCACGCCGACGCCCGCGGCCATGTCCGGCGCCGTGACCAATGCCACCAGCACCATAAGGATGAGGGAAAGGCCGTTGGCGAGAATGGTCCGCGGTGTGCGCGGCCAGTCCCGCAGGATGGTCAAGAAAACACGGCTGATGATCAGCGCGATCAAAAATGCCGTTACGAACAGGCCCAAGGTTTCCATCTCAGCAAGCCTTTTGTCGTTGAATTTCGCTGCAACTTTATACAAGTTACTCCAGAAATCAACTCATTTCACGCCATATTTATAGGTATCGATTAAAATACAATATGATATATTTTCTATATTAGTAATAAGTGCAAAGGATGAATTGGAGAAAGCAACAGGTTCTTTAAATACCCTTGCCCCCTTGATGGCAGTGGCCTTCTACGACGCGGCGGAAGCCGGCACCCTCTATCGAAGCGCGCCTCGCCGGGATAATCTGCCGCCATGCGCCCGGAAATCCTGTTCCCCCTGTTCCGAACGGTCGGCTCCATCAAGGGCGTCGGCCCGAAGATCGCCGCGCTGGTCGAAAAGCTGGCGGGACCGTGGCTGCGCGATTTGGTCTTTTTGCTGCCCGCAGGCATCGTCGACCGGCGCTATCAGCCGCCGGTGATCGAGGCGGAACCGGGGCGGCTTGCGACCCTCAAGCTCAAGGTGATCGGCCATCAGCCGGGGCGGGGGCCGCGCCAGCCTTATCGCGTGATCGCCGGCGATGCGACGGGTGAGGTGGCGCTGGTCTATTTCCACGCCTCCAGGCCCTATCTGGAGAAATTGCTGCCGCCGGGCGAGGAGCGCCTGGTGAGCGGCATGGTCGAGGACTATCGCGGCAACCTGCAGATGACCCATCCGGACCATGTGGTGACCCTGGAGGACGCCGCCGACCTGCCGCTGATCGAGCCGGTCTATCCACTGACCGCGGGTCTGACCGCAAAGACCCTGCGCAAGGCGGTGGCGCAGGCGGTGGAGAGCCTGCCGGACCTGCCGGAATGGCAGGATTGGACGCTGATGCAACGCCATGGCTGGCCGGGCTGGCTGGACGCTGTTCGGGCAGCGCATGCGCCGGAGGGGCCGGAAGCGCTCGATCCTAACAGCCAGGCCCGGCAGCGGCTCGCCTATGACGAATTGCTCGCAAACCAATTGGCGCTGGCGCTGGTGCGGGCCAAGCAGAAGCGGCGGCCGGGGCCGGTGCTACCGGCGGGCGCTCTGGCGAAGAAGGCGGAGGTGCTGCTGCCATTCCAGTTGACAGGCGCGCAGCGGCATGCGCTGGCGGAGATCGGCGCTGACCTCGCATCCGGCCAGCGGATGCAGCGCCTGCTGCAGGGCGATGTTGGCAGCGGCAAGACCGTGGTGGCGCTGCTGGCCATGCTGGAGGCGGTGGATGCCGGCGGCCAGGCGGCCCTGATGGCTCCGACGGAAATCCTGGTGCGCCAGCACGCAGAGACCATCGCACCCATCGCCGCCAAATTGGGCCTTAAGACCGTGGTGCTGACCGGGCGCGACAAAGGCAAGTCGCGCGAGCGCATCCTGGAGGACATCGCCAACGGGTTCGCGCCCCTGGTGCTGGGAACTCATGCCCTGGTGCAGGAGTTGGTGCATTTCCAGCGGCTGCTGCTGGCGGTGGTGGACGAGCAGCATCGCTTCGGCGTCGACCAGCGGCTGGTACTGGCGGAAAAGGGGCCCAAGGGCGGTCCGAATGGGAAGGGTGGCGGCTGTCACACTCTGGTGATGACAGCGACGCCGATCCCGCGCACGCTGATGCTGACCGCCTATGGCGATCTGGACTGGTCGCGGCTGACGGACAAGCCGGCCGGGCGGCAGCCGGTCGACACCCGCGTGGTGCCCGCCAGCCGGCTGGGCGACGTCGCCGAGGGGCTGGGCCGCACCATCGCCCGGGGCGGCAAGGCCTATTGGGTATGCCCCCTGGTGGAGGAAAGCGAGAACAGCGACCTAGCGGCGGCAGAAGACCGTTATGCCGCGCTCAAGAGCCGCTTCGGCAAGGCGGTCGGGCTGATCCACGGACGCATGAAGGCCGCGGACAAGGAAGCCGCCATGCACGCCTTCGCCGAGGGGGAAATTCAACTATTAGTTGCTACTACCGTCATCGAAGTGGGGGTGAACGTGCCCGACGCGACCATCATGGTGATCGAGCACGCCGAGCGCTTCGGCCTCGCGCAATTGCACCAGTTGCGCGGCCGGGTCGGGCGCGGGGCGCAGGCCTCCACCTGTGTGCTGCTCTATCATCAGCCGTTGGGCGCGACGGCCAAGGCGCGGTTGGAGACCTTGCGCAGTACCGACGACGGCTTCGTCATTGCCGAGCAAGACCTGAAACTGCGCGGCGCGGGCGAGGTGCTGGGCACGAAACAAAGCGGCCTGCCGGGCTTCAAGCTGGCCGATCTGGAGCATCATGCCGACCTGCTGGCGATCGCCCGCGACGACGCCCGTCTCATCTGCGAGCGTGACCTGAGCCTGGAGAGCGAGCGTGGGCAGGCGCTGCGGATACTGCTCTACCTGTTCGAGCAGGACGCCGCGGTGCGTTATGCCAAAGTGGGGTGAGGAAGGTTCACCCGGCCGGTTCAGATCGGTGGACACTCGAGGCGTTCGATCCGGTTGCAAGAGCGGCGCGTAGGTCGGCTTTGAGAATCTTGCCGGCGGCGGATTTCGGCATCGCATCCATGAAAATCACCGCCTTCGGGCATTTGTAGGCGGCGAGGTGGGCGCGGCAGTGGGCGATGATCGTCTCGGCAGTCAATGCAATCGGTGCGCTCGGCGTGACGACTGCGGTGACGGCCTCGCCCCATTTGGGGTGGGGCAGGCCGATGGCGGCCGCCTCGCGCACGCCGGGACAGGCGTGCAAAACGTTTTCGACCTCGGTCGAATAGACGTTCTCGCCGCCCGTGATGATCATATCCTTCGTGCGGTCGGCGATGAACAGCCAACCGTCTGCATCGAAGCGGCCCAGATCGCCCGTCTCCAGCCAGCCGTCCCGGAAGGTGACCGCGTTCTCGCCCGGACGCTGCCAATAGCCCGCCGAAACATTGGCGCCTTTAACCTGGATCGGCCCAACCTCGCCCGGTGGCAGCTCTCCGCCATCCAATCCCGCGATACGCATGGCCACACCCGGGATAGGCTGGCCGCAGGAGGCGAGGCGCTCACCAGCCGACTCGGCCATGCCGGCGGGCCAGGGGGTGGCCGCAACGGTGCCGGCAGCCTCGGTCAAGCCATAAATATGCTGGAACACAGGCCCGAACGCCGCCTGCGCCCGCTGCAGCATGGCGACAGGCATGGGCGCCGAGCCGTAAAGCACTCGGCGGATACTGGCCAGGTCGCGCGGCCGCGCCTCCGCCGCGTCCAGCGTCAACAGGATCATGGTCGGCACGACCTGGGTGCCGGTGCAGCCATGCGCCTGGATCAGGTCGAGCGCCCGGCCCGCATCGAAGCGAGGCAGAAACACATGCTGCGCGCCGAGCGCCGTGAAGGAAAAACAGGCCCAGGAATCGGCCTGATGAAACATGGGGGCTGCGTGCAGCCAGACATCGTCGCGCCGGAACTGGCCCAACACGATCTTGTTGGTGGCGGAGGCGGCCACGTTGCGGTGGCTCAGCATGACGCCTTTGGGCCGGCCGGTGGTGCCGCCCGTGTAGCAGAGATGGGCGAGGCCGTGTTCGTTGCCCGTGACGGGTTCGGCGGGCTCCGAGGCCGCGATCAGGCCCTCCCAATCGCTCGTAGACAAGCACAATCGTGCGGATTCCGCGGCCAGCAGCGGCGCGCAGGCTTCGTCGTGCAGGACGGCCGCGCAATCCGCATCGCTCAGAATGAAGGCGGTTTCGGCGGGTGACAGGCGGATGTTGAGAGGAACGACCGCCAACCCCGCGAACGAACAGGCAAAATAGGCCTCGTAATAGAATGCGCAGTTTTCTGCCGCCACGGCCACGCGGGCGCCGGGCGCCAGACCGCGCGCTGCCAGGCCGGCGGCAGCACGGCGGACGCGAAGGGCGGTCTCCGCATAGGTGCGGCGCACGGGGCCGTCAATCAATGCGGGCCGTCGGCCGTCGAAACGTTCAGCATGGAGCAGCCAGTCGTGCAGCAGCATGGGTTTTCCCGCGCGTTGTTTTCTTGCCGTCAGTATAAGGGCGCGGTTGGCGATTTTGTCCAAGCCGCTATGATTCCTTGGTGCGCCCCTTTCGTCCAAGAGCGAAGCTGCCCATGCCCATCGACTATGACCGCCTGATGCGGCGCGAATTTCCCACCGTGGAGCACCACTACACCGCGCGGGACACGGCGCTCTATGCGCTGAGCATCGGCCTTGGCTCCGACCCGGTGGACGAGGCGCAACTGCCATTCGTCTATGAAAAGAACCTGCTGGCGCTGCCGTTCATGGCGGGCATTCTGGCCTATCCGGGCCTGTGGATCCGCGAGCCGGACACCGGGCTGGACTGGGAGCATGCCCTGCATGCCGAGCAAGGCATGGAATTCCTGGCGCCGTTGCCGGTCGAAGGCTGCATCACGGCCCAGACCCGCATTACCGGCATCGTCGACAAGGGCGAGGATAGGGGCGCCCTGATCTATACCGAGCGCACCGGCGTGGATGCGGCGAGCGGGCAGGAACTGTTCCGCGTCTTTCACACCACCTTTGCCCGGCGCGACGGCGGCTTTGGCGGCCCGGCGGGCCCTGTGCGCCAACCGCAGCCCATGCCGGAGCGTGCGCCCGATGTGGTCTGCGATCTGCCGACCCTGCCCCAGCAGGCGCTGCTCTACCGGCTGAATGGCGATCCGAACCCGCACAACGCCGACCCGGCGGCGGCGCGGGCGGCGGGCTTTGACCGGCCGATCCTGCAGGGCCTTTGTACCTATGCCATCGCCGGCCACGCGGTGTTGCGGAAGTGCTGCGCCTACCGCCCGGACCGGCTGCGTGCGCTCCATGTTCGGTTGTCGGCCCCGGTCTATCCGGGCGAAACGCTGCGCACCGAAATCTGGCAGGGGCTGGAGGGTGGGGCGGTTGGCTTCCGGACCCGCGCGGTCGAGCGAGACGTCGTCGTGCTGAACAATGGCCGCGCCGACCTGGCAAGATGTGGCGGCTTGCGCCTAAACCCAGCCCTGTAGCTCGCGCCGGACGAGCTTTTCCAGTAGGGCCAGATGGGGCTCGCTGTCGTTCAGGCCCGGGACGAAGGTGAACTGTTTGCCCCCGGCGGCCTGGAACTGCTCCTCGCCGGTGATCGCGATTTCCTCCAGCGTCTCCAGGCAGTCGGCGCTGAAGCCCGGCGTGATGACGGCGATGCGTCCGACGCCCTTCCGGCCCAAGTCGGCGAACAGTTCGTCGGTATAGGGTTTCAGCCACTCTTCCCGGCCGAAGCGGGATTGGAAGCTCAGCTTGACCCGGTGCGCGGGCCAGCCCAGCGCCCCCTGTAACAGGCGGGCGGTCTTTGCGCAGAAGCAGTGATAGGGATCGCCCAACTCCAGATAGCGCTTCGGCACGCCGTGGAAACTTGCCACCAGCACCTCCGGTTCCCAATCCAGCCCGGCCAGGTGTGCCCGCACCGAATTGGCCAATGCCTCGATATAGGCGGGTTCGTCGTGCCATTGCGGCAGCACCCGCGCGGCTGGCTGCCAGCGCTCGTCCATCAGCGCCAGGAAGAACGCATCACAGGCGGTTGCGGTCGTGGGCGCGGCGTACTGTGGATAGAGCGGGGCGAACAGGATGCGCTGGCAGCCCTGCTCGATCAACGCCCTGACGCGCGAGCGGATCGAGGGGTTGCCGTAGCGCATGCCCCAATCCACCACCACGTCCGGCAGGTCGGCGAGCCGGGCCGCCACGCCCTCTGCCTGGGCGCGGGTAATGGTGCGGAGTGGGGACTCGTTGCGCTCCTTGTCCCAGATCTTGTCGTAGGCTTCGCCGCTCTTTTTGGGGCGGGTGTTCAGGATAATGCCATTCAAAATGCCCCACCAGAGCGCTCGATTCACGTCGATCACCCGCCGGTCGGATAGGAACTCCTTCAGATAGCGCCGCATGGAAGTAGAATCGGTCGCATCCGGCGTGCCGAGCGCGGCGAACAGCACGCCCACTTTCGGCGTCGGCACGGGCGGGTGGTCAGGAGGCAAATGATAGACAGACATCCAAGGCGCTTCCCTTGACGTGAGGAATGCAGGTATTCGAGCACGCGTATATCGCGTCGACTACGCGATACGGCGTCACTAGAGGGAAGGATCAAGGGTGGAGCCTGTTTTGGTACCGGTGACGGCGCTCTATGCTGGCATTCTCGCGCTGATATATGTCGGGTTGGCGGTCTATGTGATCCATGGGCGCTGGGCAACGCGCATTGGCCTTGGCACTGCCGGCAATGACGACTTGCTGACCCGCACGCGCATTCACGGCAATTTCGGCGAATACGTGCCGCTATGCCTGCTCTTGCTGTTGTTGCTGGAGTTGAACGGCACGGCGCCGTTCTGGTTGCATGTGGGTGGCGCGACGCTTGTGGTGGGTCGGATGGCGCATGCCTATGGCCTCAAGCAGTCGCAGGGTGCGTCTGCTGCACGAGCGGTTGGCATGGCCGCGACGTTTTTGGTGCTGGTTGCCGGCGGTGCGCGGCTGATCATGGCCGGGCTCGGCATTTAGGCAGGTTGGGCTATACTATCCCCTCTGCCCGCAGTGCCGCCACATCCAGGCCGAGGTCGCCCAGCACCTCGTCCGTGTGCTCGCCGAGAATGGGCGGGCCGCTCTGTGCCGCGGTCACAGCCGCCATTGGCCTTGAAACCCAGCGTCGGGATGGAGACCTCGCGGTTCAGGCCGGGCAGCGAAACCGGCTGCATCAGGCCGCGCGCGGCGAGTTGGCCTTCGCTCAGCACCTCATGCATCTTGCGCACGCGCACCGCCGGCACATGCGCCTTGTCGAGAATGTCTTCCCACTCTGCTGCCGATTTGGTGGCGAAAGTGGCGGCGAACTCCGCCCGCAGCGCCGCCTGGTTCTCCTTGCGCTTGCCGGCTGAGAAGCGCTCGTCCTCCAGTAGATGCGGCAGGCGGATTGCCTGGCAAAGCCGCCGGAACTGCGCTCTCGTTGTTGCTGGCGAGGCTGAGCAGTCCTTCGGTCGTCTCGTAGGTGCCGGAGGAGGGGGAGCCGCTGAACGCCTCGTTTCCCACCGGCGGCGGTGAGTTGCCTGTCGCCATGGTCGAGACCGCGAGCGAAGCCATCAGCAGCATGGCGGCATCGAGCATGGCCACATCCACCTGCTGGCCCTTGCCGGTGCGATCCCGCTCCATGAGGGCGGCAAGCACGGCGAAAGCGCCCATCAGGCCGGTGGCATAGTCCACATAGGGGCTGCCGACCTTGTTCGGCGCGGTTTCCGGCGTGCCGGTGGTGTGCATGATGCCCACCATGCCCTGAATGATGTGGTCGTAGGCCGGGCGGTGGCCGATGGGGCCGTCCTGGCCATAGGCCGAGAGCGAGGCGTAGACGAGGCGCTCGTTCAGCGGCGCCAGATCCTTATAGGCGATACCGAGCTTGGCCGCCGTGCCGGGGCGGAAGTTCTCGATGAAAACGTCCGCGCCTTCTACCAACTGCTTCAGGATTGCCAGCCCCCGCGCGCATTTCAGGTCGAGCGTGATCGATTTTTTGCCCGCGTTTTGGGTGACGAACGAAAGCGGCAGGCCGGCGGCCGCCAGTTCGGTGTCGCTGCCGCCCTGACGGGTCCAGTCGCCCTGGCCGGGGCGCTCGATCTTGATGACCTCCGCCCCCATCAGGGCGAGCAGATAGGTGCAATAGGGGCCGGCGAGAACCTGAGTCGTCTCGACGACGCGCTTTCCGGCGAGGGGTTGGAACATGAGCGTTGCCTCTATTCGAAAGTGCGGGTGTCTTCGATGACCTTGCCGTCGTTCGGCAGCGAGCCTGGCGCAACCAGTTCGATGGCGGTCGGCCGGATGCGGATTTCGGCCTCGATGCTGGCGGCGATGGCGTCGGTAAGCCCTTCCGGCCGGCCCTCGACCTCCGCCTTGAAGACCATGGTGTCGCGGCGGTCCTGGTTGCCGATGACGATGCGGGCCTTTTGCACTTCCGGATGCCGCTTCAACACGTTAGCCACCTGGTTAGGGCGCACAAACATGCCCCGTACCTTGGCGGACTGGTCGGCCCGGCCCATCCAGCCCTTCATCCGCGGCGCGGTCCTGCCGCAAGGGGAGGTTCCCGGCAGCATCGCCGAGAGATCGCCGGTGGCAAAGCGGATCAGCGGGTAGTCCTTGTTCCAGATCTGGGTGACGACCACCTCCCCGACCTCGCCTTCCGCAACAGGCACGCCGGTGCCGGGCCGCACGATCTCCACGATCAGCCCTTCCGACAGGATCATGCCCTCCATCGCCTGGCTCTCATAGGCGACGACGCCCAGGTCGGCGGTACCGTAGTTCTGCACGCAAGCGACGCCGCGGCCGATGATCTCTTGGCGGAGCGACGGGGGCAGGGCGCCGGCGCCGACCAGCGCTTTGCTCATGCTGGAGATGTCGACGCCCAGCTCAACCGCCTTGTCCATGACGATCTTCAGGAAATCCGGCGTGCCCATGAAGCCGGTCAGGCCGTACCAGTTGATTGCCTCCACCTGGCGCTCGGTCTGGCCGACGCCGCCCGGAAACACCGCGCAGCCGAGCGCGCGGGCGGCATTGTCCACCAGCAGCCCCGCCGGCGTGAAGTGATAGCTGAAGGTGTTCAGCACCATGTCGCCCTTGCGGAAGCCCGCCGCGAATAAAGAGCGCGCGCCACGCCACCAGTCGTGGCCGGAACCTTCCGGCTCCGCAATCGGGCCCGGGGAGAGGAACAGGTGCAGCATCTCCCCCGGCGGGGTGGCGCTCATGCCGCCGAACGGGCGTTTCGCCGCCTGCGCCTCGATCAGGTCGGACTTGTAGGTGACCGGCAGTTGCGCGAGCGCCTCGCGGCTGGCTATGTCGCCCGGCTCCACATCGGTCAGCAGCTTGGCGAAATAGCCGGTGTTTTCCTTGGCGTGGGCGATCTGGCGCGGCAGGTCGGCCATCAGTGTGGCTTCGCGAACCTCCGGGGCTTGGGTCTCGTAGGTGTCAAAAAATTCGGCCATGGCGCGCGGCCTCCCCGCCGCAATCGAAGTTCGGTCTCGATTGAGGGGATCGTAATGCGGAGGCGCGGGCAATGCCACGGGTTTGCCGGTTTGCCAGTTTGCGCGCGAAGGAACTCTATTGAATGGCTTCTGCTAGCGCTGGGAGGCGCTGCCGGTGCGGACGCCCGAAATGGTAACCCTGAATATAGGTCACGCCGGCTGCGGTCAGATAGGCGGCATCCGCAGCGGTCTCCGCCCGTTCGGCCACTGTGGCGAAGCCAAGACCGTTGGCCAGCCGGATCAGCGCTTCCAGAACCAGTTGGTTTTCCGCGTCTTCCCCTGCCCGGCGCGTGAACTGGCCATCGATCTTCACCATATCGATCGGAATGCTGCGCAGATGGGCGATGCTGGTGACGCCCGCGCCAAAGTCATCCAGCGCGATCTGTGCGCCGGTGCTACGGACACGGTCCGCGAACCCCGCGACAGCGGACGGGTCCAAGCTTGCGGCTGTCTCTGTGATCTCCACGATCAGCCGCCTGGCCACATCCCGATGCTGCCTGCACGCTTCTTCCAAGCGCGCCACCCACCGCGGATCGCTGATGCTGAACGCCGAGACGTTGAGCGACAGCCGGGCGCTGCGGTACGCCACCAATTCGCAAATAGCCCGGTCGAGTACCCAGCCATCGATCGCGCGGATAAGTCCGACATCCTCCGCAACCGGGATTAGTTCTGCCGCTGACACCAGCATGCCATCGCTCGCGGGCAGGCGCAGCAGACATTCATGAAATGCGGCCTGACCGCTTTTGGCATCCACGACTGGTTGGAAGAAAAGGGTCAGGCGCTTGGTGTCTAGCGCATCGTTGATGATCCGGCCGATCCGGGCAGAGCTCTGCGTCTCGCATTGCTGACTGGCGGCTACGATGATGATTTTGTTGCGGCCGCTCTGTTTGGCTTGCCGCAGCGCGCCCTCTGCGGCGGAGACCAGACTGGCGGCGGTTTCCGGGGTTGTGCCGGCGATGACGCCGCCAGCCGATAGCGTCACGAGAGCATGCGGATTGAGTTGCAGCAAGTCGGCCGACAGAGATTCAACCACATGCCTTGCGTGCTTCTCGAACTCCCCACAAACCACCCCCGGCAGCAGCAGGCCAAATGCGCCGCCATTTATTCTGCCTACCAACCGGAACCGGTGCGAGGATTGTTTTAGATAGGCGGCGATCGCCTTGAGAACCTGGTCGCCGAAAGCGAGGCCGAAATCGCCGTTTAGGCGGCCGAGGTGGTCGACGTCCAGTATCATTAGGCCCACTGGCTGCGGCGCGGCATATTCCGCGAGGGTGCCGGATAATGCTGCAACGAACGCTTCGCGGGGCATCAGTCCCGTCAGCAGATCGCTTGGCGGGGTAGCGCAAACCCGACGGGTAGGCCGTGTGGATGCTAAAGGGACATGTTCGTCGCGCACGATGCGCTCGCTCCATCAATAATCGCCCGGGCCTGACGAGACCGGGCCCATCCGGTCAAGATAGGCCCCGCGCCTTTAACACCGTCTTAGCACGGGCGGCCTTTCTGAGATTTAGGCGACCGCGCGGATCGCCTTGCGCAAGGTTTCGACCGCCTCCTCCACATGCTTTTCTTCCGCAATCAGCGGCGGCGAGAAGGCCAGCACATCGCCCGCCACACGGCAGTAGACACCCATTTCGAAACATTTCAGGAACACGTCATAGCCGCGTTTGCCGGGCTTGCCGGCTTCCGGCGCCAGTTCGACGGCACCCATCAGGCCGATGTTGCGGATATCGATGACGTTGGGTTCATCCTTCAGGCTGTGAAGGGCCTCCTGGAACATCGGAGCGAGGGCAGCGCCACGCTCGAACAGGCCTTCTTCCTTGTAGACGTCGAGCGTCGCCAGGCCGGCGGCGATGGCGACCGGATGGGCGGAATAGGTGTAGCCGTGGTGAACTCCACGGCCCAGTCCGGGCCCCTGCATCAGCGTGTCGTACATGTCGCCGCGCAGGATCACGCCCGAGGCCGGGATGGTGGCGTTGGTCAGGCCCTTGGCGATGGTCATCATGTCGGGCGTGACGCCGAAATACTCGCTGGCGAAGGCCTTGCCGAGGCGGCCGAAGCCGGTGATGACCTCGTCGAAGATCAGCAGAATGCCGTGCTTGTCGCACAACTCGCGCAGGCGCTCCAGATAGCCTTGCGGCGGCACCAGCACGCCGGTCGAGCCCGCCACCGGCTCCACGATGACGGCGGCGATGGTGGAGGCATCGTGCAGGGCGCAGATGCGGTCCAGCTCGTCCGCCAGATGCGCGCCCCATTCCGGCTGGCCCTTGCTGAAGGCCATGTGCTCAAGATTGTGGGTGTGCGGCAGGTGGTCGACATAGGGCAGCATGGCGCCGAACAGCTTGCGGTTGGCGCTGATGCCGCCGACCGAGATGCCGCCGAAGCCGATGCCGTGGTAGCCGCGCTCGCGCCCGACAAAGCGAACCCGCTGCGCCTCGCCCCGCACCCGGTGATAGGCGAGGGCGATCTTCAGGGCGGTATCGACCGCCTCCGAGCCGCAGTTGGCGAAGAACACCGAGTCCAACCCGGCCGGCGCCAGGTTGGCTACGCGGGAGGCCAGCTCAAAGGCCGCCGGGTGTCCCATCTGGAAGGTCGGCGCGAAGTCCATGGTCGCGACCTGGGCCTGCACGGCCTCCACAATTCGCTGGCGGCCATGGCCCGCATTGACGCACCAAAGCCCGGCGGAGGCATCCAGTATCTTGCGGCCGTCCTTGGCGGTGTAATACATTCCTTCGGCGCTCACCAGCAGCCGCGGCTGCTTCTTGAACGAGCGGTTGGCCGTGAACGGCATGAACCACGGCTCTAGGTCGTTGACATTGGCGTGGGCGAGGGATGCGGCCGTCGGTACGGCACTGTCGCTGGACATTCGTCATTTCCTTTTCGGCGAACCGGCTGTCGGTCGGGATACGGTAGCATAGGCGTAATTGGTTCGAAACGCTGATGCCTCACCGTATGAACCGCGCACTAGGGCCGGTTTCTGACCACTAGATATAGATTTCCACAGTTATTTGGCACATTCTGTAGATTAGACTGGCCTTAGGCTCCCCTATCTCGTAGGCTTCTTTCGTCAGAACGCAACATATAGCGTTTAGAACACAACGACGGAGATTGCCCCCATGAGTTGGACCGATTCCCAAGTCGCCGAGTTGCGGAAACTCTGGTCGGAGCCACACACCGCAGCGCAGATCGGGCGCATGCTGGGTGTTTCCAAGAACGCGGTAATTGGTAAAGCCTATCGGTTGGGCCTGCCGCCGAAGCGCGGCGAAAGGCAGCGCGGTCCGGCGCTGGTCACCTCCAGTCCGCAGATTTCCACGCCGCGGTCGTGCGCATGGCCGATCGGCGATCCGACCAGCCCCGATTTTCACTTTTGCGGCGGAACGGTGTTGGCGGGTAAGCCGTACTGTGCCGCCCACTGCGCGGTAGCCTATACCCACTATCGCAAGGCTGAAGAGGCGGATGCCGCGCTTGCCAAAGACGCAGTGGCTTAGTCCTTCTTCTGCGCCAGTCTGTCGACGGCCTGCTGCAGCGCTGCTATTTGTTCGCGCAGGCCGTTGATTTCGTCCTGGTCGGGCTGGCGGTTCGGTTCCGGCTTCGTTGACTCGGGCTGTTGGCCTGCTTTCGCCATCGGGTTGAACATCCGCATCGCCTGATCGAACAGCGCCATCTGATTGCGCTGCATTTCTTCCAGGCCGGGGGGCAGCACACCGCTCATCGAGGTGCTGACCTTTTTTTGCAGTTCGTGCTGGTTCCGCCCGTACCATCCCATGACAGTTTCCAGGTACTGCGGCAGCGTCCAACGCATATTGTCTTCGTACAGGGAAATGATTTGCCGCAAGAAGCTGATCGGCAACAGGTTCTGGCCGCGGCTTTCCTCTTCGACGATGATTTGGGTCAAGACGGCGCGGGTCAGGTCTTCGGCCGACTTCGCGTCGATCACGCGAAACGCGATATCCTGTTGCACCATCTTGCGCAAATCGTCCAACGTCACATAACTGCTGGTTGACGTGTTATAGAGGCGACGGTTCGCATATTTCTTGATGACGACTTCGTTCTCAGCAGAGGCTTCGGTTCGTGCGCGTTTGGCTGCCATGCGACGACAGTCTCCTCAGCTTCCGTTGTGGAGCACCGCTTTATGGCACCGCACAAAATATAGACAATGCACCTTCAATAGCCGGGATGGACTTGCCCCTCAAGAGGCGCTTCGGCAATCTCCGCGCGCGCGGCTCCCGGAGCCTACTATAGTAAGGGAATAATGCCTGTACCGCCAATACCCGTCGCGACCCCGCCCGGCAGAGTGGGCCCGCGACCGCTCGGCCTGCATCTGGCAACGGCGGCGCTTTCGTGGACCGGTGCAGTGCTGCCGGGTGGCCTGTTGCTCGCGAGCCGGAGGGGCACCGATCCGGTAGCGGAAACATTGGCGCTTGCCGACATCGCCGAACGCCGGTTCGCACGGTTGCTGGCGGGGATCGAGGCCTACCACCGGCACCCGTACCGACGGTCGCTGCCGGCGCCACCGGTCGTCTGGCGCAGCACCGGCATTCGGCTGCTGGATTTTGGCCTCGCCGACCAGCCGAATGCGATGCCGCTGCTGGTCATCCCCTCGCTGATCAACCGCCACTACATTCTGGATCTTCGGCTAGGCCAGAGTCTGATGCGCTATCTGGCGGAGCGGGGTTTTCGCCCGTTTCTGGTCGCCTGGGACGGCTTCGGTCGGGCGGGTTCGTTCACGACCGTGGACGATTGTGTCGCGCGCAAGCTCGAAGCGGCGCTCGGGGTCGTGCGCATGATGAGCCGGAGGCCGCCTGTCGTGATGGGCTATTGCCTCGGCGGGACGCTGGCGGCCGCGCTCGCCGCGCGCCGGCCGACGGATATTGCGGGGCTGGTCAGCCTGGCCGCCCCTTGGGATTTTCATGCAGGCGAAGCCGGGTTCGCCCCCGCCGCACTGTATGCCGCCGCTGCGCTCGAGCCGGTGCTGCAAAGCCTGGGTGAGCTGCCCGTGGATTGGGTGCAGACCCTGTTCTATTCGCTCGATCCGTTCCTGGTTATCGAAAAGTTCCTCGCATTCGCGGGCATGGAGGCCGGTTCGGCAGAGGCAGAGGCGTTCGTTGCGCTGGAGGACTGGCTGAACGATGGCTTTCCGCTGCCGGCGCCGTTCGCCAGGTCGGTTCTGCGCGACTGGTACGGCATGAACACGCCGGCAAAGGGGGAATGGCTGATCGACGGAGAGCCGGTTCGGCTCGACCGGATCCGTGCGGCGACCCTGGTGATCGTGCCGGGCAAAGACCGCATCGTTCCCCCCGCGAGCGCCCGGTCCATGGCAAACGAAATAGCCGGCGCACGGACATGCACGGTACCGCTCGGCCATATCGGCATGATTGTCAGCCGCTGCGCGCCGGCGCTAGTTTGGGAGCCGCTCGTGAACGATCTTCGGGCGATGGCCGGTTGAGCGGCTGCTAGATGGCCAGTCGGCTGCGAGGAAACCTTCATGTTGTGCGATGCAACAACTTTGACTAGGTTTTTCATTAACTGTTATCAAAGCAAACCTCGGAAGGCTGCTCTTTCGAGGCTGCATGAAAGGAAAACGCTTCATGTCCCAAGACGTTTTTATCGCCAACGCCGCCCGCACGCCGATCGGTAGTTTCAACAGCGCCCTCGCACCCGTGAGCGCGGCAGAGTTGGGGACGATTGCGGTGCAGGAGGCACTCAGCCGTGCCGGAGTTTCCGCCGACGAAGTTTCCGAGGTCATCCTTGGCAACGTGCTGACCGCCGGTCTCGGCCAGAACCCGGCCCGGCAGGCCAGCATCAAGGCCGGCGTGCCGGACATGGTCCCCGCCTATACGATTAACCATGTCTGCGGCTCCGGCCTGAAGGCCGTCGGTCTCGCCGCCCAGGCGATCCGCACCGGCGACAGCAGCATCGTGGTGGCTGGCGGCCAGGAGAGCATGAGCCAGGCGCCGCACGCCATGTATCTGCGTAGTGGCGTGAAAATGGGCGACGCCGCCATGGTCGACACCATGATCCGCGACGGCCTTTGGGATGCCTTCAACGGCTATCACATGGGCAATACGGCGGAAAACGTCGCCCAAAAATACCAGATCAGCCGCGAGGATCAGGACCAATTCGCCTGCGCCAGCCAGAACAAGGCAGAAGCGGCGCAGAAAGCAGGCCGCTTCTCCGACGAGATCGTGCCGGTGACGATCAAGGGCCGCAAAGGCGATACGGTCGTCGACCAGGACGAGCATCCCCGTCACGGCACGAGCCTGGAGGCGCTCGCCAAACTGCGTCCTGCCTTTTCCAAAGACGGCTCCGTTACGGCAGGCAACGCATCCGGCATCAATGACGGCGCTGCTGCCTTGGTGGTGATGAGCGGTGACGAAGCCAAGAAGCGTGGCGCAGAGCCGCTCGCCCGTATCGTCTCATTTGCGCAAGCCGGCGTGGATCCGGCGCTGATGGGCACCGGGCCAATCCCCGCCACCCGCCGCGCGCTGGCGCTGGCCGGTTGGGACGTGGATGATCTCGATTTGATCGAGGCCAACGAAGCCTTCGCCGCACAGGCATTGGCCGTCGGCAAGGATTTGGGGTTCGATCCCGAAAAATTGAACGTAAATGGCGGCGCCATTGCGCTCGGCCATCCGATCGGCGCATCGGGTGCTCGCGTCTTGATAACGCTGCTCTATGAGATGCAGAAGCGCGATGCAAAGAAAGGCCTCGCCACCCTCTGCATCGGCGGCGGTATGGGTGTGGCCATGTGCGTCGCACGCGATTAGCGCCTGTTGTTGGGGTAGGTTGCATATCATGAGTGATCGCACCTACCCATCGCGCCCCTGGAGCGGTGTCGGCGTGGTTGTCTGGAAAGGCGACCACGTCTTGCTGGTTCAACGCGCGAAAGAGCCACGCCGCGGCGAGTGGAGCATCCCCGGCGGCTCGCACGATATCGGCGAGACGGTGCGGCAGGCCGCGGTGCGGGAGGTGATGGAGGAGACCGGCGTCGAAATCGATCTCGGTCCCATCATCGACGTGATCGACACCATTCACCGGGATGCCGAGGGTGCGGTTGCCATCCATTTCACGTTGGCGGACTTCGCCGCCACTTGGCGCGCGGGCGAACCGGTGGCGGGCGACGACGCCATGAACGCAGAGTTCGTGCCGTTGCGGGAAGCGTTGACGCGCCTGAACTGGAGCGAGACCGCGCGCGTGATCCGGGAATCCCGGAGGCTGCTGGGACTGGAATAGGGGTTTCTAATGGGCCCGGGATTGTTGAAGAAACACCCCGATAGCCCGCAGGTGCGGGTGCAACCGCCTCTCTTGTTCGGGGCCGGTTTGTTGATCGGGCTCGCACTGGACTATTGGCTTGGCGCGACCTTCGCGCTGGGTGACGCCTTGAAGCTCGGCTATCTGCTGATAGCGGGTGGGGTGGCGATGGCGGCCTGGAGCATTTGGCATATGCGCGCGGCCAAGACCAACGTGCCGACCCATATGCCCGTTACCGCACTCGTGACCACCGGTCCGTTTCGGAACACGCGCAACCCGCTCTACATCGCGGCGGCAATCACCTATCTGGGCTTGGCCAGCGTGCTCGACGCGCCGTTTGCCATGCTGATGCTGCTGCCGGTCTTGATGATTTTGCATGTAGGTGTGGTTGTGCGCGAAGAGGCTTACCTGGAGCAAAAATTCGGAGAGGCGTACCGGGACTACGCCGCCCGCACCAAACGCTATTTTTAAACGCACCCTTCTCCTTCGCGCAAAAAATTGGCCGCCGTCGCACAGGTTATTCCTGCGCCACAGACGAGCCGACCTTGCCGATGCGCGAGCGCCGGATCGCCCGGTAGGAAACCGTGACAACCACGATCAGCGTTACGGCATGCAGCCCCAGCGCCAGCGGCCCTTGGAACAGCGCCGTCGCGTCGCCCTGGGAGATCAACAGCGCCCGGCGCAGATTGTCCTCCAGCAGTGCGGAGAGGACGAACCCGATCAACACCGTGGGCGCCGGTATCCGCAGGCGGCGCAGCAAGACGCCCATGATGCCGAAAACGAACATGGTGTAGACCGCAAACATGGTGTTCGAGAGCGCGTAGGCACCGATGATTGTCAGGAAGATGATCGGCGGATAGAGCAGGTCGCGCGGGATCGAGGCGATCTTCGTCATCCAGCGCTTGAGGGTGTAGCCGAAAATCAGGATGCAGAAGCCGGAACAGAACAGCGCGAGATAGAGCGCGTGAATGAACGGCAGGTCGTTCTGGAACAGCAGCGGCCCGGGCGAAAGGCCATGAAAGTAAAAAGCCCCAAGCAGGATCGCCGTGATCACGTCGCCCGGCACCCCCAGCGCCAGCAACGGGATCAGCGTTGCGGCTTTGGTGCCGGAATTCGCGCTCTCCGCCGCCGCGACGCCGGAAAGGGCGCCCTTGCCGAACTCCGCCCGGTCGGGGGCGCTGCGGCTCGCCTCCGCATAGGAAACGAAGGTGGACGCGGTCGCGCCGATGCCCGGAATGGCGCCCATCATGATACCGATGCCGGAACCCTTCAGGATGGTCGGCAGCGTCATGCGGAAATCGGCCTTTGAGAACCGGGTCTTGTCGATGCGCTGCGCCGCCAGTTCCCGCGCCTTGCTCATATAGTGTTCGATAATATCCGGCAGGGCGAACAGGCCGATCAGCAGGGGCAGGAACGGAATGCCGTCGGCCAGATCGTCGGAGCCGAACACGAAGCGGGGGGTGGCATTGACCAGGTCGAGCCCCACCGCGCCCAGCAGCAGGCCGAGCAGGCCGCCGCAAATGCCGCGCAGCAGGCTCTCCTGGGAAAGCGCCGCGATCACGGTGAGCGACAGCAGGATGAGCGCGAAAAATTCCTTCGGCCCGAACTGCTGACCGAAGCTGGCCAGCCAGCCGGCGAACGATACCAGCGCCACCACCGACAGCAGATCGCCGATGAACGAAGCCCAAAGCGCCGTTTCGATGGCCCGGCCCGCCTGGCCCTTTTGGGCGAGGGGGTAGCCGTCGATTACGGTGCATGCGGCGGCCGGTGTGCCCGGCACGTTCATCAGAATGGCTGAGATCGAGCCGCCGAACAGCGACCCCTTGCCGATCCCGACCAGGATCAGGATGCCGGTCAGGGGATCGAGGAACAGGGTGAAGGGCAGCAGCACGCCCACCGCCATGGTCGAGGTCAGGCCCGGAATGGCACCGATCACCATGCCGCCCAAGACAGCGAGCGGCAGCAGAAGCAACAACTCGATCTTGTTCAGATGCTCGAGGACGAGGGAGACATGATCCATGCAGCTATTCCCACAGGCTGCCGGCGGGGAGCGGTATCCCGGCAACCAGCACGAAAATCAGATAGACGGCACCCGTGAACAGCACGGCCGTCAAAACGCTGGGTACGATCTTCTGCCCCGAAGCCAGTATCGTAATCGCGATCACCAGCACGGTGCCGACTGGCAGCATTCCCGCATAAGGCATGGCCAGCAGGGCCGCCACCAACAGAGCGGCCACGAGAAACAGCCGACCCAGAGCCTCCGGCACCTGCCATTGCACCTTCTCGCGCGAGAGGTAGACGAACACCACGTCCAGGCCGCCCAGGATGACGAAGCCCCACGCGATCACCCGCGGAAACGCCTGTGGCCCCGGCGCATCGCCGCCCGCATAGGGTGGTTTGGGGACGTAATGGGGGATGAGATAGGTCAGCAGCACGATCCCAAGCAGAAATGCGCACACCCCACCAGAGACAGCGGCCAGTCGAGCCCCTGACATGGCGATAACTCCCGTTTGCTATTTCACGGGCAACGGCAGCGGGCGCGGGAGGCAGCACATCGGAGCGCCATCTTCCCCCGCATGCGTTGCTTACTTCGTCTGGATCATGCCGAGCTCGGTCAGCACCTTCTTGAAGGCTTCCTGATCTTTCTTGATCTGGGCGCGAAATTCCTCCGGCCCCTGAAAGCCAGGATAGAGAGCGAGCTTGAGCAGGCGCTCCTTCACGTCATCGCGCTGCAGCACCTCTTCCACCGCGGCTGCCATGCCGTCGACGGCTTCCTTGGGTGCTCCTTTCTGGGTGACGATGCCGAACCAGCTCAAATGCGGCACATCCATTCCTTGTTCGGCCAGGGTCGGAAGCTCCGGATAGCCCGGCCATTTTTCGTTGTTGATGTAGCCGATGCCCGTGACCCCATTGCTCACAAGCTGCGGCAGCAAATTGGAGTCGACCATGGCGTTGACATGGCCGCCCAAAAGCGCATTCAGGGCGTCGCTGCTGCCGCGGTACGGCACATGGGTCATTTCAATCCCCGCATCCATGGCAATCAACTCCATATAGATGTGGGTGATTCCGCCGACGCCGGCCGAGGCATAGGTGAGCCTGTTCTCTTTCCCGTAGGCGATAAACTCTTCCAGGTTCGACACCGGCAGGGAAGGATGCACGGCGAGCGCCACCCACGAGCGCGCCACGCGCGCGACCGGCTGCACGTCTTTATCCACGTCATAGGGCATCGCGCGCGTATAAATGCTGGCCATGGTGGAGGTAGGGTTCATTGAGAAGGTGTAGCCGTCCGGCTTTGCCTTCAGGGCCTTCGCGGTACCGATCAGGCCGGCGCCGCCGCCGATATTCTCGATGGTGATCGACTGACCAAGAACTTCTTCCAGCGCCGGCTGGATCGACCGAAGGGTGTTGTCCGTGCTGCCGCCGGGACCATAGGGGGCGACGATTCGGATGTCCCGCTCGGGCCAGGCGGCGGCGGCTTGAGACGCAGCAAGAACGGTGGCCATGGCAATGGCCGAGAGCAGTTTCCTCACGATATCTACCTTTTAAGTTCGGTGGTTCGGCCGCTGTGTTCCGGACCGCGAGGGCCACAATCCGGCTGCCGGCCCGTGGGGAACAGACGTTAACCAATCATTTTTCCGGTGTCACGGCAGAAGGTTTACGCCTAGCCGATCGCTTGGAATTGCGATGATGTTTGGCGGCGGCGCCGAATGGCGCGTATAATACGGTCGATGCGGCCGGGTTATGCCAGCCGCCTTGATCGAGGAAGCCGTTCCCATGACGCCCTCAGATTCAGCCGCCGGAGCCGAACTGCCGTCCGCAGAAGCGCAATTTCAGGCTCGTATCGATGCGGAAGAAAAGATCGAGCCCAAGGACTGGATGCCGGAAGGCTACCGCAAGACCCTGGTCCGGCAGATCAGCCAGCATGCCCATTCCGAATATGTCGGCATGTTGCCGGAGGGCAACTGGCTGACCCGCGCGCCGACCCTGCGCCGCAAGGCGGCGCTGATGGCCAAGATCCAGGACGAGGCGGGGCACGGGCTCTACCTCTACGCCGCGGCGGAAACCCTCGGTACCGGCCGGAACGAGATGTACCGGGACCTGCTCAGCGGCAAGGCGAAATATTCCAGTATTTTCAACTATCCGACCCTGACATGGGCTGACATCGGGGCGGTCGGGTGGCTGGTGGATGGCGCGGCGATCACCAACCAGGTGCCGCTCTGCCGTTGCTCCTACGGCCCCTATGCTCGCGCGATGGTGCGGGTGTGCAAGGAGGAAAGCTTCCACCAGCGCCAGGGTTATCAGATCATGCTGGTGCTGGCCCGGGGCAGCGAGGCGCAAAAGCGGATGGCGCAGGATGCGCTGAACCGCTGGTGGTGGCCGTCGATCGCCATGTTCGGTCCGCCGGATGACAATTCACCGAACTCCGCCCAGTCCATGGCGTGGAAGATCAAGCGCCATTCCAACGACGAGCTGCGCCAGCGCTTCATCGACATGACGGTGCCGCAGGCGGATTTCCTCGGCCTGACCGTTCCGGACCCGGACCTGCGCTTCGATGCGGAGACCGGCCATTACGAGCACGGCCCGATCGACTGGGACGATTTTTGGGCGGTCGTGAAAGGCGACGGCCAATGCAATGCCGACCGTCTCGCCGCAAGGCAGAAAGCCCATGACGAGGGCGCCTGGGTGCGCGAGGCCGCCACGGCCTTTGCCGAAAAGCGCGCGGCCCGGAGACGGGCAGAAAAGGTGGCGGCGGAATGAGCGACCTATCCGAAAAGGAATGGCCCTTGTGGGAGGTATTCATCCGCGCCCGCGGCGGCCTCGACCACCGCCATGTCGGCTCCGTCCATGCCCCGGATGCGGAACTGGCGCTGATGAATGCGCGGGACGCCTATACCAGGCGCGGCGAAGGCAACTCGATCTGGGTGGTGCAGGCAACCGACATTCACGCCTCCAATCCCGACAACAAGGCCAGCTTCTACGATCCCGCGGACGACAAGGTCTACCGCCACCCGACTTTCTATCAGTTGCCGGATGAGGTGGATCATATCTGACGCGGCGCTGTTCGACTATTCGCTCCGCCTGGGCGATTCCTGCCTGATCCTGGCGCAACGGCTGGCGGAGTGGACCGGTCATGCGCCGATCCTGGAAGAGGATATCGCGCTCGGCAATCTGGGTCTCGATCTGCTCGGGCAGGCGCGGTCCTTCCTTTCCTATGCCGGTGAGGTGGAGGGCAGGGGACGCAGTGAAGACGATCTGGCCTTCCTGCGGGATGCCGGGGACTTCCGCAATGTGACCCTGGTGGAACAGCCGAACGGTGACTTCGGTCAGACCATCGCCCGGCATCTGCTGTTCAGCGCCTGGCACGAAATGGTGCTGGAGCGGCTGCAAGGATCGAAGGACGAACGCCTCGCAGCGGTGGCGGCAAAAGGCGTGAAGGAAATGGCCTACCACTGGCGCCACGCCGCGGAATGGACCATCCGCCTCGGCGACGGCACGGAGGAAAGCCACCGCCGCATGCAGGCCGGGCTGCAGGCCGTTTGGGGCTATACGCCGGAACTGTTCGCCATGGATGCGGTCGACCAGGCCATGCTTACCGCCGGCATCGGCGTGGACATGCGGGCGATAAGGCCGCCATGGGACAGCCGTATCGACGGCGTGCTGGCCGAGGCGACCCTGACCCGGCCGGAAGCGCGGGTGCGCTCCAACGGCAAACAGGGCATCCATTCCGAACATCTGGGGCACATTCTGAGCGAGATGCAGTTTCTGCAACGCGCCTATCCGGGGTTGGAATGGTGAGCGCGGCGCTGGCCTCCTTGGAGGAAGCCCGCGTCTGGCGCGTGCTGGCAGAGGTCGGCGACCCCGAACTGCCGTTTCTGTCGGTGGTCGATTTGGGCATCGTGCGTGGCGTGTCGCTGGACGAGCGCACTGTCACGCTCACGCCCACCTACAGCGGTTGCCCGGCAACGGAGGTCATCGCCCTCGCCGTCGCGAGCAAGCTGGCGGAGGCGGGCTTCGACCTGCGGGTGGAACAGCGGCTCTCGCCTGCTTGGACCACCGATTGGATCACGGCGGAAGGACGGGAAAGGCTGATCGCCCACGGCATCGCGCCGCCACCCAAAGCCTCTTCGGAGAAGCGCGCACTGTTCGCCGACCGGCCGCCGCTTGCCTGCCCGAAATGCGGTAGCCAAAAGACCGAGTTGGTCAGCGCGTTCGGGGCAACGGCGTGCAAGGCCCTGCACCGCTGCCTTTCCTGCCGCGAACCGTTCGAGGCGTTCAAGTGCCTGTAGCGCCTCGGTTTCATGCCCTCACCATTGCCGAAATCTGCCGGGAGGCGCCGGACGCGGTCGCCATCCGCCTCGCGGTTCCGGGCAACCTTGCCGATCGGTATCGGTTCGATGCCGGCCAATATCTGACATTGCGCAAGGATTTCGGCGGCCAGGAATTGCGCCGCTGTTACTCCATCTGCTCTGCGCCGAACGGTGGCGGGCTTTGGATCGGCGTAAGGGAAGACAGGGGCGGCCGCTTTTCCGGCTGGCTCAACCGGAAGGCCCGCCCGGGTGATTGCCTGGACGTGATGACACCTGACGGGCGTTTCACCTTGCTGTCAGGGCACGAACCCCGGAACGTGCTGCTGGTAGCAGCGGGTAGCGGAATCACGCCGGTGCTGTCCGTTCTGGCAACCTTGTTGTCACAAGAGCCCGAGAGCACGGCCACACTCCTTTATGCGAACCGCGACAGCCGGCACATCATGTTCAGGGAAACTTTGGCCGATCTGAAAGACCGGTACGTGCACCGGCTTCGCCTGTTCCACATTCTCTCGCGCGAGCCATCCGCGATGACATTGGCCACCGGGCGCATCGACCCGGACAAATGTGAGAGGTTCTTTGCCGAGAAAGGCATTGCGCCCGCCGCCCGCTTCGATGCCGCCTATCTGTGCGGTCCCGAGGAGCTGATGGATATGGTCGCTGCCCGCCTTGAGGGATACGGGTTGCCCACAGGCCGGATGAAACGCGAGCTTTTCCTGAACGCGAAGGCCCCGCCGCGCGCTCATGCACGAGCCGAACCGTTGGCGCCAACGCCCGACGGGGCGGAGGTGACCGTCATTCTGGACCAGCGCCGCCGCACCTTCGTTTTCGATCCGCGGGAGCCTAGCATCCTGGACGCGGCCCGCAGCGCGGGCATGGATGTACCATATGCGTGCAAGGCAGGCGTCTGTGCCACATGCCGGGCGCAGTTGGTTGAAGGCGAGGTGACCATGGCCCGCAACCAGGCGCTCGATCAGGACGAGTTGGACCGCGGCTTTGTCCTCACCTGCCAATCGCGGCCAACGAGCGGCAAGATCGTTGTCGACTACGACCGCAGGAGCGGATGAAGCCCTTTCGGCCGGTCCGACCAAGCCAGAAGTAAAACGGAGAAGATGCCCGGGAAGATGACGACGGCATAGATCAGCGGCGCGGCCGCCGGTTCCCGCGCCAGGATACTGCGAAGCAAAAATGAACCGAGCAGGATGGCTGCCGAACCGCCGAAGGCCAGGCCGACGCGCCAGATTTGCCCGCGCCGGCTGAACGGGCCGATCAGCATCGCGGCGACCGAAACGAAGATGACGGATGCCGCGAACAGGGCGGAGACCACGCGATAGTGTCCCTCCGCCCGAAAGCTGAGCACTTCCTCTACGTCACCGTCCGCCGGTCTCGCCGTGAACAGTTCAATGGTGCCGCGCTCTTCCGGTTGGCGCCAACGTTCGTCGATGTCCCGGGCGAGACTGGACAGGTCGAGCGTGTACTGCTCGAAATACAGGATGGTCGCGCGCCCGCTCTCCCGTTCCACCTCCTGAAGATTGCCGTCCTGCAAAATCAGGCGCGGCCCGTTGGCATTGGTGGTGAACTTGCCGAGCCGCGCCATCCAGGTTTGGGTCTTTTTCGGATTGCGCTCATCATAGAACAAAATGCCGTGCAGGGTGTCTTCGCCGATCCGGTCGCGGACGTAGAACATCGTGCCGCTGCGAATGACGTTGAACTTTCCGGGTTGAATCGCAAGCGCAGCGAGGTTGTGGCGCTCGAAAAACTGCGCCTCCTTGAACGCGCGCACGGCCTGGGGCCCAAGATAGAAGGACATCAGCGAGTTGATCATGGTCAAGATGACGGCAACCCAGATCGCGGGCCGGGCAAGCGTCAGATTGGAAAGGCCCGTCGCGCGCATCACCACCAGTTCGCTGTCCAGTTGCGCCCGGTAGTAGGCGAATATGACGGCCAGGCAGGCGGATAGCGGCAACAGAATCGGCAGAAACCGGGGCATGGCCAACAGGATCAGCCACAGAAAAATGTCGAGACCCATACCTTTGCTCAGATTGCTGAGCAGGGGCAATGCGCTCCACAGGATACCGATCACCAGGAACAATACGGTAAACAACAGCGTCGCCAACAGGATCTGACGCGCCAGATAATAGGTTGTGTAGCGAAGCAAGACAGGCATCCAGCCTATATAGCGAAAGCGCATTCCGACTGCGAGCCGACCGTGACGCCCGGCTATTCCGTCGCTATCTTACCCCGCACGTGAAACCCGAGTCCCGCCGACGGAAAGCCCACCCCAATGAAAATTTTGTTTAAAGAACCGCAGGATCTTGCTGCCGATGCGCTGGCTGTCACCGTTGCGGAAGGCAACGAACTGTCCCCCGCAGCCGAAGCGCTGGACGAGGCGGCATCCGGGGCCGTGCGCAAGGCGTTGGCGGCCAGTCGGTTCACCGGAAAAAGCCGCGAGCATATGGATTTCCTGGGGCTCTCCGGCGCACGGGCGCCCCGTGTCGTGCTGGCCGGGACCGGCAAGCCCGCGGACGTCTCTGCCAAATCCTGGCAGGAATGGGGCGGCAGTCTCTATAAGCACATCGCGAACTCGGGTGCCGGCAATGTCGCGGTCGCCGTCGAAACGCTGGGTGGGGCTGTCGACGCGGCGGAATCGGCCGCGAATGCGGCGTTCGGCATGACGTTGGCAGCTTATCGCTTCGACAAATACCGCACCATGGAAAAGCCGGACCAAAAACCCTCCCTCACCGAGGTGACTATTTTGGTCGAAGGCGCCTCGGCGGCCGAAGCGGCGTTCCAGCCCCTACAGCAGATCGCCGCAGGTGTCAGCTTTGCCCGCGATCTGGTCAGCGAGCCCGGCAATGTGATCTACCCGGAAACCCTGGCCGAGCGCTGCGGCGAGCTGAGCGCAGAGGGTGTTGAGGTCGAGGTGCTGAACGAAGCCCGCCTTGCGGAGGTCGGCATGCGCACCCTGCTCGCGGTCGGCATGGGCAGCGCCCGCGAATCGCGCGTGGTCGTCATGCGCTGGAAGGGGGCCGATGACGCCAACGCCGCGCCGATTGCGCTGGTCGGCAAGGGCGTAACCTTCGACACCGGCGGCATCTCGATCAAGCCTGCAGGCGGCATGGAAGACATGAAGTTCGACATGGGCGGGTCGGCAGCCGTGATCGGCGCGATGCGAGCCTTGGCCGGCCGCAAGGCGAAAGCGAACGTGGTTGGCATTGTCGGCCTGGTGGAGAACATGCCGTCGCACAACGCCCAGCGGCCGGGTGACGTGGTGGAGAGCATGTCCGGCCAGACCGTCGAGGTGATCAATACGGATGCCGAAGGCCGCCTGGTTCTCTGCGATCTGATGACTTATGTCCAGCGCACCTACAATCCGGCCGCAATGATCGATCTGGCCACCTTGACGGGTGCTATTATTGTCAGCCTCGGCCATCATCACGCCGGCATGTTCGGCAATGACGACGCATTGTGCGCCGGCCTTTCGGAGGCGGGTGCTTCTGTTGGGGAGCCCGTCTGGCGCATGCCACTCGGCGAGGAATACGACAAGGCGCTGAAGTCCGACATTGCCGACATGAAGAATGTGGGCGGGCGCGATGCCGGCTCGATTACCGCCGCGCAGTTCCTGCAGCGCTTTGTCGAGAACGATACCCCGTGGGTGCATCTGGATATCGCCGGCATGGCCTGGGAGAAACAAAGCAGGCCGACAGTGCCGAAAGGGGCCGTCGGCTTCGGCGTTCGTTTGCTAGACCGCCTGGTGGCCGACCGCTACGAGAAGAGGTGAGCAAGTTCGTGGAGGTCAACTTCCGGAACCTGGGCGGGCGGCCCCTGGAACTTTGGGTCGCCCGTTTGGCCGCCGAGCACTTCTCGGCCGGAATTCCCGTACTGATCCGAACCGGGTCGGCGGAGCGGCTGCGGAACTTGGATCTGGCGCTTTGGACTTATGAGCCGGCCTCTTTTCTGCCGCACGGCACCGATGAGGCTGGTCGTACCATGAGCCAGCCGGTGCTTCTGACGGCCGGAGACGGCAACCCCAACGGGGCGAAAGCGCTGTTGCTGGTCGACCATACTGTCGCGCCGGACGAGGCAGGATGGCAGAGCATCGATTATATTTTCGAACGCAGCGATGCCGCCGCGCGCGAGGCGGCCCGTCAGCAATGGCGCATTTGGAAAGAGCAGGGGCACGAGCCCGTCTATTGGCAAGCCGACGCGCAGGGCTGGCGGCGTGCGGCTTAGTCGCGCTAACAGCCGTTGCCGTCGCACGGGGCGGTGGCTATGAAGCCCGCCTTCCTTTCAAACCGGAGCCCGCAACATGGCCGTCGAACGTACCCTTTCGATTCTCAAGCCGGACGCGACCCGCCGGAACCTGACCGGCCAGATCAACGCCCGGTTCGAAGCTGCCGGCCTGCGGATCGTCGCGCAGAAGCGCCTGCAATTGACGCGCGCCCAGGCAGAAGGCTTCTATGCCGTCCACAGCGAGCGGCCATTCTTCAACGACCTCTGCACCTTCATGACCTCCGGCCCGGTGGTGGTGCAGGTACTGGAAGGCGAAAATGCGGTCGAGGAAAACCGCCGCATTATGGGCGCCACCAACCCGGCCAACGCCGATGAGGGCACCATCCGCAAGGATTTCGGCGAATCCATCGAGGCGAACTCCACCCATGGCTCCGACAGCCAGGAGAACGCGGCGATCGAAGTCGCCTACTTTTTTGCGCAGACCGACATCGTCGGCTAGTTGGCTGTTTCGCGCGCGGCGAGCATAGGCACGCTCCTTACGAAAAGCCGGCTATGGGATTTCGTTCAAGCGTCGAATTCCCCGCCGGACCACCGACAGGACATTCCCCGGGGCAACTTGAATCCCGGCGATACCCGCCGCCTCGCCGGCGCGGACATCGGTTTTGCGGTCGCCGACCATGAAGGCGCGCGCGGGGTCGATAGACCATGCCCACATCAGGTCGCTTACCATCCCGGGCAAAGGTTTCCGGCAGGTGCAGTGGATATGGTCTCCATAGTCGGGATGATGCGGGCAATGGCGGAAAGCGTCGATCCATGCCCCATGCCGCGCCAGATCCTGGGCCATGCGCTGGTGCAGCGCATCGACGGCGGCGCTGGCATAGAGACCTCTTGCGATCCCGGATTGATTGGTCACCACAAAGGTCCGGAATCCCGCTTGGTTGACGAGTCGTACCGCCTCGACCGCGCCGGGCAGCCAGCGGAATTTGGGCCATTCGTGCAGAAAGCCGCTGTCTTCGTTCAGGCAACCGTCACGGTCGAAAAACACTGCGCCTTGTCGCGTGAGTACCGCCGCTCTCTTTGATTTTGCTTGGGCCATGGCTGTCTGTGATGATCGACCGGCTTGTCGGTGGCGGCGAAATCGCCAATGGTGGCGTCCAATATCGCCTCCAATACCGATGGAACGAGGATCTGTCACCCATGACCGATGCGCCCGCAAATCCGCCGATCCGCTCCTTCCTGTTCGTGCCTGCCGACAGCGAGCGCAAATACCAGAAAGCATCCGGCACCAAGGCGGACGCCCTGATCCTCGATCTGGAGGATTCCGTTGCGCAGGAGAACTTGCCCAAGGCGCGGGAGATGGCGCGGGAGTATCTGTCCAGCCATCGCAACGACCGCGGGCGCCAGCAACTCTGGGTTCGCTGCAATCCTCTGGAGACGCCCTTGGCGCTGCCGGATTTGGCGGCGATCATGGCGGGCGCGCCCGACGGCATCATCCTGCCCAAGACCTACTCGGGCGCTGACGCCGTGCAGTGCGATCATTTCCTCTCGGCGCTGGAAGCCCGGGAGGGGCTGGAGATCGGCTCGACCCGCATTCTGGCGGTCGCGACCGAGACCGCGCGCAGCGTCTTCACGATGGAGAGCTTTATCGGCGCCTCGCCGCGCATCTATGGCATGACCTGGGGTGCGGAAGACTTATCGGCCGCGCTGCGCGCCACCACCAACCGCGCACCCAGCGGCCTTTACGAAGATGTATACCGGCTGGTGCGCTCGCTTTGCCTCGCGGCCTGTCATGCGGGCGATATGGAGCCGGTGGATGTGGTCTATCCCAATTTCCGCGACCTGGAAGGGATGAAGGAAGAAGCCATCCAGGCCCGCAAGACCGGTTTCACGGGCAAGGTGGCGATCCATCCGGACCAAGTGGACATCATCAACGATGCCTTCACGCCGACGCCGGAAGAGATCGAGTACGCCAAGCGGGTGATCGCGGCCTTCGGCGATCTGGGCTCGGGCACGGTCGGCCTCGACGGCAAGATGCTGGATATGCCCCACCTGAAGCAAGCCCGCCACGTGCTCGGCATTGCCGAGATGCTGGCGGCCCGCGACTAGTGCCGCGACGATGAACGGCGCGGAGTTGGAGGCGCTGCTTTCGGGCCTGTTGCGGCTGTGGCAGGCGGAGGGCCGCGTTCGGGCCATCCGCGGCGAGGATCAAATCTCTGCCCGGATCGAGGGAGGCGATGCCGCGACGATCACCGTCACCTGGCTGCCCGCGCCCTTTGGCATCGTCTGGCAGGTGCAGCCGGCGGGCGGGCGGCTGCGGACCTATCCCTCCGTCATCGGGCTGATCCGCGATTTGCGGGAGCGGCTGGCGCCCGAACGCAATGCGGCCCGCGTGCTGTTCGCCTGGAGCGCGGACCGGGGCGGGAGCTACCAATGACGGCCACGCCGCTCACGGTGCTCACGGGGTTTCTCGGCAGTGGCAAGACCACATTGTTGCGGTATGTGCTGGCCGACCCGGCTTTGGCCGGAACCGCGGTCATCGTGAACGAGTTCGGCGAGGTCGGCCTCGACCACGACCTGATCGAAAGCGCGGAGGAAGACTTGCTCACCCTCTCCACGGGGTGTCTTTGCTGCGCGGTCCGAGGCGACCTGAGCCGGACCATCGGCGATCTGCTCGCGCGACGGGATGCCGGGGAAATCGGTTTCGCGCGCCTGGTGGTGGAGACGTCAGGTCTGGCCGACCCTGCGCCCATCGTGCAGGCGTTGGCCCTGGACGATGGCCTGCGTGGCCTGGTGAAACTTGTCCGAATGGTGGTGACGGTCGATGCGATGAACGGCCCGGCTGTTCTCGCCCGGTATCGGGAAGCACAGAAACAGGTCGCCTTTGCCGATACCATCATTCTGACCAAAACCGATCTTGCCTCCGGCACGGAAGCGAGAGCGGCAGTGCGGGCCTTGAACCCACAGGCGAAGATAGTGGAAGGGCAGAGTGGGTGCATCGATCCGGCGTTGCTGCTGCCGCCAGCCGATTCCACCGACGCGCTCGCCCGCTGGCTGGACCAGGCGGGCGACGGCGAGGCGGAGCACACGGCGGGTATCAGCACCGTCTCTCTGGTGCGTGCCGAGCCGGTCCCGGCCATCGCCCTGACCCTGTTCCTCGAAGCGCTGGCCGAGGCGTGCGGGCCGGACCTGCTGCGCATCAAGGGTTTGGCGCAAGTCGCCGAAGCGCCGGATACGCCCGCGGTTGTGCATGGAGTGCAGCACGTCTTCCACCCGCTGGAATGGCTGGACCGCTGGCCCTCGGCCGACCGCCGCACTCGCCTTGTCCTGATCGGACGCAATCTGCTGGCCGGATGGCCGCGCCTGCTGCTGAACGAGATCGAGCGCGAGGTCAGGGCGGCGGCGGGTTGATCGCGGCATCCTTCGCCATTGTGATAGCGTTTGACCCGTCCGGTTCGGAGGGCTCAAATAGCGCAACAATTCCATTGCCGCCGATGACCGGCTGGCAAACCAAAAATTCGGGAGACCTCCTCATGAAGGGTGTCGTATTCACCGGCGACCGTCAGCTTGAAATCCGCGAATTCGACGACCCCTCGCCGGGGCCGAACGACGTAGTGCTGGAAATCAAGGCCTCCGGCATGTGCGGATCGGACCTGCACCAGTACCGCGCCCCGCCGCAGCCGCCGGGCGGCGCCGTGACCGGCGGCGTCAGGCGCATGGCCGGCGCCATCGCGGGCCACGAGCCGTGCGGCGTGGTGGTGGAGGTCGGCTCTGCCGTTACCGAACCGCAGGCGCGCATCGGCCAGCGGGTGATGGATCATCATTATGACGGCTGCGGAGGCTGCAAGCATTGCCGCGGCGGCTGGACTCAGATGTGCCTGGAAGGCGCGACCGTCTTCGGCTCCGGCCAGCACGGCGCGCACGCCAAATACATGCGGGTGCCGGCCCACACGTTGGTGGATCTGCCGGAACTCGCTGTCGTTCGAGACCGGCGCGGCCATCTCCTGCGGCACCGGCACGGCCTGGGGCGCGCTGAAGCGCCTGCAGCTTCAGGGTGGCGAGACCATCGCCGTTTTTGGCCAGGGGCCGGTCGGTTTGTCCGCGACGCAGCTTGCGGTCGCCATGGGCGCGCGGGTGATCGCGCTGGACATTTCGGACGAACGCCTGGCGTTGGCGAAGCAGTTCGGTGCGGACATCACCATCAACGCCATGAACAACGACCCCGTTACTGCCATCCGCGACCTGACCCATGGCGAGGGAGCGCACAAGACGTTGGATTGTTCTTCGGCGCCGACCGCGCGCCAGGCGACGGTGCAGGCGGTGCGCGCCTGGGGCATCGCCTGTTTCGTCGGCGAGCGGGGGCATGTGGAACTGGATGTCTCCAATGACCTGTTGCGCCGGCAAGTGACTCTGGTCGGCTCCTGGACATTCTCCAAGCAGGGGCAGGCAGAGTGCGCCGAGTTCGTGGCGGACCACGGAATTGAGGTGGACAAGCTCTTCACCCACCGCTGGAAGCTGGAGCAGGCCAAGGAAGCCTACGAACTGTTCGACCGGCAGACGACGGGCAAGGCGGTGATTTTTCCCGGTTGAGACGTGAATGCGGGCTTCACCTCCGCATGGAGGTCAAGCCCGCCGCCTGTTCGCGCAGCACGTATTTTTGGATTTTTCCCGACGGCGTTCGGGGCATTTCGGCAATCGGCTCCAGCCGTTCCGGCCAATAATGTTTCGCGATATCCGCCGCGGCGAGCCGGGCGGTCATTTCCTCGAACTTCAAACGCTGACCCGGCTTGAACTGCACGAAGGCGCAGCCGAGTTCGCCCAGGCGCTCATCCGGCATGGCGACGATGGCGGCGGCCTCCACCTCCGGCATGCGATAGAGCACTTCCTCCACCTCCACCACCGGGATGTTTTCGCCGCCGCGGATGATGATGTCCTTGCTCCGGCCGACAATGCGGATATAGCCGTCTTCATCCATGCGCGCCCGGTCGCCGGAGTCGAACCAGCCGTCCGCGGTAAAGTCGGCGAGGCCGGGGCGTTTCATATAGCCGGCAAAGGCAGCCGCCCCGCGCGCCTTCAGGTCGCCTTCCTCGTCCGGCTCGGCGCGGCTGCCATCTTCCCGGAAAACGGCCACCTCCATCGCGGCATGAGGGCGGCCATCGGTGCCGAACACCTTTTCCGGCGGATCGTCCGGATAGGTCGATGTGGTCAGTCCGACCTCGGTCATGCCCCAGGCCGAAAAAATATGGCAGCCCAGCCGCTCCGCCGCCGCCTCGCACAGCACCCGCGGGATCGGCGCGCCGGCGCAGAGAAAGCCGTTGAAGCTGGAGATGTCGTGGTCGGTCAGGTTCGGCGCGTAGGTGAGATCGGCCAGGAACGGCGTCGACGCCATGGTAAAAGTGCAGCGCTCGGCCGCGATGATCTCCACACCCGCCGCGCCGTCCCAGATATCCTGCAACGCGACGCTGGCGCCGAGCACGACCGGCAGCACCAGCCCGACCAGAAAGCCGGTCTGGTGGGCGATGGGGGAGGGCATGAAGATCACGTCATCCGCCGTCAGCCCCTTGTCCAGGAACGAGCCCAGGCTGGGGATGATCGTGTTCTGGCAATGCAGCGCGCCCTTGGGCTCGCCTGTCGTGCCGGAGGTATAGATGAGCTGGCAGAAATCCGTCGCCTCCGGCCGACGTTCGGCAAACAGGGCGGCGGCGTCGGTTTCTCGCTCCCACGCGCGTTCCAGGAATTCGGTGCGGAAATCTTCCTCCAGCACATGCACATTTTGCAGGTGAGGCAGGTCTTGGCGCAGGTTGCGGGCGAGGGTGGCATGATCGAAGCCGCGGAACTCGCGCGGCACGATCAGGGTCTTGGTTTCCGCGAGGTCCAGCATGAAGCGCAGTTCGCGGCGGCGGAAGATCGGCATCAGTGGGTTGACGATGGCGCCGATCTTCCAACAGGCGAGCATGATCGCCATCGCCTCGTACCAGTTCGGCAGTTGCATGGCGACGACATCGCCTTTTTCAATGCCCTCCGCCGCCAGCGCGAGGCCGATGCGGGTCGAATCCCGGTCAAGGTCACGGTAGGTATAGGCTTGCCGCTCGCCGCCGAGCGTGCTTTTGCGGTCCGCGGCTACCACCTTGTCCGGGCGTTCCGCGGCATGCTTTGCGAGGAAGTCCACCAGCATTTCATCCTTCCAGAGACCCGCCGCGCGCATCCGGGCGGCGTATTCCGGGGTGATGGCGATCCCTGGATCGACGGGCATGGCGTTTCCTCGGGCGAGAAGGTTTCCTCACCGCGATGCTGGCACGGCGGCCTGGTCAATGAAAGTCCCGGGACTTGACCGGAAAGCGCCGGCTGCCGGACTGTCTGCCCGGCAGGGGCCGCACCACCTCGTCCGCATGGGCGAGTTGCGGAGCCCAAGGGCCGTCCAGGTCTGCCAGCAGGTGCGAGCGGTCCTCGATATGGTCGGCCACCGCGTGGATGACGAGACCTTCCTTTTGCAACTTGCCCTCGACGTAAAGCAGGCGCGCCCGCATGACGACGGCGCGGTAGGCGGCGAACACCTTGGGCCAGACGATGATGTTGGCGATGCCGGTCTCGTCCTCCAGGGTCGCGAAGATCACGCCCTTGGCGCTGCCGGGCCGCTGGCGCACCAGCACCAGGCCCGCCACCTTGATCGGCCGACCGGTGGGTAGATCCGCCAGACGAGCGTTTGGCGCCACGCCTTCACCCGCAAGGCCGGGCCGCAGCAGCGCCATCGGGTGGCGGCGGAGCGTCAGGCGCTGGCGGCGGTAGTCTTCCGCCACCTGCTCGCCGAGCGCCGCTTGCGGCAGGTGCACGGCGGGCTCGACCTGCCGTTCTCCCCCTCTGTCGGCAGCGGCGGCGAACAGGGGCAGAGGCTCCGGCGGCAGGGCCCGCACGGCCCATAGCGCCTCCCGCCGCGACAGGCCCAGGGAGGCAAAGGCGTCCGCCTCCGCCAGCCGCTCCAGCACCGCGGAACCCAGGCCGGTGCGCTCCCGCAGCGCCGGCACGTCCCGATAGCCAGCGCCGCGCCTTTCGCCAAGCCGGCGCATGTCCTCCTCGCGCAGACCCTTGATTTGGCGCAACCCCAGCCGCAGCGTGCGCGCCGGCGGAGAGGCGGTGACGCCCCAGCCGATGGAGCCGCGGGCCGGCCCCGGCCCCGCGCCCGGCTCCAGCGTGCAATCCCAATCGCTGTGGTTCACGTCCACCGGCAGCACCCGCACGCCATGATCGACCGCATCGCGCACGATCTGCGCGGGCGCGTAAAAGCCCAGCGGCTGGCTGTTCAGCAATGCTGCGGCAAACACTTCCGGGTAGTGGCATTTGAGCCAAGACGAGACATAGACCAGCAGGGCGAAGCTCGCCGCATGGCTTTCCGGGAAGCCATAGGTGCCGAAGCCCTCGATCTGGCGAAAGCAGCGCTCGGCGAAGTTCGGATCGTAGCCGCGTTCGATCATGCCGCCGACCATTTTGTCATAGAATTGGCTGACATCGCCCTTGTTTTTGAAGGTTGCCATGGAGCGCCGCAGCCTGTCTGCCTCGTCTGGCGTGAAGCCCGCGGCGACGATGGCGATCTTCATGGCCTGCTCCTGGAACAGCGGCACGCCCAGCGTCTTTTTCAGAACATGTTCAAGCGCTCCGGAGGGATAATTCACCTCTTCCTTGCCCTCCCGCCGGCGCAGATAGGGGTGGACCATGTCGCCCTGGATCGGGCCGGGACGGACAATGGCGACCTCAATCACCAGATCGTAGAAGTTGCGGGGCTTGAGGCGGGCCAGCATCGACATCTGCGCCCGGCTTTCCACCTGAAAGGTGCCGAGGGAATCGGCGCGCGAGAGCATTTCATAGGTGGCCTCGTCGCCTTCCGGAATATCGGCCAGACCCAGGTCGCGGCCATAATGGTGGCGCAGTAGGTCGAAGCCTTTGCGCACGCAGGTCAGCATGCCGAGGCCCAGCACATCGACCTTCAGGACGCCAAGGGCGTCGATGTCGTCCTTGTCCCACTCGATCACGGTGCGGTCGGCCATGCTGGCGTTTTCGACCGGCACCAGCGCCTCCAGGCTGTCGCGAGCGATGACGAAGCCGCCGGTGTGCTGCGACAAATGCCGGGGAAAACCGATCAACTCCCGTGCGAGCGCCAGCGTGAGCGTCAGGCGCCGGTCGTGCGGGTCGAGGCCCGCCGCTTCAACCCGCTCCGCCGTGATCTCCTTGTCGTGCCAGCCCCAGAGATTGCCGGCGATGGCGCCCAGCGTATCCGCCGAAAGTCCCATCGCCTTGCCCACCTCGCGGATCGCGCCCCGGGCGCGGAAGGTGACGACGGTGGCGGTGAGCCCTGCCCGGTGCCGGCCATAGCGCTGGTAGAGATACTGGATGACCTCTTCCCGCCGCTCGTGCTCGAAATCCACGTCGATGTCGGGGGGCTCGTCCCGGGCGGCGGAGATGAAGCGCTCGAACAGCAGATCGACCCGCTCCGGATCGACCGCGGTGATACCCAGGCAGTAGCATACCGCCGAATTCGCCGCCGAGCCGCGCCCCTGGCAGAGGATTTCCTGGCTGCGGGCGAAGCGCACGATGTCATAGACGGTGAGGAAATAGGGCGCATAACCCAGCTCGGCGATCAGGGTCAGTTCCTTGCGCAGGGTCTGCTGGATATCTGCCGGCACGCCTTGTGGATAGCGGCGGGCGGCACCCTCCCAGGTGAGGCGGGCGAGGGTTTGCTGCGCCGTCTCACCCGGCACCAGGATTTCGGCCGGGTATTGGTAGCGCAGTTCATCCAGCGAAAAGGTGCAGCGTTCCGGGATTTCCAGTGTGTTGGCGAGGGCTTGCGGATAGTCCTGAAACAGCCGCGCCATCTCCGCCGGCGCCTTCAGGTGCCGCTCTGCATGGGCGCTGAGGCGGTAGCCGGCAGCGTCGATGGTGGTGCGGGTGCGGATGCAGGTCAGCACATCGGCCAGCGGCTTGCGGCCCGGCGCGTGCATGCTGGGCGCGTTGCTGGCGATGAGCGGCACCCGGTGGCGGGCGGCCAATTCGGCGTCCAGGGCAATCCCCCTGTCACCGCGGAACCGGGGATATGTGGCAAGATACAGGCGCTTGCCGAAGCGCTGGCGGAGGTCGGCAAGCGTCGTATTGGCATTGTGTCCGGGGGCATTCGAACCGGCGGGCCGCGTATCGGGCAGAAAGGCAAACAGCGTACCGCCGCCATATTCCTCTACATCGTCGAGGGTAAGCCAGCAGGCGCCCTTGGGCGCACGGCGGCGGCCGAGGGTGATGAGCCTGGAAAGCCGCGCATAGGCCGCCCGGTCGGTCGGGTAGGCCAGCAGGCTGAAACCGTCCGGCGGACGGGGGCGGCGCTCGGTGTCCAAGGGTCTGGTGGTGTAAGAGGCCAAATCCTGCACCAGGTCCAGGCGCACGCCCACGACAAAGCGAATGCCCGCTTCCTTCGCCGCGAGATGGCCGCGGACGATTCCGGCAAGGCTGTTGCGGTCGGTCAGCGCGAAGGCGTTATAGCCGAGCGCGGCCGCGGCGAGCGCATATTCCTGCGGGTGGGATGCGCCTTCCAAAAAGCTGAAATTGCTGAGGATTTGCAGTTCGGCAAAAACAGTCATCATTAACGCTTAAAAGGAGGCATATGGTGCACACAGCCCGCCAATTTGCTCTCGGACAGGGGAAAACGCTCGTGTGAAGGTCGATGAGAGGCCTGGTTACGCCATCACGCCCTGCAAGAACCAGGAAGGCGTGGCGGCGCTGTCCGGCGCTCGGTTCTGCCGCTGCGGCCGGTCATACAGGCCCTGGCGGTAGAGCCAGAATCGTTGCCCGGCATGGTCCTCCACCAGGTAATAGTCGCGGGTGTTGTCGTCCAAGGCGGCACCGGGGTCTTCTGCAGAGTAGGGCGCGCCACCATTCCGGCGCAATCCGTTCCGCCCCGCCGCCCTGGCGGATCCGGTGCGCCACCTTGCGCCAGCGGAAAGCCGCAGGCGGATGGTCCGGCAGCAGGGCGGTGGCCTGCACCGGTTCCGGCTCCGGCAATAGCCGCAGAGGGCGGGGCGGATGGTCCGCGCCGGTATAGGGAGGGGGCTCGGCTCTCGCCGACACGCGGTCGGGCGGCGGGTGGCGAAGTGCGGGCAGGAAGGCCGAGGCGCGCTCCGGAAGATGGCTTGCCACCGGCCGGGGCCAGCCGACCCGCCGCTCGCCCAGGCGCTGGCTGAGCCGGTCGACCAGGGCGGCGGTATCCTCCGTCATGCCGGCCTGATGCAGCCAGAAATTGGAGGCCGTGGCTGTCAACTTTTCCGTCTGCCGCGCGGATAGGACCATGGTCTCTATGCCAAAGCCCAGATCGCAGGCTTCCAGATCGGCTTCCAGCAGGCGCAGCAGCCGGGCCGGATGCCGGGAGGGCGCGCTGGTACGCACCTCCGCCCGGTGGGTGTGGCCGTCCGTGCCGTGGCAGGTAACGGTCAGGTGGCGAACGCCGCGCTCGGCCTCTTCCAGCCGCTCGCAGAGTTGACCGAGCAGATGGTTGGCCGCCGCCGTCAGGTCTTCCGGGCGCTGCAATGGCTCCATCCAGTCGAGCCGGAAGCGGTAGGGAGCGGGGGCGTGGCGGGCGGCAATGGCCTCCGCCGTTTGCCCCAACGCCTGGGCCAGACGCCGGCCCACCTGTGCGCCGAACCGCCGGGCGAGCGGCGCCCGCGGCATTTCCAGCAGGTCGCCGATCTGGCGCAGGCCGACCTGGGCCAGCCGGGCCGCGCTCTCCGGCGGCAGGCGCAATGCCGCGACGGGCAGGGGGGCCAGCAAGGCAGGCAATGCCGCAATATCGCCCTGCGATCGTGCCGCTTTCCGCGAAATGCGAGAGCGCCCAGGCCGCGCCGGGTGTGGGAGCGATGGTGGCGACTGCCCTATAGCCAAAAGCTTGCATCCGTCCGGTGATATCGGCGAGCATGGCGGCCTCTCCGCCGAACAGATGCTCGCAGCCGGTGATGTCGATCATCAGACCGTCCGCGCCATCCAGGGCAATCAGCGGGCTGTACCGGTCGCACCAGTCCGCCAATCGCGTAAGGTCGCGGCTCTCGCGCAGTTGATTGGCTTGGCGGATGGTGAGGGCGGGATAGAGGGCGCGCGCGTCGGCCAACGCCATGCCGGGAGTGATGCCAAGTTTGACGGCCGGTTCGTTGGCTGCCATGACGCGCGGCACGCTGGCCCGTTCGGCCAACGTGACGAGCGGGCCGGCCGCCACACCTAGACGGTCAGTCGCAAAATGGGGCAGCCAAAGGGCGAGGAAGCGGCGGCACATGGTGATTTTCCTTCACCGCCAATTGTTCAAATTTTGTTCTTTTTGGCAAGCAAAAAGTACAAAAGAAGAACATTGGGTCAACGGAAATTCACTCGCACATGCAGCGGCACTGTCTTACCTAGGGTTCAAGCCAAAAGGAAAGACACCGATGCCGCAAAAAACCCACCGCGAAAAAACCATCAACCTCGCGCTCCAGGGCGGCGGAGCGCATGGCGCCTTCACCTGGGGCGTGCTGGACCGGATCCTCGAAGACGACCGCATCCGGATCGGCGGCATCAGCGGCACCAGTGCCGGGGCTATGAACGCGGTCGTGGTGGCGCAGGGGCTGCACGAAGATGGTGCGAATGGCGCAAGGGAGGCATTGCGGCATTTTTGGCAAGCGGTCTCCGCCGCCGGCGAGGCGACCCCTTTGCAGCGCAACCCGATCAATATTCTGTTCGGGGATTGGAGCCTCGACAACTCGCCAAGCTATATGTTTCTCGACCTGATGCAGCGTCTGACATCTCCCTATGAGACCAACCCGCTCGACATCAATCCGTTGCGCGATCTGCTCGCCCGTTGCGTCGACTTCGACAACGTCCGCGCCTGCAAGCACACCGAGCTCTATATTTCCGCAACCAATGTGGAGACGGGGCGTGTGCGCGTCTTCACCCACGAAGAGACGACGCTGGACGTGGTGATGGCCTCGGCCTGCCTGCCCCAGATTTTCCAGGCGGTAGAGATCGATGGGAAGGCCTATTGGGACGGCGGGTATATGGGCAACCCGGTGCTGTTTCCCTTTTATGACTTCCGGCATGCAAACGACGTCGTCATTGTCCAGATCAATCCGGTCGTCCGGCCGGGCATCCCCCGCACGGCGACGGAAATTCAAAACCGCGTAAACGAGATTACCTTTAACAGTTCCTTGTTAAAGGAAATGCGATCCATCGACTTCATCACGCGCATGATCGAAGAGGGCAAGCTGGAGGCGACCGGCCTGAAACCGCTATACCTTCACATTATCGAAGCGTGCGAGCAGATGGCTCCTTTGGGAGCGTCGTCAAAGGTGAATACGGAGTGGCGTTTTCTGCTGCATTTGCATGAAATCGGCCATAGCGCCGCCGACCGCTGGCTGGCAGAGCACTATGACGATCTGGGTGTTCGGCCCGGCGTGGATATTCGTGCTATGTGTGGGGAAATAGGTGCGAGCCAGCAAAAATAGCGCCTTTCCGGTTATCGAAGGAAAACCAATTCCATGCAAGTTCGCGTCGTGGTGGTAACGCCGTTTCAACAGAATTGCAGTGTGCTGTGGTGCGAGGAGACGATGAAAGGCGCCGTTGTCGACCCCGGCGGCGACCTCGATCAGATCGAGGCGGCCATTGGCGAAAGCGGTGCGGCGATCGAGAAGATACTGCTGACCCATGGCCATTTGGATCACGTAGCGTTCGCGGGCGACCTGGCCAAAAAGCTGGGCGTGCCCATCATCGGCCCGCATATCGCCGACAAGTTCCTGATCGACAAGGCAGCGGAGCAGGCGGCGGGATATGGCTTTGGCAATCCCCAGACGTTTCAGCCCGATCAGTGGCTTGACCAGGGCGCGGTGGTCGATGTTGGCAATCTGCGCTTCGACGTGAAGCACTGCCCGGGGCACTCGCCGGGGCACGTCATCTATTTCTGCGAGCAGTTCAACATCGCCATCGTCGGCGACGTGTTGTTCAAGGGGTCCATCGGCCGGACCGACCTGCCCGGCGGCGACCACGAGGCGCTCATCCGATCGGTCCGCACGCAGCTCTGGCCGTTGGGGGACGAGGTTGTGTTTGTGCCGGGCCACGGTCCCGCCTCCACCTTCCAGGCCGAGCGCCAGACCAACCCTTTCGTTGCCGACCAACTGTTCCGTTAAGCCGGGAAACCCATCGCCATGATTATCGACAGCCACGGCCATCTGCTGCCGGAAGTGATGCTGGAGGAGCTGGCGGACAGCAAGAGCCAGTTTCCCAGCATCCAGATGGAGCGCAGCGACGGCAAATGGCAACTTGGCTTTGCCGGTGGCAAGCTGACCCGGCCGATCATGCCGCGCCTGCGCGAGACGGAGCAGCGCTTCGCGTGGATGGCCGAGCAGGGCCTGGACCACCAGGTCTGTGGCGGCTGGCTGGACGCCTTTGGCTACGAACTGCCGGGGGAGGAGGGCGCGGCCTGGGCGCGCTTCACCAACCGCCATCTGGCCGCCGCGGCCAGAGAGGCCGGCAACATCACCACGCTCTGCACGGTGCCGTTGCAGGACGGCGCGCTGGCTGCAGCGGTGCTGGGCGAGGCGATGGACCAGGGTTTTGCCGGCGCCATGATCGGCACGCAGCCCCAGGGCTTGGGCGGCAACCTGGACGACCCGGACCTCGACCCGTTCTGGGAAGTGGCGAGCGCCCTTGGCGCGGTCATCATGATCCATCCGGTGTTCGACGTGACCGACAAGCGGGTGCTGGACTATGACATGGTCAACGCCGTCGCGCGGCTGAACGACCTGACCACGGCGGTCGCTCGCCTGCTGTTCAGCGGCCATCTCCTGAAATACCCGGCCATGAAATTCGTTGTGCTGACGGGCGGGGCTGCGCTGCCCTATTGCCTGGGCCGGCTGATGCGCAATCACGAGAACCACCCGGAGTACGCCGATCCGCGCGCCGGCTTCGAAAAGCTGTATTTCGACAGCCTGGTATTCGAGCCGGACGTGCTGGAATTCCTCTGCCAGCGCGTGGGGACAGACCGCATCATGCTGGGCTCCGATTGGCCGTTCCCCATCGGCGACTTCAAGCCGGCGGAGGTGGTGCGGAAAGCCAATATCTCCGCCACTCAGAAAGAGGCTATTCTCGGCGGGACTGCCGCACAACTGTTGGGACTTTAACTCATGGCTCCGATGAACCTTTCGCCCCGCGAGATCCTGGAGAAGCTGGTGAGCTATGACACCACCAGCCGCAACTCCAACCTGGAACTGTTGGATTTCGTCGAGGAATATCTGGCGAGCCACGGCCTTTCCGGCTGGCGCGTCTATGACGACACCGGCCAGAAGGCGAACCTGTTCGTCTCCGCCGGGCCAGACGAGGCAGGCGGCATTGTCCTTTCCGGCCATGTGGATGTGGTGCCGGTGGACGGTCAGAACTGGTCCAGCGACCCGTTCAACCTGACCGAGCGTGATGGCAAGCTCTATGGCCGCGGTTCGTGCGATATGAAGGGTTTTGTGGCGCTGTCGCTTTGGGCGGTGCCGCAATACCTGAAGCGCGGCCTACGCGAGCCGGTGCATCTCGCCATCAGCTATGACGAGGAAGTCGGCTGCCTGGGCGTGCGCGGCATGCTGCACAGGCTGGCGGGCGAGGAAAAGCAGCCGCGGCTATGCATCGTCGGCGAGCCGACCGAATTCCAACCGGTGGTGGCGCATAAGGGCAAGTGGTCCTTCCACGCCCGTGTGCGGGGCAAGGAGTGTCATTCTTCACTAGCCCCCACCGGCGTAAACGCCGTCCAATACGCGGCAGAGGCGGTGGCCTGGCTGCGGCGGGAGGGAAGGCGCTTCCAGAACGATGGTCTGCGGGACGAGCTGTACGACCTGCCGCACACCACCGTGCATGTGGGCGCGCTGCATGGCGGCACCGCGCTGAACATCGTGCCGCAAGAGGCAGAGTTCGTGTTCGAATACCGCTACATCGCCGACGACAACCCGGCCGATATCCACGAACGCTTTCTGAGGTTCATTCACGAGGAACTGGAGCCGGAAATGCAGGCGGTCGATCCGCAGGCGGGCTTCTCCTTCGAAACCATGTCTGAGATTCCCGGCCTGGAGGTGGATCCCAACCATGAAGTGGTGAACCTGGCCCGTCAGCTTTCCGGCCGGAACGATCACGCCAAGGTCGCCTATGGCACCGAGGCCGGGCTGTTTCAGGAGATCGCCGCGATCCCGACCGTGGTCTGCGGACCCGGCAATATCCAGCAGGCGCACAAGCCGGATGAGTTCCTGACCTTGGATCAACTGGCGAAGGGTGAGGAATTCATGCGGCGGCTCGGCGACAGGGTTTGCCAGGCATAGGCGCCGATATGATATTTAACCGTCGGCTGATCCTGTTGGCGCTGTTGCCGCTGGCGATCTATGTCCTGGTTTATGCGGTCATCGACCAGGCGCGGCCAACGGGCATTGTCTTTCAGACGATCGATGCAACAGCATTCGGCACAGTCGCCGCCGCCGAAGGCCGCTATCGCTATTATTGGCTTAGCGCCTTCATCCTGTTGACAGCCGTTTCGCTGGCGGTCGCCGGCAGTGCGGGGCTCGCGCTTTTCCGCGAAACGCCGCCGAAAGACCGCGGGTTTGCCTATGGCTTTGTGGTGATCGTGGCGCTGGCGGTGATCGCCGCCGAAGTTTTTGGCGTTGCGGAGCGGTGGTACACCTATCTGGGCGACGACCTGTTCGCCTCGATCTTCGCCCAGGTCGAGAGCAAGGGGGAGGGATCCGCTTTATCGGTCTTCATCGTCGGTCAGGAGGTGATCAAGGGCAGCGCCACATTGGCCATCGTGTTGCTGGCCGCCTGTTTGATCATGACGCTGGCGCAGCCACCGGCGGGCGTTTCGCTGGCGGCCCGAGCAAAACACGTTGCCGCCGCGGCGGCGCGGCAGCGCCTTTATCTGCAACAGGCCGCACTGGTGTATGTTTTCGCGGTGCTGGCGATGCTTTCCTGGATGTATTGGCCGCTGCCCTTTCTGGCGGACGATGCGGTCCGCAAGGAATACCAGAACCTGGTCATGGGCGCGGCGGTGCTGCAAGGCGTCGCGTTCACGCTCGGCGTGGCAGCCATTTACCTGCCGCCCGCGCTGTTGTTGCGGCAGCGCTCGGTGGCCCTCGCAAGCGCTGGCGCAGACATCGAACTGGACGATGAAACCAGGGCCGCGATCGGCCCCTTGGCCACTCATCCTTTCGACCAGTTCAAACAGGTTGCGGTCATGCTGATGCCGGCATTGGTCAGCCTGACGCCGGCAATCACCGGTCTTTGGGCCGCTGCGCCATTTGGCTGATGACTGGACCAATCCCTCACTGCGCTTTGGTGGAAGCGGGGATCGTTGTTATTCGTGCCGTTCCAAAATCAACTCAACGAGGCGGAGCGCGATTTCGGCGACGCGCTCCCGGTCTGCCGCCGATTGCATCAGGGTCCGGGTGACCGCCGTACCGACCGGCAGAGCGTCGGCATCGGCCAGATCGGCCTCATCGATGACCAGGCCATCAAGCAGGCCGTCGTAATGCTCCACCAACCCGGCATTGGTCACGTTCAGGCCCAATTCCGTGAACATTTTTGCGGTCGGCCCCTTCACCGCCTGGCCGCCGATCAGGGGCGAGACCGCCACAACCGGCACGCCCAGCCGCTCAATCCAGGCACGCATGCCGCCGATCGCCAATATCGGCCCGATGCTGATGAAGGGATTGGAGGGACAGATGATGACCGCCTCGATCTGCTCCTGCAGCGCCAGCAGGGCCGGCGGGGCGGTGGCCTCTGCCGCGTCCTGGTAGGTGAAGCCGGTGACGGCGGGCTCGCAGCGGTCGCGCACGAAATAGTGCTGAAAAGCCAGATCGCCGCCGGAGGTGTGCACGATGGTCGGCACCGGCCTATCGCTCATGGGGATGATGCGGGTGGGAATGCCGGCGGCCTCGGCTAGGGTCGCGGTGACCGCGGTTAGCGACTCCCCCGCCTGCAGGCGGCGCGAGCGCTCCAGGTGCAGGGCCAGATCCCGGTCGCCCAGATTGAACCAGGTCTCGGCGCCCAACTGGCCGAGCGCTGCCATGCAGGCCCAGGTCTCGCCTGCGCGGCCCCAGCCGCGCTCCTCGTCATTCCAGCCCGCCAACGCATAGAAAACCGAGTCGATGTCAGGCGAAATGTGCAGGCCCAGATGCTCGAAGTCGTCGCCGGTGTTGGCGAGCATGACGAGCTCGCCCGGCGGTAGGATGCGCGCCAAGCCGCTTGCGAGCTTCGCCCCGCCGACACCGCCGGAAATGGCCAGGACTGTCATCGGAACATGTCATCCTCGGCCGGGCGGACCAATGCTGCGGCCGGCAGCGGCGCCGGCTCGACGGGCAGACCGCGGATCAGGACGACCGGCGTTCCTTCGGCGCCCTCGCCCATGGCGATGCAGGCGGCGGCGGCAAGCTGGTCGCCATGGCCGACAATCGAGACCTTCAGTTCCCGGCCCATCATATCTTCCTCGCCGCGAATGTCGTTGACAGAGCGGATGCCGGACGCGCCGATGGCGATGCCCGCCGTGCCGATGCGCCAGGCGCGGCCGACGCTGTCGGTGATCAGCACCGCCGGCCGCACGCCGGTCAGCGCCTCCAGCCCCTCCGCCAAGGCCTCGGCCGAGCGGTCGGGGTCTTGGGGCAGCAGCAACACCTGCTCGCCCGCGCCATCGATGTTGGACTGGTCGATCCCGGCATTGGCCATGACCATGCCCAGATTGTGCTCCACCACTAGCAGATTGGGGCGGAAGCGCAGCACGTGGTTGGACTCGTCCAGCGTGACCTGCACGAGTCGCGGGTCCTTGCCGGTGCGGCGCGCCCAATCCTCGGCTTCCGGGCCGGGGGCCACATCCTGCAGGCGCGCATAGCGGCTTTCGGCCTTGGAGATAATCTTCTGGGCGCAGGCGATGATATCGCCCGGCTGCAGCGACAGACCGCCCGCCTCCAGCGTATCGGCGATCTGGCGGGCCAGGTCGTCGCCCGGTTTGACCCGTGGGAAACCGGACAGGGCCTGGAGGGAAATAGGCGGGGGCATCGGATGGCGATCCGTCCATTGCGGGAAGGCGGCGGAAGTTTGCGCGAAGCGCCGCCCGCCATGAAGGATTTCCGGGCTTCTGCGTCGCCCTAGAAGCTGCCGTCGAATACCTGTTCCGGCAGCCATAGCGCGATGCCGGGGAAATACCAGACAAGACCCAACACGACAATCTCCAGCGCGATAAAGGGGACCACGCCGCGATACATGTCCGTCAGCTTGATCTCCGGCGGGCTGATGCCGCGCAGATAGAAGATCGCGGGCGCCATCGGCGGAGTCAGGTAGCTGGTCTGGATCACCATCAGGAACATGATGCAAAACCAAACGTCGTCCACACCCATGCTGCGCAAAACGGCGACCGCAACCGGGATGACGATCAGGACGATTGAAATCAGGTCCAGCACGAAGCCCGCCATGAACGCAATCAGGAACAGGATCGCCATGGTCGCGTTCGCGCTTAATTGCCAGACGTCCAGCAGGTCCCGCACCGCGCTGATGCCGCCCAGCGCCACGAACACGCCGGCGAACATGGTGCCGCCCAGCAGGATCGTCAGGATCATGGCGGTGACGCGCAGGGTTTGCAGGAACGCGTGCGATAACGTCTTGAAATTGAAAGTGCCATACACCAGCGTCAGAATGATGGTGCCGGCCGCGCCCATGGCAGCCGCCTCTGTCGGTGTCGCCCAGCCCAGCATGATCGAGCCGAGGACCGCGAAAATCAGCAGCAGCGGCGGCACCAGCGCGACGAGCGTCAGTCGAAGTTTGGCAAGCAAGGCCGGCTCGTCCGGCTGCCGCGGCATGCGGGGGCCGTCCTGCGGGCGCAGCGCGCAACGCACCAAAATATAGAGCACGAACATGCCGGCCAGGATCAGGCCCGGGAACAGCATGCCGACGAACAGGTCGCCGACCGAAACGTCTGCGACAGGCCCCAGAATGACCACCACCACGCTCGGCGGAATGATGGTGCCGAGCGAGCCGCCGGCGCAAATGGTGCCGCTGATCAGGCCCTTGTCGTAGGCATATTTCAGCATGACCGGAATGGCGAGCAGACCGACGACGGACTCGGTCGCCCCGACCACGCCGCTGGCCGCCGCGAACACCACGCAAAGCAGCACCGTACCAACTGCCAGCCCACCCGGCAGCCGGCGGGTCCACAGATGGATGGCCTCGAACAGGGTGTTGGCGATGCCGGAGCGCTCCAACATCGAACCCATGAAGACGAACAGCGGTACGGCGGCCAGCACGTAATAGCTCGCGACGTCGTCGACCTTGGCCACCAACTGATAGACCAGCGCGTCGCCAAAGCGCCAATAGCCGAAAAACAGCGCCACCCCCATCAGGGAAAAGGCGACGGGAAAGCCCAGAAAGACGCAAACCATAAGGGCCGGAAACATGAGCAGGCCGACTTCGATGCTCATGCGGCAGTGCTCCATTCCGGGTGGTCTTCCACCGGTCGCCCCGCCAGCACCATTGCGGCGCGCACCAGTTCCGCGACGCCCTGCAAGACAAGTGCGGCGAAGCCTATCACCCAGACCGTGCGGAAGGGCCAGATCAACGGATTCCAGGCGCTCTCGCCGGACTGCTCCTGGGTCAGGTAAGCCTCCATCGCGTATTCGTAGAGGCCATAGGTGACCCAGACCGTTACCGGCAGCATCAGGATCAGATATCCGAGAATATCGATGATCGCCTGCCCCTTCCGGCCCAGATTGTCGTAAAGGAAGTCCACGCGGACATGCCCTCCGACCCTGAGGCAATAGGCGATGCCCAACATATAGGTGGAGCCGGCCAGCATATAGCCCATCTCATAGGCCCACGAGGTGGGCGCATCCAGTAGATGGCGCGAGATCACCTCGTACACCATAGAGACGATCAAGGGCGCCATAATCCAGGCGCCGATATAGCCGATCACGGTCGAAATGGCCTCGACGGTCCGGATGAATCGGATCATGGGCTCAGGACTTCGCTTTTCCGGGGGAGCGTGACGGGCCGCATAGCCTCAGGCGCAGGAGGAGGGGCGCCGTTCGTTAGCAAGGCGCTCCTCCATCTTTTGATGCAAACTGCGTTCTCGAAGGGTTAGCGGTAGCGGTCTGCGAACTTCCAGAGTTCGGCATAATCCTGCTGGCTCTTCCAGACCTTGGCGAACCAGGGATTGTCGGCGCCCTGGGCCGACGACCATTCATCGGTGGCCTTTTTCGCGGCGTCCTTGAATTCCTGCGTTATCTCGACGATTTCGTTCGGCCCTTCCATCAGCTTTCTGAACGCGATCGCGTCGTCTTGGCCCACTTTCTCGTACATGTCATAGGTGTTGAGGCGGCCTGCACGCTGCATGAGCGTCTGCTGGTGTTCGCTGAGACCGTTCCAGGCGTCGGCGTTCACGACGCATTCGTGAATGGCGTTCGGCTGGTGAATGCCAGGCAGGATGATGTATTTGGCGATCTTGTCGTAGCCGGCGTCCATGTTCTGCTTCGGTCCGCCCCATTCGATGGCGTCGACAACCTTGCGCTCCAGCGCCGGGTAAACTTCGGAACCCGCCAGGATAACCGTGGATGCGCCGAGGGTCTGCGCGATTTCTGCCCAGGCGCCGGAGGTGCGCATTTTCACGCCCTTGTAGTCCTCCAGCGTCTCGATGCGCTTGTGCGAGTGCATGAAGATTTCGCGGGGGAGCGACGAGCAGGGAAAGCCCGCGACGTTAAACACGTCCATGCGCCATTCCATCCATAGATCGGCGCCGCCGCCCGCAAACAGCCAGTGCATCATCTGCGCATGGGGCATGGTGCCGGCAAAGCCGCCGAACAGCACGCCGGTGCGGTCGATGCCCCAATCATAGCCGGGCCAGTTGTGGCCGATCTTGGCCACGCCCTTGCTGACGGTGTCGGTGACCTTCAGCGCCTTGCCCAAGGTGCCGCCCGGAAAGACCTCGATCGTGATGTCGCCGTTGGTCAGCAACTCGATCTCTGCGGCGGCGCCCTTGGCCCCTTGCTCCAGAAGCGGGCCGCCGCCCCAAGGCGTCGCCATGCTCCAGCGCTCCGCTGAATGGGCGGAGAAAGCAAAGGCGGAAATGGCGGCAGCGGACAACATGCCCGCCCCAAGCTTGCGGAAGTTCATTTGACTGGTCCTCCCTGCCGCTGCCTGTCAGTTCAGTGCTGAGCATGGCCGTCGGCAATATCATTGATGCTGCCCCAGCGATAAAGGGCCGCGGCACGAAGCGATCCTTCCACACTAGCGCAGCGTGCGCAAACGTTTTGACGCATGGATCCGCCGGAGCTGCCGCCCCTGGAACTACCGCCCCCGGAATACCGGCGTCCGTTTTTCCGCGAAAGCCTTGGCCGCTTCGGCGTGGTCTTCGGTTTGGCCGGTGCGGGCGTGATGCATGGCCTCGGCATCCAGCGCCGCGGCCAGGTCGCCGCGCTCCGCCACATTCATGTTTTTCTTCATGTACTGGATGGTGAGGCGAGGGCCGCCGGCGATCTCGGCCGCGAACGCCGCGGTTTCGGCTTCCAACGCATCATCCGCCACGACCCGGTTGGCGACCCCCAGGCGCAAAGCCTCTTCGGCCCGGACCTCGCCGCCGGTGTAGTACAGTTCGCGCGCCCGGCCGGTGCCGATCAACTGGCTGAGGAAATAGCTGCCGCCGAAATCGCCGGAGAGTCCGACCTTGGCAAAGGCCGTGATGAAGCGTGCCGTTTCGCTTGCGATGCGCATGTCGCAGGCGAGCGCCAGAGAGAGGCCGGCACCGGCACAGGGGCCACGGACGGCCGCGATCCAGGGCTTGGGCGATTGGTGAATCATCCGGCTGACCTCCATCCGCCGGCGCAGGTTGCGGGCACGGGCGTCGAAGCCTTCCTGTGCCTCGTTGCCTTCGGCCATGCTTTTCACGTCGCCGCCCGAACAAAACGCCCGGCCGGCGCCGGTGAGCACGACGCAGCCGACCCCCTCGTCCTGGTCCAGCCGTTGCACCATTCCGGTCAAGTCGTCCAACATGGCGTTGGTGATGGCGTTCAGCCGGTCCGGCCGGTTCATCGTAATGGTGACGACCGCGCCGTCGCGAGTCTCCAGCATGTCGGGCATTGCCGCTTCTCCAGTGGTATATCGGGTGTCAGGGACTATAGGGGCAGGCGAACCGGTCAACCAGTTGGTCTCGGCAATCAAATTCGCTTAGGCTTTGGGTGGATTGCTGTTGCGAACGAGGCCGCCATGGATTTCGCCTTTTCCTCCGGGACAGGTCAGTTGAAAGAGCAGGTGGAAGCGTTCTTCGCTGCCAAGATCCTGCCGCGCGCAAGGGAATGGCGGCTGCATCACGTCCACGGCGGGAAGGGCGACCCCCCCTTTCTGGCGGGGCTGCAGGCGGAGGCCCAGGAGCAGGGGCTCTGGAACCTGGCCATTCCCAACCTGCCGGACGACGCGCCCGGCATGCGCCTTTCCAACATGGCGTTCGCCCCGCTGGCGGAGGTCATGGGGCGGGTGATGGGGGCTTCCCAGGTATTCAATTGCCACCCGCCGGAAGTGCCCAACATGATCACCCTGGCCGATGCCTGCACGCCGGAGCAGCGGGTGCGATGGCTCGACCCGTTGCTGGCGGGCGAGCGGTCCTCGGCCTTTGCCATGACGGAGCCGGATGTGGCGTCCTCGGATGCGACCAACATCGCCACGCGGATCGAGCGCACGAGCGCCGGTTACCGGATCACCGGGCGGAAATGGTATATCTCCGGCGGCGGATCGTGCGACTTCTTCCTGGTGATGGGTGTTACCGATCCGGACGGCCCGCGCGGGCGGCAGCATAGCGTCGTGCTGGTCGAGGCGGATATGCCGGGCGTCCGCCGCATCCGCCCACTGCCCTATCTGGGCTTCACCGAAGCCGGCGCGCCCGCATGGGAGATTGCGTTCGAGGGCGCCGAGGTTCCGGCGGAAAACCTGCTCGGTGCCGAGGGCGATGGGTTCCGGCTGGGGCAGGTGCGCCTCGGCCCGGCGCGGATCCACCACTGCATGCGGGCGATCGGCCATTGCGAAACGCTGCTCGGTCTGATGCTGTTGCGCGCCCGGGAACGGCGCACCTTTGGCCGGGACGTGATCGACTATGACGACGTGCAGCAGGCGGTCGCGCACAGCCGGATCGAGATCGAGCAGAGCCGCTTGCTGACTCAGAAAACCGCTTGGTTGCTGGACCAGGAGGGGCCGCGGGCGGCGCGCCGGGAAGTGTCGATGATCAAGGTGGCGGTGGCGCGTGCCTACCAGAACGTTGCCGACCGGGCCTTGCAGATCTTTGGCGCCATGGGCGGCAGCGACGACACCCCGATCGCGGACGCTTTCAGTTGGGCGCGCGCCTTCCGCCTGTTCGACGGGCCGGACGAGGTGCATTTGCGCCAGATTTTCCGCCTGGAGCCCCAGCCGGAGGGCACGCTGGCGGATTCGCCCCACATCCTGCAGCCGCGCGAATGACACCCGCGCGTCTAGATCACGCCGTCCTCGCGAAGGTCTTGCTGTTTCTGGCCGTTCAACCCCAACAAGCCCCCGAATATCTCGGCATTGTCCTGGCCCGGCAGCGGCGCCGGGCTCTCATAGGCGGTCTGCGCTGCCGAAAAGCGCAGCGGAAAGTTGGCGGCGACGGTCGCCGGTATCGGTCCCGCTTGCGGGTGTTCCAGCGGAACCAACATCTCGCGCGCAGCCAGATGCGGCCAGGCCATCAGTTGGTCGATGCCGTTGATCGGCCCGGCGATGCCGCCCGCCGCCCGCAGCACCCGCACAGCTTCGGCGACGGGCAGGCTGGCAACCCAGGCCGAAACCTTTGCTTCGACCGCATCCACATTGGCCAGGCGCCAGGCGACGTCGGACCAGCCCTGATCGTCCGCCAGTTCGGGCGTGTTCATGCACGCGCACAGGCTGCGCCATTGACCGGGCGTGGCCGCGCCAATGACGAGCCAGCCGTCCGCTGCCTGGAAGGTGTTGAACGGCGAAAACCGCGCAATACGGTTGCCTTGTTGTGCTGGCAGGCCGAGGGCTTCGTAATGGTCGAGCGGCTCGTCCATGACGAGGGAGAGCAGGCAATCCACCATCGACACATCGACGAACTGGCCCTTGCCGGTCGCGCCCCGCTGCATCAGGGCCGCGGTCACGGCCAGCGCCGCGTGGACGCCCGCGATCCCGTCCGAGAGCGGCGAGCCAGCCTTTAAGGGCGGGTCGCCCGCGCGGCCGGTGATGCTCATCAGGCCGGAGGCGGCCTGGGCGATGGGGTCGTAGGATTTCTCCGCCGCGTCAGGTCCGATTGAGCCCCAGCCCGTCAGCGCGCAATACACCAGGCGCGGAAAGTCCGGCGCAAGCTGCGGATAGCCAATACCAAGCCGCTCCGCGACGCCGGGCGTAAAGTTCTCGAATACCACATCGGCCGCTGCGGCGAGCCGCTTGAACAGATCGATGCCCTCCGGTGCCTTCAGGTTTAGCGTGATCGCCTTCTTGCCCCGGTTCCGCTTCAGGTAGTGAATCGACAGGTCGTCGGGCGTTTGCGGCGCCATGGCGACGCCCCCGGCGCCGGCATAGGGCGGCGCTTTGGTTTGACCCGTTGCCGCGGCGGGATCGTCGATGCGGATCACCTCCGCGCCGAGCCCGGCCAGCAGCAGCGTCGCATGGGGGCCGGAGTAAAAGCGGGAGAGGTCCAATACCCGTATCCCGGAAAGTGGCCTTAGCATCCGGACGATATCTTGCTAAAACGAAACTCGCTAAGACGGAATGCGGTCGCTGGCAATGCGATCACCGAAACGCCCTTTCCTATACAATGAGAGGCCTCAATGCCCTTCGAAATTCCCGCGCCGCCACCCGGCGAACCAACCTGGCCTTATGAGCTATACAAGCTGCTGAAAGACGAGGGTGTCACTCAATTCTCCTATGTCCCGGATGCGGGGCACAAGGTAATGATTAACCTGTCGCTTGCCGACCCGGATGTTCACTCCATCCCGTTGACGTCCGAGGAAGAAGGCGTGGCCATGGCTGCCGGTGCGCATTTGGGCGGGCAGAAGCACGTGCTGCTGATGCAGTCCTCGGGCGCGGGCAATTGCGTGAACATGCTCTCGCTGCCGCGGCTCGGCAAATTCCCGTTCCTCACGATCCTGTCCATGCGGGGCGACTTCGGCGAGGGCAACCCCTGGCAGATGCCGATGGGCAAGTCGGTGCAGCCGGTGCTGGAAGCCTGCGACGTGATCTGCCTGCGGGTGGATTCGCCTGACGAAGTGATCCCGACCGTCACGGCCGGCATGACCATGGCGTTCCAAAGTTACGAATCGGTGGCGGTGCTGCTGAGCCAGAAATTGCTCGGCGCGAAAAAGTTTTAAAGGGAGAGTTATCCATGTCTGATTTTACGCTCGACCGCCAGGTGGTCATTCCGCAACTGATTGCGAACCCCAAAGACTATCTGATCGTTACCGGCCTAGCCGGCACCGCGCGCGACGTGGCGCATCTGTGCGGCGCCGAAAGCGCGAACTATTATACCCTGGCAGGTGCCATGGGCGGCGCGGTCGCCATGGGGTTGGGGCTGGCGTTGGCACAGCCGGACAAGCGCGTGCTCTGTGTGACCGGAGACGGCGAGCTGCTGATGAATGTCGGCGCGCTCGCGACCGTGGCGGTCATGAACCCGTCCAACTTCGGCATCCTCTGTGTGGACAACGGTCACTATGGCGAAACCGGCAACCAGGTCTCGCACACGGGCCATGGCACCGACCTGGCCGTAATGGCGACCGGCGCGGGCATCAAGCAGGTGCGGACCGTGGCGGAAGAGGGCGACGTCGCCGGGGCAGCGGACATGATCAAGGGCGGCAATGCCACGTTCTTTGTGCACCTGAAGGTGCATGACGGGCCGCCGGCGTCGGTCAAGCGCTCGCTGGATGCCAACTACACCAAGACGGTATTCCGCAAGGCGCTGCTCGGCCAAGCGTAGGTAACTGCATTCAAGGAACCGCTTCATGCCCGGCCCTTTTCACGGCCTGAAAGTCGTCGACCTGACCTCGGTCGTTGTCGGCCCCTATTGCACGCAAATGCTGTCGGACCTTGGCGCCGACGTGACCAAGGTGGAAGCGCCGGATGGGGATTTGACCCGGCTGGGCGCGCCCAAACGGGAAGGGGGCATGTCCTCGACGTTCCTGCAGTTGAACCGGAACAAGCGCGCCATCACGCTGGACCTGAAAAAGCCGGAAGCGGCGGAAGCCCTGCAGAAGCTGATCGCGGGTGCGGATGTGTTCGTGCACAATATGCGGCCGGAGCCGCTGGAGCGCTTGGGCTTCGACTACGCGAAGGTGAGCGCGTTCAACCCGCAGATCGTCTATTGCAACATCTGGGGCTTTGGCCGGGAGGGGCGTTATGCGGGGCAGGCCGCCTTTGATGACGTCATCCAGGGGGCGTCCGGCCTGGTGGCGCTCGAAGGCTTCAATGGCCGGGAGATGCGCTATGTGCCGATGCTGTTGGCCGATAAGCTGACGGGGGTCATGGCGGCCTATGCCATTGCCGCCGCGCTCTACCACCGGCTGGCAACGGGCGAGGGGCAGGAGGTTGAAGTGCCGATGTTCGAGACCACCACCTCGTTTACGATGATCGAGCACCTGGCCGGCGAAGCCTTCATACCGTCCTTGGGGCCGCCGGGCTCGGAGCGGCATGCAACACCGATGCGCTGGCCTATGAAATCGAAGGACGGATTCATCTGCGTGCTGCCCTCCAGCGACAAGCACTGGCGGACGCTCTGTGCCGCCTCTGGCCGGGAAGAATTGCTTGCCGACCCGCGCTTCGCGACACGGGCGGCGCGCACGCTGAACAGGCCGCTGGTGGCGGAGGCCTTGGCTGACATCATCGCGACCCAGACCAACGAGGAATGGCTGGCCGTGCTGCCGGGCGCGGGCGTTCCTTGCATGCAGATCAATCTGCTGGATGATGTGGTGACCGACCCGCATTTGCGCGACGTAGGGTTTTGGTACGAGGCCGACCACCCCGACGAAGGTCAAATCCGCCTGATGCGGGCGCCCTATACGCTGTCGAAGACCCCGCCTTCGATTCGCACTTTGCCGCCGCGATTTGGGCAGGATACGGCGGCCGTGCTTGCGGAACTCGGCTATTCGGACGAGCAGATCGCCGCCATGGTGGAGGCGGGTGCGGCGGTCGCAGCACCGCCCAAATAGGTTGCGAGATTTGTGGCTGCCAGAGCCGGGTCCGCGTTTGCCACCGGTGCGGGCCAGGGCGACAAAGCCTTGATCAGCAGCGCCTGTTCCGTCCTTTCCGCCTCCAGCTCGGCGGCGAGGATGGCTTGGCGGGCGGGCTCCGGATCGGCGGCAAGCATGCTCCATTCCCCCTTGAGCCGCCGGCGCATACTGCGCAACGCACTGGTAACCGCACTGTTCCACCCGGATACCGCTTCAACGGCATGGCGGATTTCTGGCTTCATCAGCCGCCGGCCGCGGTGTCCCGCCCATACGCACACGATCGCCAAGTTAACGTTTGCGTTGTTTTGCTCCTGCCACGCGAGCAGTTGGGCCTGCACGGCAGGACTTGCGTAGCGAGCAACCGAAAATGACCATAATTCTTTGATTAAGAGGCATTCTTTCATGGCGTTTAGCATCGACTTTCTTCGCATCTTTAGCGTATTATCCACCATGCGGACTTGGTGATGAATCCAGGTTCGTAACGGCTTAGCATCAAGAAGAGAATGAGAATGAGCGAAGCACGAGACGAAGCAGAAATCGGCGAGCGTCTGGAAACGCTACGGGCGGAGCATCGCGATCTCGATTACGCGATCGCGACGGTGACGGAGCGGGCTCCCTATGACCAGGTTCAAGTGCAACGTCTCAAAAAACGAAAGCTCTGGGTACGAGACCAGATCAACAAGCTGGAATGCGGCGGTCGGCCAGACATCATCGCCTAGTCGAAGCAACGCATCTCCTGTCCAAGTGATGTGGTGAGCCTCCGGGACGCCTGATCCCGGAGAAGAGCCAAACAATGTTTCTTTCATGAATACGATATCTCCTCTCGTCGGCATTGTCATGGGCAGCCGGTCGGACTGGCCAACCATGAAACTGGCCGCGGATATGCTGGCCGAACTGCAAATTCCTCATGAGACCCGTGTAGTCTCTGCCCATCGCACGCCGGACCGCTTGGTGCAGTATGCCAAGTCAGCGCGCGAGCGGGGGCTGCGCGCCATCATCGCCGGGGCGGGCGGTGCGGCGCATCTGCCGGGGATGCTCGCCAGCATGACCATCGTGCCGGTTTTCGGCGTGCCCGTGCAAAGCCGCGCATTGTCCGGCTGGGACAGTCTGCTGTCCATCGTACAGATGCCGAAAGGAATACCGGTGGGCACGCTTGCCATCGGCGAGGCGGGGGCGGCCAATGCCGGCCTGCTGGCGGCAGCTGTCATCGCCGCGACCGATGAGGCGGTGGCGGCGCGACTCCAGGCGTTTCGTGATGCACAGACCGCCAGCGTGCCCGAGGCGCCGGAAGATTGATGCTGCCGCCTGGTTCCACCATTGGCGTCCTTGGCGGGGGGCAGCTTGGCCGCATGTTTGCGCTGGCCGCGGCGCGTCTGGGTTACCGGGTGCATGTTTATGCGCCGGACCGGGACAACCCGACCGAACAGGTTTGCGACCGCGCCACCCATGCGGCCTATGACGACGAGGCGGCACTGAAGGCCTTTGCGGCTGTCTGCGACGTCGTCACCTATGAGTTCGAGAACGTGCCGGTGTTGGCGGCGGAGACGATTGCGCAGGCGACGCCGGTGCGTCCCGCGCCCGAATGGCTGCTCGTCGCCCAGGACCGGCGGCGGGAAAAGGCGTTTGTCCGCGCCGCCGGGGCAAAGACCGCGGCCTATCAGGCCGTGGAAGCCGCAGCCGATCTGGACGCCGCGGCGGCGCTGCTGCCTGGCATCCTGAAAACGGCGCAAAGCGGCTATGACGGCAAAGGCCAGGCGCGGGTCTCGACGGCGACGGAATTGCGTGCGGCGTGGGAGGATCTTGGGCGGGTGCCTTGCGTGCTGGAAAGCCTGGTGCCTTTTGTCTGCGAAATATCGGTGATTGTGGCGGGCTCCACCAACGGCAGCGTGCGCAGCTTTCCGGTGGCGCAGAACGAGCATCGCAACCAGATCCTTTCCGAGACCATCGTGCCCGCAACGGTTCCGGCGGCGACGGCGGCAAACGCTCAGGCGCTGGCCGAAGGCATCGCCCGGCATGGCGGCCTCGTAGGCTTGCTCGCGGTGGAGATGTTCGTGCTGGCGGATGGCTCCCTGCTGGTGAACGAACTGGCGCCCCGGCCGCACAATTCCGGCCACTGGTCGATGGATGCCTGCCAGACCGACCAATTCGAGCAGTGCGTCCGGGCGGTGTGCGGCCTGCCGCTGGGGCAAACCGGCGTGCTGTACCCGGCGAAAATGGTGAACCTGCTGGGCGATGAGGTCGAGCGCTGGCCTTCGATCCTGGCCGAGCCGAACGCCCGCCTGCATCTCTATGGCAAGGGGGAGGCGCGGCCCGGCCGGAAGATGGGGCACGTGAACTATATTTTTCCGTCTCGTTCGGTGAATTAGCGCCAAAGCCTCTTGCGCGAGCCGCGGCGCGGCGGCTATACACGGCGCCTCCCGTTCCGGGTGCATGTGGGCGGTTAGCTCAGCGGTAGAGCACTGTGTTGACATCGCAGGGGCCACTGGTTCGATCCCAGTACCGCCCACCATCGGCGCGCGGCGCGGCGCCAACTCCTCATACCCTATGGTATTCAAGACCACGACCGTCGGGCTGGACTTGCGCGTCGGCAAGGGTCAACCTATGGCGGCGTAGCGGCTTGGCCTGCCCTGCCCGCACGGTTCCACGAGGGCGCATGCCGCACAAGTCGCTATGCCGCGCATGCCGCGTATCATCCATAATGAGGAGCACGCTTGGTGGACCAACTCCCGGAAACCGGTTTCGTCGCCGTCGTCAAGCGCGACTGCCCGACCTGCGAGCTTACCGTGCCCGTGCTGGCCGCGCTGGCAGAGGCCGGCTCGCTGACCGTCTATACCCAGGACGACCCGGCCTTCCCGGAAGGGTTGGCGCATGATTATGACGGCTCCCTCGACGTCAGCCACGGCCTGAAGATCGAGGTGGTGCCGACCCTGCTCCGCCGCGAGAACGGCCGCGAGGTCGCCCGCACCTATGGCTGGGACAAGGCGGAGTGGCGCCAGCTCACCGGCATCGCGACCTTGGGCGAGGATCTGCCGGACCTGCGCCCCGGCTGCGGCGCCAAGAACATCGAACCCGGCATTGTCGAAGACCTGCTGGTGCGCCACGGTGAGACCGGGCTGAAATCGCGCAAGGTCGAATTGGGCGCGCAAGAAGACGAGATCGAGGCGCTGTTCGATCGCGGCTGGTCGGACGGCCTGCCGCTGGTGCCGCCGACGGAAGCGCGCGTCCTGCGCATGCTGACCGGCACGGCGCGCGACCCGCAGGAGGTGATCGGCAAGGTGCCGAGCGACCTTGCCGATTGCACGGTGGAGAAGGTGGCCATCAACGCCGTCATGGCCGGCTGCAAGCCGGAATACCTGCCTGTGGTACTGGCGGCGGTCGAGGCGGTGCTGGAGGAGCCCTTCGCCATGCACGGCGTGCTGGCGACCACCATGTATGTTGGCCCGGTGGTCATCGTGAACGGCCCGATCCGCCGGCATATCGGCATGAACATGAAAGGCAATGCCCTCGGCCAGGGCTTCCGCGCCAACAGCACCATCGGCCGCGCCTTGCAACTCGTCATCCGCAACGTCGGCGGCGGGCGCCCGCAGGAGGTAGACCGGGCGACGCTCGGCAACCCAGGTAAGCTCTCCTATTGCATCGCCGAGGATGAGGAAGGCTCCAGCTGGGAGTCGCTGGCGACCGAACGCGGCGTTGCCGACGGCAAGAGCGCGGTCACGGTGTTCGCGGGCTACGGCCTGCAAGGCATTGTCGACCAGAAAAGCCGCACGCCGGAAAGCCTCGCGCAGAGCTTTGCCGAAAGCCTGAAGGCGCTGCAGCACGTGAAGCTCTACCCCGGCGCCGACGCCCTGCTGGTGGTCTGCCCGGAGCACGAGCGCACCTTCCGCGAGGCAGGCTGGAGCAAGCAGAAGCTCTACGAAGAACTTTACCAACGCACCCAGCGCCCGGTGGACGAGATCCGCCCCGGCACCATGAGCATCGCGGAGGGGACAACGGGTTTTGCGGATGGTAGCATGGCCCGCAAGTTCCGCGATGGCGGTCTGATGATCGTGCGCGCCGGCGGCGGTGCCGGCATGTTCTCCGGCATCATCGGCGGCTGGTCCGCCAGCGGCGAGAAGGGTTCGTCGCCGGTTACGCGCATCATCGGTCATTGAGACATTGAGAGCTTCATCGGGCCGGTCGTGACCGATCGGGCAGCCTCAAGGCGGGAGTGCTCAAATGCATGATTTTGAAGCGTTCGCAGACCAGGAAAGGGGCGGATGGTCCGATCCGGCCATCGTCGATGCCTATGTACGGCGGATCGCGCCGATCACCGATCAGATAGCCGAAGCTTTGGTCGCGCGCACCGTCAAGCCCGGCATGGCGGTGCTGGACCTCTGTTGCGGCCATGGCCGTCTCACCGCAATGATTGGTGCGGCGGGAGCGAATGCCACCGGCAGCGACTTTTCGCCGGACATGCTGGCCCTGGCACGCATCGCGGCGCCGGACGCGACGCTGCATGAAGCGGACGCCGCGGCCTTGCCGTTTGCCAATGCTGCGTTCGATGCGGTTCTCTGCAATTTCGGGATGATGCATTTGCCCGATCAGCCGAAAGCGCTTTTGGAGATACGCAGGGTTTTGCGCCCCGATGGCCGCTTCGCCATGTCGACTTGGCTTGGGCCGGCTGACTTGCCCGCCTTCGGGACGATGTTGAGCGCGATCAAGGCGCACGCAGACATGTCGAAGGCGCCCGTGCAGCCGGACATGTTCGCCTTCGCCGCCCCCGATACGGCCGCCCGGCTCATGGCGGATGCTGGCCTGCGCATCACCGCGCGCGATGTTCTCGCGCCGGCCTGGGATCTAACCGCACCCCAAGAGCTGTTCGAGATATTCGCGACGGCGACCGTCGGGGTTTCAATGATGATCAGGAGCCAACCACCGCATGTTGTCGAGGCGATCCGAAAGCATGTGGCCGAGACGGTCAGCCGGCATTACGCGCAAGCGACGGGATATCGCGTAGAAATCCCCGTTGCCGTGGTCCATGCTGAGCCGATAAGCTAAACTGCGGTTTCCTGCTTTCGCTTCGTCTCAAAGAAGAGCGTGCCGCAAACGGAGGTGAAACGATGACCACGATTTTGGATCCCACGGCCGAACGCTCGGTTGCGGCACGGCCGCGCCTCGCCCGGCCCGAGAACCTGGAAGGGCTGAAGGTAGGCCTGCTCGATATCGCCAAGGCCAAGGGAGACATCTTCCTCGACCGCCTGGAGCAGCGGCTGACCGAACGTGGCCTGGAAGTGCATCGCTATGCGAAGCCCACCAACACGCGCCCCGCACCGACTCCGCTCTATCAGCAGATCGCGGACGAGGTGGACGTCGTCATCGAAGCGCTGAGCGATTGAGGCAGCTGCACGTCGTGCTGTACGCATGACATGGCAGACCTCGAGAGCCGCGGCATTCCGACCGTCGGCATCGCCACGACCGAGTTCATCCAGGCGATGGAGGCGCAGGCGAAGGCTCTCGGCACGGACCCGGCCTATGTATTCGTGCCCCACCCGATCCAGGACCGCACCGCGGACGAACTGCACGCCCTGGCCGATGAGCATCTGGACGAAATGCTGGGGTTGTTATTAGCGGCGAAATAGTGGCTCCGGATGCAGCGATTTCGGGCGGTCGATCCAAGGCCGCCCCGTCTTGCGCTGGGACAAATTCGGCGCCGCCGGGCGATGCCGGTACAATCTGGCAACGCCTTATGTGGAGTGCTGAGGGCGGTGTTTGAGCCGGTTTCGGCGCGGAAGGCGGTTTGGATGTTCCAGTTTCCCTTTATCTTGGGGCTCGCGCTGATGTTGCCGATAGCTGCTAACAGTCAAACCGCGGGGATGTCCGAGGCCGAGGCACGGACAATCCACGACCGCCTTTTGACGATCGACACTCATATCGACATTGGGCCGGGATACGCGACAGCGGCGCTCGACCCAGGAGCGATGACACGCGCGCAGGTCGACCTGCCTGGCATGCGTATCGGTGGCCTCGATGCGGGGTTCTTCATCGTCTACACGGCCCAGGGTGCGCTGGATGCGGAGGGCTATGCTGCGGCAAGGCTGGCCGCCGAGGATAAGTTCCGCGGCATTGAGCGGATGCTGCGGGCCTATCCAGACCAGATTGCCCATGCCCGCAGCGCCGACGAGGTTGAGCAGATTGCGGCCTCCGGGCGGCTGGTCGCGCTGATGGGCATGGAGAACGCTTATCCGCTAGGGGAAGGCGTTGCGGACGTGCCTATGTGGGCCGTGCGCGGCGTGCGGTATCTCTCAATAACCCACTTCGGCAACAACCAATTCGGCGACAGTTCCAACCCGAACAAAAGCCGTGGTGACCCGGACGACGATGAAGGCCTGACCGAACTCGGCCGTGAACTGATCGAAGCTCTGAACGACGCCGGCATCATGGTTGATATCAGCCATGTCGGCAAGCGGACGGGACTGGAGGCGATGAGGTTGTCGCGGACGCCGGTAATTGCCTCTCATTCCGGTGCCCGTTCGGTCTATGACAACCCGCGTAATCTGGACGACGAGCAGCTTCTTGCGATCGCCGCCGACGATGGCGTGGCGCAGATGGTCGCCTACCGGTCCTATCTGGGTGAGGTTGATCCTGCGGCTACCAGGGCGCTGGGCGAATTGCGCGATCGGCTCGGGCTGACCTCCGGGAGCGGCTTCAGAACGGCAACGCCGGCCACGCTGGACGAGTACGTCCGCGAGCGCGCCGACATCCGTGCCCAACACCCGGACGTGACGCTCTCTGCCTTCGCCGATCATGTCGATCATGCCGTCAAGGTCGCGGGCATTGACCATGTCGGCCTTTCCGGCGACTTTGATGGCGGCGGCGGCGTTCAAGGCTGGGACAGCGCTGACGAAACGTTCAACGTCACCCGCGAATTGCTGAAGCGGGGCTACACGGAAGACGACTTGGCAAAGCTCTGGGGCCAAAACGTGCTGCGCGTTTTGCGCGCTGCGGAGGCAGCAGCGCGGTAGGCGCCTCCAACCGGGTTCAGGCCAGTGGCTCTGCAGATTCCCGAGGTACTTGCCCCGGCTATCGAAGCGCTGGTCTATGCGGGCAACCGCTCAACATGCCGCATGCTGCCGAATATGGGTTCTCGCGTGACACCAGCCCATTTGGCCCTCAAACTGTCTGCAAGCACAAAAGCAAACGATGAGGATCAACGCCATGCCAGAGCCAGCCTCAGATACCGCCGCCGTCCCCGTCAGCGCCGTCGGCCTGCCGACCGTCGAGCCGCACCCCAACGGTTTCGGCGCGGAGATCGGCAATATTGACCTTCGCCGGCCGCTCGCCGATGCCGCCTTCGAACTGATCCACGACGCATTTCTGCGCCACAAGGTGCTGGTGTTCCGGGGCCAACCTCTGGATGACGAGGCGCACCAGGCTTTTGCCATGCGCTTCGGCCCGCTGGAGGGACACATTAACGTCTCCACCAGGCACGCGAAGCTGCCCCAGGTGCAGGTATTCTCCAACGTGAAGGCCGACGGCACCACAACCGGCGTGCATCCGGAGAAGGGCACGCTGGTCTGGCACACCGACAAGTCTTATGTGGCCGAGCCGTCGCTCACCACCATCCTGCGTTCGCCCGCCATCGCGTCCAAAGGTGGCGATACGCTGTTTGCCGACATGGCCCGCGCCTATGCGGACTTGCCCCAGGCGACCAAAGATAAACTTAAAGGCCTCCACGCCGTCCACGACTGGAAGCGCTCCCGCGAGAAGTCGCACGAACGCCCGGCGACCGAGGACGAAATCCGCGCTGCGCCGCCCGTGGTGCATCCCCTGGTCCGCACACATCCGGAGACGGGGAGCGAAGGCGCTCTATATCGGCAATCACACCTCGTGCATCGTCGGCTGGACCTGGGCCGAGAGCGACGCTTTCATCGCAGAGTTGGAGGCGCACGCGACCCAGCCGCAATACGTCTACCGCCACCAATGGCAGGTGGACGATGTGCTGCTGTGGGACAACCGCTGCACAATGCATTGCGTCGAGCCCTATGACGCCGCCAACGAAAAGCGGGCGGTGCACCGTGTCGTGGTCAAGGGCGACCGGCCGTATTGAATAACCTTCTATCACCATCGTCATCGCGAGTGGCCGGAGGCCGCGTGGCGATCCAGTCGTTGCGAGCGATGCTCTGGATTGCCACACCCGCTTTGCGGTCTCGCAATGATGGCGATGTCGTGCAACCGGCGAGGGAATTCCCATGACCAACTCACCAATCGGCTTTATCGGTCTCGGCGCGATGGGGCGGCCGATGGCAGTGAATCTCGCCAGAACCGGCCAGGCGCTGGTGGTGTGCGACGTGAATCCGACTGCGACCGAGATTCTCGCGCAGCGCGGCGCGGAAGTGGCCGACAGCATCTATACCGTCGCGGACAAGGCAGGCATCGTGCTGGCCTGCATGCCGTCGGTCGCCATCGCCCAGCAGGTGGTGGACGAGGCGGCCGACGGCAGCGCGATCAGGGGCTTTGTCAACCTCGGCACCACCGGCAGCAAGTTCTCCAAGGCCGCGGCGGAGAAGTTGAACGCCAAGGGCATCGCCTATCTGGACGCGCCGATCAGCGGCGGCCCGCCCGGCGCGGAGGCGGCGACGCTTTCCATCATGTGCTCTGGCGACAAGGCGACCTTCGAAGCTGCCGAGGCCGGACTAGCGGCGATGAGCGCCAAACTAACCTATCTGGGCGAAAAGCCGGGCGCGGCGCAGACCATGAAACTGGTCAACAACATTATGAGCTTCTGCAATCTGGTGGCGGCGTCGGAAGCATTCACGCTCGGCGCCAAGGCTGGCCTGGACCCGGAGCAGATGGTGGAGGTGATCAACGCCTCGTCCGGCCGCAACAGCGCCAGCATGGACAAGATCCCGAAGGCTGTGCTGCCGCGCAGCTTTGACTATGGCGGCGCGAACTACATCATTGAGAAAGACCTGGAACTGTGGCGCCAGGAGGCAGAGGCCTATGAGGTACCCGCTTATATGGGAAATCTGGTGCGCACATTGTACCGCCAGATGATCGCGGAGGAGGGCAGGGACACGGACTTCACCCGAATCTTCCTGCTGATGGAGCGCATGGCGGGCGTGGAGATGAAAAAGACGCGCTAACGGTGTTTGGAAGGAATGCCGCCGGTTACCATTCAAAAGTGGCGTATTGCACGCCAGTAGCGCAACGTCACCGAATTAACCCGCGCATTGGGGATGGGTTGACTGGTAAACAGACACCGTTCCGTCTTCCCTGGTGGGGTGTTTTGATGCGTAAAAGACGATTGGTCGGCGTTGGCTTGACGTCCTTGGTCGCAGGAACACTGGGGGTCGGTGCGGCATCGGCCCAGAGCATGGAAGAGATGCGGCACATGCTGGCACAGCAGCAGCGCATGATCGAGCAGATGCAGCGCAAGCAAAAAGAGATGGAGCGCCGCTTCGCTGAGATGCAGGCCAAAGCCCAACAGGCGGAACAATCCGCGCAAAAGGCAGAAGCCGTTGCCGTGAAAGCAAAAACCGCGGCGTCTGAAACCAAGCAAGCGACCCAGACAGACAGGACTACTGTCACCAACGCGAACGAACGCATTTCCGTCGAGATCAGCGGTCAGGTTGACCGCATGATCACGGTCTCCAATGACGGCCAGAGCACGGATGTTTTTCAAGTAGACAATGACAACTCCTCGACCCGGGGCCGTCTGGTGGGTAAGGGCAAGATCAATGATCAGATGTCGCTTGGCGCCGAGCTGGAGGTGGAGTTGCAGGCTAACAGTTCCAGTGTGGTCAGCCAGATCAACCAAGACAGCGGCAGTTTTACGTTTAACGGGCGCGTAGCGGAAGTTTACTTCAATCATAATAAATATGGTCGCTTAACGGTCGGCCAGGGTAGTACCGCTAGCGATGGAACGGCAGAGGTTGACCTTTCGCGTACGGACGTGATTCAGTTTTCGGCGATTTCCAGACAAGCGGGTGGTCTGTTATTCTATAATCGGACGTCCAGCTCTTATGGCTCCAGTATCGGCAGCGTGTTTTCGAACTTCGATGGCAACGGCCGCACCAATCGATTCCGTTACGATACGCCGGTGCTGGCGGGTTTCAGCCTTGCCGGCGATTTCGCCTCCAACCGTCGCTGGAGCGTCGCGGCAAATTACGAACTGCCGGAAGAGCTCCAGCGGTCATTCGGGCTCCAGTTTCAGGGCGCGGTTGCTTTTTCAGATCCGCATAAGTCGGGCAACGACCGTCGGCTAGATGGATCGGGATCGCTGCTGCACACCGAGACAGGCCTCAATCTGACTGTCTCAGCCGGCATCGACTTTATGGATAATGGCCGGGAGCCATGGAATTTCGTATGTGAAGCCGGGCTGGATGTCCGAAGACCTGCTTCAAAAGATGGGGCCGACCAGCTTTAGTTTGGATTACGGCCATAGCAATTGGGTGAATGTCGGTAACGACCCGCTTGGTGGCACCAGCAGCCAAGCCCAGACCGTCGGTTTCGCCGTCGTGCAACAATGGCAGGAATATGGTGTCGAATTTTATGGCGGCTACCGGTGGCATACGCTTGACGAAGCGGGCGCCAGCTATGACGACATTCACGTTATTTCCGTAGGTACTCGTGCGAAATTCTAAGGCACCTGGAGCCAAGGGCGGTGGAATATTTGCCCGCCCAAGCACGCGCTCGCTTGCTGCAATTGGCATGATGCTATTCGTGGCGGGATGCAGTGGCGTCGAAACATCGCCCGCCGATCCAAAGGAACGGGGTGGTATTCCGGAAGGCCCTGGTGTGCTGAGCGGCGAGAAAGGGAAGTGGGTGATCTCCCGATAATCGAGGGAGATCACTCTGCAGCGCTGAAATCTGCTTCTGGGCCGCAGTAATGCATCCGGTCACAAAGGATAATCAGCGGATGCTACAGTTCCACGTCACCCTTGAACAGCCGCTGGGCAATGGTGCGGGCCAGGATTTCGTTGGTGCCGTCGGCGACGTTGGCCTGGCGCACCCGGGCATAGGCCTCGTGCAGGCCCAGTTCGTTGGTGAACCCCATGGCGCCGTGGGTCTGGATTGCCCGATCGATGGCGCGGGTAGCTGCCTGCACCGAATAGGACTTGGCCATCGACAATTCCTTGATCGCCCGCTCGCCCCGATCCAGCAACTGCGCGACGTTGATACCCATCAGGTGCGCTGCGTGAATTTCGGTTGCCGCGTCGGCCAGCGGGAACGAGACCCCCTGGTATTCGCTGATAGGGTTGCCGAATGCCTGGCGCTGCTTTGCATAGTCGATGGCCATCTCCAGCGCCCAGCGCGCCAGGCCGACCGCGCGGGCGGAGTTGTAGATCCGCCCCATGGAGACGCCGAGCAGCCCGATCTTGAAGCCCTCGTGCAGGTCGCCGACCAGTTGCCAGGGCTCTACCTCGACATCGTCGAAAAAGGTGATGCCCTCGTTTCCGCCGATATGGCCGTGCATGCGGATGATGCTTTCGACCTTGAGGCCCGGCGCCGATGTCGGGACCAGGAAGGCGCTGATGCCGCCTTGTTTCTTCGCCGCCCGCGCCGGGTCGGTCTGGGCGAAGACGATGCAGTAGTCGGCAATCGGGATGTGGGTGGTCCAGATCTTGCGGCCGTTGATGGTCCAGCCGCCCTTGTCGTTCGGCGTCGCGCGGGTCTTAAGCATAGCGGCGTCGGAGCCCGCACCCGGCTCCGACATGCCGAAGCACATCATCAGTTCGCCCGCGATCATGCCGGGCAGGATGCGTTCCCGCGCCTCCGGTGTAATCGCCGAAAGCACGGCGCTGGGGCCAAAGGCCCAATGCGAGATGACGAAATCGCAGAGCCAGTTGTGCGGGCCGCAGAGCCGGTAGACCGCCTCGATCAGGGTGTAGTAGGCGATCATGCCCATTTCCGACCCGCCGAGCGACTTCGGCACCGACACGTTGAAGAACCCGGCCTTGGCGGACGCCATGCGCACGGCGCGGATATGCTCTACACCTTCATCGGTCATGCGGCCATCGGCGCGATAGGTGTTGCGCGGATCGTTCAGCAGGGCGTGGTGTTTCTCATGCCGGGCGATCACTTCGGCGCGGCAGAAGGCTTCGACGGCATCGGTGATTGGCCCGAGTTCTTCCGGCAGTGTGGCGGCGATGGCGGCCATGAGGCGGTTCCTGGTTTTGTCGGCGAGACTCGTTGGCGATCATGCTATGCTTGCTGGCCCGCCTTGTCACCGTCGGCTCAGGACCATTCGACCGCGGGCGGCAGGGACATCAGGATCGCCTCCGTATTGCCGCCTGTTTTCAGGCCAAAGGCGGTGCCCCGGTCGTAAAGCAGGTTGAACTCGACATAACGGCCGCGCCGCTGGAGCTGGTGCTTGCGCTGTTCCTCCGTCCATGGCTTGTCGAGATGACGGCGGACGATGACAGGGTAAATATCGGCAAACGCCTCGCCTACCGCCTGGGTGAAGGTGAAATCCTGCTCCCAATCGCCCGAGTTTACATAGTCATAGAAGATGCCGCCGACGCCTCGCGCCTCGTTCCGGTGCGGCAGGAAGAAGTACTCGTCGCACCATTTCTTGAATTTCGGGTAGTATTCCGGGTCGAAGCGGTCGCAGGCCGCCTTGAAGGCCAAATGGAAATCTGCGGTGTCTTCCTCGACCGGAAACATGGGAGTCAGGTCGGCGCCGCCGCCGAACCAGCTTTCGGCGGTGACGATGTGGCGGGTGTTCATGTGCACCGCCGGCACCAGCGGTGACTGCATGTGCGCCACCAGCGAGATGCCGGCCGCCCAAAAGCGCGGGTTTTCCGCAGCACCCGGAATGTCGCCCGCGAACTTCTCGGAGAACTCGCCCCAGACCGTAGAGACGTTCACGCCGACCTTCTCGAACACGCGGCCACGCATGACGGCCATGGTACCGCCGCCGCCGGGGCCGGAGTCGGGGTCGTCGTTTCGGGCGGTGCGGGTCCAGGTCTTGCGCTCGAACCGGCCTGGCGGCAGTTCCGCCATGGGGCCGCCGGCCAGGTCGTCCTCCAGTTGCTCGAACGCCGCGATGATGCGGGCCTGCAGGGTCTGGAACCACGCCTCGGCGCGGTTCTGCTGTTCGGTCTGTTCCATCATGAAGCCTATCATGAAGCCTCGGGCGGCGGGTAAGGGGGCAGGGCGTGGGTTTGGCGCAACGCCTCACCCAGCACCATGGCGGCGGCGAGCGCAACATTCAACGAACGCACTGCCGGGGCCATCGGAATCAGAAGACGGGCGTCGACGGTCCGGTGAACCTCGGTCGGCACGCCCGCCGACTCGCGGCCCAGCAGGAGAGTGTCGCCGGCGCGGTAGGAAAAGTCGTGATAGGGTTCCGCGCCCTTGGTCGTGAGCAGCAACAGGCGGCCAGGCGGTCGCTCCCGCTGGAATGCTTCCCACGAGCCGTGCCTCGTCACCGCCGCCAGTTCCCGGTAGTCCATGCCCGCCCGCCGCATGCGCGGTTCGTCCCAGACAAAGCCGGTCGGGCCGATCACGTCCAGGCCAACGCCCATGCAGGCCGCGAGCCGCATGATGGCGCCGGTGTTCTGGGGAATGTCGGGCTGATAGAGGGCGAGGCGAACCACGGTCAGGCCGCGAAACAATTAACCATTGTAGAACGGCCGGCCCCCGTCGCGCAGCCAGAGCCTGACCAACAGGCGCTTACGGTCCGGCTCCGGCCAGTCGGTGAAGCCGGTGCGGCGGTGCCCCAGCAGGCGGTTGTTCACGAACTGAACCTGGCCCGGCTGGAAGTGAAAGGAGAGCGGAGTGCCCGGTGCGTTCATCGCCTCTTCCAAGGCTTCCAAGGCGTCGGCGCCGCGGCGGTCAATTTCCTCGCCCGCCAGCGGATAGCCGTTCCGCACCTGAAAGCGCGAGAGCCGGCCGAGCAACTGGCCATCATGGTCCTCAAAGCAGGAATGCCAGAGATATTTCACATCGTCTGGCGCGTGCTCCCGCTGCCGGTCGAAGGCGAACGGTTCGTAGAGCCGCGCCAACAGGTCCGGCTCGCGCTCGCGCAGCCAGTTGTGGGCGGTGGCGAAGCTGACGATATGGCTGACACCGCCCTGCATCGCCGGCCGGATGCAGAGCAGGCCGACGATGCTGGGCGGGCAGAGATTGTAGGAATTGTCGTTGTGATAGTTTTGCTCGGCGTTGGTCTTGTCGGGCCGGACGCCGTTGCCGGGCGGGCGGCCGGTGTCCGTTACGTCATAGATCATGGTGCCGTCCCATTTCTGGGCGACGGGACGCTGCAGCATGCTGGCGAGCAGCCAGTAGACCTTGTGGGTCTGCTCGCCCAGATCTGCCAGGGGCAGGCGGTCAACAATGGCAAAGCCGGGGCCTCCCTCCACCTGCTGCTTGACCGTGTCCATCAGCGCGCGGCAGGCAGGCAGGTCAAAGTCTTCGGGCCTCAAAGCTTGAAGGGGCAGCGGGTTGGCGGAAAGCTCGGCGGCCAGATCTTGGATCTCGGCCCGTGCTTCCTCGCCGATGGGCACGATGCCCGGATCGGCGGGCAACTCGGCCGCACGCCAAGCGATGGGGCCGGTAATTTCCGCCTCAATCATGGTAGCAAGCTTCCTCATAGATGTGGCGCGAGATTGACATATGATCCGCCGCAGGCCAAGGTCCGGCAGGTGAAACAATAGGTGAACAGAGCGAATGTTTCCGGTTAGCAGCGAAGCGGCCCCCAGGCCTGGTCAGATCCTGACCCGCGGGGTCATGCGCGCGCTGCACCAGTTGGGCTATGCCGCACTCGACGAGGTGCCGCTCGCCACCGGCCGCCGCGTCGACGCCATGGCCATCGACGCCAGGGGCGAGATCTCGGTGGTGGAGGTGAAATCCTCGGTCGCCGACTTCCGCAGCGACGGCAAGTGGCATGAATACGCGGATTTTTGCGACCGCTTTTATTTCGCCGTGCCCGCGGAATTCCCGCAGGAAATCCTGCCGGCAGCGCCCGGCCTGTTCGTGGTCGATGCCTATGGCGGCGCGCTGATTCGGCCGGCGCCGGAGCACAAGCTCTCCGCCGCCCGGCGCAAGGCCATGCTGATCAAATTCGGGCGGCTGGCGAGCCGTCGTCTTGTACTCGAAAATGAATTGACCTTCGCATGACAGCGCCATTCCATGCGCTATGGTCGCCTCAGAACAAAGGAAATCAATCATGACCATGCCTGCCTTCCAATGCTCCCGCCTGGAAATCGCCGACAATGGCGTCGCCACCTTCACCATGAACAGGCCGGAGGCGTTGAACGCGGTCTCGGTTGATCTGCGCAATGACTTCCGGCGAATGGTGGATTTCGTCGACGGCAACGAGGATATCAAAGCCCTGGTGCTGACCGGTGAGGGGCGGGCCTTCTGTGCCGGCGGCGATGTCACCAACATGACCAACCGGCTGGACAAGGGGCCTGGGGCGGCCAGGCAGAGCATTCTCGACGTGCATATTTGGCTGGAGCGGTTGCTGAATATCGACTGCCCGGTGATCGCTGCCGTCAACGGTCTGGCGTTCGGCGGCGGCTTCAGCATTGCATTGATGGCGGACCTGGTGTTTGCCGCGCCCAACGCGCGCTTCTGTGCCGTGTTCGCTCGAATCGGCCTGATGCCGGACATGGGGCTGGCCTACACGCTGCCGCGTGCGGTGGGGCCGTCGCTGGCCAAGGACCTGATGTTCACCGGCCGCAGCATCGCGGCCGACGAGGCCAAGGCGATGGGCATCGTTCACACAGTCATGGGCGAGGGCGAGGACGTTCTGGCAGCGGCGCAAGCCTACGCCGCCAGGCTGGCCGACGGGCCGAAAACGGCGGTGGCGCTGACCAAGCGGCTGGTCAACAAAACCTTCCAGGCGAGTTATGGCGACATTGCCGCGGCGGAGGCCGACGGGCAGACCCTGTTGTTCGGCAGCGCCTTTTCCCAACAGGCCATCCGCCGCTTCCTGGACAAACAGCCGCCACTGTACAACTGGGACCAGATGGGCCGGGCCGCGGAGTAGGCGCTCTCGGGCCTGTCCTAAATTGTAGCGATCCCACCGGAAAGCCTTGCGCTCCGCTTTTCCCGCCGTACCTTGCATGCCGAACAGGGAAAAGAGAGTGCGAAAGTCATGCGCAAGAAAGCCGCCGCCGTTTCGGGCGCCCTCCAGAACTTCTTTCGGCTAGAGGCGTCGGGCGGCATCATGCTGGCGCTGGCGACCGTCTTGGCGATGGTCGCAGCCAATGGTCCGCTGCAAGACAATTACAACGAGTTCCTGCGGGTGCCCGGTGCCGTCATCATCGACGAGCTGAGGATCGAAAAACCGCTGCTGCTATGGGTCAACGACGCGTGGATGGCGATATTTTTCTTCCTGGTGGGGCTGGAAATCAAACGGGAATTCCGCGCCGGCGAACTCTCCAAACCCAGTCAGATCGCCTTGCCCGGAATCGCCGCCATCGGTGGCATGGCGGTGCCTGCCCTGGTCTATGTGGTGTTCAACTATGGTTCAGCGCAAAACCTGAACGGCTGGGCGATCCCGGCGGCGACCGACATCGCCTTTGCGCTGGCGGTGCTCTCGCTGGTGGGCAAGCGGGCGCCCGCATCCCTTAAGATATTGCTGCTGGCGATCGCCATCTTCGACGATCTGGGCGCGATCCTCATCATCGCTTTCTTCTATACCGCCAACCTGTCGACAACCGTCATGCTGTTGGCGCTTTTGCCGATTGCCGGAATGGTTTTGCTGAATCTTTTCGGGGTGCGGAAGGTGACGCCTTACCTGCTGCTTGCGGCGCTGCTCTGGGTGATCGTGTTGAAATCGGGGGTGCATGCGACTCTGGCGGGCGTGCTTGCGGCTTTTGCCATTCCGATGACCAAACCAGAGGGTGCTCGTTATTCGCCGCTGGAAACCCTGGAGCATGAACTTCACCCCTGGGTTGCCTATGCCGTCCTGCCCATGTTTGCGTTCGTCAACGCGGGCATTTCGTTCAGGGGCATGGGGCTCGAGGCGCTGGCCGATCCGGTGACGCTGGGCATCGCGCTCGGCTTGTTCGCCGGCAAGCAGTTGGGGATTTTTGGGTTTATGTATCTGACCATCCGGACCGGGTTGGCGCCCATGCCCTCCGGCGCCAATTGGGCACAACTCTACGGTGTTTCGGCGATCGCGGGGATCGGGTTCACCATGAGCCTGTTCATCGGTGGGCTGGCGTTCGAACATTCGGGGTTCGATGCTTCCATCCGGTTGGGCGTGCTGGCCGGCTCGATTGCGAGCGGCGTGGTGGGCTATGTCCTGCTGACGACGGTAAGCCGCCGCCAAGAAGCAAGCAGCCCGTCCACTGACGCCATCGCCGAAAACACGACGTCCTCACCCCCTTGAGGGCAAAGAAAAACGACCCTGGAATGCCAGGGTCGTTGTTGAGAAGGGGAGTGGTTTTTGCGCTTATGCCGGGTGCGGTTCCGCGCTGGAATTGGGGCGGCGGCGTTCGTTCATGAACTGATCGAATTCAGCCTTGTCCTTGGCCTTGCGCAGCCGCTCCATGAACGCTTCGAAGTCCGTCTGCTCTTCTTCCAACCGGCGCAGTGTCTCTTCCCGGTAATCGTCAAAGGCGCTGTTGCCGGTGCTGTAACTTGCCCGGGCACCATAGCGGCTCCCACGACGACCCTTGCGCATGTGCTTCCAACAACCCATTCTTCCACTCCAGATCGTGTAACCGAGAATTAGCAAGCCGAGCGGCCAGAAGGTGATGAAACCGAGGACGAAGGCCGCGATCCACGCTCCCCGACCCCTTGCGTCCAACGCATCTTCCACCCGTTTTAACCAGTAGCTGATCGTGTCCATTCCTGTCCTTTGCCTCCTATGTGAATGTTATTCACATTAACATAAATGGGTGCGGCCGGGTGGCCGTCAATGGTGCGCGAAAAAAAATTTCAGGTGTCGTCGGGAATAATGCCGAGCCCGCGCAGATAGACCACCAATCCCGATTCCAGCAGGTCCTCCGACGAAATCGGCGAGCGGCGCAGGCCGGCACCGGCAAACAGTTCGGCCACGCCGTGGCTCAGCGCCCAGATGTGATAACTCATCATCTGCACGGGCGGCCGGTTTGCCGGCGGCAGCCGCTTGGAAAGAGCGGTCGATGCGCTGACCAGAATGCCGAAGGCCCGCTCTGCGGCCGCAGTGAGGGCGGGATCGGCGGGCAGGCCCGATTGAAACATCGCCACGAAGAGCGGGCGTTCTTCGCGTGAGAACGAAAGATAAGCCTGGCCTACCGCCTCGAGCGCGACAAGGGTCGAGGGCTGGCCTTTGTTCCAGGCGGCCTCCAGCCGGTCGGCAAAGCGCACGAAACCATAATGTGCGACTGCCGCAACCAGAGCGTCGCGGTCCTTGAAATGCCGATAGGGCGCAGCGGGCGAGACGCCGGCGGCCCGCGCGGCCTCTGCAAAGGTAAAACCTTGCAGCCCTTTGTCGGAAATCAGGCCGATCGCCGCAAAAATCAGCGCCTCGCGCAAATTTCCATGGTGGTAGCCGCGTTTGGCACCGTCATCGCTTTCCATGCAAGTTGCTTACTTTGAGGGCGGAGAACGGGCAAGTGCAGGGCGATAAGAGCAGCGCGGCGGCTGCGTGCAAAGGTGGTGCCGGCGGCTGCCCTAAGGTGCGCTCTTCATGGCGGACGCTTTTTGGGCGAGCGCTTCGTAATGGGTCCAGTCCAGCGGCTGCTCCTCCATGGTCTCCGGATCCCACATGGAGCGGTCCACGCCCAGCACGTTTGCACCATAGACGTGCAAACCGATAGCGGGCTCGTCGCCGGTGCACTCGGCCACGTGTGCGCAGTTGGCGGGGACGTGAAGGATGTCGCCGGGCTGCAACACTGCCACGCGGTCGCGTTCAATCTGTCCGTTGGAGCCGCGCATATAAATCGTGTTTCGCTCGCCGCCCGACAACAGCAGAATAGTGGCCCAGGCGCCGTGGTTATGGGGAGGCGTGCGGCGGCCGCTGGGAAAGTTCACCTTTAACAGAGAAAGATTGGGCGCGCGGTAAAACGCCTGGCGGGCATTGCCGCCTGTCCCGGGCAGATAGGACAGGGTTTTGGTGAGCCCGTGCAAATTGCCTTTCAAGGACGCCATGGCTTCTTTCACCGCTTTCGCCGAGTTCGGACCGGCGGCCGCGGTAGTGAGAAGGGCAACGAGTTCGTGGACTTGCATGTGTGTTTCTCCAGTGGGATCCCTTTATGCCATATCAGAAACTCACATAGCCAGAGTGGCAATACCGTGGCAATTGCCGGCTGCGTGATAGCGCGATTTGCGTGCTGATCCCCAATTCCGGCTGGTGCTTTCCGGTCTGTTTCGGTACGGTCCGTGCCATGATCACGATAGCGCGACGACGATTGGGCCTCCGCACCTGCCGTTAGGCCGGACCGCACCCGCGCGCCATAGAGCGGCAACTGTGTCCGGCAGCCCCTGGTTTCTGTTGCTGGACCCTTCCCATGGTCGATATCGTTGCCCCCTTACCGGAACATAGTGTCGAAATCGAGAGATTGCTGGATCACGCTTTCGGCCCCGACCGCCGACGCAAGATCAGCTATCGCTATCGCGACGGCGTGGCGCCGATCACCCATTTAAGCCGGGTTGCACTCTCGGGCGGCGAGTTGATCGGGTCGATCCAGTTCTGGCCGGCGCGCCTGCAGGATGAAACCGTATTGCTGCTCGGGCCGATCGCGCTCTGGGCAGGCTATGTCGGCCAGGGCGTCGGAACTTGTCTGATGCGGGATGCGCTCTGCCGGCTAAGGACGGATGGATGGAGATACGTCTTTCTGGTCGGCGATCCGGTTTATTATCGCCGCTTCGGCTTCCGGGCCGCGAGCGTGTGGGGCGTCACCATGCCGGACGAGGATCCGGCGCGCTTTCAGTGTTGTCTGTTGGGGGACGAGACGCCGCCGGCCGGCGCGATCTTGCCGGCACGTCGGAACGGGGCGAATGCTGCCGGCCCTCGGTAACGGCTGCGCTCGCGCGACCTGCGAAGTTTTTTCACTGGTCCGCCGGCCTTTTTCGGCCGTAGAATTGGTCACCATGCAAGCTGCCTCTACGCCATTCCTGCTCGACGCGACGCTCCATCCACACCGGTCTTTGAGCCCACAGGGTTTTAGCGCGCTTTTCCTTGCATTCGGGGTGATGAGCTTTGCGACCGGTTTGATCTTCGCGTCCATGGGCGCCTGGCCGATCGTCGGGTTTTTCGGCCTGGATGTGTTGCTGTTCTACGTCGCTTTTCGGCTGAACTACCGTAGCGCCCGGCGCTGCGAGATCGTGCGGGTGACGCGCCAGCAACTGACCGTGCGGCGCGTGCTGCCGAACGGACGGCAGAAGGTCTGGAGCTTTGAGCCGGCCTGGGCACGGGTCGAACTGCATCGTCCGGAAGAGCATGATTGCCGCCTGGAGATTGCCAGCGGCCGCCGCTGCCTCGCCTTGGGCGAGTTTCTGCCGCCGGAAGAACGGGTCGCGTTCGCCGGTACCTTGCGAGCGGCGCTGCGCGAAGCCAGAACCTTTCCGCGGCCGGCATAGGCCTTGGCCGCCGAACGCCGGAAACCCGATCCCGACAGGCTCTACGTTATAGCTTGATCCCCAGCACATCCATCATGGTGTAGAGGCCGGGCTTTTGGCCGTCGGTCCAGAGCGCCGCCCGCACCGCGCCGCGGGCGAACAGCTGGCGGTTGGTGCAGCGGTGGGTGATTTCCAGGCGCTCGCCGGCGCCGGCGAACATAACGGTGTGCTCGCCGACCACGTCGCCGCCGCGCAGCGCCGCGAAGCCGATATCGCCCTCTCGCCGTGCGCCGGTCTGGCCTTCGCGGCTCCATTGCGCCACCTCCGGCAGGGCGACCTTGCGGCCCCGCGCCGCCGCCCGGCCCAGGCCGACGGCGGTGCCGGACGGGGCGTCGATTTTGTGCTTGTGGTGCATCTCCATCACTTCGATGTCGTAGTCGGTGCCGAGCAGACCGGCGACCTGCTCCACCAGCGCGAACATCAGGTTGACGCTCACGCTCATATTGGGGGCATACATGATGCAGGCCGTTTCCGCCGCCTGCCTCAGCACGGCTTCCTGGTCCGCGCTCAGGCCCGTGGTGCCGATCACATGGGCCGTGCCGTGTTTCGCTGCCAGCGGCGCATGAGCGATGGTCGCCTGGGGAATCGTGAATTCCATCACGGCGTCGCAGGCTTCGAACACCGGGTCGGCATCATCGCCGATCGTCACGCCCAGCTCCCCCACATTGGCGAGCAGGCCGGCGTCCTGGCCCAGAAACGCGCTGCCCTCGTGCTCGCCGGCCGCCGCAAGGGTTGCGCCCTCGGTCTCCGTAATGGTCTGGACCAGCATGCGGCCCATGCGGCCGCCCGCGCCGATAACGCCGAGCTTCATGACGTCTACCTCCCTGAGTATTGTTTGGCAGCCTGAGTTTAGCCTGTCAGACAGGCGGGGCGCTATGGGCGAGGTTGCTCAGCACATTGGCGACGATACCTTCGGCCCGGAGCGCGTTCAGCAAACGGCCCACATGCGCCTCGTCCTTGGTCTGCAGGACAAACTCGATCTCGGTGCTCTTGATCGGCGTATCGAAGAACAGGCGGTTGTGCTGCACGTCCCAGACATTCGCGCCCTGCTCGGCGATGATGCGGGTGGCGGCAGCGAGCCCGCCCGGCAAGTCGCTCACCTGGAGGCGCATTCGCACCAGCTTGCGGTGGCGGACCAGCGAGCGCATGAGGGCGGAGGCGAGGACAGTCGCATCGATATTGCCGCCGGAGACGACCAGGCCGACAGTGCGGCCCTTGAACAATTCCGGGTATGTCAGCAGCGCGGCCAGCGGTGCCGCGCCAGCGCCCTCCGCCACGACCTTGCCGACCGTCGCCAGTTCCTGCACGCCCCATTCCAGGTGATCTTCGGAAATCAGGAGGATGTCTTCGACATGCCGCTCGATCACCGGTCGGGTCAGATGGCCCGGATACTTGACGGCGATGCCCTCGGCGATAGTGGGCCGACCGTGCGGCGCATCACTTCCGGCGATGGCGCACTTCATGGTCGGGTAATGAGCAGCCTCCACGCCGATCAAGCGAATAGTCGGGTTCAGGGCTTTAACCGCAATGGCGACGCCCGCCATCAGGCCGCCGCCGCCGATGGGCACGACGAGGGTATCCAGACCGGCGTCGGCCTGCATGATCTCCAGGCCCACGGTGCCCTGGCCCGCGATCACGTGGGGGTCGTCATAGGGATGGATCTGGGTAAGGCCGTCGCGTGCCACCAGTTCCTCCGCCAACGAGACCAGGTCCGCCAGCTCCACGCCCGCCTGGATCACGGTTGCGCCGAAGCTTTCCGTGCGGGCGACTTTGGCGAACGGCGTGCCGGTCGGCATGGCGATGGTCGCCGGAATGCCAAGCCGGCCGGCGTGATAGGCCACGCCCTGCGCGTGATTGCCGGCGGAGATGGCGACCACGCCGCGGCGGCGCTCGTCCGCCGACAATCGCAACAGGCGGTTCAGCGCGCCCCGGTCCTTGAACGACGCTGTAAACTGCAGGTTTTCAAGCTTCAGCCATACCGTCGCCCCGGTCAGGGCGGAGAGCGATGGCGATGGCCGCATGGGCGTGCGCACCACTTGACCCTCGATAGCCCGGGCGGCAGTTTCGATGTCCTGGAACGTAACGGCCATATCGCCTCTCCAAAGCCAGTGGGGATGCGTACCTTCCAGTCTGCCCGGCTATTCGCCCGACGGATAGGCTTTAAGCCACACTCTGGCGGCCCACGCCGATTGCTGCGAGCGCCCGCTGACGGTCGGCGTCGGCGCGGATGAAACGGAGCAGCGCTTGGGCATCGTTGGTGAAGGCCTGGATGCCGTCGAAATAAGGTGCACCGTTCACCGACTTCTGCAGCAGCAACGCGTCCCGGTCCATCCAGCGGGGCAGCAGACCGCCGAACCAGAAGCCCTGGCGACGCAGCGCCTCGCACGCGGCATCCGTGGTGGGCGAGCCGAGCTCGAGGAACACCTGCACCATGGTGCGGTTGTCTTCTTCCGCCTGACGCCCGATGGTGGCCAGCAGGGACGGGAGATCGGCGCCGATGCGGAGAACATTGACCCGCACAATGTCGAAGCGGGGCAGATCCAGCACCTGGATGCGACTGGGCGCGGCCCGGTCTAACGCTTTGCCCGGCCTATCGAACTGGCGGTTCAGGCGCAGATGGTCGTAAAGATGCACCAGCAGATCGCGATAGGCAGACGGCAGGTAGGTCCGTTGCAGGGGCGCGTCGCCGAGCGGCAGATATTGCAGGCAGGTGGAGACGGGGCCGTGGGCCTGCGCCTCGATTTGCATCATGCGGGCGGGGACGAAGCCGATCTCGAAGCCCACATCGACGAACTCTGCCCGCCAGACCGAACGTTGTGAAAAGGTGTGATTGGTCAGGGACGCGCCATAGAGGCCGCAAACGGCGGGATCGCGATCCGCCAGCAGGATGGCCCGGTCGATCATGCCGTTCAAAATGCCGTCGCCACGGCAACCCGGATGGACAATTCCCTGGCCGACTTCGCGCACGCCTTTGTAAGGCGCGGAGGCCATGACAGCGACATGACCCACCGGCGTGGCATCGACCCCGCGGGCGACGATGGAAATACCATCGCGAGTCTCGTTCGCCCGGATGTAATGGGCGGGGTCGTATACCTCCCCTGCCAGGTAGTGCTCCCCGTAAATTGTTCGGAACAGGTCGGGCAGCAACAGACTGTCTCCCGTGTTGAAGGCAGAAATATAGTACTTGTTTCGTTCTTTTTCTAGGGCGTGGCTCGCCTGTGCCATGTTTAACTCTCGCTCTCTCGATTATTCGGTGATCTGACGCCACCTGCGTATACAACTGTTTCACACAGCTTGTTTTTTTGGGCTGCATAACCTTAGCAGCTTTTTAGAGCACGATAGTTAACTGTTCGCAAACATCGGTGGAATGTAGGAATGCGTTCTTCACACAACCGCTGCAAACAAAGACTTGCGCCCTGACCGGTCGATGATGCTTTTATCGTGCCCACCAACGCGCGAACGAATTTTCGGGAGTAAGCCATGAGCGATAGTGGAAATCCGACCCTGGGCTTTGTCGGCCTGGGTGTGATGGGCGAGCCGATGTGCCGGAACCTGACGAAAAAGAGCGGCAAGTCGGTGTTGGCCTTTGACCTGCGGCCGGAGCCGCTGCAGCGGCTCTCGGCCGACGGGGTGGAGAGCGCCAGTTCGCTCGCCGATTTGGCGGCGCGGGCCGACATTGTTTTCATGAGCCTGCCGGGCGAACCGCAGGTGCGGGCGGTAACACAAGGAGAGGACGGTCTGATTGCGCAGATGAAGGCCGGCCAGACCCTGGTGGACACCAGCACCTGCCCGGTAGCGCTGGCCCGCGAGTTGGCGGCTGAGTGTGAAGCAAAGGGCATCGATTTTGCCGACGCTCCGGTCGCCCGTACCGCCCAGGCGGCCGTCGATGGCACCCTGAGTATTATGGTTGGCGGTACCGCAGAGGTGTTCCAACGCATCGAGCCGCTGCTCTATTGCATGGGCGAGGCGATCACCCATTGCGGACCGGTCGGCGCCGGTGAGGCGGTGAAGCTGATGAACAATATGGTCGTCGTGCAGACCGTGCATGCCATCGCCGAGGCGCTTGCCGTCGCCCGGGCGAGCGGCGCGGTCGACGGCAAGGTACTTTTCGAGACGCTGGCAAAAAGCTCCGCCGACAGTTTCGTGCTGCGCAATCACGGCATGAAGTCGATGCTGCCGGATACGCATCCGACCCACGCCTTTCCGGTCGACTACATCATCAAGGACCTGTCCTACGCGATCCGCCTGGCGGAGGAGAGCGGCGTGAAGATGGAAGCGGCCTATGCCACCCGTGATGTGCTGGAGCGGGCGGCGACCATGGGCTTTGGCGACCGCTATTACACGGTCATGATCAACGCCATCGATGGCGCGCCAAAAGCTAAGAAGTAATTTGCCGATCGCTTCTGGTCTGTTCTGGAGTTTGGCGAGCCGCGACCGACCAGGGCTTGCGGGTGGCGGTTGCGGCTCGCGTGGTGCTGTTGAGGTCGAAGGCATGCCCAAGGCATACGCTATTCTTCCTGCTGTGGCGTCGTCGAGGCCGGTGAAAGTCCAATCCGATTTCTGGTAACGCGGTCACACTCAAAGCACAGATCAGGACATCAGAGCTTCTCACTCTGATTCAACAGAAAAACTTATTATCTATTCATTTATAGTTGTGTAGCGCCATCGCGTCGCCTTGGGTTGCGGCGGTATGCACGCCAGAGTGTTCTCTCGTCTGGAATGGGTTCGCCAAAGGGGAAGCGTTGGATGCCGCGATTTTTTCGCTGGGTAGGCCGGTCATTGCTCGCGTTGCTGCTGTTGCTGCTGCTCGGCTCAGCGGGGTTGCTGCTTTGGTTGCGCACGTCCCTGCCGCAGACCGATGGAGAAATCGCGATTGGCGGGCTGGAGTCGCCGGTGACGATCGCTCGCGATGCGAAAGGGGTTCCGCACATCAGGGCCGACACCCTTAACGATGCCTATCAGGCAGTGGGGTTTCTGCACGCCCAGGATCGCCTGTTCCAGATGGAAACGATGCGGCGGGCCGGGCGCGGGCGGATGGCGGAGCTAGTTGGCGATCTTGCACTGCCCATTGACAAGCGCATGCGGACCTTCGGTCTTGGGCAGTTGGTGGACGCCGACGTCAACGAGTTGGAGCCGCCGGCAAGGGCTGCGTTGCAGGCCTACGCCGACGGGGTCAATGCATATCTGAAAAGGCATTCCGGCGCGTTTCCGCCGGAATTTCTGATTGTGCCTGGTCAAGTAGAGCCGTGGAAAGCGGCGGATTCCTTACTGTGGCTCAAACTGATGGCACTGCGGCTGACGGCCGACTGGAGCGACGAGCTGGAGCGCGCGGCGCTTTCTTCGCGCCTGACCCCGAAACAGCTAAAGGATATGTATCCCGTCGAAGAAGGTCCAATTACGCTCGCCGCGCTACCCGGCGGTGACGCAGTACGGCACGCGCTGGATGCCGCAACCGTCGTGGGGGAGGAGGCCGGCTCCAATCTCTGGCTCTTTAGCGGCGCGTTGACCGATACCGGCAAACCGATTGTGGCGAATGACCCGCATCTGGGGTTTACGGTGCCGAACATCTGGTATCTGGTGCGGATCGAAACCCCTCAGATAACACTGGCCGGCGCAACCTCCCCGGGCTTTCCGTTTGTGGTGCTGGGGCACAACGGAAAACTGGCCTGGGCAGTTACCAATGCCTATGGCGATACCTCCGATGTGTTCGTAGAGAAGATCGACCCGACAGACCCCTCGCTATATGTGACGCCCGATGGCAGCCAGCCGTTTGAGGAGCGACGGGAGGCAATCTCTGTCCGCTTCGGCGATCCCGTCGAGTTGACTGTCCGGCGGACCCGGCATGGGCCGGTAATTTCCGACGGTAAGAATTGCGGTGCGGGGGAGGCGTCTCCGTCAGACGGGCATGTCTACGCCCTGTCTCACACGGCACTGCTGCCGGGCGACACGACCGCGGCGGCATTGTGGGAAGTGCAGCGTGCGGCATCCGTCGCCGATGCCATGCAGGCCACCCGGGCCGTGGTTGCGCCCCAGCAGAATATCGCACTGGCGGATGTTGGCGGTACGGTGGGCCTGATCTCGCCGGCCAAGGTGCCGCTGCGGCGGTCGCCGCCAAGCATGCTGCCAGTGCCGGGCTGGACCGGAGAGCATGACTGGGTCGGTTGGATCCCGTTCAACGGCCTTCCGCAGGTGATCAATCCCCCTTCGGGCCGCCTGATCAACGCGAACAACCGGTTGGTCGGGCCTGATTATCCCTATGAGCTGGGCCACGACTGGGCGTCGCCGATGCGCGCCGAGGCGATCAAGATGGCACTGGATGCCAACAAACCGCAGACCGTAGGGGGCTCGCTTGCCGTGCAGCTCAATATTCATTCATTGGCGGCGCGGCGGTTGCTTGATGCGGTGGACTGGAGCAAGGCCGGCGATGGCGCGCCTGCGGAGCTGTTGCAGGCGATGCAAAGCTGGGACGCCGTCATGGCGGCGGATCGGCCGGAGCCGCTCTTTTTTCATGCTTGGCTGCGCGCGCTGAACCGCGCGTTGTTTGCCGACGAGCTTGGGCCGCTGTTCGACCAACACCAAAAGGGGAATGTGGAACGGGTGCTGCACATGCTGACCGCGGCGCCCGAATGGTGCGATGTGATCGGCACGCCCGAAAAAGAAACTTGCGCGGGCATGGTTGCAGCTGCCTTCGCCTCCGCCTATGCCGAAATGACCGACCGCTTCGGCGACGATTGGCGGGAATGGCGCTGGGATGCGCCCCACGTCGCCCGTTTCCAGCACCTGCCGTTCGGCTTCGTTCCGGTGCTGAAAGATCTGTTCAATGTGAGCGTGCCGCACGACGGCGGGCGTTATACGCCGAACGCCGGCGTTGTGTCATTTGACGAAAGCAGCCTGTTCAACCAAGTGCATGGGGCCGGCTTCCGCGCGGTGTATGACCTGGCGGACCTGGATGGCTCGCGCTTCATTCAGGCGGTAGGTCAGTCCGGCAATATTTTTTCAAAGCATTATGCCGATCTGGCACCGCTATGGGCGAAGGGCGAGACACTTTCGCTGGGACCGCTGCAGGGCGAGCCCGCCGGTGTCTTGACCCTGTTTCCGGCGGAGCAAGGGAACAGGAACGACTGAACCCTCTAGAGCCCCAGCACCCGCTTGGCGATGACGTTTTTCTGCACCTCGTTCGAGCCGCCGGCGATGGAGCGGGCGCGCATTTCGAAATAATCCGGCGCCATTTTGAACAGATAATCGGGGCCGACCGGTTCTTCGTTCCAGCCATGACGGATGGCGTTCTGATTGTAGGGCATGGCGGAGTAGCCGCCCGCCTCCATGCAGGCCTCGCTGATCGACTTGCGTATTTCCGCCATGCCGAGCTTCAGACCCGCCGCGGCTTCGGGCTTGATCTCCGTGTCGGCACTGGCGCCCGCCAGCACGCGCAGCGAGGTGAATTGCAGGGTGGAAAGCTGCATTTCCAGGTCGGCGATCTTGTTGCGGAAAATCGGGTCCTCGGCCAAGGTGCCGCCATCCGCCTGTTGATCCAGGGCAATTTTTTTCAAAAGATCCAGCATCATGCGCGCACCGGCAACGCCCGCGCCGGACGAGCGCTCGTGTCCCAGCAGGTATTTGGCGATGGCCCAGCCTTGGCCTTCCTCGCCGACGCGGTTGGCCTGGGGCACGCGCACGTCCTGGAAGAATTCCTGGTTGAATTTGTGCCGGCCGTCCAGCTTGATCAGCGGCCGCACCTCCAGGCCCGGCGAATCCATTTTGATCAGCAGGCAGGTGATGCCCTCCTGCTTTTTCTCAGCTTTGGAGGTGCGCACCAGGGCGAACATCCAGTCGGCAATATGCGCCTGGGTGGTCCAGATCTTGGAGCCGTTGACGATGTAATCGTCGCCGTCCTTCACCGCGCTGGTCGAAAGCGAGGCCAAGTCGGAGCCCGCGCCCGGTTCGCTATAGCCCTGGCACCAGATGGTCTCCCCGGAGAGGATACCAGGCAAATGCTCGGCCTTTTGTTCTGGCGTGCCATAGCGCAGCAGCACCGGGCCGACCATGCGCGTGCCGAAGGGGACCACCTCCGGACAAGCGGAGACGGCCATCTCTTCCTCAAACATGTATTTCTGCGCGACCGACCAGCCGGGCCCGCCCGCACTTTCCGGCCAGTTGGTGGCGAGCCAACCCTGTTTGCCCAAGATCATCATCCAGCGACGATAATCGTCCTTGCCCAGCTCCAGCCCCTGGCGGACCTTGGCGGCGAGGTCGTCCGGCAGGTTTTTCTTGATGAAGGTCCGGACCTCGTCACGAAAGGCTAGTTCTTCTGGGCTAAAGCTGGCGTCCATGGCGGGCGGTCCTCGTGTCTGACAGCGGCGTGATTGGCTGGCGGGGAGTATGCCGCAGGCGGCGGGCAACGGAAAGACGCTTCGCCCCTCCCAATGGCTATCGCTCCGTGTCTTCCTGGCCGGACTGGCGCAGATGCTTGGTGGAATGGCGTTCGACAATGCGCAGGATCCACAGCACGAACAAGCCCAGCAGGGTGGTCAGTATGGCGAAGCTATAGAGACCCAGACCGACCACAAGGCCAATCGCTCCCGCCAGCCACATGCCGGCTCCGGTGGTTAGCCCTTTAACGTCCCCACCCGAACGGATTACCGCACCCGCCGCCAGAAATGCCACGCCGGCCGTGATAGCCTCCATCACGCGAATGGGGTCGGCACGGGGCGGCGCGTTTTCCAATTGGCTCAGCAGGTGAAATAATTCCAAGGCGGCAATGGTGAAGGTGGCGGACGCAAGCCCCACCAATATGTGGGTGCGCATGCCGGCGGCATGCCGATGGATTTCCCGCTCCAGCCCGATAGCGCCGGCGAGTGCCGCGGCCAGAACCAAGCGCAAGGCGATCTCTTCGAACGGCGTCACCGTCCGGCTGTATTCATGCACAAGAACAGCCCATAGCTCGTCCACTATTCGGTCCCCGTTTGCTGGCTGCTCGCGTTTCTCTTTGCCGGTGCGTCTGTAATGATGGAATGATCACAGCTCAAAAATGCAGTGGTTTAGGAAGCGGTTTTCGGTGCATAGCCGCGCTTTGGCTAAGTTTATCCGATTTCGAGCCCAGGCCGCCAGAGCCGCCTCACGACCAGCGCTAGGCACAGGCTGCCGAAAGAGAGGCAGGCCATTACCCAGAATGCCTGCCCCGCCAGCGTCGCGTAGAGCCAGCCCGACGCAGCCATGGTAAGCCCCATGGCCGCGCCCATGCCGAGCGACGAATAGAGCGCCTGTGCGCTGGCGGACATTCCGGGCGCGATGTGACGCTGGATCAGGGTCATGCCGCCCAGATGAGTCGCGCCAAAGGTGATGCCGTGCAGCACCTGGCAAGGCACCAGCAGCCAAAGTTCTGTGCCCGCGCCGGTGCCCGTCCAGCGGATCACACCCGCCGCGGCGCCCAGGATCAACATGCCCGGGATGCCGATGCGGGCCAGGATCGGCTTCGCCCACGCGAACAGGATGATCTCCGAGACGACGCCGACGGCCCAGAGCAGGCCAATCAGCCCTTCCGAATGGCCCGCTGCCCGCCAATGGAGACTGGCAAAGCCGGTCAACACCGCATGGCTCGCCATGTTCAGGGCGGCGCAGGCCAGAAACAGCAGGAAAAACCGGTTCGAGAGCAGGGAGCGGATCGGCGGGCGCTCCCGTTGCGCCGGCGCGGCCCGCACCGCCGGCAGGGCGAGTGCCGCCAGAAAGATCGCAGAGAGGCTGGCGATGAACAGATACATCACCCAGTCGGCCGATCGCCCCTCCAGCCACCAGCCGCCGGCAACGGAGGTGGCGATGAACGCGGCCGAGCCCCAGGCGCGCAGCCGGCCATAGTCGAGCCCTCGGGCCTGCAGGTTCAACAGAATCAGGTTCTCGCCTAGCGGGTTGACCGGCGCCTGCACCGTCATATGCAGCAGGGTCAGCAGCAAGACCGGCCAGAAACCATGCGCCGGCACCATCATAGAGGCCGTCGCGATCCCGCCGAGGCAGAGCATCCAGACCAGTTGCTTGCGGTGCTCGCGCGTGTCGGCAAAGCGCGCCACCACCGGGTTGACGGTCGCGCGCGTCGCCGAGGTCAGGGAGAGCAGCAGCCCGATCTGCGCGGCAGTCAGCCCATGCTCCGCCAGCCACAGCGGGAAGAACGGCTGAAAGATCCCGACCATCCCGAACATACAGGAATAGTAGACGGCGATGCGCAGACGGGGATAGGAGCAGGGCAGGGCGGTAATATCGGACATTGCGCGCAATCCCTACACGCTTTTCGCCGGGGAGGCTTGCCGTTTCCCGGCAGAGGCTTGCCTGAGCGACCCGCTTTGTGCTTCTTGGCGCGCTGACCTTGACCCGCAATTCCGACCCGCCAAAGGACCGATCCCCGATGAGCGAATGGCGTGACGAAATCTTTGAGTGCCTACAGGAAGCCGGCGTGCGCCAGGTCGCCTTTGTCCCCGACGCCGGCCACGCCAGGCTGATCGACCGCGCCCACGCCTCGAACGACATGCGCGCCGTCTCGCTGACCACCGAGGAAGACGGCGTCGCCATGCTGGCGGGCGCCTGGCTCGGCGGCGACAAGGGCGTGCTGCTGATGCAGTCTTCGGGCGTCGGCAACACGATCAACATGCTCTCCCTCATCAAGAACTGCCAGTTCCCGCTGGTGACGCTGGTAACCATGCGCGGCGAATGGGGCGAGTGGAACACCTGGCAGGTGCCGATGGGCCAGACCACCCAAGGCCACCTGGAATTGGCGGGGGTAACCTGCTACCGCTGCGACAAGCCGGAAGACGTGAAAGAGACCGTCGCGACCGCCTTGCGCTTTGCCTTTTACACCAACTCCGCCGTGGCCGTGCTGCTTGGCCAGCGCCTGATCGGCGCCAAGATCTTTCCGGAGGACTGAAACCATGGCTTCTGCTTTGAAGCGCCGCGAGATCGTCGCGCAATTGCTGGCCGACCGGGGCGAGGACCTGCTGGTCGTCCCGGGCCTCGGCCAGCCCTGCTATGACTGCTTTGCCGCGGGCGACGACCCGCGCACCTTTTATTTGTGGGGCGCCATGGGCGGCGCAGTGCCGGTCGCCATCGGCCTCGCCGTCGCCCAGCCGGAGAAGCGGGTGCTGGTCATCACCGGCGACGGCGAAATGCTGATGGGCCTGGGCTCCCTGACCGCGGCAGCGGCAGAAGGTTTACCGAATTTGGCGATCTGCGTGCTGGATAACGAGCGCTATGGCGAAACCGGTCAGCAGCAAACGGTGACCGGCCGCGGCACCAACTTGGCGGCCATTGCGGCGGGTGCTGGCTTCGCTGCCACGAAGCTGGTCACTGGACAGTCGGATGTGGCGGAAGGCATCCATCTCTGCCGGGAAGCCGCCGGGCCGGTGTTCGTCGCCTTTAAGGTCAGCGATGCGCCGGAGGCGGCCGCCATTCCGCCGAAAGACGGAACCTATCTCAAAAATCGCTTCCGCGAAGCTGTCGTTGGCAAGATTTAGGAGACCGCGAGAGCGGGGTCGTAAGAGCCGCCGGCTGAACGACCCCGCCCCTCATCGTTTGATTGCCGCCGGCGGCTATGTCCGCTCGATGAGCTGATACATCACGCCGTGGCCATCTTTCGGGTGGAGGAAGACCTGTTTGCCCGCTTCGATGACTCGCGCCCCGCGTTTCTCCATCTCCGCCTTGGCAGCGGCGAGATCATCAACCGCTAGCGCCACCAGATGCACGCCTTCGCCGCGCTTTTCCAGCGAGCTGCGGATGTCGCTGTTCTCTCCCAGGGGTTCGCACAATTCGATGAAAGTGCCCGAATCGCCTAATCCCAGAATTACCCGGCGCAGGCCGATTTCCGGCTGATCCTTCGCGGGCTCAGTGATGCTGAAGCCCAGCCGTTCCGTGTAGTCCTTCACCGCTGCGTCCAGATTTTCGGTGCGGACGACGATGTGATCGATCCATTTGTGCATGATGCCGTTCCCTTCAAGTGATTTCCAGGCCATGTTAGCGTACCCTGCGGCCGGATGACCAGAGCGCCGCTTTCCCTCTCGCCGGTGAGCTGTCTCAATGTTCCGCGCGCTCGGCGCTTCCACCCAGGTCAAGGGCATTGTCTGTATCGTCGTTTCCAACGGCATTTTCGGCCTGACCGATGCCTTGTCGAAGATCCTGACGGGCGATTATCCGCCGGGTGAAATTCTGTTCTTCCGCTCGCTGTTCGTGTTCGTCTCCATCATCGTCATGATGCACATACAGGGCGGCTGGCGCGCGGTGCGGATCGTCGATTGGCGGCGGCAATGGATCCGCGGGGCCATGCTGGCGGGAACCTCCTATATCTTCGTTATCGCGCTGAAGCATATACCGCTGGCCGACCTGACGGCGATGATGTTTCTCTCGCCCATCGTGTTGACCGCGCTCGCGCCCTATTTTCTGGGCGAGCATGTCGGCTGGCGGCGCTGGGTCGCGGTCGCCGTCGGTTTCCTGGGCGCCCTGCTGATCGTGCGCCCCAGCGGAGACGTGCCGCTCTGGCCGATGCTGCTGGCATCGACCATACCGCTCACCATGAGCGTTCGGGACATCATCACCCGCCAACTCAGCAAGACGGACAGCGCCACCGCCATGATGGTCTGCGCGACCATCTGTGTGCTGGCAGCGGGTGCGGTCAGCCTGCCGTTTGCCTGGGTCACGCCCACCTGGGGAGCGATGGGGCTGTTTGCCCTGACCGGCACCCTGCAGGGCGTCGCGCAGTTCTTCCTGGTCTATGCCTTCATCTATGGAGAGGCGGTGGTGGTCGCGCCGTTCCGGTACTTTCTGCTGCTCTGGGCGACGCTCTACGGCTGGCTGTTCTTCGACGCCCTGCCGCGCATGGAGACGGTCCTTGGCGCAAGCGTCGTGGTGGCGGCGGGGCTCTATATCTTTTCGCGGGAGGTCCGCCATGGCCGCGGTTGACGGACCAACAACGACCGCAAGCCAAGTGCGGGGCGTTCTCTACATGCTGGCATCGGGCGCGATCTTTTCGTTCACCGATGCGCTTGCCAAGGTTCTGACCGAGACCTATCCGCCGGGGCAGATTCTCTGCCTGCGTGCGGTGTTCGTGCTGGTGGCGATCCTCGTGATGATCCGACTGCGGGGCGGGCTTGCCTCCATCCGCATCGTGAACTGGCGCGGGCAGTTGCTGCGCGGTCTGCTGGTGGCCGGGACCTCGCTCGCCTTCATCATCGCGCTGAAGGATGCGCCGCTGGCGGCCCTGACCGCGCTTCTGTTCGTCTCACCATTGATCCTGACGGTGCTGGCGCCGTTTTTCCTGGGCGAAAAGGTCGGCTGGCGGAGGCGGGTGGCGGTTGCCGTCGGCTTCTGCGGCACGCTGTTGATCGTGCGCCCGAGCGGGGAGGTACCGCTGTTCGCCCTGCTGCTGGGCTTGTCTGTGCCGATCATCCTCAGCTTCAGCGATATCGTTACTCGCCGTATCGCCCGGACCGAGACCGCAAACAGCATCATGCTGTTCTCAAACTTCGCCATGGCGGGCGCGGGCATCTGTCTGCTGCCGCTCGGCTGGGAGACGCCGGACTGGGAGGGGCTGCTGATTTTTGCGGCGGCCGGTCTGTTGCAGGGCGTCGCCCAGTATTTCATGATCTACGCCTTCATCCACGGAGATGCGGTCACGGTCGCACCATTCCGCTATGTCATGCTCGTCTGGGCGACGATCTATGGCTATCTGATGTTCGGAACCGTACCGCGCGCCGATACCTTTATCGGTGCCGGGATTGTCATTGCGGCCGGTCTTTATATTTTCCACCGAGAGGCACGGCATGGCCGGCGGTAGCGGCAGGGCCGCCAAGGGGCTGACGGCTTCATCCAAGGGCATTCTGTGCATCCTGGGGGCGGGGGCGATCTTCTCTTTCACCGACGCCATCTCAAAGGTGATGATGGCCGAGTACCCGGTCGGCGAGGTGATCTTCTTCCGCTCCCTGTTTGTCCTGTTGTTCGCGTTGGCGGCAATGCAATACCAGGGCGGCTGGCGCAAGCTGCGGATCGTCGACTGGAAACGCCAGGCGGCCCGCGGTTTTAACATCGCGCTGACCGGCATTTGCTTTATGTTTGCGCTGAAGCAAGTACCGCTGGCCGACATGACGGCGATGGTGTTTCTCGGGCCGCTGATTTTGACCGCGCTTGCGCCCTACTTCTTGGGCGAGAAGGTCGGCTGGCGGCGCTGGACGGCGGTTGGGATCGGCTTCGGGGGCGTACTTTTCATCGTTGACCCTAGCGGGGGAGGGCCAATCTGGCCGCTGCTGCTGGCGGCCTGTGTGCCGCTGCTGACCAGCATTCGCGATATCCTCACCCGCAAACTGGGTCAGACCGACTCAGCGCATGCCACCGTGCTGGTGTCGACCGTCTGCACGGTGGCCGCCGGGGCGCTGTTGCTGTCGCTCGGCTGGGTGACGCCTGATTGGTATGGCATGGCGCTGTTTGCCCTGACCGGCACCTTGCAGGGCATCGCGCAGTTTTTGACCGTCTATGCTTTTGTTTATGGCGAGGCCGTGGTGGTGACGCCGTTCCGTTACTTTATGCTGATCTGGGCGACGCTCTACGGCTATTTGTTCTTCGCCCATGTTCCTCGGGCAGAGACTTTCATTGGCGCCGCCATCGTCAGTGCGTCCGGACTTTATATCTTCTATCGTGAGACGAAGCTGAAGGAGCGCGTATAGGCGATTGGTGTCAGATCATGCCCTTCAAGCGAAGCAATCCCATGGCTGAGATCGTCACGGCATCCTTGATCGTGCCATCCAGCATCATCCGGTCCATTTCTTCGAGTGTGTAGGGCCGGGTGATCAAATCCTGTTCTTCCGTATCCAGGGCGCGCTCGCCCTGGGTTAATCCTTTTGCCAGGAACAGACGGCACCGATGCGTGCAAAAGCCATAGGCGAGGCAGAATTCGCCGGCGAAGAGCATCTCCTCCGCAATCAGGCCGGTCTCCTCGCGCAGTTCGCCACGGGCGACGGTCTCCGCGTCAATGTCTGGCGCGTCGTGCCAAGCTCCCTGGGGCAGTTCCCAGAAACGCTCCTGCACCGGATAGCGAAACTGCTCCACCAAATGGATTTGGCCGTCCTGGATAGCAACGACGGCGACGAAATTGATTTTTTCGACGACCGTGTAGATGCCTTCGGAGCCGTCGCGGCGGCGGATCCGATCCTCCCGGACCGTCATCCACCGGTTTTCGTAGACCACCTTTGAGGCGAGCCTTTCAATATCCGGCTTGTCCATTGCCCTATTGCTGTTGGGCCTCTTGCTGCTGTCGCTCGTGCAAGCGCTCTTGGAATTCGGCCGTGGAGTTGGTGTTGGGGTAGGACTTATCCGGTTCCGGCACGCCGAGAAAGGCGCAGAGGGGTTCCCAACCATCCGCGCCGTCGAACACCAGCAGGCGCTCCGGCGGGATCGCGGCCTTCACCGCGGCATTGTGGGCGCGATAGACGGAAAGCACGTGCTCCTTGTCATGCACCCGATTGCCGAACGTGTAGCGCAGGATCACTTCCTCTGCCATGTCGCGCTGGGCGCGGCGCTCCGGCGAAACCTGCTCGCGCGGTGAGCTAAGCGAGACGAATATGGTCTGTGAGATGCTGGCCCACCACTTTTCCTCCGGGCGTTCGGTCAGGATGACTTTGGCCTCGGGAATCGTTCGCTGAGCGGTTTCCAGAACGCGGCGGACGGCCAGTCGCAGGAAGCCTTGTAGCCTTCCAGCAGGGCGGCAAAGTCCACATCCTCGCCCAATGCTGCCCGCCGCCAGCCATCAGCCGTGTGGGGAACATTGCGTATTTCCAGCATGTGGTGGCAGGGGGCAAGGCCCAGCGTTTCCAGCGCCGTCTTCAGCGACAGGGTCGAGGTGCGGCCCATGCCGGCACCGATGACTTGAACCATATGCTGTTACTCAGCCGCGTGGGCGGTAGGAACCAGTACGGACAGGCAATCGTCCGCCAGCGGCTCGATGGGCGTGAAATCGCGGTGGGCTATCCAGTCAGGCCGCTGGAACTTGGTGATGTGGTTCGAGACCTCGCACAAGCTCAGATACACAATCGTCCGGCCCCAGGGGGAGATGTTCGGGCTGGAGGCGTGCACCAGGCAGCCGTGGAACATGATCACGCTGCCCGCCGGCCCTTTCGGCGCAACGATCCCGCCCTTCTCCGCCAGCTCGGTGATCTTGGCCTTGTCCAGTGTCCACAAGGGATAAGAGGTGGTGGCCAGGTCGTGGCCCGCTTCCACCACGCCTTCCTTGTGACTGCCCGGAATGAACATGAGCGGGCCGTTGAATTCGGTGACGTCGTCCAGGAACACCGCAATGTTCATGGCACGCGCCTCCGGCATGCCATCGTCACGGTGCCAGGTGCCAAAGTCCTGGTGCCACTGCCAGACATCGCCATCGAACGCCGCCTTGGCGTTGACCTTGTACTGATGCATGTAGAGCTTGCCGTCCAGCAACTGCTCCACCGGCTCGATCAGCCGGGGATGGGCGCCGAGGCGGCGGAAGGCCTCGTTGTACTGGTGAGCGGCAAAGGCGGTACGAGGAGTGGAGCCGTCTTTCTCGCGCCACACCTCTTCCCGATCCTGGGCGTAGACAGCGTCGGCCTCGCGGCGGAGCACGGCCGCTTCTTCCCTGCTGAAACACTCCGGCAGGAACACGTAGCCGTCGCGGTGGAACTGGTCGATCTGGTCGTCGGTCAGGCGCATGGCGTTATCTCCACGGATATTACCTCCACGGGCGTTAGCGGTTCATTAACCGTAAACACGAAAAATCATAGCACGACCCGGCAGACACGGGGAGAGGATTGCTGATGGTCCATGTTCGAACCCAGGCGCTGCAGAAGCTGATGTTCCGGGTTCTGCGACGGCGCGAGAACGAATATACCAGCACGCGTCTGCGCCGGGTCGCCCGGCGCTGGTTCGATCTGGAAGTCGGGATGTACTCCTATGGCTGTTTCGACCCGGACCGCTTTCCGGCGGGCACGCGGATCGGGCGCTATTGCTCGTTTGCCCGCTCGGCGGTGGCCTTCGACACCGATCACCCGGTCGACCGGCCCATCCTGCACCCGGCGGCCTACCATCCGGGCTTCGGCGTTGTCGACGACTGGCAGGTGACGCCCGACGCGCTGGAAATCGGCGACGATGTCTGGGTTGGCCACAACGCCACGATTCTCGCAAATGCGAAGAAGATTGGCCGCGGCGCGGTGATCGCAGCCGGCGCCGTCGTGGCCAGAGAGGTGGCACCTTATACTATCGTCGCAGGCGTTCCGGCGGCGATGGTTAAAACCCGGTTCGACCGGCAGCGTATCCAGGAGATCGAACGAACGAGATGGTGGGACCTTAATTTATTGGAATTACGAGTTTTTTTAAACGAAAACCCAGACTGGGTGGCGGCTCTCAGCGAGTTTTCCGGTGGCCGGAAAGAGCTACCGGTCAGAGCGGCATGAGCCGCAATGAGAGGTAATTTTAGAATGTGTAAAAAAAGTTCTTGAATTTCGCATCGCACAAAAACAAATATTGCAGTGCGGGCGGCGTTGGCGCGCCCCCGCAACACCCATCTTGGGCGTTTCCTCCCTGAACTTGAGCCGTACCTTCGGGTGCGGCTCATTTTTTTTTGCGCAAGTGCCGGGGCGGAGAGGCCGCAGTTCCAGCACCGAGAGTTGTCAAGCTTCGTATTGTATCAGTGACGTAAACGGCACGTCGAGCTTTGCCTTGCCGCCCAAGAACGTCAACTCGATGATGCATGCCGCACCAACCACCTCGGCACCGACGCTGCGGAACAGTTCGACCGATGCGGCCATGGTGCCACCGGTTGCGAGCAGATCATCCAGAATGACGACCCGTTGGCCCGGTTTGGCCGCATCCCCCTGAATTTCGATGGTGTCGGTGCCATATTCCAATTCGTACGATCGGCGCACCGTTTCGCCCGGCAGCTTGCCCGGCTTACGGATCATGGTGAAGCTGTAGCCCAGTACCAGCGCCAGGGGAGCGGCGACGAGAAAGCCCCTGCTCTCGATCCCGGCCAGAACGTCCGCCCGAAGCGGCCCGATTTCAGCGGCAAGCTGGTTCATCGTGTATCGCCATGCCTTTGGGTCCGCGAGCAGAGTGGAAATGTCGTAGAACAGGATCCCCGGTTTAGGAAAATCGGGTATTCCGCGGATATGCTCTTTCAGGTCCATTGGCTGCTCTGACGGCTGTCGGGAATGGCGAGTATATCGGCGGACCATAGCGAAACGCTCTCAGTGGGGCTAGGCTCGCGCAACACGGCAAAACAGGAGACCGTCGCTGATGCCTTTCGCCATGCCTTCCAGCGTTTTTCACCGCTCGTTCGCCGCCCCGCCGATCACCGCGGTGGCCGCAAAAGGCAGTTTCATTTTCGACAATGAGGGCAAGCGCTATCTGGACGCCTCGGGCGGTGCGGCGGTTTCCTGCCTCGGCCATTGCCATCCCAAGGTCGTAGAAGCGGTCGGCGAGCAATTGGGCCGGCTGGACTACGCGCACACCGGTTTCTTCACCAACACCGCGCAGGAGGCGCTGGCCGATGATATCATCGCCCATGCGCCGGAGAATATGGCGCGGGTGTTCGTGGTGAGCGGCGGCTCTGAGGCGATCGAGTTGGCTATCAAGATGGCGCGGCAGTATTGGTTGGAGAAGGGGCAGCCGTCGCGCAGCCGCTTCATCGCGCGGCGCCAGAGCTATCACGGCAACACGCTCGGCGCGCTCGCGGCCGGCGGCAACATGGCCCGGCGTGCCCCCTATGCGCCGCTGCTCTCCGATGCCTTCAGCCATATCGCGCCCTGTTACCCATACCGCGACCGGCGAGACGATGAGAGCGAGGAGCAATACGGCTTGCGCGTTGCCGACGAGTTGGAGACCGAAATCCAGCGGCTAGGGCCTGAAACCGTCGCGGCGTTCGTTGCGGAGCCGGTGGTCGGCGCGACCCTCGGCAGCCAGCCGGCCGTTCCCGGCTATTTCGCCCGCATCCGCGAAATCTGCGACCGGCACTGTGTCCTGCTCATCGCCGACGAAGTCATGAGCGGCATGGGCCGTTGCGGTACGCTCTACGCCATGGAGTATGAGGGCGTCGCGGCCGACATTATTGTCATGGCCAAGGGGCTCGGCGGCGGCTTTCAGCCCATCGGCTGTGTGCTGGCGAGCCAAGGCGTGGTGCAGGCGTTCGCGGAAGGCTCCGGGGCGTTCACCCACGGCCACACCTATATGGGCCATCCGGTGGCATGCGCCGCCGGCCTCGCCGTGCAAAAAGTGCTGCGGGAGGAGGGGCTGCTGGAGCGCGTGCGCGAGCAGGGGCCGACGCTCGAGGCGATGCTGCAGGAGCGTTTCGGCAACCATCCGCATGTGGGCGATATCCGCGGCCGCGGCTATTTCTGGAGCCTGGAGTTCGTGGCCGACCGGGCCAGCAAGGCCGTTTTCGATCCCGCCCTGAAGATGAACGGCCGCCTGGGCAAGGAGGGGTTGGCCAGGGGCCTGATCTGCTATCCGATGGGTGGTACCATCGACGGCGTGCAGGGTGACCATGTCAGCCTGGCGCCGCCCTACAATGCCAGCGACGAGGAACTGGCGCTGGCGGTCGACCTGTTGGGGGAGGCGGTGGATGCGGCGGTGGCTTCCTCTTAAGCCCCTGCGACCTAAACCCCGGCCACGATGAACAGGCGCTGGAAGGGGAACAGGGTCTCGCCGCCGGCGCGTTTCGGATAGGCCTTGCGCAGCGCCGCGCCGTATTCCGCCAGGAACCTTTTGGCCTCCTCCGGCGAGAGCGCGGTTAGCACCGGCCGCAGTGCGGAGCCCTTCACCCATTCCAGCACCGGATCATCGCCTTGCAGCACCTGCTGATAGGTGACGTCCCATATGTCCTGAAAGGCAGTAACCGGCTTCAGCAGGTCATAATACCATTCAGGCTCCTCGACCCATTTGCGCGCGACGCCGTTGCGCAATTCCTGCGTGCCGTAATTGTCCAGGACCTCGCGCAACAGCCGGTGGCTGGTTTGGCCGAACGAAAGCGGCATCTGCACGGCCAGAACGCCGCCCCGCGCGAGCTGCGCCACCAGGTGCGGAAACACTTCGCGATGCCCGTCCACCCACTGCAACATCGCGTTGGAATAGAGCAGATCCGCCTTGGGTGAGGCAATCCAGGTGCGCACATCCGCCTCCTGCCATTTGACGCGGCTGGCGCCGGCGGCTTGCGCCTTCACCAGCATCTCCGCGGAGCTGTCCAGGCCGGTCACGCGAGCGTCTGGCCAGCGGTCCGCCATGATGCGTGCGATCTCGCCCGCGCCGCAGCCAAGATCGCACACTTCCGTAGGCATAGCCCCGCCCATGGCCAGCATGGCGCGCTCGAACAGTTCCAGTGCGGGTCGCAGACGATGGTCGCCGAACTTGTGGTACTGCCCGGGGTCCCAGACTGCGTGGCCCCGAGGACCGGATGAGCTGGGGCTGGTGTTCATGCTGAAACTTTCCGGTTCTCACGGTTGGCCTGGCCCGACGGCAGTTCCACGACAAAACGGGTGCCGGTGCTGCCGGTGCGGTCCAGGAATAAGCGCCCACCATGGGCCACGGTCAACTCCCTTGCGATGCTGAGGCCAAGACCCGTGCCGCCGGTGCGGGCCGAACCCTTGAAGGGCTGGAACAGGTTTTCCCGAGCCCGCGCCGGCAGGCCGGGGCCGTTGTCCGTAACCCCGATGATCCAGCGGCCCTCACGCAACACCGCATCGAGCTTTACCTCGGTCGCACCCGATTGGAAGGCATTACGGGCGATATTCTCAAAGACCCGCAGAAGCTGCGTTCGATCGCAGCGAACCATGGCCTCTGCCGGCACTTGGTTCCGCCAATGCCAGACCGTTTGTTGCTCGATCGCTTCACCGCCCTCCAGCACGGTATCGCCGGCTTCCTCCAGCAGATCGTGCAGTTGCTCGCTTGCCAGCTTCAGGCTCGGCCGGCGCGCCTGCGCGAACGCGACCACTTGCGAGCAGAGATTGACGGCGCGACCGATGGCCTGGACCAGGGCCGGGCTGGCCTCCCGCACGCGGGGATCGTCGCTTTTCGCCAATCGGTCCGAAATCAGTTGCGCCGAGGTCAGGATATTGCGGAGGTCGTGATTGATCTTGCTCACCGCCTCGCCCAAGGCGGCCAGATGCGCGCGCTGGGTCAGTGCCGCGCGAACGGTTGCTTGCATTTCTGCCAGGACGCGGGTCGCGACTCCGATCTCGTCTTTTCGTTCCGTATCGGCGACATCGGCGGTTTCGTCTTCGGGCCGTTCCTGAAAGCGCACCATGGACTCGGTCAGGCGACCGATCGGCCTGATAATCAGGAATTGCAGTGCCAGATAAATCAGGGCGGCGTTGATTGCTGAAATCAAGAGAGAAAGTTGCAGGATCCGTTCTGAGTATCTGAGCAAGGCGGCTCGCAAAGGTGCTTCGTCGGCGATGACTTCAACCAGAACGGAGGGATTCATGGGCGACGGCCCGACAATGCGCAGAGTACGGTTACCGGGCTCTGCAAGCGTGAGGAGGGCGTCCCAGCAAAGGCCGAGGAAGGTGCTATCGCGGAGATCGACGCTCACGTCCGGTTGTGGGGCATTGCCGGAGCCGAGCATGCGCGTCCAGAATGCGCCCAGCCGAAGTTCAACCGAATGCACCCGGGCATGCTTGAGCAGCGTCACCTCCAGCGGCTTGGAAATCGCGCCGGTTGGCGCCGCCTCCAATGCCATGGTGGCCAAATGCCCGTCGGACAGCAGATTATTCAGATAATCGAGCCGAAACCTGCCCGCGGATGGCACGTAAATCAGCACCTCCGCCAGCATGATGAAGGCTACTGTCAGCAAGAGAAGCTTGCCGGAAAGGCCTGTCCATCGCCGGTTCTTCAACATGGGCAGACGATGCGCAAAAACCTGCGATCAGGCAAGCTTGAGTCTCATCGGCATTCGCTGGTCGAAAGGGTGATCCGGCTCAGCGTTCCGCCGGCGTCTTGTCTTTCCTTCCGACCCATTTGCGGCGCAGATTGCGGTAGAGGATGAAACCGGCACCCGCCACCACGACCGAGATTGTTCCGGCGTAGTGGTCGAAAGAGAATATGTAGTGGAAGACTAGTGACAAAGAGAAGCCTTCGTCCGCCGGATGTTGGGGGTGCGCCGCAAGGGGCATGGGCGCGAGCACAAGCAGCAGAACGGCAACTCGAATCATGGCTTCTCTCCGTTGTAATTGTGGCGTCCCTTTTATCCTGCACGGGCGCGCGCGGCCAGAGCGCCGGCGGAACGAGGGCGGCGCAGCGAATGGTTGCGTTTCCGGCCATTGCGGCGATGATGGCCGCCTGCATTCCACCCATTTCTGGGAGACCCTTTTCATGGACGCGCTGACCCTGTTGAAAGACCGCGCTTCGACCTTGCCACGCTTCATGGGTGAACCCGGCCCGAGCGACGCCGATTTGGCCGAGATGTTCGAGGCGGCGACTCGCGTGCCGGACCATGGGAAGATGCAGCCCTGGCGCTTTGTGGTGTTACGCGGCGATGACCGCAAGAAGATGGGAGAAGTCTTCGCCGAAGCGCTCAAATCACGCAAGCCCGACGCGGCGCAGGAAGCGATCGACGCGGAGTTGAACCGCGCCATGCGCGCGCCGGTGGTGATTGCGGTGCTGGCGCGGACGAAACCGAGCCGCAAGGTTCCGCAGGTGGAGCAGGTCGTCTCTGCCGGACAGGCGGCCCTGGCGCTGCATCTGGCGGGGCAGGCCAAAGGGTTCGGCAGCGTCATGCTGACCGGCGATAACGCCTATGATCCCAAGGTGCGGGCGTTCTTTGGCTTGCAGGAGGACGATGCGATTGTCGCATTCCTCTATATGGGCACACCCAAAGGTCCGGTGCCGGACAAGAGCCGCCCCGACCCAGGCGCATTCGTCGAAAACTTCGGCACCCACAACCGCTGACGGTCGACGGGACAAGGGGCCGGAATGAACCAGCCGCAGCCGGAAGTGAAAATGCTCACCGGGCCGGCGCGCTGGGTGATGCTAGGCGTCGGCTGGTTTGCGGTCGGGCTGGGCGTGCTGGGCGCGTTTCTGCCGTTGCTGCCGACCACGCCCTTTCTGCTGGTGGCGGCGTGGGCGTTCGGCCGCTCCAGCCTGCGCTTGCGCCGGTGGCTTTACGAGAGCCGGCTGTTCGGCCCGTTGCTTCAGAACTGGCAGAGGCACGGCGCGATCCCGCTCTGGGCAAAGGGCCTGGCGGTCGGCGTGATGGCGCTGACCTTCTTCGGACTACTGCAGCGGGAGGCGATACCGGCCTGGGCGTTGATAGTGGTCGGCTTCTCGCTTGCCGCCGTGTCCATTTGGATTTTGACCCGGCCGAGCGGACCCAGTGCAGCGCCGAATTAAGCGTCGGCGCTCCGGCTCGCGCAGGGTCGGCGGCAGCACCGCCGGCGCTCCAGCGGTCGGCGGCAGCACTGCCGGCGCTCCAGCGGTCGGCGGCAGCGTTGTCGCTTTCGCGCGCGTCCACCCAATTCTGCGTGCCGTCGGCCATTTCCTCGCACTTCCAGAACGGGGCCTTGGTCTTGAGCCAGTCCATGAGGAAGGCGCAACCGTCGAATGCCGCCTGGCGGTGACTGGCGGCGGTGACGACCAGCACGATGGGCTCGCCGACGGTCATGCGGCCATAGCGGTGAATGACGAGCGCGTCTTCCAGATCCCAGCGCTCGCGCGCCTCCGCCTCAATCTGCTCCAGCATGCGCTCAGTCATGCCAGGATAGTGCTCCAGCGTCATGGCGACCACGCCCGATGCCTCGGAGAAGTCGCGCACATAGCCGATAAAGCTGGCGACGCCGCCAATTTGCGGCCTGCCCTTAACCAACGCTTCGATCTCCGCGCCCGTGTCGAACCGCTCTGCCTGAACCTTGACGGCCATCGCCTTATCCTCCCGTCACCGGGGGGAAAAACGCGACTTCGGCGCCGGAACGGAGCGGCGTTGTCAGATCGACGAATTCCTGGTCAATGGCCGCGCGAATACAGGAGCGGTCGCTAAATGCCTCGGCATAGCCGCCGCCGCGCGTCGACAGCCACGTGATCAGGTCATCGATCGTCACGACGGATGCGGGCGGCTCGACCTGTTCCCTGCCCTGGCCAATCTTGGCGCGAATCCAGGCAAAATAAAGCACGGTCATGGCCATCAATCCGATTCCTTCAGCGCGGCGAAGCCGCGGCGCGAATAATCCCACGCGCTGACCAGGCTCAAGACCAATGCCGGCGCCAGCGCCAGTTCTGCGATCCAGCCGAGGCCAAGCGCTGCCCAAGCATCCGCAAAGACCAGGATCAGCCCCGCAAACTGGACCGCTGTTTTCCATTTGGCGGCTCGGGAGGCCGCAAGCAAGCCCGATTGCGTTCCCAACCCTTCGCGCAGACCACCGATCCAAAATTCGCGCAACAACAGAAGCAAGGCGATCGCTGCGCCGACTGGGCCAAACAGACCATGCACCAGCGCCAACACCAGCAGCGCGGCCAGAATCATCTTGTCCGCAATCGGGTCGAGCACCTGACCCAGCCGCGAAGTCACGTTCCAGGCGCGGGCGAGTTTGCCGTCGAGAAAGTCGGTGAGGCCGGCGATTACCAGCACCAGCAATGCCACACCACCTGCGGCCTGCGGACTGGCGGCCAGCACGGCCAGCGGCAGCAGTGAGGCTGCCACGCGCAGGGCGGTCAGCAGGTTTGGGATCCGGGCCTTCATGCAACCGCCGGGGGGACGCGGCCGCCGAAATCGGTCGCGTTCTCAAAGGCCCATGCGATGCGAAGCGCCATGGCTTCTTCCTCTTCCTGGCAAACCACCTGGAACGAGGTCGGCATCCCGTCTTTTCCAAAGCCGTTCGGCAAGGAACAGGCGCAGCCTTCGATCAGGTTCACGAAGCGGGTAAAGATCGCGGGTGTGTCGCTCTGATTGACGGCGGCAACGGGAATGGCGGTCTGTGTCGTGGTCGGAGTGAGCAGCGCATCGCAGCCGGCAAGGGCGTCTGCAAACTGCCGCTTAATGACCTGTTGCTGGCGCAAGGCGGCAATGTAGTCCACGGCGCTGACATCCTTGCCGACCCAAATGCGCGGCCGCACGGCGGGATCGATGGGGAGGTCCATGTCATCGACCAGATGGCCGACATGGTAGTAGCCGTCGCAGCCGATGATGCGGCCAAGATCGTTGCCGAGGCTCAACAGGGTACGGGGCAGTTTGCGCTGCTCGATCCGCGCGCCGAGCTTCTGGTACGTCGCCAGGGTAGCGTCATAGGCCGCCAGCATGTCCGCGTCGCAAATCTCGCGGTCTTCGTCGGGCATGGCGGCCAGCTTCAGCCCTTCGACACCGCGCTTCAGTGTCGGCATCGGGTCTTCATATTTCAGGCCCTGGGTGAGGGGATCCCTGGGGTCGGGGCCAGCCAACACCGTATAGAGCAGTGCCCCATCCTCCACGGTGCGGGTCATGGGGCCGGGGGTGTCCAGCGTGTGGCTAAGCGGCAGCACGCCGCGCGCGGGAATGCGGCCGACGCTGACCTTCAGCCCGACATGCCCGCAAAAAGCGGCGGGCAGGCGGACGCTGCCGCCCGTGTCCGTGCCGATGGCGCAGGGGGCGAGGCCGGCCGCGACACTGACGCCCGAACCGGCCGACGAGCCACCAGGCACCCGATGGGTTTCCGCATCCCAGGGATTCCAACTGGTTCCCATATGCTCGTTCGTGCCCCAGCCGCCCATGGCGAATTCGACCGTGTGGGTCTTGCCCAGCACAATCATGCCGGCGGCCATCACTCGTTCTGCCAGTACGGCCGTGGAGGGCGACACCCGTTCGCGCCAGACGGCAGAGCCGCCGGTGGTGACACGCCCCTTCATATCGATGATGTCTTTGAGGGCGATCGGAATGCCGTGCAGTGGCCCGATCCGATATCCCGCGGCGATGGCCTCGTCCGCAGCCTTTGCCGCCGCGCGCGCTTCGTCGGCATAGACCGCGATGAAGGCATGCAGCTTCTGGTCGAAGCGTTGAATGCGATCGAGGAATTCCTCGGCCAGTTCGGATGGCTTGACCGTTCCGGCGGCGATGGCGGCGGAAAGGTCTGAAACCGAGTCGAATGCGTGCACGCGCGCCTCCCGGCGAATTCAAGGGTCGGAGGGCTACTCCGCCGCCCGCGGCAGGTAGCCGTTGCGAGTTTGGGGCAGCTTCTTGCCCAGGATGCTGCTTGCCACCACATTGCGCAACACCTCAGCCGTGCCGCCGCCGATGGTGAACATGCGTACGTCGCGCGCCATGCGCTCGATAGGGTTGTTGCGGGAGTAGCCGCGCGCACCGAAGAATTGCAGCGCGTCGTTCACCACGCGGATCGCGTTTTCGCTGGTGAAGACCTTGGCCTGCGCCGCCAGCAGCATGTCTGGAAAGCCGCCCTCGCCGCTAACGGCGGCCTTGTAGATTAGCGCCTGCGCGGCGGAGAGTGTGATCGACATGTCGGCCAGCTTCCATTGCAGGCCCTGAAACTCGTTGATCGGGCGGCCGAATTGCTCGCGCTGCCCGGACCATTCCAGCGCCAGTTCGAAGGCACCTTCCGCGATGCCCAGCGCCACCGTGCCCGCACCGACCCGCTGGCTGTTGTAGGCGTTCATCAGATCGGCAAACCCTTTGCGCAGGCCGCGCGGCGGTATCACCAGCGCCGACGGCGGCAATTCCATATCCTCAAAGACGATTTCCGCCTCTGGAATGCCGCGCAAGCCCATGGTCGGCTCGCGCTTGACGATGTGCAGGCCTGGCGTTTCGTCGCGGACGGCCAGAAAACCACCGATGCCCTGTTCCTCGCCCTGCTCGTCATAGACCTTGGCGAAGATCAGATGCAGGCGCGAAACGCCACCGCCGGTGATCCAGTGTTTGGTGCCGTTCACGACGTAGCGGTTGCCGTGCAGGTCGGCGCGCGTCGTCATCTCACCCGCCGACGAGCCCGCGCCCGGTTCGGTAATGCAGATGGCGGGCTTGTCGCCGGCGAGCACCATGTCCGCCGCAAATTTTTTCTGCTCCTCCGAGCCATAGGCCATGATGGCGGAGATCGCGCCCATGTTGGTTTCGACCGCGATCCGCCCCGTGACCGAGCAGGTTTTGCTCATCTCCTCGATCAGCAGCACCGCATCCAGCCAGCCCTTGCCCTTGCCGCCATAGGCGGTGGGAATTGTCATCCCGAGGAAGCCGGCGTCCTTCAGCCGCTCGACATTGTCCCAGGGGTATTCTTCCGTGCGGTCCACCTCGGCCGCCCGTTCCCGGACCGGCCCCTGTGCCAGCTCGCGAGCGGCGGCGCGCAGCTTTTCTTGTTCGGGTGAGATGGTAGCGAGCATGGTGGGGTCGGCCTTTCGCGATTTCGTGAAAACTCGAGAAATATCTATCACATACATGTGATCTAACCGGAAAAACTTCCAAGGGACAGACGGCCGGTTTTGGCGACGCAACATGCCGCGGGCTTGGCTGAACGGGCGGTGTTGGGCGGCGCAGTCGGGCGGGGGGGGGGGCGCAGTAGGGCTGGGGATGCACACGCTGCTTGACCCACCGCGGTCGGGAAAAGTAATCTTCAGTCTCCAACTTTCGTATTTTCGTAATTTACTCTGCGGCGTCCGGTACGGGCATGGAGGCGGACTTGGAAACCATATTGGTTGGCAACGTCAAAGACTTCGACGATCCCGGTAAAAAAGTGATCCAGGCCGCGGAAGACGAATACGGCGTTTTCTGCCTGGGCGGCGAGTTTTTCGCCTGGAAGAACGAATGTCCGCACCAAGGAGGGCCTGTCTGCCAGGGCCGCATTTTCAAGCGCGTGGTTGAGGTGATCGGTGCCGATCAGACCAGTCACGGCCGCGACTATGCCGACGACGGGCGCACCAACATCGTCTGCCCCTGGCATGGGATGGAATTCGACATTCGCACGGGCAAGTTCCCGGGCAACGAAGCCATGGCCCTGCAAAGCGCCGCCGTGCAGGTACAGGGCGATCAGGTCTTCATCGTCGTATAGTGTCGAAGGGTTCATCCGGGCGTCGGTGACCGGACATCCCTTGCCCGGATAAATTCGAGGAGAAAATTCATGGACGTGAATATCAAGCCGGGCGCCGCGGCCCCGCACCAGGAAATGAACACCTTTACGGACTCGCGGGACTATCTGGCGAAATCCGCGCGGCACGCCCGGAAAGAAGGCTATGCTGACTGGCTGATCGTGGATTGCGACGCCCATCACACCGAAACCGTGCATTGGGCCGAAGTGATTGAGCATATCAGCGATCCGGTCGTGCGCGATCAGGCCCGCATGTATCAAAGCGAGCGCATCGGCGCGCCGCCCTATGGCCTGAACGGCGACTTGGGCCTGCGCTACCAGGACGTCGGCGGCCGCATCCCGCACCAATCCAGCATGCGGGAGAAAGTGGACGACACCAGCGTGCATCGCGACGTGACGCTCACCCGCCGGGCGATGGCGGGGCTGGCCGTAGACTATATGGTGGTCTTCCCGACGCCCATGCTGTTCATCGGCATGCACCCGCAGGTCGAGATGGAGGTCCAGCTTTGCAACGCCTACAATCGCTGGCTGACCCAGAAAATCATGCCGGGCGAGGAGCGTATCAAGGCGCTGGTGGTGCTCCCCTTCAACTCCCCCCGCGCCGCCATGGAGACGGTCGACGAGTTCAAGGACGTGCCGGGCGTCATCGGCTTCACCGTGACCTCGACCCGGTACAAGCCGGTGCATTCGAACGAATACATGCCGCTTTACGCGAAGATCCACGAGACCGGCAAGCCAATCGCCTTCCATGCCGGCTATCACTGGCAGGACCCGTCGCTTTCGACCGTGAACAGCTTCCTCGGCATGCACGCGCTGGGCTTTGCCTGGTGCAATATCGTGCACATGACCAACTGGATCCTGAACGGTATTCCGGAGCGCTTTCCCGGGTTGAACAGCCTGTGGATCGAGAGCGGGCTTGCCTGGGTTCCGTTCGTCATGCAGCGCCTGGACGACCAGTACCTGATGCGCCAGTCGGAGGCGCCGCTGCTGCGCAAGATGCCGTCGGATTACATGCGCGAAAGCTGCTTCTATTCCTGCCAGCCGTTGGAGAAGTCCAGCGAAGTGGGCCTGAAGGCGACCCTGGAGATGATCAACGCGGAAACGCAGTTGCTCTATGCCAGCGACTGGCCGCACTTCGACTTCGATTCGCCGCGCGTGATCTATGACATTCCTTTCCTCTCCGAACAGCAGAAGAAGCAGATCCTTGGTCTGAACGCGGCCAAGTTGTTCGGTCTGCCGGGGACGCCCTGGCACAAGCGGGCGGCCTAGGTTAGGAGCAGGTCCATGACAGCCGACCGCCTTTTGGAGTTCGGCTGGTACCTGCCGACCAACGGCGACACTACCCAGCTTGGCAACCCGGCCGCGCAGATCGAGCCGAATGCCGAACTGTTCCTGAAGATCATCCGCGCGGCGGAGGAATGCGGGTTTGAGTACATCCTCATCCCCGTGACACCGATCTGCTGGGAAGCCTATGTCACCGCCGCGTTCCTGGTCGGTCAGACCAAGACCATCAAGCCGCTGATCGCGGCAAGGCCGGGCTATATCAACCCGGTTATGCTGGCAAAGATGATCTCGACCCTCGATCAGCTTTCCCAGGGGCGCATCGCCGTCAACCTGATCGCCGGGCAAAGCGAGGCGGAGATTCTGAGTGACGGCATCAGCTATGTGAAGGAAGACCGCTACGCCCTGATGGACGAAGAGGTCGACATCATGAAAACGATTTGGGTTGCGGGAAAACCGATCGATTTCGATGGCCGTTTTCACACGCTCAAGGGCGCGCGTATCGAGCCAGGGATTTTCCAGAAGCCCTATCCGCGCTTCTACCTGGGCGGCGGCTCGCCCGAGGCGGCGGCCCTGTCGGCCAAGCATTCGGATGTGCACCTGTTCTGGGGCGACACGCCCGCCCGCATCGCAGACAACATCGCCCACATCCGGAGGCTGGCCGGCAAACACGGGCGAGAGCAGGAGATCGGCTTCGGCATGCGCCTGCAAATCATCTGCCGGAAGAGCGCCCACGAGGCCTGGCGGGTGGCGCGCGAACTGGTGGCTGCGGGGACGGACGAATCACGGGAGCGCATCCGGCGCGAAACGGTCCGTTCCGCCGCCAATACCCGTGTGCAGGAACTGGCGGAGCAGGGCGAGATGATCGGCCCGGCCCTTTGGACCGGCATTACCAAGGTTCGTCCCGGCGCCGGCATCGCCGTGGTCGGCGATCCGGAGCAATGCGCCGCGCAGCTACAGGAATTCATCGACGCCGGTTGCCATTCCTTCTGCCTCTCCGGCTACCTGCACGATGAGGAAGCGCGCCGCTTCCAGGCTCTCGTCCGCCCGCTGCTCGCGGCCCAAAACAGCGGGCGCATGGCTGCGTAGTTAGGGGCGACGTCCGATCCTGCTCGCCGCAGAGTTGGTGCGCAGGGTTGGAGCGAAGGGCAAGCCGGTCGAGCTAACCTTTACGCTCGGGCGGAAAAGCTCTACGTTGGCACGGTATACACAGCGGGAACTGCATGCAGGACGCTCACCAGGACGGACACGCCCACGGGCATGGCCATTCGCACGGCCATTCTCACGGCCATTCTCACAATACGGCGGAAATGGGCGAGCGGCGCCTCGCCCTTGCCGTCGCCGTCAATATCGGCCTGACCGTGGCCCAGGTGATCGGCGGGATATTGTCCGGCAGCCTCGCGCTGATCGCCGATGCGTTGCACAATTTTTCCGACGCGATTTCCCTTATCATCGCGCTCTGGGCGCGCCGCTTGACCCGGCGCCCGGCGGACAAACAGATGACCTTTGGCTGGGGCCGGGCAGAGATCGTGGCGGCGTTGGTGAACTTCACGACGCTGATCATTATCGGCCTCTATCTCGGCTACGAGGCGGTCATGCGCCTTTTCCAGCCGGAGCCGGTGGAAGGTTGGACGGTCGTCATCGTGGCGGGCATTGCTCTGGCCATCGATATCGTGACTGCCGCGCTGACCTTCGCCATGGCGAAAGACAGCATGAACATTCGCGCGGCGTTTCTGCACAATGTCGCCGATGCGATGGCTTCGGTCGGGGTCATTGTGGGAGGTGCGGTCGTCATCCTCTACGATTGGACGCTGATCGATCCGATCGTCACGCTGCTGATCGCAGCATATGTGCTCTGGCATGGCGCGAGCGAGATCGGCGGCGCGATCCGCATTCTGATGAACGCCGCGCCCGACGAACTGGACACGAACGACGTCGCCGCAGCCATGGCGAAAGTCGAGGGCGTGGCCGGCATCCATCACGTCCATCTCTGGCGCTTCGACGAAAGCCGCAGTTCGCTGGAAGCGCATGTGCGCCTGGCGGGCGGTGGCGTGGGCGCGGCCGACGTCAAGAGCCGTTTGCGGCGGTTGCTGGCGGAGGATTTCAGCGTGCACCACGCGACCCTCGAAACCGAAGAGCCAAACGATGTCTGCGCGGATCCCGACGGGGGCATCGAGCATCAAACGGGGTCCGAGGTGGCGGCCGGGCGGAGAGCCGGCTGAGCCCTACGGATCCACCGCTGAGCCATTCTTGTGCAGGGTGAACGAGTGCCGTTTGGCGTTGCCGCGTCTCAGGATCACCAGCAGGCCAATCCAGGCCATGGCCAAAACAAAGGTCCGTGGCAGCGGCACCGGCTCAACCCGCAGATCGTCGATGGCGAGCGCCGACTGGTTGCCGATGTCCGAGACGTTGAACACCGCAAAGCCGACGGTCTGAAGGCCGGGGTTCTGGAAGGCATAACTCAGTGGCTGGTAGCCGGTTTCCTTGGTCACGCCGGTGACCGAGCTGCCGCCCCGCAACTGCGCGCCGGAGGTGAAGAATCCCGGCAGGTTCACGTCCGCCAGAATGTACGCCGCACCGTCCGCGATCAGTACGGCAAAGTCATCGAACGCCGGATCGGTCGTGTAGCCCGGGTCGCCCTCGACAAGTTCGTTGGTCAGGAAGTCGATGTCGCCCAGCAAGGTATCGCCGGGCGCTACATCGAGGGTCTGGCCGATCGCGATGCCCCGCGGGTTCGATTGGCCGAAGCCGGCGATCGCACCGGGCGTGAGGCCGAAAAACGTTTCCATCTCGGCGGCGGTCCTGCCGTCCACGTCGCTGGTCTCGATCACCCCCTGCAGCCGGCCCTCGGTCGGAATCACGCCGAAACCGGCCGGCTCTGCGGTCGCGCGGATTGGATTGACCCCCGTCGAGGGAAATACGGTCCAGCCCGCCAGGCCGGCCTCAAAGCCGCCATTGACGAGCGCAAATACGGGGAGCGGCGCGAGGCCGATGATCAAGAGCAGGCTAATAATCAAACCATAACGCATTTGTGCCGTGGGCTCGCTTTGACTTACAGAATGAATACGATTGTATCCCAAAAGTGCCCAGACACCAAATGATCATTTGCTGTGCGGCCGCCCCTGTCCGGTCAGGCTCGGAAACCGCCACACCGGGACGAAAGTCATATCGCCTCCGCTTGAGCCGCGCGCCTGCGCGCGCTACCTCTATCGTACAGTGTCACATTCCCTCCGCCTCCTGGAGCCCGTCTCATGGCCGAACCTCTTTGGCGCCCTTCCGAAGCGAGCATGGCTGCTACCCATCTGCGCGCCTTCATGCGCCTGGCTGCCCAGCGGTCGGGCCAGGAATTTGCCGACTATGATGCCCTGCACCGCTGGAGCGTGGAGCAGCCGGACGCGTTCTGGTCGGCGGTCTGGGACTATTGCGGCGTGAAGGCGGAGACGCGTGGCGAGCGGGTTGTGGTGGACGGCGACAAGATGCCGGGCGCCCGCTTCTTCCCGGATGCGAAGCTGAACTATGCGGAAAACCTGCTTTCCCGAACCGGTGGCGCGCCGGCTCTGATCTTCCGGCGGGAAGACGGCTATGCCTATAACTGGTCGTGGGATGAACTGCGCGCATTCACGGCCCGTATCGCCCATGGGCTCGACCTGCACCATGTGGGCGTGGGCGAACGCGTCGCCGCTTACCTGCCGAACATGCCGGAGGCGATCGGCGCCATGCTGGGTGCTGCGGCGGGCGGGCGTGTCTGGTCCTCCTGCTCGCCCGACTTCGGCGTGCAGGGCGTGCTCGACCGGTTCGGCCAGATCGAGCCGAAGATCATGTTTGCCATCGACGGCTACATGTACAACGGCAAGCGGGTGGACATCCGGCCAAAGGTGGCCGACGTCATGCGCTCGCTCGATAGCTGCGACTGGGTCGTGATGATCCCGTTCCTGGACGAGGAACCGGACATTTCCGGCATTCCGCGGGCGATCAGCCTGAAGGATTTCGTTTCCTGGAGCGAGCCCGCCCGGCTGGAGTTCAAGCAGCTACCGTTCGACCACCCGCTCTATATCCTGTACTCGAGCGGCACGACCGGCGTGCCCAAATGCATCGTGCATCGCGCCGGCGGCATCCTGATCAAGCAGTTGTCCGAGCATGTGCTGCACACCGACCTGCATGTGGGCGACCGGCTGTTCTACTTCACCACGCTGGGGTGGATGATGTGGAACTGGCTGACGGGCGCGCTCGCCTCCGGTTCGACCCTGATGCTCTATGACGGCTCGCCCTTCTACCCGGGCGCGAATGTGCTCTGGGACTACATCGCCGAGGAAAAATGCACCGTCTACGGCACCTCGGCAAAATACATCGACGCCCTGCACAAAGCTGGCGTGAAGCCGCGCGAGACGCATGACCTGTCGGCCCTGCGCGCCATGCTGTCCACCGGCAGCGTGCTGGTGCCGGAAGCCTTCGACTATATCTACGCCGACATCATGCCGGACGGACAACTGGCGAGCGTCTCCGGCGGCACGGATCTTTGCGCCTGTCTGGTCTCCGGCGATCCCACCGGCCCGGTGTGGCGCGGCGAGATCCAATGTGCGTCGTTGGGCATGGCGACGGACGTGTTCACCGATGACGGCCGGCCCGCCTCGGTTGGCGAGAAGGGGGAGCTGGTTTGCACAAACGCCTTTCCCTCCATGCCGCTCCGCTTCTGGAACGATCCGGGCGACGAGCGCTACCACGCCGCTTATTTCGAGCGCTTTCCGAGTGTCTGGCATCAGGGCGACTACGCCGCCTGGACCGAGCATGGCGGCATGATCATCTATGGCCGCTCCGACGCCACCCTGAACCCCGGCGGGGTGCGTATTGGCACGGCCGAAATCTACCGCCAGGTCGAGCAGTTGAACGACGTGACCGAGGGTTTGGTGATCGGTCAGGACTGGGACAACGACACCCGCGTCGTGCTGTTCGTCCGCCTGCGCGAGGGGCTTGAGTTGAGCGAAGACCTGCAAAAGCTGATTCGCCAGCGGATCAGGGAAGGGGCCTCGCCCCGGCATGTGCCGGCCAAGATCGTGCAGGTAACCGACATTCCCCGCACCCGCAGCGGCAAGATCGTGGAACTGGCGGTGCGCGATGTAGTGCACGGCCGGCCGATCAAGAACCAGGAAGCGCTGGACAACCCTCAGGCTCTGGAGCAGTTCAAGGCAAGGCCGGAATTGATGAGCTAGAGCATCGCCCGATCAAAATGGATTGGGATCCGCTCTAACCGTGGGCAGGAGACGTGATCCGGCCTTTCGACGGTGATGTTCCCGCCCCTCTGCAATGCTGCAATGCAATATTAATAGTTGCAATGCAGCATTATGGGGCTAACTAAGTCCTGCTCGGAACGGTTGATTTCAGGAAGGTGAGACATTGGCTATACGGACACTCGTGGCCCGTGCTGAAGATTTTTTTGCGTTTGGCGGTGCCAAGGAGCCGGTAGCCAGTTTTAGCGGCAAAACCCTCAAGACCGAAGTTCTCGCTGGATTTACCGTCGCGTTGGCGCTGGTGCCCGAGGCGGTGGCGTTTTCCTTCGTCGCTGGCGTGCATCCGCTGGTCGGCCTTTACGCGGCGTTCATTGTCGGCCTGATCACCGCGTTGATCGGCGGGCGTCCGGGCATGATCTCTGGCGCCACCGGCGCGCTGGCGGTGGTGATGGTCAGCCTGGTGGCGGCGCATGGGATTCAGTACCTGTTTGCGACGGTCGTCTTGATGGGCGCATTGCAAATCCTGGCGGGCGTATTCCGCTTGGGCAAGTTCATCCGGCTGGTGCCGCATCCGGTAATGCTAGGGTTCGTCAACGGCCTCGCCATAGTCATCTTCCTCGCGCAGCTGACCCAGTTTCAGGTGCCCGGCGCCGATGGCGCAAGAGAGTGGATGACCGGCATGCCGCTCGCGATCATGCTGGCACTGGTGGCATTGACCATGGCGGTGATCTGGCTGATGCCCAAGATTACCAGCGCCGTTCCGGCGCCGCTCGCGGGCATCGCCATCGTTGCGGGACTGGTGATCGCCCTGGGTATCGAGGTGCCCCGGGTCGGCGACCTCGCCTCGATCAAAGGCGGCTTACCGGAGTTCAGCCTGCCCATGGTGCCGATGACCCTGGAGACCTTAAAGATCATTCTGCCCTACGCCGTCATCCTGGCCGCGATCGGGCTGATCGAAAGCCTGCTGACCCTGAACCTGGTGGGCGAGATCACCGAACAACGCGGGGGAGCCTCCAAGGAGTGTATTGCCCAGGGCGTTGCGAACACCGCGACCGGCTTTTTCGGCGGCATGGGCGGTTGCGCGATGATCGGCCAGTCGATGATCAACGTGAAATCCGGCGGGCGCACCCGCATTTCCGGCACCACGGCGGCCCTCTTTCTGCTGGTGTTCATCCTGTTTGCCTCGGGCCTGATCGAACAGATTCCGTTGGCCGCGCTTGTCGGCGTCATGGTCATGGTGGTGATCGGCACTTTTGCTTGGCAGAGTCTGAAGATCTTGCGCCGGATTCCATTGACCGATGCGGTGGTGATGCTGCTGGTCACGGTGGTCACCGTCATGACGGACCTGGCGATTGCGGTGGTGGTGGGCGTCATCGTTTCGGCATTGGCCTATGCCTGGAACAACGCCACCCGCATCCACGCCAGGACAGAGGAAACGCCGGATGGCGGCAAGGTCTACCAAATCGAGGGGCCGTTGTTTTTTGGCTCGACGGATGGTTTTTTGGAGCTTTTCGATCCGAAAAGCGATCCCAAAACCGTCACCGTTGACTTCATGAACAGCCGCGTTGTGGATCAAAGCGCCCTGCAGGCGATCGAGACCCTGGCGCAGAAGTACGAAGCCGAGGGGAAGACCCTGCAGCTCCGCCACCTTTCGCGGGATTGCCACCGGCTGCTGAACCGGGCGGGGCAACTGGTGGTCGAGGCCGATGAAGACCCAGATTATGGTCTGGCGGTCGACTATTCGGTCCGTACCGGTATTTTGGCTTGATACTTTTGGTAAATTGGCGGCGGCGGAAAGGGTTGGCCATCCCTCCTGCCGCTGCCCGATTAACCAACGCTCTAACCCAGCAGCCCCAGCCGGTAGAATCGATCCGCCGTGCCTGCGAACAGGTCGCGTTTTTCGGTCTCGTTCGCGCCTTTCGCCAGGAGCTTGCAGGCGTTCCAATAGGCGCTATAGGGATAGCTGCCTTTGTCCACCGGAAAGTTGCTTTCGAACATGCAGCGGTTGGCGCCGAACGCCTCGATGCAGGTCTCCACATAGGGCTTCCAGGCATCGGCCAGCACCTGCGCCGCCGGCGGCTTCGGCTGATCGTGGAAGTCATAGCCGTTCAGGCGCATGCCGATGCCGCCGACCTTGACCGTCACGTTCGGGCAGGTCGCCAGTTCGCGGATGGATTTGTTCCAGTCGGCGAACACCTCGTCGCGCTTGCCGGCATAGGCGTTGATCCCCAGCGGCCCACCAATATGGTTGAGGACGATGTTCAGGTCCGGGATCGCGCGCGCCATTGCGGTCACGTCCGGGATTTGCGGGTGATACAGCCACGCCTCGAACGTCAGGTCCAGCGGCGGGAGTTGACGCAGACCCGCCTGAAAGGTCTCGTTCAGCAGGGCGTGCTGGCCGGGTTCGTAGGCGGGGTTGCGAATTTCCTTGTCCGGGTCCCAGGCGACGATGTGGCGGATGCCGCGGAACCGCCCATTGCCTGCCGCGATATGCGCCTCCAGCACCGGTTTTACGTCCGCGCCGAGGAACATGTCGGCAAACGACACGATTCCCGCACATGCGGCCGTGTGGCCATAGCCGCCCGATGCGCTCATGGCGGCGACGCCGTTGGCGAACTCGGTCTCGCCGATGGGCTTCATTTCGTCCGGCCCGCCGGCGCGGTGCATGGAGCGGCATTGAACGAACACGGTGCCGATGATGTTTTGGCCGCTGTTCGTATCCTCCAGCAGGTCCGGCAGCATATAGACCCAGTCCGCGCGCTCCCACAGATGATGGTGCGGATCGATGATCGGCAGGTCCGGCTCCAGCGCGGGCTCGTCATAAAGAGCGAGCCATTCGTCGCGCGGGCGCAGGTAATGCGAGCCGCCGGAGGGCGTTGGCGGGGCGGATGGCGGTTTGGTCATGACAGGCGTTTCCTTTTGGTGGCTTGCCGCCGGACGGGCGGACGGTTATGGCACAATCCTATACCAAGCTGCGGGCGTGTGGCACCTGCCGCGTCGGCCCGCTTCGGGAGCGGTACATGGGTTTCGTCAAAGGCATCGTGATCGGCATGGGCGTCCTCATCGTCATCGGCTTCATTACCGTCGCGGTAACGCTGGTAGTGCGTATGCAGGGCGCGGCCGCGCCGGCCGAAGTCTATCGTGCCACGCTCAGCCTGCCAAAGGGCGCACAAATCGTCGAGAGCAGCGTGGCTGACGGGCTGGTGCTGCTACACTTGACCAGCGCCGGTGGCGGCGCTTGGTTAATGGTGCTGGATGCCGACACCGGGCAGGAAAAGGGCCGGATGGCATTGGTTCCCGAAGGTCCGTAGCGTATTCTTCTGGCCGCCGCGCCGATCGCGCGTGGGTTCTCCCATGCGCGTGGGAGAACGCGCTTGCATTGTTGCCGTGGCTTTGCCATATCAGCCGCCTCTTTGTGGCCCCATCGTCTAGCGGTTAGGACGTCAGCCTCTCACGTTGAAAACACGGGTTCGATTCCCGTTGGGGTCACCATCCCGCTCTCCACATACGAGCATTCCCCGCCGTTGCTATGACAGGGTGGCGCTGCCGAGCTACTCCGGATAGGCCGTGTTGATGACCCAGCCGCCGTAGCCGCGGCGGTTGTTCAGGAAGCCGGTGACGGGGAAGGGCTGCTCGCGGCGGCCGGCGGCGTCCCGCCGGTAGCAATAGCGCTCGTCGATCTGGGCTGGGCCGGAGATGCCTCGGAAGCGCCCGCCGTTTGCGGGCAAGGGCCGCCGCGAGTGCAACACCGCGTAGCGGATGGAGGCCAGCACCTGGGAAGGTGAACAGCCATCAGGGAAAAAGGTCGAAAAGCCGGACTTCAGCAGGTACCGCTCCAGGCTGTCGTCCCAAATCTCGATATCGTCGCCGCGGTAGATGCGCCAGCCGGAAGCGCCATCCTGGGATTTTATTCGCCCGGTGATCCGCGCGGCGGCCGGGTTGTTGTTGCCGGGGCCGAGGCGCGGGTCCTCGCCGTCTTCCCGGTAGTGAAAGCCCACGGGCCTGCCGCGCCGGTTGATCTCGCCGCAAAAGACGTGGTGGCGGTTGACCCACGGGTTTTCGAATGTGCCGGGCTGCGCGCCATCGTGATCGGGCCGGAGGGCTGCGTTGCCGACCGCAGCGCCGTCACTGCAATCTACCGCCGCCCGCCCCGAAGCCGCCGTCAGCAAGCCGACCGCCAAGCCCAACAGACACAGTGACGACCGCACGCGCATTACTGCTGCGCCCGCCAGTGGGCCGCCACGTCGCCCGCGCTGGCCTGCCAGATCTGGCCGTAGCCGGTCATCGTGGCCAGCGCCTCGTCCAGATACTTGATCCGGTGCGCCTGGCCCAGCAGCCAGGGATGGATTGCCAGGGTCATCACCGTGCCCGCCGGGTGGGCTTCCTGGTGCAGATAGTCGAACGCCTCGCAGACCACGTCGCGCCAGCGCCACGGCATCAGCCGGCGCACAGCCATCAACTGCGTGTCGTCCCACTCGGCCTGGTTCGGCATGCAGATCAGAGAGCCGTGGTTGGTGGCATAGGGCGTGTCGTCGTTCGGGAAGTCGGCGACATACTCGATGCCCGCCTCGGCCAGCAGGGCAGGGGTGCGGGCGCTTTCGGAAAAATCCTGTCCGAACCAGCCCGTGGGGCGGGTCCCAGCCACTTTCTCCAGCGTGTCCAGACAGCGGGCGATCGCGTCCCGCTCGCCGAACTCACTCATCTCGCTGGTGATCATCTGGGTGGCGGAGACGCCGTGCCCCGCGATCTCCCAGCCGCGCTGCACGCATTCCTCGACCATGCGGGGGTAGCGGTCGGCCAGCATGGCGTTGACCGGCACGGTCGGCTTGATGCCGTGCTTGTCCAAGAGGTCCAGCACCCGCCAAAAGCCAACGCGGTTGCCGTGCTCCCGGTGGGAGTAGTTCAGATAGTCCGGGAAATGGCTGCCCAGCGCGCCGCCATAGCGCGGGTCGCGCACCGCGCCGTCCGGCGGGTCCAGCTCCAGGTATTCCAGATACAGATACACGCACCACGCCATGTTTGCGCCGTCCGGCCAGGCGACCGCAGGCCGCGCGGGCAGGGGCGTATAGGCGAAGTGCGGGTGGTCATACCCCGCCCCTTCGCGATAGTGCGCGGTCTGGGAAGGCTTGCTCTGCTCGCTCATGGCTCAGCCCTCCTGCGCCGCAAGATGCGCCTGCATGTCGGGCAGGCAGTGTTCCAGATAGTGGTCAGCTATTTCCTCGCCCGTCGCCCACCACACATCCGAATGGCCTTTGATATAGGCCAGCGCCTTGTCCAGAAAGCGGATGCGGTGCGGCGTGCCATAGAGATAGGGGTGCAGTGCAAGGGCCATCACCCGCCCGCCATGCTCGCCTTCCCGGTAGACGGTATCGAAGTGGTCCATGATCATGCGGGCGAATTCCTCGCCCTCGGTGTGGTAGCGGTACTCGATCGCGTCATTGATATCCATGGAGTAGGGCACGGTGATCAGCGGCTTGCCCGAAGGTGGCAGCGTCCGCGTCTTGATCGGGAACGGCTGGTCGTCATGGTACCAGTCGCTGGTGTATTTCATGCCCAGTTCGGCCACCAGGTCCGGCGTGTTGACGGTGAAGCTCGCTGCCGGGCCGAACCAGCCCGCCAACTGCTTGCCGGTCGCCTTGCGCAGGGTGTCCACGCAATCCTGCATCACCGCCCGCTCCTCGTCCTCGGGCAGGTTCCAGAGGTAGCGGGTGTTGTAGATGCCGTGGCAGAGATAGTCGTATTCTCGCGCCTGCATCGCCTCGAAGATTTCCGGATAGTGCTCGATCACGGAGAAGTTGAGCGAGACGGTGCAGCGGATATCGTGCTTGTCCATGAGATCGGTCATGCGCCAGAAGCCGACCCGGTTGCCATAATCCTTGTCGCCATAGCCAAACACGTCCGGATGAGGGCTGCGCGGCCAGGGGTTGCGCACGTTCTGGAGCGCCGGCTGGTATTCGTAGTGCTCCACATTCGGCAGCACCCAGACGGCCACCCGCTCGCCATTCGGCCATCTGAGCGGCGGCCGGTCGACGATGGGGCTGTAGGGAAAGCGGTCGGGCTCCATGGGCGGCAAGCTCCGGCTGGCAGTGGCAATGGGAGGGCAAAGCGTGGCCGCTGGCGGCGCGGAAGGCAAGAGGGCGCGTATCCCGGAAGCGCCAACGGCGCTGTCCTGCGCGCACCACGATTGCCAAGCCGCCCGTATTTCGGCGACCCTATCGCCAACGAGCACCCAACGAGGAAACGCCATGGCCTACGACTACAAGTTAATCCGTGTGGAGGCCGCCGGGCGCGTTGCCACTGCCACCATCTCCAACCCGCCCGTCAACGTCATCACGCTCGAACTGCTGGCCGAACTGGAGGCGCTGTCGCACGAGTTGAAGGCCGACCCCGACCTGCTGGTGGTGGTTTTCAAGAGCGCCGACCCGGACTTCTTTCTCGCCCATTTCGATGTCGCCGCGATCCTTGACCGTCCGACCGACACACCCGCCCGGCGCGAGGTGCAGGTAAAGCCCTTCCATGCGATGTGCGAGCGCTACCGCACCATGGACAAGGTGGTGATCGCTCAGATCGAGGGCCGCGTCGGCGGCGGCGGCAGCGAGTTGGCGGCTTCCTTAGACATGCGTTTCGGGGTGCGCGGCAAGACCAAGATCAACCAGATGGAGGTGCCTTTGGGCATCCTGCCGGGCGGCACGGGCACCCAGCGCCTGCCGCGCCTGATCGGCAAGGGCAGGGCGATGGAGCTGATCCTGGCGGGCGACGACCTGGATGCCGAAACCGCCGAGCGCTGGGGCTATCTGAACCGCATCTATGAAGCCGGCGAGATCGGCCCGGCCGTCGAGAAGCTCGCCCGCCGCATCGCCTCCTTCCCTGTAGAGGCCGTGCGGCTCGCCAAGCAGAGCGTCAACCAGTCCGAACGCCCTCTGTTGGAAGGCCTGTTCGAGGAAGCCTACCTGTTCGACCAGACCCTGCGCACCGACGGCGCCAAGCGCAACATGCGCAAGTTCCTGGAGATCGGCGGCCAAACCCGCGAAGGCGAGTTGCGCATGGGCGACCTGGCCGGCGAGTTGGGGGAGGGGTAGGCGTAGTAGGAGGCCCATTTCCCTGCCCGCCGTCATTGCGAGCCCGTTTGCAGAACGGGTGCGGCAATCCACTAGAGAAAGCGCCAACATGCACCACCGATGGATTGCTTCGTTGCCGAGACTTCGGCCCGCCGCCTCGCAATGACGCCGGGGGTTGGGAAAGCCGCCGAACCTACTCCGCCGCCCTTGCCCTCGCGCCGCTCTCCAGCCATTCCGCCTTGTCCCCGCCCAGCACCGGGGTCGGCTTGTCCCAATAGGGCTGGGTCTCGCTCATCCGCACGACCGGCCCCAGATGCCGAAGGCTGCCTGACACCGGTTGGCTCTCCACCAGCAGTTCGTCCAACTCCGCGCTGCTCAGGCCCATGCCGTCCGCCTGATAACCCACATCGCCCTGGCGGTAGATGAACATGCCCGACTGACACAAAGATACGCGCACATGGTAACTGCCGCCCTCGGTCGCGCGGCGGGCCAGCGCCAGCAGGATGCCATAGGCTCCCAGATAGCCGGTGATGTAGTCGTTGGCGGCGGCGGGCAGCAGTTTCGGATGCTCTGGCGTGCCCTCGTGGCAGATGCCGGTCATGGTCTGCGCCACCTGCTCCCAGCCGGCGCGGTGGCTGAAGGGGCCGTCCGCGCCATAGCAACTGATCGAGGCATAGACGATGCCGGGCCGCACCGCGGCCAGTTCCTCCGGCCCGAAGCCGAGCCCTTCGATCACTCCGGGTCGGTAGCCCTGGCTGAACACGTCGGCGTCGCGGACCAGTTCCTTCAGCCTGGCGTTTTCCGCCGGGTTCTTCAGGTCCAGGTAGCAGGAGCGTTTGCCGTGGTTGGTGTCCACCACCGCATGCGGGATCTGCGGCAGGCCGTCGGCCGTCACCGCCAGCACGTCTGCGCCATGCTCCGCCAGGGTGCGGGCGCAGGTCGGCCCGGCCAGGATGCGGGTCAGGTCCAGCACGCGAATGCCGTCGAGCGGGCGTGCACCCGCCGGCATCGGCTCCGGCGCGCTGTCGGCGATCTTGATCACCTCGACGATGGGCTTGGCGGCCAGCACTTTGCCGTGCTCGTCCGCCAGCCATTCGGCGTTGGTGCGCACCATGCCGCCGCAGAGATTGTGCTCGTCGATGGCGGCCTCCAGGTCCATGGCGTCCCATTGGGCAACGGCCTTGGCCACCGAATCCGGCGTGGCCTCGCAGCCGAGCAGCTTCTGCATCCGCGCCTGGAGATGCGGCAGGCCGAAATGCGGCAGGGCCCAGCGGCCATCCTTGGTCGGCCAAGGCTGGGTGAGGCCGCTCATCGCCCGGTGAGCCGGGCTCAGCAACGGCTGGTAGGCGCCCGCCGCATCCTGCTGGGCGACATAGTCGCCGCTGCGCAGTGTGGCGGCGGCGTGGCGCACCTCGATGGCCACCTTCTGGCGATTGCCGGTCTTTAACTCATGAATATCGTTGACGGCAGTTCCGACGCCGGCCAGCGCGGCCGCCACAGTTTCGCCGATCTTGAATTTGGTCGAGAACACCGGATCCTTGCCGGTGATCGTCACCTCACTATCGGCAGGCATTCCCTTGCCGCGGGCGGCCATCACTTCTTCGAAAGCGGTCGGCATCAGCGTTTCCTTTCCATGGGTTGTTGCGGCGGCCCTATTCGCTCGCAAGCTTTTTCCACCAAATCGTGCGCCGCTCAGCGGGCTTGTCGCCGTAGGAGCGCAGCGGGGGTTGCAGCACCATCAGATCGCCCTCGAACGTTACGTCGCGCACTTGCTTGGTGCCCATGCGCGCGGGGTCCGAGCAGGCATCCACGGTCGTAACCAGCGTCTTGCCGTCAAACGTGTAGGCACCGGCATAACAGGAATATTCCCGCGTCTCGCCTTCGGGGATCACTGCCCGCGCATCCACGATGGAGGCCGACAGACGGCCGTCGGCGGTCAGCACGACACGGCCGATCACGTTCTCTCCGCCAAAGGGCGGGGCGACTGGCTTGCCCTCGGCGTTCACCGCTTCCGCCCGCACGAGGCGCCAGGTTCCAATGTGATCGGCCATGCTTTCGATTTCCATCTTGCCGCGGTATCATTAGGAGGTACGATCATCATTCGCGAAGACGCTCCGCTCGGCAAGGCCGAAGCGGGCTGTCCGCCAGAAAGGAAACGCCCATGCAGGCCGTCGCCAGCACCGAGACCGAAAAGATCGTCATCACCCAGGCCGAAGGTACCGGCGGCCGCACCGACTATATCGGCAGCCCCGGCATTATCGACCAGAACCCACAGGCATTCCTGGTGGACCGGCTGTTTCCGGGCGCCACCATTCCGCCGCACTTCCATGATGTGGACCAGTACCAGGTGGTCGTCGGCGGTTTTTGCAAGATGGGAAAGGTGGACGCCCCGCCGGTCAGCTTCCAATATGCCGACGCCTATACGCCCTACGGCCCGATCAAGGGCGAACGGCAGGGTTTTGCTTTCTTTACCCTGCGCCCGATCGCAAGCGGCGGCTTTTTCCCCATGCCCGGCAGCCGCGCGCATATGCCGGGCCGGGCCGGGCGCAACATCGCTGGCCATTTCGACCGGTCGCAACCGCAGCCGGCGGCCGGCGAATGCGTCGAGATCGCGCTAATGGAGCAGCAGGACGATGGCGTCGCCGCCCGTGGCTTCCGCCTTGGCCCGGGTGCCAACATGCAGGGGCCGGCATCCGACGGTGGCGGTCAATATTATCTGGTGTGCGAGGGCGAGGTGGCCGAGGGCGGCAAGACCCTGCCGCAATGGTCGCTTCTGCATGTCGAGCCGGGCGAGGCCGCGCCGCTGCTGACCGCGGGGCCAAACGGTGCCGATGTGCTGACCCTGCAATTCGCACGGCCCGGCGATCGTCCGGGATCCAACCCTGCCGAACTGGCCAAGCGCGACCCCGGCGCCTACCGCGCCCGCCCCGGCGCCCCGCCGGGAGAGACGGCGGGAACTTAAGGCGCGTAGTGAAGAATTAAGCTATCTAGCTTAATTCGTCTTGGTCGACTGCCAGGCCACCATCTGCCATTGGCCGCCGCGCTTGGCATAGACATCGGTGAAGCGCACGGCGAATGAGATAGGCTCGCCCGCACGGTCGATGCTGATGTCGGCACGGCCTGTCAGCACCACGGCGCCGCCCAGATCCACCGCCTTCACGTCGGACGGCGTGCAGGCCTTGTAGACCGTCGCGCCAGATTTCATCGCGCCGATCAGCGTCTCCTTGGTGTCGAGGCGGGCCGAGGAGTGGGTGTAGAACAGGTCGTCTGCGATGACCTCGTCCAGCTTGGTGTAGTCCTGCTCCGCCATCGCCTGCATGCGGGCGGCGTCGAGCGCAATCACGGTAGCGGCATTGTCGGCCATGAGAATTTCCTATCGTTGATTGGCGAATAGAGGCTGGTGAGAATAGTCAGTGCCTTTCCATTTGTCGCTTTGAATTGCCGGGCGGCGGACGGCCTGATCGCCTATGACGGCCACCGGATCGAAACGACGGCGGCGGGCCGTCCCTTCGTGCGCGTGGTAGCCGCCGCCTTTGACGCCTACCTCCAACCGCAAGCCGCGAGGCATTCGGTGGCGGTTTAAGGGACGCATCGCCTGGTTGCGAGCACTTGTCCAACCAGGCGATGCGATAATGAACGTTAGGTTTGGTCAATTATGACCGTGTCAAGGTTCAGGGGCGGATCAGCCTCATCCCAGCGCGCGCCCAAACTCTTTGGATCCCGGGAGAAATGAGCGCCCCTCAGGTCCGCGCCTTCCAGGTTCGCGCCCATCAGGTTCGCGCCCGTCAGGTCCGCGCCTTCCAGGTCCGCGCCCTTCCAGGTCCGCGCCCGTCAGGTCCGCGCCTTCCAGGTCCGCGCCCCTCAGGTCCGCGCCTTCCAGGTCCGCGCCCCTCAGGTCCGCGCCTTCCAGGTCCGCGCCCCTCAGGTCCGCGCCCTCAGGTTCGCGCCCGTCAAGTCCGCGCCCGTCAAATCCGCGCCCGTCAGAGAGACCAGCAAGGGAGAATTCGGCACAACACCAAAACCGAAGTACCGGAATTCGGCATGCTCGACAAAGAATACCGGCCCGTTTACCGCGGCAAGCCGGGCAAGCAGATCGGCCAGGTTCCGACGGCTTTCGCCAAGCGGAAAGGTCCAACGGTTTGCCCCGCTCTCCACTTGCGAGGGCGTCAACCATCGCCAGGCGCAAAAAAGCGCTTCCTCCGCATGGACGGAAGAACGTTCCGCGGCCCGAAGGGTCGCGGCTCCCGGTTGAGCCAACCAGCCCTTCTCCAACGCCTGCTCCACAATCGGACGGAGGGCTTCCTGCCACGCATGACCAGTCGCCGGATCGGTCCGGCGCGCCAGTTCATCCCGCAGTAACGCCAGCACATCCAGGGTCATCCGGTGCGCCGAAGCAAGCGGCAGCCAAGCTGCAAATGCCTCTTGCCTCGCGTTGTCGGCTCAAAACCTGCGTCACTGCCAAGTTTGATACGCTTTGCGTGGTGCTCGCCCCACCGTCCCAATCGCCGGGCATAAAGATATTCGCCGAAGCTCTTGTGGTGGAACTCCACACCGCCGCCCTCATCCTCGTAGCGGGTGAAAAAGGTCGCGGCGAGCCGGCAATGCCGCTTTCGCCGAGCCGCTGCAAGAGCCCGGCATGGCCGCACTCTTTCAGCGCCTCTTCAATTGGCCCACGCGCGGCAGAGCGGTAGCGGGTTTCGTGATCGCCGCTGCGATAGGACGCCAGCGCGATGGCCTCCATCGCCCGGAAAAAATCGTCCTCCGGGTCTTTCGCCTCATCCATGCAGAACACGGTGTGTGCGGGCTTGTGGCCACTGCCCGGCAATTCTCGGTTTCGCGGTCGAACATGTTGCCGAACATGGCGTCGTAGACATGCGCCCGGTTCGCTGTCGCCAGATCGACCTTCGCCAGCCGCTCGTGGCTCATACGGAAAAGGCATGCAGCAGCGGCTCGCGGATCAGGTGACTAAAGCGGTCATCGGTAACAATGCCGGGAAGGTCGTCGGGCGCGACGCCGAGCGCCTCCGCATACCGGCGGTTCGCCGCCCCGATCTGTGCGTGGTCGTAAGGCTGGACCTGAAATAGATACGCGCCGGCCCAACCGCGTTGCCGGTCCGGCCCTCTTTCGAGACTTCCTGCATGACGGAGTTGCGGCCACTAATCACCGCCCGCACCCGGCGGCGGCCGCTGAGGGCATTCACCAGGGTCACGACATCGCGGACAAGGTCGCGCGCCTGCGTCAGTGCGTGCTGGCCATCCGGCATGACCAGTTCGTCGAGCCCGTCGAACAGCAATAGCAGAGGCACCGGTGTCTGGTCGCTGAACGGATCGTGCGACTTGGCGAATGACTTGGCGCGCAAGTAGGTGCGGATATCATCCTCCAGCCCCTTGCCGCTGAAATGGAAATCCCGGGCCCCGGTGGAGCGGCACGAATACGACATGCCAGTTCCGCTCGCCCGACCGCCGCGCGTCCGTGCGCATCGCCAGCGCCTTCATCAGGCTGGACTTGCCGGAGCCCGGCCCGCCGGTAATCAGGCCGCACCCGGCCATCCGGATCGTCCGGCCCCACCAGCCAGGCGTCGAGGTCGTCGTCGATGCTCTGGATGGTCTTGGTCTTGTACTTCCTCCGCTGGCCGGATCGGACCTCTTCGAACTCGACCTCTTCACCATCGGTGTCACCGTCCTCCGCCGGGACCGCCACATTTGCCGAAAGCGGCACGTAAACCCGGGCGAGCGGGAAGGCATATTCGCCTTGCTTCTCGAAAATCGGGTAGGTCCATTCGTGCGCAATCACATTGGCGCTGTAGCGGTCCCAATCCGCCGCCCGTCTGTTCCGCCTCGACGAAGGGCCCTTCGGTCGCACCGATGACCTTGCCATAGCGCTCCTGATTGTCGGCATAGAGCCCGTGCATATGGTGCACGAACACGGCGGGAAGCGGACTCAGGCGGTCCGTACCACTCATCCTTGCTGCCGCCCCGCCCATCCAATGGTTTGCCAGTTCCTTCCGCACGATATCCACCAGCGGAAAGGCCCGCGGCTCGTAAAAAAAGCTGCGGTCGATGGTGATGTCGTCCGACAGCAGGGTAACGCTTTCCTGCATGTGCCCCGCCTGGCTCTTCGCCAGCCGTCCGCCCAATTGCAGCACTGTCAGCGCCAGCGCCCCGGAGATCCACTCAAAGGCAAGTGTTCCTTCGAGTTGTCTTCCGCGCGCAGGGCTTCGTTCATGTCCGTGAGCTTAGCAATCGCGTTCGCGCCGAAATCGAAGCCCGGCCGGGAAGCGGCAAGCTGCCCTGCCGTGGCCGACGTGGCATTCTTCTTCAGAACCCCAACTAGGGTAATCAAGACGCTGTTGATCTTGCTCTTGGGAACCTTTGTGCGGACCTCGCCGATCCCCGCTTGCCTATTCATAAGGGGGTCTCCCCATCCGTCCCGCATTCAATAGCCGCAAATGCTATCACGCCGACCGTATCCGCGTCTTCCATAAGCGGCAAGGAGCGCCGCAGCGCGGCCCTCCCATCGTTCACCCCCTTGCACCGGCTCCGAACCCGAGCGAGACTTTGCTGTCTGATCGTCTTTCCCTGGTGGAGTGCGCACGCTTATGTTCGACCTAATCCTTCGCGGCGGCACCGCCGTCACGCCGCAAGGCGCGGGCCTCTATGACGTCGCCATCAAGGGCGAGCAGATCGCCGCCGTCGCCGCCCCCGGCGCCATCCCGGACGATGCGGCGGCCACGGTGAAAGACGTCTCGGACAAGATCGTCATGCCGGGCGGCATCGACCCGCATGTGCATTGCGCCTGGCACATGCCGTTGCCGGACGGCTCGGCCGTTACCTCCGGTCCGCCGGAGGATGTCTCCCGCGCCGCGCTTTGGGGCGGCACCACCATGCTGATCGACTTCGCCGCCCGCATGGAGCCGAAGCCGCTCGCCCAGGTTATCGCCGAGCGCGACCGGGATTGGGAGGGCAAATGCTATTGCGACTATGCCTATCACCTGATGCTGCTGGGCGACCTGGAGCCGGAAACGCTCGCCGAACTGCCGCCGCTGATCGAGGGCGGCTATCCGACAGTCAAGATCTTCACCACCAACATCACGCCGTCGCGCCAGGGCCGCATGGTGCATTTCGGCGACATCTGGGAGCTGTTCAAGGTGCTGACCGGCGCAGGCGGCCTCGGCGTCATCCACGCCGAGGACAACGACATCGTCATGCACATGTACGAGAAGCTGATCCGCGAGGGCCGCACCAGCTTCCACCACCTGGCCGAGGTGCACAATCAGCTGTCCGAAGACCTCTCCTTCCGCCGGATCATCCGGCTGGCGGAGGCCGAGCAGACGCCGCTCTATATGATGCACGTCTCTGCCGGCACCGGCGTCAGGGCGATCCGCGAGGCGCGGGCCAAGGGCCAGCCGATCTATGGCGAAAGCCTGCACCAGTACATGTGCTACACGGAAGAGGACTACAAACGCCCGAACGGCCAGATGTTCCACACCTACCCTTCTCTCAAGACCCGGGAGGATCAGGGTGAGATCTGGGACGGCACGCTCGACGGCTCGATCAATTGCGTCGCGACCGACGAGATCTGCTGCAACCTGAACATGAAGACCATCGGCAGCCGCATCGACGACACCACCGGCGGCAATGCCGGCTGCGAGCCGCGCGTCGGCGTATGTACAACCAGATGGTGACGCGCCGCGGCTACTCGCTGGAGCGCTTCGTGGACCTGGTCAGCACGAACGCGGCCAAGATCATGGGCATGTACCCGCAAAAGGGCGCGATTGCGGCAGGCTCCGACGCCGATATCTGCGTGCTCGACCCCTCCGTGCGCGGCGAGGTAAAGGCCGAGAACCTGCACGAGACCGACTACAGCCCCTGGGAGGGCCATCCGATCTCTGGCTGGCCCTGCATGACGCTCTTGCGCGGCAAGGTCATGGTCGAGGACGGCGCATTCCACGGCGACCTCGCGGACGGCAAATACATCAAGCGCAGCGTGCCCCAGACCATCCGGGAAGCGCCGGCGCTATAAAGGAGATACCTCATGGACCTTGCCTTTGCGCCTGAAGACGCCGCCTTCCGCCAGGAAGTCCGCACCTTCCTTGCGGACAAACTGCCGGACCGGCTGCGCTACAAGGTCGAGAACGGCGTCGAGCAGCAATACGACGACATGCTGGAATGGCACAAGATCCTGGCCAGGCAGGGTTGGGTCGCGCCGAACTGGCCTGCCGAGCATGGCGGCCCTGGCTGGACGCTGACGCAGAAATACATCTTCGACGAGGAGATGGGCCTGGCCGGCGCGCCGCGCATCGTCTCGTTCGGCATCAATATGTGTGGGCCGGTGCTGATGGCCTTCGGCACCGAGGAGCAGAAACGGCGCCACCTGCCGCCCATGCTGGCGGGCGAGGAAATCTGGTGCCAGGGCTACAGCGAGCCGGGCGCGGGCAGCGACCTCGCCAGCCTCAAGACGGAGGCGGTGCGCGCCTATGATGATGAAATGGGCGACCATTACGTCGTCAACGGCTCCAAGATCTGGACGACCAAGGCGCACTGGGCCGACTGGGTCTTCCTGCTGGTGCGCACCGGCAAGTTCGAGAAGCGGCAGCAGGGTATCTCGTTCCTGCTGGTGGACATGAAGACGCCAGGCATCGAAATCCGCCCGATCCACCTGCTCGACGGCCTGCACGAGACCAACCAGGTCTTTTACACCGACGTGCGCGTGCCGGTGGAAAACCTGGTCGGCGTCGAGCATGAGGGCTGGAGCATCGGCAAGTACCTGCTGGCGCACGAGCGCATGGGCGGAGGCTCGCTCGGCCAGCACAAGGCGCTGCTGCGCCAGTTGAAGTATATCGCGGGCCAAGAGGGTGCGAACGGCGAGGAGCCGCTGGCGGATGACCCGGACTTCGCCCGCGAGATCGCGTCCATCGAGATTGAACTCGGCACGTTGGAGGCTTTTAATCTGCGCGCCATCGACAAGGTCAGCCGGGCAGGCGACCTAGGCGCGCAGGCGCTGGGCATGGAGGCGAACGTCTTCAAGATCCGCAACACCGAAATCCAGCAACGCCTGACCGAGTTGAAGGTGCACGCGCTTGGCTACTACGCGAACCCCTATGTTTTCGGCGCGCTGACCCAGGGCTGGAACGAGCCGCCCATTGGCGCGGAGTACGCGAACGGCGCGAGCCCGGCGTATTTCCACTTCCGCAAGGTCTCGATCTATTCCGGCTCGAACGAGATCCAGCACAACATCATTTCGAAGGCTCAATTGGGTCTGTAAAAAATCGTGCTCACATCAATCACTTTCTGCGGCGGAATTTTATCGATTCCACTTGCCCGCCATTGCATTTGGCATATAACTGAATATGGATGTATTGGCGGGCTAGAGCCCTTTGGGCACCAGTCGGGCAAAATCATCTAATCGATGAGAACACCTATTTAAGGATGCGTAGAATGAACCGTATAACCGTTGCCGTATGTGCCAGTGTTGTAATGTTTGCGTCGAGCGCCTTCGCGCAACAGGAAGACGTATGCAAACCGCAGGTCGAAGCCAAGCTGAAAGAAGCTGGTATCGAGTGGAGCCAACTGAAGAATGTTCAGTGGGACGTTGATACCTGGAACAGTAACAAGCCGGACCCGGAAATCAGCGGCTATCAATTTTTTGCCCAGCCAGAGAGCTGTTCTGAGGGCAGCATCCTCATTGAAATGGATGATGATTGCCGGATCAGCGACGCCAGAGCGCGGGGCGGCTGCACTGTGGCCGGTTGGAATTAACGACTGCTGACTTAAGGAAGCCGTAAGCCTGTTCTCACGGCTCTATGAATTTGATGAGATGCTGGGCGACTACGCCAAACCCATGGGTTCGGCGTAGTCGCCCAAGCACGGAAAGAGTTGACCACCGTAGCGCAATACGCGAACGGCGCTGCGCCAACTTATTTTCACTTCCGAAGGTCTCGATTATTCCGACCCGAACTCGGCGTCGGACGTTAGCGGCTATCAATTTTTTTCGCAAAGCCAACGACCTGTAGTAATGGCAGTGTTGTCGTGGAAATGGATCAGGGCTGCCGGATCAGCGACGTCGATCCCCGTCGCGGCTGTACCCTGCCTGGCACGAATTAAAGGGCCGATCGTCCTGACCGGATTGCCGGGCGCCATTTGGAGAATGCCTCAGGGACTTATTCGAGCGTGGACGAGATCTGGCACTCTGTCCTCGCCAAGCCACCCACGGGAATTGTAACGCTTGACGGGAGACCCCACGTTACCCCTACCCATTGATGTCTGAAATGGTATCGCGCTCGGGGCATGGTGGAGGCGTTCAATTCAAGCCTTGGGAGCACCCCGATTCCAACCTGAATGGCACAATGCTCGTTTCTGGCATGCAGGCCAGGGTGCCGTCCCATTCACTGGACCCGCGGAGAAGCGGCCAACAAAGAGGAGTTTCCGATGAGTCACACCTTGCCCGTGCTCGACATCGCGGAGGTAACCCACGATGTTCGCCGCATTCGCCTGCAAAAGCCGGATGGTTACAAGTTCGTCCCTGGTCAGGCAACGGAAGTGGCGGTCGATAAGGATGGCTGGCGCGAAGAGAAACGGCCCTTCACCTTTACCTGCCTGCCAGAGGACACCTACCTGGAATTCACGATTAAAATCTATCCAGATCACGACGGCGTCACCGGCCAGATCGGCAAGCTGCACAACGGCGACCATCTGATCCTGGAAGACCCCTGGGGCACAATCCAGTACAAGGGCAAGGGCTGCTTTGTCGCCGGCGGCGCGGGCATAACCCCCTTCATCGCGATCATCCGCGACCTGAAGAGAAACGGAGAGTTGGAGGGGAATACGCTGATCTTCTCCAACAAGGCGGAGCGGGACATTATCCTGCGCAAAGAATTCGAGCAGTCAAAGGAGCTTAAGTGCCTATTCACGGTGACTGATCAGCCGAATTCTGACCTGCCCAATACCTTCATCGACAAAGGCTATCTGCAAAAGCACATCCAGGACTTCCGTCAGAATTTCTATGTCTGCGGCCCGCCACCGATGATGGACCAGGTCATGGACGCGTTGAAGGAATTGGGCGCAGACCCTGACTCCCTGACATTCGAAGAGTAGCGTCCGGCAGCCGCGCGTCATGGTCTTATGGACTTTCGCGATGGCGGCAAGCGGGGATAAAGTGACGGCGATTGCCATCACCGAACTACCTGACAGGAATTGCCCATGCCCCGCGCGCCCTCCACCCAAGGCGTTGAGATTGAATACCTGACCTATGGCCCGGATGACGGTCCGGCGTTGTTGCTGGTTGGCGGTTTGGGGGTCCAGATCCCGTCCTGGTCCGAACGTCTCGTGCAGGAACTGGCTGGCCGCGGCTTTCGCGTCATCGCCTATGACAACCGCGACTGCGGCCTCTCGACGCGGTTCGACGATTGGGGTCCGGCGGACATCGCTACCGCCTTCAAGCAGGCCCGCGCCAAGCAAGAGGTGAAGGCGCCTTACAAGCTGGAGGATATGGCCGACGACGGCGCGGCAGTGCTCGACCATTTGGGCGTGGTCAAGGCCCACATCGTTGGCAGTTCCAACGGCGGCGCCATTGCCCAGATCTTCGCCTACCGCCACCGCGACAAGACGGCGTCCCTCGTTTCGATCATGGCGACCAGCGGCCGGCGCGGCCTGCCCCGTCCGAGCGAGAAGGCCAATGAATGGCTCGCCAAGCCGCGCAACCCTGCCGGAACGCGGGAGGGCGCCATGGAAGACGCGCTCGCCACCGCGGCCATCAACGGCTCGCCGGGCTTTTCGCGCAATGAGGATGCGATCAAGCAAAAGGCAGCAGCGCTCTATGACCGCGCCTTCTATCCCGCAGGCTCGTCCCGCCATCTGTTGGCCAGCATCGCCAGCGCCGACGGCCGGGTCGAGCATTTGCCCAGCATCACCGCCCCGACGCTGGTGATCCACGGCAAGGAAGACCCACTGGTGCCGGTCGCGGCAGGCCAGGATTTGGCCGACACCGTTCCGAACACCGATATGCTGGTGATCGCGGGCATGGCGCATGATTATCCTGACGCCGCCTGCGGCCGCATCGCCAGCGCGATAACCGCGAACACGGCCCGGGCGCACTAGCTCTCGGGCGGCGGATTGCGGGTAGGCGGGCGCGCACACTTGGCGGTTGACACGGTGAGAATAATTCGCATTCTCACGCGCATTCGTGACAGCCGTGTGATCCTGGAGAAATTGATGCCTCGGAATGAAAAGCCCATCCGCCTCGTCCGGCCCCGCCTTTGGACGGCGCTGGGGACGCTCGCCGCAGCGGGCCTGGCAAGCGGACTCTCGCTTCCCGCCAATGCTTCGGGTGAACACGCGCAGCGGGAGGTTGCCGATATATCGGTCGCTGCAGCCGACATGTCGAAAACCACCCGCACGAAAGGCGAAGGAGAGGGCGACGGCGAGAGCAAGGTGATTGTAAAAGAGGCCGGCGGTGAAGGCGGCGAAGGCGAAGGTGGCAGCGCAGCCGGCACTACGGAAGCGGATTTTCTCGCCTCCCTCGGTTTCATGGAAGGTCATCTGCGGGCGGGGATGAAGCTCTATGAAGAAGGGGACCTGGCGGCTGCCAAAACCCATATGGGGCATCCGATCAAGGAGAAATACGGCGCGGTTGCGGAAGTACTCGAGGAACGCGGCTTCGGCGACATGAAGGCGATGATCGTTACCCTGTCCGATGCGGCGGAGGCCGAGGAGCCTTACGGTAAACTCGAGCCGCTCTTCGACCACATCTCTGCCCGCATTGACGCAGTCGGCGATGCTTCGCCCGGCGGTGCTGCGGCCGAGTTGCGCTCGCTCGCGCTGTTAACCCGGATCGCGGCCGACGAATATGCCGCGGGAACGGAAGGCGGGAAAATCTCCAACCTGCACGAATACCAGGATGCCTGGGGCTTTTTGCGGGCCGTGGAGGTAAGGGCGTCCGCTTTTGCGGAATCGAGCGACCCCGAGGTGGCCGAGGCGGGAAAAACCATCCTGGAGCAGGTGCGGAGCCTCGATAAGGCGTTCGGCGATATTCAGGGCGAGGGGGACATGGAGATGGACCCGGCGCTTCTTTATGGCGCCGCCGCGCATATGGAAATCGCAGCCCTCGGCGCTTCGTAGACGCATCATGATCCACGTGCTCGACCGGGTGCTCGACGCCTACGAGGTGGAGGCCCTGCGGAAAGCGTCCGCCGGCCTGTCCTACGAGGATGGCCGGCGGACCGCGGGCCGGTATGCCGAAGCCGTCAAGAACAACGAACAGGCGGTGGATTCGTCCAAACGGGCGGCGATACTCGAAAAGGTCAGGCTGGCTCTGGAGGAAAGCCCGCTGGTGCGCTCTGCCGCCCGCCCGCGCCGCTACGCCCGGATGCTGGTGTCCCGCTACACGCCCGGCATGGAGTACGGGTTCCACGTGGATGACGCGGTCATCAACAACAGCCGTACCGATGTCTCATTTACCCTGTGCCTGTCGCGCGAGAGTGACTATGCGGGCGGAGAGTTGATCATCGACGAATTGCTGGAACAGCGCTCCATCCGGCTGGATGCCGGGCAGATGATACTGTACCCGTCGGACACGCTGCACCGCGTGGCGCCGTTGACGGAGGGCATGCGGCTGGCGGTGGTCGGCTGGATCACCAGTTGGGTGCCGGACGCGTCCCGCCGCGCCATCCTGTTCGACCTGGACCAGGCTGCCGCCGAAATCCACGCCGCGGCCGGCGCGACGCCGGTATTTGACCGGTTGCAGCGGGCCAAAACCAACCTGCTGCGCATGTGGGCGACCGGGTAGGCGATGGCGGAAGGGGTGCCAATGGAGCGCCGGTATAGTACAAGCGCCCCTCCCGTCCCGGATTAGAAAGCCCCGCCCATGCCCCGCCTGCAACTCTCCACCTGGCAGGAGGTCGGAACCTATCTCGGCCAGCGCCGCGACATTATCATCCCCATCGGCTCGACCGAGCAGCACGGCCCGAACGGTCTGATTGGCACCGACGCCATCTGCCCGGAGATCATCGCCAACGGCGTGGCGGAGAAGGCCGGCGTCATGGTGGGGCCGACGCTCTCCATCGGCATGGCCCAGCATCACATGGCCTTTCCCGGCACCATCACCTACCGCCCGCAGGTGCTGATCGAAACGCTGAAAGATGTCGTCGCCTCGCTGGTTCGGCACGGCTTCGACCGCATCTATTTCCTGAACGGCCATGGCGGCAATATCGCCACCATCATGGCCGCCTTCAGCGAGATCTATACCGAAACCAGCCTGAGACGCTCCGACCGGAGGTTTCTGCTCAAGCTGCAAAGCTGGTTCATGGGCAAGCGCTTCCGCGAACTGTCCAAGGAACTTTACGGCGACAGCGAGGGCAGCCACGCGACGCCGTCGGAAGTCTCGCTCAGCTATTACGCCTTCCCGGATTTCGTGAAGCAGGCGGCGATGGAGCCGAAGATCGCGGCCAAGGGTCCGATCCGCGATGCGGAGGATTACCGCCGCCGTTTTCCGGACGGCCGCATCGGCTCCGATCCCTCCCTCTCGACGGTTGCCCATGGCGAGCGTATTTACAATGCGTCGGTCGAGGATGTGGCCGAAGACTTGAAGGCCTTTGCCGAAGAGACGTGAAGCAGCCATGAGTGTTCGAGGATGACGGTCTAAGGATGACGATGCGAGTATTGCGTGAGCCACGCATGGAAAACGGCATCCCGCCGATGCCGGAGGCCGCCGCCGAGATCGGCGCGGTCGAGGCCGACGCCGAAATCCTGCGCACTCCCAGCGGCAAGGGCCACCAGATCTGGCGGGTGTGGGAACTCGGCAGCGGCAAGCCGAACCTGGTGCTGTTCCACGGCGGTTATGGCTCGTGGATCCACTGGATCCGAAACATTCCGTTCTTCCGCCAGCATTTCACTGTCTACGCCGCGGATTCGCCCGGCCTCGGCGACAGCGACCCGCCGCCGGATGTGCTCGACGCCGACAGCATCGGCGAGGTGATCGCCAACGGCGTGAAGCAGTTGTTTCCCCATCCGAACGACCGCTTTCACCTGGTAGGCTTTTCCTTCGGCGCCATTCTGGGCGGGCACACGGCGCAGTATATTGACCGGCGGCTCGCCAGCTTTACGCTTGTCGGGGCCGGAGGCATGGGGCTGAGGCGGGCGGAAGGCATGCCGATGGCCCGCTTCCGCCGCGACATGACCCACGAAGAATTCAAGGATCTGGCGCGCAACAATCTGGGCATTCTGATGCTGCGCGACCGGGACGCGATCGACGACGTGGCCGTGCTTATGCAGATGCTGAACACGACGCGCGCCGTCACCAAAAGCCGGAGCTTCGCGCGGGATGCGACGCTCGCACGCGTGCTGCCGCTCTGCCCGGCGCCCATCGCCGGGATCTGGGGCGAGTTCGAACTCGACCACGTATCCTTTCACCCATGAGCGGGTGGAGTTGATGCGGCGCATCCAGCCGGGCTGCCCCTTCGAGACCATCCCCGAGGCCGGGCACTGGGCCATGTATGAGCGGACGGATGTCTTCAATGATACCTTGCTTCGCCTGCTGCGTCGGTTCGATGCCGCGGCGGGCTGATTGACTGCGGTTATCGGGGAGTCAAATCATGGCAGTCAGTCTCCGCTTCGGGGTGTTCGACCATCTGGACAAGAGTGGCGCGCCCCTTCCGGATGTTTACCGCCAGCGCCTGGACCTGGCGGAGGAATATGACCGCGCCGGTTTCTATGCGTTTCATCTGGCGGAGCATCACGGCTCGCCCCTGGGACTGGCGCCCAGCCCCAGCGTGTTTCTGGCGGCGGTCGCCGCGCGCACCCGCAAGCTGCGCTTTGGGCCGCTGGTCTATACCCTTCCGCTCTACGAGCCGCTGCGCCTGATCCAGGAAATCGGCATGCTGGACCAGATGAGCAATGGCCGGCTGGAGATCGGCGTTGGCCGGGGGATCGTGGCGTTCGAGACGGCATTCTATGGACTGACCCATCTGGATACCCCGCCCCGCTTCGAGGAGGCGTTAGATCTGATCCTGCATGCCTTGCAGACCGAGCGCCTGACCTATGAGGGCAGGTTCTGGACCTATCGCAACGTTCCGATGGAAATCCCGCCCCACCAGCGGCCGCACCCGCCGCTCTGGTATGGCGTCGGCCGTCCCGATCATGGCGAGTGGACGGCGAAGCGCGGCATGAACATCGTCGCCAATGGCGAAGCGGATGGCTGCCGCACGATCTTTGACCATTATCGGGCGGCCGGGGGGCGTACCGACGCTTTTCTCGGGATTTCCCGCCACTTGGTCATTGCGGACACGACCGCGGAGGCCGAACGCCTGATGGAGCCTGCCTATGCCCAGTGGCGCGCGAGCCTGGCGAAGCTCTGGCGGGACAACGGCGCCGACCCGATCCGCTTCCCCAGGGACTTCGCGGAGGCAAAGGAGCGGGGCCTCGCCATCGCCGGCACGCCGGAGCAGGTGGCGGACGCGCTGGCGGGGCAGGCCGAAGCCTCCACCGCCAACTATCTGCTTTGCCGCTTCGCCTTCGGCAACCTGCCGGAAGCGGCCGCCCGACGCTCGCTGGATTTGTTCATTGACCGGATCGCGCCGCAGTTCCCAGGCGGCTTGCAGCTTTGATGCATGCCTGCGAGCTATGGCCGCAGCAATCGCCTGAGCGCCAGCAGACCGAAAACCGGGCCAGGCACCAGCAGAACGAAGAGGTATTGGATTTCTAAAATGCCGGTCAATTCGTTCAGCAGCTGGATGCTGACGATGGAAATGCAGAACCCAATGGCGTTGGCGATGGTCAACGCGGAGCCGACGCGGTCCGGCGGCGCGGACTGGGCGTTTAGAGCCGAGAATTGCGGCGAATCACCGACCACAGCCAGCCCCCAGACCAGCAGGAACAACGCAAACGCCAGTGGCGGGGCGCTGAACATCAGCGGCGAGATCAGGCAACAGACGCCGGAGACGAACAGCTGAACATATGCCACCCTGGCACTGCCGAACCGGACCGAAGCGAGCCCGCCGAGCGCGCAGCTAAAGGTGCCAGCAAAGATGACGGCAAAGGCGCAGAGCGAGATATTAACGGAAAGCCCCTGTTGATTGGCAAAGAAGGTGAGCAGCACCGGAACGAAGGCCCAAAAGGCATACAACTCCCACATATGCCCGAAATACCCGAAAGCGGAGGCGCGGAACCGGCGGGAGGAAAACACGGATACCAGGGCGCGCGGGTCGAAGCGGGCGCCTGATTTCAGGAACGGCCCGTCGGGCACCAGCGCCACCATCAGCACGCCGCCGCCGGCCGCGATGGCCGAAACGGCTAGGGTCACGCTCTCCCAGGGGAGGTCCTGGCCGAGCCCGCGCAGCAGGTGGGGCAGGGCCGTGCCGGCTACCAGCGCACCCACCAAATAGCCGAGCGCCCGGCCCAGGTCCGCCTGAAACCAGCCTGATGCGATCTTCATGCCGATGGGATACACGCCTGCCAGAAAAAAACCGGTCGCAAAGCGCAGCGCCAACAGGCCCGGCAGATTGGCGTCCAGCGCGACTGTAGCGCCATTGGCCGCCGCACACGCCAAGGCGCATCCGAAGAAGATCAGCCGGGGCGAGAAGCGGTCGGAAAGCGCAGTGATTGCAAAGACCAGTGTGCCGGCGATAAAGCCCAACTGCACGGCCGAAGTGATATCCCCGAGCGCCTCCCGGTCGAGTCCCCACTGCGCCTGCAGGTCCGGCAGCACGGCATTGCCGGCCAACCAGACGCTGGTCCCGGCGAACTGGGAAAAGATAATCACCGGAAGAATATGTGCGGGACGTTTTATCATAGCGTTTTCTCTCGGCGCTTCTGCAACCGCTCCCGCCAAAGGGCGTAAAGCCCGCCTAATATGACCATCGCGCCCCCGGCAAAGGTCCAGGCGTCCGGCAGGTGGTCGAACACGATCCAGCCGATGATCACCGCCCAGAGCGGCAGGCCATAGTTGAACGGTTGAAGGGCGGAGGCGGGGGCGCTCTCATAGGCTCTGACCAGCAGAATATGCCCGGCAGAGCCCATGACGCCAACCGCGGCTAACATCAGCCATTGTTGGACGCTCGGCGCCTGCCAAACCAGCAGCCCCGCTACCGAATAGACCACCAGCCCCGTCGTCGCTGTGTACAGCACGGTGGTTTGCGAGCGATCATAGGCGGAGACTTGGCGCAGCAGCACCTGATAGACCGCCCAGCCCAGGGTTGCCGCGACGGGCAGCAGGGCGACCCAGCCGAACACGCCGCTGCCCGGACGTATGATCAGCAGCACGCCTGCAAACCCTATCAACACGGCCGCCTTGCGATGGGGGCCGATGGTCTCCCCCAAAAACAGCGCCGCCATGACCATCACCAGCAGGGGCGCGGCGGCCGCGACGGCGTGCACGTCGGCCAGCTGCATGTAGACGAAGGCCTGGATGAACAGCGCCATCTCCGCCATCAGGATGCCCGAGCGTACGATCTGCACCAGCGGCCGCGCCGACCGGAAGGCGGTCTTGATGCCGATGGAGCGGTGCGCCATCCACAGCGCCACGCAGAAAAACATCCAGTAGCGCACAGCCAGGATCTGGCCCACGGCCATGTCCTGCACCAGCAGCTTGGAGACGGCATCCATGGTGCCGATGATGACCATCGTCCCGCAAAGCAGCAGGATTGCCCTTGGCAGATTGTGTTGCATGCGTGAAAGACCGCCCCGCGAAGGCGCTGAGAGAAAGGACCAATGCTGGGGATTAATAGCCGGTAACCGGATCAATTCGGTTTTGCAGCGGCTGGCCGGCCTCGAACCGCGCCAGTTCCGCGAAAAAGATATCGAGCGAGCGCTGGATATAGGTTGCCGGGTCGTCGGAGGACATGTGCGGCGTAATCAGCAGGTTCTTTTGCTGCCAGAGCGGCAAATCGGCAGGCAGGGGCTCCGGTACGAACACATCGATGATCGCGCCCTCGAGCCTTCCGCTGTCGAGCCGCTCGCAGAGCGCGGCGTTGTCCAGCACCATGCCGCGTCCCACGTTCAGGACGCTAGCTCCTGACGCGAGGTGATCCAGTTCCGCCGCCCCGATCAGGCCCATGGTCTCCGGGGTCAGCGGCGCTGCGATCACCAGGAAATCTGCACCGTCCAAGGCATCGTGCAGCCGGTCCACGCCGAAAATCCGGTCCATGCGTGGATCGGGAGCCGGGTTGCGACGCACGGCCCGTACCTTCAACCCCATGTCCTTTGCCACTTCGGCAGCGGTCGCCCCCATCGTACCAAAGCCGATGATGCAGACGGTCTTGCCGCCGATCAGCCCGGAAAAAAGCTGCTGCCAGTGCCGCTCGCGCTGCTGGGTGCCGAGCGCGGGCAGGCGCATCTGCAACATCATCAGCGCCATGCCGAAAAATTCGCGGAATTTGGGAACGTGCGTGCCGCTATTGTTGGAAAAGAGCGCGCCCGGAGGCAGCCAATCCAGCGGCAACATGTTCTCAATGCCGGCAGAGGTGGCGAACACCCATTTCAGCCTGGGCGCGATCTCTTTCAACCGCTCCTTGTCCACGATCTGGGTAATCAGGATTTCGGCGTCGGCGTAGGGGGCCGTATTCTCCAGGTCTTTCCCGACCGTCACTGCCAACCTGCTAGCCGCCTCCGGGTGGCGGGCTGCAGCCTGTTCCCATATTTCGCGGTCGAGCCTCATGTGCGGCTGCTTTTTGCTCCACCATTCGATATGCAGGCGCACGCGTTGCACTCCCAATCTCGACTGACCGCTGTCTGCTACACCCTGTGCGGAAACGATTGCAGAAGCGGCGAGCCGCGGCAATGGTTCCGCCTACCGCCATGTACCCGGATTAAGTGCGACAAGGCGGATCTTCGGCAGAAGGCTTGCGTTGAGAGGAGCGCCTCGCCATGTTGCGCCTAGTACAAATTTCTTGATGCCAGGACCGGCGAATAGGTTCAAGGGATGCCCATGTTAGACGCAGGCAATGGTGCGGCCTCGGCCGATCTGATCAAAGACAGTTCCGATCAGACATTTATGGCAGACGTAATCGACGCCTCCAAAGAGGTTCCGGTTATCGTCGATTTTTGGGCGCCCTGGTGCGGACCGTGCAAGCAACTGGGGCCGATTCTGGAGAAGGTGGTAAAGGGTGCCGGCGGCAAGGTAAGGCTGGTCAAGGTCGATATCGACCAAAGCCCGATGGTGGCCCAACAGTTGCGGATCCAGTCGATCCCCGCGGTCTTTGCCTTCAAGGACGGCCGCCCGGTCGATGGTTTCATGGGCGCGTTGCCGGAAAGCCAGGTGAAGACGTTTGTTGAAAAGGTCGCCGGCGGCTCGGTCAATTCGCCGATCGACGAGGCGATCGCCCAAGGCCAGGAGGCGCTGGAAAATGGAGATGCGGAGACCGCGGGCGCGATCTTCAGCCAGGTCATGCAGCATGAACCGGATAACCATATTGCCCGGGCCGGTCTGGCGATGGCATGCGTTCAGCTGGGCCGAGTAGAGGATGCGCGCCAGATGGTCGACGATCTGCCCGCCAATGTCCGAAACCACGCCTTCGTAGCGGGCGCGATCAGTGCGGTGGAACTGGCGGAGCAATCGAGCGACGCAGGTGACGTTTCGGACCTGCAGGCTCAGGTCGAGGCTGACGCGGAAAATCATCAGGCCCGCTTCGACCTGGCGATGGCCCTGTTCGCCGCCAAACGGAACGAGGAGGCGGCCGACCATTTGTTGGAGATCGTGAAGCGCGACCGCACCTGGAACGACGACGGCGCGCGCAAGCAGTTGGTGAAGTTCTTCGAGGCCTGGGGGCCGACCGACAAGCTCACCATTCAGGCGCGGCGGCGGCTGTCGTCCATGATGTTCAGCTAGGCAGCAGAGCCGATGCCCGACGAGCCTATCCCCGAGGAGCCGCTGCCCGCCATCGTGCCGATCTTTCCTTTGAGCGGCGTATTGCTGCTGCCGCGGGCGCCGCTGCCGTTGCACATCTTCGAAGCACGCTACCGCGCCATGATGCGCGATGCGCTGGATGGGGGCGGCTACATCGCCATGGGCCAGCCGAGCGGGCCGGGTGATGACCCGTCAAACCCGCCTCTTTATCCGGTCGCGTGCCTCGGCAAGGTTATTGCGTCGGAAGAAATGGACGACGGGCGCTTCAATGTCGTGCTGCAGGGGCTGATCCGGCTGCGCATTGCCCAGGAACTCACGCGGAAGGACGGCTACCGGCGCGTGGAGGCGGACTATACGCCGTATCGGGGAGACCTGATGCCCGACCGCGACGCAATCGAGCGGGAACGGTTGCTCGGTTCACTGAAGGCGTTTTTGGAGCGACGCAACCTTGAGGCGAACTGGGGTGATGCGGAGAAGGCGTCGAACGAGGCGCTGGTCAATGCGCTGGCTGCCGCTTGCCCGTTCGCCCCACAGGAAAAGCAGGCGCTGCTGGAATCGCCGACGGTGGCGGAACGGGCCGATTTGATGATTGCGTTGTGCGAGATGGATATGGGCCGGGACGGACCGGCCGCCATTCACTAGGATTGCTACCCCATGAGCGACCTCGACCCCCGCCTGCTCGAGATTTTGGTTTGCCCCGTCACCAAGACGCGCCTGACCTATGACCGTGCTCGGCAGGAGTTGATCAGCGAGGCCGGCCGGCTGGCTTTTCCCATCCGCGACGGCATTCCGATCATGCTGGTGGATGAGGCGCGCAAGCTGGACGAAGAGTCTGCTGTAGAGCGTTAGGCTCTGGATGAAGCGTTCGACGGCCGTTTTGACGCTGCCGTCATGGGTATCCCAACTTCCGCCCAATCCAACGCCAGAACGATAAAAGGGTGGCGCTCCGGTATGGCTCCTTCGACGCAAGCTACCGAGACCGATAGCGCGCGCGGTTGGGTCGTCGTGGCGGGAACCTTTGTCTTTCTGGTTCTGGGCTTCGGAGCGGCCTACTCGTTCACAGCGTTCTTTCCGTCGCTGGAACGGGAATTCCGGGCGAACAAAGAAGAAGTCTCTCTGATGTTCGGGATCGCGGGCTTCCTCTATTTTGCATGGGGCGCGGTGAGCGGTGCGCTGGCGGACAAGATCGGCACCAGAAAGGTCGTGATCCTGGGCACACTGCTGCTGGGCGCGGGGCTGGTGGCGGGAAGCTATGCGGCGACTCTGACACAGGCTTATCTGGCGTTCGGCTTGGGCATCGGTATCGGTATCGGCTTTGCCTATGTCCCGTCCGTGGCGGCCGTCCAGCGCTGGTTCGTCGCCAAGCGCGCCATGGCGGGTGGTTTCGCCGTCGCGGGAATCGGAGTCGGCACACTGGTGGCACCCCCGGTCTCCTCTGCTCTGATCGAGTACGGGGGCTGGCGGTTCGCCTATCTGGTGCTCGGCGTTGCCGTGCTGACGGTCGGGCTGCTGGCGGCGATCCTGATCGACGATCCGCCCTCACACCGCCAGGGCAGGGCGGCGGGAGGCGCCAGCCTGAAAGGCGCTGAATTGGGCCAGGCGCTGCGGTCGCGGGCCTTCCTCATGTTCTGGCTTTCCAGCTTTCTGCTGTCGCTCGGCCTGTTCGTGCCGTTCGTCCATCTGGTGCCCTATGCCATCGATCGCGGCTTCGGCGCAGAAGCCGGCGTTTTGCTGCTCAGCCTGATCGGCGTGGGCAGTACGTTCGGCCGGTTCGTGCTGGCGGGTTTTGCCGATCGGATTGGCCGGCGTACTGCGTTGGTATTGATGTATGCCGGCGTCGGCCTGATGGATTTGGTTTGGTTTTGGGGCGGGTCGATCGAGGCGCTCTATGTCTTTGCGGTCGTCTACGGCCTTTGCTATGGCGGCTTCGTCGGCACCGCACCCGCGGTCAGTGCCGACTATTTTGGCACGAAGCGGCTTTCCAGCATCATCGGCTGGCTCTATACAAGTGTTGCGTTCGGCACGCTTGTGGGCCCTCCGTTGGCGGGCCGGGCGTTCGATCTGTACCAATCCTATGACTTGCCGATTATGGTCGGCGCGGCGAGTGGACTGGCGGGAGCGTTAATCGTGCTGTTGATCGGTCGGCCGAGGGCAGACCTTTATGTGGCCGATTGACGCTTGCGACCGGGCGCACTTTTGAGTGTGAGTTCACTCTCGGCTAAACCGGATCGCTTATGGGAATGTCTTTCTGTTTGGGAAGGAATGACGATGGCGGAAGCCGCACACGGGTCCGGCCACGAAGAAAATGACGGGACCCGCCGGGATTTTCTGATGATAGCCACAGGCGCCATGGGCGCGGTCGCGATCGGCGCAGCGGTCTGGCCGTTGATCGACTCGCTCAACCCAGCTGCCGATGCGTTGGCAGTCTCCTCGATCGATGTCGACATCGCGCCGGTTGCCGTCGGTCAGGCGCTAACCGTCATGTGGCGGGGCACCCCGGTGTTCATTCGCCGTCGAACGGAAGAAGAGATCGAGGAAGCGCGCAGTGTGGATGTTGACGACTTGATCGATCCCGCCACCGACGAAAGCCGGGTGGAACAGCCGGAATGGTTGGTGGTGATCGGTGTTTGCACGCACCTGGGCTGCATCCCGCTTGGCCAGAAGCCGACGGAAAAGAGGGGCGAATATGGTGGGTATTTCTGCCCTTGCCACGGGTCGGAGTACGATACGTCCGGACGCGTCCGCAGGGGGCCTGCGCCGTTAAACTTGCCGGTGCCGCCTTACGAGTTCGTCTCCGACACGATGATTAAGATCGGTTAAGCGCGATGGAATACGAACGACATACGGAAATTACCAATCCGTTGCTGAAATGGATCGATCACCGGCTGCCGGTGATCACCATGATGAACCATTCGACCGTCGATTACCCGGCGCCGAGGAACCTGAATTACTGGTGGAATTTCGGCTCGCTAGCAGGCTTTTTCCTCATTCTGATGATCGCGACGGGTCTGGTGCTGGCGATGCACTACACACCGCATGTGGATATGGCGTTTGCCAGTGTCGAGCGGATCATGCGCGACGTAAATTATGGCTGGGCCATCCGCTTCGTTCATATGAACGGGGCAAGCTTCTTCTTCATCGTGGTCTTTATCCATCTGTTCCGCGGGCTCTATTACGGCTCGTATAAATCACCGCGCGAGTTGCTGTGGATTCTGGGCGTCGTCATCCTGCTGTTGATGATGGCCACCGCTTTCATGGGTTATGTGCTTCCCTGGGGCCAGATGAGCTTCTGGGGCGCCAAGGTCATCACCAACCTGTTCTCGGCAATTCCGCTGGTCGGCGAAAGCCTGGTGACGTGGCTCTGGGGTGGCTTCTCGGTCGACAATCCGACGCTCAACCGCTTTTTCGCGCTGCATTTTCTGCTGCCGTTCGTAATCTTTGGCGTGGTGTTTTTGCACATCGTGGCACTGCACACGCACGGTTCGAACAACCCGCTCGGCATCGACACCAAGGGCCCGCAGGACACGATCCCGTTCGCCCCTTATTATACGATCAAGGACTATTTTGGCATTGCCGTGGTCCTGACCTTGTTCGCTGCGGTGGTATTCTTTGCACCCGACTATCTGGGGCACGCGGATAACTATACCGAGGCGAACCCCTTGCAGACGCCGCCGCACATTGTGCCGGAGTGGTATTTCCTGCCCTTCTACGCGATCCTCCGCGCAATTCCCGACAAATTGGCGGGTGTGCTGGCGATGTTCGGCGCGATTGCGGTGCTGTTTGTCTTGCCTTGGCTCGACCGCTCGCCGGTGCGGTCCATGCGGTTCCGCCCGATCAGCAAATGGTTCTTCTGGCTGTTTGTTGCCGATTGCGTGCTGCTGGGCTGGTGTGGCGCGCACGCGCCGGATGATGTTTGGCTCGGCATGGGGTTCGTGTTTTGGAGCCGCATCGGGACGATCTTCTATTTCGTCTACTTCCTGGTGATCATCCCCTATCTGGGCTTGTTCGAACGACCGAAACAGCCGCCGGCAAGCATTTCCGAACCCGTATTGGGCGGTGGTGCCGCCGGTATGGCTGCTGCCCCAGCAAAGCCGATGGAGAAGGCCTGATGCGCATGCTTCGCTTCGCCCAAACCGCGCTGGCGGCGGCCGCCTTGGCCCTCGCCGCGCCGGGTGCCCACGCGGCCGAAGGCGGCGCCTCTATCGAGAGCCAGGATTGGTCCTTTGGCGGCATCTTCGGCACGTTCGACCAAGCCAGCGCCCAGCGGGGATATCAAGTATACAAGAATATCTGCTCCGGCTGCCATTCGATGGATCTGATGGCCTACCGCTATTTGGAGGGCATCGGCCTGCCCGAAGATACCGTCAAGGCGCTGGCTTCGACGGCCGAGAAAACCGTCATCAACGACGATGGCGAGGAAGTCAGCCGGCCGCGGCTGCCTTCCGACCATTTTCCGGCGCCGTTCCCGAATGAAAAGGCAGCGCGCGCGGGTAATGGTGGCGCGCTGCCGCCTGACCTTTCATTGATCACCAAGGCTCGCGCCAATGGCCCGAACTATGTCTTTTCGCTGTTGACCGGTTATCAGGAGCCGCCGCCAGACTTCAATCTGATGGAGGGCATGTATTACAACACGGCGTTCGATGGCCATCAGATCGCGATGGCGCCGCCACTGGCCGAGGGCTTGGTTGAGTTTTCCGACGGTACGCCGGCCACCGTCGATCAGATGGCGCACGATGTGGTCACCTTCCTCGCCTTTGCGGCGGAGCCGCATATGGAGGACCGGAAGCGCACCGGCCTGACGGTGGTCATGTTCCTGGTGATCCTCAGCGTGATGCTTTACTTCGTAAAGAAGAAGGTGTGGTCTGACATCGATCACTGACCGGCCATCCACTTTAAGCTTAAGGGGTCGCGCGCCGTGCGGCCCCTTTTGTATTTTGACCCTGACGGAATGAGGTGCTGGAAATGACAGGCGCAGCGGGTACACTGCCGGTTATCGGCATTATCGGCGGCAGCGGAATTTACGAGATCGCCGGCCTGGACAATGTCCGCTGGCAGCGCGTGCATTCGCCGTTCGGCGTCGCATCCGATGCGGTCATGCACGGCGAACTGAACAACCAAAAACTGGTGTTCCTGCCACGGCATGGGCGCGGCCATCGCGTTCCGCCATCTGGCTTGAACTTCCGCGCGAACATCGATGTGCTGAAACGCTGCGGCGTGACGGAAATCCTGTCGCTCTCGGCGGTCGGTTCCCTGCGGGAAGACCTGCCGCCGGGTGCGTTCGTGCTGGTGGACCAGTTCATCGACCGGACCTTCGCACGCGAAAAAAGCTTTTTCGGGCAGGGCTGCGTGGCCCATGTCTCCATGGCCGATCCGACCTGCGCACGCATGATGGATGCGTTGGCTGCCGGGGCCGGGGACGCCGGTATCGACGTCCACCGCGGCGGCACCTATCTAGTCATGGAGGGGCCGCAATTCAGCACCCGCGCCGAATTCAGAACTCTATCGGTCCTGGGGCTGTTCGGTCATCGGCATGACCAACATGCCGGAGGCGAAACTGGCGAGAGAAGCGGAAATTTGCTATGCTACGGTTGCGATGGTGACGGATTATGACTGCTGGCACGACGATCACGACGATGTCTCGGTGGATGCGGTGATCAAGGTTTTGGGCGATAATGCGGAAAAGGCCAAGGCGCTGGTCCAGGCGAGCGTGCCTTATCTTTCCGGGCGGGAGGGTTCCTGTCAGGCAGGGTGCCAGACGGCTCTGGATTCCGCGATCATCACGCCGCCGCACGCCCGCGACCGGGACACGATTTCGCGATTGGACGCGGTGGCCGGAAGAGTACTGGGAAGTTAGGACATGCGGGTCGACGGCGTTCCCTACCGCACGATCTGGCCGAATGGCGATGGTTCCGTCGGCATCATCGATCAGACGCGGCTTCCTCATAACTTTGAGACGGTGAAGCTCGCGCGCATGGAAGAGGCCGCCCATGCCATCAAGGCTATGCTGGTGCGGGGCGCGCCGCTGATTGGGGCAACCGGGGCTTATGGCCTGGCGCTTGCCATGCGGGCGGACCCATCGGATCGGAATTTGGCGGCTGCCTATGCGACGTTGTATGCGACCCGCCCGACCGCGGTCAATCTGCGCTGGGCGTTGGACGACCTGCGCGGGCGGCTGGCAGCTTTGGGCCCGGTGGAGCGGGCGGCGGTGGCCTGGCGGCGTGCGGCCGAGATTTGCGACGAAGACGTGGCGATCTGTGAGGCCATTGGCGAGGAGGGCCTTAAGCTGATCGCGGCGGCTGCTGGCCGAAAACGCGGCGAAACAGTTAATATCCTCACCCACTGCAATGCAGGCTGGCTCGCCACCGTCGATTGGGGTACCGCGCTCGCGCCGATGTACAAAGCCCATGATGCCGGCATTCCGGTGCATGTGTGGGTGGACGAGACCCGGCCGCGCAACCAGGGCGCCTCGCTCACCTGCTGGGAGCTGGGCAGGCACGGCGTGCCGCACACCCTGATCGCGGACAATGCCGGCGGGCACTATATGCAGCGCGGTCTGGTGGACCTGTGCATCGTCGGCACGGACCGGACGGTTGCAAACGGCGATGTCTGCAACAAGATCGGCACCTACCTGAAGGCGCTGGCGGCAAAGGACAACGGCGTGCCCTTTTACGTGGCGCTGCCGAGCCCGACCATCGACTGGACCTTGAGCGATGGTTTCGCCATCCCGATTGAGGAACGGGCGGAAATCGAAGTGACGAGCGTGTGGGGAAAGACACCGGCCGGCGAGTTGACAAGCGTGCGGATCACGCCAGACATGACGCCCGGCGGCAATCCGGCCTTCGATGTGACGCCCGCTCACCTGGTCACGGCGCTGGTAACCGAGCGCGGTATTTGTCCGGCCTCGGCTGAGGGGTTGGTCAGCCTGTTTCCAGAGAAAGTCGCAGCATGACAGAAGGCGAACTTCGTCAGGCCGTTGTCGATACTGTCCGGCGCATGAACGCGCTTGGCATCAATCAAGGCACGTCCGGCAATGTCAGCGTGCGCCTCAAGGACGGGATGCTGATCACGCCGTCAGGCATGCCATACGACCGGATGACCGGCAACGACGTTGTCCGCGTGCGCTTGGCGGATGGTGAATTCCAGGCGAGGGGCGATCTGGAGCCCTCCAGCGAATGGCGCTTTCATCGGGATATTCTCGCCGCGCGCGAGGATGTGAATGCGGTGGTGCACACTCATGGCCGGGCGGCGATGACACTCGCCTGCCTGCACCAAGACATTCCGGCGTTTCATTACATGGTGGCGGTCGCCGGTGGCGATTCGATCCGCTGCGCCCCCTATGCCTTGTTCGGAACCCAGGAGCTTTCCGACCTGGCATTGAAGGCATTGGAAGACCGCAAGGCGTGCCTGTTGGCCAATCATGGCCTGATCGCCTGTGATGTGTCGCTGGAGAAAGCGTTGGCACTGGCGGCCGAAGTGGAGACCCTGTCGGATATATATTGGCGGACGTTGCAAGTGACGCGGCCGGCGATCCTCTCCAGGAGCCAGATGGCAGAGGTGATGGAGAAATTTAAAACCTACGGACCGAAAGCGGGTTAAGGGCGCAGGCGGACGTTTCCACCGAATGCAGGGGTATTTCGCCGGTCAGACATCCAGGTTGGAGACCCGCAACGCGTTTTCCTGGATGAAGGCGCGGCGAGGCTCGACCTGGTCGCCCATCAGCGTCGAGAAAATTTCGCCCGCATCGTCGGCATGTTCGACGCGGACTTGCAGCATGGTCCGTGCATTGGGGTCCAGGGTCGTTTCCCAAAGCTGTTCGGGGTTCATCTCGCCCAGCCCCTTGTAGCGCTGAAAACTGATGCCCTTGCGCCCGGCGGAAACGATGGCTTCGAGCAGGCCGACCGGCCCAATGATACGCTGCTCCTCCCCCTTGAGGCTGAGAGTGGCCGGCTGCGCGTATAACTCCTGCAGTAGAGTGGAACGCATGTCGAGCCGCTGCGCTTCCTGGCTTTCCAGAAGGCGCGGCGACAGGTGATAGCGGCGGTCGTATCCGCCTTTGGTATGGGTGAAATCCAGTCCGCCCAATGGGCTGACAAAGCCGTTCCAGCCGCGATCGCGCTCGGCTTCCAGCGTGTCCATGCGGCGGGCGAGATGTTCTGCGGCCGCCTGCGCCTGGGCTTCATCCTCCAGCACCCGGGAATTGAGGATCCCGGCAATTGCCGCCTGTTCCACCAGCCGCTCGCTGCCGACCTCCCGGGCGAGCGAACCGACGCGCATGCGCACGCGCGCGGTATCCTGGATCAGTTCGGCCAGATCGTTGCCCGCGCGCTGGGTCCCGTCGGCGAGCGTCAGAACCGCCTCTTCAAGGCCGGAATTGATAAAGAACTGCTCCAGTTCGGCCTCGTTCTTCAGATAGCGCAGCGTGCGTTGGCCGCGCTTGACCTGGAACAGCGGCGGTTGGGCGATATAGAGGTAGCCGCGCTCGATGATCTCAGGCATCTGCCGGTAGAAAAACGTCAGCAACAGTGCCCGGATGTGGCTGCCGTCCACGTCCGCATCCGTCATGATGACGATCTTGTGGTAGCGGATCTTGTCGATGTTGAAATCGTCCCGCCCGATGCCGGTGCCCAGCGCGGCGATCAGGGTGCCGATTTCAGCGCTGGACAGCATCTTATCGAAGCGGGCGCGCTCCACGTTCAGGATTTTGCCGCGCAGGGGCAGGATGGCCTGAAAACCGCGATCGCGGCCCTGTTTGGCAGAACCGCCGGCGCTGTCGCCCTCGACCAGAAACAGTTCGGAGAGCGCCGGGTCGCGCTCCTGGCAATCTGCCAGCTTGCCCGGCAGCGAGTTCACGTCCAGCGCGCCCTTGCGCCGGGTCAGTTCACGCGCCTTGCGGGCCGCCTCGCGCGCCGCCGCCGCCTCTGCTACCTTGCTGACGATGGCCTTGGCCTCGTTCGGGTGCTCCTCAAACCACTGGCTGATGGTGTCGTTCATAATGCTCTCGACCACGGGCCGGACTTCCGACGACACCAGCTTGTCTTTGGTCTGGGAGGAAAACTTTGGGTCCGGTACCTTGACCGACAGCACGCAGGTCAGACCCTCGCGTGCGTCGTCGCCGGTCAGCGAGACCTTTTCTTTTTTGGCGATGCCGGAGGCTTCGGCATAACCGTTCACTTGCCGGGTAAGTGCGCCGCGGAAGCCGGCCAGATGGGTGCCGCCGTCACGCTGGGGAATGTTGTTGGTGAAGCACAGCATTGTCTCGTGATAGCTGTCATTCCATTGCAAGGCGGCCTCGACGACCACGCCGTCTTTCTCACCCGTGACGTAAATCGGGCCGGGATGGATGGCGCTGCGGTTGCGGTCGATATAGTCGACATAGGCTCTCAGGCCGCCTTCGTAGATCATGTCAACTTCGGGGCCATCGAGTTGCCGCGCGTCTTTCAGAACCAGCCGCACGCCGGAATTCAGAAACGCCAATTCTCGCAGGCGATGCTCGAGCGTGCCGAAGTCAAACTCGGTCTTGGTGAAGGTATCGGTCGACGGCAAGAATGTGATTTCGGTGCCGCGCTGTCCGGCGGCATCGCCGCTAATGGCCAAGGGCGCCTCGGCCTCGCCATGCCGAAAGCGCATGGAGTGTTCTTTACCGTTGCGCCAGATCTTCATGTCCAGGATCGCGGAAAGCGCGTTGACGACCGATACGCCTACCCCATGCAGGCCGCCGGAGACCTTGTAGGAATTCTGGTTGAACTTGCCGCCGGCGTGCAGTTGGGTCATGATGACTTCTGCCGCCGAGATGCCTTCTTCCTCGTGAATGTCGGCCGGGATGCCGCGGCCGTTGTCGCGCACGGTGACTGAGCCGTTGGCATTCAGGATCACGTCCACGCGGTCGCAATAGCCGGCGAGCGCCTCGTCGATGGCGTTGTCGACCACCTCATAGACCATGTGATGCAGGCCGGAGCCATCGTCGGTGTCGCCGATATACATGCCGGGCCGCTTGCGGACGGCCTCCAGCCCGCGCAGGACCTGGATCGACTCCGCGCCGTATTGGTCGTTATCGCCGTGGCTCAGATGTGGCTCGTCGCTCATGCGCACGCGCTTCCATGGCTAGGGGTAAGGCGGCCGTCGGCCACGCTGAAAAGCTGGGCCGATTCGCCCAGGGGAGTGAAAAGCTCTGCGTCGGTGCCGGTCAGCCAGGCCTGCGCGCCGCTGTCGAGCAGCCGATCGAACAGGGCGGCACGGCGGTGTCGATCCAGATGCGCTACCACCTCGTCCAGCAGCATCAGGGGCTGCGCGCCGCGTTCTGCCGCGATCAGGCTGGCGGACGCGAGGGTCAGGCCGATCAGCAGCGCTTTTTGCTCGCCGGTGGAGCATTGCGCGGCGGGTATGCCCCGGCCGGCATACCAAACCGCCATGTCGCTGCGATGCACGCCGAGAGAGGTCTGGCCGCTGGCGGCGTCGGCGCGGCGGTTGCGTTTCCATTCCTCGGCCAGACGGTCTTCGACGGCGAGAGCGGGACTGCGGCTCAGCCATTCCTCAACCTGCCCAATGGCGGCAATCCGCGGCACGGGGAAAGGCCCGCCATCTTCGGAGGTGGCGGTATCGAAGGTACCAGTATGGGAGGTGGCGGCGCTATCCAGCCGGCGGGTCAGATCCAGGCGGGCCGCGCCGATGGCAACGGCACGCTGCGCCAGCGTGCGCTCCAGAGCATCGAGCCAGGCGGAGTCCCCTCCTTCGGCGAGCAGCCGCTGCCGCTGTCGGCGGCTGTTTTGATAGGCGGTGACGCGGCCCGCATGGGCGGGGTCGCTGCCGAATACCAGCCGGTCCAGGAACCGCCGGCGCTCTTCCGCACCATCCAGAAACAGGCGGTCCATTTGCGGCGTCAACCAGACGGCCGCGCAATAGGATGCCAACGCGGACTGGCCCCGGGCCGGTCTGCCGTCGATGCGAACCTGGCGGCGCTCTTCGCCGGCCGTGATGCCGGTGCCAAGGCCGATGGTACCGTCCGGCGTCTCCACCTGCGCGGCGACCGCCCAGGAGCGATCCGTCGCCTCGTGCGGTGAAAGCTCTTCCAGCCGGGCGCCCCGCAGGCCGCGCCCGGGCGAAAGCAGGGAAACGGCTTCGAGCAAATTGGTTTTACCCGCGCCATTCGGCCCCGTCAGCACGACCGGTCTGCCGTCCAGGTTGATGCGCAGTTCCGCGTAATTCCGGAAACCGGTCAGCGAAAGCTGTCTTACAGCCAATCGTTCCGGCCGGCCTGCATTCTGGGCCAACGCCACACCGCTATTTATCATTGTGAGGGCCTTAGACCCGCATCGGCATCAGCACATAGAGCGCGCTGTGGTCGGAATGATCCCGGATGATCGTGGGCGCCGCCGGGTCGGCGAGCGAGAATTCCGCAGAATCGCCTTCGATCTGCTGGGTGATGTCCAGAAGATAGCGGGCATTGAAGCCGATCTCCATCGGCTCGGCGCCGTATTCAATCTCTACTTCCTCGTTCGCCGAGCCAGAGTCGGCGCTCGAGGCCGAAAGCACCACATTGCCGCTGCCGATCGCCAGTTTGATGGCGCGCGATTTCTCGGTGGAGATGGTGGCGACGCGGTCGACGGCTGCCTGAAAGGTCTTGCTGTCGACGATCAGCGTCTTTTCGTTCCCTTCCGGGATGACGCGCTGGTAGTCCGGAAAGGTACCGTCGATCAGCTTTGACGTCAGTTCGACCGTACCGAACGAGAATTGGATTTTCGTGTCGCTGACGGCGACCTGCACATCTTCCGTGGCATCATCCAGCAGCTTGCGGACTTCGCTGACGGTCTTGCGGGGCACGATAACGCCCGGCATGTTGGCCGCGCCTTCCGGCAGCGGGATCTCCACCCGCGCGAGCCGGTGGCCGTCTGTCGCCACCGCGCGCAGAACGGGCGTGCCGTCATTTTCGGCGGGGTGGAGGAAGATCCCGTTCAGGTAGTAACGCGTCTCTTCGGTCGAGATGGCGAACCGGGTCCGATCGATCAGGCTGCGCAGATCGCGCGCGGCGAGCGTGAAGCGATGAGCGAGGTCGCCTTCGGTCAGAATGGGGAACTCGTCAATCGGCAGGGACGCCAGCGAGAAGGTGGAGCGTCCGGCCCGAAGAATCAGTTGCCCCTCCTTGGCGGTCGAATCCAATTCGACCTGCGCCCCTTCCGGCAGCTTGCGCGTGATGTCATAGAGCATGTGAGCAGAGGCCGTCGCGCCGCCGCCATTAGCGACCGAGACCGGCACGTCTTCGACGATCGACAGGTCCATATCCGTCGCCGTCAATGACAGCCTATCCGCATCGGCTGAAAGGCGGATATTGGCCAATATCGGGATCGTATTACGTCGTTCGACAACGCTTTGCGCGTGCGAAAGACCCTTCAAGAGAGCCGCTCGTTCGATCGTAACTTTCATTTTAGAACCGATACCAAAATGTTGTGCCTCCTGCCGGCAGGCGCACCGTCGCTGGTAGCAACAGCATCCCTCAAGCGGTCGATCATCATAGCAGGAGTGGCGCCAAAGCCAAGGCAAACCGCGCGATTCGCCTTGGGATGAATGGCGGGTGAGTGGCGGGGGGCGTTGAGGGGGGCGACGAGGGGTTCAGGCGTTTTCGGCGGCCGAGCGCGCCAGCCTGTCGACCCGCTCGTTGTCGGGGTCGCCCGCATGGCCTCTGACCCAGCGCCATTCGATCCGATGACGGGCCAGCGCCGCATCCAGGCGCTCCCACAAATCCTGGTTTTTAACCGGCTTCTTGCCTGCGGTGCGCCAGCCGTTCGCCTTCCAACGCGGCAGCCAATCGGTGATACCGTTCTTCACATAGGCGCTGTCGGTGGAAAGGCACACATGACTAGGGCGTTTCAGCGCCTCCAGGGCCCGGATGGCGGCCATGAGTTCCATGCGGTTGTTGGTAGAGTTCGGTCTCGCCGCCGCTCAACTCTTTTTCCACGCCGCGATAGCGCAGCAACACGCCCCAGCCGCCCCGCCCGGGATTGCCGAGACAGGAACCATCCGTGAAAACCTCCACCACCTGATCCTCGCCGTTACTATTCGAGACCATAGCCTCCGATTCCCTTGATTCCCTGGTGGAACCGCAACCGTTGCCAGTATTCCAGCGGATCCTTGGGTGTCACCATCGCGTCCGGCGGGTGGTTTACCCAATCGAACAGCCGGGTAAGCAGGAAGCGCAGGCAGCAGCCGCGGGCGAGGGTCGGCAGTGCTTTTCGTTCGGCATCGGTCAGTGGCCGCACGCTCTCATAGGCCGCCAGCAACGCCCGTGCCTTGGTAATGTTCAGGCTATTGTCGCGTTCGAAGCACCAGGCATTGATGCAGATGGCCATGTCGTAGGCGAGCGCGTCGTTGCAGGCGAAATAAAAGTCAATCAGCCCTGAAAGGCGTTCGCCGATAAAGAAGACATTGTCGGGAAACAGGTCGGCATGAATGACGCCCCAGGGCAGATCCGTCGGCCAAGCCGCCATCAGGTGACCAAACTCTTCGCTAAGGTCGTTGGCCAGTCCCGGACGCACTTCATCGGCGCGGTCCACCGTTGCGTCGAGTAACGCACCCCATCCATCCACGGACAGAGAATTCGGGCGTTTGAGGGCAAAGTCTGCGCTCGCCAGATGGAAACGGGCCAGCGCCCGGCCCGTTTCGGCGCAATGGGCGACTTTGGGCCGCTGGGGGGACAGGCCCTGCAGGAAGCTGATGATTGCCGCCGGACGGTCGTTCAACTCCCGCAACGCCTTTCCGTTACGGCCGCGAATGGGGGTGGGGCAGGGGATGCCTGCCGCGGCGAGATGCTCCATCAGGCCGATGAAAAACGGCAGGTCAGCCCGTTCGACGCGCTTTTCATACAGGGTGAGGATGAAGCGACCCCGATCGGTCTCCAAAAAGAAATTGGAATTTTCAACGCCTTCCGCGATGCCCTTGAACGCGATAACGTTGCCTAGATCGTAGCTTTCCAGGAAGGTGAGCAGGTCTTCTTGTTCGACAGGCGTGTAAACCGCCATGAGCAGCACGACTCGGTTGGTTCGGGACGGACAATATCCACGCGCACGTCGCCTGACGGAACAGGCTGTGTCAAGCTGCGTTTCCGCTGGGCTGCACGAGAATGCGCGGCAGTTTGAACTCCACCCCCTCCTTGGCTGTCTCCAGCGTTTTCATGGTGACCTCGAACCGATCTTTCACTGCGTCGATAACCCCCTGAACGAGCGCCTCGGGTGCCGATGCGCCGGCGGAAATGGCGAGCGTCTGAATGCCCTCCAGCGCCGGCCAATAGATGCCATCCTTGTTGTCGACCAATTGGGCTTGATGGCAGCCTGCCTGCCGCGCAACCTCGACCAGACGATTGGAATTCGACGAATTGGCCGAGCCGACGACGAGAAACGCATCTGCTTTGGCCGCAGCCGTCTTGACGGCCAATTGGCGGTTGGTGGTGGCGTAGCAGATGTCTTCCTGCTTCGGTGCGGCAATCTCTGGAAAGCGCCGGCGGAGCACCGCGATGATGTCCTTGGTGTCGTCGACGGAAAGCGTGGTCTGGGTGACGTAGGCAAGCCCCTCGGCCGGTGGCGGTTCGACTGCCTCGGCATCCTCGATCGTCTCGATCAGGGTGGCGGCGCCGTTCGGTACCTGCCCCAACGTTCCGACGACCTCCGGGTGGCCGGCATGACCGATCAGCAGCAGGTGGCGACCCTCGCGCTCGTGATGCCTTTCCGCATCGCGGTGCACCTTGCTCACCAGTGGGCAGGTGGCGTCGACAAAGGTCAGGTTGCGGCGCTGAGCCTCGGCGGGCACCGACTTGGGCACGCCATGGGCCGAGAAGATCACGGGCGCATCGCCCGGCACCTCGTTCAGTTCCGCCACAAAGACCGCGCCCCTGGCTTTCAGCGATTCGACCACATGCCGGTTATGCACGATCTCGTGCCGCACATACACCGGTGGCCCCCATTTTTCCAGGGCGCGCTCCACGATCAGAATTGCTCGATCGACGCCGGCACAGAAGCCGCGCGGCGCGGCGAGCAGGACGGTTAGCGGCGGCTTAGGCATGAGGCATGACCTCCGGAGTGAAGCGACAAGCTTGCTGCGCTGGAAACGCTGCTTATGGTGGCTACCTAGCACAACCCCGTTCCAGGAGACCATATGACTGATAAGGCATACGCCCTTCGTTTCGGCAAACGCCTTGCCGCCGCTGTCCTTGCCGTCGGGATCGGCGGGTGCAGCATGTTCGACGATTCGAACGAGCTCGTGGTCAGTTGTCCGACGACGGGCGTACTCGCCGCGGGCGAACTCCTGGAACGCTACACCGAAAACAGTGAACGCGATATTACCAATCTGATCATCCGTGCGCGTGTTGGCAACCTCGCCAACGCCTGTTCGATCTTAAGGGAACAGCGGGAAATCGAGATGGACCTGGCTCTACAGGTTTCCGCCGAACGAGGGCCGGCGGCGGTTCCCGGCCAGCAACAGGTGATCGCCTATTTCGTGGCGATTGCCGACGAGCAAAACCTCATCCTCTCGCGGAAGGAGTTTCGCTTGGCGGCCACTTTCGAGGGAAACGCACGGCAGGCAGTGTTCAAGGAGGAGCTGTTCCTGGCGATCCCAATACCCGAGAACCGGAGGGTAAGCGACTACCGCGTCATCGTCGGGCTGCAACTAACCGAAGACGAACTGCGCCGCGTGTTAAGCGAGAAGGACAAGCGTTAGCGCTGAAACCGCCCTCTCCAGCCTTATTGCAACCCTCGTTGGCGCGGGTCGAGAATGTCCCGAAGGGCGTCGCCGAGCAGGTTGGTGCCGAAAACCACCAGACTGATGGCGATGCCAGGGAAAATGACGAGCCAAGGGGCGGTGCGCACATACTCGGCCGCGCTTTCGCTCAACATGCGCCCCCAACTGGCGTGTGGCTCCGGAATGCCGAGACCCAGGAAGGACAGCGAGGCTTCCGTCAAGATCGCCGCACCGAGCTGAGCGGTCGCAAGAACGATCAACGGTGCAAGCGTGTTCGGCAGCACATGGCGGATGGCGATCCAGGTCTCGCTGATGCCGGCTGCCCGTGCCGCTTCGACAAACGGCATCTCGCGGAGCGATAGCGTGTTGGAGCGAATGACGCGTGCAATGTTCGGCACCAATGGGATCGATATGGCGATGATGGTGTTCTCGAGGCTCGGCCCCAAGGCAGCGGCCATGACCAATGCCATCACCAGCAGCGGCAGGGCCTGCATCACATCGATAAAACGTTGCATGATCAGATCGAACCAGCCGCGCAGATAACCGCTCGACAAGCCGATCATCACCCCAATGACACAGCCAAGAACCGTTGAGCCAACCCCCACCATCAAAGAGATGCGTGCGCCATAAATGATACGGGCATAGACGTCACGGCCCATCATGTCGGCGCCGAGCACATGCTGGGCGCCCGGGGCCGCGAGGGATGTAGCAGCGTTGGTTTGGTATGGATCGGCGCCGGCGACAAATTCGGCAAAGATCGCGGCAAAAACGAATAGCGCGGTAATGACGGCGCCGATGGCGCCGAGGGGATAGCTGCCGGCAAAACCGCCGGACGTGATACCAGACGCTGCGGTGGGGCCTTTCCGCTGTCGGAAGCGTTTCGATGCTGAAATCAGGCGTGGTCATGGCATCGGCTCCCGTCAGCTATACCGGATGCGGGGGTCGAGCACCGCATACAGCAGATCGACGATCAAGTTTACGACGACGGTTATCAAGGCGATCAGCATCACCAGGTTCTGGACGATCGGATAGTCGCGCCACTGGATCGCCTCGACAAGGAAACGCGCGACGCCGGGAATATTGAAAACCGTTTCGGTCACGATCAGCCCGCCGATCAGAAAGGCAGCTTCAATCCCGATAATGGTGGTGACTGGCAGGATCGCGTTTCGGAGCGCGTGCTTGTAATTGATGACACTCTCGCTGGCGCCTTTCGAGCGGGCGGTGCGCACATAGTCCTGCCGCATCACTTCCAGCATGCTGGACCGGGTCAGGCGCATGATAATCGCCGACGCGCGGAACCCAACCGCCGCCGCGGGGACAATGAGCAACGCCAACTCGTCATACCAAGTCTCCGGCACGTCCGTATAAATCGGTATGTATCCCGCCCAGGCAACAAAGGCCATGAGGATCAACAAGCCCAGCCAGAAGCTGGGGAGCGAAAGGCCGGACAGTGAAATGACGCGAACGAGATAGTCGGCCCAGGTATTCTGCTTCACGGCGCTGATGACACCTAGCGGCAACCCAAACAACACGGAGAAAAACAGGGCGAGACCGGCCAGTTTCGCCGTAATCGGGATGCGCGGGGCGAGTTCATCGAGCGCGGGTAATTCACTAACATATGAGTAGCCAAAATCCCCAACGGCCAGGCCACTGATCCAGTTCCAATATTGTTCCCAAAGCGGCAGGTCGAGGCCAAGTTCCTGTTCCAAATACTTCTTTTCCTGTGGGTCGATGAAACCCGCAGAATCGAAAAGAATATCGGCGATATTGCCTGGAACCAGGCGCAACAACACGAAAATGATGATCGAAATGCCGACCAAGGTCAGCATCATCAATAAAATCCGGCGGATGAGATAGGATGTCACGGGCCGTGTTACTCTCTGGATTGAAGCAACCGAATAAAACAGTGAAGTCGGGGTGACGGCTATCAGGCAACTGCCACCCCGATTATTGTTTCAGCGCAAAAATCTACTGGTCGAGCCACACATCTTCAAACCGCCAGCCGTTGTAGAGCTGTTGGTCATCGCGATGAAGCCCTGGACGTAGCGGTCTGCCAGCAGGTCGCGCCGACTTGCCATGGAAGATGATCGGCCGGGCCACATCTTCCTGCAGCTTGCGCGTCGATCTCCCAGACCAGCTTTTTGCGCTCTTCCTGGATCGGTCATGGACGGACTGCTTGACGAACAGCTTCTGCAGTTCCTCGTTGCAATAGCCGGTGTAGTTCCGCTGCGAGCCGCAGGCGTAGTTTTCGAAGAAGTTCACGTCCGGGATCGTCGACGCCGATGCCGGTCAGGTTCATGCCGACCTGATAGTCTTTCCGCGCGACCGTCGCATGCCAGTTGGACGGTCTCGATCACCTCCAGTTCGGCGTCGATATAGATCTCTTTCAGGTGGTCGATCAGGATGACCGCCGGATCGCGGTAAATCGCGATATTGCGGGTCGAGACCGTCACCTTCAGGCGGTTGTCCGGGCCATAGCCGGCTTCCTCCATCAGCTTGCGCGCTTCTTCACGGTTAGCTTCGACGTCGCCATAGCCGGCAACCTTCGCTCAATTCCTCCGGCGGCAGGCCCCAAACGCCGCCGGGCGGGGGCAGCATCGCGCCGCCGATCTCGCCCTTGCCCTCGGTGAGGATGTCGACGAACGCCTGCGGTCGATGGCCAGCGCCATCGCCTTGCGCACGTTCTCGTTGTCGAACGGCGGTGCATCGCGATTGACGATCAGGTTGCGGGAAACGTTGGTCGGCAACCAAATCACAGATCGCGTTCGGCGCCTGTTCCTTGACATCCTTGCATCAGCGGGATGGTGACATCGCCGACGAAGGTCATGTCGAACTCGCCGGCGATGAAGCGCCAGCACGCGGGTAGAGCGGCTGCGATGATGGTCCAGTCGATGGCGTCAAGATAGGGACGGTCCTTCTTTCCAGTAGTCCTCGTTTTTGGCGAACTTGATGCTTTCGTTCTGCTTCAGCTCAACAAATTTGAACGGACCGGTGCCGATCGGGTCGGTGCGCATCGTCTTGGGCGTCGACGTGGCACGGATAGACCGGCGAATAGCCCGAGGCGAGCAGCGCCAGGAACGCCGGCTGCGGCTGGCCCAGGTGAGAACGTCGCCTTGATGTCGCCGTCGGTCGTCAACTCTCCTTCAGGTTCCAATACCAGGACTTGCGCGGGTTTTTACGCAGGCGCATTTCGCGCGCACATTGCCGAGCAGACTGGTCCCAGGTGCATTTCACGTCTTCGCGGTGAACGGCTTGCCGTCATGCCATTTGACGCCTTCGCGCAGCGTTAAAGGTCAGGTTGGTCTTGCCGTCGTCCCAGGACCAATCGGTCGCCAGATCCGGCACGATAGAATCCAGGCTGTTCTGCGCGATCCTGCTGATCGAAGATGACGAGATTGTTGTAACACGCCCATGATACGGGATGATCGTCGAGTTGGTCGCTTCCTCATGGATGGAGCCGCTCGGCGGCGTGCCGCGGTGATAGATCTTTAGCGTCCCGCCCGCTTTTTGGGCGTATGCGGCGGTGAGCGGCACCGCCAATATGGCGGCCACCATGCCCAATCGTGTGGCAGCTTTTAACATCGTCATTGGCGTTGTTTCCTCCTTGTATTTGTTACCGTCGCTAACTCACGCTCCGCGACGGGCCGACGCTAGCAGGCGCGTGGCGAACGCGCCACCATTGAATCCCGCAAAGAGACGCATGTCTGACGCTTGCAAGAATTCGATTGCCTGCACCATACAATAACAGGCGAGGCGGAGGTGGTCACCGGTTAAATCAATAAGGTAACTGGAAAATTGCCTCCGATCCGGCCGGATACCCGTTGATGCCCTGATTAAGCATGTTCCGCGAGCCAGTTCGCGGCGGCGCGAGCCATACCACGGTTGGAGTGGCCGACATCGGGCACGCTCACCACTTCCCAGTTGAAGGGCAGCATCATCCGCCGGGCTTCGGCCGCCGCGTCGGCGTGGAAATAGAGGCCGCGCGCGTGCCGGTGCGGCCCCTGACGCATCGCTTCCTCAGAGCGCAGCAGCATGGCGTTGGTCGCGTCCTTGTCTTTGTCACCCACCATGACCACCAGGCGGCGGGGGAAGGCGCGCACCTGTACTTCCTCCAGGTCCGGGAAACGGTCCAGGCCATAGGGAAAGCGCTCGCCCGGTCGCGCCAGGGTGTAGGCGCCGGCGTTGGCCGCGATGGCAACCTCAAAGCGCGCTTTTTCCTGGAACAGGGCCAGCCGGTGCACGAACTGTCCGCCCGCGGAATGCCCGTAGAGCCAATAGCCGCTCCGGTTGGAGCCTGTCGTCTCCCGCACCTGGTCAAACAGGCGCTCGATCAGGCCATAGCTCCATTTCTCCTGGGGCAGATAGCTGCGGCGGTCGACGGTGCGCATGTTGCCGACCTCATAGGCGCGCGGGCCCGGAAAGGCCGACTGGCTGAACTCCGGCGCGAGCAGCAGGGCGCCCAGCCGTTCGGCATGAGGCTGCCAATCGTCGCGGTAGCGCTCGGCGTTGCGTTTGTAGCCGTGCAGCGCGATCAGAATGGGCGTGTCGGCCTGAAAATCCTCGGGCATCCAGGAAAAGACGCGGACCTTGTGGCCGGACTCGGCTGCCGGGTCGGTGACGGTGAATGCACCGGGGCCGGGGGCGAGAGAAGCGGATAAAGAAGCGGAGAAAGTCATGAGCGAGCGGGTTCTTCTTTCTGCAATTCGACCCTATGTTTTGCCGATGCATGACGCGAAGTCCAGCGAAGCGGTGAAGGCCGCCATCCAGAAGCAGGCGAAAAGTCTGGGCTTCGACACGGTGGGCTTCGCGCCCGCGGCAGCCCATGCGCATCAGCCGGAGCGGCTGCGGGCATTTCTGAACGCCGGTCTGCATGGCGACATGGACTGGATGGAAACGACGGCAGAGCGCCGCGCAGACCCGCAGGCGCTATGGCCGGAGGCGCGCTCGGCCGTGGTCGTCGGCCTGAACTACGGGCCGGACCGGAACCCCATGGCGATGCTGGACGAGCCGCGTCTAGGCGCGATCAGCGCCTATGCCTTGACCGGGCGCGACTACCACGACGTGGTGAAGAAAAAGCTTCGCCAGTTGGCGCGCTGGATCGCCGAGACGCATGAGTGCGAGGTAAAGCTGTTCGTCGATACCGCGCCCGTCATGGAAAAGCCGCTGGCGGCGCGCGCGGGCCTTGGCTGGCAGGGCAAGCACACCAATCTGGTGAGCCGCAGCCACGGCTCCTGGTTGTTTCTGGGCGAGGTGCTGACGACGCTCGACCTGCCGCCCGATCTGCCGGAGTCGGACCATTGCGGCTCCTGCCGCCAATGCCTGGACGTCTGCCCGACCGATGCGTTTATCGCGCCCTACCGGTTGGACCCCCGGCGCTGCATCGCCTACCTGACCAACGAGCATCAGGGGCATATTCCGGCGGAATTTCGTGCAGCGATCGGCAACCGGGTCTTCGGCTGCGACGACTGCCTGGCGGTCTGCCCCTGGAACAAGTTCGCGCAAAATGCTCGCGACATGCAGATGTGGCCTCGGGTGGAGTTGGCGGCCCCGCATCTGGCCGATCTGGCGGCGCTGGACGATGTGGCGTTTCGGGAGGTGTTCCGTCAGTCGCCCGTCAAACGGCTTGGCCGGGACCGGCTTCTGCGCAACGTGCTGATCGCCATCGGCAATAGCGGTGACGCGGGGCTGGCCGAAGCGGCCGAGCAGCATTTGCCCGATCCCTCGCCGCTGGTGCGGGCGATGGCGGTGTGGGCGCTGGCCCGATTGCTGCCCGTGGACAGGTTTACGGCGCTCGCGGAAAAGCACGCGCACCACGAAGGCGATGGCGACGTGCGGGCGGAATGGCAGGCGGGCCTTGCGCCGGGCGCGATCTCGCGGAAGACTGTTACCGTTACGTAACAATACGGCTTTGAGGGAGCAGGCTCCATGGCTGGCACCGGTCAGATTTCGTCGACCCTGGCGGTCGAGTCCATTCTGGATCAGCACAAATTCCCGGAGGACCGGCTCGAAGGCTATATGGCGGAGCATGTGGAGGGCTTTACCCGCCCGCTCACGGTTGGACAGTTCCGGGGCGGCATGTCCAACCCCACCTTCATGTTGGAGGACGGGGCGGGCAAGCGTTACGTCATGCGCAAGAAGCCGCCGGGCACGCTGCTGCCGTCGGCCCATGCGGTGGACCGGGAATTCAAGGTGATCAGCGCGCTGTGGGATACGGAGGTGCCCGTCGCCAAGCCCTATGCACTCTGCGAGGACGAAAGCGTCATCGGCAAGATGTTCTACATCATGGAGCACAAGGCAGGCCGCGTGTTCCGCGACTTCTCCATGCCGGGCTACACGCCGGCGCAGCGGAGGGCGCATTGGAACATCATGATCGAGGTGCTGGCCCGGCTGCACAACGTCGACTTCCGCGCCGTCGGGCTGGAGGGCTACGGTCGGGTCGGCGGCTACATGGCGCGCCAAGTCAAACGCTGGTCCGGCCAGTACGAAGCCTCCAAAACGGGTGAGATCCTAGAGATGGAGAACCTTATCACCTGGCTGAACGACAACATGCCGGAGGACGACGAGACCACCATCGTGCACGGCGACTACCGGATGGAGAACCTGATCTACCATCCGGACGAGCCGGAAGTGCTGGCTGTGATCGACTGGGAGTTGGGCACGCTCGGCAATCCGATCTCGGATCTGGCCTATAATTCGCTGACCTATCACTACGGCGATCCCGCGCGCGCGGACATTACCAACGAGAACCTGGAGGAATTGGGCATCCCGACCGAGGAGCAGGCGGTCGCCAATTACTGCAAGCACACCGGCCGTGACGGCATTCCGAAGTGGAATTTCTATCTGGTGCTCTCGCTGTTCCGGCTGGCCGCCATTACCCAGGGCGTTTACAAGCGCGGGCTCGAGGGCAATGCCTCCAGCCCGGACGCGATGGAGCGGGGCAAGAATGCTGTGAAGCTCGCGCAAATCGGCTGGCAGCTTGTACAGGAGCGGGGCGTCGGCTGACCCGGATTTGACGGAGGCGCGTTGGCAAGCGTGCCGATGGGTGGCATGCTCCATCCATCCTTTGCCGATGACGCCGGACCCGAAGCATGACGACGCCGCTGCACTACCGATCCGCGACCGAGATCGCCTCCCAAATCGTCCGCCGCAAGATCAGCGCGCGGGAGGTGCTGGAGCATTTCCTCGCCCGCGTGGAGAAATACAACCCGGCGCTGAATGCCATCATCTGGATGGATACCGACGGCGCCCGCCGGACGGCTGACGAGGCCGACGCTGCGCTTGCAAAGGGGCAGGTCTGGGGCCCGCTGCACGGCGTACCCATGACCATCAAGGAGAGCTACCAGGTTGCCGGTTCGCCCACGACCTGGGGCAATCCGGATTTCAAGAACAACATTGCGGAAGAGGACGCGATCAGCGTCCAGCGGCTGAAAAAGGCCGGCGTGAACCTTTTCGGCAAATCCAACGTGCCGTTCATGCTGGCAGACTGGCAGTCCTTTAACGAGATCTACGGCACCACCAACAATCCCTGGGACCTGGAGCGGACACCCGGCGGTTCCTCCGGCGGATCGGCGGCGGCATTGGCGGCGGGCCTCACGGCGCTGGAGGCGGGCAGCGATATCGGTGCCTCTGTTCGCAATCCGGCCCACTATTGCGGGGTCTTCGGACACAAGCCGACCTGGGGCGTGGCTTCACCGCGCGGCCAGTCCCTGCCGGAGACCTACGCGGCCAGCGATATCAGCGTGATCGGCCCGCTGGCGCGCAGCGGCGCCGATCTGGAAACGGCGCTGAGGGTGATGGCGGGGCCAGACGGGGTGGACGGCATCGGCTGGAGCCTGTCGCTGCCAGCCTCTCGCCATCGCCGCTTGAGCGATTTCCGGGTGGCGGTGAAGCTGGGCGATCCGAATTGCGACGTGGACAAGGGCTATGCCGATGCCTTGCAGACCATGGCCGACGCCCTCGCGAAAGCCGGCGCGACCGTGCGGGAGGTCGAGCCCGACATCGACACCGGCAAGCTTTACGAGAATTACGTGCTGATGCTGCGCGCGGCGACTTCCGGCCGGATGCCGCAAGCCATGCTGGAGCTTTCCGAAGAGGTGCTGAAGCGGGACGATGACGGCAGCTATCTCTACCGCACGGCCCGCGGCAACCTGATGAGTCACCGGGAATGGCTGGCGCTAAACAATGAACGGCACAAGTTCCGCTATGCCTTTGCCGACTTCTTCAAGGAATGGGACATTCTGCTGTGCCCGGCGGCGGCCGGGCCCGCCTGGCCGAAAAACGAAGAAGGCATGCGGCACGACCGCAAGATCGACGTGAACGGTAAACAGGCCTATGGCACCGACCAAATGTTCTGGGCCGGCTATTCCTGCAGCACCTATCTGCCGGCGACGGTCGGGCCGGCCGGTTTGGTGCAGGGCCTGCCCGTCGGCTATCAGGCGGTGACGGGTCAATACTTGGACTACACGTCCATTGAATTCGCCAAGCTGGTGGAGCGCGAGATTTTGGGATTCCAGCCGCCGCCCGGTTATGATGACTAAGACGCACCCACGACAGACGGAGGAAGATCATGGCCATTTCGATTACGCCTAGCGGCAAGGGTCTCGGAGCGGACATTGCCGGGGTCGATCTGTCCAAGGTGACGCGGGACCAGGTCGAGGAGATCCGGCAAGCCTGGATTGATCACCAGGTGCTGCGGTTCCGGGGACAGAAGCTGTCGGACGACGACCTCGCCAACTTCTCCGCCCATTTCGGCGAATTGGAGGGCGCGCCCATCGGCTTCAAAGGCAGAAGCTACATGACCGACCGGCCGGAGGTGACGGTCATCTCGAACATCAAGGTGGACGGGGAGGCCATTGGCGGCCTGGGCGATGGGGAGGCCGAGTGGCACTCCGACATGACCTATAACGACCTGCCGCCCGATGCCTCCGCCCTCTATTCGCTGGAGGTGCCGCCGGCCGGCGGCGATACCTGGTTCATGGACATGTACCAGGCCTATGAGGCGCTGCCGGATGCCATGAAAGAAAAATTGGAGGGGCTGACTTGCAAGCATGACGCCACCCGCTCGTCCGATGGCAGGCTGCGCATGGGCTACAAGGAGGTTTACAGCCGCGAGGAGCTGCCGGGCGCGGTGCACCCGCTGGCGATCCGGCATCCGGTGAGCGGGCGCAAGGCGCTCTATCCCGGCCGGCGCCTGAATGCGCATGTGATGGAGTTGCCGCCGGCGGAAAGCGAGAAGCTGCTGGACGATCTTTGGGACCATCTGCTGGCCAACGGCCGCACCTGGGCCCAGCAATGGCAGGTGGGCGATCTGGTAATGTGGGACAACCGCTGCGTGCTGCACCGGCGCGATGCCTTCGACCCCAATAGCCGCCGCCTGATGCATCGCACCCAGATGAAGGGCAGCGCCAAGCCGGTGGCCGCAGCGGCGTAGGACGGCTTGCCCTCAGTCGCAGGCGGGCTCGGGCAGGGCTTCGACGGAGCGCAGCCGGGTGCGGATCACCAAGTCCGGATAGTGGAAGTCCGCGGCGACCCGAATGCCGGACACTGAGATCGTCTCGGTAATTTCGTACGTCGGCATTGGCGAGGCCGGATCTTCGAAGACAGCGGTTGTGACGCGCCAAAGTTCGTCGCCGACAATCCCCGCCTCATCGGCGAATCCGGCTTGCTCTGCCGCGGTTAGTGCCGCTTTCGATAGGATCTGGGTTCGAACCTGCGCCGGGTCCGTGTCCGGCATCTCGCCGCGCAAGACCTCTCTGGAAACGCCATCATCGCCCCTCTCAACGGCCTGCAGCACAATGCCGAGATATTGCCAAGGCAGCACGACATTCGCCGGAAGCTTGCGGGTTTCTTCCTTCGGCTCGAAGTAGCGGAGTGTGAAAGCGCCATCGGGCCCACGGTCGGCCGATCCGCTGACCCGCGCTGCCATTTCGCTATTGGTTTCGATCTTCAGGGCGAACCGGAACTGATCACCGTTCGCCGTTTCCCACGAACTCACGGTGGCATCGGTCACGACTTCGTCGCCGTCCTGATAGACCGTGCGCAGGCCCGAACGCTGATAAAGCGTTGCGCCCTCGCAATTCCGCTCCCATTCCAGCGCTTCGATGCCGCTAAACTGGGTGATGGTGCCGGAGGCATCGGGCGATGCGCTCAGATCATAGACCGCCCGGTGCGACACCGGCGGCGCCAGCGACGATGCCCGCGCGGTACCCAATAAACACACTGCTATCCCAAGGATAACGACAAGCAGATGCTGAGATATGCTCACAAGATCATTCGCTTCGATTGTTTGCCGCCATCAAATATGGGCGGTACCTGGCCGGGGAACATCATTCGGGCGGAAGGTCCAGCCGGATCCAAAGCTCTTGCAGCCGTGCGTCTTCCACTTCTGCCGGGGCTTGCATCATCAGGTCTTCGGCCCGCTGGTTCATCGGGAAGGCGATGACCTCGCGGATATTGGGCTCGTCCGCCAACAGCATGACAATACGGTCGATGCCGGGCGCCGAGCCGCCATGCGGCGGCGCTCCCAGTTTCAAGGCATTGATCATGCCGCCGAAGCGCGCATCGACCACGTCCGCACCATAGCCGGCGATCTCGAACGCCTTGTACATGATTTCCGGCCTATGATTCCGGATCGCGCCGGAGGAAAGCTCCACGCCGTTGCAGACGATATCGTACTGGAACGCCTTGATCGCGAGCGGGTCCTGACTCTCCAACGCTTCCATTCCGCCCTGGGGCATCGAGAAAGGATTGTGGCTGAACTCGATCTTGCCGGTTTTTTCGTCCAGCTCGTACATCGGGAAGTCAACGATCCAGCAGAATTTGAAAGCACCCTGTTCGATCAGGTCGAGCTGCTCGCCGATTTCGGTGCGGGCGACTCCTGCCAGCTTGGCGGCCTCGCCGGGCTTGTCGCAGGCAAAGAACACGGCGTCGCCATCCTCGATGCTGGCCAGTTCCTTGATCCGGGCGACCCGATTCGCATCCAGATTGCGAGCGATGGGGCCGCGGGGCTCGCCGTCTTCGGCATACTGGATATATCCGAGGCCCGGCGCGCCCAGGCCGCGGGCCCAGTCGTTCAGCTTGTCGAAAAAGCTGCGCGGCCGGCCGGCAGCACCGGGCGCCGGAATGGCCCGGACAACGGCGCCATTCTCGATGTTCTTGGCGAAGATGCCGAAGCCGGAGCCGCGGAATGCTTCGGTCACGTCGGCGATTTTAATGGGGTTGCGCAGGTCCGGCTTGTCGTTGCCGTAGAGCAGCACTGCCTCGTCATAGGGAATGCGCGGGAAGGGGGCGGGCGAGACCGTGCGGCCTGCTGCGAACTCCTCGAACACGCCTGCCAGCACCGGTTCGATGGCGGCGAACACATCCTCCTGGGTGACGAAGCTCATCTCGAAGTCGAGCTGGTAGAACTCGCCCGGCGATCGGTCGGCGCGGGCGTCCTCATCCCGGAAGCAGGGGGCGATCTGGAAGTAGCGGTCGAAGCCCGCCACCATCAGCAACTGCTTGAACTGCTGCGGGGCCTGGGGCAGTGCGTAGAACTTGCCCGGATGCAGCCGGGAGGGCACCAGATAGTCGCGGGCGCCTTCCGGGCTGGTCGCGGTCAGGATGGGCGTCTGATACTCGCGGAAGCCCTGGTCGATCATGCGGCGCCGGATTGAAGAAATCACATCGGATCGCAGCGTGATATTCCGCTGCATCTTCTCGCGCCTGAGGTCGAGATAGCGGTAGCGCAGGCGGGTCTCCTCGCCATAGTCTTCTTCCGAGTTCACCTGGAGCGGCAGGGTTTCCGCCGGCCCTTGCACGGTGATTTCCTGCACGCCGATCTCAATGCCGCCGGTCGGCAGGTTCGGGTTTACCGTATCGGCGGACCGCGCCAAGCATTTGCCCGTGACGGTGACGACCGTTTCGTTGCGCAGCCGGTCGACAGTGCCGAACGCGTCCGCCTGGCTTTCGTCCACCACGCACTGGGTCAGTCCGTAATGGTCGCGCAGGTCGATGAACAGCAGGCCGCCATGGTCGCGCTTGCGATGTACCCAGCCGGACAGGCGCACGGTCTCGCCCACATGCGTGGGGCGCAGCTCGCCACAGGTGTGGGAACGGTAGGCGTGCAGGGTCTCGTTCATAGGGTAAGCTCTAGTCGGGCATTTGCTACAAGAAAGCGACCGCGTGCGCTACGGAGGGCCTTCTGTCAAGGCGGCGGGTGCGCGCTCTGCCCGAATTCCCATTTGCGCCAGCCTTCTATACAAGGGCGGGATTACATCCTGGAGATTTCATGGCGACCCTGATCACCGAAACCGCCGCGCTGGCGGAACTCTGCCAAAAGCTGGCTTCTGAGACCTTTGTCACGGTCGATACCGAGTTCCTGCGGGAAAGCACGTACTGGCCGCAGCTGTGCCTAGTCCAATTGGCCGGCGCGGAGGATGCCGCCGCCATCGATGCCCTGGCGCCGAACATAGACCTGCAACCGCTGCTGGACCTGATGGCTGATCAAAGCGTGCTGAAAGTCTTTCACTCGGCACGTCAGGATCTGGAGATATTTTACCAGCTGATGGGCGAAGTGCCGGCGCCGCTGTTCGATAGCCAGGTGGCGGCCATGGTGTGCGGGTTCGGCGACTCGATCGCCTATGACCGGCTGGTGCAGGCGCTGACCGGCGAGGCCGTGGACAAGGCTTCCCGTTTCACCAATTGGGCCGATCGGCCGTTGACGGCCGCGCAGTTGGCCTATGCGCTGTCCGACGTGACCCATCTGCGCGACGTCTATACCGGGCTCTGCCGCCGCTTGGAGGAGAGCGGGCGGACCGATTGGCTGGACGACGAAATGGCGGTCCTGGCCGACCCGGCCTCCTATCGGAACGACCCGGAACTGGCCTATCTGCGCATCAAGAGCCGGACCAACAAACCCAGGTTTGTCGCCGTGCTGCAGAAGGTGGCGGCCTGGCGCGAGCAGGAGGCACAGAACCGGAACCAGCCGCGCAACTGGGTGTTGCGGGACGACGCGCTGCTCAATATTGCCGCCCAGATGCCGACCACGGTAAAGGTGCTCGCGCGGGTGCGCGGGCTGGGCAAGGGCCAGGCGGAGGGCCGCATCGGCCGTGAGATCATGGAGGCGGTTCAGGCGGGCATTGACCTGCCGCCCGACGAGCGCCCGAGCGCCCGCACACCACAGCCCCAGGGCGCGCGCGCGACCGCTGCCGCCGACTTGCTGAAAGTTCTGCTGAAAGCTTGTTGCGACAAGCACGACGTGGCGCCGAAGCTGATCGCTTCATCACAGGACCTCGACCAGTTGTCGGCCGGGGAGCGCGAAGGCATCGCCGCCTTGGAGGGCTGGCGCCGCGAGGTCTTCGGGCAGCACGCTATTGACCTTGTGGAAGGCCGTCTGGCGCTCACCTACCGTGACGGTGAGATTGCCTGGCTGCACGCCGACGACCACTAGACCCATTTGATCCAGCCACAGGAACGGGGCGTACCAATCATGGAATTTACCGATTTCGGCCGAACCGGATTGCGGGTTTCGGTAGCGGGTCTCGGTTGCGGCGGGAACAGTCGGCTCGGCCTCGGACAAGGCAAGAGCGAAGCCGACGCGGTAACTCTGATCCGGGCCGCGCACGATCTGGGCGTCAACCTGATCGACACCGCAGAGGCCTATGGCACCGAAGGCGTGGTCGGAGAGGCGGCCCGTCAGATCGGACGCGACCGGCTGGTGATCGCCAGCAAAGCCAGCCTGCGCGCGGGCGGCGAGCTGATCGGCGGTCCGGCCTTGCAGGCCAAGCTGGAGGCGTCGCTGGCACGACTCGGCACCGACCATATCGACATCTACCAACTGCACGCGGTCGCGCCGGCCACCTATGACCATTGCGTCGAGCACTTGGTGCCGGTGCTGGTACGAGCAAAAGAGGCGGGCAAGATCCGGCATATCGGCCTGACCGAGACCTCGCCCAACGACCCGGACCAAAAGATGTTGCAACGGGCGCTCGCCGAACCCTGGTGGGAAAGCGCCATGTTCGCCTTTCACATGCTGCACCAGGGCGCGCGGCGGCATGTGTTTCCGCTATCGCAGAAAAACGGGGTCGGCACGCTCCTGATGTTCGTCGTGCGCAACATTTTCAGCCAGCCGGGCCTGCTGGCCGCGACGGTCAATGAACTCTGCGCAGAGGGGCGCTTGCCGCCGGAACTGGCGGACGATCCGGAGCCGCTCGGCTTTCTGCTGCACGAGGGCGGCGCGACCAACTTGCTGGACGCGGCCTACCGCTATGCCCGGCACGAGCCGGGGGCGGACGTGACCCTGTTCGGCACCGGCGACGTGGCGCATCTGGAGGCGAATATCCGCTCCATCCTGCGGCCGGCCCTGCCGGAAGCGGACCGGGTGCGGCTGGCGGCGGTGTTCGGGCATTTGTCCGGCGTGGGGCTGGATTTGCCGGGGCGCGCGAAAAACTAGCGTGCGATCGGCATCGGAGGGGACCCTATACTCTGCTTTCCCCGGTGGCCCTTCCAGGCCGAATGGTTTACCCTTTGCGCGGAATTGTCTCAGCGCAAAGGAAACAGCGATGTTTGTACTCGACCGTTTCATCGACGATTGCAAGCGAGCCGTCGCCGCTGACCCCACCCACAAGGCAGCCCAAGAGGTGGTCGCCCGCGCGGTCAGCGATCCGGCCAGCGTGCTAAAAGCCCTGGGCGAGCCAACCCGCGCCAGTGCGCAAGCGCTGTATCACTCCCCAGAACTCACAATCCTGAATATTGCTTGGGGACCCTATATGACGGTCTATCCGCACAACCACGAAATGTGGGCGGTGATCGGCATGTATGGCGGCCGGGAAGACAATATGTTCTGGCGGCGCGTTCCCGACGCCCCGAATGGCCTGATTGAGGCAGCAGGGGCGAAAGCATTGTCGACCGGCGATTGCACGCCGCTGGGCAAGGACATTATCCACTCCGTGACCAATCCGTTGCCAAAGATCAGCTCGGCCATTCATGTTTACGGCGGCGATTTCTTTGAGATCCACCGCAGCGAGTGGGATCCGGAATGGCTGACTGAGCAGGATTATGACAGTGCCAAGACCATGGCGCTGGTGGAGGCCTCTAACCGTATGCTGGATGCTGTTTGATCGGGGAAATGCAACCGATTGCGGTTGGTGCGTCTGTTCGGCCATCTGTCGGGTGTGGGGCTAGACCTGCCGGAGCGGGCAAAAAATACATGGGCAAGCGGGACAGGCTTTGGGATTTAGCGTGAAATAGGGTATTTTCTTCTGGCTCTAGAGATTTTACCGGAAGGATTGCCCCAATGTTCAACCTCGATCAGTTCATCGAAGACTGCAAGGCGGCGGTCAAGGCCGACCCCACCCACAAATCCGTGCACGAGATTATTGCCCGCGCCGTATCGGAACCGGGCGAGGTGATGAAAGCACTGGGAGAGCCTACCCGCGCCGGTGTGCAGACGCTCTACCACGCCGACGACCTGACCGTGCTGAACCTGGCTTGGGGGCCGCATCAGAATATCATGCCGCATGATCACAATATGTGGGCGGTGATCGGCATGTATGGCGGCCGCGAGGACAACGTGTTCTGGCGCCGTCTGCCCGCCTGCGCCGATGGCCGGGTCGAAGCCGCAGGCGCCAAGTCGCTTTCGACCGGCGATTGCGCGCCGTTGGGCAAGGACATTATTCACTCTGTCCTGAACCCGACACTCAAGCTCAGCGCGGCGCTGCATGTTTATGGCGGCGATTTCTTCAACGCCCACCGGCACGAGTGGGACCCGGAAAACTTGACCGAGCGCGAGATGGACGTGCAGGCTTCGGTTCGTGCCTTCGAGGAGGCGAACAAGCGCTTGGGAATCCAGTAAACCATGCAAGTACAGCCGATCGCCGGCGCGCTGGGCGCCGAAATTCAGGGCATCGACCTGACCCGGGAACTCAGCAATAGCGAGGCATCGGCTGTCTATGACGCCTTTCTGGCGCACAAGGTTCTATATTTCCGGGGTCACGAACTGACGCCGGCCCAGCAGTTGCGCGCCGCCCGCCTGTTCGGCGAGCCTGACCGCTATCCCTTCATCAAGGGCCTGCCGGATGCGCCGGAAGTGATCGAAATTCTCAAGACCGAAAACGACAAGGTGAACTTTGGCGGCGGCTGGCATTCGGACACCGCCTACCTGCCGGAACCGGCGCTCGGCACTATGCTGCATGCCCTGGAAGTGCCGGAGGCGGGCGGCGATACGCTGTTCGCGAACACGGTCGCCGCCTATGACGCCCTGTCGGACGGCATGAAAGCGATGCTGGCGGACTTGCGGGGCGTGAACGATTCCAACTCGCTCTATGCCGGCGGGCGGGCGGCGGCGATGGCCAAGCTGGACGGCATGGCCGCGAACAATGTGGCGGAGGCAGAGAGCTATATTTCCGAGCATCCCATCGTGCGCACTCATCCGGAGACGAGCGAGAAGGGGCTGTATGTCAGCCGGGCGCACACCAAACGCTTCGCCGGCATGACCGAGGCGGAGAGCAAGCCGCTAATCGAGTTTCTGGCCGATCACATCACCAGGCCGGAATTTACCTGCCGGGTGCGGTGGGAGCCGGGCGCGGTGACGGTGTGGGACAATCGCGTCACCCAGCATTGCGCGCTTAATGACTATCAGGGCAAGCGCCGCCGCATGCGCCGCGTGACGCTGAAAGGCGACCGGCCGCGATAGGGTCACGCCGGCTCCTTGGGCTTTGATCTGCGGGGGAAGCGCCCGCTGACAGTGTCATCAGCAGGCGCTTCCTTTCCACAGTTGTCAGGCGGCGATCTGGAGGCAGATTTCCTCCAGATGGCGATGATCGGTGCCGCAGCAGCCGCCGAACACGGTCAGTCCAGGCAGGGATTGCTGCAACGCCCGGTACTGGGCGCCGAGTTCCGCGGGATTGCCGGTATCCAGCTCCGTGCAGGCATCCAGCTCCGCATGGCTCATGCACGAAGCGTTGGCGCGCACGCCCTTGATCCGTTTGGTCCAAGCCTCCCCGTTCGCCACCGCATCGGCAAAGTGGGTGGGATGGGCGCAGTTGATCATGAAATAGGCCGCCGCTCCGTCGGTCTCTGCGTCCACCTGCTCGATGGCTGCGGCCAGGGTCTGGCCGGTCGGCAGGCGGCCGTCCGTTTCCAGCGTGAAGGAGATGGCGACCGGCATACCCGCCGCCTTCGCTGCATTGGTGATGCCGATGGCTTCCTCGACATAGTTCAGGGTCAGCCCGGTCACCATGTCCACCTCGGTTTCGGCCAGGATATCGATCTGCTGGCGGTGATAGGCCTCGGCTTCGGCGGCGGTCATGGCGTTGGTCGGCACATAGCCATCGCCCCGCGGCCCCATATCGCCGCTGATCACCAGCGGGCTCTCTGCCGTTTCGTGTGCATCGCGGATTGCCGCCATCAGCGCGGCGGAGCGATGATGGGTATCCACCATTTCCTGGTGGCTGAAGCCCATTTGCGCCTCCCAATCGCTGCTGGCCCGCCAGGTCGGCGTCGCCAGGATCAGGCCCCGATTCGACGAATGCGCCATATCGATATAGGGCTTATAGTAGCTGCGGAAAATTTGCTCCCCATCCGCCATGCGCATAACATTGATGGCGGCAAAAAAAGGCAGGTCTATCTCGAGATGAAAGACCAGAAAGGTTTCCAGGCCACCATCGGTCAGCATGGTTTTTCCATTTAGTTGTGGCAGGCGGTTACGGTATTTGGCATTTGACATCGGGTAGCTCCTTGGCTTTGGTTCGACGCCTGGAAAATGACCATTCTCACCGGTGGGGCCTAGTGAGCGCGTGGTAAAGGAAAGCATTGGAAATTTTTGTCGATATTTCAAAAATTTAACGGGAAAGCAGGACGCGTGGATGGTTTGGTTCACCCGTCCACTGCACCTTCGGTAGGGTAAATCGCCTGCTGTCGAGCCGCGATGATGGAGCAAAGGTGAATGGCGATGCGAAAAGGCGAGCAAACCCGGAGCCGGGTCATGGATATCGCCGAGGCTGCGATCCTCACGAAAGGCTACGGCGCTACCTCCATCGAGGAGATCATCGAAGAGGCGGGCATTACCAAAAGCGGCTTCTTCTATCACTTCCCGGACAAGGGATCGCTCGCGCGGGCCCTGCTGGAGCGGTATGTCGAGGCGGAGGACGTGCTGTTCGACGATTTGCTGCGCCGCGCCGAGGAGTTGCACGACGACCCCTTGCACGTGCTGCTGATCGCTCTCAAGCTGTTCGCCGAGATGATGGCGGACCTGCCGGCCGGTCATCCGGGCTGTCTGATCGCCACCTACTGCTACAACGAGCGTTTGTTCGACCGGCAAATTCAAGAGATCAACCAGCAGGCGCTGTTGGCTTGGCGGACTAGGTTCCGTGCGCTATTGGAGCGGATCGCCGAACTCTACGAACAGCGAGATTTGGTAGATCTCGACCATGTCGCCGACATGGTTGCCACGACCGCGGAAGGCGGCATCATCCTATCCAAATCCCTGAAGGATCCGCAGATACTGCCGCAGCAGATCCTGATGCTGCGGTCCTACATCAAGTTGTTGTTCGGGGAACGGAAGATCCGTTAATCCGCGCAGCCGGCATCGCGCTTGGCGCTGCCGCCGAAACCTGATAGCCCATCGCTCCACCGACGAGGGTTCTTGGAGTTCCTGTGAGATGACACAACTTTCCTCCGAACGCTTTTCCGTCGACGACATCATGGCGGCGCAGGAGTTCTACCACTCCCGCAACTGGACGGACGGCCTGCCCATCGTGCCGCCGATCGCCGACGCGGTGCAGGCGCATCTGGACTGGGCAATGCTGCCGGCGGACCATCTGGTTGGGATCGAACCGGTGCGCGCCCGCTCGATCACGGCGGAGAAGCTGGCGGTCAACAGCGTGATGGCCGGCTGCCTGCCCATGCACTTTCCGGTGGTGGTGACGGCCTTCACCGCCATGCTGCAGGAGCCCTTTCTGCTGCATGGCGCGACCGCCAGCACCGGCGGATGCGCCATTCTGACCATCATCAACGGCCCGATCCGCAAGGAATTGGGCATGGACGGCACCTTCAACGCGCTGGGATCGACCGACCGCGCGACGACCGTCATCGGCCGGGCGATCCGGCTTGCGCTCGGTAATCTGCTCGACGTGCGGCCGGGTGATGTGGATCGCTCGACCCTGGGTCACCCCGGCAAGATCAGCTATTGCGTCGCGGAGGACGAGGAGAACTCGCCCTGGCTGCCACTGGCGGAAGAGCGGGGCATTCCCGAACACGCCTCCGCCGTTACGGTCATGTCGGCGGGTGCACCCCGGCAGATCATGAACGAGTGGACGACCGAGCCGGAGCAGATCCTCGACACTTTCTGCGCAGAGATCAAAGCCAGCATGCGGCACTACTCTATCTATCCGGGCAACTACGCCATCGTCGTGCCGCCGCAACTGCGCGAGCATTTCGCCAAGGCGGGCTGGTCGAAGGCGGATATCCGCAACTATGTTTATGAGAACGCCAAGATCTATCGTCGCGAATGGGCCGATTGCGGCAAGGGTGCGGTCGTCGGCAGCCGCGGCGATACGGAATATCTGGCGCTGTCGGAGCCGGACGATCTGCTGGTGATCGCGGCGGGCGGGCCGGCTGGCGGCTTTGGCGCGGTGATCCCGCCCTGGTTCGGGCCGAAGAGCAAGGCCTGCACGGTGGCCATCGGCGCGTGTGTGGATTGTGGAATTCAGTAACGGAAAGGAGAAGCTCACCCGATGAGCATCGAAGTCCTGGACCCAACCTACGGGGGCGGCGCGAACGCATTTGCGCTGGCCGGGCGGCTTGAACTCGCTGAAGGGCAAGACGGTTGGCATCATCTCCAACGGTAAAAAGGGCACGCGGCCCTATTTCACCGCCTTGGAAAAGTATCTGCAGCAGGCAGGCGCGGCCCGGGTCGTCTGGCACACCAAGGCCAACTACAGCGCCCCGGCCGAAGCGAGCATTACCGCCGACATCCAGAACTGGGACGCGGCCTTCGCTGGCATCGGCGACTGAGGCAGTTGTTCGTCGTGCAGTTTGCATGACGCGATAACGGTCGAGAAGCTGGGCGTTCCGGCGGTGGGCGTGATGACCACCCGCTTTGTCAGTGCGGCAGACCTGATGGCCCGGGTGCTCGGCGCCGACGGCTATCGCTATGTCGCCATCGAACACCCGATCAGCAGCGCGGATGACGCCGCCCTCGATGCGGAGGCGAAACGCTCAGTGGAAGAGGGGCTGGCCATCCTCTGCGGATAAGCCCTCTGCGGATAAGCCTGCCCTCAATAACTCAGCGCGGCGGGATGAACGCCGCGCGGGTGCCGCCGTCCACGGGAATGATCGTACCGGTAACGTAGTCCGCGTCTTCGCTTAACAGAAAACGCATGACCTTGACGATGTCGATGGGCTGGGCGATCCGGCCGAGCGGCGAGTTGCCGGAAGGTTTCCAGCCGCTGTTTTCGGCCGCGCTCGCCTGGTTGTTGACCATGGGCGTATCCACGGTCCCGGGCGCGAGCGCATTCACCAGAATACCGTGATCGGCGCATTCCGCAGCCAGGATCTGGGTCAGCTGGCTGACCGCGGCCTTGGAGGCGGAATAGGCGCCGCTTTCGATCTTTGGCCGGATGGCGGAGATCGACGACATCAGGATGATGCGCCCGGGTTCGCCGGCGGCGGTGGCGGCCTCCAGCATGGGCATGGCCTCACGGCACGTGAGCCATAGACCGCGGACATTCACGCCCATCACGGTGTCGAACTCGTCAACGGGCATTTCCATTAGCCTGCCGAGCTTCAGGACGCCCGCCGAACAGATCAGCGCGTTGATGCGGGGCGCGTCGGCCTGGATGGCTTGCATGGTTGTGGCAACCGCGGCGGCGTCCCGCAGGTCGCAGGAGCGGGGGTGGAAGTTACGCGAGGCCAGCTTCCGCGTCGTCGGCGCGAGGGCCGCGTCGGACAGGTCTAGGCCGTAGACGGTCCAGCCTTTGCCTAACAGATCGCGGCAGGCTTCCTGGCCGATGCCGGAGGCGGCGCCGGTAACGATAGCGGTGTGGGGCATAGGACAGGCTCCTTCGGTTGTCGTTCGCCTGATTGAAGCAGCGGCCGGGCCGCGAGTACAACATCAAACAATGCGAGACGTCCGCTGCAACCGGCTGGCCCATCGCAGCCTCGCCGATTGTCGGCTCGCGGGCGCTGGTCTATCACTGGGCAGACCGAAACGCGGAAGCCGAACGGCTCCAGCTTACCGAAAAGGAAACGCCCATGATCGGGTTGTCCAGCGCCCTCGATGCGATCTTTCACGCAGGTGTCACGCCAAGCGGGAACGGCGCAGAAGGCCGCTCCGACGCAAACGCGCCAGGGGTGCTGGCCTTTGCCGGCACGAGCGAGGAGGTGCTCTACCAGGGCGCACACGGGATGGCGAACGCCGAGACCGGGCGGCCGCTGGCCCCGGACGGCATTTTCTACATGGCCTCCATGACGAAGGCGATCACGGGTGCCGCCATCATGCAACTGGTGGAACAAGGCCGGCTTGCGCTGGATGCGCCGGCGGCGGAGGTGCTGCCCGAACTGGACGAAATCCAGGTGCTGGAAGGGCTGGGCCGCCAGGGCGAGCCGCGCCTGCGCGCGCCCAAGTCCCGCATGACGCTGCGCCAATTGCTGACCCACACCGCGGGCTTCGGCTACGATGTCTGGAACGAGGAAATCCTCGAGTACCAACGCAGCATGGGCTTTCCGGAGCGCGGCAGCGGCAACCGCGAAGACCTGACGCGGCCTCTGCTGTTCGATCCGGGCGAGCGCTGGAACTATTCCATCGCCATCGATTGGGCGGGCCTGATGCTGGAGGAGGTGACGGGGCAGCGGCTCGGCGCGTACATGCAGGAAAACCTGTTCGGACCGCTCGGCATGAAGGACACCGGCTTCAGGGTGCCGGAAGAAAAGCGCGCGCGGCAAATGACCATGCACCAGCGTTTGGAGGACGGCACGCTGGAGGCTCGCAACCCGATGCCGCCTCAGCCGACGGGCGACATGGAGCGCGGCGGCGGCGGCCTGTTCGCCACCATCGGAGACTATGGCGTGTTCGTGCGCATGATCCTGAACAAGGGTGAGCTGGACGGCGAGCGCGTGCTGCAGCCCGAAACGGTGGCCGAGATGGGCCGCAACAATATCGGTGGGCTCCGCACCGGCCCGAGCGTCAGCTATTTGAAGCAGTATTCGAACGATTTCGAGTTTCTGCCGGGCACACCCAAGGGCTGGGGCCTGACCTTTCAGATCGCTCTGGCGGACGTGCCCGGCATGCGGTCTGCCGGTAGCCTGTCATGGGCGGGATTGAGCAATTGCTATTACTGGATCGATCCGGCCCGGGACATTGCCGGCGTCTATGCCTCCCAGGTGCTGCCCTTTGTCGATCCAGGCTCGCATGGATTGTTCGTCGAGATGGAGAAGGCAGTTTATGCTGGGCTGGATAATTGATTGTTAGTTGCTATCGCCAACAACCGACACAGGAACATGTTTCGCCATGACCGACGCCAAGCCCGACCTGCTGCAAGTCTCTGCCCTGCCGCCCTTTCTGGTGGAGCGGTTGGAGAAGGAATACACGCTGCATGATTTCGTGACGCCCAAGGACCCGGACGCGGTGCTGGCCGCGGTCGGCGGCAAGATCAGGGGCATCCTCGCAGGCGGCATGAAGGGGCCGAACGCGAACCTGATCAATGCCCTGCCCAGCCTGGAGATCATCGCCTCGTTCAGCGTGGGCTACGATGCGACCGACGTCGCGGCGGCGCATGCCCGCGGCGTGATCGTGACCCACACCCCGGAAGTGCTGACCGGCGACGTGGCCGATCTGGCCATGACCTTCATCCTGATGGTAACCCGGCGCATCGGCGAATCCGAGCGCTTTCTGCGTGCAGGCCGATGGACCGGGGGCCGGATGGACCTGGGCACCACGGTCAAGGGCAAACGCCTCGGCATTCTGGGCCTCGGCCGTATCGGCAAGGCCGTCGCCCGTCGGGCGGAGGCTTTCGGCCTGCAAATCCAGTATCATGACATCAAGCCGCTGGGGGACCTGCCCTACCGCTCCTATCCCTCGCTGGTGGAACTGGCCGAGGTCAGCGATATTCTGCTGGTGACCTGCGACGGCGGCGAGGCTAACCGCGGCATCGTCAACGCCGAGGTGTTGGAGGCGCTGGGGCCGGAGGGCTTCGTCGTCAATACGGCACGCGGACCGATCATCGACCAGCCGGCTTTGGTTTCGGCCTTGGTGAACGGCACCATTGCCGGCGCGGCGCTGGACGTGTTCGACGGTGAGCCGGAGGTGCCGGCCGAACTGATGGACATGGAGAATGTGGTGCTGACGCCGCATATCGCCAGCTCCACCCACGAGACGCGGCGGGCGATGGCCGACTTGGTCTACGACAATCTGAAGGCGCATTTCAGCGGCAGGCCCGTCCTGACGCCGGTGCCAAAGCAGGCTTGAGCCCTCATTCCGACGGCAGGAAATCTTGACCGATCACCGGAGAAACGTTCGTGCTAGTTGCCCGACCAGCCAAGGCAATCCATATCTCGCGGTAAACCGGTCGAACTCCTATACTTTAAGTAAATTCACTCGGTCCGGTTTAGTCGGCACTTGTTGCAGGGGCGGTTTTGAGTTGCTGGCAGGGGTAAAGGTGAAGCCGGGGTAGCCTTCGGCCGCGACCGCGTCGCATTTCGCTTTATAGCGGTTCACCCCGCCCACATAGGGCATGAACACCCGCGGCTTGCCGGGAATGTTCGCGCCCATGTACCAGCTCGCCGCCATGGGATAGAGCGTCTGGTCGGCGACCTGCTTTACATGCATGGTCCAGTCGAACTGCGCGTCCGGCGTGGGTTCGATGGCGGCGTGGCCTTCCGTTCGCATGAAGGCGAGGCAGTCGGTGATCCAATCCACGTGCTGCTCGCACGAGAGGATCATCTGGCTCTTCACGCCGGGCGAGCCGGGGCCGGTGATCATGAACATGTTCGGAAAGCCCGCGCACATGATGCCCAGCATGGTGTAGGGGCCGGCCTCCCAATCATCCGTCAGCGACCGGCCGTCTGTCGTACGAACATCGATTTCTTTCAACGCGCCGGTCATGGCATCGAAGCCGGTGGCGAAGACGATGGCGTCCAATTCGAACTCGCGACCATCCTCCAGGCGCAGCCCGTTTTCGGTCAGGCCGGCGATAGGCGCGGCCCGCACATCGACCAGGCTCACATGCGGCTGGTTGTAGACGGGGTAATAGTCGGTATCGAGCACCAGCCGCTTGGTGCCGATGGGATGATCCTTCGGACAGAGCAACTCTGCCGTCTCCGGATCCTTCACGATCTCGCGGATACGCTCGTGCACGTATTCGACGGCGGTGTCGTTGGCTTCCTTGCTGGTCAGTAGGTCGGTGAAGGCATAAAGGAACGAGATCGAGCCGCCTTCCGCCCATTTCCGATCGTATTGGGCACGGCGTTCCTCCGGCGTCGCCTCCAGTGCGGATTTCTCCGGCGGCGGGTAGCCGGCGATGCCGAAGGGCGTGTCATAGGCCGCCGTGCGCCGCTCGCGGTAGGTGGCCTTGTGCTCCGCCTCGATCTCCGGGTCCAGCGGGCCGTTGCGTGCCGGGAGGATGAAGTTGGGCGTGCGCTGAAAAACCGCCAGTTCCTTTGCCTGTTTGGCGATGATCGGGATCGACTGCACGCCGCTGGAGCCGGTGCCGATCACGCCCACCCGCTTGCCGGTAAAGTCCACGCCCTCGTGCGGCCAGAGGCCGGTGTGGTAGGTGTCGCCCCGGAAGTCGTCCAGCCCGGGGAAGTCCGGCACCCGCGGGATCGATAGATTGCCGGTCGCCATGATGGTCACGGGCGCGGTAAAGGTCTCGGCGGCGCCATCCGGTCCGGTGGTCTCCAGCGTCCAGAGATTGGCCTCCCGGTCAAAGGTGGCGTGTTGCACGCGCGTTTCAAATCGGATGTGTTTATAAAGCTCAAAGCGGTCCGCGACATGCCGTAGATATTGCAGGATTTCCGGCTGATTGCCGTAGCGCTCGGGCCAGCTCCATTCCTGCTCCAGGTTTGCGTCGAAGCTGTAGGAATATTCCATGCTTTCCACGTCGCAGCGGCAGCCGGGATAGCGGTTCCAATACCAGGTGCCGCCCACATCGGTGGCCGCCTCCAACACCTTGACGTTGAGGCCGAGCCGGTCGCGCAGCCGGTAGAGCGCATAGAGGCCCCCTAGCCCGGCGCCGACAATCAGCGCGTCATAATGATGGGGACGGTTAGGCGAGGCATCGGTCATTGCACAAAAACCCTGCATGTGGATGTGGTGCGGCGGTCGGCCGAATTCTCGACCTTTGCCCTCAGCCGGTCAACTCCCCTGCCATACCGGTAGGATCGGGTTAACCAAGCAACGTGCGCCGGGTAGACCCGGCGCACGTTGCCAACGGATGCCGGTTGCCATAAGGCCGAGCGCCGTCCATTCGGAGGGTGCACCGTCCCATAACCCTGCGTTGAAGAGGATCGATGATGGATTACATGGATGCGGTGACAACGTACGGGCCGCTGGCGTTGGTCCTCGTCGCGACGGGTTGTTCTGCCGGCGTATTGGCGGGGCTTTTGGGCGTCGGCGGAGGCATTGTGGTCGTGCCGGTGCTCTACAGCCTGCTCGGCTTCCTGCAAATCGACGAGTCCGTGCGCATGCACGTGGCGGTGGGCACCTCGCTCGCCAGCATCGTGCTCACCTCGATCATGTCGGCCAGGGCTCATCACCGCCGGGGTGCGGTCGACCTGGGTTTGTTGAAGAGGTGGGCGCCGTGGATATTGGCGGGCTCGATCGCCGGGACCGTCGTTGCCGGCGCGGTAGGCGGGGCGGCTCTGCGCGGCGTCTTTGGTGTCGTGGCGCTGCTGGTGGCGGGTTATATGGCCTTCACGCAGCCGGGATTCCGTCTGCGGGAGGAACTGCCCAAGGGCATTTCCGGTTGGAGTTCTGCGTTCTCCATTGCCGGCCTGTCCGCCATGATGGGCATCGGCGGCGGCACATTGTGCGTGCCTTACTTTAACGCGTTCGGGTATCCGGTGCACCGCGCCGTCGGCACCGCCGCGGCCATCGGGTTGATCATTGCGCTGCCAGCCGCCGTTGGCTTCATTATAACCGGCTGGGGATTGCCGGCGCTGCCGGAACTGAGCGTCGGGCACGTCAACCTACTGGGTTTGGTTCTGATCGCGCCATTCGCGAGCCTGACGGCGCCGCTGGGCGCGAAACTGGCCCATCGCCTGTCGCCGCGCGCGTTGAAACTGGCGTTCGCGTTCTTCCTGCTGGTGACGGGGCTGAGGATGTTGATCTGAAGGCGAGGCGCCAGCCGGAAGGTATGGCTGGAGCGGCCCGTGTTTAGGGAACCTCCCGCGGCCCCGGCCGTTTCCTCGACATGATCGGTCTTTTGCTCTTCGCGTTCGGCGCGCTCATCCTCATTGTCATCCTGTACGACTTTCTGTGCACCACGATCAGCCTCAGCGGGCTGGGCCCCCTCAGTTCCGGCATGACCTCTTTTCTCTGGCGCATGGGGCGGCGCTTCACGCTGGAAAGCGAGCGCCGGTTGGGCGTCTCGATCCGCGGCGCGATCGGGCCGTGCATTTTGGCGGCGATCGCAGCCATGTGGATCGTTCTTCATCTGGCGGGCTACACACTCATGTTTCTCGCCGGCTCATCGTTGGAGAATCCCCGCACCGGTGCCCCTGCCACGTTCATCGAGACCGTGTCTTTTTCCGGGTCAGCTCTTTCGACACTCGGTGCCTCGATCGTCAGCCCGACCAATGGATGGTGGGACGTGCTGTCCATGATCGCCGCGATTAACGGAATGATCGTGCTGACTCTGTCCGTCAGTTTCACCCTCAGCATCCTGCAGACCACTCTCGCCGCCCGCGCCCTCGCCGCGCGGTATCATGTTCTGCAGTCGAAAGAGGAAGATCAAGACATGGAGGAGGCGCTCGGGCGGGCGGCGCCGCTTGGGCCTGAGATGTGCAAGCTTGCCGTCGACCTTACCGCATCGCCGCTCCCTTGGGTGTTCGTCCCCGCCGATCCCACCATGAGCTTTCCCGCTGCCGTGAGCGGGATCTGCGCGTGTCTGGAGGAAGCTGACTTGGCATCGCGAACCGGAGATCCGAAGAATACAGAGATCGATGAGCTGCGGTGGGGCCTCGGTCTTCTCGGCCGGCACGCGGCAGTCGACGGGCGAAGCGACATCACATCCGCGCGCCTCTGGGCGCAGAGATATAACCTTCCGCCCCGGCGGAAGCGGCCATCACGGACCCCGAAACGCTGAGGGCTTTACGGGACGGAGCCGGACTGCCGAAGGTTCCTCTCACCAGTGCATCCATTCCCGACTATCGTTATGCAGAGTTGCCGCCATGGAAACTTCCGCCCTCTTCACCGTCGCCCTGGGCATCGTGCTCTTCGCGCTGATCTCGCGACGGGCCGAGGCGGGCATGGTGACGGCTCCCATGGTGTTTACCGGCTTCGGCTTCCTGATGGGCGGCGCGGTTCTGAGGGTGGTCGAGCCGTCGCTCGAGAGCGCGGGCCTTCAGGCGCTGGCCGAGATCACCCTGGTCGTGGCGCTCTTTACCGATGCGGCGCGCATCGATTTGCGTCGGTTGGGGCGCGAACACCACGTGCCGCTCCGCCTGCTGGGGATCAGTCTGCCGCTGACGGTGTTCGCCGGGACGGGGCTCGCGATGCTGCTGTTTCCCGAGCTGGGTCTCTGGCCCGCGGCCCTGATCGGGGTCATGCTGGCTCCGACCGATGCGGCGCTGGGGCAGGCAGTCGTTTCGGACCCTCGCGTACCGCAGCAGGTGCGGCAGGCACTCAACGTCGAAAGCGGGCTCAATGACGGTCTTGCATTTCCCGCGCTGCTATTCGTGGCCTCTCTGGCGGGCGCCGGTGCGGCGGAAGATCTCGGCGTCGGCAGCGGCGGCATTGGCATTACCGGCTGGACCACGTTCATTGCGGGGCAACTCGTTCTCGGGCCGCTCGTGGGCGTGGTGGTCGGCCTCGGCGGCGCCATGCTGGTCGAGCGGGCGAACAGCCGGGGCTGGATGAACGACATTTTCTTGCGGATATCCACCCTGTCATTGGCGATCCTCGCCTTCACAGGCGCCGAGCTTGTGGGAGGCAACGGCTTCATCGCGGCCTTCGCTGGCGGCCTTGCGGTCGGGACTCGCTCGCGCGAGGTGCTGGACGGCGTGGAGGATTTCGGGGAGACGGAGGGGCAACTCCTGACGCTTCTTGTCTTCCTGCTGTTCGGCGCGGTGCTCCTGCCCGATCTCCACGCGCTCGGATGGCGGCATCTGCTATATGCAGTGCTTTCGCTAACAGCGGTGCGGATGCTCCCGGTAGCGCTCTCGCTGGTGGGCACCCGGCTCGCCCCGTCGACGGTGCTGTTTCTGGGCTGGTTCGGGCCGCGGGGACTGGCATCGATCATCTACCTGCTCCTGGTGCTCGAAGCGGGGGCGGTGCCGGGGATGGAGGAAATCAAGCGCGTCGTGTTCCTGACCGTGGTCCTGTCCATTGCGCTGCACGGTGCGACCGCGGCGCCGCTGGCGGGGCGCTATGGCCGCCGAATAAAGGCACTCGATGCGGCGCCCGAGCATCGACCGGTCTTTCCGTTCCCCGTCCGAATGCGCAGCACGCGGCAAAAGGCGCGGGAGCAGGACTAGCGATGTAGGAAACCAAGTATCGAAGCAGGTCGAACGAATGGTGGCTTCTTTGACGCTAACTACCCTCCGCCGCCTCCACCTCTTGCTGTACTCGTTCCATCCGCGCCTGGTCACTCCAGACGTCGTGCTTGCCCTCGGCGTACCCCAGCGCGTTTTCGTAGTAGATCAGGGCGTTGCGGTGGGTCTGGCGGAAGTTGTCCCGCGTGGCCACCACCTTGCCCGGCAGGCCCATGACGATGGAGTTCTCAGGGATCACCGTGCCCTCGGTCAGGAAGGCGCCGCCCGCCACCACGGAATTGCGGCCGACCTTCACCCCGTCCATCAGCACCGCGCCGATGCCGATCAGGCAATGGTCGCCAATCTCCGCCCCATGCACCACGACCCGGTGGGTGATGGAGCAATAGTCGCCGATCACCGTCGGCCCGTCCGCGCCCACATGCAGCATGGCGTGGTCCTGAATGTTGCAGAACCGGCCGATGCGGACACCTTGCGCCTCGGCCCGGATGACGGCATAGGGCCAGAAGCTGCAACCCTCGCCCGCGCTCACATCGCCGAACATGCGGACCGTCGGATCGACATAGGCGGGCTTATCCAGCCGGACCGTGTCGGCGAAGGGCGGTTCGCCGTGGTTCGAAGGCGGGCTCACGCCTTCGGCTCCAGTGCCAGGGTCGGCGCCTGCTGCGGCTCGGCCTGATAGAGCACGCGGCCTGCCTTCATCACCAGCGAGCGCGGCGGGCGGGCGACCACCGCCTCCGCCACGCATTCGGCGGGCAGGGCGATCAGGTCCGCGGCCATGCTTTCCGCCGGTCCGGCCTCGTGCAGGCCCATCTGCTTCCGACCGATGGCCGAGCACATGGCGAAGGCCAGTTCCAGGTCGGCGTCGCGGCGGAAATTCTGCTTCCAGCCGACCAGCATCGCCCGCTCCAGCGTATCGCCCGTGCCGTAAGGTCCCCAGCGGTCGCGGGCATTGTCGGAGCCGGCGAAGACCGGGACCCCCGCTCCGATCAATTTCTTGACCGGCGCCATGGGCACGTAGCCCGCGGCACTGCTGGCTATCGAGACGCCGGCCCGCACCATATCCTCCAATTGCGCGTCCAGGTCGTCGCCGGCGAGTTCGCCGAGGCAAAAGCCGTGGCTGACAGTCACCGCATCGCGCGCGCCCAGCGCCTTGGCCCGCTCGACAATGGCGGCGAGTTCGCGCCAGCCGGTCTCTCCGATGGTGTGCAGGTGGATGTCCACGCCCTTGCCGTGCTTCTCCGCCAGGCCGAAGATTACGTTCAGGTGCCCCTCCAGATCGCCGTCATAGGCCTGCGGATCGATGCCGCCGATCAGATCCGCGCCTTCGGTCAGCGCCTGATCCAGCAGGTCGGCCACACCCGGCGAGCGGCAGATGCCGCTTTGCGGAAAGGCAACGATCTGGATGTCGATCAGGTCGGCGAACCGTTCCCGGACCGCCAGGATGGCATGCAGGTTGGCAAGGCCGATCTCGGTATCCACGTCCACATGGGTGCGGGTCGCGGTGGTGCCCTGCGCGACCAGGGAGCGGAGCAGCGCGCCGGCGCGCTGCTCCACCGGCGGCAGGCTCGCGCGCTCCTGCTTTTCCATGTCGATGCGGCTGGCTCGCTCGTCGCCCGCCGCATGGGCGCGCCAGGGCATCCCCCACAGGGTCTTGTCCAGATGGGTGTGCCCGTCCACCAGCGAGGGCAGCAGCAATTGCCCGGCCAGGTCGATGCGCTCGGGCGGTTTGCCGTTGCCGGCGGCTACAGAGCCGACCGGGCCCACCGCCGCTACCCGGCCATCGCGGATGAACAGGTCGGCGGCGCGGCCATCCGCCAGACGCGCATCGGCAAGCAGGAGACTGGGCTCTCGCATGGCCAAGCCCCTAGCCGGTGAAGGGGCCGGGCGGATCGGTCACAATGGACTTCAGCGCCGGCACGGGCTCCGCCAGTTTGCTGAGGTCGGGCACCGGCCGGGCGGTTTCCGGGTCGCCGGCCATGGCGGCCTCCAACGCGCTGGCCATGGCGAGCAGTTCTGTGTCCATGCCATAGCGTCCGACGATCTGCAGGCCGAAAGGCATGCCGTGTTGATCGACGCCGCAGGGCAGGCTGATGGCGGGGTGGGCGCTCATGGTGACGCCGTAGGCGACGCCCATCCAGGTGTAGTACTTGTCGAATTTCTGGCCGTTCATCTCCATCGGCGCCAGGGTCTCCCACGGGAAGGGCGACAGGCTGGTGACGAGCGTGATGAACAGGTCGAACTCGTTCAGGAATTCGGCATAGCGGCGGTAGTGCGCCGTGTGCTCGGCATGAGCCGCCGCCACGTCCGCCAGGGAATAGGTGGTGGCGAGTTCGTAGTTCGCCCGCACGTTCGGGCCGAGCTTCATCTTGTCGGCCTCGTACTGGGCCTTGTAGCGCTGGGCGTATCCGAGCGCGCGGATCACGTCAAAGGCCCGGTCCAGCCCGCCGGGGTCGGGCGTCGCCTCGTCCATGGAGGCGAAGAAGCCGCCGATGGCTTCGATCTTGCGGTCGAACACGGGCCGGTAGTCATTATCGACCGGCGCGAAACCCTGGTCGGCGCTGAAGGCGACGCGCAGTGACGACAGGTCGACCTGCTCCAGATTGAGAAAATCCGACGGAAGGCCCCAGCGCGAGAGCGGATCGGCGCCGCTGCCGCCGACCTGCGCTGCCAGCAACAGGCAGGCGTCATCCACATCGCGGCCCATCGGCCCCTGCACCGACAAGGGGTTCCAACCGAAGCTTGGCTTGTCGCTCGGCACCAAGCCCGGGGTGGGCCGAAAGCCGACAATACCGTTCCAGGCGCCGGGGTTGCGGAGCGAGCCGCCGGTGTCGGAGCCAGTCGCGATCGGCATCATATCGCAGGCGAGCGCCGCCGCTGAGCCGCCGGACGAGCCGCCGGCGGTCTTCATCGGGTCGAACGGGTTGCCGGTCGCGCCCCAGACCGGGTTGCGGCTGTTGGAGCCTGCGCCGAATTCAGGCGTGTTGGTCTTGCAGAACAGGTTGGCGCCGGCGCTGCGCACCTGCCAGACCATGAACTCGTCCTCCGCCGGGATCTTGTCCTTGTGGATAGGCGAGCCGTGGGTGGTCAGCAGGCCCGCGGTCTCGTTCAGGTCTTTCACGCCACAGGGAAGGCCATGCAGAAGCCCCAGTTCGTCGCCGCTCATCACCGCCTGCTCGTCCCGCTGGGCCTGTTCGCGGGCGCGGTCGAAGTCGGTGGCGCAGATCGCGTTGACGCCCGGATTGTAAGTCTCGATCCGGGCGATAAAGGCGTCCAGCACTTCGACGGGCGAAACTTGCTTGGCGCCGATCATGCGGCGCAACTCGACGGCGGAGTGCGAGACTAGGTCATTGGGCGCCATGGCGGGATCCTTCGAGAACGGACTAGAAAAGGGGCTGGTGGCGAGTGCACCCTTTCCCGCACGATCCGTCAACGCCCGTTCTCAATCTGCGAGAAGCTCGTTTCATGCCCAAATCCCAATCCCAACCTCTGCCTATCGACGCCATTTGCGCCATCGTGCGCGAGGCCGGTGCGTTGGCTGTTGCCGAACGGAAGAAGGGGCTCACCGTCGATACCAAGGGCTGGCAGGACTTCGTTACCCAGGCCGACCAGGCGGTGGAGCGGCTGCTGCGCGCCAAGCTGACGGCGCTGCTGCCGGGCTCGGATTTCCTGGGGGAGGAGGATGGCGGTGCCGTCGAGGCCGACATTTTGTGGGTGGTGGACCCGATCGACGGCACCACGAACTATATTCGCGGCTTTCCCCATTGGTGCGTGTCTGTGGCGCTGCTGGAGGCGGGCGTGCCCCGGCTGGGCGTGGTTTATGCGCCGGCGCTGGACTGGTTCTACGTCGCCGAAGCCGGCAAGGGCGCGAGCCGAAATGGCCAAGCACTGTGGCGGGAGCCTATAGAGCCCACGGCGGCGTTGGTTGACCTGGGCCAGTCCCGCCGGCAGACGCCCGCGGTGTTTGCGGCGATGGTGTCGGGCCTGCGCGAGCACGGGCTTCAGTTCCGGGTGATCGGCTCGGCCGTGCTGGGGCTCGCCATGACCGCAAGTGGCGAGGCGGACGGTTACTTCGAAGGGCACCTTTGGCCGTGGGATGTGCTGGCCGGGCAGTTGATCGCGCAAGAGGCCGGGTGCTTTGCCGGGGAGTTCCTGGAGGGCGAGGCCATGCGCAACGGCAACGCCGCGCTGGTGGCAGCACCCGGCGTCGAAACCGCCCTGTTCAGGGCGGCGGAGAATGCGCTGGCGGACTTCCTGCCCCGGATGCTTCCTGCTAGACTTCGCCCAGGATGAGGAATGAGCCATGCGCGACAATACCCCCCGCCAACCCCTGAGCCCCGACCGGTCCCGACCGGTGGAGCGCACCGTGGCCGACATGGGCGGCCTGGAAGACGCCGGGCCGGTGGTTCGCGAAGAGCCGGAATTGACCCTGAAAGACAAGCGCATCGACGCCATGAGCATGCTGCTGCGCACGGTCGACGACCGCCTGACCTCCGACACGTCGCGCCGGGCGCAGGAGGAGTTGGCGGAAGCGGTCTACGATACGATCCATTATTACGACCGCTGGCTGCTGGCGTTGCGCACCAACCTGCTCAATTTGGGCTATCTGACCGAAGACGAGATCGAAGCGAAGATTGCCGAAGTCAAGGCGCGGTACAAGGCATCTGGGTGATGCATCACATTCTGCCGTCATTGCGAGTCCGGCGGTAGCCGGGGGAAGCAATCCGTCGGCCTCGCCCTGTCCGCAAACTCCTGGATTGCTTCCGCTTCGCCTCGCAATGACGGCGAGCGATGAAAGAGAGGAGATCGCCGCCTCTCAAAAGCGCTTGTTCATGTAGAACAACGTTTCGCCCGGGGGCATGTCCTTAAGCTCACCGAACACGGAATAGCCCTGCTTTTCGTAAAAACCGCGGGCCTGAAAGCTGGCGGTCGTCAGGTGTGCCCCCAGCATGCCCCGGGCCTTTGCCAGTTCTTCGCCGCGGCCGAGAAGCGCGGCGCCGATACCCTGACCCCGCATCCGTTGTGCGATCCACAGATGACTGACATAGAGCCAACTCCAGGCCATGCCGCCATTCATGCCGCCGAGCAGTGGGCCGCGCATCCAGGAAAAACGCGCCGGCGCATGCACGAACACCGACAATGGACGCCAGTCGTCCGGATGGCCGAGCGTTCCGTTATGGCGACCCAGGTTATGGGCGACGGTGTGACGCCGGCGGTCGTCTCCGCGCTCGGTTACTGACAGACACCATGCCGTCGCTAGCATGGGCCGGCTCCGCTAACCGCGCCCTGTGAACGGGTCGAACGGAGAGGGAAACACTCCGCGAGGCCGGATATAATCATAGGGCGCGCGAGCCAGGAAGCGGCCATGTCCCTCCTTGCCGACAAAATCGCCGCCGTCGGCCACCACCTTGCCGCGGCTGAGCGTCGTGACCGGCCAGCCCTTCACCCGAAACCCTTCATAGGGGGTGTAGTCGATGGCGTGGTGCAGGTTTTCCTGGCGGATCGTCACCTGTTTCTCCGGATCCCAAATAGCGATGTCGGCGTCGGAGCCGGGCGCGATGGTGCCTTTCCTCGGATAAAGGCCGAACAGCTTGGCCGGATTGGTGCTGGAAAGCGCCACGAACTGATCGAGCGTGATCCGCCCGCCGGTGACCCCCTCATGAAAGAGAACCGGCAAGCGGGTCTCCAGGCCGGGCACGCCGTTCGGGATCTTGGGGAAGGGCGTGTTCGGGCCGTCGGGCAGTTTCAGGTCGCTCGAATGTTCGCTCGGCACGTTGAAGTTGGTCGGCGCATGATCGCTGGAAACCATGCCGAGAACGCCGGTCTTCAGATAACCCCACAGCGCCGCGATATCGGCGGGCGTGCGCGGCGAGGGGGAGCAGACGAACTTCGCGCCCTCGCCGTCGGCCCGGTCCATATCGTCGGCGGTGAGCACTAGGTATTGGGTACAGGTCTCGCCGAAAACCTTCAGGCCGCGCTGCTGGGCACGGTGGATTTCCTCGGCCGCTTCGGCGCAGGTAACGTGGAAGATCTGCACCGGCTGGTCCAACAATTCCGCCATGGAAACGACCCGGTGCACCGCCTCGCGCTCGACCACGGCCGGCTTCGACCAGGCGTGGTATTTGGCGTCGGTCAGGCCGGCGTCAAGCAGGCGCTGGGTCTGCCATTTGATCATCTCGTGATGCTCGGCGTGGATTACCAAGAACGCCTGGTTTTCGCGGGCGAGCGCCATCAGCTTGAGCACGCCGGCGTCTTCGACCCGGTTGCTGTCGTAGGTCATGAAGATCTTGATCGAGCGGTGCCCGTCCGCGATCAGCGACGGCAGGGTCGCCATCACGTCCTCGTTCGGATCGTTGATGATCAGGTGGAAGGTGTAGTCGATGGCGGCCTTTTTTGCCCGCTCGTGATAGTCTGCCGTCGAATTGGCCAGCGACCAGCCCTGACGCTGGGGCGAGAAACAGATGACGCTGGTGGTCCCGCCGCAGGCCGCCGACCGCGTGCCGGTCAGGAAGGTGTCGGCGTTCATCTTGCCGCTGATCGAACTGGGTTGCTCGATATGGCAATGGCTGTCGACCCCGCCCGGCAGCACGTATTTGCCCTGGGCGTCGATCTCTTTTTTGCCGGCGGGCAGGTTCTTCGCAATGGCGGTGACGGTTTCGCCCTCGATGCCGACATCGGCGAGCATGATATCGGCGGCGGTGGCGACCAAGCCGCCGCGGATGACGGTGTCGAACTCGGCCATTTGCATGGTCTCCTGAAAGCTGCGTCCGCCGACCTTAGCAAAGCCGCGAAAGTTTGGACAATCGGCGGCGAACCGCTTATGGCAATTTAAGTTTGCTTTTCGAGGAGGCTCGTTTGATCCTGGTCACCGGCGCCGCCGGGTTTATCGGCTCGAACATCGTGGCGTCGCTTGCCGAAGCGGGCGAGGGGCCGATTGTGGCGTGCGACTGGCTCGGCAGTGACGGGCGCTGGCGCAACCTGGCCCATCACCTGATCGACGACATCATCGCACCGGAGGCCCTGGGTGATTGGCTGGAGGGCGAGGGGCGCGAGACTCAGCATGTCTTTCATATGGGCGCGATCTCCAGCACCACGACGAGCGACGGCGACGCGGTGCTGCGCCAGAATTTTCAGGCATCGAAGCATCTTTGGCGGTTCTGTGCGGAGCGGGTCGTGCCGCTCGTCTATGCGTCCTCAGCCGCGACCTATGGCGACGGCCGGGCAGGCTTCGACGACAAGGACAGTGCCGAGGCACTGGCAAAGCTGCGGCCGCTCAACCTTTATGGCTGGTCCAAGCACTGGTTCGACCGCTGGGCCAGGGACCAGGGGGATCGCGGCAAGCCTGCCCCGCCGTTCTGGGCCGGGCTGAAGTTCTTCAATGTCTACGGGCCGAACGAATACCACAAGGACGACATGCAGAGCATCGTCGCCAAGAACCATGCGCCTGTTGCGGCGGGCGAGCGGGTGAAGCTGTTCCAATCGCATCATGCGGACTATGACGATGGCGGCCAGTTGCGCGACTTTGTCTATGTGAAGGACTGCGTGGATGTGGCGCTCTGGCTGCTGCGCCAGCAACCGTCAAGCGGCCTTTACAACGTTGGAACCGGCGAGGCGCGCAGCTTCCGCGACCTGGTCGAGGCGCTGGCCGCCGCCTGCGGCGAGCCCGCGCGTATCGACTATGTGCCGATGCCGGAGGCGCTGCGCGGCCGCTACCAATATTTCACCGAAGCTCGCATGACCAAGCTGCGCCAGGCGGGCTACAACCAGCCGTTCCATTGCATCGAAGATGGCGTGCGGGACTATGTGGCTGGCTATCTCTCCCGACCCGATCCATACCGCTGAGGCAGGCAGACGCTCTTGGATTTTCTCGACCACCTTGCAGACGCACCCCAAGCGCGGGTGCTGGTCATCGGCGATGTGATGCTCGACCGCTATGTGGAGGGGTCCGTCGACCGCATCTCGCCGGAAGCGCCGGTGCCGGTGCTGCGCCACCTGTCGGCGCGCGAAATGCTGGGCGGGGCGGGCAACGTTGCCGCGAATATTGCGAGCCTGGGCGGCGCCGTCGATCTGGTCAGCCTGATCGGTCAGGATGCGGATGGCGAAAAGGTGCGGCGGCTGCTCGCCGAATGGGACGTGGCGGGCGAGGGGCTGATTTCCTCTCCCGCCAGACCGACCAGCGTGAAGACCCGGTATCTTGCCCAGGGGCAGCAGGTGCTGCGGCATGACTGGGAAGACGCCAGCGATGCGTCGGGCGAAGAGGTCGCCGCCCTGCTCGCTGCCTATCGCGCGCGTCTGGCGGCGGCGGACGCGGTGGTGCTGTCGGATTACGGCAAGGGTGCTGCTTGTCGGGCCGTGGCGGCGGCGGTGATCGCAGCGGCGCGGGCGGCGGGAAAGCCGGTGCTGGTCGATCCCAAGAACCCGGACTACCGAGCCTATGCCAGCGCGAGCGCCGTCACGCCGAACCGCAAGGAATTGGCCGAAGCGAGCGGCATGGCCGTCGGCGACGATGCCTCGGTCGAGGCGGCCTGCGCCAAGCTGATCGCCGATTGCGGGCTGGAAGCGGTGGTCGCGACCCGCAGCGAGGACGGGCTTTCGGTCATTCGGGCCGATGCGCCGCCGCTGCACATCTCGACGCGGGCGCGCGAAGTGTTCGACGTGTCGGGCGCGGGCGACACGGTGGTTGCTGCGTTGGCGTTGGGCCTGGCCGGCGGACTGGATTGGCCCGAAGCGGCCGCCTTCGCCAACGAGGCCGGCGGCGTGGTCGTCGGCAAGCGCGGCACGGCGCAGGTGACCTTGGACGAGTTGCGGGCCGCCCGGGGTGGCGTGGCCTCGGCCGAAACATTGGTGGTCGATCGCGACGGCGCGGCACGGCAGGCGGCGGCGTGGCGCAAGGCCGGCCTGAAAGTGGGCTTTACCAACGGTTGTTTCGATTTGCTGCATCCGGGCCATGTCTCGCTGCTGGCCTATGCGCGCAGTCAATGTGACCGGCTGGTGGTGGGGGTGAATGACGATGCCTCGGTTGCCCGCCTGAAAGGGCCGCCGCGACCGGTGACACCGTTGGCCTCGCGGGCGCTGATGCTCGCGGCATTGAAGCCGGTGGACCTGGTCTCTGCCTTTGCCGAAGACACGCCGCTGCAACTCATTCAGTCGGTGCTGCCCGACGTGCTGGTCAAGGGCGCGGACTATACGGTCGAGACCGTGGTTGGCGCCGATGTGGTGCGGGCGCGGGGCGGCAGGGTGCTGCTCGCCCCACTGGTGGAGGGGCAGAGCACCAGCAACATTGTTCTAAGCATGAATAGTGAGGGTTGATCCTGTTGAAGCTCAGCGATTATCTCACCGAAAGCGCCGCCAACATCGCCGCTACCGCAGAAGCGTCCGGCCTCGACGAGGCAATGGCGAAGGCGGTGAAGTGGACCGCCGCGGCGCTCGCCGCCCGCCTGCCGGTGCTGGTCTGCGGCAATGGCGGCTCGGCGGCGGATGCCCAACATATCGCGGGCGAACTGGTCGGGCGGTTCCTGAAAGAACGCCGGGGGTTGAACGTGATCGCTTTGGCCGCCAACCCGGCCGTGCTGACTGCCTGGGCCAACGACTATGACTACGCCAGCGTTTTTGCCCGCCAGGTAGAGGCGCATGGCAGGCCGGGGGGCCTATTGCTGGCGCTCTCGACCAGCGGCAATTCGGCGAACGTGGTGCAGGCGGCGGAGGCCGCACGCGGCGAACAGATGAAGGTGGTCGCCTTTACGGGCGAGGGCGGCGGCAAGCTCGCGCCGCTGGCGCACGCGCTGCTGGCTGTGCCGAGCAAGCACACCCCGCGGATCCAGGAAGGCCACTTGGTGCTCTACCACTATCTATGCGAGATGGTGGAGGCACGCGTGGCGGAAGCTGCCTGACCCGATGCTATATAATTCCTTCGCGTGCAGCGGCTTGCTCTGCTTTTCGCACGCCCTGGGCGCGAGACATCATTCCCATTCGATCGTGCCGGGCGGCTTGGAAGTGATGTCGTAGGTAACGCGGTTGATGCCTCGCACCTCGTTGATGATGCGCGTGGCGACGCGGCCCAGGAAATCGTGCGGAAACGGAAAATAGTCCGCCGTCATGCCGTCGGTCGAGGTCACGGCGCGAAGCGCGCAGGCGTAATCATAGGTGCGCTGGTCACCCATCACGCCGACCGTACGCACCGGCAGCAACACCGCGAACGCCTGCCAGATCTCGTCGTACAGACCGGCGGCGCGAATTTCTTCCAGATAGATGCGGTCGGCTTCGCGCAATACGGCCAGCTTGTCCGCCGTGATCTCGCCCGGCATGCGGATGGCGAGGCCGGGACCGGGGAAGGGGTGGCGGCCGACAAAGGCCTCGTCCAGGCCCAGTTCGCGGCCGAGTACCCTTACCTCGTCCTTGAAAAGCTCGCGCAGCGGCTCCAGCAGCTTCAGTTTCATAACCTCGGGCAGGCCGCCCACATTGTGGTGGCTCTTGATCGTGACCGAGGGCCCGCCGAGCGCCGAAACGCTTTCGATTACGTCCGGGTAGAGCGTGCCCTGCACCAGGTACTCGGCCCCGCCGGCCTTGGCGCTCTCGGCGTCGAACACGTCGATGAAGGTCGCGCCGATGATCTTGCGCTTCCGCTCCGGGTCGCTGACGCCTTCGAGCCGATCCAGGAAAGTCTCAGCAGCGTCCGAATGGATGAGCGGAATATTGTAGTGCTCACGAAACAATGTCACGACCTGCTCCGCCTCGCCGGCGCGCAACAGACCGGTATCGACAAAGATGCAGGTCAGTTGGTCGCCGATAGCCTCGTGCACCAGCACCGCGGCGACGGCCGAGTCGACGCCGCCTGACAGGCCGCAGATGACCTTCGCACTCGCCGACCTGCTCGCGAATTTTGGTAATTTCGTGGTCGCGAAAAGCCGCCATGGTCCAGTCCCCGCCGCAGCCGCAGATGCGGTGGACGAAGTTGGAGAGCAGCCGTATGCCGTCCGGCGTGTGCATCACCTCCGGATGAAACTGCACACCATAAAGCCGCCGCGTCTCGTCGGCGATGGCGGCGAACGGCGCGTGCCGGCTGGTGGCGATGACCTCAAAGCCCGGTGCCAGCCGCGTAACGCGATCGCCATGGCTCATCCAGACCAGATATTGCTGCTCCGGCTGCCAAACGCCTTCGAACAAGGGGGAGGCGGCCCGCACCGTGACCTCCGCCCGGCCGAATTCGCGCTCCGCGCCGCCGGTGACCTCGCCGCCCAGCGCGCGCGTCATGGTCTGCTGTCCATAGCAGATGCCGAGCACGGGCAGGCTCAGGTCGAACAGATCCGCCTGCACGTTCGGCGCCTCGGCCTGCGTCACCGAGGCAGGGCCGCCGGACAGGATCAAACCCGCGGGCGCGAATTCACGGATCGCCGAAGGTTCGCCGCGAAAATAGGGCCAGATCTCGCAGTAGACCCCGGCCTCCCGCACCCGCCGGGCGATCAACTGGGTCACTTGGCTGCCGAAGTCGAGGATCAGGATGCGGTCGGTCATGGTGGTTTTTTGGCTCACTGAAAACACCTATCCCCCGACGCGGTTTGCGCGACCGGGGGGCTTCACCCGATTAATTGGCACCGTTCGGGAGGTCTCGCACAGGGCTTCGCCGTTCCGGGAATCGCGGTTCGTACTCTCACCCGCGCGGGCTGGTCTGGTAGTTCGGCGCCTCGCGGGTGACGGTGATGTCGTGGACGTGGCTCTCGCGCAGACCTGCATTCGTGATCTGCTGGAACCGGCAGTTCTGACGCATCGCCTCGATGGTGCCGTTGCCGGTGTAGCCCATGGCCGCCTTCAGGCCGCCGACCAGCTGGTGGATCACCGTATTGACCGAGCCCTTGTAGCCGACCTGGCCCTCGACGCCCTCCGGCACCAGCTTCAACTCGTCGCTGACCTCTTGCTGGAAATACCGATCGGCCGAGCCACGCGCCATCGCGCCGACCGAGCCCATGCCGCGGTAGGACTTGTACGAGCGGCCCTGATAGAGGAACACCTCTCCCGGGCTTTCGTCGGTGCCCGCGAACAGCGAGCCGATCATGGCGCAGTTGGCGCCGGCGGCGATGGCCTTGGCCAGGTCGCCCGACGAGCGGATGCCGCCGTCCGCAATGGCCGGCACACCCTGCCGTTCGCATTCGGCCGCGCATTCCATGACGGCGGTAAGCTGGGGCACGCCGACGCCCGCCACGACGCGCGTCGTGCAGATCGAGCCGGGGCCGATGCCGATCTTCACCGCATCCGCGCCGCAGTCGATCAACGCTTTGGCGGCTTCCGCGGTCGCCACATTGCCCGCGATCAGCTGGGTGTAGTTGGACATGCGCCGCACCGCCTGCACCATCTGCATGACGCTATCGGAGTGGCCATGAGCGGTATCGACCACCAACACGTCGACTTCGGCGTCGAACAGGGCTTCGGCCCGTGCGATGCCTTCCCGGCCGACGCCGGTGGCTGCGGCAACGCGCAGACGCCCATGCAAATCCTTGCAAGCGTTCGGGTTCAGCGCCGCCTTTTCGATGTCTTTCACCGTGATCAAGCCGATGCAGCGATGATCCCCATCCACCACCACCAGCTTTTCGATACGGTGCTGGTGCAGCAGGCGTTTGGCATCTTCTTGGGTCACGCCTTCCCGCACCGTGATCACGTCACGGGTCATCAGCGATACCACCGGTTCTTTGGGATTGGTGGCAAAGCGCACGTCGCGGTTGGTGACGATGCCGACCAGCCGGCCGGAGCCTTCTTCGACGACCGGAATGCCCGAAATCTGATAGCGCTCCATCAGCGCCAAGGCCTCGGCCAGAGGTGCGTTCGGGCGAATGGTGACGGGGTTGACCACCATGCCGCTTTCGAATTTCTTCACCCGGCGCACTTCGTCGGCTTGGCGCTCGATCGAAAGATTCTTGTGGATTACACCCAGACCGCCCGCCTGGGCGAGCGCGATGGCCATACTGCTCTCGGTCACGGTGTCCATGGCTGAGGCGACGAGCGGGATACCTAGCTCGACCTCCCGCGTCACGTGGGTTTTGGTGTTGGCGCTGGCCGGCAGGACGGACGAGGCGGCGGGCCGCAAAAGGACATCGTCGAACGTCAACGCCATCGGTATGGCGCTGGGATCGCGGGGTGGCATTATTTCTGGCATGTCAGCCCTTTAAATCAGGTCCGGTGCAAGGCGTCGGCCGCGGTGCAGGGTTGACGCGGTCTAATACAATGTCTCGGACGGTTCGTCCAATTTTAAGTGCCGGCTAAAGGCGGCGTCTTCAGGTGTCATCGCTCGGGCCGCGCGGCGTGCCGCGAAACCCTTGTGCCACCAGGTAAAGTTCGGAGGAGTTTTTGCGGCTTGCCGGCGGTTTGGCATGGCGGACCGATGCGAAATCCCGTTTCAGCGCGGCGAGGAAATCGCCGACCGCGCCGCCCTGGAAAAGCTTTACGACAAAGGAACCGCCGGGCGCGAGCATATTCCGCGCTACGTCATAGGCCACTTCGGCCAGGGCGACAATGCGTATCTGGTCGGTCCGCTGATGCCCGGTCGTCGATGGGGCCAGGTCGCTCAGCACCACATCCGCCCGGCCGCCTAGCCATTCCATCATTTGGCGTTCGCTGTCCGGTGTCTCCACATCCAGAACGTGGCAGGTGGCGCCCGCAACCGGGCCGAATTCCAACAGGTCGACGCCGACAATGGTGCCGCGTTCCCCCGCTTTCTGAACCGCGACCTGGCACCACCCGCCCGGCGCCGCGCCCAGGTCGAGCACCCGCTGCCCCCGTTTCAAAATCTTGAAGCGTTCATCAAGTTCCAGCAGCTTGTAGGCGGCGCGGCTCTGGTAGCCATCCCGCTTGGCCGCCGCCACATAGGGGTCGTTCAACTGCCGTTGCAGCCAACGGGTCGACGAGTTCGAGCGGCGGCGCGCCGTCTTTACCCGGGTAGTGAGATCTCGCGCTCCCCGGCCGCCGGTGCCGCGTGGCTTGACCATCAGCGTGTCCTGACCATCAACGTCTCTCGATCATTGGACCGTGCGATCTTCGGCGATCATGTTAAACAAGATACCTTCTCGCAGTCCTCGGTCCGCGACCCGCAGCCGCCCCACCGGCCACTCCCGCAGGATTCCTTCCATGATGGCGCAGCCCGGCAGCATCAGGTCGGCGCGGTCGGGGCCGATGCAGGGATGGGCGGCCAGTTGATCGAGTGTCATGGATGAAAAACGCCCGACGATGGCACGGATCTGATCGAATTGCATCAGACGGCCGTCGACCTTGTCCCGCTGGTAGCGGGCCAGATCCAAATGGACGCCCGCGATGGTGGTGACGGTACCCGATGTCCCGATCATCTGCACGCGGCCTTCCCGCAAGTGTGCGGCGATATTATGGCGGCGCTCGAACCATCGCAGCAGGTCGCGAATGGTGGCGACCATCAATTCGAACATTTCGGGATTGGCTTCGCCGCTGCCGTATTCTTCGGCCAGCCGGACCACACCCCACGGCATGGAGAGGCTGTCGATCGGCTTCCCGATGGTCCCGTCCTCGCTGACCCGCAGCCAGGTAACTTCGGTCGATCCGCCGCCGATATCGAAGATCAGCGCGTAGCACCTGCTGGGCACCAGCAACGGGTCGCAACCGCGCGCCGCCAACAGCGCTTCTTCCTTGGCCGAAATGATTTCCAGCCGGATACCGGTTTCCTGGGCCACCCGTTGGACGAAACGGTCGCAATTGCTTGCGCTACGGCAGGCTTCGGTGGCGACAAAGCGCGCGCGTAGCCTGCGATGGCGGCGCACCTTGTTCGAGCACACGCGCAGAGCCGCAATGGTTCGGCCGATGGCCGCGTCCGAGAGTTGCCCGGTCGCCTGAAGACCTTCGCCCAGGCGGGTGATACGCGAGAACAAGTCGATGACGCTGAAGCCGTCTGCCGATGGCGTCGCCACCAGCAACCGGCAATTATTGGTGCCGAGATCCAGCGCCGCATACACTGCATTGTCGCCCACGGACAGCCGCGCAACGGGCCTTTGTGGCCCGTGCCCGACATGCCCCATTCTAAAATCCAACGCAGCCTCCCATTGGACGTTATGCCCGATGCTGCAATTTTTCTTCATTCAAGTTTACCTTATAAACGTTGGAAACGCTATGTAAAATGCATAAACATGGATCGAGGCACTATGCAGGCGAGGTGGCTTTTGCTACATACTCGCCTTCATCCGCGCTGGCCCCTGGTGGGGGATAGTTTAGTGGTAAAACCCCGGACTCTGACTCCGGTATCCCTGGTTCGAATCCAGGTCCCCCAGCCAATTGCGCCTGCGTAACGTTTCTCCGCCACGAGCCGTAGCCGAATTTTCTCGTTGTTTTTGAGGGTTATAGCGTCCGGGCTGTTGACTGGCCTCAGCGCGAAAGGTCAGAGAAGTGTTCTCTCGCAGCCGATGTTCTCTTGACCTGGTGACTTCGCTGATTTAGTCAACGGCTACAACATATTGGAAATAAAGCATTATTGTTGGTTGCGAATTTCACTTTTTGGAGATGCCATTGGGTGCCGGTAGCAACTGGCATCGAAATTGGATAAGTCGTCAGCTGGGCACCCGCATTAACCTATCGCAATTGCTAACACTGTAGCTTACTTGGTTCATTGCACTGACCGAGCAGCTTGATGGAATGGTTCGGGTTTTTCAGCCCCTCGGAGCATTTGGAAAAGCTGAGCGATCCTGCTATCCGCTGGAGGTGTTCGGGGTTGCGGTGGGCTTCGCCATTTTCCGCGGCTTGCTGGCTCGGTCTCACGGCTATGGAGGCGGCCGGAAAGAGCGGGAAGTGGTCGATCGGCCTATCAAAGGCGAAGGTCGTCAATGCGCAGGAAGCAGTCGTTGCAAACTGGAAGTAGCGAAAGTGGAAGACTTACGATCCCGACCCATCGCCGCCAGACGACAAAGCCTTTCGGCAGCGGTTTAAGTTTACCGATCCAGCCAATAATATTGGTCGCAGCAGCCGGTGCATCATAGTAGATTGTTCGTGATTCTGTAAGTTGTGACCCAACAAACGACGTTTGGAACTCCGGTGGCGGATAAGACTGCGGAAATCAAGAAGCCTGATCCGGTCAAAGAGCATTGCCCGGTGTGCGATGGCGAGCGCTTCTGCGACGTCCACGGTCATATCTATGTGCCGTGGCATTGGGAGGACAAACACCATGACTACTCAATGTGTGGGGGCGTCGATCATTCGCTTCTCCAATGTCGAGGATGTGAGACAGTCTTCTACTTACATGATAGCTGGAATGAAGAAGACCTTGACTATTGGTATAAATCCAATGGTGAAACGCAGGCTGAAGCTATTCGCACCAAAGTGACCTACCCAAAACCGGACAGTACTAGCAAGCCGGTTTGGCTCGATGCCATAGGGAAGATCGATAGCCAACTTCAAGACATTCTGAACGAAATGTATGTCGCGCGAGACAACGAGGCATACATCTTGACAGCGGTTGGGCTTCGGACAGCGCTGGACCGCGGAACGGAAGTGCTTGGTATCGATCCGGCGAAGACATTCGCGGAGAAACTTGCTGACTTACAGAGTAGTGGATGGATTGGTGCGACAGAGCACGACATTCTCAAAGTAGTAACCGATACTGGGAATGCCGCTGCACATCGCGGCTGGTCGCCGGATGCTAAAGCTGTCGCTCAACTCCTCTATGCAATGGAAGTCTTCCTCCAACGCGCCTTCATCGTCGGTCAGAAAGCACTGAGCATCAAGAACAGCATTCCCCCGAAACCAAAACGCAAGAAGGCCGCAAAGGCCATCTAACCTGCATTTCTCACGAGGATAGGTGCATCGGGGCATAAGATCGGGGAAAATGTGAGTGTGGACAGACACTTGACCCGACTTCAGGAGCAGCCCCAATGCGGACAGAGTGTAACCGGGAAGCCATGCTATTTGCACGCCTCGATCGTCGCGACGTGGTCGCCGATTTCGGTGGCGGGGCGATCAGTTCGGATGCCGGAGCGTTGCTGCTGGGGGCGACGGACCGGGCGGTTAATCTGGTCGAGCGCTTTGCTGCCTGTTTCACCGATGGCCGGGCGGCTGAGCGGGTGGTCCACGACGTGCGCACGCTGATAGGCCAGCGCGTGTTCGCCATCGCGCTCGGCTATGAGGATCTGGTCGATCACGACGACCTGCGCCACGATCCGGTGCTCGGCCCCGTTCTCGGCCGACTGGAAGCACGCCGGCCGGACTGCGCGCCGCTGGCGGGCAAGAGCACGCTGAACCGCCTGGAGCAAGCGCCGGTCTGCAACGACCGCTACCGCAAGATCGCCCACGATCCCAAGGCGATTGAGAATGTGTTCGTCGATCTGTTCCTGGACGCGCACACCAGGCCACCGGCACGCATCACGCTCGACCTGGACGCCACGGACGACCCGATCCACGGGCGCCAGGAGGGGCGCTTCTTTCACGGTTACTACGATTGCTACTGCTACCTGCCGCTTTATGTGTTCTGTGGCGAGCATTTGCTGGCGGCCAAGCTTCGGCGCGCCAATATCGACGCCAGCGCCGGTGCAGCCGACGAGATCGCCCGGATTGTCCGGCACATCCGCGAGCGTTGGCCTCGGGTGCGCATCCTGCTGCGCGGCGACAGCGGCTTTGCACGCGAAGAGCTCATGGCTTGGTGTGAGGCCAACCGGGTCGATTATCTTTTTGGTCTGGCGCGCAATTCCCGTCTGGTGGACCGGATCTACGTTGACCTGGCCTGGGCAGGGGAAGAGGCGGAGCGCACCGGCAGGCCCGCCCGGCGCTTCGCCGACTTCCGCTGGACCACGCGGGACAGCTGGAGCCGGCGCCGTCGGGTGGTGGCCAAGGCCGAGTGGATGCCGGGCCGGGGCGAGAGCGGCGCCAACCCGCGCTTCGTGGTCACCTCGCTTGCGTCGGGGGACCTGGACGCCCGGACGCTCTACGAGCGCGTTTACTGCGCCCGCGGCGACATGGAAAACCGGATCAAAGAATGCCAGCTCGACCTGTTCGCCGACCGCACCAGTGCGGCGACCATGGCCGCGAACCAGTTGCGGCTGTGGTTCGCCTCCATGGCCTATGTGCTGCTGTGTGCGTTACGGCGAAAGGGCCTGGCGCATACCCGGCTGGCGAGGGCCACCTGCGGCACGCTGCGTCTGAAACTGCTGAAAATCGGCGCACAGGTGACCGTCACCGTCCGTCGTATCCGTGTGGCGATGGCCTCTGCCTGTCCTTATGCCGACGAGTTCGCGCTCGCACACACACGGCTCTGCCGCTGAAGCACGCTCCGGCATCGCCTCCACCCGCCCATCAACAACATCGGACCCGACCTGATCCCGACCGCGCCCGAACGGCGCAACGAACCGGCATGCTCAAGCCCCACGCGTCCGTCATCCAAAGGTCAGCCAGCCATCTCCCGATCAGACAGGCAACACTGGTGAGAAATGCGGGCTAGGCCTGAGCGACCTGACCGGCAAGCGCGGGAAGCCGCTTCGACGTTGGGCCAATGCGTCGGTAAGCAGAGAAGCATCCCGCGTGACTAATTTTGAGCGATTGCGGCAGCATGGATCCAGCCGTTTCCGCAAGGAGCCTGCGATGGGGTTGCACCTCAGTGAACGGCGAGTTTGGGCTGGTTCCGGATCTTCGCTGCGCTTCGTTCGAGAGGCCGCTAAGAGCCGAAAGTGACGATCGACACTAATGGCGGTTCTCCGGGCTACGCCGGGGTGTTCGCCGTCAGGAAGGTGCGCAGGTGGCGGACGGCCACAGCCACGCGGTCCTGGGGTTCCTTCCAGGGGAAGAAGGTCATCTGAGCATTCGGGGCCAGCATGACTGTTTCTTCCGCCGTGGCATAGGGGTGCGAATCAGTGTCGTCTGGCATGACGAGGACTGGCGTCGTGCAGCTGCGCATGAAATCGCGCGTCACGCTGAAGACGAAGTCGGGGTTGCCATACATCTTCGACAGGAAGGCATCACACATATCCATCGTGATATCGGACCGTTTTTCGCACAGCGCCGGGGCCCATTTAGTCATGTTGTTCCGGTAAAAATTGTCCGGAATTTCGGGGCGGAAGCCGCTGGGCGTGGCCGGCACGGCGGCGATCACCCGCTCGGGTGCGCTCTCCAGCATCTTCCAGATGAAGGGGCCGCCGATGCAGAAGCCGATGACCAGGAATTTGTCGTAGCCGAGATGATCCATCAGGCCCAACAGATCATCGATATAGGAATCCCAGGGCCGATCGACCTCCACTGGGCCGGAGGACTGGCCGCCATTGGCATTGCGCAGGTCCATGGTTATACAGTGGAATTGGTCGTTGAGGGTGTTCATCGGGTTGAACGGCGTCCGTTCGGAAAGATAGGCGATATTCGCGTTCAGCCCGCCACCGGGAATGACCAGCAGCGGAAAGCCGGAGCCGGCTTCCTCGTAATAGATTTTGACGGAACCGTTTTCATAAAAAGCCATGGCAGATATCCATAATGGGGGCGGGGGAAACACTGTTGGCACGATTTCGCATATCACCTTAGGGAACCGGGCCGTGTCACCGCAATTGGAATTGCCATCTCGCCCGGCTGGCGGGACCCGGAAACTTCCCATACAGACCGCAAAAGCATGATGCAGCCGGCGGGCGAGATGCATTTTTCCATTCTGATCCATTGCCGATCAATATGTAATTGAAGGTCATGGAATTCTCTTCTGGAATGCAGCCGTCCAGCCGCTCGCA
>CAWEBB010000033.1:0-8119 GCA_963807085.1 uncultured Alphaproteobacteria bacterium
CAGGCGCTCCGGATAATGCCGTCATTTCTGTAGCTTAGCGACAGTTATGTTGCGTCCGCGGGGTGGAGAGACGCAACCTGCAGCGTTTTCAACCGCAATTCTCCGATCGGTCTCCGTTGGCCACTTTCTGGAGCCAGAAGTTCGGGAGGAGGGATCGGCGCGGTGCGGGCGGTCAGGCCGGAAAACCGAGCAGTTTGCGCTGTTCGGCCAGCCGAGCGGTAGATCGCGCAGTTTCTTCAGCCTGGTTGCGGTCAGGTCGACGGGCTGTTGGGCGAGCAATATTTTCTCGACAATATCCGGTGCCAACGAGGCAAGCTGAATCGTCCGGCTGAGTTCGGAGGGGTCGGTGGCCTCTCGCTTTGCCAGTTCGCCGGTGGAGGGCGCTTCGCCAGCGGCCAGAGCAGCAAACCGCCTGTGCGCAGTCGCAATCAGTCTGACTAGTGGCGCGTTGACTTTGGCGTTGCCGGCGCCTGCATCATTCAGGACCAGACGTGCCGATCGGCCTCGCCGGCTCAGTATTAGCGGGATGTCGAGGATGAGGGGAGGGCGATTGTCCAGACCTTCGCCAACGTCCTGTGCGGGGGCCTCCTTGCTCACGCAACCAAGCGCGGCGATCAACTCTGATCGCCGCAAAGTCAGGGCGATGCGATCGTCATGGAAGGCGGCTCTCTCGATCAATCGAGCCATAAGCGGCGCCTGCGACGGGGCGCCATTCTTTGGAAAGACGAAGTGCTTTCCGGATTGCCCGAACGCTTGGGCCCTGATCGTTTGGTTCCTTAGTGCTTCAATTCAGGGCGGGCGGTTACCCGACGCAAGAAGCTATCGGTGCCACTCTCGGATGACCATGTTGCGTTAGTTTCCGCCTCGCCGCGCCGACGGGCAGTGGCGTTGATGCTCAGATGCCAGCTGACAAGCCCTCAAACCGGCTGCCCTTCAGCATATCGGCGTACACGGCCCGGCTTCGCGTCTGGCAGGTGCACCCGTCCCTGAAAGATGTACCCGCCCGGACGAGCCTGGCCTCCGGTTTCGTTATCAGGAAGGCGCGGTTCGGCTTCATCATGTAGCCTGGCACGTGCAGCTTCAGGATTTCCGCCGCCGCCATCAGCCCCGCCGCAAAGGAGAGGAACGGCAACGACGCGTCGATTTGCTCGCCTGCATCGGCAACGGCTTCGGGGTCGGTGGCGCATGCTGTTGCTGCATAAGTTGCGTCGGGAAACAAGCAGCACGAACAAGGGTCGATCAGCGGCGCATGCCGGATCACCGACGCCTGCCAGTTCTTGCCCGTGGTCCCGTAAATCTGGATCGGCGGATAGAGGGACTCGATCAGGTGACGGACATTGTGTTCGTTGGCAGCGGCGATGACGAGATCGGGCGTGCCGTCCTCGCGGTCATGCCACCGCCGGGATTCGTGCAGTGCCTTCGGCTCGGCGATTATATCGGCCACGCCGCAAGATCTTCAGGTGGTTTGCCGTTACCCTGACTTTGTGGGCGCCGATATCGGAATCGGCGAAGATCGGCGAGCGGGTGATGTTCTCCCGCTTGACCTTGTCGCCGTCGAACAGGGCCGGCGAGAACTTCCGGGTCGCTAGCGAGAGGAAATAGAGGATCGCGGTGCCAACCGAGCCCGTGCCGACCGTCCATAGCGACCCCCAGGTCGGGGCAGGAAGGCATTGGGGGCACCGGGCCGATCTCGTGGGTCCAGTCAAAGGCATTGAGCCGAAGAGGTGTCTGCGGGCCGCCGTCGAAACCATTCACTGCCAGCCGCGCGGCGGCTGCGATCACGGCGAGGGCGGCACCAACAGGATTCGCCAGAGTCATCGACGGGCAGCGGCGACGGAGCCGGGGCCGTGATAGGCAAGCCAGCCGGTGCCGTGCGTGACGACCGGCGCGCCGGTCGCGCCAAGGTGCAGGATATGGTCGCCTTCTTGGGCATGGCGCACGCGGTAGTCGCCGCGGGGGTCGGCTGCCTGCATCTGCGCCAGCGCAAAGGCCCGCAGATCGGTTCCCGCCCAAGGAAGAGGGGCCACCATCGCGATTCGCGGGAATATCGAGCACGACGCGCCGGGACATGCGGCCCAGTAGGTTGGCCGCTGTCAGCAGCGCGACCTGGCCGGCGTAGGTCTGCAGGTAGTCCGGCGCAGCCGTTATCGCGATCCAGCGCGTCTGGTCGAGGCGGCGCGCTTCGGGATAGCGGAGCAGCCGGTCATCGCGGAAGTCGTAATACTCGTGGTCTTTCATTCGACCCTCCCCGCAATGACGGTGATCGCGTCGGGGTCCATCGGGATGAAGCGGCTGCCGGCCTGGAAGAAATAGGTCGCAGCTCCTGTGAGGGCCGGTAGCTGCCGCCCGTAGTCGGGCAGGACGATCGAGACATAGCCGGTGAAGGCAATTCTGGCGCCGTCGTTGTCGCCGTCGCTGTGATACGCCTCGCCCGGATGGGTATGAACCTGGCCGACCACTTGCAGGCCGCGATCGACGGCGGCCCTCACCACACGCGCCATCGCCGGCGCCTCGACCGCGAAACTGCCGCGCGTAGTCCGCGCTTGCGGGCGGATGGCAGCGATGGCGACCGTGGTTGTGCCGTCGCTCTGTCCGAGCAGATAGACGATGCCCTCATGGCCCCGCTCGATCTCCGGGGCCAGGCACTCGCCCAGCCCTTCGATGCAGGATCGCGTGATGACCAGCCGCGGCGGCGGCGGCGGGCCCGGCTTGAACCGGGGCTTGGGAGCAAAGAGCCGTTTCAGGGTCTCGAACATCACGCTACCCCATCCGGCCCTGATAACGGTTGCTGTTGAGCTCGACGTGTATGCGCAGCGCCATCGCGGCGAGCGTGGTGCATTTGCCGGTTTTCGGATTCGTCTGCCAGCTATTCAGGTCCCAGTCGTCGTGCGGTCCCTGGGGATCGATCTTCTTGTAGGCAAGGCGATTCCACGGCGCGCAAATGCGCCCGGAGCCATGGAGAGAAACCGCTGCCTTTCGGCGTGTCGGCAGGCTGGTCGATGGCTTGGTCTCGGGATTGTACCAGTGCCATGCCGGCGGAATTGCTGGATAGTCGGTGCAATCGACCTTCAGCCAGTACGTGTCGCCGTCGCGGGCCGTCAAGTCCGAATACGAAGCCGTCATCGAGTTGCCACGGCCGGGCAGCTCGCGATCTCTTTCAGATCGCGGAACTGTTCGTCGAACACCGAGCGCGCCGGCGGTGGCCATCAGTTCAGACCCCCGAGCCGGTCGCAACCAGTTCGAGCGACACCGTGCCGGCGAGACCGAAGCTGACCAGCGTGCGCTGCACCGGCTGCAGGACCTCGCCTTTGTAGACGAGCTCCAGAGCCTCGCCGCTGTCGATGCCTTTTGCTTCGACCGCGGCCTCGATCACATCTTCAACCTTCGCCGTCTTCGGGAACGTACCGCTGAACAGTCCCTTCGGCGTCCCGATTTCGAGCGTTACTTCTTCGTGCGCCATCACAATCTCCATGTGTCCTGCGGCGTTGCGTTATGCGGCGACCGGAAAGCCCCGCGTTCCGATTCTTTTATCTCAGATTTGAGGAGAAATGTCAAACTGCGCAATCATTATAAGTGTTTGTAATACAAACATAATAGTTTGCGATGTTGACATCATGCCTGTTTGCGCGTAAATAGAGATATGGATGCCGATCGAATCTACCGAAATTTAGGTATCAAGAATCAGGGACTTGCGGAAAAGTCTCGGCCTGACGCAGGACCAGCTTGCCAAGCAGGTCGGAATATCCCGCGCCTCGCTCGCAAATATCGAAGCGGGGCGGCAGCAGGTGCTCGTTCACCACCTTTTTGCCCTCGCCGACGGCCTGCAGCTCGAATCGCCCGCGCAGCTTTTGCTGGCACCGCAGGGCGCGCGGGCGGAAGCGCGGCGCGGCGGCAGAATTGCCGCTATCGGGAGAAGGGCTGACCGAGAAGCAGCGCCAGGAAGTGCTGCGCCTGATGGGCGGTGTCCTTGAAAACAACAATCACGACAATGCCGGAAAGGGAGGACCGATGACCCCACAGAGGAGAACGAAGTATACTGCAACGAGCGCAGGCGCTGTTGGAAGAGCAAGGCATCACATCCGCGCCGGTGCCGGTGGAACGGATCGCCAAGGCGCTCGGCGCGCAGCTCCGCTTTTCACCGCTCGATGACGAGCTGTCCGGGATGATCTACGTGAAGGACGGCACGCCGATTATCGGCGTCAACGCGCTGCATCATCCGAACCGGCAGCGATTTACGATTGCCCATGAACTCGGCCATCTGCAGCTTCACCGTCCCGAAATCACCAAGGAAATCCATGTCGATAAGGGCTTCCCGATGCTCATGCGCAACGCCGTATCGGCGGCAGGCGTCAATGAGATGGAGATCGAGGCCAATCTGTTTGCCGCCGAGCTTCTTATGCCGGAATCGTTTCTTGCCGCCTCGCTCGATGGCGAGCCGTTCGACATCGACGATGATGGCGCCGTCAATGCCTTGGCGAAACAATACAAAGTCAGCGCATCGGCGATGCGCTTCAGACTCGGAAACCTGTTCGCCTGAGCGGACGCGGGAGGCCTCGATGAGTTTCGTTTTCTACGATACCGAGACCACGGGGACCAACACCGCCTTCGATCAGATACTCCAGTTCGGTGCGATCAAGACCGACTACGAGCTGAACGAAATCGATCGCTTTGAAATCCGGTGCCGGCTCTTGCCCTATGTCGTGCCGGCTCCCGGCGCGATGCGCGTTACCGGCGTCACGGCGGAGCAGCTCGTCGATCCGTCCTTGCCGACCCACTACCAGATGGTGCGGGCGATCAGCGCAAAGCTGACCGAATGGTCGCCGGCGATTTTCATCGGTCACAACTCGCTCGGCTTCGATGAGCACCTGCTGCGCCAGGCGCTCTACAAGACGCTGCATGCGCCCTATCTGACCAACACGAACGGGAATTGCCGGACTGATAGCCTGCGGATGATTCAGGCGGTTGCCCGCTTTGCGCCGGATGCCTTGACTATCCCGGTCAATGATCGAGGCAAGCAGGTCTTCAAGCTCGACCGGCTGGCCCCGGCGAACGGGTTCGATCACAGCGCCGCCCATGACGCGATGGCTGATGTCGAAGCGACGATCCACATGTGCCGTCTGATTGCCGAGCGGGAGCCGGAGCATTGGTCGCGTTTCGTGCGCTTCGCGCAAAAAGCCGCGGTCACGGATTTTGCGCTTGAAGAGGACGTGTTCGCCCTGACCGATTTCTACTATGCCCGGCCTTATTCCTGGATGGTCACCGCGATCGGCACCAATCCCGAGAACGGGTCGGAGATGCTTGTCCTTGATCTGTCCAACGACCCTGACGACCTTGCGGCGATGGGCGATGACGAGCTCGCGACCGTTCTGGCGCAAAGCCCCAAGCCGGTGCGTGGCATGCGCACCAATGCCGGCCCGATCGTGATGCCCTATGAAGATGCCCCGGAGGAGATGCGTGATGCCTTGCCCGCGCTGCACGAACTCAGGCGCCGTGCGGCGCGCGTGAAGGGCGATGCGGTCTGTGCGAGCGACTGATCGCGGCTTGTCTTGGGTCCCGCGAAGCAGCGCGAACCCTCGGAGCATGTCGAGGAACAAATCTATGACGGCTTTGCCAGCAATGACGACAACGCCCTCATGGAGCGCTTCCATGCTCTTGATTGGCCGCAGCGCATGCCACTGCTAGGCCAGCTTGCCGACGGGCGATTGCGCGCTTTGGGACAGCGCCTTCTTTATGTCGAAGCGCCGGACCTAATGGATGAAGCGGCGCGCCATGAGTACGACGCGGCGATTGCCCGCCGCCTGATGGCAGATGACGGCACAATGCCGTGGCTGACCTATCCGCAGGCTTTGGCCGAAATTGATAAGCTGATTGCTGCTGCAGACGGTGATGAGGCCGATCTGCTCGCCGGGCACCGCGACTATTTGCGTGAGCGCGCGGTATGGGCTGGTTCGTTTCTGGTTTGACTGATTTGTTGCGCGGCTATGACCGCGCGCTACCGAGGGAGTAATACCAACGGCTTTGACGGCTAACTCTTTGGGGGATTCTCAGGTGGGCTGATCCGTGATTCTTTGGTGCGAGGAGGATTCGCGCCATGGGAACAGCGGTGATGATTCGGACGGACTATTCGGCGACGGAGCTTCGGCGGCTTGCCAAGGTATCCAGGGACGCCAACCAGAGCCGACGGCTGTTGTCGTTGGCGGCGGTGGCCGACGGGATGCGCCGCGAGGATGCAGCCAGGGTCGGGGGTATGGACCGACAGACCTTGCGGGATTGGGTTCACCGCTTCAATGCGGCCGGTCCCGACAGGCTCAAGGACGCCTGGTGGAGCGGTCCCGAACCGCGGCTGTCGCCGAGCCAGAAGGCCGAACTGGCCGAGATTGTCGAGACCGGCCCCGATCCTGCCATCGACGGCGTGGTGCGCTGGCGGCGTGTGGATCTCCAGAAGGTCATCAAGCAGCGCTTCGGCGTTGACTACCACGAGCGTTACCGAACCCAGCCCAAACCAACCACGGCCTGAAAATCGAATTGTTCTCGGTCGACTAGTGAAGGATGGCGCGCCGGAGGAGGTAATCACGGTTCCATCCGGTCAAGGAACTACGACGAAAATCCACGTAAAACATTCAGGACCCAGCCCCATACTGTCGAAGTTTATTGCTGAGTGCAGGGGAAAGACACGCCCAATTCCGTAATAATAACTGTTACTGCGTTATAGTGTAATAATTCCTTATTAGAAGAAAGATATTTATTAAAATTAGTGATAAGTTGATAAACCGTTGTAACGGCAGGAGGGCATATAATTCTATTCAACATAAGAAACTCAACAATGCCCCTTTCGTACCAAGTGCATCGAAATTTTTCGAGAGGATTATTACTGTCACACAGTAGCTTTAGGTCATGGCCTGTGATGAAATCCGCCCACGCCGGTACCGACATTAGTCCAATCAGAAAGGCAATTATAGGAATTCTCATCTGTCAGCCCCCACGGCGTAGAATTACCCGGCGTGTCCCATATGACCCGTCAACAAGACTGAAGATTGACAGTTATTGGAGATGTTGACAACCCAAGAACCCCTGATCCGCCACATTGAATGATCATGCCCCGTAGCGCGGTGTAATACCGGCGGCGTGAAATTCTGACTTCCGCGGAATTCCCAAATCGACGCGGTTCTAATTCATATGTGGACGCCCCCGGATGGCAATGGCTTTTGGTGAGTTTGTGATCGGTTGCTTTCATATGTCCGGCCTGCTTGTGCGGCAAGTCCCCGGCCGCTTGCCCTCATGGAAATCCGCGAACGAGACCCCTGATCAAGCTGGCGCGTTCGAAACGCATTAAATCAGACGGGGTGTTCTCATTCTTGGTCGATCACGTCGCATTATGTCTTGCCATCACCGATTCCCGGATGTCTGCATACCGTCGTCATGAAGCGCTGATTTGATATGGTCTGAACCGCTGGCCGCGCGCGAGGAGCCCATGGCCAGCCAATATCAGGAAACCTTCTCCGCAACGAAATCAGAAAGGTAATCGAGCGCCGTGTCGCCGTCGCGCTCTTCCAAGATCGCTATTAGACGAGGCAAGCCAGCTAGAGCATAAGCGTTGGCAATACGTATCATTTCGTTAGGGCGGTCGGATACTTCGACACCGCCCGTATGTGAAATCGCAAGCAACATAAGGGCATTTGAGCGCCAGCTGTCGCTCCCAAAAACGACCCCTTCAATCGCCTTATAAGTTTTACCCTTCGTTTCAAACTCTGGGGTCAGGCCCTCTTTGACGGCAATACACACTGCCGTGAACCACATATCAACCATGCGCGGAAACGGGCTATCTTCAGGATTGTTGCGCGACCCTTCAGTGCGCGTCAGACAGTACGCGTGAAAGTAGTCTTGGTACTTTTCCGGCAGATGGATGGCCGCGCCGGATAACCTCAAATCGAACCGCCTGACGAAATCGCAAGCTTTTCCGCCCACACCCCCCGAAACCTTGCGAAACGCAATACTTAAAACCATCCCGTAAACCCCGAAAATCCGCGGGTTGCGGGCCTTTTTCGCGAGCGACGAGCTATGTTAGCTTAACGCGCTGTCCGAAAAACCGGCAGCAGGCCAGTCAGACGAACGCCAGTAT
>CAWEBB010000034.1:0-105668 GCA_963807085.1 uncultured Alphaproteobacteria bacterium
AGGATGACGCACGATCGGAGGGGCCAAGGGCGATGAGGTTGGCGCCGGTTTCTATCCAGTCGCCGGCGGCGAGCGCCTCGATCCGGGGCCGCGGCAGGCTGGGCAGGACCTTGAAGTCGAATGTGGCAAGGGTCTTGCCTCCTGGCAGGCCTGACTGGTTGAGGTGGCGCCGGATGCGGCGGGTCTCGCGCTCTGCAAGTTCGATCTCGGCGAGCGCGGCCAGGAGCCGGACGGCCGGCCAGCCGTCGGTATCGGCGCGTTCGGCGAGGTTCTCCCAGTGCCGCTGGAAGCTTGGCAGGCGCAATGCGGTGAGCATGGCCGGAAGCGCATGCACATCGACGGGACGGTTTGTGACAGGGATGCTCATGCCCGTCCCTCCAGCAGGGTGTCGAAGCTGGCGAGGTCGGTGAGCGCAACCGGGATGTCTTCGGGCAATTCGCGTCGCGGCGGCAGGAGCTGCCGCTTCAGTTCCCGGGCATCGGGCAGATGACCCGTGGCGAGATCGTCGCCGATCAACCCGGCGAGTTCGGCCTCGCAGCCCTCGTCATGAGCCAGCCAGAGCAGGTCGACCATGCGGCGGCAGGCATCGCGCCGGGACAGCCCTGCCGAGAGCGCCGCCCAGGCCGAAGCATATTCGGGCCGCGGAAAGAGACCGTCGCGATAGAGCGATCCGGCCAGCGCCTGCGGCTTGCGGCGTAGCGCATGGATGACGTGGCGATAGTTGACGCAGTGGACCCGCACACCGTCATCACGGCCGCGCCGCCTGGGATGGCTCACGACATGGGTGGCGCCGAGGAAGGCCTCGATGCGATCGCCGTAGACATGGACCCGTAGGCGCTTGCCGATCAGGCGCGAGGGGGCGCTGTAGAAGACGCTGTGAACCAGGAAGCCGCCGGTTCGGGTGACGCGGGCGACAACCTCGGTGAAGTCGGTGGTGCGCCGCGCGGGCAAGGGGCGCAAGGCGCCATCTCGATCCGCAGGGCCGTCTCCCGGCGCCGGTTGCGGCGGCCGACGAGTTCGTCGACGAAGCCGCGCCAGGCGGCAGGGTCCAGGAAGTCGCGGGAGCCGCGTAGGATCAAGGCCTGGTCGAGGGCGACCTTGAGGTGATTGTTGTGCGCCTCGACAGAACCGTTCTTTAATAACCGTCAGGGAGCCGCCGTCGCTTGAAGATAAAGTGCGAAAGACTCTGGCGCACCCGACTGGATCGATCGGCGGCGGTCACTTAAGGAATTGCTGGAGACCGTCGAGGATCTGCGTAACCGCGGAATTGCGGCCTGATCAGCCTGGAGGAGACGCATTCGCATCGACACCACCTCAGCCGCAGGCGAACTGGTCTTCCATGTCTTCGGTGGACCACGCCGCATTTCGAGGCGGTTGCCTGGGACCGATGAACGGGCAAGGGGATCCGAAGGGACACCAACGGCAACATCATCATTGGGACGCTCGGACCGATGCTGTTTGTCCCGGTCGACGGGCCGATACTCGAGACGCGTATGTCGCACCGTTCCATCCTCTTCTAGGGGCAATTCGGTTTCCCTATCCTCGATTGCGGCATGTCTTCAGCCGCCGCGGTCTACGCCGGAAAGAAGCGCCGGCCGACCGCGCTAGGCGCTGGCCGGCCCAGACATCCGAGGCGGGTGTTGCCGCGTCCAGCACGGTCGATGACCACGGCTGATCGTGCGTCGCCGAGCGTCATCTTGCGCGGCGGATTGCTTCGAGGTCCTGCCGCGGCGATGGATGGTCAAGCGGATATTCGCCTGGTTTGGCCGTTGCGGCCGGTTGGGAGGACTGGGAACTTTCGATTGTAAGCGCTATCGCTTGAATTGATATTGCCAGCATCCGGGTCATGACCCGGATGCTGGCAACATATTGCTTTCGCTTGTTGAGCTTTCGAACTGCGCTCTCAGGCCATGACCTCACAACAGAGTCGGAACCTTAGCCTTCGAGGCACTGTGCTTTGCTTGGTTAGACCGGATCGGCGAAGGTCCGCAGCGTGCCCGTGCGGGCATCGATCGTGCCCTCATATTCTTGGCCGTCATAGGTTCCCTGCACACGGATGGCATTGCCGTCCCAGCTCATAACCTTTGCGTTCGTCACACCTTGCTGTTCCAGGCGGCGCACGATTTCCTCTTCGGACGTTCCGTCCGCGACGCGACCAATACCAAACTGCCCTGTGTCGCTGTACGAGTCTGTCACACGGCCAGTCTGCCTGTTGATCCCGAGACGATCCGGCATACCCAGATAATCGACCGTAGCGATGATAAACCGGCCCTCCTGCCTCAAGTCACGCACGTTTTCATAACCGAGCGCTTCTAGACCAGCCTTTGCAAATTCCATTTCTTGGTCAGGCGCCATCTACACAGGCACTACATGCTGACTTGACGGAGTCTGATCTTCAATGGCCCCAATCCGATTATCAATAAAAATCGGAATAACATCTGCCTTGGTGACGAGATTAGCGCGATATACATTGCCATTCATAATGACATTGCGAACTTCGCCAAGACCTTGGCTTTCAATTTGTTTGGTAATTTCCTCTTGATAAGAATTGGCAGTCACGTAGCCAAGAATCCGCCGTGGGGTCTGTTCTTGCGCCAGAACACTGCTAACGCTCCCCGCGAGGAGCGACACTCCCAAACCGACGACTAATGCCAAGTTGGGCCCGGGAAACTTTTTATATTGTCATCTCCATGACGCCTTGACGAAAATCCTGAGCTTATTCTTACGCAGTGTACAACCAGGGTGACATCTTCCGGCAACCCCCATTTCATCCATTTTCCAACCCAATCAGCGGAAAACTGATGGCAAATGAGCTATTGGCCATTGATAGCGTCAATTCTTCAATCAGTTGCTATCCCGAATGACTTCGACGCGGCAAGCATATCCATCATCTGAAGCGTTTCTTGGCAGTCGGTCATCGTATGACGAGCTAAGTGCACGTTGACAGTGGCCTACGAAAGATCGCTGAAGCGTTTCAGGTGATAGTCCACGTCGCCGAAGGTGCGGTCCACCATTGTGAGCCGCTTGAAGTAGTGGCCGGCTGCGTATTCGTCGGTCATGCCGATGCCGCCATGCAGTTGCACCGCCTGCTGGCCCACATAGCGGCCGGATTTGCCGATCTGCACCTTGGCCGCCGACATGGCCTTTTTCCGCTCTTTCTCGTCTTCCTCGTCGACCCGCATCGCCGCCATCATCGCCATCGACTTGGCTTCCTCGTGCGCGATGAACATGTCCACCATGCGGTGCTGCAGCACCTGGAACTTGCCGATGGGCTGGCCGAACTGTTCGCGGGTCTTGATGTATTCGAGAGTCATGTCGTTCAGGTGGCTCATGGCGCCGGTGGCTTCCGCGGCAATCGCCGCAATGCCCTGGTCGATGGTCTTTTCCAGGATGGGCAGACCGCCGCCGACGGGGCCGACCACGGCATCCGCGCCGACCCCCACATTTTCCAGCGTCAGCTCGCCGGCGCGCAGGCCGTCCGCGGTCGGATAGCCACGCACGGAGACGCCGGGCTGGTCGGCATCCACGACGAACAGCGTGATGCCGTCTTCATCGCGCGGGCCGCCGCTGGTGCGGGCAGAGACCACGAACTTGTTCGCACTCGGCGCGCCGAAGACGACGCCCTTCATGCCATTCAGCTTGTAGCCCTCGCCGCTCTTTTCCGCCTTGGTCGCCACGTCGGCCAGATTGTAGCGGGACTGCCGTTCGGCGAAGCCCAGAGCCATTTTCAGGCCGCCTTCCGCGACTTGCGGCAGGATCGCGTTCTTCTGGTCGACCGAGCCACCGTTAATAATCGCACCTGCGCCGAGGACGACGGTCGCCATATAGGGTTCCGCCACCAGGCCTTTGCCGAACTCCTCCATCAGGATCATGGTTTCGACGGAGCCCAAACCGACGCCGCCATGATCTTCGGGGATGGAAATGCCAAGCCAGCCCAGATCGGCCATCTGCTTCCAGTTCTTGTCGGAGAAACCGGCATCGGTCGCGACGAGGGCGCGTCGTTGCTCAAAGCTGTAGTTGTTCTGCACGAAGCGTGCGGCGCTATCCTGCAACTGGCGTTGCTCGTCGGAGAGCTCGAAATCCATCTTAACGTTCCTCGTTTGCGGCTCGATTGACACGATTGCCCGCAAGGCTACGGCGAAGCCTCAGGCTTGGCAAGCGGCCCGTATGGCGTTTTTTCGACCGCGCCCAAATGCCATCTCAGGCCCGTGCCAGCGCGCCTTTAGATGCCCAAGCGCGCCCTCGCCAGAACGTCTTTAGATGCCCAGGCGCGCCCGCGCCAGGCGGGGCACCATCAGGCCGTTGACGATAAAGCGCAGGCGCTTGTCGTCGCTCTCCCTGGCCTTGTCGCCGCAGGCGAGCAGCAGCTTGCCGGCCTGCGTTTGCCCCCAGAACCAGTCGAGCACATCGGCATGACCGCCGCCGTGGCCCGGTTGTGCCGTGACCGCCTCCTGATAGAAGGTTTGCAGATCGTCGTTGGCGCGCTTGAACGCCTCGGCGACCGGCAGTTCCGGCAGCGGGTTGTCAGCCTCGGTTCCCCGCTCGGCGAAATCGCCGATATAAGCGGCCACCTCATCGATCGAGAGGCCGGAAATACCTACCGTGGTGCGCCCGCGCCGCTCCAGTCCCAGGTCGTACCAGGGCTTCAGGCCTTGCACCTCGCGCTTCAGCGCCGCGGCGGCGTTCTCTTCGGCTGCGGGCGCTGGGAACGAGACGGGACAGACCCAGCCATCGCCATCGGCCGACGCGGTGCCCACCGGCACGTCCTCGTCATGATCGACGATGAAGGGGCCGTCCGTCCGCTCCAGCAGGGCGAGCGCGGCGCGCAGCACCCGCTTTTGGAAATCGGCGTCGCCGGGTACGCCCAGCGGCCGCCCGAGTTCGTACGGCACCCAGAGCGCGCGGGGCGGCGTCATCCGCTCGGTATGTTCGCGGATCAGACTGATCTGCACGGTCGGCAGGCCGGCGGCTTCCAGGTAGTGACCGATCGCGCTCACGGCGCGGGTACAATTCGGTCAAACCGGGATCAGCACAACGGCGTCGACACCTTCCGCCCGCATGGGGCCGATCAGGCTTTCTGCGGCGGGTTTCATCTCCGCCGGATCGGTCGCACCCATAAAGGAATAGTGAAAGTCAGCCACCGCGCCGATCTCGCCGTCCGCCGCCATCTCTTTCAGGCGGTCGAGCGGGAAGCAGATGTTCACATCGTCCTGAAAGCCCGTGCGGTCATAGTTGACCGAGATATGGCTCATGACGATCTCGCCTTGCGGCAGGTCGGCGGGCAGCACGCGGTAGTCGCTGTCGCCGGCAGTGAAGTTCTCTTCGCCCCGGCGGCCGAGGCCTGCGGTGGAGATGATGGCCACACGCCTTTCGTTGACTGGAGGGCCGCCGGCGCAGGGTGTGACGCCCATCTCTTCGCAGGGCAGCTTCAGCAGATGCTGCCCCAGCGCTTCGGGCAGGTCGGACAATCGGGCCATTTAGGGAGTCCTAATTTTTAGATTATGCATTCCCGGGAGCGTTCTGCGCTACCCGGGGCCGCGGGGGGGGTTGGAATTGAAGCGGTCACGGCTCTCGACGGTATTTCGGCCGGGGATGCCTGTCGCCATTCTGCTACCGCAGCCCCAATTGCCGCGCCACGATGCCCTTCAGCACCTCGTTGGTGCCGCCGCGGATGGTGCTGGACGGGATGTGCAGGATGCCGTCGCGCAGCGTGGCATGATAGGCGCCCATCCCCTGGGTGGTCGGCCGGCTCGGTGCGATGGCGCGCAGGTTCTCGATCACCTCGCGCTCGAACCGGGTGCCGACTTCCTTCACCAGAGCAGCCTCGGTCTCCGGCGACGATCCCTCCTGCAACAATGCACTAACGCCGAGCGACATACGCCTGAGCGTGCGCAGGCGGGCCACCAACTGGCCGAAGGCAAGCTGGGTACGCTCGTCGTCCGTCGCTTTCATCGCCCGCACGGCTTCCTCCAGAATGATGGTGGTGGAAAGAAAGCGCTCGGGCCCGGCGCGCTCGATGGCGAGCTCGCTGGTGACCTGCTTCCAGCCATCGCCTTCGCTGCCCAGCATGGCGTCGTCGGGTACGAACACGTCCTCGAACAGCGTTTCGTTGAAGTGGCTTTCGTTGGCGATGTTCTTGATGCCGCGGATGGTGATGCCCGGCGCCGAGAGATCGACCAGAAACTGCGAGAGCCCCTGGTGCTTCTTGCCGTCCTGGATCGGCGTCGTCCGGACCAGCGCGATCATGTAGTGGCAGATATGCGCGCCCGAGGACCAGATCTTGGCGCCGTTGATCTTCCAGCCGCCGTCGACCTTCTCGGCCTTGGTCCGCACGCTGGCCAGGTCCGAGCCGCTGCCCGGCTCGCTCATGCCGATGGCGAAATAGCACTCGCCCGCGGCGATGCGGGGCAGGATGTCCTTCTTCTGCTCTTCCGTGCCATAGCGCAGCAGCAGCGGTCCGCTCTGCCGGTCAGCGACCCAGTGCGCGGCAACGGGCGCGCCGGCCGACACCAGCTCTTCGGTAATGACATAGCGGTGCAGCATGGTTTTTTCGTGCCCGCCATACTGCTTTGGCCAGGTGACGGCGAGGTAGCCGCGCTGCCCCAGCTTGCGGCTGAATTCCGTCGAAAGACCGGAGCCCCAGCAGTCGGCCATCGGCGTGAAGCCGCCGCTGCGCCGCTCGTCGCGCAGGAAGGCGCGGATGTCCTGGCGCAATTCCTCCACATCGGCGGGGAAGTCCATTTTAGGGAAGCGGAAACCGTTACCGGCCATGAGAAAGTCCTTCGCGGTGATGCGGTCTATAAGAGGCGGCATTATGCCGAAGTGCGCCGCTCACGTCCACGCGCCAGCGGCGCCTGGAAGAGTTTGATCCAGATCATACGGAGTTGCAAACCACCTCCTTTTGGTTAGGGTATGTGCTTAAACGACCAACCCATAGGTGCATGAATACAGGCTTGGTCTGTCACACGGCACCAACCGAAGAGAGAGCGACGATGATCAAGCGGCTAGTTCCCGCCGTCCTTTTTTGGGCGGCAATGACAGCGTCGGCGGATGCGGCCCCCGCATTGTTGACCTTTGAAACCGACCAGGCGGTGGGTGACTGTTACGGCTACCAGACCAGCGATGGCGCCATTAGCTATCAACGGCCGGTCTGCCATCCAACATTCAACGGCGCCTGGATTGCACAAGCTGCCGGATCGGACCCGGGCCTGGTGATCGAAGCGACAGGCGGCGCAACCTTCGATCTGATCAGCTTCGATCTCGTATCATCTTTCCCTGAACTTCTTTCGGTTCGCGAGACGCTTTTGCCACCCGACTTCGATCCGAATGATCGTGACGATTATGCTGCGATATGGGGCGGAAACCTCTGGGAACTATACCCTGAGGAGAACCTGCAGATGACCGGCCACACGGGCGGCAGCATCACTGCTGCGGGTTCCTGGTATTTGCCTGACACAAGTTATTCCCGCGGTTCTACGGCGCTCCCCAACGCTGACGCACCGTTCGGCTCAATGTTCGCCGGATTGGACCGACTGGCGATCACCAATTTGTCCACCGAGTTTATCCCGGCGTTCGGTTTTGGCCTCGCCTACAGGGATGGCTATTGGTTCACCTGTCAAGATGGTGATTCCTGCGGGTATATTGCAATCGACAATATTCTGTTGGACGTGCACATGCCAAATGGAACAGATCCTGACGACCCGAATATTGTTCCGCTTCCGGCCAGCATCTTTCTGTTGCTGGGTGGATTTGGCGTGATGGCTGGCCTCGCCCGGCGAGCTCAGCCGCAGGTCTGACCGCCTCGGAGCGAATCCGAGTGAGCGCGCCCGCCCTTTCAGCCAAAAAAGCGGCCGGACTCTCGAGAGTCCGGCCGTAGTCTGGTCAGTGCAGAACAGCGGGTATCGTGGTTACATACACTGACCAATAGTGTAATCCGCGATGCGCGAGTACAGGAACTCCTCATTGCTCATGCTAGAGCCATTAATGAATTTCTGATAGTAGTAGGCAGGTGTCGGATAAGAGGCGAGGCCAGGGAATAATACGCTTGTCGACTCCTCCACCATTTTTTTCGGCGGCAGTTTGATTACCAGCGTTTCAAGCGTGCTTTTGACCAAGTGTAATTTTTTGATCCTGTCGGGGATATGGGCGACGTCCTTGCACTGGGTACGCATGTCGTCGATATCCTTCGGCGGTGGCTTGGCGTCCGTCGCCCAATCAGCGATCAATTTGCCGAAACCGACATAGTCGGTGATGGTCACGCGAGAAATGGTCATGTTCGGTCTCCCTGTGGGGTGGGCGGTGCGCGGCCGCGTATCGTGGTAATCGATTGAATAGCGCCTATCAGAGGATCGGCAAAGGCCGATACTCCAATGGCGACCAGGCGGCGATTTTTTCGATCAACGCGGTCATGGTGGCTGGCGTGGCGCCGTCATAGGCGACGGCCGCCGCCGCATGCACCCACTGGTTACGCTCGAATACATCCAGCGTTTCGCTTTGCGAGCCGGAAAAATACTTCCCCCACGATCAGCGACCCGATCAGGCCCAGGCCGCAGCCGTTCGACGGGCCGGTCCATGCCTCCATCAACACAAACAGGGTGAGTGGCGGGGTGCCGGCCAATTCCAGAATTTCTTCCGGCGTAAAACCGGCACCACACAACCACCCCGCTAACTTGTCGGTCTCTGTTTTTCACATACGCTTCCGCATCGAAGTGAGCGCCCATCATCGGCGCAGCCCGGCGCGCGAGCGCGAGCGGGGTCATCAGCCCTTCCTCTTCCCCCCGCACCAAGTCGCGGTAGATCAGCCCGCCGGGGAGCGGCGCGCCGTCCGGGCCGTCATCGTTCGGGAACTGATAGGTCTGGCTCAACACCGAGGCGATGGAGGGGCCGATCCGGCGGCTCGCCTGCGGGGTCCGGCCCGGCACCTCGAAGAATTTCGACCACTGAGCGTACCAGTCGGTCAGCAGCGGCAGTTCCTGGGACATGCGTTGCGAGCCGAGCGCCATGCTCTCGATCAGGGTCAGCAGATTGCGGGCATCGTCGTCCACGCCATCGTTCATCTCATAGTAGGGACGGATCATGGCATGGCCCATGCGATAGGCTGCATGGGTAAACTCTGGCGGCACGCCGCGCTTGCCGTCCAGGTCCGGCTCCAGCGGACCGTTCTTGAGGAAGTAGGCATAGACCTTCGGGGCGAGCAGGCGGCGCAGCAGGTCGTTGAACAGCACGTTGCGATAGGTCAGCGTGACCACATCACGCGCGATACGGAATTGCAGGCGCGCATCCTGCAGATGCGGCGGCAGCCTTTCGCGGATGCTGGGTTCGTCCAGCCGGTTGTAGATCGTATTGTGCAGGATCGAGAACAGCACGGTGATCTGGCTGAGGATGACGTTGTCGTCATTGCGGCTGTCTGCGGCCAGGGTTTCGTGCCGGTCTTCAAGCAGGATGGAACGCTGCACGTTGCCATCCAAGTTATAGGGCGAATAGGGGCAGCCCGCTTTGCGGTGGGGCTCCACGGCCACGCGCGGCATATCGAGCCACGGGTCGCCCTGCATGGGGCAGTGGGAGGTGCGCTTGCGCATCTGACCTAGCCGCAGCGTTCCGCGCATTTCGCGGCCGAATTCCGGCGCATTGTAGAGGTGTGGGTGAACGCCCGGCCCCAGCCCATACAGCGTATTCAGAATCAGCCGGGCGTGGCGGGCGTTCCTGTTCGGCTGCAACGGCCCATGTGCCTCGTCGAAAGGCAGCAGGCTAAAGGTGATGTCATGGGCGGCGAACTGCGCCAGATAGGTGAAACCAGCGGGAATGTCGGGATTGTCGCCGGCCGCATCCTTGCCGGGGCGGGCCATCGCTTCGGCCAGTTTCGAGAGCAAGGCCAAACGGTCCGGCGCGATCGAGGCGCGGCGGCTCGCGGTTTCGGGCAGGTGCGGCGCGGCGGGGAGTGGCTGCGTGAACAGCTTGTTTGTGCCGGTCTCCGGTTGGCTGCCGTGGAGGGTGGCGGTCGGGGTGGCGCGGTTCCGCTCCGCCGGACGTACCAGGGACGCTCCGTGGAAATTCATGGTCGTTTCTCCGCTGTTCTTTTCGAACTTTGTTAATGAATAGCATCACGGCATAGTGTCAATGAAACGTCAAAGCCATGATTTAAAACGGAAAAAATTGATGCTGTGCCGCATACCAGCCGGTGTCGCGGTGGACGGTCCACCATAACCCGTTGGATTCGCGCACTGTTTCGGTATGGCTTCGGTCCGGCGATGATGCAGGCACCGGCTAAGTCAGCGCGGCCTCGCCGCGATGCCGGCGGCACATCCCGGTCCTTCTTGAATTTTCAGGGGCAACGATGATATACGAGGTTATCTTCACCCAGGTTACGTTTGGCAGTGCCCTTTATGGACGACGACGATATTTTGTTTGCGGTGCTGGTTTCGGACGTGGCGCGCATGCTGCGCACTGAGTTGGACCGGCGTGCCCGCGACCAGGGGCTGACCCGTTCGCAATGGCTCGCGCTTGCACGCCTGGCCCGTTTTCCGGGCGTCAGTCTCTCTGAACTGGCCGAGATGCTGGAGATGGAAAAGGCGCCGGCTGGCCGCCTGATCGACCGGCTGGAGGAAGGCGGCTGGGTCAGCCGCGAACCGGACGCCAAAGACCGGCGGATCAAGCGGCTATACCCGACGGCGGCGGCGCACACAATCTACCAGAAAATGCGGCGGATCACCCGCGAGACCATGGATGATGCCTTGGCCGGCCTTTCCGATGGCCAGCACAAACAGGCGTGCGAAGTGCTCGGCGTGGTCAAGGACCGACTGCTGGCCATGACGGGCAACGGCCATGTCACGGGCAACGGCCATGCCTCGGGCAACGGGGGGCATGCCCACGGCGGCGGGCATCCGAACAGCGATGGCGCCGCCGCCCGCACCACACAGTTTCTGCGGATGAGGAATGAATCGTTATGAGTGACGTGAAATCCCGCAAGTTTCTGCTGCGCCTGGTCTTGCTGATCGCCATACCGGCGGCGGCGATCATGGTTGGCGGCTACTTTTACCTGATCGGCGGGCGCTATATCTCGACCGAAAACGCCTATGTCAAAGCCGACATCGTGCAGATCAGCACGGTGCTGGACGGACGAGTGGTCGAGGTGGGAGTGCGCGATCACGCCAATGTGCAGCGCGGTGATCTAATGTTCCGCCTGGACCCGGCACCATTCGAACTGGACGTGGCCAAAGCAGAAGCCGAATTGGCGAATACGATCACCCAGATCGAGACCTTGCGCGCAGCCTATTGGGAGGCGGCAGCCGAACTGGGCGAACTTGATGCCAACATCGCCTACCTGGAGCGCCAGGTTAACCGTCAGCAGACCTTGCGCAAACGCGGCGTTACCAGCCGCGAAAACCTGGATCGGACCGCTTCCGACCTGCTCATCGCCCAGGAGCGCCGCCGTGCGGGCGAGCAAAAGATTAAGCGGACACTGACCGGGCTGAATGGCGACCCCGAAATCGACCCGGTCAAACATCCCCTCTACCTGCAAAAGCAGGCTGAGCTGCGATATGCCCAACTGGACCTTGCGCGCAGCGTTATCTATGCGCCAGCCGACGGCATCGTCACCAACATGAAGCTGCAATCCGGCGAATATGTAAAAGAAGACCATCCGGTGTTCAGCCTGATTGTTACCGGGCAGCAGTGGGTTGAAGCCAATCTGAAAGAAACAGATCTGACCAACATAAAAATAGGCCAGAAAGCCACCGTTGTCGTCGATGCCTATCCGGATCATGAATTCAAAGCGGAAGTCGCCAGCATCTCACCAGCGACCGGCGCGGAATTCGCGGTGTTGCCGCCTCAGAACGCAACCGGGAACTGGGTGAAGGTTGTACAGCGCCTGCCGGTTAAACTGGTGCTGTCAGAAGCCGAAGAGAACCAACCGCCCCTGCGTGCCGGTATGACCGTTTCGGTCAGCATCGACACCGAATACCGCCGTCCGGCTCTGCTCGCCTTCCAGCGCACGCTTGACGGCCGCGCCCATGCGGCAGACTGACTTCGCCGGGCGCTTGATCGGCGGATAGTGGGCAGGCATGCTTCCCGTCAGCTATGTCTTTTGCTGAAAGTCTGACCGATGGATCGCTACCGCGTAATAGGCGCCAACGGCTCACCCTATTCCATGAAACTGCGGGCGATCATGCGTTACCGGCGCCTGCCGTTCGACTGGGTCTTGCGCTCGCCGGCTGACCGGGAGAAGACCGAGGGTCGGATCAAGGTTTCGATGGTGCCAATCCTTCATATTCCGGCGGACGACACCTACCACATCGATTCCACTCCCATCGCCTACGAGCTGGAGCGGCGGCATCCCGAGCGTTCCATCCTGCCGCCCGATCCCGGCCTCGCCTTCCTCTGCCATTTGGTCGAGGACATGGCCGACGAATGGCTGACCAAGGCGATGTTCCTTTACCGCTGGGAGAAGCCGGTGGACCAGCAATATTCCGCCCGCTGGATCATCGCGGATTCTCGCCCGGGCCTTGAAGGCCAAGCGTTCGAGGACGCGGTACAGGCGATCTGCGACCGTCAGGTCGGACGCATGGCGCTGGTCGGCTGCACGCCGGAAAACGCGCCGGTGATCAAGGAGAGCTACTGGCGGATCCTTCACGCGCTGGCCCCCTATGTCCGCACCGACCGGTATCTGTTCGGCTCGCGGCCAAGTCTTGCGGATTTCGGCCTGTTTGGGCAGTTGAAGACGTTGGCGACCGACACCACACCCATGCTGGAGATGCGGAACGCCGTGCCGATGGTTGAGCACTGGGTTCGGCAGCTTGATGACACCTCCGGGGTCGAAGGCGACTGGATCGGCGGCGCAGACGACCTGCCAGGCCCGACGATCGAGTTGCTGCGGTTGGGGGGCGAAATATACCTGCCGTTCCTGTTGGCCAATGCCAAGGCGATCGCCGCCGGGGAGGACCGGTTCGAGATGGAACTGCTCGGCAAGCCCTACGGCCAGACCCCCTTCCCCTACCAGGTGAAGTGTTTCGCCTGGCTCCGGGAAGAGTTCGCCGCGCTGGAGGACAGCGAACCGGGCCGGGATCGAACCGATCTTGCGGGAGACCGGTTGCTGGAACTTGCTCGCGGCAGCTTGATCTAGCGCAATGCGGCGACCGGGGCACCGCGGTCTACTTGGGAGATAATCTTAAAAGTTCTCCCCAATCTGCATGAGTTCCCTGCATGACGGCGCGAAAGCAAGCCAATCCCGCAGCCAAGCTCCCGCCTTCTACACTTATGCCTTCCAAGCTGAAACGTCGGCTCTCCCTGACACTGGTGGTTCTGTACGGCCTCGGCGTCACCATCGGCGCGGGCATCTATGTACTGATCGGCGAGACCGCGGCAAAGGCGGGAGTCCATGCCCCGGTCTCGTTCGTGCTGGCCGCGGTGGTGATGGGCTTTTCGGCCGCCACCTTCTCGGAGTTTGTCGGCCGCCTGCCGGTAAGCGCAGGGGAGGCCGCCTATGTCCGTTTCGGCTTTCGCTCCCATGCGGTCGCGTTGGCCGTCGGCGCCGTGGTGATGCTGGCCGGCATTGTCTCGGCCGCCACCATCAGCCTGGGCACTGCCGGCTATCTGGGCCATTTCCTCGATCCGTTCGTCGTGTTGGACCGGGCCGTGCTGACCGTGGCGATCATCGCGGTGGTCGCGGCCGTCGCCTGCGTAGGTATCCTCGAATCCGTGGCATTCGCGGGCCTGATGACGCTGGTGGAGATCGGCGGGCTGCTGGCTATCGTGATCGGCGGCTTCGGCGGGTCGCCGGAACTGCTCGCCCGCCTGCCGGAAGTCATTCCGGTCAGCTTCGACGGCGCGGTGTGGGGCGGCGTGCTGAGCGCCGGTTTGCTGGCCTTTTTCGCCTTTATCGGTTTTGAGGACATGGTGAATGTCGCGGAGGAAGTCCGCGAGCCGGAGCGGACCATGCCCCGCGCCATCTTCATCACCCTGCTGCTGGCGACCCTGCTCTATTTCGTCGTTGCCTCCATCGCCGTCTTGAGCGTGCCGCTGGAGCAACTGGGCGGCACGGACGCACCCTTGGGCGTGGTGTTCGGCGCGGTCACCGACCTGCCGCCGGGCCTGGTCAGCGCTATCGCCATTGTTGCCACCTTTAACGGCATCGTCATTCAGATGATCATGGCGAGCCGCGTACTGTTCGGCTTGGCCGACCAGGGCACGATTCCGGGCGCCTTGGGCCGCCTGTTGGCGTTGGTGTATGGCCGCACCGGCACACCCCTGGTCGCGACGGCCGTGGTCGCCGCCACCATCGCCGCTTTGGCCCTGAATTTCGAGATCGCGCATCTGGCCGGCATTACCTCTCAACTGATCCTGGGCGTCTTCGTCATCGTCAATCTGGCACTGGTGCGGGTCAAATGGCGCGAGCGTTTGGGCGATGGCGTGCCGGTCTCCGTGCGCGTGTTCCAGGTGCCGATGGCAGTTCCCATCCTTGGCGCACTGCTGAGCCTGGCCCTGCTGATATTCGGTGGCTGATCCAAAACGATTTTATCGGTATGGTCACCTACCTGCCTTACTTGCCTGGGGCCGCCATGCTCGCCGTCATCTTCGAATTCTGGACCGATCCGGACCACGCCGAGGTCTATTGGGACCATGCCAGGACCATGGGCGAAATGGTCAAAGAGGCCGACGGCTTCCTTAGCATCGAGCGCTTCGAAAGCGTGAGCGAGGACGGCAAATTCGTCTCGCTTTCGTTCTGGCGCGACGAAGCGGCGGTAGCGGCCTGGCGCAACTCGCTGCGCCATCGGACCGCCCAGTCGGCCGGCCGGGCCGGGGCGTTCAAGGATTATCGCCTACGGGTGGCGGAAGTGCTCCGCGACTATGGCATGGAGCGGCGGGACGACGCGCCCAAGGACAGCCGCGCCGTGCATGGCTAGCGGGCGCCCCATAGCTTCACGGTTTCGGGGGCGCGTGCGATCAAGCGCCATGCTGGACTTGAAGATCGGCAACCAAGCCAAAAGGAAGCGAGTTTTGGCCGATCTCCGCTGCGGGTCAACGCCCGAGCAAGCACCCGCAGTTGGCGAGACCCTGGTTCAGTCCCGCTTTGCGCAGCGATTGCCAGAGCGTGCAAGTTACGCTGGTAATGACCGGCTTGCCGGTCTCGGCCTCCAGGTCGTCGATCAGGTCCAGCGTGGGCAGGTCCATGCAACTCAGCAAAAACCCCTGGACCGCCGGCCCGTTCAGCTCGCGCACGGTCCGCCGGATCATGTCCGGCGGCACGCAGGCAAGGCCGCGTAGGCGCTGCTGCTCCGCGCTCGCCAGCATGGAGCGGTCGGCCACCACCTCAAACCCGCGCTTGCCGAAGAATTCGCACTCATGCGCGTTGACCTTGGGCGGATAGGGTGTGGCGAGCGCGAACCTCTTGATCCCCAGCGTCGCGAGCGCCGCCAGGATCGCCCCGGCGGTCGAGACTGCCGGCACGCTCGCCAGCGCCTCGATCTCCCGCTCGATATTTTCCGGCCCGTGCTCGACGCTGGAGGCGGTGCAGCCATACGCGATCAGGTCCACCCGAGCCGACGCTGTCTCCGCCACCGCGCGGGCCATATGGGAGTGCATGTCACCCATGCCCTCGCCGCCGGCCTTCTCGATGCCTTCCGGATCGAACAGCATGCGCGTTGTGTGCACGCTCACGCCCGGCGGCACCATGCGCCAGAACTCTGTTTCGGCCACCGTGTTGGTGGAAGGAACGATCAGGCCCAGCCGCAGATCCCGGCCGTAAACCCGGCGGCTCTGATCCCCGTGGCGAAAGGGTTGGGTCATCATATTGGGCAAGGGCGCGTCTCCGCATTGCGATATCGCGGTTGAGGCCGCTAGACTGCCGCCGTCCCGCCCGGAAAGTCCAGATCGTCGCCCATGTCAGCCGAAAAAGCCCGTGCCCAAGCCCGTTTGGCCGTCGATATCGGCGGCACTTTTACCGATGTCGTGCTGGAGCACGGCGACCGCCAGGTTACAACCAAGGTGCTGACCACCCAGGACGCGCCGGAACAGGGGGTGCTGGACGGCATCGCCAAGGCCATGGACGAGGCGGGACTGCAACCGGCGGCGGTCGGCCTTCTGATCCACGGCACGACACTGGCCACCAACGCTATCATCGAGCGCAAGGGCGCCAAGACGGCGCTCATCACCACCGAAGGCCACCGCGACTCGGTTGAGATGGCGCTGGAGAACCGTTTCGAGCAATACGACATCAATATCGACCGGCCGCAGCCGCTGGTACCTCGCTACCTGCGCTGGCCGGTGACCGAACGCCTGAACGTGCGGGGCGAGGCACTGGTGCCGCTGGATATGGCGAGTGTCGAGGCACTGCTGCCGCTGATCGACAAGCACCGGATCGCGGCACTGGCGATCGGCCTGCTGCATTCCTACGCCAACCCCGCGCACGAGCAGGCGGTGGCCGAGCGCATCCGGGCGGCCTTTCCCGGCCTCGCCATTTCGCTGTCATCCGAGGTCGCGCCGGAAATCCGCGAATATGAGCGCCAGTCCACCACCTGCGCCAATGCCTATGTCCAGCCCCGGATGAGCCGCTACCTGAACGCATTGGACGAACGGCTGAAGGCCCAGGGTTTCGCCTGCCCCTTCCTGCTGATGACATCGGGCGGCGGCCTGACCGACCTGGCGACCGCGGTGAAATTCCCGATCCGCCTGGTGGAAAGCGGCCCGGCGGGCGGCGCCATCCTGGCCGCGCGCATCGCGGAAGAACTGGGGCTCGACCGCGTTGTTTCCTACGACATGGGCGGCACCACGGCGAAAATCTGCCTGATTGACGACTACAAGCCGCTTTCGACCCGCACGTTCGAGGTGGCGCGGGCCTACCGTAACCTGAAGGGCTCGGGCCTGCCGGTGAAAATCCCCGCCATCGAGATGGTGGAGATCGGCGCGGGCGGCGGCTCCATCGCCTCGGTCGATGCACTCGGCCGCGTTGCGGTCGGGCCGGAGAGCGCTGGCTCGCAACCTGGGCCGGCCTGCTATGGCCAGGGCGGCGAGCGGGCCGCGGTGACGGATGCGGACCTGGTGCTTGGCAAGATCGATCCGGCGGCGTTTGCCGGCGGCTCGGTCAGGCTCGCGCCCGGAAAGGCGGAGCAGGCCCTGACCGAAACGATCGGCCGGCCGCTGGGAATGGACGCACCGCTCGCCGCATTCTCTGTGGCGGAAATCGTGGACGAGAACATGGCCAATGCCGCGCGCGTGCATGCGGTCGAGTGGGGCAAGGATATCGCCGGCCGCGCCATGATCGCCTTCGGCGGCGCGGCGCCCCTGCATGCGGCGCGGCTGGCGGAGAAGCTGAACATCCGCCAGGTCATTGTGCCGGCAGGCGCGGGCGTGGGCTCGGCGGTGGGTTTCCTGCGCGCGCCGATCAGCTATGAGGTGGTGCGCAGCCGCTATATGCGCCTCGACGCTTTCGATGCGGCGGCGGCCAACGAGTTGCTGGAGGCGATGAAGGCGGAGGCGGAGGCCATTGTCCGCCAGGGCGCAGCGGCCGGCGCTCTTTCCGAGGTGCGCGTGGCGTATATGCGCTATGTCGGCCAGGGCCACGAAATCACGGTCGAGCTGCCGGAGCGAACCCTGAAAGAAGGGGACGCCGACACGCTGCGAGCGGCGTTCGAGAAGAATTATCGCAACCTTTACGGCCAGACCGTGCCGGGCCAGGAGCCTGAAATTCTGACTTGGACGCTGACCGTTTCCAGCCAGGCGGTCTCATCCGCTGTCGCTGTTGAGAGCATGGCAGGAGGTGCACCGGGCAAGCCGGAAGGGACGCGCCGCCTGTTCGACAGCCACGTCCAATCCTTCATCGAAGCGCAGGTCTGGCGGCGGGAAGACGTGGGGTCGGCCGCGGTTGCCGGCCCCGCTCTGATTGTCGAGGACCAGACCACGACCGTGGTGCCGGACGGCTTCACGGCCTGCACGGGCAAGGGCGGCGCCCTGTTTGTGACGCGACGCTAGGCGAAAAGCTGAAACGGGCACACGCGCTACCGCCGTCCGGCTCTTCTGTCGCCGATCTCGTCGCGTATTCCATTCCCTCACATTTTTCGGAACTTCTGAGGGGGTTAATCGTTATTGCGGTGAGATCACAGCGCGTGTCCCTATGGCGTCACGCAATTTCTTGGGGAGCTACAGCAATGGCGAAATCTGGCACTGGCCCATCCGATCAAGGGCATGACTTACGCCAAAGCGCGCGGGAAACGGCGAGCGATGTCGCCGATCACGCGCGGGACGCGGGCCGACGCGTTGGAGAGACCGTAAGCGGCGAGGCACGAGACGCGGCAGAGGGGGCCCGGGAGCATGCCGCGGGTCGTCTGGATCATGTCGCGTCTGCACTCGATGCGTCGGCGCAGGAACTGCGCGGGCAAGAGGATTGGCTCGCAAGGCTGATGGGAGATGCGGCCCATTATGTCAGCAACGCGTCTCAACACCTGGACCGCCAGGATGTCCAGGGATTGGCGCATGAGGTATCCGACTACGCAAGACGCCACCCGGCTATCTTTTTGGGCGCTGCCGCCGCGGCCGGCTTCGCCATCGGCCGCTTGGCAAAGGCTTCCCAACAGCGGGGAGCGGACGACTACGGTGACGAATACACCTCGGGTAGCGGTTCGAGCTACGGCGGCAGAGGCTATGGCGGTGCCGGTTATCCCGGTGCTGGCTATGCCGGCGGAACTCCCGGCTCGGCGGTGCCGCCGGCAGGAACGGCCGGCAGCGCCGCTGGTGCCGGTGCATCTACGGGGGCCGGCCCATCTCCCCGGACCGGCTCGACCAGGCACGGCCGGTGCGTCGGTTCCGAAAAGCGGTTCGGGCAAAACCGGCAACACCACGACATCAAGCCGTTCCGCCGGCACCCCTCCCAAAAACCCGACCGGAGGCAAGCAATGACAAGCCCTCATTACGATCGGCCGACAGAGCCGTCTTACACAAATGCGGATAAAGCTGCCTCGCCCATGCGTCAGATCCGCGATGCCGGCGATGCCGTCCGCAACCTGGTCAGCCAGTTTTCCGACCTTATTCGCCAGGAAATGATGCTGGCGCGGGCGGAAATGAGCGAGGCGGCAGGCAAGGTCAAAACCGGCGTGATTGCGATCGCCACCGGTTTCATTCTCGCGCTGGCGGCGCTGATCGTTTTGCTGAACGCGATCGTGATCGCGCTCGCGAACGTGATGGCCCCATGGCTCGCCGCAACCATTGTCGGGGTGGTCGTGCTGATCGTCGCGGCGATCTTCATCGCCATGGGCCAGTCGCGGCTCTCAGCGACCAGCCTCGCGCCCACGCGCACGGCCGAAAATGTTCAACGCGATGCGAACATGATTAAGGATAATGTCTAATGACGACGACAAGATCGGTCGCGGAGATCGAACGCGACATTGAACGGACCCGAGCGGATATCGATCTTACGCTCGATCACCTGCGGCAGTCCATTTCCCCCGGCCAGTTGCTGGATCAAACGATGCAGTATGCGCGTGCCGAAGGCGGCGAGGTGGGTGCGAATGTGGCCCGCCGGGTGAAGTCCAATCCGCTTCCGTTGGCCTTGTTGGCATCGAGCCTTGCCTGGCTGATGGTTTCCGACAGCAAGGGTCCCCGGGCGGATCAGGAAAAGCGGAACGACGACCGCGTCCGCCGCTATCCGGAGACTGGCGGGGCGTATGTCGCGACCGGGTATGATCCGGCCATGGATGGAGATGTGTTCGACGACACCCACCACGAGACAATCACCCGTTACGAGCGCGTCCATGGCGGGCTCAACGACGTAAAGCAGAGGGAGGGCGAATCCCAGTCGGATTTCTCCGATCGCCTCTACCAGGCAAGGGCGAAAGCGCTGGAAATAGAGCAGCGGGCGGGTGAGGAGTTGAGTGCTTTCCGTCGCCGCATCGATGAGGGGATGGATGATCTGTCAACGCAGGCCCGTCACGCCCGTGAACGGGCGTCGCAGCAGGCGGCTCGCCTGCGCGAGCGCGGCCGACATTGGGCGGGACAGGCGCAGGCCGCGGCGGAGCGAGCGGGTCATTCGACCATGGCGGGCGCGCGGCGTGTCCGCAGGGAGACGGGCGCATTCTATCTCGACAATCCGCTTGTGGTCGGCGCGCTGGTTATGGCCGCCGGCGCTGTTATGGGCGGCCTGCTGCCCTCCACCCGGCAGGAAGACGATTGGATGGGCGAGACCGGTGATGATCTGCGCAGCCAAGCGAGCGGCTACGCCAAGCAAGCGGCAGGCGCGGCCGAGAATGTCGCTGAAGAGACGCTCGATGCCGCTAAAACTGCCACGGAGCGTGAAACGAAGCGGCCAAAGGAATCAAACTCGGCAAGCGCATCAGGCAGTTCCGCCAGTAGGCCCCCGAGCGGCACTAACGCCTGAGTCGGCTCCGCCCAGGGTTCCCTATCGGCCCGGAACTCGATTTCCGGGCCGTTCCATCGCCTCCCGAAAGCTATCGGAAATTACTCATGTACAATATCATCTATATCGTCGGCTTGGTTGTGATCGTGCTGGTTATCCTGTCTTTGGTCGGGCTTGCCTGACCGACAGTTTGCTGTGCCCGACGTAGCGGAAGCAGCGGGTTTGGGCTGAGGCACGGGTGCGGCGGACCCTATGTCAATCGGGTGTTATCCCTGCTTCAGCCAGGCTTCGACATCTTCTATGTCCGCACCCTGGAAGTACCGGGTTTCGGCATCGACAAAGCGGGACAGCACCCGCTCAGCCAGATGCTGCCAGGAGGCATAGCCCAGCACCGCCACTCGCTTCGGCGCCCGGTAATGGTCGCGGATCAGGCTAAGATGATCACCGATAGCGCTGAGACCTTGCCAGCCGTCGAAATCTCGTAAATCGAGCAGCAGGCGAATGCGGCCGTGCTGGGCAACGAAGTTGTCCAGTTGCTCGGCTGGCCGTTCATAGGCCGCCGAGTCCAATTTGCCGATCAGCTTCACCACCAACGCATCGCCGCCCAATTCGTGCAGGTGGATGGTGCCAAGTGATTCCGTCAGCCAACGGCGGGCATCCTGATGCTCTCCCAATTGGAATACCTGCACCGGACAGGGCAGGGAAAAGGCCAACGCGCGGATGGCAGTGCGCATCCAGCCCACATCCGTCACCACCGCGATGCGGTCGAAGCCGCGCCAATGTTGCAGCCCCAGACGGCTATCCTCCCATGCGGCCTGAAACGAGTAACCCTCGAAGCCCGGACCGATCTGCACCAGCAAGCGGATACGGTCGTGCTGCTCCAGCGCCCTCTCGATGGCGGGGGTCAGCACCGTGTCGTAGTCATCGGCCGTAACATAGCCGGTTATCTTGAATTCCAGCGTGCCTTCCGGGCGGCCGGTTATCTCTTCGATCATGGCGCAGACCCTTTCTATATGCCATCGCGTCTGCTCTGATGTGGGAACAGAGACTACGGCTGACAACGGAAGGGATTGCCCGCTGCCTCCATTCGCCATGAAGAGGCGCGCCGCCGGTGCGAACGCTACATCTGCGATTTCATCCCCGGTCTGACCAGCACGCGCTTCCCGCCACCGTCCTCCCGTGCGTAGTCCCGCGCCAGAGGGTTAACCACGTCGGCGAGCGGCGCTGCCTGTTTGGAGCGCCTTACTTGGGTTTCGGGCGGTGTGCCATAGTCGGTGGTGCGCTGTACCGGTGTCCGGCCGGCGCCGCGGATCACATGCTCCATCTGGTTCGGCGGCCATTCCTCGCCATGGGTGGCGCCGGCGGCGCGGGTGATGCTCTCGTTCATCAGGGTGCCGCCCAGGTCGTTGACGCCGGCCGCCAGCGCCGCCGCGACGCCGCCTTCGCCCATCTTCACCCAGCTTGTCTGGATGCTGCCGAATTCCGGATAGAGCGCCAGGCGCGCAACCGCGTGCATCAGCACGGCCTCGCGGAAGGTCGGGCCGGGCCTCGCTCGGCCTTTCAGGAAGATCGGCGCTTCGTGCGCAACGAAGGGCAGGGGCACGAACTCGGTAAAGCCACCGGTTTCCGCCTGTAAGGCCTTCAGCCGCAGCAGATGGCGCGCCCAATGCTCCGGCCGCTCCACATGGCCGTACATGATGGTGGCCGTGGTCTTGAAGCCCACCTCGTGCGCGACCCGCATGCCGTCCAACCAAAGCTGCGTCGTCAGCTTGTCGGGACAGAGGATCTTGCGCACCTCGTCGTCCAGCAGCTCCGCCGCCGTGCCGGGCAGCGTGTCAAGGCCCGCATGCTTCAGGTCTTGCAGATAGTCCTTCAGCGGCCGGCCCAGCGTTTCGGCCCCCTGGAACACCTCCAGCGGCGAAAAGGCATGCACATGCATGTGCGGCACCGCCTGCTTCACCGCCCGGCAGATATCCAGATAGGTTTGGCCGGTATAGGCGGGGTGGATGCCGCCCTGCATGCAGACTTCGGTCGCACCGCGCTCCCAGGCCTCGACCGTTCGGCGCTGGATCTCGTCCAGCGGCACCACATAGGGATCGCCGCGCAGGCTCTCGGTCAGCTTGCCCTTGGAAAAGGCGCAGAACTGGCATTTGAAGTAGCAGACATTGGTGTAGTTGATGTTGCGGTTGACGACATAGGTGACCTCGTCGCCCTTCACTTGGCGCCTTAACGCATCTGCCGCCTGCGCCACAGCGCCAAAGTCCGGGCCGCGCGCCCTGAAGAGGTCCAAGATGTCGGCCTCATCCAACGTTTCGCCCGCGAAGGGCTTTTCCAGGATGCGCGCGATCCCGACCGAAGGCTCCTGCCGTTCCGCCAGCCATTGCAGGTCCGCCGCCGGGGGATCGCCGGGCGCGCCGGTGGACCAGTCGTCGGTCCGCGGAAAACCCTCCGCATCGGTCGCGTGCAGGATCTGGGTCAGCAGGTTCTTGTCCACCCATTCCCCGGCGCGCTGGGCGTACCGGGGATAGACAGTCAGCCGCTCGACCAGGTGCTTGCCTGCGGCCGCGGTGTCGGCGGCAAGCTTGTCCAGGTGCGGCCAGGGCGCCTCGGGGTTGACGAAGTCGGGTGTCACGGGCGAGACGCCGCCCCAGTCATTGATGCCGGCATCGACGATGGGTTGTAGCCCGTCCGGCGAAAGGTTTGGCGGCGCCTGCACGCTCATCTCCGGCCCGAAAATCAGGCGCGCTGCGGCAATGGTCCAGAGCAATTCGTCCAGCGACGGCTCCGGCGCGGCGTGCATCTTCGTGTCCGGCTTGGCGCGGAAGTTCTGGACGATGATTTCCTGGATATGGCCGAATTCCTCGTGGATATCGCGAATAGCCAGCAGGGATTCAATGCGTTCGGCCCGGGTCTCGCCGATGCCGATCAGAATGCCGGTGGTAAAGGGCACCTTGGCCTCGCCGGCGGCGCGCAGGGTGGCGATGCGGGCGGCGGGCAGCTTGTCGGGCGAGCCGTAATGCGGCATGCCCTTTTCCGCGAGCCGTTCCGACAGGCTCTCCACCATGATGCCCATGCTCGCCGCGACCGGGCGCAGCGTCTCGATCTGCTCCCGCGTCATCACGCCGGGGTTCAGGTGCGGGATCATGCCGGTCTCGTTCAGCACGGCTTCGGCGCAGGCGCGCAGATAGTCGAGCGTCGAGGCATAGCCCATGCGCTCCAGCTCCTCGCGGGCCAGCCGATAGCGCGCTTCCGGCTGGTCTCCCAGCGTGAACAGCGCCTCCTTGCAGCCCATCGCCGCCCCTTGGCGCGCGACTTCCAACACCTGTTCCACACTCATATAGGCCTGGGTCAGGTTTCGCGGCGCCTGGGCGAAGGTGCAGTAGTGGCAGACATCGCGGCAGAGATGGGTGAGGGGGATGAACACCTTGCGGCTATAGGTAACCAACGGGCCGAAGCCCCGGTCGCGCAGGCGCCCGGCCGCTTCGGTCAGCAGGGGCAGGTCATTGCAATCGGCGAGCGCGAGAGCCTGGGCGGACGTCAGGCGCTCGCCATCGCGTGCTGCCGCCACAATCTCGGAGAACGGGATCTGTTCCACGGGGGTATTCCAGGGGCGTTAAGGGCGAGCGCCTCGCGCTCGGGTAATCTTTCGCGGGCCTGATGGATCCGGCGGACCGCCCGCCCCGGTTCGTGTTTCCGGGGGCCGCATCGCGGCATCTCTACGAGAGATTGCCCCAGCAGCGCCGGCAGGTCAAACCTGCGGTCGACAATATCGGGCTGATGGCATTAGATCCGCGGCAACAGCCGCAGCAGGATGGAGCCAACGGTGATTGATGTCGGCATGGAACGCGCCCAGACGCTGTTGGAGAGCCTGGGCGCGCTGACGCCCCGGTTGGCGGCCGGGCTGTTGGTGCTGCTCCTTACATGGGCATTGGCCCGGCTGGCGTCATGGCTCCTCGGTCGTACGGGTCCGCGATTGTTCCGGCGCTCGGCCCTGGTCGAGGTCATGCAGATGCTGACCGGGGCCATGTTGTGGGTTGCGGGTCTGCTGTTGGCGGCGGCGGTCGCTTTTCCATCCGTCACGCCGGAAGATCTGATCGCCGCCCTGGGCCTGGGGTCGATTGCGGTTGGCTTTGCGTTCAAGGATATTTTCGAAAACTTCTTCGCCGGCATCCTGATCCTGTTTCGCGAGCCGTTCCGGATAGGCGACCATATCGAATGCGCGGGCGTCGAGGGCGCGGTCGAGCGGATCGAAGTGCGGGAAACCCACGTCCGCCGAACCGACGGACAATTGGTGGTCGCACCGAACTCCTCCATCTTCAAGAACCCCGTAACGGTTCGGACCAACCGCCAGTTCCGGCGCACGAAAATCATCTGCGGCGTCGCCTTTGACACCGATGTTGATCGGGCGCGCGAGGTCATTCTGGAGGCTGTGCGCGATGTGGATAGCGTGCGCGACGACGTGCGCGACGTCCAGGTATTCGCCTGTGCGTTTAGCGAGTCTTCCATCGATTTCGAGATCGCCTGGTGGACGGGGTCGCTGCCGGTCGATATCCGGGCCTCCCGCGATCAGGTGGTCCGGGCCGTCAAACGCGCGCTCGACCGGGAAGGCATCGAGATCCCCTTCCCGCAACGCTCGCTCACGTTCCGGAACGCCATTCCGACGGCCGACGATGAACCTCTCCATGACGAACCCCTGCAAGAGGAATCCCTTCAAAGCGAATCTCTTCGGAGGGAGGGTTAGCAGGCTGCTGAAGAACTGTCGGTTTCGGCTGCTTTGTCGGTGATGCCTGCCATTTCCGGGCGGTGGCCGGGAAACCCCTGCGGCTCGTGCGGCGGTCTCCGGGCTTTGCCCGCCCAGCATCAGATGGACCAAATCCCGTGAGAGTCTAAAATCTCTGCCGTTGGTATAATTCTTACGTGCAGAGCAGATTCACCCAATCCACTCGGATCGGGATCTGACCTAGCCAAGCTTATCGGTGCAGATCGCAGCAAGTTTGGCGACGTTCCCGCGAGTAACGTTACTGTAATTCAGTCAAACGCTCGGCGGCTTTCGCGGCGGCCGCCACATAGGCGGTGTCGCCATGGATCAACGTCAAGGTCATCGCACCCTCGACAAGTAGTATGACCTCTCGCGCCAATTTCTCGGCGTCTTCCGAGCCGTGGTTTTTCAATTCACCGGCCACCCATGCCTCCAGTGCAGCCTTATGGTTTCTGGCCGAGACGCGCGCGGGATGGCCGGATAACTCTGCCAGTTCCATCGTCAGGCGGGTGAAGCCGGACCCCAGCCAGTGAGGCGATTTTGCCTGGTCTTCCAATTGTTTAAACAGCGCCGACAGAAACTGAGCGCAAGTCTTTGCGGTGCCATCGTCCCATCCGCCGATATGCTCAAAGGTCAGGCGGTTTTGATGGTCGAGCATGGCTGCCGCAAGGTCGTCCTTGCTTTCGAAATGGTAGTAGAGCGAGCGTTTTGATAGACCAGCGGCGGCTGCAATGGCGTCCATGCTGACCCTGGCAAACCCTTCTTGATAGAAGAGCGCATAGGCAGCCGTGAGAATTCTGATTCTGGTATCGCGAGATCGAGCAGCCATGAACCAATGTATACTCACAAGTGTAGCAACGAGCGAGGCCCATTGCGTTAATCTTTGATGGTGGTGTTCCGGCACCGAAACGGCCATCAACCTGAATGAGTAGGGGTGGGCGATGCTTCGATCTGCAGCCGTAATTCTGAGCATAGCGATCTTCGCCGATTTTGTGGCAGGTCAGCTAAATGTGCCGGTGCCAGGCGCTGCCTTTGGATTAATCGGACTGACGGTCGCTTTTCTCCTATGTGGCGGTGCCGATACCGGGGTTGCGGCCCTCTATGACCTGGTCTCACCGCACTTCCCTCTATTCTTCATCCCGGCTGCCGTGGGGCTGATCGCGAGTGGTGATACGCTGGCCTCTGCCTGGATCGAAGCGCTGTTTGCCGTCGTTGTCGGCACGACTGTCACCATCGCAGTGACAGGTCTGGTCGCGCAGGCGCTGTTCCGGGCGGCTTCCAGGATCAAGATCGCGTGAACGGCCTGCTACCTACCCTGCTGTCGCATCCCCTGTTCGGCGTCGCGCTGACGGTCGCCGCATACGCTACTGCCGTCAAGTTGTGGCAGCGCACCGGGCGGATGGCGCTGATGCATCCGGTGCTGATCGCGACGGTCCTGGTTGGCGGCATACTGCTGCTGGCCGACATGCCCTATGCCGATTATTTCAATCAGGCCTCGCCGATCAACTGGGGATTGGGGCTGGTGGTCGTGCTGCTGTCGGTGCCGCTTTACCGACGGATTGGTGATATCAGCAAGACTAGCGGCGCCATCGTGGTTGCGCTGGTGATAGGTTCTGTCATCGCGCTTGCGACGGCGCTGGTGCTGCCGGCGATCAGCGGGGACAAAGCGCAACTGCTCGCGACACTGGCGCCGAAGTCGGCGACCGCCCCGGTGGCTGTTTCCATTGCAGAGCGATTAGGTGGAGTTGCCGGCGTGACCGCGGCCATTGTCATTTCCACGGGGATCTTTGGCGCTGTGTTCGGTCCGTTGATCCTCAGTGCCATTCATGTAGAGGACGACCGGGCGAAGGGCTTTGCGCTAGGCGTTGCTTCGCATGCCATCGGCACAGCCCGCGCCATTCAAATTTCCGAAGTCGCGGGTGCGTTCGCCAGTATCGGTATGATCTTGAACGCGCTGCTAACCATTTTGCTTGCACCGCTGGCGCTGCATCTGCTTGCCACTATACCGTAGAGCATCGGAACCGCGATCAGCTCTCTTGGTCGATACAGCTGACTCTGCCCTGGCTAAGCGGACAATCGCGCCGCCCTTGCCTCTTGCCTGGTCTTGAGCGGCAGTTCGATCTCGATCTCCAGAGTCGAAACGTCCTCGCCTCGGTCGAGCTTGACCAGGGCTTTTTCGCCGTCGACGTCCACATAGCGGGCGATCACGGCCATGATCTCCTTTTCCAGACGCGGCAGGAAATCGTCGCCGTCGCGGCTGATGCGCTCGTGCGCCAGCACGATCTGGAGCCGGTCGCGCGCTTGCTCGGCAGAGGCAGGCTTGGTGCGCTTGTTGGCGCGGAAAAGGTCAAGAAGGCTCATGCGGCACCTCGGAACAGACGGCTGAACAGGCCCTTTCTCTCGGGCACCATGAAGCGATGATCGATGCTTTCACCGAGGAAACGGCCCACGGCATCGGCGTAAGCCTTACCGGCGGTCGATTCCTCCTCCAGGATGACGGGGACACCCTGGTTCGACGCGGACAGCACGGTCTGGCTTTCCGGGATGACGCCCAACAGCGGGATCGCCAAGATTTCCTGAACGTCCTCAACCTTCAGCATCTCGCCCCGTTCGACACGGCTGGCATCGTAGCGGGTGAGCATCAGATGCTCTTTTACCGGCGACCGGCCCTGCTCCGAACGCTGCGAGCGGCTGGCGAGCACGCCGAGAATACGGTCGCTGAATCGCGCACGCTGGAGACTTCGGGGTTGGTGACGATGATCGCCTGGTCGGCAAAATAGAGCGCCAGATGCGCGCCGCGTTCGATGCCGGCCGGGCTGTCGCAGACGATGTAGTCGTAGGTCTCCCGCAACTGGTTCAGGATCTTTTCAACGCCATCCTCGGAAAGCGCGTCCTTGTCCCGGGTCTGGGAGGCGGGCAGGATCGACAGGTTCTCGACCCGCTTGTCCTTGATCAGCGCCTGTTTCAGGTTGGCTTCGCCCTGAATGACGTTGACGATGTCAAATACCACCCGGCGCTCGCAACCCATGATCAGGTCCAGATTGCGCAGGCCCACGTCGAAATCGATAACAACGGTCTTGTGCCCTCGCATCGCGAGGCCGGTGGCGAAAGCGGCACTGGTGGTGGTCTTGCCCACGCCGCCCTTGCCGGATGTGACGACGATGACTTCAGACATCGCGGAAGAACTCCCTCAAGCAACGCTCCATTGATTTACCCTAACCCAGCAGTTCCAGCTTCATCTCTTCGCCTTTCAGGCTCACTTGCACTTTCGCCCCGATCAGTTTGGCATCGAGGTCTTCGCGCACGCGATAAAGGCCCGAGACGGCCACCAGTTCCGGGTCGAAGTTGGACACGAAAATCCTGGCCCCGTCAAAGCCCTGAGCGCCAGCGATTGCGCGGCCCTTGAGGGTGCCGTAGATGTGGACATGGCCATCGGCGATCACCTCCGCGCCCGGGTTCACGGTGGCGGTGCAGATAAGGTCGCGGCCCTGTGCATAAATTCGATTGCCGGAGCGTACTGGGCTGTTGATCATCATCGCCGGTAAGCCGGACGCAGGGGTCGATTTCGGGGTTAGGTTCGGGCGCGGCGCCGTTCGATTCAGCCTTTGCGGGTTTCGACGCATCACCAAGAGGCGTTGCCGCCGGCACCGTGGAGACCGCCGCGCCCAGGTCGATCGCTTCGCCCGCCGCCTCGTCCTGCTGGAAAAGCTGTTGGCCTTTCGTGAACTGCGCCAAACCCGCCGCCGCCGCGGCCTGACGCAAAGATGCCGGTCCGCCGGCCGCGCCCACGGGGACAAGCTTCAACTCGTGCAGGCCGGCAAGCAGGCCCGGAAAATCCACCTGTGCGCCCTTGGGCAGGTCGTCCAGCCCCAGAATGACAGGCGAGCCGCGCAGAAAGGCGGGGGATTGCTCCAGCAGTTTCTGTAACGCGGGGAGGACGATCTCCGGCGCGCCGTCCTTCAGTTGCAGCGACACCATCTTGAACTGGGCGCCACGGATAGAGAAGGGAGCGGCGGGGGCCATTGCTTACTTCCAACAGTTTCGGGAACGCGCCCGCGTCATCCGCGAGGCTGATTTGTGACGATACTGACCATAACGGCAGAGACCTTAGCCGTCGATGCGCTGGAATTCCGCATGGATTTCAAGAACGATTGCGGCGGCCACGGCGGGGATGAGGAAGGTGATGTCAAAGATAACGCGGTTAGAGCTGATTTTTACCAGAAAGCCAAGGGTATAGGCGCTCGTCAACGGATTATCTGCTCCGGCGCGAAAGGTGGTGTGGAGCCAGCCGGGCCGTCACGCCATGCAGCGTCAAATCGCGAGTCACTTGGCCTGTAGCCGACTGGTGGCGAGGACGGCTCGGCTTTCGAATCGGGTGGCCGGGAATCCGGCGGCGGCGCGGCGGAACAGGCTGGCGCAGATGGCATGGGGCGGGGTCGCCCTCGGATCACCGCTCGTCTTCCTTTTCCTCATCCGTCCCGGGTTCCGGCTGGCTCGGACTGTCTTTGGCGAAGCGTTCGCGAGTGCCGCGCTGTGAAGTTTCACCAGACGGCGGAAGGGCGGCCGGCGGCAGAGCGGACGCGCCCGCCGGGGCGGCGGCCACCTGATAGAGGTGCACGTCGCGCTGCGGGAACGGGATCGAGATGCCGCCGGCGTCGAAGCGTTCCTTCACCTGGCGTTGCAGATCCCAATAGACGGTCCAATAATCCACCGTCTTGACCCATGGGCGGCAGATGAAGTTGACGGAGCTGTCGGCGAGCTCGTTCACACGAATGGTCGGCGCCGGCTCGCTCAGCACCAGTTCGTGCGCCGCCACCGTCTCCTCCAGCACGCGCTGGGCGTCTTCGATACTGTCGGAATAGCCGATGCCGAACACCAGATCGACACGCCGGGTCGTGCTGCCGGTCACGTTGGTGATCACATCGCCCCAGACGGATTTGTTGGGAATGATGATGATCTGGTTGTCCGGCGTGTTGACGGTCGTGGAGACGATCGAAACCGATTTGACCGTGCCGGCGACGCCGCCCGCATTCACATAGTCGCCGACATCGAACGGCCGGTTGATCATGATCATCAGGCCAGACGCCAGGTTGCCGAGCGTGTCCTGCAGCGCGAACGCCAGGATGAAGGCGGCGCCGCCGAACAGGGCGAAGACGGGCGAAATGTCGATGCCGAGCGCGGAAAGCACGATCATCAAGCCAAGCGCGATCGTCAGCCAAAAGACAATGCCGGTCAGAAAGGCAAGCAGCAGGTTCGAGAGTTGCGGTATCCGGCGAAAAGCGCGCGCCGCCCCGCTTCGCACCAGACGCGCGACCAGAAACAAGCCGATCAGGGCGATCAAAACCACGCCCGCCTGAATCGCGAGCCGGACGCCGCCCTCTTCGTCCTGCGCCCAGTTCAGCGCCTCTTTCAGCAGCGTCTGGTAATCGGCCGTCCGGGTTTCTTCGACGATGATGGCACTGCGATAGGCGCGATATGTGGCGATTTCCTCCTCGGAACCGCCCTTCTTTTCCCACGCATCGATGACCGTATTGTAGTTCCGGAACAGGCTGGCGCGTTCTGTCGACAGTTGCGCCAGCCGCTCGCGGGCTGCGTCGTCGACAGATCCCTCCTGACGCATGATCGCAATCTGCGCGTCCGCCATCTCCTGGGTCTTCTCCTTGACGATGCCGAGCCATACGTCGGCGGCGGCCTTCAGCTCGTCGACCGTCAGCGGCAACAGACGGACGGCGAGTTCCGCGTCAGCAATCTGCGGATCGACGACCTCTGGCGGCAGTTCGGCCGCGTCATCGGCTTGAGTATCGTCTGCCTGGGCATCGTCGGTCTGACCACCGTCGGCGGGGGCGGGTTCCGCTTCCTGCTGCGGTTGGCCGTTGCCGGAGGCGGCGTTGTCTTGCGCAGATGCAGGGGCAAAGGCGAGAGGCACCATCACCAGTAATGCAATCAAGAATGCCAGCGGCGAGCAGGTCATGGCTCTGGTTTCCTCAGAATGGTATTGTTGTGAATTGTCCAGCGCAGGCGAAATGCCGAATTGCACTTGTACGGGTTGGCTAGTACTTGAATAAGCCGGCATTTTACCCGCACAACGCTTCCTTGAACTCGTATCAGGCCTCCGGCAAACTGCCGCACCTTTGGCTGGATCGCCTTGGTCACGCGATGCTGGCCCGATCTTCGCTGGCAAAACAGCGTCTTACCGCAGTGTCGCCTCATGCAGAGAGACATACACGTTTTTGTGTTCCTTTGCCGGTGCGGGGAACATGTCCATCACCGCGGCATCGTGGCCGGCGATCACCTCCGTGCGGCTTCCACCGGAAAGGCGGCTTAGCGTCCGGTAGCCTTCCAGCATGGCGGGCATGTCGTAGAACACGCTAAAGGGCCTTTCCTCCTCCCATTCCTGGTCCTTTCCGCGCGGCAATGAGCAAAGAAGGAGGTTGGGGGGAGCCGTGGCCCACGCCGCCAGGTCCAACCTGTCGCGTGCTACCAGGAGATCACGCTCACACTGCCTTTGTGAGCGAATCTGAGGTTTTGAGCACGACCGCCTTGCCCTACAAAAGGTGCCTGTTGTCTGATAGTCTCTTAAGTTGGATGATGCGCCACGTTGTTGTTTGTTTCAGCCGACGTTATTCGAGTGAAATACGGCCGAGCTTGCTGATCAAACAGGTTATTTCGTCTACTCCGGTACCTGTTTTGAGATTGGTGAAGACGAAGGGTCGCTCGCCGCGCATGCGTTTGGCATCACGGCCCATGACGCCCAGGTCTGCACCCACCATGGGTGCCAGGTCCGTCTTGTTGATGATGAGCAGGTCGGAGCGGGTAATGCCCGGCCCGCCCTTGCGTGGGATTTTCTCGCCCGCCGCAACATCAATCACATAGAGCGTGATGTCTGCCAGCTCCGGGCTGAAGGTGGCCGCCAGATTGTCGCCGCCCGACTCGATCAGGCAAAGTTCTGCATCCGGAAATTTCAGGCGCAGGCGGTCGATGGCGGCCAAGTTGATGCTGGCATCCTCGCGGATGGCGGTGTGCGGGCAGCCGCCCGTCTCCACCCCCTCCAGCCTTTCTGCCGGCAGGGCGTCGGCGCGCAGCAGGATTTCGCGGTCTTCCTGGGTATAGATGTCATTGGTGATGACAAAAAGATCGACCTGATCGCGCAGGCGCTTGCACAGAGCCTCTACCAGCGAGGTTTTGCCGCTGCCGACCGGTCCGCCGATGCCGACACGAAGGGGGCCATTGAGGGGCATGCTTTTGTTCTCCGGTTACGAGCGGAACAGCCGCGAATATTGGGTTTCATGGGTGGCGCTGAGCCAATCCAGCATGGGTGTGGCGCTGCCGAGATCGTCGAGTGATGCTGTTATGGCCTGGTCCGCCGCGATAGCGACGGCACTTTCCAATGATGCCTGCACACCCAGCCCGGCGCATTGGCCGATGGGCATGCATCGCAGGGCGGCGGACACAATGTTTGCCGCAAACGCATGCAGATGAGCCAGCAGCGCGGGCTTCTGGGGGATTTTGGCCGCACGACAGCACGCGCCGGCAGCGACAGGGAGGGTGACGGTGCCTTGGGGCAAGCCCAACTCGCCGGACAGCGATCCGGGGTGAGTGGGACCGTCAGCCATAAGTCCCGGCCACCCCTGCCGCACTGCTTTCAGGAACGCTGCACCCTGGTTCTGCGTCTCAGCCCGCAATTCCATGCTGGGGGACAGCGCGGCGGCGAATTCAGCGACCTCGGCCAGATCCGGAAATAAGCGGTAGGCGGCACAAAAAAAGATGGCGTCGTCTCGGGCGGAGCCGAACAGCAGCAGCCCCTCGATCCAATCGGCGAGGCCGGCACGTTCTGTCACCAACCCAGCCTCCAATGCCGCTTCCAGTCCGTGGCTATAGCTGAACGCGCCGATGGGGAAGCTGGCCCCGAACCAGGTCTGGAGTCGCTGGAACTGCTCGGGCGTCAGGACCTCAGTGGTCATGATCATGATTGTGGTCGTGGCCGTGAGAATGTCGGTGGCTATGATTCTGCCCGCTTTCGTGCGCGTGCCCATGTCCGCCGCCCGCATAGGCGCCGCCTTCCGGCTGGAAGGGCTCGAAGCGCTCGGCGACCTCTCCTCCCAGGCCGCGCAGCATATCGGCCAGCACCGGGTCCGGGCGGATGAGCAGCCGGCCCGGCTGCACTTCCGCCGGGGTATGCCGGTTGCCCAGGTGCCAGGCGAGGCGCAGCAGCAGGAAAGGCGAGCCTGCCGTGACCTCATAGAGCGCTTCCGGCGCGGCTTGGATAGCAATCCAGGTACCATCCTCGCAGAGGAGCCCGTCACCGCCCGACATTGCCACGGCGCGCGGCAAGTTTAGCATGACGCTCAGACCGCTGGCTGCCGTCAGCACAATGCGGCGGCGGTGGCGGTCATCAAAGGCCAGGTGCAGGCTGTCGGAGGCTTGGTCGGATGGCCAAGAGCCCTTGGCATGATGAGAGGTGGCGCGGCGCATGATTAAGCGACTCTCCCCCTGGCGTCATTGCGAGGACGCCAAGTGTGAGGGAGTGACCTATCGCGCCAAGTCAGCCCCGTTGATACGTGCTCATGCAGAGCGCTCCTCAGAATAAGAATACCTTTGGTCAAAACAAAAAGTACCGCTGCGCCATGCTCAGCACTTCCGCCGGTTCGCACGTTAGGATCGCGCCGTCGGCGGTTACCTCATAGGTCTCCGGGTCCACGGTGATGGAGGGCGTCAGGTTGTTGTGCACCATGGAGTGCTTGCCGATGCCGCCTCTTGTGTTCTTTACCGCTGCCAGACCGCGCGACAGGCCCAGCCGTCCGGGCAAGTCCTGGCCCATCGCCGCTTGGCTGACGAAGGTCAGCGCGCTCGCCGCAATCGCCCGGCCGTAATAGCCGAACATGGGACGGTAGTGCTCCGGCTGCGGCGTGGGGATGGAGGCGTTGGGGTCTCCCATCACGGCGGCGGCAATAGTACCGCCCTTGATCACCAGGTCTGGCTTCACGCCGAAGAACGCGGGCGACCAGATCACCAGATCGGCCAGCTTGCCGACCTCGACCGAGCCGATCTCATGCGCCATGCCGTGCGCGATGGCCGGGTTGATCGTGTATTTGGCGATGTAGCGCTTGGCCCGCAGATTGTCGTTGTCGCCGGTCTCACCCGGCAGTGCGCCGAACTGGCGTTTCATCTTGTCGGCCGTCTGCCAGGTGCGGATCGCGACCTCGCCGACCCGGCCCATGGCCTGGCTATCGCTTGCGATGATCGAGAATGCGCCCATGTCGTGCAGGATGTCTTCGGCCGCGATGGTTTCCTTGCGGATGCGGCTGTCGGCAAACGCCACGTCCTCCGGGATCGACGGGTCAAGGTGGTGGCAGACCATCAGCATGTCGAGGTGCTCGTCCACCGTGTTGACCGTATAGGGTCGGGTCGGGTTGGTGGAGGAGGGTATGACGTTCGCCTCGCCGCAGACCTTGATAATGTCCGGCGCGTGGCCGCCGCCCGCGCCCTCCGTATGGAAAGCATGGATGGTGCGGCCCTTGAAGGCGGCGACGGTGTTCTCGACGAAGCCCGACTCGTTCAGCGTGTCGGTGTGGATCATCGCCTGCACGTCCATGTCATCGCAGACGCTGAGGCAGGTATCGATGGCTGCGGGCGTGGTGCCCCAGTCCTCGTGCAGCTTGAGGGAGCATGCGCCCGCCTTGATCTGAGCTTGTAGCTCCGCCGGGTGGGAGGCATTGCCCTTGCCCGCAAAGCCCAGGTTTATGGGGAAGGCTTCTGCCGCTTGCAGCATCCGGCCCAGATGCCAGGCGCCTGGGGTGCAGGTGGTGGCATTAGTGCCGGTTGCAGGGCCGGTGCCGCCGCCCAGCATGGTGGTGACGCCGCTATAAAGCGCCTCGTCAATCTGCTGGGGGCAGATGAAGTGGATGTGGCAATCAAAGCCGCCCGCGGTGATGATCTTGCCCTCGCCCGCAATGACCTCCGTGCCCGGCCCGACGACGATGTTGACGCCCGGCTGTGTGTCAGGATTGCCCGCCTTGCCGATGGCGCAGATGCGGCCGTCGCGGATGCCGATGTCGGCCTTCACCACGCCCCAATGATCCAGGATCAGCGCGTTGGTTATGACCGTATCAACAGCCCCCTCGGCCCGCGTCGCCTGCGACTGACCCATGCCGTCGCGGATGACTTTGCCGCCACCGAACTTCACTTCCTCGCCATAGATCGTGTGGTCGCGCTCGACCTCAATGAATAGTTCGGTATCGGCGAGCCGCACCTTGTCGCCTACGGTCGGGCCATACATGGCGGCATAGGCGCTGCGGGAGATTTGGGCCATGGCGTCAGTTTCCTTAGTCGAGCGGCCCCATGACCGCCTGGTTAAATCCCACCACGTTGCGCGCGCCCGCATAGGGGATCAGCGAGACCTCCCGCGAGGAGCCCGGCTCGAACCGCACCGCGGTGCCGGCGGCAATGTCGAGGCGCATGCCCCGCGCCGCAGTCCGGTCGAAATCCAGGGCCGGATTGGTCTCGGCGAAGTGATAGTGGCTGCCGACCTGCACCGGCCGGTCGCCGGTGTTGGCGACGGTCAGCGTGATGGCCTCCCGCCCCTCGTTCAGGGTGAGGGAGCCTCCGGCCGAAATGATCTCTCCGGGGATCATAGCGTGTTCCGATCTGTCAGGAGAAAGCGAGGCCCAGACCGGCCAGCGCTGCAGCGCCACCGGCGATGCGCGGCATAATGCGGGCAACCGACAGGCCAAACGCCAGACCCGCGCCATGCAGCATGGCGCTCGCGAGAAGGAAGCCTACGGCATAGAGCGCCAAGCCGGTGGCCGGGCCTTCGGCGCCGTGAGCGTGACCATGGGCAAGGCCGAAGACCGCAATCACGGCGCAACCGATCCACACCGGCGCCTTGACCGCCAGCGCGGCGAGCGCGCCGAACGCGACGATTGATGCGAGGATCATGGCCTCAACCGCCGGCATAGGCACGCCATACATGCCGAACCCGCCGCCGACCGCGAGAGCAGCGACGAACGCCAGCGGATATGCCCACATGGCCCGACCGCCGGCGACAGCGGCCCAGAGGCCCACCGTAACCATGGCAAGCAGGTGGTCGAACCCGCCTATCGGATGCATGAAACCTGAAACAAAGGTTGAACCTTCCGGGTGCCCGGTGTGAGCGAAAGCAATGCCCGGAAGTAGCGCGCCGAGCGCGGTCAGAGTGAAGAGACGTTTCATCGTTTTTCTCCTGATCTATCGGATCGGTTCGTGGACGGTCACCAGCTTGGTGCCGTCGGGGAAAGTGGCCTCGACTTGCACTTCCGGGATCATCTCCGCAATGCCCTCCATCACCTGTTCGCGGCCGATGACGTGCGCGCCGGCCTGCATCAGATCGGCAACACTGCGGCCGTCGCGCGCGCCTTCGACCACGAAGTCCGTGATGATAGCGATGGCTTCGGGGTAGTTCAGCACCACGCCGCGGGCCAAGCGTTTACGCGCCACCTCCGCCGCCATAGCGACCAACAGCTTGTCTTTTTCACGCGGGGTCAGGCGCATGGATGGGTGGCTCCTTCTCTTAAAGAGACCAAAGACTTGGCATGACCGGCGCTTGGCCCAGGTGGGCACGGAAGCCGGTGATGAAACGGGCGGCGGCGCGGCGGAGCAAGAATATGTCGGCCGCAAGGAAACGGGCCACCAGGATATTGTCCCAGGCGGTGGCAGCGGCCTTTGCGCCAGCTTCCCCTTCCAGAATGTCCCGCGCGGTAACGAGATGGGACGGCGCGTCAGGCGCGGCATAAAATATCGTGCCGATGGCGGGATGCCCGCCGAACCCCGCCGGGGATTGGAGGGCCTTTTGCAAGAGAAACGGCTCGGCCAACCGCACCGCATCCAGCCATTCCAGCTTTTCCGCCCGCCGCACTTCCACGCGGTCGCTTAAAAAGCCATGGCTAAATAGTTCCCCATGCGCCGCCCGGCCGAGCACCCGCAACTCACAGGCCAAAACTCTCGCATCAGCCGCCAGATCGAACCGCGTCCGGCGCTCCAGGCGGGAGCCGTTAAACAGGATGGTCTCCTGGGGCAACCATTCGGCGTAGGCGCCCTCGGCTACAGCCACGCGGCTTTGCACCCGCGCAGGCGCATCGCCCAACCTGCCGCGGTAGATTTTCTCGGCCGCCTGGGTGGTTGCTACCGCCGCGGTTCCAACTTCCAGTTCCAAATCGAAGGCAACCGAGTCGCCGCTGGTCAGACCGCCACAAGTGGTGATGAAGGCCGCCGTCGGCAGGTCGTCGCCGCGCGGCACCATCGCCCGGCAGGGCGCGGATTGTTTCAGATCGGCCAGCATGGTGCGCCCGCCAACCGCCCGCTTGAACCGCACCGACGCACGCCCGACCGAGCGCTGTAGCCCAGGGGCCGCGCTGACGAAAATCTCCGGCGCTGCGGGTGGACTAGACGGTAAGGGATCGGCGTACACTGGCCTCGTCCATTTCTCCGCGCACGCCGGACGCGACCACCTCGCCGCGGTCCATCACGGCAAAACGGTCGGCCAGGTCGCGGGCGAATTCGAAATATTGCTCAACCAGGATGATTGCCATCTCGCCAGCTGCAGCCAAGTCGGCGATGACGCGGCCAATGTCTTTGATGATCGAAGGCTGAATGCCTTCGGTTGGCTCGTCCAGCACGAGCAGTTTGGGCCGCATCACCAGCGCGCGCGCGATGGCGAGTTGCTGTTGCTGTCCGCCCGAGAGATCACCGCCACGCCGGGCCAGCATTTCCCTCAATACCGGGAACAGCTCGAACACGTTGTCGGGGACGAACTTCTGCCCTGCGGGTGCTGCCCCAAAGGCGGTCCGCAGGTTCTCTGCCACGGTCAATCGCGGAAAGATCTCCCTGCCCTGGGGCACGTTCGCAAAGCCTGAGCGCGCGCGCCGGTGCGCGGCCATGCCGGTCACGTCCTTGCCGTCCCAGACAATTCGGCCTTGGCTGGCAGGATGCAGGCCCAAAATAGCCCGCAACAGCGATGTCTTGCCGACCCCGTTCCGGCCCATGATGCAGGTGACTTCACCAGACCTCGCCTCCAGGGAAACGCCGCGCAGAATGTGCGACGCGCCGTAGTGCAGGTGCAGGTTTTCTACCGTCAGCATGGCTACCTCCCCAAATACACTTCAACGACGCGTTCATCGGCCTGCACGTGGTCGATGGTGCCTTCGGCCAGCACACTGCCTTCGTGCAACACGGTCACCTTTGCGCCCAACGCGCGGACAAAGGCCATGTCGTGTTCCACCACCACCAGGGTATGGTTCCCCTTCAGGGTGTGAATCAGTTCGGCGGTCTGCTCCGTTTCTGCGTCTGTCATGCCGGCCACGGGCTCGTCCAGCAGCAGCAATTCCGCGTCCTGGATCAGCAACATGCCGATCTCCAGCCACTGCTTCTGACCATGGCTGAGGTCGCCGGCCAGATCGTGCCGCCGATCACCCAGCCGTATGGTTCCCAGCGTCTCCTCGATGCGGGAGCGCTGCTCTCCCGACAGGCGGGCGAACAAGCAAACGAATGCGTTGCGACTGGCTTTGGCCGCCAGTTCCAGGTTCTCGAACACGGTCAGGTTCTCGAACACGGTCGGCTTCTGGAACTTGCGGCCAATGCCCAGCAGGGCGATAGCGGGCTCGTCCAGTTTGGTTAGGTCGAGCCGTCCGTCAAAGCGCACCGTGCCGGTATCCGGGCGGGTCTTGCCGGTGATCACGTCCATCATCGTGGTCTTGCCCGCGCCGTTCGGCCCGACGATGGAGCGCAATTCGCCCTGCTCAATCGTCAGCGAGAGCGCGTTCAATGCCTTGAAGCCGTCGAAGCTGACGGTGACATTGTCCAGGTAAAGGTGCGGTTCGCTAGCCATGCGCCCGGGCCTCCGCCGTTTCCGTCTGCCGCCGAGTAGGATCGAGCCAGTCGCCGATTTTGCGAGTTCCCTTGGCCAAACCTACCAGACCGGCAGGCAAGAAAAGCGTGACGAAGATGAACAGCGCGCCGAGGAAGAACAGCCACGTTTCCGCCGCGACACCTGTTAGATAGGACTTGGCCATATTGACCAGCACCGCACCGAAGATCGCACCGTAGAGCGAACCTCGCCCGCCAATCGCCACCCAGATGGCGATTTCGATGGAGTTGGCGGGCGAGAACTCACTGGGATTGATGATGCCAACCTGGGGAACGTAGAGCGCGCCTGCCACACCCGCCAGCATGGCAGATGCGGTGAACGCCACCACCTTGGCATTGGCCGGGCGGTAGCCCAGGAAGCGTACCCGCGGCTCGGCATCCTTCAGCGCCAGCATCACGCGGCCTAGCTTCGAGGTTACGATAAAGCGGCAGAGGATGTAGCCGCCCGCCAGCGCCAGCACGCTGAGCATATACAGCGCCATCCGCGTCCTGGTGTGCGACAGTTCAAAGCCCAGGATGTCCTTGAAATCCGTCAGGCCATTGTTCCCGCCGAAACCGAAATCGTTTCGGAAAAAGGCCAGCATCAACGCGAACACCATCGCCTGGCTGATGATGGAGAAATAGACGCCGGTGATGCGCGAACGGAAGGCCAGCCAGCCGAAAACGAAGGCGAGCAAGCCCGGCACGGCAATGGCCATGATGGCGGCAAAGCCAAACTGGTCGAAGCCCCACCAATACCAGGGCAGTTCCTGCCAGTTCAGGAACACCATGAAGTCCGGCAACTCCGGGTTGCCATAGACGCCGCGGTCGCCGATGGCGCGCATCATGTGCATACCGATGGCATAGCCGCCCAGCGCAAAGAAGGCGCCATGCCCCAGGCTCAGGATGCCCGCATAGCCCCAGACCAGGTCCAGCGAGACCGCCAGCAACGCAAAGCACAGATACTTGCCGAGAAGCGGGATCAGATAGTCGGGAATGTGGGCGTTCGACGACGGATCGACGGCCAGATTGAGCGCGGGCACGCAGATCGCAGCCACGAACAGGCACAGAATAAAGCGTGCCCAGCCTGCCTGGCTGAGCAGCGGTTGGCGGGAGGCATCCATGATCTATGCCTCCTCCGACCGGCCTTTGAGCGCGAACAGGCCGCGCGGCCGCCGCTGGATGAACAGAATGACAAGCACGAGGACCACCACCTTGCCCAGCACCGCACCGGCGACGGGCTCCATGAATTTGTTGAGAATGCCCAGGCTCATGGCGGCGACGAACGTGCCGGCCAGATTGCCGACCCCGCCGAAGACCACGACCATGAAACTGTCGACGATGTAGAGCTGGCCCAGGTTGGGACTGACATTGCCGACCTGGCTGAGCGCCACGCCCGCGATGCCCGCCACGCCAGAGCCGAGGCCGAAGGTCAGCGCGTCCACCCGCGAGGAGTCGATGCCCATGGTCCTGGCCATGCTGCGGTTCTGGGTGACGGCCCGCATCTCCAGGCCAAAATGGGTCTTGCGCAGGACCAGCAGCACCAGCGCCAGCACGATCAGGCAGAAGACGATGATGCAAAGGCGGTTGTAGGTCAGCACGACGCCGCCGATGGTCTCGAAGCCGCCGCTCATCCAGTTCGGATTGGCCACTTCCCGGTTGGTTGCGCCGAACACGCTGCGCACCGCCTGTTGCAGGATCAGGCTGATGCCCCAGGTGGCCAGCAATGTCTCCAGCGGCCGATGGTAGAGGTAGCGGATCACGCTCCGCTCCATCGCCATGCCGACGGCCGCGGCAACCATGAAGGCGACCGGGATGGCGGCGATCAGGTACAGGTCGAAGACGGCGGGCGGAAGAAAGTTGCGGAACGCCTCCTGCACCACAAACGTGGAATAGGCGCCCAGCATGATCATCTCGCCATGCGCCATGTTGATGACGCCCATCACGCCGAAGGTGATGGCGAGGCCGATGGCGGCGAGCAGCAGAATGGAGCCGAGCGAAATGCCCTGAAAGATGGCGAGTCCGGCGTCCAGCCAGGCGCGCTGGGATTCGATCTTTGCGATGGCTTTGGCGGCTGCCTCGCGCACTTCCGGCTCGGCGCTGGTGGCATTCTGCACCTGGCCAAGCAGGGCGCGCACCGCCGGGTCCAAACTGCCGGAGAGCCGCTCGATTGCGGCAATCCGTTCCTCCGGCGTGCCAGCCGCCAGTTCGGCGGCGATCAGGGCCGATTGCATGGCGGTCTTCACCGCAGGAACCTGCTCCGTGTCGAGGGCGGCGCGCAGCCGGGCAAGCATGGCCGGAGAGCCGTACTTGGCCGCCTCTTCCGCCGCCAGCATGCGTGTGCTTGCATCGGTGCTGGCGAGCCTAAGCTGGGCCAGCGCCTCCGCCACTGCGCCGCGGACGCGGTTATTAACCCTGATCTTGTCGGTATCGCTGCGCCCTACGGAGCCCAGGCTTTCACCGGTCAGCGGATCGGCCGCGAAATACTCGCGGCCTTCGCGCTTGACGACCAGAATCCGTCCGTCGCTTTCGCGCACATGCAGGTCGCCCTCACCGAGCGCTTTGAGCAGCGGTATGACGCGTGGATCGCCGAGGGCGGCGATGGCTTGGACCTGGCCGGCCCGGTCGCTGTAGCCGCCTTGCGGCAGCTTCGCGACGGCATCCGCCAGCGGGTCGGCCGATACCGAACCTGCTGCCAGTGCAACCAGCGTAAATAGTGTGGCGAATAACAGGCGCATTAATTGCTTCGCTTATTGGGAGCGTTCCGCGATCATCATTAATCGTCGAAAAGTCGCCCACCCGGAGGTGCGCAATGCGATCCGAAGCCCCCGCGAGTTACTTTCCGCGGGAGATTCCGGACACTGCGTCAGCGGCTCCGGATAGGCGGAACAACAAGGCTTAGTTGATAGCCGCGCCGAATTTCGGCTGCTCGCAGTTGCCGCAGACCCACGGGTAGGTCCAGTCGGCGGTCAGCTTGGCGCTTTCCGGCAGGTAGTCGGTCCAGGCGTCGCCGACGATCGGGCCATCGGTCTCCCAGACGATCTCGAACTGGCCGTCATCCTGGATCTCGCCGATCAGCACCGGCTTGGACAGGTGGTGGTTCGTGTTCATGACCACGTCAAAGCCGGACGGGCTGCGCACTTTTTGGCCATACATGGCCTGACGCACGGCATCCACATTGGTGGTGCCGGCCTGCTCGACGGCCTGCACCCACATCTGGAAACCGATAGCGGTGGCTTCCATCGGGTCGTTTGTTACGGGCTTCTTATTCAGGCGGCCTTTAATATTCTTGTCGAAGTAGGCGAGGTATTTTTTGATAAACTCCTCGTTCTCCGGCGTATCAACGCTCATGAAGTAGTTCCAGGCGGCAAGGTGGCCGACCAGGTTGGAGGTGTCGATACCGGCCAGCTCTTCCTCACCGACCGAAAACGCCACGACCGGCACGTCGGCCGCGTCGATGCCCTGGTTTGAGAGTTCTTTATAGAACGGCACGTTGGCATCGCCGTTAATGGTCGAGACCACAGCCGTCTTCTTGCCTTCGCTGGCAAAAGCTTTGATGTCGGCGACGATGGTCTGCCAGTCGGCGTGACCAAACGGCGTGTAGTTGATCATGATGTCTTCCTCGGCCACGCCCTTTTGCTTCAGGAATGCTTCGAGGATTTTGTTGGTCGTGCGCGGATAAACATAATCGGTGCCGGCCAAGACCCAGCGCTCGACGCTGCCGCCATCCTCGCTCATCAGGTACTCCACCGCCGGGATTGCCTGCTGGTTCGGCGCGGCTCCGGTGTAGAAAACGTTGCGCGAACTTTCCTCGCCCTCGTACTGCACCGGATAGAACAGCATGCTGTTCAATTCTTCGAACACCGGCAGCACCGACTTGCGGCTGACGCTGGTCCAGCAGCCAAAGACCACGGCCACCTTTTCCTGGGTAATGAGTTCGCGGGCCTTTTCGGCGAACAATGGCCAGTTGGAGGCGGGGTCGACCACGACCGCTTCCAATTGCTTGCCCAGCAAGCCGCCCTTCGCATTCTGATCGGCGATCAGCATCAGCATGGCGTCTTTCAGGGTGGTCTCGCTGATGGCCATCGTGCCCGAGAGCGAATGCAGCACGCCGACCTTGATGGTGTCTGCTGCAATTGCAGCTTGGCTTACGAGTAAGCTAGCGGCAGATGCCCCCGCGATAGCCAGTTGGCGCAAGGTTCTCGATATCGGCATAGATGGAACTTTCTTCCAGGTTGAGATATCTTAGAATATGCAAGGAGCGTGCCATTCTGTCATATTTTGATTATTTATTCAAATCAGATAGATAGTGGACAGCGAAACATATCGAGCGCCAAAATGGATGAAATATTAGGCAAAAGAGACCGCAGAAAGATTTTTGATTAAAAATTAGTCAATCTGATGTCAGGATACAATCCTCTCCACCTCATCCAACGACACGGCATATTAGGTCCGGTCATAGAGCTTGGTCGTGCGCGGGCTTTCATGCGCGGCCATGGCCTGGGCCATTTCCAACGTGCCGCCATTCTCCAGATAGGCCGTGATCCCGGTCGCCCGGAAGGTTGGTTGCAGATGTCGCCTGCTATCCCGGCCTGACGCGCCCGCCGTTGCACCAGATCGAGGTACCCCCGACGATGACACCATCACGCCCTTCTGCTGCAACTCCCAGAACGCCCGCTTCTGGCCGAGGTCGCCGGCGGCGACGGCTTCATGCTGACGGCGATGTACTCCCCGGGCGCGATCGAGGAATCAGTCGACGAGGTGGTGCCGATCCTCCGCGAGCGGGGCTTGGTGCGGACGGAGCATGCGGGTGCTACGCTCCGGGATCACTTGACGCAGTTTGATTAAGGGTTCACGCAATCGCCCCAAAACGGTCAGTTCTGACGTCGCAGAAAAAGCTGATAAACGCGCGAGCGGCTTTCGTGCCGACTATTGCTGCAAAACAAATTTTGTTGTCACTCGGACGTATTCTGCGGGGTGGGAAGATTGCGGCATATGGCCAACACCCGTGAGGGTGTGCGCTAAAGCGCCCGGAATTTTGGCTTCGAGCACGGATAAGACTGAGGAAAACATTGGTTGGCTCTGGTCGCCCTTGGTCAAGAGCACACGCGGTCGAAGCTGCGTTAGTGAGGAAAGCTCAATCGTATATGCTTCCGGGTCATTCTCTTCGTCCAGGAAAGTCGGCGCATTGTCGATTAGCGCCTGCTGCCGCGCTGGGGGATCTGCGACCACGCGCCAGGCCCACGTGAGACGGTTTCCATAAACCCGGATATCCCAGATAAACAACGATTTCTCGACCCGGTGATAGGTGATAACCTATCCTCATCAATAGCTTAGCGATGATGGGGTGGGGACTTGGCGATGGACGCGACGGGTGAAGCGGAATCGGGGCCTCTTCGGCTGGAATTTGACCGCTCGGTCAAGGTGGAGTTCCGGGGTTCGGCGATCAGTTCGGATGGCGGATTGCTGCTGCACCGCGAACTGGACGATGCTCTTGGCCTGTCGGACATGGCGGCGGGTTTGCTTGCTGATGTTCGCACTGGCCAGAACGGACGGCACCGCCTCGCGGGCTTCCTGCGCCAATCTGTTTTCTCGCGCCTGGCCGGATATGAAGACGTCAATGACGCAGACCGGCTGTGCCGCGATCCGGTGATGCGGCAGATTGTCGGCGGACGTGCGATGAAGACGGGCGCAGCCTCCGCGAGTGCCATGGGCCGGTTCGAGACCGAGATGCTGACCCAGCCTGAGAACCTCGCGGTGCTGATCGATCTGCCGGGGCGCTGGATTGACGCCGTGCACGACAAGCGCCCGCCGAAGGTCATCACTCTGGACATGGACAGTTCGGAAAGCCCGGTGCACGGCGATCAGGAAGGGTCGGCATGGAATGGTCATTTCCAGAAGAAGTGCCTGCACCCGCTTTTCGTGTTCAACCAGTTCGGCGATCTGGAACGGTGCGCTTTGCGGCCCGGCAATGTCCACAGCGCCGATGGTTGGGAGGATGTGCTGAAGCCGGTTCTGGCGCGCTATTCTGCCTCCGCCCGGCCCTCGATCAAAAGGCGGCGGTTCCGGGCCGATGCGGCCTTCGCCATCCCGGCGCTGTTTGACCTGCTGGAAGCCGAGGGCTGGGATTACGCCATCCGAATGAAGGGCAATGCCAAACTCCACGAACGGATTGATCACCTGACCAAACGAGGCCCCGGTCGACCGCCGAACCACGTCGTGCGCCTCTACACCAGCTTCCACTACCGGGCGAAAAGCTGGTCAAAGGCCCGCCGCATCGTGGCGAAGGTCGAGTTTCATCCGGGCGAACTGTTCCCGACCGTCGGCTTTATCGTCACCAATCGCAGCCTGCCGAACGAGCGGGTGCTGGCCTTCTACCAGGGCCGGGGCACCGCCGAGCAGCACATCAAAGAGGGCAAATACGCGCTCAAATGGACGCGGCTCTCCTGCATGAAGTTCGCGGCGAACGCCGTGCGGCTACAACTCCACGTCTTGGCCTACAACCTCGCCAACTTCCTGCGGACAGCGGCGACACCAGAACTGATCGAGCGCTGGTCACTGACATCCCTGCGCGAACGCCTGATCAAAACCGGGGCACGACTGGTGCGTCATGGCCGCTACGCCATATTCCAGATGGCTGCAGCCGCACTGCCGCAAGCGGTCTTCGCGGGCATCCTCGGCCTGATCAACACCTTGCGCGGGCCACCGGTCACCACGGTGTCTGTATGACCGGCGGACGATCAAGAACTGGAGGACGCATCACCTGCGACCGGACAGGTGCGCCCGAACACCGAAGAAACGGTGCCGAAATCGGTCGGCGCGGCCCGCTTAGCCGCTCCTCACCTCCGGTTCCCACCATTCCACCACCATTCGAGGCAGAAGATGCTTGGAAACTCCATTCAGGTGGCCGTAACCTCACGGGAGAGCGGCCAAATGGGATATGTCGGATAAATAATTTGGAGGCTCCTTGGTGATCCCCGGCTGCGATCTTTTTGACTACCTCACCATGCCTTTTCTTTAAATCCTGGAGCGCTTCAGCCATCGAAGGGTCGTCTGCCAAAACGCCATACATCGGCGGCTCGTGAACGATTACGCCCGATACAATTTCGGGACGCGCGACGGCCAGGCGAAGTGCAATACAACCGCCAAATGAGTTTCCGACGATCCACGTTCGACTAAGCTCCAAATGCTCAATCAATGCAGCAAGGTCGGCCACATCTTCTAGAATGCTGCCTTGGCCTTTTGGGCGCTCACTCTGGCCGTGTCCTCGCCGATCGTATGTCACGACGTGAAATCGCCCCGCCAGTTCGGGCACGACCTGCTTCCAGGTCTCGTGCGAGCCCCAGCTCCCATGAACCAAGACCAAAGGAATTTCTCCTGGGCCCGCTGCCTCAAAATAAAGCTTAACGCCGTTGACTGTGGCTGTCGTCATAACCTGTTCCTCCTCAAGCCACACTCGAATCATGGATAGTAGTCATAGTAAAAGTTCCTCGTCAACGATAGTGATTATAGTAAATATTCCTCGTCAAATATTATATTGCCTTTGCCAGCGCAGTCGCAACGTATACATTGACTTGGAAGGTCCGCTGGTACGACGACATTGCAGCCAACCGCTCGAAATAGGCGCTGGCATTTAAGAGCATCTCTTCAGTTGATAGACAGACTGTTCCCCGTTGCCAGGCGTAATCAGTGGACGGGCAGCAGGAGGAGCGGCGGGCCGTCAGCGTCGGCGAGATCGTTCTGGTGGACGCCTACACTTGTAGCTAGAAGCGCTTACTACTATATTCCTTCTTGCGTTTTTAAGCATTCGGGCTTACTATCTTAGCGAGAGGGAGGCAGCTCGGATACTAATGTAGGTATTGGAGCACCGGCCTGGTTGAATTGGGGCCGGCAGCGGCAAGAGGCGCGCGGGCTCAAATAGGGGGAACCTGATGCAGAATTCGAAAGACATGGTAACGGTTGCCAGGGAGATCGCGGAATCGGCGCAGGATCGGGTCGATCTTTGGGTCAAATTCGTGAACGAGGCTGAAGCCGCCGCCATAGCCGAGATAGGCGTTTATCGTGGGGAGTTTGCGGAGCAGTTGTTGCGGTCCTGCGGGCATATCACCTCGTACCTGTTAATCGACCCGTGGCGGAATTTGACGGATTGGAACAAGCCTGCCAACCACAACCAGCTGGAATTTGATGCGATCTTTGAGGAAGCGATGGGGCGCGTTTCCTTCGCGGTGGAAAAGACAAAGGTCCTCCGCGCCAAAACAAAAGAATTGGCCCGGGAAATTCCGGACGAGTCTTTGGATTTTATCTACATCGATGGTGACCATACCTTGAAGGAAATCACTATCGATCTGATGTTGTTGTTGTCAAAATGCAAGATAGGCGGTCTGATCGGCGGTGATGACTTTGCTAGTGCCCGACAGCATGGGATCCAGTTTGAGCCGACGCTGGTTTGCCCTTATGCCATTTATTTCGCGGAAGCCAAAAACCTGCCGATCATTTGCCTGCCTTTCAGCCAATTCTTGATCATCAATGACCCATCAATGGAGTTCCAGTTGATCGACCTGGTCGGCGGCTACAACGACGTCAGTGTCAACAGCGTGACCCGCATGGATGCCAATGGCCTTGACGTTAAGCGGATGGTCCCGCGGCCGGCGAAGGATTTGCTGAAGGCGGCCCGGCGGCTAGTTCGGTGACGGGTGGCGACATTTCTCACCACAGCAGTGCCTTTGTCGAGGCAGGGGAGCGGGGACGCTTGTCCGTCGCTACCCTACGCGCGGGGGAGCCGCCGGTGCTCAGTCAGTCCCGCTTGTATTTATAAAGAAAGCGCTCGCCGCCGTCGGACGTAATCAGACCCGCCGTCGGCGCCGCGAAGTGGATGGGTAGCAGCAGGGTTGGCGTGTCTGCGACACTCTCCATGAACCTGCGCCGCGACTGGATGCCCACCTTCGGGTCCCAGTCCGGCGCGGCCGCCCAGTCGGGCTCGCGGCACTGGATCGCGTGATGGATTAAATCTCCGGTGACGACGCATCTATCATCGCCCGAATGCAGATTCACGCAGCAATGATGCGGCGAGTGGCCGGGCGTCGGCGTTAATGTCACCAGGTCGTCCAACTGATAGTCGTCGTCCACCAGCAGCGCCTGGCCGGCCTCGACGATGGGCAGGCAATTGTCGCGGAACACGGTGCCGGGCGGGCTGGCGCCCTTTTTGTGCTCCTCCTCCCAGACGGCATATTCGGTCTTGTGGAAGATGTATTTGGCGTTCGGGAAGGTCGGGACCCAGCGGCCATCGCGCAGGCTGGTGTTCCAGCCGGTATGGTCGATGTGCAGATGGGTGCAGAAGACGTAGTCCACATCCTCGAAGCCAATGCCGAGCGCGAACAACTCGTTCCGCCAGCGCTCCTTGCCCGGAAAGTCGAAGGGCGCCGGGTGGCCCTTGTGCTCGCCGGTGCAGGTGTCGACCAGGATCGTGTGGTGCGGCGTGCGCACCAGAAAGGTCTGATAGGTCATCATCAGCCGTTCTGCTGCGATGTCATACATTTCCGGCTCCAGCGAGGGCAGATGCGCGTCGAATGTCGCCTGGTCGAAGGCCGGGAAGAAGTCCTGCGGCCGCCGCCATGGGCCTTCACGCTCCACCACGGCGTCGACGGTGATGTTACCGATTTTGATCTGGCGCATGACTGTTCCTCCTGGTTATGGCTTTCGGCCGATCGGGCGCACCGCCCCTCACTCCGCCGCTTTCGCTCCGGCCGCATACACCCCGCTGCGCGGGCCGGTATTGTACCGGTCGGCAAAGTCGGTGGCGAGAGGGCGTGGCTTGAAGTTGTTCACCCACATGCGCAGCAGCAGGCGGCGCCGGTCCGGGTCCGGGTGGCTCTCAAAGGCGCTGCGGAAATGCAGCAGCACGTAGTTGTTGACGAGCTGAATGTCGCCCTCTTCCATGCGGAAATCCAGCCGCATTTCGGGGCTCTCGGCGATCTGCATGACCAGATCGATGGCCTCCGACTCCTGCGCGCGTCAGGGGCGCGCCGGCCTTTTGGTGGGCCGAGCGCATGATCTTGTCATTGTAGCAGCACGACAGCAGGCCCTCGTAGTAGCTGAACACGGGGATGCGGCCGTGCGTGACTTCGTCGAAAGAGCCGGTCGGGCCCTCGCCGCGCAGGTCGTGGTGGAAACCGCGGTAAAGCGGCTCCAGCAGATCGGGGCGCCGGGCCAGGATTTCGTTATAGATGGCCGCCGAACTCGCGACCGAACTCATGCCGCCGTCATCCGCCTGGCGCACACAGAGCAGCGCCGTCATGTCGGAGGTATCCACATGCGGGTTGAGCTTATCGCGCGAGCGGTAGCCGCGGTCGTTCACATTGGTGCTGTAGCTTGAGCCTTTGTCCGTCACCTCCGCCAGCAGTTGCCCCTCGCCGTTCTGCGAGATCGCGTTGCCCAGATGAGCGCCGATGCCCCAGTAGATTGCCTCCAGGTCTGCACGGTTGTATTTGCCGGGCTGGAGGCCCCTCAGCACCGCGAAGCCGCGGCCGTCCTGCACCTCGGCCAGAACGCCGGCAAGCTTGGGCGCCAGCGTCGGCAGCGGGAAGGCGTCTTTGCCGAAAGAGAGTGGGGCGAGGCCCGATACCTTAACGCTCTCCAGGGCGTCGTCGATTTCGGCCAAATCGTTGCGGCCAAGTCGGTGCAGCCAGCTATTGTCTTGGGCCATGACGGAGCCGTGCCAGACGAAGGGCCCGGTCGCCGGCGTGTGCAAAATTTCAGTCATTGCGTCTCTTCCAGCCAAAGTGGGCTGTCCCTGGGCTAAGCCGCTGGCAGGCGGGGGTCAAGGCTCTGGTTAGGCCCTACTCCGCCGCCTGCATCCGGTCGGTTTCTTCGAAGATCGCCAACTCCGCGCCCGGCGCACACCGGGGCACTGGCGCCAGCGCGCTGCCCAGCAGCCAGTCCGGGACCTGACGCACGATTTCGCTCGGTCCTTCCAGGCGGATATGCCCGGCTGCGATCTCGTCGCGCAGCTTGCGGAAGCCGCGCCAGGCGTGGACAAACCGGCGGATGTCGGCGCGCACCGTCACGTCGCTTTCATAGCCCGGATGCTTCATGCACATTTCGATCCGGCCCTCGTGCTTCATCAGCCAGAATTGGTCGTGACCGCGCGGTGTGCCGGAAAACTCAAAGGCCAGCACAGTGGTGCGGCCGTCCGGCATGGCATCCACGTTCAGGCGCGTGCTCATGGACCAGGCGAGAAAGCCGGGGTCCAGGTCGTCCGTCTCCATGTCCCGCGCCCATTTCTGGCCCCAGGCGGCGAGGTTCATGATAATGCCATCCAGCGCCCGGCACGCCTCCGTCGGCTCGTAAATGGAGCCATGGCCGTTCGGGGCCGGTTGCTTGACACAGAGGCCCGCGTGCTCCAACTGCGCGAGCCGGGTGGACAGCAGCGAGGCAGACATTCTGGGTACGCCGCGGTGGATTTCATTGAAGTGGCGGCAGCCGTCGATCAGGCGGCTGACAACCAGCATGGTCCAGCGCTCGCCCAGCATTTCCATGGCGAGCGCCAGGGGACAGTATTGACCGTAAGATCTGTTCATTGAGGATTGCTCCTTGACCGTTACGGCAGCTTCATGGTGCCACGCTGCTTCAGCAAATGTCACTGCAAAATCTGTAGTACTTCAAATATGTGAGTGGATGGGACAGGGCCGATTGGTGATCGTTGGGGCGTCCATTCTGACGTAATTGGAGGACACAGAATGACCATCGCCTCAAATCTCGAAAATCTGACGGATCGCATTTCCGGCAAGGTTTTGGTGCCTGCGGACCAGGGCTTTGACGCGGCGCGGGAAATCTGGAATGCGATGCACGATCGGCAGCCCGCGGTGATCGTCGAAGCTGCAAGTGCAGAGGACGTGCAGGCAGCCGTCGATTTCGCCCGCTTTCACGGGCTTGAGCTGGCGATCCGCGGCGGCGGACACAACATTGCCGGGCTGGCCTCCACGGACGGCGGCCTTTTGCTGAGCCTCGCGGGGATGCGGGCCGTGACGGTCGATCCTGCCGCGCGGACGGCTCGGGTCGAGGGTGGCGCTACCTGGGCAGCGCTGGACGCGGCCGCGCAGGCGCATGGGCTGGCGACGCCCGGCGGCGTGGTCTCGCATACCGGCGTTGCAGGGCTGACGCTTGGCGGAGGCTTCGGCTGGCTCGCGCGCACGTACGGGCTGGCGGCGGACAACCTGGTCTCCGTGCAACTGGTGGCCGCAAACGGCAGTCTGTTGAGGGCGAGCGCAGACGAAAACCCCGATCTCTTCTGGGCGCTGCGGGGTGGCGGCGGCAATTTCGGCGTCGCCGTGGCGTTCGAGTTCCGCCTCCATCCCGTGGGGCCGGAGGTGCAGTTCGGTCCCACTGTATTTGCGCTGGAAGACGCGCCCGCCGTGCTGCGCGTTTGGCGGGACTTCTGCGTGAGCGCGCCCAGAGAGGCCTGTGTCTGGGCAGACATCATGACCGCCCCGGCCTTTCCTTTCCTGCCCGAAGCCTATCACGGGCAGAAGGTGCTCGCCCTGATGCAATGTTATCTGGGAGCCGCCGAGGAGGCCGAGCGCGTGCTAAACCCATTGCGCGCGGCGGCCACGCCGGTGGGTGATGCCTTCGGGCCGATGCCCTATCCGGCGGCGCAGTCGTTGCTGGACGAGACCTACGCCTTTGGCGCGCGCAACTATTGGGCCGCTCAGAATTTCGAGACTTTGGCTGATGACGCTATCGACCTGATCGTCGAACGCTCAAAGGACCTGCCGACGCCCGAAGTCCGACACGCTGATTTGCAGCCTAGGCGGCGCAATCGACGATGTGCCTGTCGATGGTAGCGCCTATCCGCACCGCGGCGCGCAATTCGCGGTGACGCCGGGTGCGAGGTGGCGTGAACCCTCGGATGACGAGCGCTGCATCGGCTGGACGCGCGACTTTCAGGCAGCGCTCGCGGCGCATTCCGACCGCGGCCGTTACGTCAACTTCATCGTGGAGGATGATGGCGGCGAAGCGGCGTTCGGGCCGAACCGCCAGCGCCTCGCGGCGATCAAACGGGTCTGGGATCCGGACAATTTGTTCCGCCGCAATCAGAACATCGCGCCCGGCTGAAGACATCAGCGCGCTTCAGCCCGGCATGGCCTCGAACGTCGGCAATCCGTCGTCCATCCAGGCCCAGTGTTGGGCGCTCTTCAGGTAGATGTTCCTGCTCGGCCGGTAGATCGACGGATCGTCCAGGCTGCCGGCGTAAAGAACGATTTCACCGGCGCGCGCCGGGTTCTTCAGAAATACCGGCGAGCCGCACTCCGGGCAAAAGCCGCGGGAAAGCGTACTGCCGCTATCGGCCACCCGGTCAAACCATTTCGGTTCGCCGCTCTCTAACGTGAACTCGTCCAACAGCACCAGCACCGCCGGAAAGAAGGCGCTGCCGGTTGCCTGCTGGCAGTCGCGGCAATGGCAGTTGCCCATATATTTGGGCTGGCCGGTGACCTTGTAACGGACGGCGCCGCAGGCACAGCCGCCGGTGATCGCCTCTGTCATCTGTCCCTCCATTGTCGGATCGGTTAACATAGATAGCCCAAGCCGCCGTCGCCTGTCACTCGCGTGTCACCCCCAACGCTTTCCCCGGAAAGGCTCTCCCATCGGCCCCAACCGGACGCCCGCGCGCAGGTTCCGGTAGGGCAGGGCGGCCGGGTCGGCGGTGACGGGGCCGGGTGCGGTCGCTACCAGGATCTTGCCACGGTCGAAGGTGAAATCGGCGCGAAAGTGCACCGAGGATTTCACCACTAGTATGTCGGTCTCTTCCGGCTCTACGCCCAGGCAGCGGAACATTTCCTTGTCGGCCGCCTGCACCTTACGGCTCGCGACCGCGACGCGCACGCCGCTTTCGCCGACACGCAACAGCGCCATCGGGCCGAGGTCCATGTCGTTGCCGCCATAGAAAGGGCCGGTGCAATGGAAGCGCCCGCTACCCAAGCGCTCGACCGTTGCGGGCAGGGTGAAGGTTTCGTCGCCCGGCCAGTTGCCGCCAAAATTGGCTTGGATGGTCGCGCCTTCGCCGGCGGCATGGGCCGCCTCCGCCAATGCCGGGTCGATATAGAGCCCGAACGCGGCGCCGTTCGCGCCGCCCTCGACCAGGGCCTTCAGCATGCCGGCGGTGTTGCCATCGCCACCCCCGCCCGGATTGTCCTGGGTGTCGGCGATGACAACCGGACGCACGCCTTCCGCCGCGAGCCGCTGGGCTTCCGCCACGGCGTCGGCCGGCGAGTAATACCCGCCGTCGAATGCCGCCCGCCGCGCCTCAATATCGGCCGCAATGGTGTCGGCGGCTTCATCGGCGGCGTCTTGGGTCGAGGCGTAGGCGAGGATGGCAGGCCCGCAATCGTGAATATCCGCGGGCGGGAAGCCGGGCGTGAAGGACGTGGTCCAGACTTCGTTCTTCTCCATGGCCGCCATGGCGTCAAAAACCGACTTGGCCGGGTCCATCAGCGTGCATTGCCAGTTGATGGAGATGAGGAAATCCAGCTTGCGCCATGCCTTGTGCGGCCGGCCCTCCCGCAGGATGCGCTGCATAACCGCCGCCGCACGCGCGCCGGTTTCCGCCATGTCAACATGCGGATAGGTGCGGTAGCCGATCAGCGCATCGGCCGCGTCCATCATCGCCTGGGTGACGTTGGCGTGCAGGTCGAGGCAGACGACCAGCGGCACGTCCGGCCCGATCGCGGCGCGCACGCGCTGCAACAACGGGCCCTCGCCGTCCTCCAGATGCTCGCAGACCATGGCGCCGTGCAGGTCCAGGAACACCGCATCGACCGTACCCAGCCCTTGCAACTCCTCCAGCATCATGCCGGTGATGCGCTCGTAGGCGTCCTGCTCCACATGCGCCGATGGGCTGGCGTTGCACCAGACCGTGGGCAGCAATTCCCAGTCTGCGGGCACGGCCCCGGCAAAGCCCGGCAGCGGAATGTTCTTGCCGGCCAGCACTTCCAGCATGCCGTTGCCACGCTGGAGCCCCGGCCAGCCGTCGGTGCGGGCGAAGTGTTCATAGGTCGCCTTGGTCGGGGCAAATGTGTTGGTTTCGTGATGAAAACCGCCTACGGCGATGCGTGTCATATCGTTGGGGTCCTCAAGTCGGCAGCCAGCGTTCTTGTTGCAGGCGCTTCAGCCACCAGACAATGCTTTGTTCGGTGTCGAACATTTTGGTGAACCCCGCCCGGTTCAGCTTGACCGGGCTGAGCACCGATGGGTGCGGGTGCTCGATGCCGGTCGCCAGAGAGCGGTCGGTGAACTGCCAGGACGAGCCGATCCACTCGGCGAGCGTGTGCCGGCGCAGGTCGTATTTCTCGAGCATGCGGCCCCAGGCGTCCTCTTGGTCCGGCATGGTTTCTTCGAGTTGCTCGGGCGCGGGCTCGGCCAACGGCATGGCGAAGGTTGCGGCGATGCAGTGGAAAATATGCGGCCAGACCAGCACGTCGCCGTTGATGACGTTGAAGGTTTCGTTTTGGGCCGCATCCGCCTCGCCGCCCCAGCAAATCGCTTCCGCCAGTAGGCGCGTATCAGTAGCCGCCGTCACCAGTTCGCCACCGCCCGGAAATGTCAGCGGCAAGCCCTGTTCCCGCCGGAGGGCGGCATAGACGCCTAGCGCGCCGATGATATTCATTGGGCTGCCCAGCGCATTGCCGAATAGCGCCTGCGGCCGCCAGATGCTGAAGCTCCATCCCCGGCCAATGTTTTGCCGCTCGCGGATCAGGTCTTCCTGCAACCAGTAGAAATTTTCGTGATCGTGGCGCGGCCAGTGCTCCTTTGCCGGTACCCGGATCGGCTCCACATGCACGCCATAGGCCTTGGTCCCCTGCAACAGCGAGACATGCCGCAACTCGGGGGAGGTCGGCTCGACCGCGTCCAGCAGGTTCAGCAGCATGGCGCGATTGACGGCCATCTGCTCGGGATCGCGCCAGCCTGCGATGAGGTCCGGCTTTTCGTATAGCGCCGCGAACACAATCTGCGTAACGCCATCCAGCCCGCCCAGCAACTCCCGGCAGGCCGCGGGGTCGGTCAGGTCGGCAGCGACATGCATTGCTCCCGGCAGGTGTGGGTCCCGGCGGCTGACCGCGACCACATCCGCATCGCCCGTCTGCAGCAGATGTTCGGCCACGGCCTTTCCGACCAGCCCGGTTGCGCCGGCAACCAGCACGCGCCGTCGCGTCATGCGTGTCTCCCCTTCGTCTTCATGGTATGGAAGCGGAGTTTGCGTCAGTCCCCGGAGAAGACTCAATGGAAACGCTCATCGCTGGCGGCGGAATCGGCGGTTTGGTCACCGCGCTGAGCCTGCACGCGGCCGGGATCCACTGTTCGATTTACGAGACCGTACGAACCCTGCGGCCGCTGGGTGTGGGAATCAACATTCTGCCGCATGCCGTGCGCGAACTGACCGAGCTGGGCTTGCAGGAAAAGCTGGCGGCAACCGCGATTCCCACCGCTGAGCTGGTCTATGCCAACCGGCACGGCCAGGAGATCTGGAGGGAGCCCAGGGGTGAGGCTGCGGGCTATCACTGGCCACAGTACTCGATCCATCGCGGCGCGCTGCAGATGCTGCTGCTCGATGCGGTGCGGGAGCGGCTGGGAAGCGACCGGGTGTTGACGGCGCATCAGCTCGTCGATTTCAGCCAGTCGGACGACGGGGTGAGCGCCGTGTTCGCACAACCGGGCGGTGCGCGGACCAGAGCTGAGGGCGACCTGTTGGTCGGCGCGGACGGCATCCATTCGACCGTCCGCAAGCGCTTCTACCCGGACGAGGGCGAGCCGATCTGGAACGGCAACGTGCTCTGGCGGGCGACCACCCGCGCCGAGCCCTATCTTTCCGGCCGCAGCATGGTGATGGCGGGGCATCAGGCAAAAAAGTTCGTCTGTTACCCGATCTCAAAGGCGGCAGAGGATGAGGGCGAGGCCTTGATCAACTGGATCGCCGAAATCCGCTTCACCGACCTGAAAACCTGGCGCAAAGGCGACTGGAACCGGCAGGTGCCGGTCTCCGATTTCCTGCCGGCGTTCGAGGATTGGGATTTCGGCTGGCTGAAAGTCCCGGACATCATTCGCGGCGCGGACGCGGCCTACGAGTATCCGATGGTCGACCGCGACCCGGTGGACGCCTGGAGTTTCGGACGGGTCACGCTGCTGGGCGACGCGGCGCATCCGATGTATCCGATCGGCTCGAACGGGGCGAGCCAGGCGATCCTGGACGCGCGGCGGCTCGCCTGGCACCTGGCGAATGCCGGCGAGGTCGAACAAGGCTTGCGAGCCTATGACGCGGAGCGCCGCCCGGCGACGGCGCAGATCGTGCTGGCCAACCGCCAGAACGGCCCGGAACAGGCGATGGAGATGGTGCACGAGCGCGCACCGGAAGGGTTCCGCAACCTCTCGGATATTGTTTCGGCCGAAGAACTGGCGCAGACGGCCGACCGCTACAAGGCACTGGCCGGGTTCGACAAAGACACGCTGAACACCCGCGAGTCCTGGAATGCGGTCTATGAGGGATAAGGCCAGTCAGCGCTGGCGGATGGCTCGACCAAGTTAGCCCTGGTCCTGGGCAGAACGCCAAGCCATAATGCCACTAAAGTCTATAGTGATGCGCCGTCTAAGGAAACCTCGACCATGAAACCGCTCGAGTTTGGATGGTTCTTGCCCACCAGTGGCGACACCCAGGCCTATGGGGTCGAAGAGGAAACCATCAGCACAACGCCCGAACATTTGAGCAAGGTCGTTCAGGCGGCAGAGGCGGCCGAGTTCGAGTATATGCTGATCCCGGTCGCGCGGTACTGTTGGGAGGCGTACATTTCCGGCGCCTTCATGGCCGCGCAGACCAGCCGCATCGCGCCGCTGATTGCCGCCCGGCCGGGCTATATGAACCCGGTGCTGCTGGCAAAGATGATTTCGACCTTCGACCAGATGTCGGGCGGGCGCATCTGCGTGAACCTGATAGCGGGCCAGGCGGACCAGGAAATCCTCTCGGAGGGAATTTCGCTCGCGAAAGAAGACCGCTATGCGATCATGGAGGAAGAGGTCACGATCCTGAAGCAGCTGTGGACATCGGACGATCCGGTCTACTTCAAAGGCCGCTTCCACGAAGTCAATGGAGCGATTGTCGTCCCCAAACCGCTGCAACAACCCTACCCCAAATTCTATCTGGGCGGCGGGTCCGATGAAGCCTGGAACCTGTCCGCCAGGCACTCCGACGTGCATTTGTTCTGGGGCGACCTGCCGGAGAGGATCGCGGATAACATCGCAGAAATTCGAAAGCGCGCCGCCGCATTCGGGCGCGAGGATGCGATCGGCTTCGGCATGCGTCTGCAAATGATCTGCCGCGAGACGGAAGAAGAAGCGATGGAGGCGGCCGACAAGTTGATCCGCAACATTCCTGAGGCGGCGCGGGAAGGACTGAAACGCTATACCGCTTCGTCAAAGGCGAATGCGCGCGTGCAGGAACTGGCGGCGGAAAAGGGCATGTGGATCGCGCCGCATCTCTGGAGCGGGCTTACCCGCTTCCGGCCCGGCGCCGGTATCGCGGTGGTCGGCAATCCGGAGCAGTGCGCGGCGACACTCCAGCAGTTCATCGACGCCGGCTGCCATTCGTTTTGCCTCTCGGGCTATCTGCACCATCAGGAGGCCGAGCGGTTCGGCAAGTGGGTTCGGCCAATCCTGAAGACGCAGAATCCGGACCGTTTCAACGGCGGGGGCCGCGAGTTGCGCGAACGCAAGCCGCAGGCGGTCCGAAAGCTAGCTCACATCTATTGAGGAGCCGCGGCGGCCAGGAGTTTTCTGATCGGTGGCTAGGCCACCGCCACCCGCCGCGGGCCGGATCGCCAGAGGATCGTCAGGCAGATCAAGAGATTCAGCACGTTCCAGGCGATGCCGTTGACAAACGCGGCGGCATAGGAACCGGTGAAATCGTAGATTTCGCCGGAGAGCCAGCCGCCCAGCGCCATGCCGAAAATGGTGCAGGCCATGACGATGCCGATGCGCTGGCCCGCTTCCTTTGCCGGCATGTACTCGCGCACGATGATGGCGTAACTGGGAACAATGCCGCCTTGGGAAAGGCCAAAAAACAGCGAAACGACATAAAGAGAAATCAGGCCGTCAAAGGGGATATAGAAGAACAGCGCCGACCCTTGCAGCACCGAACTTAGCAACAGCACCCGGATCCCGCCGATATAGTCGGCCAGAAAGCCTGTCGCGAGGCGGCTGATGACGCCTGCCGCCAGCATCAGCGACAGCATTTCCGCACCCGGCGCCGCGCCATAGCCAAGATCGACGCAGTAGGAGACAATATGGACCTGCGGCATCGACATGGCGACGCAACAGCCGACACCCGCAAGCATCAGCAGCCATTGCAGTTGGCGGGGCGAAAAGGACGACTGCTGCAAAGGTTCTTCGGCCAGTTGCATGGTGCCGTCGGCTGCCATGGTTCGGGGCGGGCGCCGGCGCAGCAGCAGGGCGAGCGGCACCATGCTGACCAGGCAGAACAGGCCGATCCATTCATAGGCATCGCGCCAGCCGTCGGTCGCCACCAGTAGCTGAACCGGCGTCGGCCAGATCGCCCCGGATAGGTAGTTGCCTGTCGCCGCTGCGGCGACCGCGAGGCCCCGGCGTTTCCGGAACCAGTGAGAGAGATCGGCGATCAACGGGGAAAACGCGCCGCCCGTGCCGACTCCGATCAGGACACCCTGAACCAGCGTCAGTTGCCAGATGGCCGTTGCCTGCGCGGCCAGCAAAAAGCCGATGCAAAGCAAGACGGCGGATCCTATCACCGGCATCGTAATGCCCAGGCGGTCCGAGAAGCGGCCGATGATGATGTTGCCGAGCCCGAACCCGATCATGGTAGCCGCGTAGGGCAGCGAGGCGCCGGCCCGGTCGACCGCGAACTCCGCCTGCGCTTCCGGCAGCACGACGACGGCGACCCACATGCCGACGCTGCCGATCGTGCCCAAGAGCAGTGTTATGGCAAGCCGCAAACAGGCATAGGGGCTATCGACCGCCGGCGTCCAAAAGGATGCCTGCTCGAAGCGAGGCATGAGCATTTTCCAGAGTGCGAGGGTTATAGCGTGATCGGACTACCGGAAAACTGTAAGGCAGCCTGCCGAACATTTGGCATTTTTTCCACAAAGGGGAAAGCCATCGGGAAAAGCCGGCGCGGCTCGTGACGGTCAGGGCACGGAGAATTGGCCTACACCGTCAAAAAGGTCTTTTCCCGGGCGACGATGGTGTCCGGAAGGTGCTGCGCCGCTTTCGCGCCCAGCGCGTCCAGCTCCGCATCGGTGCGGCAGGGGTCATGATGGAACAGCACCAGCTTTCTGGCGCCCGCCAGTTGGGCCAGGCGCACGCCCTCCCGCCAGGTCGAGTGGCCCCAATCGGGCCGTTTCGCGAACTCGGCCTCGGTAAACATCGCATCGTAAATCACCAGGTTGGCATCGCGGATCAGTGCCGCGATATTCTGGTTGGTTTCTCCGGGAACATGGGTGGTGTCGGAGACGTAGCAGACGGAGCGGCCGTCGAACTCAACCCGATATCCGACCGCGTCGTTGGGATGATCCAGCATCGCCGTCTTGACCAAAATCTCGGGCCCCAAGACCAAGGCGTCACCCGCACGGAAATCGCAATATTTCACCTGTTTGCTGAACGCGTCGAGCGGCACCGGAAAGAGCGGCGCCGACATCAACTGGCTCAACGCCTGCTCAATGGTGATGCGCGGTAGCAGATGGCCGGCCCAAATGCGGAACAGGTTGCCCGGAACGAACGCGGGTGCGAAAAAGGGCAGCCCTTCGATATGATCCAGATGAGTATGAGAGAGCAGCAGATCGAAATCCGCCGGCCCTTCGCCCAACATCTCCCGCCCCAGCATACGCAGCCCGGTGCCGGCGTCGATGACGATCCGCCGCTCACCACACCGGATCTCAACACAGGAGGTGTTGCCGCCGTACTGCACGGTCTCGGCCCCCGGCGTGGCCACGCTGCCCCGCACACCCCAAAACCGGACGGTGAACTGCTGCCTTTCAATGCCACTCTGTAGAGAACCGCTCACCGCCGTTCACGCCTTTCACTCTCAGCAGCGACACCCGCCCTTGTGTAATGCCGGTGTTCCGCCCTTCGGAAGCCTTTGCTTGCGCGGCTCTTCGTACTGTTACGGAACCAGCTTATAGCCACCGGTTTCAGTTACCAAGATCTTTGCTTCCGACGGGTCGGTTTCGATCTTTTGGCGCAAACGATAGACGTGCGTCTCAAGCGTGTGGGTCGTGACCCCGGGATTGTAGCCCCAGACTTCGTGCAGCAGCGTCTCGCGATCGATAACGCGCTGCCCGGCACGATACAGGAATTTCAGAATAGCGGTTTCCTTTTCGGTAAGCCGTACCTTCCGGTCCGTCCCGTTTTCCAACATCATCTTGGCCGATGGGCGGAAGGTGTAGGGGCCAATCGCAAAGACCGCATCTTCACTCTGGGCATGTTGGCGCAAATGGGCGCGCAAACGGGCCAGCAACACCCCGATCCGGAACGGCTTGGAAATAAAATCGTTCGCACCGGAATCCAGGCTCAGAATGGTGTCGGCATCGCCCTCCGCGGCGGTCAGCATCAGAATGGGGCAGGCCACTCCGTTGCGCCGCATAATCCGGCAAACCTCCCTGCCATCCATATCCGGCAGGCCAATATCCAAAATAATAGCATCATAATGGCGGTCCTTCGCCGCCTCCAAAGCCTCCGCGCCGGTCGCGGCGTGAACGGTTTCAAAGTCTTCATGCAGACGCAATTGTTCTGCCAGCGACTGGCGCAATGGCTCGTCGTCATCGATCAACAGAATAGCTTGTTGCGCCATCGATACGTTCCTTCGTTTCATTGCCAGGGTCATTATCCGGGCCGAATGTTAACGAAATATGGGAAAATTACTGATTTTGTCACCCGGCAAAGTGGGTCGGGCGGCAAACTCTCGACTTGCAGACACGCCGAGAGCGGCCTATAAGCCCCACTTTCCGCGAGCAGTCTGGCGAGTGATGCGGCCTTCGGGCCTGTGTCCGGGCATTGCCAAGGCGGCTCATCATCTTTTAGTCAGAGGACAGAAAATGCCCAAGATGAAGACGAAAAGCAGCGTCAAACGCCGCTTTAGCCGGACAGGTACCGGCAAAATCAAAATGAACGTGGCGTACAAGCGCCATATCCTCTCCAGCAAGTCCAACAAGATGAAGCGCCAGGCGCGCGGTACACAGATCATGAGCAAGGCCGACGCAAAAATCGTGCGCCAGTTCATGCCCTACGACCGCTAATCCGCTTCCCGCTTCCGACTCAAAGGAGAGTTTCAGCATGGCACGAGTAAAACGCGGCGTCAGCGCCCATGCGCGCCATAAAAAAGTGGTGGCGATGGCCAAGGGCTATCGCGGCCGCAACAACAGCAACTTTCGTGTGGCGATCGAGAAGGTCGAAAAGGGCCTGCAATACGCCTATCGCGACCGCCGGCAGAAAAAGCGCAACTTCCGTTCGCTTTGGATCCAGCGCATCAACGCGGCCGCCCGCGAGCATGGCCTGACCTACAGCCAGTTCATGGACGGCATTCACAAGGCCGAGATCGAAGTCGACCGCAAGGTACTGGCCGATCTGGCGGTGCGGGAGCCGGAAGCCTTCAAGGCGCTGGTCGACCAGGCCCAGGCGGCGCGCGCGGCTTAGCCCCTCGCCGCCAGTACAAGAAAGCCCGCGGAGCCGGCGGTGGTTCTGCGGGCTTTCTGTATGCCTGCCAATGTTGGCCTAAAACCCCTGTTCTTCCCGGAACGAATGGGCCTTGTAGACGCCCAGAATGCGCACCTCCCGGCTGAAGAACTCCAGTTCCTCCAGCGCGTTCCGAAGCGAGGCCTGGTCGGGGTGGCCTTCGACGTCGGCATAGAACTGGGTCGCCGTGAATTCACCCTCGATCATATAGCTTTCGAGTTTGGTCATGTTGACGCCGTTGGTGGCGAACCCGCCCATCGCCTTGAACAGCGCCGCCGGCACGTTCCGCACCCGAAAGATGAACGTCGTGATGATCTTCTGCTCGGCCGCGTCCGCCGGCGGCGGCGCACGGACCGGATCGCGGGAGAGCACGATAAATCGGGTCGTGTTATGGCTCGCGTCCTCGATATCCCTTTCCAGGATGTTCAGGCCATAGGTCTCCGCGGCCAGCGTCGAGGCGATCGCGGCTTCTTCGACGTTGCCGCTTTCGGCGAGATCGGCGGCCGCGCCCGCGGTGTCCTGATGGACGATCGCCTCCAGGCCAAGCCGCCTCAGGGAGTTGCGGCACTGCCCCAGCGCATGCACATGGCTGCGGGCACGCTTGATCGTCTGCAGGCTCGCCCCCGGCACCCCCAGAAGCTGGTGCTGCACCCGCTGGAAATGCTCGCCCACGATGTGCAGGCCCGTGCCCGGCAGCAGATGGTGAATGTCGGCCACACGCCCGGCGAGCGAGTTTTCGATCGGGATCATGCCCAAGGCGGCCTGTCCTTCCTCGACCGCGCGGAACGCCCCTTCGAACGAGCCGCAGGGCAGGGTGGTCCAATCGGGGTACGCCGTGCGGCAGGCCAGATCGGAATACGCGCCGGGCGCTCCCTGGAATGAAATGATGCGGGAAGGATCGGTCATCGGATTTTCTAGGTTATTGGGTGGGACGCATACCAGTAGCGCGCCCGTTCGAGATGGTCCGGAGTATCGACGCCCAGCGGCACGGTGTCTACCACGGCGATGGCGATGGTCATGCCGGCTTCCAGTGCGCGGAGCTGCTCCAGCCTCTCGCGCTGTTCAAGCAGGCCCGGCGGCAGGCTGACGAAGCGCTCGAGCGCCGCCCGCCGATAGGCATAGAGGCCGATATGGTGATAGTGGGGACCATCGCCGGACGGCGCGGTAGCACGCGTGAAATAGAGCGCGCGCCGGTTGGCGCCGAACACCGCCTTCACCACATTCGGGTTTGTGCGTTCCTCCTCCAGCACGATCTCGGCGACCGGCGTTGCGATCTCGGCCGCAGGGTCGGCTTTCAGCGCGTCCAGCGTGTCGGCGATGGTCTGCGGGTCCAGCGTCGGCAGGTCGCCCTGAACGTTGATTACCGTGCCATACGCGCCATCCGGATCGAAGATGCGCAACGCCGCCATGATCCGGTCCGAGCCGCTCGGCAGGTCGGGGTCCGTCAGAACGGCCTGGCCGCCCGCGGCAGTGACGGCATCGATCGTTGCCTGCTCGGCCGCGGCAATGAGGACCGGGCCGACAGCCGAAGCCTGAGCCCGCTCCATCACGCGCACGATCATCGGGGCGCCGGCGATATCGGCCAGCACCTTGTTCGGCAGCCGGGTGGAGGCGAGGCGGGCAGGGATGACGATAATGGGCCGCATGGGCTGAAAATCCGGAACAAGCGACTAGGGGTTTGGTCGAAACGCTTGCTACCGCAAGTGTTTCGACCAAACCAGCCACTATCTCAGTAATTTGGTGGTTCGATGCCAACGGAGGGGTACGGCCCGCCTTGCCGGCGGCCCCGGAGCGCCGATTGGCTCCGCCGGTTGCCCGTGATGCGGCGACCGGCGCGCTCGAAGCGTCCGAGTTTTTTGATGTCGATATGGATGATCTGGCCCGGTGTCTTGGGCTCGTAGCGAAGGACGGGTTCGGCAGGCTCCAGGTCTTTGAGGCTCCCCGGTTCTGCGAGCCCGTGCGTGTTTGGCGTATGCAAATAGGCTCAATCAACGTCTATATTGGCGCTCACCGTCGACTTGAGGCGATCGTCGCGGGAGGCGACGCAGCACCGGCGAAGCACAGCCCTTTGATATCACTCGGTTACTTTCAAATCAGGCTCTTGCGCCAATTGATGTTTGGCAGCAGAAACCACATCTTTCTGTGCAATCGCATTCTTCGATCAATGAATTGGCTGGACTTGTCACCGAAGCTCGGCTCGCAGTGAAAGATGCGGGAGGCATAGCCGACCCTTAAGTCTAGGCCCGTCAACCGGAGCGCCGCATGGAAGTCGATCCTCTGTTCTCTATTCTCCAGTTTATGTCGATCCTGTTCATCGTCGTGCTCGGCGTGATCGTGGTCGGGATTGCAGTACTCTACATTATCGACGTGACCCAGTCCCGGCACGCTGTCCGGCGCAATTTTCCCGTGGTCGGGCGCCTGCGGTATTGGTTCGAAGATCTGGGCGAATTTTTCCGCCAATACTTCTTTGCCCAAGACCGGGAGGAAATGCCGTTCAATCGCGCGGAGCGGTCCTATGTCTACCGGGCGGCAAAAGCCGTGGACACGACCATCGCATTCGGGTCTACCCGCGATATGCGCCCGGTGGGGGAGATCTTGTTCGTCAACAGCGCCTTCCCCATTCTGGATGAGGATGCGCGGCGGCCGTCGCTGGTCACGATCGGCCCCTATAGTCGCCATCCATACGCAACCGCCTCTATCGTCAACGTTTCGGCCATGAGCTATGGCGCGATCTCGCGGCCCGCGGTCATTGCCCTGTCGAACGGCGCGCGCATGGCCAACATTTGGTTGAACACCGGCGAAGGCGGGCTCTCGCCCTATCACCTGGAAGGCGGCGCGGACCTTGTTTTCCAGATGGGTACCGCGAAATACGGTGTCCGCGATCTGGCAGGCAGCCTGTCGGAGGAGCGCCTGCGTGATATCGCAGCCCATGATCAGGTCAAAATGTTCGAGATCAAGCTCAGCCAGGGCGCAAAACCGGGCAAGGGGGGCATTTTGCCCGGCGTGAAAGTCACGCCCGAGATAGCGGCCATTCGGGGCATTGCGATCGGGGAGGCTTCGATCAGTCCGAACCGCCACAAGGACATCAACAATGCGCACGACCTGTTGGACTTGATCGCCCGGGTCAGAGACGTTTCGGGCAAGCCAACCGGCTTCAAGGCGGTCATCAGCACGTTCGATTGGCTGGACGAGATGTTTCAGGAGATCCACCGCCGCGGGATCGAGAGCGCGCCCGACTTCATCACCCTGGACAGCGGCGACGGCGGCACGGGCGCGGCCCCAACCAGCCTGATGGACTATGTCGGCATTCGGAACACGGAAAGCCTGCCGATGCTCGCCGACAAGCTGACCGAGCATGGGCTGAAGGACCGCATCAAGCTGATTGTTGGCGGCAAGCTGATTACGCCGGCGAAGGCCGCCTGGGCGGTCTGTGCCGGCGCGGATTTTGTCTCGACGGCCCGAGGCTTCATGTTTGCCCTAGGGTGTATTCAGGCGCTGCAGTGTCACCAAAATACCTGCCCAACCGGTGTCACCACGCACAATCCGCGCTTGCAAAAGGGGTTGGACCCCCAGGACAAGGCGATTCGGGTCAAGAACTACGCCGACCATATGCATTATGAAATGGGTGTAATCGCCCATTCCTGCGGCGCGGGGGAGCCGAGAGAGTTGCAGCGTCACCATTGCCGGATCGTCCGCGCAGATGGTCTGTCTGTTCCGCTCGACAAGCTTTATCCGCCCGTTCAGCGCTGGCCCTATTCCCTGTGATGGCGGCCGCGCCGTTCCGGTAGCGCTTGCCCGTCGGCAACGAATGACGGATAACGTTGTGACCTGCTGTGCGATTTGAGGAAACGATTTGCGATGACGCACTCTCTCGCTGCCGAGATGGCGCCGACCGGTAAACTGCGTGCCGCCATCAATATGGGCAACTTTCTGCTCGTCACCGGAAAGACGGCATCCGGCGACCCGGAAGGCGTTGCGCCCTCTATGGCGGCGCTGTTTGCAGAGCGGTTGGGCGTGCCGGTGGAGTATTTTCCCTATGCCTCACCCGGCGAATTGGCCGATGCCTCGGCCGAGGATGTCTGGGATGTGGGCTTTGTCGGCGCAGAGCCCCAGCGCGCGACCCATGTGAACTTTACCGCCGCCTATGTGGAGATCGAGGCAACCTATCTGGTTCCGGCCGGCTCCCCGTTTCAAACATGCGAGGAGGTGGACAGTCCCGGCACCCGCATCGCCGTGTCCGCCCGGGCTGCCTATGACCTGTGGTTGGAGCGGAACATTCAGTACGCCGAACTGCACCGCGCCCAGGGCCTGGACGGCTCGTTCGATCTGTTCCTGAACGAAAAGATGGATGCGCTCGCCGGTCTGCGGCCGCGTCTGATCGACGATCTGAAGAAGCTGCCGGGCGCCCGGTTGCTGGAGGATCGCTTCACCGCCGTACAGCAGGCGTCCTGCACCAAGAAAAACCGCGACGCCGGCTTCAAAATGCTGACCGACTTCATCGAGGAGATGAAGGCGGACGGCACGGTCCAAAGGCTGATCGACAAGTTCGGCGTTACCGGACGCCTGTCGGTCGCACCGCCGGCCTAGGAGAAAAGGTTCGAGCGAAGGTCCGCGAAAAAATGGCCGGAGAGCAGACGCCTTCCGGCCGAGAGGAAGGTTAACTGGCGGATCAGAAGAAAGAGTTGTGGTATCTATTCCCGTCAGCGAACCGTGACCGTCTCAAATTAATCGACCGTACCGAAGACTGTTCTGCGGCAGCGATGCCAACGTGAAGTGATCGATCAATTCTATGTGGCGGAATGGCCCATAGGATGAAGTGGAACAAATCCACGTGCGCGCACATGCGAGGGTGGCGCTATCGCCACGTCGCCCTGAGATGAGGGTCAGAGCGGTCGACAGTTTTCAATCCTTCGGCGCCTGCGCCGTTGAGGTAGCGTCTTTGCCCTTGCCTTCGATGGGCGGAGACTGCAGGCTGCTCCTCGTTCTCAGGGCGGGGTGAAAGTCCCCACCGGCGGTATGTGGCGGCAGCCGCGAGCCCGCGAGCGCCTTTTCCCGTGGGGAAAGGTTGCAGACCAGGTGAGAGGCCTGGGCCGACGGTGACAGTCCGGATGGAAGAGAATGTGCCGCCAAGCGCGCCGCCGGCGTGTGCTCGCGGTCGTGATCGCCTTGGGTGACATGTCGTGTTGCTGAACAAGGAGATCACCGATGACACACCCCCGCTATGCCTTCGTCAAAGCCAATTGGCACGCCGATATCGTGGATCGGGCGCTGGACGGGTTCTGCGAGCTTATCCCCCAATCTCAGGTCGACGTGTTCGACGTGCCGGGCGCGTTTGAACTGCCCCTGATGGCGCGGACCTTGGCCGAAACCGGCCGCTATGCAGCGGTCGCCGCGGCGGCCTTTGTGGTCGACGGTGGCATCTACCGGCATGATTTCGTGGCGCAGGCCGTGGTGGATGGCCTGATGCGGGCCGGGCTCGATTCCAGTGTGCCGGTGCTGTCGGTCTCGTTGACGCCGCACCAGTATCAAGAGACGGACCATCACAACGCTATCTTTCGCGAGCATTTTGTTGAGAAGGGCCGGGAGGCTGCCCGGGCCGCGCTGATGATAGGCGAAACGCGCCGGACAATCGCGGCCTAGTTTACCGCCCGGTTTATCGCACGGGCGTTTCCGCTATGGTGAACGACGCTACAGGTCTACCAAAACAGGACACGAGGCATGCCTGCTTCCATCCGATCGGTTCTCGTCTGCGGCTATGGCAACATGGGCCGCGGCGTCGTCAATCTTTTCGCCAAAGGCGGCTTTCAGGTGACCGTGCTGACCCGTGACCCCTCACGGCTGACTAACCTGCCATCCGGCGTGACGGCGGTTGCGGCGCTTCCGGCCGACCCGCCCGACCTGGTGATGGAGAACTATCCCGAAGACCTGGCCGCAAAGCAGACGCTGTTCCGTCAATTGGAAGAAGCCTATGGCTGGCATCCGATCTGGTCCACGAATACCTCGGGCCTGGACCTGACCGAACTGGCTTCGGTCCTGGAGAATAAGCAGAATTTCATCGGCGTTCATTTTCTGCAGCCGGCGGATGCCTTTCCACTGGCGGAGGCGGTGCGCATCCCAGAGACCGCCGACGCGACCGTCGAGCGGACGCTGGCGGCACTGGCGCGCGTCGGGCTGGAGGCGGTGGTGCTGAACAAGCCGGTGATCGGGTTTCTGTTCAACCGGTTGCAGCATGCCATGCTGCACGAGGCGTACCACATGATGGAGCAAGGCTGGGTCACGGCGGAAGATATCGACAAATACGCCCGCCTGGCCTTTGGCCCCCGCATGTGTGTGACCGGCATCATCGAGCAGAAGGACATTGGCGGTCTGGATGTGAACGCCGCCTCGCAGCGGTCCATCATTCCCCATTTGTATCACGCGGAGAGGCCGGTGCAGATGGTGCAGGACATGGCAGCCCGGGGCGACCTGGGCGTGAAGGCCGGCAGGGGCTTTTATGAGTGGAGCCAGACGGATATGGACTCCTACAAGGCCCGGGCGGCCGACAAGGCCCGGCGCATTCTGAAAATCGTGCGCGAAGACGCCGACCGCCCGGACCGTCCCCGCGGCCGGGTCTGAGGCTAAGCGCGCCCTTCAGGCAAAAAAAGGCGGACCACCAAGTCCGCCAAGTCATTACAGGGAGGGAGAAGAGTAATGTCGGCACCCGTCGTCGGACCAGCGCTGACCCCCGCAAGCTAGCGCCACCGCGCCCGTTTGCGGGTGAGGTAGATCACACCGCCGGTAATTTTTCTTAACGGGCTTGCTCGAGCCTCGGTGGCGCCGGGTATCGGGCAAGCCCGTGGCCGGTTCCGGTGACGGTTGACGCTGCCGGGCGTAAGCCGCGTAATGGCGGCAACACGTTAGGCAAGGGAGGCAGGGCGTGAACGGCAATGACGGTGGCTGGCCGGCCTGGCTGACCCTGGTAGTAGGGGCCGTAGGGATCGCGGCGGCGTTCGCGGTGATTTCCTGGATCGCGCCGCTGTTCTTCGGCTGCGGCGAGGTTTCGGCCAAGGAGTGCTCCGAGATTGTGCGCAACAACGGGTTGGCGGTCGCCGGCGCCTTTGCGGGCCTGATCGGCCTGCTGGCCCTGCACTTCAACGCCCGCCGCACCCAGACCGACCGGCTGCGGCTGACCAACGACACCTATGTGAAGGCCATCGAGCAGTTGGCCAGCGCCTCCATGGAGGTGCGTATCGGCGCCATGTACGCGCTGGAGCGGATCGCACACGAGGAGCAGCGCTACCACTGGCCGGTGACCGAAACGCTGGCCGCCTATATCCGCGAGCGCGCGCCCTGGCCGCGAAACCGCCGGAAAGGCGACAGGATGGATGCGGGGGGCGGCGATCGCCTCGGCAGCGGGCCGACAACGGTCCCGGGTGGGGAGAGCGAGCCGGGGGAGCCGCGATGGCGAACGGGGTGCAAGAAGAGAGCGAGCGCGAGGGACCGAACCGCGCGCCAACCGACATCCAGACCGCATTGACCATCATCGGGCAGCGATCAAAGAAGTGGCGGGAGCAACGGAAGGCGCGATTCGCAGTGCAGGCAACTTGGCTGGCTCAGCGTTTGGAGAAGATCGCCAACGCGCGTCCTGGGCGTATGCCGACCACGGGCAAAGCCTTCATGCGAATTGTCGAACGAGCGCGACGCCATGCGGCAAGAGCGAGCGGCGGAGAGCGTCGGCGGGTCGATCTGCGGCACACTGATTTGCGACATGCCGACCTGCAGGAGGCGGCGCTGGCGCGAGCGCTTTTGACGGGCGCGGACCTGTCGAGTGCGAACCTAATGGACGCGGACCTGACGGGCGCGAACCTAATGAGCGCGGACCTGTCGAGTGCGAACCTGGGGTACGCGCACCTGATGGGTGCGCGCCCGATAAGGGCGAACCTGAGGAGCGCGAACATGCGGGACGCGGACCTGACGAGCGCGCACCTGATGAACGCGAATCTAAGGTTCGCGGACCTGATGGGCGCGGACCTGACGCGCGCGGACCTGACGGGTGCGGACCTGATGGGCGCGAACCTGATGGGCGCGAACCTGATGGGCGCGCGCCTGGGGGTTGCGAACCTGAGGGAGGCATTGCTCTCGGCTCAGCCGGCGGAGCTCGGCGCGCACTGGGACGAGGCGCACTCGCCTCGCGGCCTTGATGAGATTCGGATCTCCCCAGAATAAACCTCGGCCCCGGGATTGAGTATGGGGAGACAAGCCGGACACGAAACAGATGTCACCGGATGATACCCCGCAGTGAGCGTAACAACAGCGTCAAGGTACTCTTCGACAAGCTCAGGATGAAGGGCGGTTAAATCTCCTTCGCCCGCTCGCGCAGGACGAATTTCTGCACCTTGCCGGTGGAGGTCTTCGGCAACGGCCCGAACACCACATGCCGGGGCACCTTGTAGCGGGCCATGTTGGAACGGCAGAACGCTATGATCTCGTCGGCCGAAGGTTCCTCGGTACCCGCCTTGATCTCGATAAAGGCGCAGGGCGTCTCGCCCCACTTCTCGTCCGGCTTCGCGACGACCGCGGCTTCGGCGACCGCCTTGTGCCGGTAGAGCATCTGCTCCACCTCGACCGAGGAAATGTTCTCGCCGCCGGAGATGATCACGTCCTTCGACCGGTCCTTCAGCGCGATATAGCCGTCGTCGTCCATCACGCCCAGGTCACCGGAATGGAACCAGCCGCCGCGAAAGGCCTCCTCGGTGGCGTCGGGGTTCTTCAGGTAGCCCTTCATCACGATGTTGCCGCGCATCATGACCTCGCCCATGGCCTCGCCGTTGGGCGCGACCTCGGCCATGGTGTCGGCGTCGAACACCTGCAGGCCCTCCAGCATGGGGTAGCGCACGCCCTGGCGGGCCTTCATGGCCGCGCGGTCGCCGGCCGGCAGTGCGTCCCAGTCCTGTTGCCAGGCGGAGACGACGGCGGGACCATAGGTCTCGGTCAGGCCATAGGCATGGGTGATGTCGAAGCCGGCATTTTCCATGTGCTCGATGGTGGTCGGCGGCGGCGGTGCGCCGGCCGTCATGATCTTCACCGTGGTGGCCGAATTCCCGCTTTTCCGCCGCCGGCGCGTTGCCGATCAGGTTGAGCACGATGGGCGCGCCGCACAGATGGGTCACGCCTTCGTCGGCGATGGCGTCGTAGATCGCATCGGCCCGCACCTGGCGCAGACAGACATGGGTGCCCGCCTGCATGCGTGATGGTCCAGGGAAAGCACCAGCCGTTGCAGTGGAACATCGGCAGCGTCCAGAGATAGACCGGATGCAACGGCATCTGCCAGGCCAGCACGTTCGAGACTGCGTTCAGATAGGCGCCGCGATGGTGATAGACCACGCCCTTTGGATTGCCGGTCGTGCCGCTGGTATAGTTCAGGCTGATCGCCTGCCACTCATCGACCGGCGGGGCATAGGGAAAGGTTTCGACGCCTTCATCCAGGAACGCCTCATAGTCCTTTTCGCCGAGCAGTTCACCGGAGCCGTCATATTCGGGATCATCCACGTCGATCACCACGATATCGCGCTCGATCTGGGCGAGCGCCTCCTTGACCGTCGCGGAAAATTCCCGGTCGGTGATCAGCACCTTGGCTTCGCTGTGGTTGAGCGTGAAGGCGATGATCGCGGCGTCCAGGCGCGTGTTCAGAGTGTTCAGCACCGCACCGGTCATGGGCACACCGAAATGGCACTCCAGCATTTCCGGCGTGTTGGCCAGCATCACCGTGATCGTATCGCCCAAGCCATAGCCGCGCCGCGATAGCGCGCCGGCGAGCTTGTGGGCGCGAATACGAACTTCTTTCCAGGTACGGCGGGTCTTGCCGTGGACGACCGCCGGACGGTTCGGATAGACCCAGGCCGTTCGTTGCAGGAAGGACAGCGGCGTGAGCGGCTCGTAGTTGGCCGGGTTCTTGTCCAGATCGGTCTCGAACGGATTGGAGCCTTTCAACGGCTGCGCCATGGTGGAATGCCTCACTTCGCGGATCGTGGGAACGCCGCCCCACTTTAGCGGCGGAGCGAACACCAGCAAGGTGGCAAAAAGAAGAAGAAGGGCCGCGTCAGGCCCCTCTCCGGCGGAAGCTATTCGGCCGCCCGCGCCTGTTTCGGCGGCCAGTCGACCTGGCGGCGCAGTTCCAGCTTGGCGATCTGCTGGCGATGCACCTCGTCCGGACCGTCGGCGAAGCGGAGCGCCCGCATCCGGCTCCACATGAAGGCCAGCTTGAAGGCCTGGCTCATCGCGCCGCCGCCATGGGCCTGCATGGCGTCATCGATGATCTGCAAGGCCATGTTGGGTGCTGCGACCTTGATCATCGCGATTTCCTGGCGGGCCTGCTTGTTGCCGACCGTGTCCATCATGTAGGCGGCCTTGAGGGTCAGCAGGCGGCACATCTCGATATTGATGCGGGCGTCGGCCACACGCTCCATGAAGTTGTCGCGGTCGGCCAATTGCTTGCCCCAGGTCACGCGCTCCGCCCCGCGCTTGCACATCATCTCCAGCGCGCGTTCCGCAACGCCGATGATGCGCATGCAGTGGTGGATGCGGCCCGGCCCCAGGCGGCCCTGGGCGATTTCGAAACCGCGGCCTTCGCCCAACAGCATGTTGTCTTTCGGCACGCGCACATTCTCGAAAAGCACCTGCCCGTGGCCGTGCGGGGCGTCGTCATAGCCCATGACGTTCAGCATGCGCTCGACCGTGATGCCCGGCGTCTCGCGCGGCACCAGGATCATGGATTGCTGGCGGTAGGTGGGGGCAGACGGGTCGGTCTTGCCCATGACGATCATGATCTTGCAGCGCGGATCGCCGATGCCGCTGGTCCACCATTTGCGGCCGTTGATGACATATTCGTCGCCGTCACGCTCGATCCGGCATTCGATGTTGGTCGCGTCCGACGAGGCCACCGCCGGTTCGGTCATGGCGAAGGCCGAGCGAATTTCGCCGTTCAGCAGCGGGGTCAGCCAGCGTTTCTTGTTTTCTTCGCTGGCGTAGCGCTCCAGCACTTCCATGTTGCCGGTATCCGGCGCGGAGCAGTTGAACACCTCCGACGCCCAGCCGACCCGGCCCATGATCTCGCAGATGGGTGCGTATTCCAGGTTGCTGAGGCCGGCGCCGCGCTCGGATTCCGGCAGGAACATGTTCCAGAGCCCCTCTTCCTTGGCCTTTGCCTTCAGCTCCTCGAGGATGGGGACGACCGTCCAGCGCGTCTCGGCCTCGTCAAGCTGCGCGCTGTACTTCTCTTCGTTCGGATAGACGTACCGGTCCATGAAGTCCTGCACGCGCGCACACAGTTCTTTGGTGCGGTCGTTGAATTCGAAATGCATGTGGCAACCTCGCCTTGACTGTCGTTCGGGGTTTCATCCCAAAACAGGGTAGCCCGGCATAGGGCGTGGCGGAAGGGACTTATAGCGACGGCCGGTGCGATACTGCCGCCCGTCGGCAGCTTCCGGTGCCGGTAACCGCGCCGCTTCACGGCTTATTAATGCTGTTGCGCTAGTTTCAGCACAGAGGTGGGGGAAGGGTAGGCAATCGCAGGCGTCGGCGTTTTGCGGAATCCGGCGCGCGGAGGTGGTTACCTTCATGAAGCAAAGGTTACTCGGCAACGTTTCTCAGATTGCCCTCTGCGGGATGATCGGGAGCATTGCCGCAATGGCTCTGACCGGCCCGATCATGCCGGCAAAGGCCATGCCATCACAGGCCATGCCATCACAGGCCATGCCGGCAAAAGCGGAAACCCGCCCGCGGGCGGCAGATCCGATCGAGGCAAGAAAGAGGGAGCCAGGAGAGAGGGATACCGGGTCACAAGTCGAGGCACCGGACGAACCCGGGGCCTCTAGCGCAGAGACACCACCGGACTGGGTGCTGGCGCATGGCCCCTACACCCATTGGTACACGGACACGACCGAACTGGTAACAGACCGGACGGCTGCCGGCGAAGAAAATGCCTGGCGAGACTTGATCGGAACGCGGGTATTCGACACCAAGGGGATTGCGGCCCGCTGGGACGGGGAAGTTCTGAGCCTTGCGATCTTCACGAACTTTCCCGACCGGAACGTCATGTCGGCAGGCCGCATGGTTGCGCCGGCCGACCTGGCGCTGGACCTGGATGGCGACGGAACATTGGAAACCGGCGTCGTTCTGTCTGGTGTGCCAAGCTCCGGCGACCGGGGGGTCGTACGCGCGCCCAGTATCCGCAAGGGAACCGCCTATCACGTCACGAACTGGCTCAGGCCGGACGATATCCTGGTGTACACCTATGGCCAGGGCTGGCGTTGGGCCGGAGTGACGGGCGAAGAGCTGGCCGATGCGTCGGTGCCGGTTTGGGTCGGCGAAGGGACCGCGCGGAACGATTTGGCAGTCACCGTCGATTGGCGCGTGAACGGCTCCGGCTCGGATGATCACGGCTCGGATTATGTCGTGTTCGTGACGCTCACCAAAACCACCGGCGACGGCGACCTTTCGAATGTGCCGATCATTTGGGGCACCGCGGTTTGCGGCAACGATGTCATGTTTGCACCGGTTGCCCGTGTCGGCGATATGGTCGAGACGGGCGGGGTTATCTCGGAAGACGTTTCCGAAGATAGTGATGAGAGCGGCCCGCGATGGAACAACACTTACCCGGTGGCATTTCCAGGATCGACCGGCGGGAACAGCCCTTCAGCCACCCATGGTGGTAGCGCTCGGCCGCGCGGCGGCGCCGACGGATTTGTCGGCCCGGGTTGGGACGATGGCTTTGGCGGCTCCGGCGGTGGCGGGCCTGTGGTGGTGGGCCTGGTGGCGGGACAGAACCGGTCGCCCCAGTTCCGGGACCGCCATCGATCTGGCTGCTTGGCAGTGCCCTGGCCGGGTATGCCTCGCTCCTGTTGAGGCGCCGGCGAAGACGGAGGAAACCCGCGGCTTAGGCGTCGCGGCGCCAGGTGGTGCCTTCAGGTCCGTCCATCAGGGTGATGCCGTCGGCGGCCAATTCGTCCCGGATCCGGTCTGCCTTCGCAAAGTCTTTGGCCGTGCGTGCGGCCTGGCGGGCTGCGATCAGTTCTTCGATACGGGCGGCTTCGTCGTCGGCGACCGCGCCGCCGAACCATTCCGCCGGGTCACTCTGCAACAGGCCGAGCAAATCGCCCGCCGCCAGCAGAACGGCCTTCAGCCGCGCCTGCTCGCCCGGATTACCAGCGGCGGCGGCCAATGCGCGGGCGGTGCGGTGCAGTTCGGCAAAGGCCTTCGGCGTGTTCAGATCGTCGGCCAGTGCGGTGACGAACCGCGCCATATCGGGATCGTCCGCCGCCGGTTCCGCCGCTTCGATATCGGCGACGTCCCGAAGCAGCCCGTAGAGCCGGTCGAGCGTGGTTTTGGCCTGGGCGACGCCGTCGGCGGTCCAATCCAGCGGCTGGCGATAGTGCGCAGACAGCAGCACGAAGCGCAGAACTTCGGCCGGATGCTCGGCCAGCAGGTCCTTGATCAGCAGCACATTGCCGACGGACTTGGCCATCTTGCGGCCCTCAACCTGCACCATGCCATTATGTACCCAATAGCGCGCATAAAGCGCGCCGCCATGGGCGCAGGTGCCCTGGGCGATCTCGTTCTCGTGGTGGGGAAAGACCAGGTCGTTGCCGCCGCCATGGATGTCGATGGTCTCCCCTAGATGCGCCTCCGCCATGGCGGAGCATTCGATATGCCATCCGGGCCGGCCCCGGCCCCATGGAGAGTCCCATCCCGGCTGAGTATCGTCCGACGGCTTCCACAGCACGAAATCCGCCGGATCGCGCTTATAGGGGGCGACGTCGATCCGCGCGCCCGCAATCATGTCGTCGCGCGAGCGACGGGAGAGGGCGCCATAATCCTCGAAGGACGGCACGTTGAACAGCACGTGCCCATCCGCCTCATAGGCATTGCCGGCGTCGATAATCGCCTGGATTTGCGCGATGATCTGCGGAATGTGCTGGGTCACGCGCGGCTCCACCGTTGGCCGCAGAATGCCCAGCGCATCGGTCTCCCGCTGGTAGATCCCGATGAATTTCTCGGCGATGTCGCCGATCGGCACGCCCTGTTCCGCCGCGGCCGCATTGATCTTGTCGTCGACGTCCGTAAAGTTGCGCGCGAATAACACGTCCTTGAACGCGCGCCGCAACAGGCGGTAGAGCACGTCGAACACCACGGCCGGCCGGGCATTGCCGATGTGCGGATGATTGTACACCGTCGGGCCGCAGACATAATAGGTGACCCGGTCGGGCTGCTGTGGCGTGAAGAGCTCTTTCTTTCGCGTGAGCGTGTTGTGCAGGTAAATCTGGGTCATGGCCTTCTGTCTGCCCGATTGCGGGAGCCCGGAAGCGGCAAGGTCCACGCGATCGCCCGCTTGTCAACCACGGCTTTAGCGGCGCGGGTCGATCAGCACCTTGATTTCCTCCGGATCGGTGGCCAGACGATCGAACGCGCCGCCGGTTTCGGCCAGCGGCAGGCGGCTCGTAATGAGCCGGCGCACCTTGTCCGGCTGGGCGGCGATCGCCGCGAGCGACTGCGCGAATTCCTCTGGCCGGTAGGCGAAGCTGAATTCCAGGGTCAGTTCGGTGACGATGGCCTCGCGTGGCGTGAGCTTGTCCTCGTGGGCGCAGACGCCGACCGTAATGACATGGCTGTGCTGGGGTGCGCTTTTCACGATCCGGTCGAGCAGTCCCGGCGCGCCGACGCAATCGAAGATGGTGGCGCCGGACGGCAGGCCGCGGAATTCGCGCTCCAACAACGGAGAGGATGGCAGCGCCTTGAAGCCGAGCTCCGCCCATTGCTCGTACGGCGAGTGCTGTGCGGGATCGAGTATGATGTCGGCGCCCAGCGCCTCGGCCGCTTCCCGGCGGGCGGCGGAGAAATCGGCGGCCAGGACCGGGCGCTTTCCCTGTTGCAACAGGGCGAAGATGACCGCGAGGCCGACCGGCCCGCAGCCGATCACCAGGTTCGGGCCGTCGTTCCTGGTGGCCAGATTGGCTGCGTGCAGGCCGACGGCAAGCGGCTCGGTGAGGGCAGCAAGATCGCCCGGCACGCTCTCCGGGATGGCGTAGGCGCGGTCGGCATGCACGCAACTGAGCGTGGCGAGCCCGCCGGAATAGTTCGGCGACAGGCCGATGACCTCGAAACCGTTTGGGGCATAGGCGCTGTGGGTGAACGGCAGGGCAGTCAGCCGGTCACCCGGCTTGAAGCGGGTTTCGACGCCTTTTCCGGTCGCCATGAGTTCTGCGGAAAACTCGTGGCCCGGCACGATGGCTGGCACGTCGGTTGGGTTGGCCACCGCTCGCTCGCGCCAGTGCAGATCGCTGCCGCAAATCCCCGTAAAGATCGGCGCGACCAGCAATTGCCCGGGCCCCGGCGTTGGGTCAGGCAGGGTTTCGACGGTGATCGAACTGCCTTGCAGCACGACAGCGCGCATGGAAGCAATCCTTGATTGGCGCACACTGCGGGGTGGCAGGGCGGAGTGACAATGGCCTCAGTGTTGCACAAACAGACGCCACGGGGAAACACGCGGCGTCCGGCAATCTTATCGCGCCGCACTGGCGATGTTACCGTGCCGCTGGCCAACTGCCATTCGATTGCCGCACGGACCGGGGACGTGGTAGGTTGGCGGGTGACATCAACCCGGAGGAATTCCCATGCCAGACACCGTCATGACCGGCCCGCGTGAAGGCCAGAAGCTGACGCACGCAACACCCGAAACCGCCCCGTCCGTGCCGGGCCGCCGCTCGTTCTTCGAGTATCGCGATCTGCTGGTGACGGAGGGCTCGAATGGCGCCTTGCGGGCGCAGATCATGAGGACCAAGCAGGGCCTGAGCGAGCCTACCGGCTGGCACTATCACGCCTGCGAAGGCCAGTTCATCTATGTGCTGAAGGGCTGGGTCGACCTGGAGTTCGAGACCGGCGAGAAGAAGCGGGTGAACGAAGGCGACAGCATGTTCATTCCCGGCGGCATGCGCCACAACGAGACCGCGACGTCGTCCGAATTGGAAATCCTGGAACTGTCCGTTCCGGCCGACATGGGCACCGTGCCTACCGATCCGCCGGCATGAGCGGGTAGGGCCGACCGCTTGCCACCGTCATTGCGAGGTGGCCCAAAGCGACGGCGCGGCAATCCACGGACGTCAATCGCCGCCTGGTTTGGTGAATGACGGCGGGCGTGGGGTGTAAAGCACCCCACGCCCCCTACCGTGCTTTGCCCGCGCGCGGGTCGGCGTGGGGGATGGGGATGGCGCCGCCGCGGGTCTTATCGACGAAGGCGCCGCCGCTCGGATCGACCTCGCCTGACTCGACCCGCCGCTTGCCGGCCGCCTTCACCGCCGGGATCTGGTCGCGGGGCAGTTCCGGCATGTACCGTTTGCGGGCCAGCGCGGCCTCGATGTAAGGCGCAAGCTCGGCCTGCTTCGTTGCCTGCCGCTTTTCCTCGCGCTCCTTGAAGGCCGGCAGCAAAGTCTCGCCGAACAGTTCCAGCGCCTCGCAGATGTGATCGTGCCGGTTTCGGCCGACCTGCTGGACGAAGATCATCTGGTCGAGGCCGATATCCTCATAGGAGCGCAGGTGCGCCTCCACCTGCTCCGGTGTGCCGATGCCGCCACGCCCCGCATTGTCCGGCAGGGAATCGTATACCTCGTCGAACTGGTCGGCGAGGCAGGTGACGGTCGGCGCGTGCTCGCCGAAAATTCACGTAGTGGGCGAGCGAATAGCCGAAATAGCGGAAGCCTGCCAGGCCCCGGCGCTCCGCCTCGGCCTCGTCCCGGTGGAGCGAGAAACCGCTGACCGCCGCCAGGTTGGGGTTCACGGTGTGGCCGAGCGGCACGCACTCCTCCGACTTGATGATCTGGTAATATTCCCGCACCCATTGCTTTGCTTGGTCGGGTTCGACGAAGCCGAAGATCAGCGCGCCCATGCCGAAGCGGGCCGCGCGCAGGATCGAGTCTCCGCCGCGAGCAGGCGAGCCACATGGGCGGGTGCGGCTTCTGCAACGGCTTCGGCAACACATTGCGAGGCGGCATGGAGAAATATTGACCCTGATAGCCGGGATAAGGCTGCATCACCATCATGTTGGCGGCCTGCTCCGCGCCTTCCTCCCATTGCGCGTGCTTTTCCTCCGGCACGATGTTGAAGCCTTCCATCTCCATCAGCGGTGGCGCTTTCGCCGGTGCCCCATTCGACCCGGCCGTTGGAGAGCAGGTCGAGGGTCGCAACCCGCTCGGCCACGCGGGCCGGATGGTTGTAAAGCGGCGAGGTCAGATTGATGCCGTGGCCCAGGCGAATGTTCTTGGTGCGCTGGCTGGCAGCGGCGAGGAACACCTCCGGCGCGCTGGAGTGCGAATATTCCTCCAGGAAGTGGTGCTCGACCTCCCAGACATGATCAAGGCCGACGCGGTCGGCGACTTCGATCTGCTCGAGGGCTTCATGGAAGACCCGGTGCTCTGACCGCTCGTCCCAGGGACGCGGCACCTGATGCTCGTAGAAAATACCGAATTTCATGGGGAATTTCCTCGCTCCGTATGTATGCGACTTTGGTCGATAGTCTAGCGAGGCGTGGCCGAAGCCTCAATCCCGGCGGCAGTTTGCAATGATGTCATAGCAGTGTCCTCCCGCACTACCCTTACACCCACTAGGCCGCTATGAGGTACGCGCGCGGCGCTGCCTCGACACGCTATGCCAATCGATGGGACATAGCTGATGAAGGGGGAGCCAGAGGTACCCGCAAGTGCGGGAGCATGTTGGCGAGACGGTTAGTGTGTTTTCATCAGAATAGAACGCTAACCTGACAGAGGATCAAAAAGGGATAGACGCCGCGATGGCAGGAGTTCTGGTGCTGTTGGCATTCCTGGTTGGAATATGGCCGTCCATGCCTCTGGCCGCAGACGATTTTCGGGGGACCTGGCAGCCTTACAGCAAGGTCGGCTATTGGTTCGGCACTCTGATCATCGATGCAAACCAGGTCACCTACGGGGCTGGACCACGTGCCGGCTTGGGGCGGGTACGGAAGAATGGAAGCGTCTTCCGGTTGATCGATCCGTCAGGCGGCGCATTCGAGGATTGCGGGAACGCCTCCGCAAACTTCATCGGGTTTCGTATGCTGGATAACGGGCTGCTCGCCGTATTGCATTATCTGAGCGACGACCCGCCGCCCGAACCTCGTGGCAATACCGCACTGGAAATCGTACGAAATAAAGCCTGCTCCGTGGCGTTTTACGAACGGCCGGCTGGCTAAGCCAGCCGCGCCCTCACTCAGCTTAACGCTACTTAGCAATATAGGAGTAGCTGTCTGGATCCTCGCCAGATTTGACAATACTCTTCTTGATGTCGTCCAGGCATTCTTCCGTCGTGAGAAAAATGATAGAATCTCCAAATGATCGGATTACACCGCCAGCGTTCCTGATAGTATCCGGCATCGGAAAGATTATCTGGTCCGCCCCGTATTCAGCTGAGGCTTCGGCTTTTGTCAGACACGCATAGTGTACAATAGCATCTTTTTTATTCTTCAACGCTGGATGGTTAACCTCAATAATGTTCGCCGCAATTGCGGACGTTGCGATCCCAGTTGCCATTGCCAAGCCGAGAATTACTGTCTTCATCATCAAGTCCTCTTTCGTGTACCCTTTAGTTGGTCAAAGCTTAAGTCGGCGTTCCCCATTTGAAGCCCCTAAGCACATGTTATTAATGACAATCCCGTCCCTCAACCCTTTTCCGCAGCCAATCCAGGGTTCAGGGCTTCGTCCACGCCTTCTAAACACTCGATGCCCGCAATTTTGCAGGAAATTAATGTAATCAGCGCGCGTTGATATGAGTTGAGGCTGGAACTCTATCTCTCTACCACGTTTTGTTGGCGTGGCCGTTATTATGCACCAACCGTTATCGATGGCAGTCTGCGCAGGCCGATGATCAGAGTCAGGATGCCGTTGAATACAGACTTAGGCAAATCAGCATCGGCTATTCGTACCACCGCAACTGTGGGCGCCTGACGAACATTTCATCGTCGTCCGCGGCGATGGAAGAGTGCTCGAAGCGACGGAGACGGGCGAAATTATCTGCGAATGCAATAATACCGTGACGGAAAAGACCAATGGCGGGGTGATGAATGGCCAGAGGTTGCCGAGCGATATTTCAGCCGCTTTCCAGAATGCGGCATCGGGCAGTGACGGGCAGCGGTGCCTGACGCTATCGAACTGGTACATCGTTTCGGCTAACGTGTCCGAAACAGCCTATTGGTGGCCAATTGGAGGAGCTTATACGGATGGCGTCCATTCCCCCGCTTTTCGACCTGTCGGGCAAGGTGGCGGTCGTCACCGGCGCCTCGCGCGGGATCGGCGAGTCCATCGCCCAGCAACTGGCCGCCCATGGCGCGAAGGTCGTGGTCTCCTCGCGGAAGGCGGACGCTTGCGACGCGGTCGTGGCCGGGATCAAGGCGGATTGGGCGCGAGGCGAGGGGGACGCCATGACCATCGCCTGCAATATCGGCTACCGCGACCAGTGCGAGGCGCTGATCGACCGGACCATCGAGGCCTGGGGGCGGATCGATATTCTGGTCTGCAACGCGGCGATGAGCCCCTATCGAGGACCGATCAAGGACATTCCGGATTGGGCATATGAGAAGACCATGACCGCCAATATCCGCGCCAATCTGTGGCTGACCGATCGCGCCTGCCCAGATATGGCCAGCCGCAAGGATGGGGCGGTCGTCATCATCGGCTCGGCGGGCGGGCTGCGTGGTTCGCCTGATTTGGGGCTGTATGCCATCACCAAGGCCGCCGACATGCAACTGGCGCGCAACCTGGCCGTCGAGTGGGGCAAGCACAACATCCGGGCCAACTGCGTCGCGCCCTCCCTGGTGCCGACGGCGATGGCGGACGCGCTGACCAGTGATCCGAAGCGCGTTCAGACCATGAAATGGACCTACCCCATGCAGCGAGTGGGCACGGTAGAGGACGTTTCGGGCGCGGTCGTGGCCTTGGCGTCGCCGGCAGGCGCCTGGACTTCCGGTCAGACCGTCGTGATCGACGGCGGCATGATGGCCGGCTCCGGCCGGGAGGAGGGCTGAGCCATGGTGGAAGCAAGCAAAATGCCGGCGATGTTCGACCTGTCTGGCCAGGTTGCGGTGGTCACCGGCTCGACCAGGGGTATCGGCAAGGCCATCGCCGCGCGCATGGCCCAGCATGGGGCCAAGGTCGTGGTTTCGTCCCGCAAGGCCGACGTGGTGGAGGCGGTGACGGACGAAATCAACAAAGACTTTGCGGCGAATGGCGGCGAGGCTATCGGCGTACCCGCCAATATCGGCCGCCGGCCGGAATGCGAGGCGCTGGTGAAGGCCGCCTTCGACAAGTGGGGCCGGATTGATACCTTCGTCGCCAACGCCGCCATCAATCCCTATTACGGGCCGTTGCACGAAATCCCGGAAGACGCCTTCCAGAAGATCATGAGCACCAATGTGCAAAGCCCGATCTGGTTTTCCGGGCTGGTCTGCCCGCAGATGGCCGAACAGGGCGGCGGCAGCTTCATCGTGGTCTCTTCCGTGGGCGGCCTGCGCGGCGATGCCAAGATCGGCGCCTACAACCTGTCGAAGGCGGCCGACATGCAGCTGGTCCGCAACATGACGGTAGAATGGGGCCGCCATAGTATCCGGGCGAACTGCATCGCGCCGGCGCTCGTCAAGACGGATTTCGCCCGGGCGCTCTGGGAAAACCCGGTACGCCACGAGAATGCGCTAATGACCTATCCATTGAGAAGATTGGGCGATCCCGACGACATTGCCGGAATGGCCGTCATGCTTGCCAGCCGTGCCGGCAATTGGATTTGCGGCCAGACACTGGTGGTAGACGGCGGCATGATGGCCGGTATAGGCCGCTATGAGTGAGCCATCCAAAATAACGCAGCAAAGTCCAGCAATCATAATGAGAATTACCGTTGATTTCGACTGATATTCGCCCGTAATCTGTTCTCATAGGTAAGAGGGGTGAGCCGCCGGGCAGCATGCTGCTTTGTGGCCACAGCGAACAAGGTGCGCAGCATACACACTTTTTCAGAGTTGGGCCGAAAGATCGACGACGGGTCAGCGCCGCTGAGTGGTACCTTACCGCCAGCGACGCCAATCGCTCCGACCTTACCTGCGACGCGTCGCACCGATTCCCCAAGGCCCGGCTGGTTCGCGAGCCAAACGCACGAATGCTCGCTATGGAGTGGTTACTTAGAATGTCAGATTTTCGGCGGCCCCCTATCAAGGCTGAAAATGTCACCGTCACGGTGAAATGGTTCAACGCGACCAAGGGTTTTGGTTTCGTTGAGTTGGAAGACGGAACGGATGCGTTTCTTCATATCTCGGTGCTGACAGAAGTCGGTCACGATCAGCTAACCGACGGCAGCACGCTCGTTTGTGATATAGCGGACGGACGGAAAGGCCAGCAAGTGGCCGCAATTCACTCGGTCAGCATGGCCGAAGGCGGGCCCAGCCGCGGGCCCGGCGGCCCGCGTGGACCGCGCCCCGGCGGGTTCGGTGGCGGCGACCGTGGTGGATATGGTGACCGTGGCGGATATGGTGACCGCGGCGGCTACGGTGACCGGGGTGGATACGGCGGCGACCGCGGTGGTTACGGCGGCGGCCGCAGTGCCTATGGTGCGCCGCGTGGCGGCGGGTTCGGCGGTGGACGGGACCGTGATCACGATCAGGGTCCGGCGACCGTTGTTGATGGCACGGTCAAGTTCTTTAACGCTGAAAAAGGCTACGGCTTTATCGCGCCCGACGACGGCAGCCCTGATGTCTTCGTTTCCGGCCGGGTATTGGAGCGGCTCGGCGTTCATGCGCTTGAGTCTAACCAGCGCGTCAGGGTGTCGGCGCGTCCAGGCCAAAAAGGTATGGTGGCTTCCAGCGTGGAGCTGCTGAGCTAGCCCTTTTTTTGCTGCGCCAAGAACCAATGGAAAAATGCCAGTGGCGGTAGCCCTGGCATTTTTTCTGTCTGGGTATTGATATCACGGCGATTGGATAGAGCAGATCCCGATCGAAATGGATCGGGATCTGCTCGAAATCCACGAATTAGAGTATCTTATACCAATGCCCATTAATCAAAACCGATGTGCCCAGTCGCGCAGTCCGATAGTCATGATGCGCCAAGGCTGATCGACGAGGCGGTTCCAGGCTCGGCAACAATGCTCGACGATATCGTCATAGTCTCTAAAGATGCGATTGGAGAGCCAGTTCTGGCGGAGAAACTGCCAGATGTTTTCGACGGGGTTCAATTCGGGTGCTTTTGGCGGCAGGGACAGCAAGCTGATATTGGCGGGAACCGTCAGCCCGCGCGAACGGTGCCAGCCCGCCCGGTCGAGGATGACCACAGCGTGGGCGTCCAGGGCAACGTGTAACGCAATTTCGGAGAGATGCGCATTCATGGCGTCGGTATTGCACCGGGGTAGCACCAGACCTGCGCCCTTTCCCTCGGCTGGGCAGACAGCGCCGAAGAGATAGGCGGACTTGGTGCGCTGATCCTTGGGTGCTGTGGGCCGCGTCCCGCGCTGGGCCCATCGCCGGGTGATGCCGTTCTTCTGGCCTATACGGGCTTCATCCTGGAACCAAATTTCTATGCGCTTGCCGGCGGCTTCGTTCGACCGGATTGTCGCCAACTCGGCCGGGAAGCTTTTTTAAAAACTTCGAGCGCCTCCGGATTTTGTCCGTGGTGGCGCGGCCGGGCCGAGAGCTTGGCATAGCCCATGGCACGCAGTTCTCGCCCGAGCGTCTGGCGGGAGGCGGACACGCGGAACTCTTCCCAGAGCCACTGCACCAGATCGACCAACCGCCAGCGCACCACACCGTGCACCGCCGGGATCGGGCCCGCTTCGACCAAAGCCTTGAGCGCCTGGCGGTGCTCTTTGGTCAGTTTCGCGCGGGCGCCAGGGGCTTTGCGGTTGAGGAGGCCGGCAGGGCCATGCGTGTTGAAACGCTCCACCCAGTCCCGAACGATCTGGACTGTCACATCGCCTGTCTTGGCCGCTTCGGTTCGACTGCCGCCATCGTAAATCGCAGCCAGCGCCAGCAATCGGCGGGCCTGGTTGGCATCATCGCTTCTCTTCGCCAAACGCCGTAAAGCAACCGCATCGAAATCCGTGCGCAACGGCAGAGCACGTCCCATGGCAAACCTCGCATCTGTTTGCCACTCTGAAATCAGATTTGCCCGATCTTGGGAATCCCCTGCCGTGAGTCCCGGTTAAGGGGCGTTGGTATTACCCCAATATATTGATCGCGATAGCGATTCAATTTGAACGGGCGATGCTCTAGGCGTACCGGCCATGTTGTTCTCCGTCTGGCGGCGCGCCCGCGGTGGCGGTAGCGTCCGCAAGATCGGCCAGATAGGCGCCCGTATGTTCGACGTGCGCCGGCGACAGCATCAGATGGATTGCGGGCGGACGGCCGGTGCGCGAGGAAACCCAGCCTTTCGCGAACATGGTGTCGGCGATCGCCATCACGTCCTTTTGGGGATTCGCCAGCGCGGTCAGGCCCAGCTTCGGCGTGCCGACCGGGCGGAAACCCAACTCCGCCGCACCCTTTTCGATGGCTTGCCGCGCCTCGAGCACCTTTCGCGTTGTCTCGCGGAAGCCCGCATAGCCCAGATGGTTCAACACCGCCCAGGCCCCGGCAATCGCGCCGCCGGGTCGGGTGCCGTGCAGGGTCGGCGTGGTCATGTTGCCGGAGGGCCAGACGTCGAAGCTGAAGGGCTGGTGGGCGAACAGCTCCTGCGCCCGGTATAGGACCGTGGACGCCCCCTTCGGCGCATAGCCGTATTTGTGCAGGTCGGCGGAAATCGACGAGACGCCGGCCACGCGGAAGTCCCACTCCGGCACCTCGACGCCCAATTGCTCGGCGAAGGGCAGGAAATAACCGCCGACGCAGGCATCTACATGCATCCAGAGATTGCGCTCCGCCGCAACGGCCGCGACCTCCGGGATGGGGTCTACCAAGCCATAGGGGAAGCAGGGGGCGGAGGCCGTTATCATGATGGTCCGGTCCGTCACGGCGGCCTCCATCGCCGCCGCGTTGGCGGTGTAATCGGCCTGCACCGGCACGCGCACTACGCTCAGGTTCATCAGGTGGGCAGCTTTGTTGAAGGCCGGATGCGCGGTCTCCGGCGCGACGATTTCCGCGCCCAAAGTGTCGATGCCACGGGCGACAGCCCGGTCGCGGCAGGCCTTCACCGCCATGGTGATGCTGTCGGTGCCGCCCGTGGTGAACGCCCCCGCCGCACCCTCCGGCGCGTGGGTCAGTTCGTGGGCGATGGCGGTGATCTCCCGCTCCATCGCGCCAAGGCTGGGAAAGGCGCGCAGGCCGAGAGCGTTCTCCGCCATATAGGCCAGATAGGCGCGTTCGCCGACCTGGCGTACTTCCTCGCCCGCGTTGAAGACGAACAGGGCGGTGCGGCCATGCTGCCAGTCGGCGTCGCCGCTGCGGCGGTCCTCCAGGCTGGCGGCCAACTCGTTCCAGCCGCGGCCGGTTTCGGGCAAGGCGGTCATGTCCGGGCCTCTCTTATCGTGTTTACGGGGCGGCGAGCGCATCCATCAGCGGCCAGGCGCTCTCGGCCTTGTCCAAATTCATGACCGCGTCAAACACCTGCTCGGCCCGCACGCGGTTCACGGCGCGGGCGGCGTTGGCCCAGAATTTCTGCTCGATGTCATCTGCCGACAGCGGGTTGGCATCGGAACCGCGGTTCACGTCTTCCCGGTAGCGGCGGGTCTGGCCGTCCTTGGTCTCCACCACGATCTCGCCGGAATAGTAGTTCGGGAAGCGCGTGTTCGGGTCGTCGGCCCAGCCGATCTTGGCGGCCAGAGCCAGCGCCCGTTCCTCGCCGTAAGCCTCCGGCTCCAATTCGTCCAGGGTGAACTGGCCGCGCAGGAACGACTGCGCCACGATATAGGGGATGGAGAACTGCGCCTGATAGGCGCTGGCGGGCCGCTGCTTGTCGGCCTCCGGAATGCAGACGACTTCGGCCTGCGTCGGATGGATGAGGGCGGTGATACGCTCGATCTGGTCGGCGACGATGCCGTCCGCGCGCATTTGCAGGGCCGCGTCGGCAAAGGCGTGGTTGAAGTGGCAGGCGGGATAGGGCTTGAAGCCGACCTGTTCCAACTCCCAAACCTGACCGAGCCCCGCCGTGCAGAGCGAAAGGTCGGCGTCGTTGTTCGCGCCCAGGTGCAGGTTAAAGAGGCCGTAGCGGCCCTCGTAAGGCTTGCTCGGTGCCTCAAAGCCCTCGCCCGCCAAAGCGGTGGCGGTGATGCCGGCGACACCGGCCCAGCCGGGATGAATGCGCTTGGTCCAGGCGCCGTCCGACAGGAACTCGAGCGAACCGGCCGCCATGGAAAGCGCAATGCCCTGGGCCTCCGCCATCTTGCGCGCGGGCTGGCCCGCCAGCTTGCCCGCTGCGAGCGTGGCGCCGAACGCGCCGACCAGGCCGGTCGGGTGGTGGCCGCGGGAATGAAAGCCGCCGCGCGCCGCCGTGCCTATGCGGGCCGTCGTCTCGACGCCGACCAGATAGGCCACCAGCAAATCCGCCCCGGATGCGCCGTATTTCAGGCCCTGGCCTAGCGCGGTGGCCAGCGCGCTGGCGCTGGCATGGATCACGCCCGCCGTGTGCGTATCGTCATAGTCGAGGCCGTGGACGAGCGTGCCGTTCAGCAGCACCTGATCGCGCAGTGGCAGCGAGAGCGGCATGCCGATCGCCGGATAGTCGCCTTCGCCCGCCAGCCCCCGAAGGGCGTTGGCGGTGCGCTGGGCAAACTCGAACGTGGTGGAGGCGAGCGCGATGCCGAAGCAATCCAAGATATGCAGTTTGGCGCGCGCTATCACGGTTTCCGGCACATCGCCCAGGTTCAGGCCCTCGGCGAAAGCGGCCAACTGGCTCGAAATAGGATCGGTCGTGCATGCATTGGCGATGGGTTTCGGGGCGGCGGCGTTGGGGCGGCGGGCGATGTTCATCTTGCGACTCCCGTTACAGTCTTCCGGCGCACTATAACCGGTTTGGCCCGGCCCGCCAGCCGGTCAGAGGCCGAGCGCCAATTGCTGACCGGGTTGCGGCGGCGGGGCGAACAGGTCGGCGCGGATTTCCTGGCGGCGCTTCTGCAATCCGTACTTTGCCGACGCAATTCGGAAGCGCTGGCGTATCAGATCGGCGTAGGGGCCGGTACCGCGCATGCGCTCGCCGAACTCGCTGCGATAGAGGGCGCCGCCGCGAACCTGGCTGATCAGGCTTTCCACCCGTGCGGCCCGGTCCGGCCGGTGCTCCTGGAGCCACTCCCGGAACAGGTCCTTGATTTCAAGAGGCAGTCGGATGAGGGTGTAGGCCGCTTCCGCTGCGCCGGCCTCCGCCGCCGCTTCCAGGATGGGCTCGATCTCGTGGTCGGTCAGGCCGGGAATGATCGGCGCGACGTTCACACAGACGCCCACACCGGCCTCGCTCAAATGACGGACGGCGTCCAGGCGGCGGGAAGGCGTTGCGGCACGTGGCTCCATCGCCCGGGCGAGCCGCCGGTCCAGCGTGGTAATGGACATGGTTACGTGTCCCGTGCCGAGCGCCGCCATTTCCGCCCAAAGGTCGAGATCGCGCAGGACCAGCGCGGATTTGGTGACCACGCCGACCGGGTGGTGGAAGCGGTGCAGCACCTCCAGCACCTGACGCGTGATCTTGTGTTCGCGCTCGATCGGCTGGTAGGCATCGGTGTTGGCGCCCAGCAAGACCAGGGCAGGCCGGTACTTTGGGTCGGCAAGCTCCCGCGCCAAAATCTCCGCTGCGTCGTGCTTGGCGAAGAGCTTGGTCTCGAAGTCCTGACCGGGCGAGTAGCCCCAGTAGGCGTGCGTCGGCCGGGCGTAGCAGTAGATGCAGCCATGCTCGCAGCCACGGTAGGGATTGATGGTGCGGTCGAAACCCAGATCGGGAGACTTATTGAAGGTGATAACGCGACGGCTTTTGTCGGCAAGCACCTGGGTGGGAAGGCGGTCCGGAAGCTCCGTTTCCCAGCCATCGTCGAACGCCACGCGCGCCGCCGCTTCGAACCGGCCGGACCGGTTGGAAAGCGCGCCGCGGCCGCGCAGTTTCGATGGAAGGGGCTTCTCGGTCATGGACAGATCGTGATGCAGAAATGAGAACATGTCAAGAACATTTAGCTCTCGACAATCAGCAAGAGCTGCCGGTTTCGGTGGTCGTGCCGGCACTGAATGCGGCGGCTTCGTTGCAAGCCTTGCTCCCGACTTTGAGACAGTACGTGGCGGAAGTGGTGGTGGTGGATGGGGGCTCGGACGACGGCACGGCCGAGGTGGCCGAGCGGCTTGGCGCGCGAGTCGTTGCCGCCGAGCGGGGTCGAGGCCAGCAACTCGCGGCGGGGGCCGAAGCCGCGCAACGCCAGTGGCTGCTGTTCCTGCACGCAGACACACGGTTACAGGAACCATGGGCGGTGGAGGTACGCCGGTTTATCGGCCATCCCGAAAACCGCAATCGGGGGGCGTGTTTTGAGTTCCGGCTCGACGACGCCACATCCAAGGCAAGACGGCTGGAACGCCTGGTGAATTGGCGCTGCCGCCGGTTCGGCCTGCCCTATGGCGATCAGGGGCTGCTGGCGCATCGGTCTCTTTATGAGCGTGCGGGCGGCTTCCGGCCCATTCCGCTGATGGAGGATGTCGATCTGATAAGGCGCATCGGGCGCGGCAATATTGTGGTTCTGGAGGCGGACGCGATTACGTCCGCCAGGCGTTATCGGCGGGATGGCTATTGGCGGCGGCCGGCGCGCAACCTTTGTCTGCTCTCGCTCTACTGGCTGGGCGTGCCGCCCCGGTTGCTGGTGAAGGCCTATGGCTAGCGCGCCAAGAACCGCGCGCCGCGAGCGGCATGTGATCGTGTTCGCCCGCAGCCCCGAATACGGCCGCGTCAAGACACGCCTGGCGCGGGAAGTCGGCGCGCTGGAGGCTTGGCGCTTTTACCGGACAGCGACGCTGCGACTGTTGCGGCGGCTGGAGGGCGAGCCGACCTGGCGGGTCTGGCTGGCCCAGACCGGCGCGCCGCGCCGCGGCTGGCCGGGCCGGCGTCACTCGTTTCTACAGGGCAGGGGGAGTCTCTCCGTACGGATGGAGCGTTGCCTGCGCGCGCTGCCGCCCGGCGATGCGGTGTTGCTGGGCTCAGACATCCCGGGTGTCGCCCGCAGGCATATCCGTCGCGCCTTTGCCGGCCTCACCCACGCGCCGCTGGTGTTCGGGCCGGCACAGGACGGTGGCTTCTGGTTGGTGGGCGTGCGGCGGAGCCCAAATCTGCCAAAGCCGCTGTTCCCGCCCGGCGTGCGCTGGTCATCGCCCGATACGCTCGGCGATGTTCTGCAAGGGCTGCGCGTGCCCTACAGGCTGGCGGACATGCTTGGCGACGTGGATTGCGCCGCCGACCTGCGCCGGGTCCAGCGGGAGGGTCTGTTATGAGCGGTGGGGATCGTCCGCCGGTGATCATCATGGCCGGGCCGACCGCATCCGGCAAGTCGGCGCTGGCGCTGCGGCTGGCGGAGGCGCTGGGCGGCGGCGTGGTCAATGCCGAACTCCATGCAGGTATACCGGGATCTGCGCATCCTGACCGCGCGGCCGAGCGCGGCGGACGAGCGAACGGCGCCCCACCGGCTTTACGGCCATGTGGATGCGGCGGAGCGCTATTCGGCCGGCCGCTGGCGCCAGGATGCCGAAGCGGCCATCAAGGCGGCCTACAGAGAGGGCAGGCGGCCGATCGTGGCGGGCGGCACGGGCTTTTATATCGAAGCGCTGACCCGTGGCTTGAGTCCCATCCCGGATGTGCCAGAAGAAGTGACGCGCGCGATCATCGCCCAGGCGGAAGAGAAAGGGGCCGCAAGCCTGTTCGCGGCCGTGCAGCAATGCGACCCAACCCTGGCGGCGCGGGTCGGGCCGGGCGACCGGCAGCGCCTGGTCAGAGCGCTGGCGGTGTGGAAGACGACCGGGCGGCCCCTGAGCGAATGGCAGGCTGTTCCGCCGGTACCGCCCCCTTTCACGACGCGAGCGATCTGGCTGAACCCGCCCCGGGCCGATCTCTACGCACGGTGCGACGCAAGGTTGGCCGCGATGGTGCAGGAAGGTGCGCTCGCCGAGGTTTCGGCATTGCTGGCGCGCCGATTGGACCCTACCTTGCCGGCGATGAGAGCGCTGGGAATGGCGGAACTCGGCGCGGCGGTTCGCGGGGAAATGCCGCTGGATGAGGCTCTCCGCGCCGCACAACAGGCCACGCGGCGTTTTGCCAAGCGCCAAATCACCTGGTTTCGCAACAGATTTGACAACGCGGAGCAAATTAACGCGCAATTTTCGGAAAGATTGGCACAAGAAATCATAAGAAAAGTACGGGAATCCGGTTGACGGATGCAGGCCGGGCTCCTATGTTTCGCAATACAGTGCGAGAGGGCGCCAACCAGGCGTTCTCTCGCTTTGCGGTTCGAGGACAGGTAAATGACTGAACAGCGTATGTCGGGCGCAGCGATGATTATCAAGGCGTTGATGGACCAGGACGTCGATTCCATTTTTGGATATCCAGGCGGCGCCGTGCTGCCGATTTACGACGAAATTTTCAAGCAGAACCGGGTACGGCATTTTCTCGCGCGGCAGGAAGGCGGCGCGGTGCATGCGGCCGAAGGCTATGCGCGCTCCACCGGCAAGGTCGGGGTGGTGTTGGTGACGTCGGGCCCGGGCGCGACCAATGCGGTTACCGGCCTGACGGATGCGCTGATGGACTCGATCCCCATCGTTTGCCTGACCGGCCAGGTGCCGACCCATCTGATCGGCAACGACGCTTTTCAGGAAGCGGACACGACCGGCATTACCCGTCCCTGCACCAAACACAATTACCTAGTGAAGGACGTGAACGATTTGGCCCGGGTCATGCACGAAGCTTTTCATGTGGCGCGCAGCGGGCGTCCTGGCCCGGTGGTGATCGACGTGCCGAAAGACGTCCAGTTTGATGAGGGTATATACACACCGCCGGAGCAGGTGGTGCATCGTTCCTACAACCCGCGCACCAAGCCGGAAGATGGCAAGGTCGACCAGGCGCTGGCGATGATGGCGGCCGCCGAACGTCCGATCTTCTATGTTGGCGGCGGGGTGATCAACGCGGGCGCCAAAGCATCCGAAACGCTGATCAAGCTGGTGCACGCGACTGGCTTTCCCTGCACCCAGACGCTGATGGGGCTGGGGGCTTTCCCCGGATCCGACCCGCTGTCGCTGGGGATGCTGGGCATGCATGGCACTTACGAGGCCAATCTGGCCATGCACCGAAGCGACCTGATCATTGCCGTCGGCGCGCGCTTTGACGATCGGGTAACGGGCCGGCTCGACGCGTTCGCGCCGGATGCCCAAAAGATCCACATCGATATCGACCCATCATCCATCAACAAGAACGTGCCGGTCGATCTGCCAATCGTCGGCGATTGTGGCGTGGTGCTGAGCGGATTGCTGGCCGGCTGGAAGAGCAAAGGCTTGGAGGCAGACGGCGCAGCGCTGGCAACATGGTGGGAGCGCATCAAGGAATGGCAGGCGCGCGAATGCCTGAGGTATCGCCAGGAAGGCGACGTGATCAAGCCGCAATACGCGCTGGAGCGATTGAAAGCGGCGTTCGATCGCCAGAAGCAGGAAGTCTATATCACGACCGAGGTCGGGCAGCATCAGATGTGGGCTGCCCAATTCCTGAAGTTCGAGAAGCCGTATCGGTGGATGACTTCGGGCGGCCTCGGCACCATGGGTTATGGTCTGCCGGCGGCGATCGGCGTGCAGGTCGCTCACCCGGACGCGCTGGTGGTGGATGTTTCGGGCGAGGCGTCGTTCCTGATGAACATGCAGGAAATGTCGTCGGCCGCCCAGTACAATCTGCCGATCAAGGTGTTCATCCTGAACAACGAATGGATGGGCATGGTGCGCCAGTGGCAGGAACTGCTGCATGGTGGACGCTATGCCGAGAGCTATACCGCGTCGCTGCCTGACTTCGTGAAACTGGCCGAGTCCTTCGGCTGGACGGGCCTGAGGGCGACAGCGGCGGACCAGCTCGACGACGTGATTGCCCAGATGATTGCCGCCGACGGCCCGGTGATCGCCGACATCTGTGTTGCCAAGGACGAAAATTGTTTCCCGATGATTCCTTCGGGCGCGGCGCATTGCGACATGCTCATGGGACCCGAAGACAAGGCACAACGTCCGGTATCCGAAGACGGCATGGTTCTGGTTTGACCATGACCGGGACCGATGCCCTCGTTTGGGCAGCGGTGATAATAAATGACGGGCGCTTCCCGCGTCGGAGGCTTTCTTGAGCACGCAGCATATTGAACAGCACACGATTTCCGTGTTGGTCGACAACGAGCCCGGTGTGCTGGCGCGGGTCATCGGTCTGTTTTCGGGGCGTGGCTACAACATCGAAAGCCTGACGGTCGCCGAAGTGAATGCGGAAGAGCATCTCTCGCGGATCACGGTGGTGACCTCGGGAACCCCGATGATCATCGAGCAGATCAAGGCGCAGCTCTCGCGACTGGTGCCGGTACGCACCGTGTCCGACCTGACGCAAGAAGGGCCGTTCGTCAGCCGCGAGCTTGCCCTGATTAAGGTCATCGGCACCGGCGAGCATCGGGTGGAGTCGCTGCGGATTGCGGATATTTTCCGTGCGCGCGCCGTCGATTCCACCAACAGCTCGTTTGTGTTCGAGATCACGGGCTCCGGCGAGAAGGTGGATGCTTTCATCGAGCTGATGCGGCCCCTTGGCATCGCCGACGTGGCCCGGACGGGCTCTGCCGCCATTGCGCGCGGCAACAAGGGATATTAGAAGCCTCGGCCAAGCAATCGATGCGAGGCGGCTAATCCGGCCTGCATTCCACCACACGCGCTGCGTCCTGCAGCGCATTTCCATCCATTGAAAAGGACGAAACCGATGTCTATGCGTGTCTATTATGATCGTGATGCCGATCTCAATCTGATCAAGGGCAAGAAAGTTGCCGTGCTCGGCTACGGCTCCCAGGGACACGCCCACGCCAACAATCTGCGCGACAGCGGCGTCGCCGAGGTGGTGGTCGGCCTGCGGTCGGGTTCAGGTTCCGCGCCTAAGGCCGAAGGTGCCGGGTTCAAGGTCATGGCGCCGGCCGAAGCGGCCGCCTGGGCCGATGTGGTGATGATGCTGACGCCGGACGAAGGCCAATCCGCGCTTTACAGCCAGGATATTGCCGACAATATCCGCCCCGGGGCGGCCCTGGGGGTGGCGCACGGCCTGTCGATCCACTTCAACCTGATCAACCCGCGCTCGGACATCGACGTGTTCATGGTCGCGCCGAAGGGGCCGGGCCATCTGGTCCGCAGCGAATATGTACGCGGCGCGGGGGTTCCTTCGCTGATTGCGGTGCATCAGGATCCGAGCGGCAATTGCCATGACCTGGCGCTCAGCTATGCCTGCGCCAACGGCGGCGGGCGTGCCGCCGTGATCGAGACCACCTTCAAGGAAGAGTGCGAAACCGACCTGTTTGGCGAGCAGACCGTGCTTTGCGGTGGCCTAACCGCGCTGATCCAGGCCGGCTATGAGACGCTGGTCGAGGCGGGCTATGCGCCGGAAATGGCCTATTTCGAGTGCGTGCACGAGGTCAAGCTGATCGTCGACCTGATCTATGAGGGCGGCATGGCCGGCATGCGCTATTCGGTCTCGAACACGGCCGAATATGGCGACTATACCCGCGGCCCGCGCGTGATCGACGCATCGGTCAAGGAGCGGATGAAGGAAATCCTGGGCGAGATCCAGCGCGGCGAGTTCAGCCGTGAATGGGTGCTGGAGAATGCGGCCGGTCAGACCAGCTTCAAGGCCAAGCGCCGCCTCGGCGCCGAGCACAACCTGGAAGAGGTCGGCGCCCGCTTGCGGGCGATGATGCCTTGGATCGGCGAGAACGCGCTGGTCGACAAGGCGAAGAACTAACAAGAAATGCGGGCGCGCGAGCGCGTCCCGTCTTTTGGATTTCCGGCAGCGCGGTTATATCTGGCCGCGCTGCTTTTCGCTGATGACCTGGCCAATCCGGGCCAGTCTAAGGTGCCTTGTGAAGTGAGGGTTGATGTTTTCCGCCATTCTGGGCCTGCTGAGCCAGGATCTCGCCATCGATCTGGGGACCGCCAACACGCTGGTTTATGTCAAGGGCCGGGGCATCGTGCTGGACGAGCCGTCCGTGGTTGCCGTGAAAAGCACCGACGGCCGTCAGCAAGTCATGGCGGTGGGCGAAGAGGCCAAACTGATGCTCGGCCGGACGCCCGGAAACATCGAGGCCATCCGGCCGTTGCGCGATGGCGTCATCGCCGACTTCGAGGCGGCGGAGGAAATGATCAAATATTTCATCCGCAAGGCGCATAACCGGCGCAGCTTTGTCTCGCCGCGGGTGGTCGTCTGCGTGCCTTCGGGTGCGACCGAGGTGGAGCGGCGCGCCATCACCGACAGCGCCTTGGGGGCAGGCGCCCGGCGCGTCTATCTGATAGAGGAGCCGATGGCAGCCGCGATCGGCGCGGGCCTGCCGGTGACGGAGCCGTCCGGCTCGATGGTTGTGGATATCGGCGGCGGCACGACGGAAGTGGCCGTGATTTCGCTCGGCGGCATCGTCTATTCGCGTTCGGTCCGGATCGGCGGCGACAAGATGGACGAAGCGATTATCGCCTATGTGCGCCGCGAGTTCAATCTGCTGATCGGAGAGGCGACGGCCGAGCGGATCAAGGTCAGCATCGGCGCGGCGAACATGCCGGTGCATCGGGAAGAGCGGCGGGCTGCGGTGCGCGGCCGTGACCTGATGAACGGCGTTCCGCGCGAAGTGATTATGACCGAATCCCAGGTCGCGGAAGCGCTCGCCGAACCGGTTTCACAGATCGTCGATGCCGTCCGGGTGGCCCTCGAACATACGGCGCCGGAACTGGCGGCCGATATTGTCGACAAGGGCATCGTCCTGACGGGCGGCGGCGGAATGTTGCCGTTCCTGGACGAAATACTGGGCGAGGTCACCGGACTGCCGGTCGCAATTGCCGAAGATCCGCTTTCGTGTGTTGTGCTGGGCGGTGGACGATGTTTAGAAGAGCGGCAGGCGTTGGAAGGGGTGCTGAGCGGCTAGAGCAAATTCTGATCCGTTTGGATTGGGTGATCTGCTCTAAACCTGAGAATAAGAGCATCTTTCCCCGATAATTTGATCGTGATAGCGATCTGATTTGATCGGGCGATGCTCTAGCGGTCACCGGCCCGCACGCTATCGGTCCGCGCTGCATCGAAGGAGCGGAATGGAGGACCAACCTCAACATATCGGCGAAATGGTCGACGAGGGCCTGCGCACGGCGGCGCGCACGGCGCGGCGTCTGGCCTATGTCGCGTTCGCTCTCGCCGCCTTCGGGCTGGTTTTGGTCGGCAAGGTCGACGCCCGGCTGATCGACGGCGTCCGCGCGCTTGTCGCGGATGCGACGGTGCCGGCGCTGGATTTTTTCTCCTACCCGCTTTCGGTTGCCGAACACCTGTTGGAAGACGCCGAAGGCATCGTGATCCTGCGCCAAGAGAACCGGCGGCTGCGGGACGAAAACGCCCGGCTTTCCCAATTGCGTCTGGCGGCCTATCGGCTGAAGGAGGAAAACGCCAGCCTGCGCCGTTTGCTGCGCTTCGATCCGGGACCGGCCGCGCAGTCGATTTCCACCCGGGTGGTTGCGGATACCGGCGGGCTTTTCGCCCGCAGTTTCATGGTTCACGTCGGGCGCGATCATGGCCTGCGCGCGGAGTTGCCGGTCTTGGGCGACCGGGGACTGGTTGGCAGAGTGCAGACCGTTGGGGCACGGGCTGCCCGCGTGCTGTTGATCACCGACCTGAACTCCAAGATTCCGGTCGCTATCGGCGACGGGCGGCTGCGGGCGATCATGATCGGTCGCAACGATCCCCAGCCGGAGTTGCAGTTTTTCACGTCGGGCGGCGCGCCCACGCCGGGCAGCCTGGTCGTGACCTCGGGCGACGGCGGCATCTTTCACCCCGGCCTGCCGGTTGGCGTCACGCGGTTGGACGACGGCGGCAATTGGCGGGTCCGGCCTTTCGCCGACTGGAACCTGCTGGATTACGTGCGCATCGTCGACTACGGGCAGCCGCCGGTGATCGACTTGGTCGATAGCCGGGACCGCGGCGAGTGAGCGGCATCGCCACGCCCATCAGGCATGCCTGGGATCGGGTCTGGCCGGCGACGCTGATGGTAGCGGCCGTGTTGGCCATGACCGCGCCGAGCCCCTTTCCCAGCGTGCTGTTCCCCGACTTCGTCTTCATGCTGGTCTATCTGAGCGCGGCCTTCCGTCATGAAGCCTTTCCGGTCTGGTTCTGTTTCCTGCTGGGATTGATGACCGACCTGCTCAGCGGAGCACCGCCGGGGATGCAGGCGGTCACGTTCCTCGCGATCCATGCTTTCGCGACGAGTCAACGCGCTCACCTGCGCCTGGTGCAGTTCCTGTGGGGCGGGTTTTTCATGCTCGCCGCGGGCGCGGCCGTGTTTCATTGGCTGCTGTTGTCGGCCTATTACACCGTGTGGCTGGAGCCGGAGCCGTTCATCGCCAATGCGGCCATCACCGTATTGGTTTTCGTGGTCGCCTCGAACCCGCTGCAATGGTTGATCGGAGGGATGCGGTATGGCAAGCGGCGCGGTTGAGCGTCTGGCCCGAGAGCGGCAGCGGCAGCTTTCCCGCCGTGGGCTGCTGATCGGAGCCGCCCAAATGGGCGGGTTCGCGCTGCTGGCCGGACGCATGTACCAGCTGCAAATCATAGAGGCGGAACGCTACGCGACGCTTGCCGAAAAAAACCGGATCGGTCTGCGCTTGGAAGTGCCGGCGCGCGGCTTGATCCTCGACCGTCACGGTAGCCCGTTGGCGTTGAACCGGACCGCCTACCGCGTGGCGATTGTGCCGGAGGCCGCGGACGATCTGGTGGTCGCCCTGGACCGCCTGAACCGCCTGGTTCCGTTGGGCGGTGATCAGCAGGCCCGCGTCCTGGAGCAGGCGCGCCGCCAGCGGCCGTTCGTGCCGTTGGTCGTCTATGACAGTCTTTCTTGGAGCGAAATCGCCCGTATCAGCGTCCGCAGCCCGGAATTGCCGGGAGTGGAGATCTCGCCCACCAAGAAAAGGATTTATCCGGAGGCGGAGACCTGCGGCCATATCGTCGGCTATGTGGGCGCGGTCGCCGAAGGTGAACTGGACGGCGACCCCGTGCTGGCCCTGCCGGATTTCAGGATCGGCAAGTCCGGCGTCGAGAAAGTATATGATCTGCGCCTTCGGGGAGAGGCGGGCCGGCGAAAGGTCGAGGTCAATGCCGTCGGCCGAACGATCAGGGAACTGGATCGGACAGCGGGACAGCCGGGAGACACGCTCCGCCTGTCGCTCGATTTCATTTGCAGCGCTATGCGGCCCGCGCGTTCGGAAACGAAACCGGCTCTGCCGTTGTCATGGATGCGCGCTCGGGCGGTATCATCGCGATGGTATCCCGCCCGGCGTTCGACCCGAACCTGTTCACGGACGGTATTAGCTCGCAGGATTGGCAACGGCTGCTCTCTCTGCCGGACGCGCCATTGGTGAACAAGGCGATTGCCGGTCAGTATGCGCCCGGTTCGACCTTCAAGATGGTTGTCGCCTTGGCGGCGCTCGAATTTGGACTGATTACCGAGCGAACGGCGTTCCATTGCCCGGGCTTTTTGGAAGTTGGCGACGGCCGCTTTCACTGCTGGAATCGGCGCGGGCATGGAAGAGTCGATATGAACACCGGCATCGTGCAGTCCTGCGACGTGTATTTTTACGAGGTCGCGCGCAGGGTCGGGATCGATCGGATTGCGGCGATGGCGCGGAAACTGGGCCTGGGCGAACCGTTGGGCATCGATCTGCCCGGCGAGCTTCCGGGCCTCATCCCCGACAAGGCGTGGAAGCGCCGGCGGCTCGACCAACCTTGGCAAATCGGCGACAGCCTGATCGCGGGGATCGGCCAAGGGTATGTGCTGACGACACCGCTGCAACTGGCCGTCATGACCGCGCGGCTGAGCAATGGCGGCCGGGCGATAATGCCCCGGCTGCTGGCAAACGGTGCGGCCGACGAACAGGCGTCGTCGCTCGGGATCGACGGGGCGCACCTGGACGCCATTGTCCGCGCCATGATCGGCGTCACCTCGGACGCCAGAGGAACGGCGCGGGCCTCGCAAATACCGGCGGAAGGTATGCACATGGGCGGCAAGACCGGGACCAGCCAGGTGCGCCGGATTTCCGCCAAGGAGCGCAGTTCCGGCATTCTGAAAAACACGGAAAGGCAGCGCTATCACCGCGACCACGCGTTGTTTGTCGGCTTTGCCCCCATTGCCGCGCCGCGCTTTGCCGTGTCGGTGGTAGTCGAGCACGGCGGGGGCGGCTCGACAGCGGCGGCGCCGATCGCCCGCGACCTGCTGCTTGAGGCGCAGCTGAGGCTTGCCGGAGAGCCGGCATGAGCCTGGTTACGGAAGCCAGAACGAGGGGAGCCAAGGCGACGGGCGGCCGATTCGCGAGTTCGGCGGGCGACGATATCTGGCTGCGGATCAGGCGTCTGCACTGGCCATTGATCCTGCTGACGCTTTCGGTCTGTGGCGTGGGGATCGCCGTGCTTTACTCCGCCGCGGACGGAAGCTGGCTGCCCTGGGCCGCCCCGCAACTGGCCCGGGTCGGGATTGGCGTCGCGCTCCTGCTGGCCATCGGCTTGATCCATCCGCAACTTTGGTGGCGATTTTCGTATATGATCTATGCCATGTCGGTTGCACTGCTGGGCGTGGTGGAGTTCGCCGGGGTCGGCGAGGGCGCCCAACGCTGGATTGATCTGGGCGTTATCAACCTGCAGCCCTCCGAAGTGGTGAAGGTCGCGATTGTGCTGGCAATGGCCCGCTACTTTCATGACCTGGACGACAACCAGATCAATCGGGTGATCGTTCTAATCGTCCCGATCATCATGATCGCGGTGCCGGTATTGCTGGTGATGCGCCAGCCGGATCTCGGCACTGCGGTTATAATTGCGCTGTTGGGCTTGGTCTGTGTGTTCTTGGGCGGGCTCGCATGGTGGAAGCTTCTGTTGGCCGGGGCGGCCGGTGCGGGCGCGGCGCCGCTCGGATGGTCGATGCTGCACGACTATCAGCGCGACCGGGTTCTGACCTTTCTGGAGCCGGAGCGGGACCCGTTGGGCAGCGGCTATCACATTGTGCAGTCCAAGATCGCGCTCGGGTCGGGCGGGCCCTTCGGCAAGGGCTTTATGGAAGGATCCCAGGCGCAACTGAGCTTCCTGCCAGAAAAGCACACGGATTTCGTATTCACGCTGATGGCGGAGGAGTTCGGCTTTTTCGGATCGGTCTTTTTGCTGGGGCTGTATGCGTTTATTCTGTTTTTTTGTGTTGTGATCGCATTCCGGTCGCAGTCGATCTTTGCCCGCATCTTGGTGTTAGGGCTCGCGTCCAATCTGTTCCTTTACGCGTTTATCAATATGGCGATGGTGATCGGATTATTGCCGGTTGTCGGCGTTCCGTTGCCGTTGGTTTCTTACGGCGGCACGGCGATGCTGACCCTGATGATCGGTTTCGGACTGGTGCAGAGCGTGGCTGTTCATGGCGGCACCCGTATCGGAATGCGGTAGTCGCGGAATCGCAGTGGCGGTTTGGGCGCGATGAGATTTCTGTGGGATTTCCGGCTCGACAAGCCTGTATCCGTCTGCTAGTTACCGCTCTCCTTTGGGTGCATAGCTCAGTCGGTAGAGCAGCTGACTCTTAATCAGCGGGTCGTAGGTTCGATCCCTACTGCACCCACCAAGAATTTCAATGGTTTAGGTTAAACTTTTAATTAGGCTGGAGTTCCCTAGCAACCAATTAGCAACCATAAGGCTCCTTAACCTTTATCTGTCCATGGCGGCCGGTGGATAAACGCCATCCGCTCCGTTGTCACCGCCTGATCGCGCTCAGATGGCGAGGGGTGGACAGCTGTCTATCAAGAATTTACATTTCAATGTAGCGTGATGTTTTGGTTTCAATCGGGTTTACTTTATACGCAAATAAGTTATGAGGCTTCTCCCTTTCGTTCCGGCGCTGCGAGATGTTGATGTTTCGGATGGCGGCGCGGGTGATGGCTTCCTGGTGCATGCAGGGCTCTGAGCAATTCTGATCGACGTAGGCAGCGGCTCGAGACGGTTGGATGCACCGCGGACAGGCGACGGCGATCTCGCATTCCGGGGTGTGGCGCCGTGCTCTGGTACTCTCAGACGCGCTGCTCGACGAAGTCGCGGGCGGTTGCTGGCGCGAGGCGGGCTCCGAGGCCGAGCAGGGTATCGAACGCCACGGCTGTGTGGCGGCGACGGTTCCACCTGAAGACGAACTCGTCGAGGTAACGCCTGAAGTGCTGGCGACGGAGGCCATGGTAGGTCCCGAGCGCCCATCTCTTGAGGTTTGAAAAGACGCGATGGGTCCAGCGCAGGATGATGTGGGCGGCCATCTTGCCGACGACTTTCGGCTCGTGCACATGGTCGGGCAGGCCATTGTAGCCGGACCATCCGTCCGTGACGACGCGGGCACCGGCGGCGGCGGCCGCGACGACGAAGGGCTTGAGCGTGGCGCCGGAGAAGTCGGCGATCGGCGCGAGACGAATGCGGCGCGGCTTGCCTTCGGGCGAGAGCTCCACCGCGCCGGCAACGAGCATCTTGCCCTGCGAGCTGCGGCCTTGACCGCCAGCGGGCGGGTCGTCCTTATGGCGCAAGGCGATCTCGGTCTCGTCAACTTCGACGACGTCCTCGAGAAGGCTTCGCTCGGGATCGACCATGGCGCGGCGGAGCTTCGTCAGGAGCAGCCAGGCGCTCTTGTAGCTGCCCAGGCCCAGTTGGGCCTGCAGTTGCAGGGCGGAGATCCCGTTGGAGTGGCTGGTTACGATATGGATCGCCGTGAACCAGGTCTTCAGCGGCAGATGGCTGCCGTGCATGACCGTGCCTGCGGTCACGGACGTCTGCCGCCGGCAGGCCGCGCACTCCCAGGTGAACGCCTTGGTCTTCAGCAGCCATCCCTTCGTGACGCCACAGCCCGGGCAGACAAAGCCCTCCGGCCACCGGCGACGCGCCAGATAGTCGGCGCAGGCCGCATTATCCGGAAATCGCGCCTCGAACTGGGCGCGGGAGAGCGGGCGGTCATGTTTCCAGCGGCTCGGCATGCGAGAACATTAAGCGAACGCACCTCGCGACGCAAGCGCAGATCACCACATTTTGTGCCGCCGGAGCCAACGGGAGAAGCCTCTAAGTTATTTCGAACTGTTTAATTGCCCGTTGCTCTTGCAATCGGTTCGATAGACTAAAAGCGTCGTTCATCGGATATTGTTGGAAAATATCGAGGCCGCGATCAAGAGAGATCTTCCAGCCAGTGTCGGTCACAATATGACGGGCGTGAGCGGTTCCAGTACCATCAAAGGACCAATTAAATTCGACACCGCTACCTTCGCAAGCAGCCACAATAGAGTCGAGGTTTTCCCGTTGCTTGCTAAAATTTCCCTCGTCAGGGCCGGTGACGAGTTGAACAATAACCTGATCCTCCGGAGCCTTGCGACGAACGATCATCTCAACCAATTCCATAACGTTACGCGCTTGAAAGAATAATCGAATGTACGGATCTGTGACGGTAATCTTGCTGGCGCCATCAAGGTAAGAGCCAAAAATTCGGTCGTAGCTCACACCCTTGCGGTTTTCATTGAAGACCAGACGTCCTTCTTTTGCCGCCTCCGATGAATCCTGACTGGAGTTTTCGAATTCCGTTCTGGCCACTGCGGCGACAGGAGAGACTTCAACATTATTTGATGCTGTTTCAGTAGATGACAAAGTGCGCGTCAGTTTAGCGGCATGGGCGGCTGACCGAAGATGATAGAACTGCGGGAATTCCTCCTCCTCGATGGTGCTCACCGGACGCTTCCGTCTATCAGAGCCGACATAGTGAAAATCGACATCAGGATATGTGCTGTCGATCCGAGCCAAGTTGATCTTTGATGCGCTTGCGACTTTCCATTGCTAATCGAGCAGTTCCTCGACCTCAGAAACCGTCTGCTTCCCGTTTGGAAAAAGAAGCTTCAAAAGGCCAGACATCGTCTTGTAAATGGCGTCTCTGTCCCGGGTCGAGATTTGCTGGCTCAATTTGAAATCTTGCCTCGAACCGATGAGAAAAATCATCGCTCCGGAGGTGGCGAAGAATTTCAGCAAGGTAGTCGACTATGAAACCATAGCCGGACGTGAACATTTCACCACGGATCACATCAACCTCCCAGCCCGGCAAGTAGGCGTGTAACCGGTCGATAAATGCTGAGTCGTGGAACTGCCTTGGAAGTGCTTCAAAAAGATCGCTGTTCTTGAGCATAAACGGAACATTGTGGTCGGTATTACCGACGAAGGCGAAACTTGCTTCGGCACCCATCGGCGTTACGCCTCGGGAGAAGCTCTTATTGGCCATATAGTTTTTCATGATGTCGACGAGCGCTTTATTCGCTGTCTTCTCGCGCCCGGCAAACTCGTCGAAAGCGACAACATCCCAATAACCAACAAGCCCGATGCGACCGTTCTTATTGTTCACAAACAATTTCGGCACCGTCACCTCGCCACCCGATATCAGCTGACCATGGGGTGAAAACTCAGAAGAGGCTTCTCCCGTTGGCTCCGGCGGCACAAAATGTGGTGATCTGCGCTTGCGTCGCGAGGTGCGTTCGCTTAATGTTCTCGCATGCCGAGCCGCTGGAAACATGACCGCCCGCTCTCCCGCGCCCAGTTCGAGGCGCGATTTCCGGATAATGCGGCCTGCGCCGACTATCTGGCGCGTCGCCGGTGGCCGGAGGGCTTTGTCTGCCCGGGCTGTGGCGTCACGAAGGGATGGCTGCTGAAGACCAAGGCGTTCACCTGGGAGTGCGCGGCCTGCCGGCGGCAGACGTCCGTGACCGCAGGCACGGTCATGCACGGCAGCCATCTGCCGCTGAAGACCTGGTTCACGGCGATCCATATCGTAACCAGCCACTCCAACGGGATCTCCGCCCTGCAACTGCAGGCCCAACTGGGCCTGGGCAGCTACAAGAGCGCCTGGCTGCTCCTGACGAAGCTCCGCCGCGCCATGGTCGATCCCGAGCGAAGCCTTCTCGAGGACGTCGTCGAAGTTGACGAGACCGAGATCGCCTTGCGCCATAAGGACGACCCGCCCGCTGGCGGTCAAGGCCGCAGCTCGCAGGGCAAGATGCTCGTTGCCGGCGCGGTGGAGCTCTCGCCCGAAGGCAAGCCGCGCCGCATTCGTCTCGCGCCGATCGCCGACTTCTCCGGCGCCACGCTCAAGCCCTTCGTCGTCGCGGTCGCCGCCGCCGGTGCCCGCGTCGTCACGGACGGATGGTCCGGCTACAATGGCCTGCCCGACCATGTGCACGAGCCGAAAGTCGTCGGCAAGATGGCCGCCCACATCATCCTGCGCTGGACCCATCGCGTCTTTTCAAACCTCAAGAGATGGGCGCTCGGGACCTACCATGGCCTCCGTCGCCAGCACTTCAGGCGTTACCTCGACGAGTTCGTCTTCAGGTGGAACCGTCGCCGCCACACAGCCGTGGCGTTCGATACCCTGCTCGGCCTCGGAGCCCGCCTCGCGCCAGCAACCGCCCGCGACTTCGTCGAGCAGCGCGTCTGAGAGTACCAGATCACGGCGCCACACCCCGGAATGCGAGATCGCCGTCGCCTGTCCGCGGTGCATCCAACCGTCTCGAGCCGCTGCCTACGTCGATCAGAATTGCTCAGAGCCCTGCATGCACCAGGAAGCCATCACCCGCGCCGCCATCCGAAACATCAACATCTCGCAGCGCCGGAACGAAAGGGAGAAGCCTCTAAAAAAAAAAAAAAAAAAAAAAAAAAAAAAAAAAAAAAAAAAAAAAAAAAAAAAAAAAAAAAAAAAAAAAAAAAAAAAAAAAAAAAAAAAAAAAAAAAAAAAAAAAAAAAAAAAAAAAAAAAAAAAAAAAAAAAAAAAAAAAAAAAAAAAAAAAAAAAAAAATGAAAATATCCGTCCGGAAACTTCATCATGGATTGCAGAGTTTTCGGATCATGAGGCGGATCGAGGCGAGTTTCAGGAAGGCCAGCGCCTTGGCGTTGAGGCACTCCCAATCCCGGGCCAGACGGCGGCAACGTCCGAGCCAGGCGAAGGTTCGCTCGACAATCCAGCGTTTGGGCAGCACGACAAAGCCCTTGGCATGATCGGAGCGCTTGACGATCTCCACGTTGACCTGGGAGAGGGCCTTTTTCACGCCCTCCTGGAACCGCTCCCCTTGATAGCCGCCATCGGCGTAAAGCTTGAGCAGGAAGGGGTAGATCCGAACAGAGCGGCCATCACCATCACGCCGCCGTCGCGGTCCTGGATATCGGCGGCATGCACCAGGGCATGCATCAGCGAAATCCCCATTTCCTGTGCCAGATCGTCCATCGTCACGTCTTTCTACCTGATAGGTCAGGAACATTTCAACCGCCTTGATAATGATATCTTCTTTCATAATTGGAGGCGCAAATATATTGACGGAAACTTTAAGCACAAAAAAAGTTTCCTAAGTTTTACAATAATTTAACATAGTTATGATAATGGCCTGGATTCTCCGCATTCAAAAATTTGCGTACCGGTTTTACCCTGTGGTGAATTAGTGTATTTTTGGGAAAACCTGCCAATTGCAATCCGAAGAACAATACAGGACCGAGTTCAATGCCTTTTTAGCCGTAGGATTCCCCGGGAAGGAACCCGGACAGCTATATGAGCCCATGAGTTATATCCTGGGCCTGGGAGGAAAGCGTTTACGCCCCATCCTTTTGTTAATGATTGCTGATGCCCTTGGCGCCGATTACCGCACAGCCCTTCCCGCCGCCCTGGCCTTCGAGATCTTCCACAATTTTTCGCTGGTGCACGATGAGA
>CAWEBB010000035.1:0-92328 GCA_963807085.1 uncultured Alphaproteobacteria bacterium
CGGCAGGGCCACCGTCTCATCTTCGATCATCGCGGACAGCCTCTTCAGGCCACACTTGTTTGTCGCTGCAATCACACCGTGCTCGGCCAGATGCGAGCGTAAGCCGTTGATCGTTTGGGTGCGCTGGCCAATGAACATCTGCCGGGTCCGATAGGCCATGGCACTGACCTGTTGATCCTCGGACTTGACCTCGACAAACCTCATGGTCGGGCGTGACGCCGCCTCAGCAATCGCCTCAGCGTCAGCCATATCGTTTTTCTGGCGTTTAACGTAAGGCTTCACGTATTGTGGCGGGATTAGACGCGGACTATGACCGAGTTTACCAATCTCCCGCGCCCAGCCATGTGCTGTCGCACATGCTTCCATGGCAACAATACAGCTGGGTTGTTCGGAGAGAAACGGAAGAACCTGGTTGCGGGTGAGCTTCTTGCGGAAAACGACCGAACCGGTCTCGGATGCACCATGAGCTTGGAAAACATTCTTTGCGAGATCAAGGCCGATGATGGTAGCTTGCGCCATGTTGATGCGTCCTTTCGAGCATTATGCCGTGATTTCATCCTGACGCCACATTGCGATGCCAGAAGATGGCGGCATCCACATAGGGTAATCGCGGGAGCGAGTTACCCTGAACTGATCATATTCTTGGAGGGCGGCTGTTCCCCGATAGGATGGAAATACGGGCTCACGACTGGACGCCGGGCCCAAGCATCAGATGGAGAACAGCCATGGAAGAATATATCGGTCTCGACGTGTCCATGAAAGAGACAGCGGTGTCGATCCGCCGTGAAGGAAAGCGCATCTGGCGCGGCAGGTGCGCCTCCGATCCCAGGATCATTGCTGAACTTATCCGTAAGCGGGCACCCGCCGTAAAACGCGTGGTGTTCGAGACCGGGCCTCTGTCCGTATGGTTCTATCATGCGCTGCAAGAAGAGGGGATGCCGGCGATCTGCATTGATGCACGCCACGCCAAGGCAGCGCTCGACATGGCCGCCAACAAGACCGATGCGAACGACGCCGATGGCTTGGCGCATCTTGCAGAGGCGGGCTTCTTCCGCGAGGTGCGGGTAAAAGGGTTCGAAAGCATGTGACCCGCACTCTCGTGGCGGGCACGCACCAGGCTTGTCAGGATCACCACCGAGCTTTCGAACCAGATCCGCGGCATCATGAAGACATTCGGGCTGCTCGTTCCCGCAGGCAAGGGGAGCACGTTTGAGAAAAATGTCCGCGTCCTGCTTGTCGATCAGGAAGGACTTGCTCCCATCGTGCTGCCGATGCTGGAAGCGTGGCGCAGCATGCGCATGCGTGCTGCGGAAATGGGCCGCCAGCTTGTCGCTGCTGCACGTCAAAGCCAAGCGTGTCAGATTTTAATGTCAATCCCTGGCGTTGGTGTGATCACCGCGACCTCTTTCGCAACCGCCATTGAGGGGACCCCGGCAACTTCAAGAAGTCCCGCTCCGTCGGCGCTTGGCTCGGTCTGACAACCCGTCGCTACCAATCAGGAGAGGTAGACTATGATGGCCACATATCTCGACGAGGCGATCGTCATTTGCGCGGCCTTCTTTACGAAGCCGCCACGGTCATCCTGACCCGCAGTTTGGCCGACAGTGTCCTGCGGACATGGGGCCTCAAGCTTAGGGAGCGGGTTGGCTTCAAGCGAGCTGCCGTTGCCGTAGCCCGAAAACTGGCCGTAACGATGCACGCGATGCTCAAGACCGGCGAGTTGTTTGACCGAAGCGCCGGAGCCACAGCATGAAATCTGGAAGATAGCGTTCAAGATCTGAACGCTTGAGACGTCCCTGCCGGGACGTGGGCCGAGCTATTCCGTTGATGGGGTTGCACCGCTGGCTCAGCAAAGTGCGTCGTCCACATTGAAGGCTCCTCCCGCGAAGCTCCATCATGCGGCGGCTGATGCCGACCGCGAAGACAACCGTGCACCCGGCAAACGTATCTCGAGCCGAAAAGAGGCTTGACCCTCCCACCTCGATTAGACAACACCATCATATCCCTTTCTCGCCAGAGAATTGCAGGCGCTTCGACAACGCCATGATATGCCGCCCATCAAGCCATCACCAACTTTCGGGCATTTCTCGTTGCCATCCGCGTTGGACTTTTCACTTTACGCCGACCTCAAGCTCCTGGTTGAACGCCGTTGAAGGTTTCTTCGCAAAACTCACTAGGCGAAGGCTCAAATATGGCGTCTTCCACTCCATCGTCGATCTCCAGACTGCGATCAACCGTTTCATCGACGAACACAATCGAACTGAGGCCAAGACTTTCACTTGGAAAGCCGCCCCCGACAAAATAATCGCCGCTAGAAACCGAGGGTTCCAAACTTTGGAATCAGTCCACTAGCATTGCTACATGGAGGATTTCACGAAGCCGATGGCGACGTTGGCTTCACCGTCACTTTGGGTGGGGAGCGGACATTCACTGCATGTGCGAACCTGCCATACTCCATTGTTGATAACTGCCGTTCCCTTGCTACCAGTTTCGGAGACTACCGTCCCGGTTGCGGCCCGGACCTCAGTGAACGAGTTGCATACAGGACGCGCCAGGAAGCCGGCCGACCTCCGGGCTGTCTGGACTTGTCCCGATTTTTTCCGGTCTCCTTCATTGCGAATATTGCTCGAAAGAGACCGGAACAAAACCGGGACAAGGCCAATCGCAGCGGAGCATCTCCAAAGCCGGATCGACGAACTCCTCCCCTGGAACTACGGCGCCTCGGCTGCCGTGTGAGCGGAACGCAGCTTACGATCGACTACGATGTGAACCTTTCAAGTGGACAACGATGGCGCTTAGCAGCCCGTTGACGAAGTCGGCGTCGTCTGAACTCGATAGGTTCATCGAGTTTTGGGCGGGTATTCGACGATGTCGATGAAGCGGCAGTCTGCGGTTCAGGGCGAACTTGTCGTGGCGTGGTCGGAGATGCCGCGCTCACCGGGCCACGTGTTTTACGACCGGCTGCAGAAGCTTCTGGCCGAAGCGGGCTTTGACGGCTTCGTCGAGCGCACGTGCAAGCCGTACTACGCGGCGCGCATGGTGGCGGAGGAGAGCGGCGTCGAAACGCCAACGATCGACGATCTGATCCGGCTGGATCGCGCCCGCAAGGGCAAGACGCTCTCGAACACGGACTGGGCCAGCCCGACCGACCCTGACGCGAAGATCGCGCGGATGAAGGACGGGACGACCCATCTGGCCTACAAGCCCGAACACGCGGTTGATCTTGATACCGGCGTCATCGTGGCGGCGCCGATCCACCCCGCGGATAATGGCGACACGACAACGCTGCCCGGCACGCTGGAGGCGACTGAACGCAATCTTGCCAGGGTTGGCCTCGCGCCCACGTCGGCGGCGCCATGCGTCCTGGTCGGCGACAAGGGGTATCACTCACGCGAGGGGCTGAAGCGCCTCAACGGCGGCATCTGGAAAACCCGCATCGCCGAGCCGAAGCCCGCCAATGGGTATCTGCGCTGGCAGGGGCGACGCGGCGGCCCGACAGGCGGTCTACGCCAATCGCGCCCGGCTCAGATCCGGCGTCGGACGCGACGCCATGCGCCGGCGCGGCGAAATGGTCGAGCGCAGCTTCGCCCATGTCCTCGAGATCGGGGCGGAATGCGCCGAGCCTGGCTGCGCGGGCGCGAGAACGTCCACAAACGCTATCTGATCCACGTCGCCGGCTTCAATATTGGCATTCTGATGCGGGCGTTCTTCGGATCCGGAACGCCGAAAAAAGCGTCAAGCGCAGGAACCACCCCGTGATCATGGTTCAGGCCGATGGAGCCCTTGCCATTATCCTGATCCACGAAGGCAAAGGCGAAATCGCCACTCTCGTCATCGTCATCAATCCGCTCCCGGATTGATACAAGCGCGACTTCGGCACCGGCCTGTTAGAAACGCAAGAGCTGTCACAGCTTGGGTTTTCGTACCGCCAGTTCCTCTACCTTCCGGAGCAGAGCTTTCGTCTCGTCGATGCGCTGATGAAAGTGATTGATGGCCCAAAGGTAGCCGCTCGCCGCCGTTATCGAGTATCCACTCACGCCGTCGCTCTCGCGGTTGGGCGATAGTTCCATCAATACGCCGCATCCCCACGGACCGATATCCCACGAATTCGACTGCAGGTTCAGGCCAGTCGGTCGACCCAGGGCATCTTCTGACAACACAAGTCGCAGTGTCGCTGCACACGGCGACGCGGCGGCAGCGCCCAGTTGCATCTGCGTGCCATCAACCTCGTAAGCCCACAGTACGCCATGCGATGGCGCGAAGACTGCGCTCGCCTCTCCATATTTGTCATTCACAGCCGCGTCGAACGCTGCGAAGCTGGCTCTCCGATTCCACGTCGTCAGGTATTGTAGATAGTAGAGCACGTCTTGGGCAGGCCCGTGATTTCCCGACCTGCCACGCGCCCGCTGATTGTCGTAGGGCCCTTCTGAGACGATTTGGGGGGCTCATTTACCTGTTGCCGGAACGTCTTATAGCGGTCTTCGATCCCTCCGGGGTCGCGCAGCGGCCCCACGAATGCGCCCTCAGTTATTAGGCCAAGCCGGACGCCACCGCGATCACTCGCCAAGAATGCCGTCGATTGCAGGTCGATGGGGGTTAGCGCGACGTGTGCGGCGATGGGGTGGCGGCTCTCATGTCCGTCAGGCGTCACGAGGAGCACGGCGTCAGGCCCATCAAGCTGAACCCTGAATGCCGGGCAATAGGTCTGAAGCCTAATCCGCCGAACGGCCTGCTCGGCGTCGAGCCCCAGGGAAACGGCGGACCCCGTATAGCTGTCCTCGGTACCGAGGGCGGTGCAGCCACCATGCCTGCCGTACCGTGGAACCACCGCGCCATAGATCCCGCGCGGCTCAACAAAAATTACAAGATACTCGCCATTCAACTCTTCTGTCTGAGCGTCATCCCCGGCTAGTTTAACAATGGTTATGCCTCCGAGGTCGCTGGCGCCTTGCGGCGGCGTCAACGATTGCAGCGGCTGGGCTGGCTTAGAAGCCGCAACTGCAGCTTCCCCTGACGCGCCTCCGGCAGGTGCGTCGGTGGACACTTTCGATCGGTCAAGGTCTGGCCGAAAGGACGCGATATCGGCAAGAGCTGTTCGCCGTTCTGCGAGTTCCAGGATACGTGCGGAGAAATGATTAACCGCCATCGCCTGACCGCTTACAGCCCGAACGGAATATCTTCGGACGAGACCCCGCTTGCCGTCGTGGATCACCGTCAGTACGAGCGGGCATCCCCATGGGCCAATGTCGCCCTTCACCTCAGACACGTCGGGTAGATCGATCCACATCTGCCGCATGGCGAGACAATTCGCCGGTCCAGCGTCTGCCATCGAAATCTGCCTGCCGGCAAGGTTGATAAACCATGAGAGAGCCACGGTGCCGGCGACCCGCCCATCCGCCTTCCGGCTCGGTCTGTTATATCGGTCGATGATGGCCTTCTCGAAGACCTTTGCAAGGATCGGCTGCGCGAAGCTCTCCTCGTAGACGGTGTTGTAGAGCACGTCGTCCGACCAGCCGGTCAACTGCTTGTCGGCGATGAGCCCGTTCAGCCCGATCCGGTCTCGCACACCGACGGGATCAGCCATCTCCACATGGAAACTTTTTGACGCCCTCTCCCCGAACAGCGGACCTACCGATACCTTTGCATCGCGGTCGAGGTACGACAGGGCGGCGGCAAGCGGACCGAGACGGACGCCCCTGACGTCGAGTTCCGCGAAGGCTGGCAGGCGCCAGTCAACATTGGTTGCGGGAACGCGTGCGAGGACTTCGGACTCGCCGGAATATTCGACCTGCTTCGCCCTTGAGTCGAGAGGGCCCGACTTATGGAAGGGGTTACGCGCGTCAATCTTGACGTGCCCGTTGCTTGATTGTGTGACAGTGAAAGGCAGACAAATCGGTGGAAACTTTCCGCGCAGACTCTGCTCGGATGCCGGGATGCCAAACTCAATACGGTCGCGCCCGACAGCGTTGCTGGAGGCCCACGCCACGCAGGAGCGTCGGTCACCATCGTCCGTGAGTGCAGCGTAGCTTCCCGCTTCCGAGACGTATATCACGAGAAATGGCGCCTTTCCGGCGGTCGTTCCGAGGATCGCGGCAGATGCATCACGGGGAAGTTCCACTATTGTCAGACCGTAGAACGTTGCCTCGGCACCTGCTCCGGCCGGCGTGCTTGCTGTAGCACATGCGGCGAGCACGGTTATAAGGAGCCAGCGGTGCGCGCAGCCGACGCTTCCGAAGGCCCGCCGAAGCGTGTTGAGGATTGAGTCACCGGACCGCTTATGTGCATTGTCGGTCATAGTCGCGGCTTCGCCCCCTCCGAGGTCTCTATGTTCCGTCGCACCGCTTCCATTTCATGCAAACGCTGATGAAAATGGTTGATGGCCGCTCCATAGCCGCTGATGGCTCGAATGAGGTATTGGTTGATTGGGCTACTAGACGCACTGGTATCGATGGCCATCACTAGCGAGCATCCCCACGGGCCAATATCACGGTTAACCGGGTGGTTGCCTGCATCTTCCTGCCACCACTCCGCTGTCGCGAGGCAGTTGTCGGGGGCGCTGTCACTTCGCCGGAGTTGCCGACCGCTCAGGTCATACAGCCAGACCTGATGAGTTTTGCCGTATTTGGGGACTTTCTCTGAGAAACTCGGCTTGCCATAGCGCTCCATCGCTGCCGCATCGAAGGCGTCGCGCGTGACCGGATTGATGTTCTCGCCCTTTGCGATGCTGATGAGGACATCTGAAGGCTCTGCCAAACGCTCCGCAAGAGCCACATATCCGGTCACCGAGACTGGGTTTCCGTCTCTCCCTGTCAGGCGCGCCTCGAATTTTGGGCCAATGCCGGGGGCTGCATCGGGCCGACCGATTGAAATTTTGGCCCGTCCATGCAGCGCCGTCTTGGCAAGCTCAAGCGGGCCGATCTGCACACCTTCGATGTCGTGCTGAGCAAAGATTGGAAGGTCCCAGTCGAGCGAAACCAGCGGCACATGCGCGACGACACGCGCGGGCGCGTCATAGCTTATGGGGCGGGCGTTTGCGCCGAGCGGCCCACCGGTCCGAGAGAAGAAGTTGCCGTCCGCCTGTATCCGGACAGTACCGCCGCTCGTCCAGGTCAGTGTGAATGGCTGGCAGACATGGGGGTCGCTCAATCTTATCGTTACGACGCTCGCTCCCAGACCGAAGTTGATCTGGTCACCCGCATAGCTGCCCTCGACGGCCCAGGCTGCGCACCCGCGGCTGCCCACGACCGCCGCGTAGGTGCCGGCCTCCGATACGAAGGTTACGAGACGCGAGGGCAAGCCAGGAATGCTGCCGATGCCGCGGATAGCATCGGCGCCTGCCTCGTCCGCGAACTCGAGGACCGTGATCCCGTCGAAATCCCCGGCAGATGCCGCGGATGGTGCCGCAAAGGCAGCGAAGCAACCGAGTGCGATAAAGAGTTTCCGAATATTCAAGACCTTTCCCCTTGCGCTCGTAAGTTCCGCCCAAGTGAAAACATCATCCGGCATTTCCCATTTGGGAAGTCTCCGGAGAGGTTGTTGGCGAAAATTCCATAAGTCAACCCTGTTCCCGCATCCAATCGAGGGGTCAAGGCGGCGCCGGTGCAGGTCGGGGAGAGGGCTGTCGCCGCGCCAGAGCTCGGGGCGCTGTAGGGCTTCGGCCTCAAGCCACCGAAAGTGCCTGGAGCGCGGCCCGTGGTTGCCGGAACCCGGATACAGGATGGCGTCCAGATTGTAGATCGGCGCGCAAGAATGACCCCCTGAGCGGGGATATCGGCGTCCAAAATTGACCCCTCCCTGCGATTGTGCAGCGGCTTTGGCTTTCAAAGAAGAAGGTCGATGCGAGATCGGGGATGATGTGCGTGGAGACGATTGCGAAGGTCCATCGTGACCATTTTGTGCATGGCAAAGGAATCAAGCAGATCAGCCGGGAGCGGTGTCTGAGCCGGAACTGGGTGCGGAAGATCCTGCGCTCATGCGAGACGGCGTTCAGCTACGAGAGGCCGACGCAACCGTTCCCGAAGCTCGGAGCGTTCGTCGATCGCCTTGAGGCGATGCTGGAGACGAACGAGAAGAGATTGAAGCGGGAGCGGTTTCAGCTGACGCGGATTTTTGGACGATCTGCGGCGCGAGGGCTACGAGGGCGGCTACGACAGCGTGCGGCGCTACGCGAAGCGCTGGCGGGAGGCGCGAACGACAGGGCTGGCGAACGCCTTTGTTCCGCTGAGGTTCGCGCCGGGTGAGGCCTGCCAGTTCGACTGGAGCCACGGGCTTGTGGTGATCGGTGGGGTGACGACCAAGATCAAGGTCGCGCATTTCCGGCTTTGCCACAGCCGCATGCCGTTCCTGATCGCCTATCCACGTGAGAGCCAGGAGATGGTGTTCGACGCCCATGATGAGGCGTTCGCTCATTTTGGCGGCGCGTGCGTGCGTGGAATCCATGACAACATGTCGACGGCGGTCGATGCGATCCTGATCGGCAAGGAGCGGCGCTTCAACGCCCGCTTCGAGAGGATGTGTTCGCATCATCTGGTCGAGCCGACGGCGTGCTCTCCCGCTTCTGGCTGGGAGAAGGGTCAGGTCGAGAACCAGGTGAAGCTCTCGCGCCAACGCTACTTCACGCCCCGGCTGCGCGTCCACGATTATGCCGAGCTGAACGCGGTGCTGCATGAGCGCGTTCCCGCCCATGCCGGATCAGCCCGACACCCCGAGTTCAAGGACCGGACGGTCCTGCAGATCTTCGAGGAAGAGCGTGCGGCGCTGGTGACGTTGCAGGGGCCGTTCCGCGGCTTCCACGAGATTACGGCCGCGGTGTCGAAGACCTGCCTCGTGACCTTCGACCGCAACCGCTACAGCGTGTCGGCGACAGCGTGTCGGCGACAGCGGCGGGGCGTCCGGTGCAGTTGCGCGCCTACGCGACCAGAATCGTGCTCTTGCAAGACGGCGAGATCGTCGGCGAGCATGACCGTGTCTTTGGACGTGACCGGACGATCTACGACCCCTGGCATTATGTGCCAGTTCTTGAACGCAAACCTGGCGCTCTGAGGAGCTCGAGGAACGGCGCCCCGTTCGCTCTGAGGAACGGCGCCCCGTTCAAGGAACTGATTTTGCCGCCAGCGATGCGCAAAGCGCAGGAGCGACTGTCCGGTCTTGACGATGGCGACCGACAGATGGTCGCGCTGCTGCCGGCCGCCCGGGACCATGGCGTCGAGACGGTCGGGCAAGCCTGCGCCGAAGCGATGAATACCGGGCTGCGCAGCGCCGATGCGATCCTCAACATTCTCTCGCGTCAGACCCGGCAGGCGGCGCCCCGGGAGCCGGTTGTCCTCCCCGCGCATCTGCGACTTCGCCACGAGCCACTCGCCGACTGCGCCCGCTACGATCGGCTCGCCGGGGAGGCCGTCCGTGGAGCGGCATGAATTGATCGACATGATGCGCGAGTTAAAGCTCGCGGGCATGCGCTCCGCCCGATATGCCGAGATCATGCGCGCCGGTCTCCAGCACCAGCGCGGCGCTGTCGAGATCCTGGGCGATCTGCTGAAGGCGGAACTGGCGGAGAAGACCGCCCGCTCGATCGGCTACCAGATGAGTGCCGCAAAATTCCCGGTGATGAAGACCCTGGCCGAGTTCGAGTTCGACGCCACTCCGGTCAACGAGGCGCTGGTGCGCAGCCTCCACGATGGCGACTTCCTCGACGAGACGCGCAACGCCGTGTTCGTCGGCGGCGCCGGGACCGGCAAATCGCATCTGGTCACCGCGATCGGCGCGAACGCGGTCAATCACCGACGCCGCGTCCGGTTCTTCAGCGCCGTCGATCTCGTCAACCGGCTGGAGGCCGAACTCCGCGAAGGGCGCGCCGGGCGGCTCACCGATCAGCTCACCCGCGTCGATCTGGTGATCCTGGACGAGCTCGGCTATCTGCCCTTCGCTCAGGCCGGCGGTCAGCTCCTCTTTCATCTGATCAGCCGGCTGTACGAGCGAACCTCGATCCTGGTCACGACAAACCTCGCCTTCGCGGAATGGCCGACCATCTTCGGCGACGCCAAGATGACAACGGCGTTGCTCGACCGGCTGACCCATCACTGCGACATCATCGAGACCGGCAACGACAGCTGGCGCATTCGCAACCGGAACTGACAGGAGAGGGGCCTGGCGCCGCTCCGTTCGTTGGTGACTGCACGTCGCCAGGCCCCTCTCCCTGCACCACCTGCGCGAGAAACGGGCCGTCGATCAGTTCACCGACAAGGGGTCAAAATTGCGCGCCGATTGGGGCCCAGAGTTCAGCGCTGATTGACAAATTAGAGCATCTTACCCCTACAAGTTGATCGCAAGAGCGATTCAATTTGATCGGGCGATGCTCCAGGCCGGTCGCGCATGATCGCACGCGTCTGTAGATACGCCGTTTCGTCGCCAACGGTAGGCGCGCATCTTCTGGGCGATCATGTTCCAATGGGGGGTGGGGTTGCGCTTGGTTTTCTGCCCTTCATACTAGCTGAACTTCCAGCCCGGCTGGGTCATGCCGATGAAACCGGCGACCTCACCGCCCGCGGTATTGCGCTCGACCAACGACTTGATGCTTTGCGGTTGGTTGATCAACTGCCAGCCATAGTCGGAGAAGGTCTTTTTGTTGAACACATGCTGGGAAAGCAGCGGGTTGGTCAGTGCCTGGCTGAAGGCATCCACCGCGACCAATGCATTGACCAGCGGTGACAGGGGCGAGTTGATCATCAGGTCTTCGGAGAACAGGCCGACATAAAACTCGATGTCGGCGACGCTCTCGTAGTTCTCCTTCAATATCCGCACCACTTCCGGGTCCGAGGAGATATCCTCGAACTTTGCCGGCGCCGGCAGGCCGCAATAGGCCAGATAGCGGACATAGCTATCCAGATGACAGGCCCGGCCCTGACCGATCGAGGCTGCCTCTACGTGCAGCAGCCCATCCGTCGTGTTGCGGGGGCCGAGCGCGCCCGCCTTCTGCGCGCTCATGTCGATGAAGCCCTGGCGCAGGCCGGTCTCCAGCAGCGGTGCGTTGTTCAGAAAGGTGCTGTGGACAGGCATGGTTTTGCCGTTCCAGGTGATCCGGTCGGGAACCAGCGAATGCCACCGGTAGAGCAGGCTGAACTCGGTGGTCATCCAGATCGGCTTGTTCCAGGGCGCGTTCCACGCGATGGAGGGGTCGGCACGCAGTTTGAACGGGCGGCTGGAGATATGGTTGATATACTCCTCTACCACGATCTTGATAAACAGCACGATCAGGATGTTGCGGGCCGTCTGGAACACACGCTCGTCATCCCAGGCCGGGTTCCGTTGTTCCAACTCGCCGGCAATCCGGTTGTGCTCCCGCAGCAGCAGTGTCGTCAGCATGGCGACCTGCGGCGCGGAGTTGGAGCGGTCGCCGCCAAAGGCAAACAGCTTTGCCCTTTGCTCTGCGTGTTCGGGCCCTTCGAGCGAACTGAGGCCGAGCGGCGGATCGATGCCTTCGAACGCCAGGTCCGGCTCGTCGTCCTTGAAAAAAAACGGGGCGTATTCTTCGCCATTGATGAATTGCGATTGCAGGCGGCCGCGTTTGCCGGGCGCCTCGCTGTTCAGCCGCAGGATCAGGGTCTGTTCGTGGGTCCGACCGTACAGTTGGCAGAGGTCGATCTGGTGGGTGGAGGTGTTGCGCTTGCCGGCGCTGGGGTCGTCCGGGCCGTCCGAGGGCGCGGTCCGCAGAAAGCCATCGGTCAGAAACTGCGCGAATGTCGGGAACAGGCAGGTGGACTTGGGGCTCAGCCGCTGCTGGCCGTCCGGGCGTTTGAACAGGGCCAACAAGTTCTCGATGGGCGGCAGATTATCCCGGCGATGGGCGGGCAGATGCCGGGCGCTCCAGGTCTTATCGGTGAGCGAGCGCCAGGAGGTGTAATCGGAAACCGTGCTCCACGGATGCGGGCGCGTGCGAACGATGTCCACCAGCCGATTGATGACGAGGCGGTTGACCTTCTCCGAGGCCCAGTCCCATTTTTGAACCTGGCTGGCCGCGGCATTGATGACTTTGCGGAAGAACGATTTAAACATGCAGATCCCCGAAGGCAAAGGCGCCCCTGAACGGGCACCATCTGCGGTAAGCCTATCAGCGTTCGAACCGTTAACCTATGACGCCGTTCACACTACTAATCCCGACCCGGTTGGACCGGATGAATCTGCTCTGCTTCAAGAATTGGAGCATCTAGCGTTCCGGCCGTCCAATCTGTTCAGCGCCGGTAGGGGAAGCAGGACTGCCGCTCGAGCCTCAGCCCGAAATGATCGCCCAGCGCCTTGATGGCGTCCGCATGCTCGTCATAAGGATCGCTGTTGCCCTTGCCGACGATGATACACTGAAACTGAGGATTTTTCTGACCGCCGGGCGGCAGCATCGCCGTGGCCAGCGCCTCTCCATCGGCATTGCGCAGGGTCAGGAACAGCGCCATTTCTTTCCGCAAATGGGATTTGAGCCCGATATTCTGCTCGAATGAAACCGTGGAGGTCGGCCGATAGGTCCGGGTTGCCGCCTCCAGATTTCGCCGGAAATGCTTTGCGACGGCATGCGCCATCTGTTCGGATTCGAGATCGGCTTCCGCCTCGTCTTCCAGCCGAAACCAAGTTTTTCCATCGGGCCCATCACAGACATATTGCATCCGAAACACCATTCGGTTTGCGGGATGTTCAGTCCGGAACGCGACCGTCGGCCGCGCCGGAAGCAACCATGCACAGATTATCGCCGGTTGCGGCGGTCAGACAAGCCGCTGCGGAGTAGTGCCGCGCCCGTGGCCGTTGGCGCTAGCTCTCGAACGGGAAACTTCTGCGGTCCGCGTACTCGTAAGGCAAGGCCGTCACGTCGGCCGGCCCCCAGTCCGGTGTATCGACGATCAGGATATCCTCGCACAGCGGCGTGTAGACGTGGCGGAAATGGGTCTTGGAGCGCAGCAGGATGATATCGAAATCCTCCGGCCTTAGCCCGAACTGATCGAATGGATCGCGGTCGATGGCGCTCCATTGTACCGAAATGAGCGAGACCATAATCCCGCCGCCCAGGTCCAGCACCGCGCTCGGCCCCAGCTTGAACTCCGCGCCGGTATAGAGCGGCCCCGTTACCGTAATGGTCTTGTCGCCCGCCCAAATCACCTTCGCCGTCACATCCAAGGGCTCGCCCGCCTGCGGCGAGGTCTTGCCGCAGAGCCGCAAGCGGATCTCGGCGCCTGCGCCCGCCTCGAGACAAGCGGCGGCGCTTTCCGGATCGAACATGAAGGGCGCAATGACCTTGGCCCCATTGTTCGCCCCATCGTTTCGGACCAGCAGTTCCCTGAGCGTATAGGTGGAGTCGTTCAGCCGGTCCGCGTGCTCCAGGATGCAGACGGGCTTGGCCGCGCTCTCCGCCATCGCCAGCGCGCGGGAGACGCCCGTCGGCACGTCCAGCACCAGTTCCCGCCGGAACAGCACCGTGCGCCAGTCCGCGGCCAGGCCCGCCAGCCGGTCGGCCGTCCGCTGGGCTAAGCCCGCGTCGCCGTCCGTCACCACCACCACGCTCATGCCGCAATCCGGTACGTCGGCATAGGCAAAGCCGCAAAAGACGGTGATATCCCGCACGCCCGGCGTGTGCAGTTCCAGGTCGCGCGCGTGCTGCATCAGGGTCGCGAGCGGCTCCAGACAGGTGGCGGAGAAAATGCTTGGCAGGATAATTCCCGGCCGGGCATAGCCCATGGCCAAGCTGGCCTCGCCACGCAATCTTTTGACCAGCAGCCGCGCCGCCCGTCCGCCGGTCGCCGCCATGTCGGTGTGCGGTGAATAGTGATAGCCCGCCAGCACCGTCACGGCGTCCACCACGTCCTGGCCGATATTGCCGTGCAGGTCGAATGCCACCGCTATCGGGAAGTCGGAACCGACCTCGGCGCGGATCGCCTGCAGCACCTGGGCGTCAGCGTTCCTCCGCGATGGCGTCGCGAGCGCGCCATGCAAATGCAGCAGCAGGCCGTCGGCCGTGTCCTTTACCCCGGCGAGGCCCGCCACGATCTCACCCACATATTTGTCGAACGCGGCCTCGCTGGCCGACGCCGCCGCCCCGGCCCCCGCCCAAACCAGGCCTACCGGCTCGATTCCCTCCGCCTCGCACAAGCTCAGGAAGCCGCCCATGCTGGTGTTGGTGCCGCGCAGCCCCTCAACCAGGGCCGGCCCTCGCAGTGCGCCCCGTTCGAAATCGGGAACGTCCGTCTGCTCCGGCAGAAAGGTGACGCTTTCGAGCGCAAATCCGGCAACGGCAAGGCGCATGACTGATAGATCCTGTATTCGTGGATAGCCTGTCGCGGAACCATAGGCCAAAGCCACACCGGAACGCGACCCTGGCCACACGCCGCCGGCGATGACATGGCGAACCGGTTCGAGGTTGCCGCCTTGCCCCTTTCCGGAGAGGATGGGGCATTGATATTCAGCCCTTCCGCCCCGATTCCGGAGATTGAGCCATGAATGACGTGCACGGCGTGCCCGAGACTGAAACCTTCGTCACGCACCTGGAATGCGCCTATGAGGGCGACCGATACGAGGCCGACACGCTCCACAATCTGTCCAAGGCCGGCAAACCGCTGTTGGTGCGCTATGATCTTGAAGGCGTCGCCAAAAAACTGACCAAGGACGTCCTGGCCACCCGCGCCCCGACCATGTGGCGCTACCGGGAATTGCTGCCCGTGCGCCGCCATGAAAACGTCACCACGCTAGGCGAAGCGACGACACCGATCGTGCGGCTGCCTCTGCTGGAAAAAGCAAACGGCAGCAGCGCCCCGCTGCTCGTCAAGGATGAGGGCCGGTTGCCGACCGGCTCCTTCAAGGCGCGCGGACTGATCATGGCCGTCTCAATGGCCAAGGAACTGGGCGTGAAGCGCATGGCCATGCCCACCAACGGCAATGCGGGCGCGGCACTGGCCGCCTATTGCCGCCGCGCCGGGATCGAAGCCTACGTCTTCTGCCCGGAGGACACGCCCGACATCAACGTGCGCGAGATCGCGTTGCAGGGCGCCAAGGTCTGGAAGGTGAACGGCTATATCGACGATTGCGGCAAGATTGTCGGCGAGGGCAAGGAGAAAATGGGCTGGTTCGACACCTCGACCCTGAAAGAGCCCTATCGGATCGAGGGGAAGAAAACCATGGGCATCGAACTGGCCGAACAGCTCGGCTGGCAGGTGCCGGACGTGATTCTCTATCCGACGGGCGGCGGTACTGGCCTGATCGGCATGTGGAAGGCATTTGATGAGTTGGAGGCCATCGGCTTGATCGGCCCGAAGCGCCCGCGCATGGTGGCGGTGCAGGCAGCCGGCTGCGCCCCCATGGTGCGCGCCTACGAGGCCGGCGAGCGCCACGCCCGGCGCTGGGAGAACGCCCACACCATCGCCTATGGCGTGCGCGTGCCCCAGGCCATCGGCGATTTTCTGATTTTGGACGCGGTGCGCGAGTTCGGACGGTTTCGCCATCGCCGTGGACGACGACGCGATCCAGGTCGCCCAGGTCGAGGTCGCGCGCGACGAGGGTCTGCTGCTTTGCCCCGAAGGAGCGGCCACCTATGCCGCCTACAAGGTCGCCCGGGGTGATGGCCGTATCCGGGCCGATGAAAGCTGCGCGCTGTTCAACTGCGCGACCGGCCTAAAATACGAGATGCCGCCGGTGACGGCCCGGATCAACCGCCACCAGCCGATCGACTATGCCGCGCTGGCGAAAGCCTGACGGCCTCCCCTACTCCGCCGCGGCGGAGGCGTTGCGGTCTGGAGCCGCAAACGCGGGCATGACCTCCTGGCCAAACAGCCGCATGGAGGCCAGGGTCTGCGCCTGGCTCATGTCGCCGAAGCCGGTCTGGCAAAGCAGATGCTGCACGCCGGCGTCGCGCAGCTCCGCGACCCGCTCGCGCACGGTCGCGGGCGAGCCGTAGATCGAGCCGGTCTCCAGCACGAACGGGATCGCCTTATCATCACCGACCGCCGGGTCGGTCCAGGCGTTCAGCGTCACCGGGTCCGGCGAAAAATCGGCGGGGTTGAGCGTCTCGCGCACGTGCATCATGTGGTGGCGGGTCTGACGCAGCAGTTCCGCCAGTTCATCCTCCGCCTGGGAGTCGCTTTCGGCAACGTAAACATTGCGCCAGAGCGCGCTCTGGGCGAGCAGGCGCTGCCGGGTTGCCGCGTCATGGCCGCCTTCGTCCAGGCCCTGTTCATACAAGGCCCAGCGCTCAGCGATCTTGTCTACCGGCAGGCGTGCGGTCAGGATCGGAATGCCGAGCCTGCCGCACTCAACGAACGAGCCGGGCGAGATCACGCTCCGCCAGAGCGGCGGATGCGGCTGCTGTACCGGCTTCGGCCGGATCGCCGGCACCTCCACCTGGTAATAGGTGCCGTCGAACTTCAACGGCGCCTCGCGCCAGGCACGCTGGAGCAGGTCCAGCCCCTCCTCCATCCGCTCGCGCCCATCGTCCGAGCGCAGGCCGTGACCGACGAATTCGTACTCATTATAGACCGTACCCTTGCCGATGCCCACATCGATGCGGCCGCCGGACAGATTGTCCAGCAGCGCCAGTTGCGTCGCGAGCCGGACCGGATGGTGGAATGGCATCTGCACCACGGCAAAGCCGATGCGGATGCGCTCGGTCCGCATCGCCAGCGCGCTGGCGAACAGGATAGCGTCGTTGTAAACGCTTTCGCCGGTGAAATAGTGCTCGGTCAGCCAGACATCGTGAAAGCCCAGCTTCTCGGCCAGACACACCTGCTCGATCTGGTCCCCGATCCGCTGCCGGTCTTCCTCCGGAGCAGGCGAAAGCGCCAACGTCAGCCAGCCGAAACGCATGATTCAGTCTCCCGCGGCCGTTCCCTCGCGCCGCTGATCGACGCCCGGTAGAAGGCCTTCCCTCGTGATCTTAATCAGATGTAAGCCGCTCGTCAGGTCCCGTATCGTAACCGTATGGCCGAGCGCCTCCAGCGCCGCGGCCAATGCCTCCGCCCCTTCGCCTTCCTCGATCTCGGTCGAGGAGCCGTTCCGGTTGATCACATGGCGCGCCTCCACCGCGGCTTGCGGGTCCTGCCCGTGCCCCAAGACCCGGACGAGCGCGCCCGCCACATAACCGATAATGCGCGAGCCGCCGGGCGAGCCCGCCACCAACACCGGCCGGCCGTCGCCGTCGAAGGCGATGACCGGCGCCATGGAACTGCGCGGCCGCTTGCCGGGCTCCACCCGGTTCGCGACCGGCTTGCCATCCTCTTGCGGCTGAAACGAAAAATCGGTCAACTCGTTGTTGAGCATGAAGCCCGCCACCATCAGCCGCGCCCCCAGCGAGGCTTCGATTGTCGTCGTCATGGAGGCGATATTGCCGTCATCGTCGACGATCGAGAGATGCGACGTGCCGCGCTCGGTCGGCCCCGGATGTGGCCCGAGCAGCCCGCCCTGTTTCTCCGGCGGGGTGCCCGGTTCCACCTTGCCCAGAGCCTTGGTTGGGCTGATCAGCCGGGCGCGCTCGTCCAGATAGCCGGGGTCGATCAGGCCGGCGGTCGGTTGGGGCACGAAGTCGGGGTCCGCCATATAGTGATTGCGGTCGGCGAAGGCGACGCGGCTCGCCTCCGCAAAAAGATGCGCCCATTCGGGCGAGGCCGGATCATGCTCATGCAACCCCAGCCGCTCGGCGATCCCCAGGATCATCAGGACGGTCGGACCGCCGGAAGACGGCGGCGGCATGCCGCAAACCCTGTATGCCAGATAGGGCCCGCAAACCGCTGTCCGCTCTTTAGCCTGGTATGCGCTTAAGTCCTCCAAGGTGAGGAGGCCAGGGTTTGCCTCATCAAGCCGTACCGAAGCGACGATCTGCTCTGCTATCGTTCCGGTATTGACGGCGTCAGGGCTTTCGGCGAGCGCTCTGAACGTGTCCGCGAGCACCAGGTTTTTCAGCTGATGGCCCACCGGCCAGGGCTTGCCCTCATCGTTCAGAAAATAGGCGGCCGCAGCCGGAAATGCGCTCCAGTCCTCAACCCGGGCGATGGCCGCGTGCAGGCGCTGTGAAACGGGAAAGCCCTCCTCGGCCAGCGCAATCGCCGGCTGGAACAGGTCCGCCCACGGCAGTTTTCCGTGCTGGCGATGGGCCATGGCCAGCATCCGCACGGTGCCGGGAACGCCGACTGCGCGACCACCCGATCGGGCGGCGCTCCATTGCATGAGCTCGCCGTCCGACGTCAGAAACAGGTCCGTTCCGGCGGTCTCCGGCGCGGTCTCCCGCCCGTCAAAGGCTTGCAGGGATGCGCTGTCTGCCCGGTAGTGCAGGAGAAACGCGCCACCGCCGATCCCCGACGATTGGGGCTCAACCAGCGTCAGAACCATCTGCGCGGCGATGGCCGCGTCGACTGCGCTGCCGCCTTCCTGCAACAGGCGCAGGCCGGCCTCGCCCGCCAGCGGGTGTGCGACAACCACCAGACGGGCAGCAAGGCTCGCCTGCGATAGAAGAAGATAACCCAAAGCAAGCGCCATAGCGGCTGCACGGAACAAGCTACCCATCGATACCTCCCGCCAAAATCGGCGAACTCTCACTGCCGGTGCGCCACAAATCAAACCGCTTTCGGCAAGGAAACCATCGCTCCGGCCGATGGGACAGGTACTCTGGAGCAGATCCCGATCCCAATGGATCGCGATCTTCTCGAAATCCAAAGATTGAAGCATCTTATCCTGACAAATTGATCGCGTCAGCAATTCAATCTAATCGGGCGCCGCTCCGGCCGGCGAATTCAGCCGACGGATGAGCAGGTTTCCTTGGCATCGGACCATTCGGAAGGCTACTGGTAGTAGCCATGGCTGTGCTTTTCTTTCGATTTGTTCAGCATCACGCCAAGAAAATTGGTCTGATCGGCAACGATTGCTTCGGATTCGCGGATTTCCTTCGGTGTGGTTATTCCCGTGGCCGTCACCATCAGCAGGCAGTCCACCAGAGGCAGAAACGCCATGACGTCGTCGCTGACCAAAACCGGCGGCAAATCGAAAATCACCACGTTGGGGCGATACCGGTTCAGTGTCGCGTCGATAACCTGCTTGGTCCGCTCGTGGTGAAGTAATTCTGCCGGTGTCGAGACAGCTTGATTGTTCAACCCAAACGCCAGATTGAGGCCGACACGCCGAAGATAGTCGCTTGGGTCGAGATTGCCTTGCAGATACTCCGCGCAAGACAGCCCTTCCCGAACATCCAAATAGTGGGCCGCCGTCGGCGACCGCAAATCCATGTCAAAAAACATGGAACGCAAATCGTTTTGGTGACCGAGCGACAAGGCCAGATTGAGACTAACGACCGACTTGCCGCAGTTTTTTGTAGGCGAGGTGATCGCAAGCCGGTTCCAGCCATTCGTGCGCATCATGTTCAGAATGCGCGTGCGCAGCATGTCGAAACTCAAATGGGCCGGGTGGATTTTCCGGTAAGAAACGATCCGGTTGTGATCCAGCCGTTTAGGCGTGAGGGTCAGTTGTTGAAGGGCCGACCATTCCTCGTCCAACGGCGCGCGCCGTTGCGAGGCGCTGTGCGCGCCGGGCCCCTTGGCCACGGCCGCCACCATGGCGTTCCGCAGCTCGCTTGCCGAACGATCATCGTCACCGACCGGCGGTGGCGGCGTAACCGGCGCGCCGACCGACGATTCGCGTCGTTCACGCGCCTTGTTAATTGCGTCTTTAAGGCGTTCTACCACCCCACTCTCCTCACATCAGCCGCGGCTTTATCGTTTGCCACATTTTATCCAACCCTGTCTTTTCCATCACATCCTGGGAAAGCTTTTCGATCGGCGTCACATATTGATCTACCAGCCAGATCGAGCCTGGCAGGACGACCAGGAAAAACAGCACCGCAAACACCTGGACGAACCGCCGTTTCTGCCGCTCGGCGGGGGTGTAGATATAGGGAACGACGACGACCGGCCGAAGCTGTACCGTGCGCTCCAGATCGGAGGCGGTCCGAATGGCAGAACTCAAGATTTCGAGCAGCAATGCCAGCGCGAAGCCGGCGCCCAGTGCGACGAAGGCGCCGCCCGCCGCGATCAGCGTGCGTTTCGGCGCCACGGGCTTCACGGGGATGCGCGCCTGTTCAATCACTTCGAATCGCTCGGCCTTTTGGTCAAGCTCCAGCTTTTCCCCCGTCGCAGCCTGGGCACGCTTGGCCACCGCCGTCTGATAGCGAACCCGGAGATCATCGTACCGCCGCTGAAACGAGTTGAGGGCCGCCTCGACCCGCGGCGTGTTGGCGATCGACTTGTCGAGCTCGGCCTTACGATCGACATCGCGGGCCTCTTGCTCTTCCAACTGTCGAATTTGTCCCTCGAGGAGGGCGATCTGTCCTTCCAGATTGATGATCTGCATCTGCTGTGCCGAGGAAGGCGAACCCCCGCCAGACCCGCTGCCGACCACCCGCTCCATCGCCGCAATCTGGTTGCGAAGCTGCCTGATCGTGGGATGCTTGTCGGTGAGTAATGATTTTCTTGGACAAGCTGCGATTTCAATGCTGCAAGCTGCTGTTCTTCCTGCGTCAAATTCTGGGTCGGTGTCGGCAGTGAGCGCAGGGTTTCCAGCGTATTCTGCGTGCCTTGCAACTGCTGTTTCAACTGTGCACGCTGTTGTTTGTTGCTGAACAACTGCGAGATCAGGCCCTGAACGGCGCCCTGACGGGACTGCAAGGTGGTCGGCAGCGCGGCCTCGTTCTCTTTCTTATAGGAGGCCATTTCGGACTCCAGTGCGATCAGGTCGGCGGCCAATCGTTCGACTTCCGTCGAGAAAAAGTCCAGAGTCTGCTGCGCCTGCTGCGATCGCGATTGCAGGTTCAACTCCAGAACCCGCGTCACCAGTTCGTTCGCGACCCGCGCCGTGATCTCGCGGTCCGACGCGCGATAGGTGATGGTGAATGACGACACCGAAACCGGCTGATTTCGCGCCGGTCGTTGGCCGGAAAAGGCGATGATGTCTATCTGCGTGCCTGCGCGGACGAGGTCGACCTTATCCGTTGCCGTCAGCTCGGGCCGGTCCTCGAACAGCTCCAACCGCTCGATGACGTCCAAAACATTCTCGCGCGCAAGAATGCGTTGTTCGATCAATTGCAGTCGTTCGGCCGCCGAGATGGTCACCGTCGACTGCGCGAGCGCGGTCGGTATTTTGGGACTCTCCACCAGAATTCTCGCGGTCGACTCGTACACCGGCGGCAAGATGTAGGCGATACCGGTCGCCAACAGAGCGCCCGGAATGAACACCAGAGCGACGATCCAAAGACGACGCCGGATGCCGTCGATGTATTTGCGTATGTCGAGATTTTGTTCCATCTCTGATCCACCAATATTGCGCCCTGGCCCTTAAGCCTGGGAGCGCACCAATTTCGGGCCGCTGTCGATCGGCGTGAAGTGTTTATAGATGCCGTGCCGCTTGGCACCGTCGAGGAACTGCCGCAGCAGTTCCTCGTCAATCACCTTGCGCTCGTAGGAAAAACCGTAAACGAGGCAAAGCTGGCAGAGGATATTCACCAGCCGGGGAATGCCGCCCGTCGCCTCATGCACCAGTTCGCAGGTGCGATCCGAGAAAATCTTCCAGGTTGCACCGGCTACGGCAAGCCGATGATGAACATACTGCGCGACCTCATCGGCCGTCAGCGGCCCCAGGTGGAAATCCGAGTTGATGCGCTGGGCGAACTGCACCAGTTCGGGCCGCGACAGCTTCTCCCGCAGTTGCGGCTGCCCGACAAGGATCATCTGCAACAATTCATCCTTGTCCGAGTTGATATTGGAGAACATGCGCAACTCTTCCAATGCCTTGATGGACAGTTCCTGCGCCTCGTCGACGATCAGCAATACGCGCCGGCCGCGGGCATAGCAATCGATCAGATAATCCTGAAACTGGCGGAATATCTTGACATAGGGTTCATCGTCGAATGGCTGGTCCAACGCCATCATGGCCCATTGCAGAACGTCGCCGCGGCCTTCCTGCATGTTCGAGATCAACCCGACCGTCAGATCTTCCGGCAGTTCCTTCAGCAGATGCCGGAGCAGCGTGGTCTTGCCGGCCCCGATCTCTCCCGTAATTACGGTAATCGGCGCGCGGGTCATGATCCCGTAACGCAGCATGGTAAACGCCATGAGGTGGTTATCGGACCAATATAAGAAATCCGGATCCGGCACCGTCAAAAAGGGGCGCTCGGTCAGCCCATAGAATTCTTCATACATAGGCGTCGTACTTTCAATCCATCAACCGGTGATCTGCACCTTCGGTCATTCCGGCATGGCGGAGCGGGAACTGGTGCGTCGGGCCAATGCCCACCGCCGATTTAAAGGCTTAAGCCAGTCTCCCCCACCCGAAGACTTCGATCCAACGCTAGTCCATATGGCCCGGCTCAGTTCCATCATATTTTATACGGCATGTGTACTGCTTGCGGTGCCGTAGCGACAAAGAGCCTCCATTTCGCAATGATATTGGTCGACTAATCCCTCGACCCATACGGGGTAATACAAGCCTTTTCATTTCGCTCTCCGTTGGTTTTGCGCCTTTTCGCGCTTTTTTTGTTAGGCAGGTATGAATTGCGGCAGCACATCGACGGTGTCACCCAGGAACGACCGCAAACGCTCTTCTGCTTGAGCTTCCGTCTCGCCGGGCCGGATCGGTGTGAGCAAACGCACCAGCGCCCCGTCGGTCCGCGACCGCGTCACCGCATCGAACAGCGTCAGGGCCTTGGCGATGTAATCGTTCGTGACTTTCCGTCCGCGCGCCTCGAACCAGTAATAAACCACCTGTCTGCTCAAGCCCTTTTGAATGATCGCCCGGTTCACAGGCACGCTGCTGACGCCACCATTGGCATCCGCGAGCGCGATCTCCTGCCGCGTGATTCCGGACATTTCCCAGCCGCCCGCCGGTATGCATACTTCGGGTGAATGGATGCCCGCGCCCTCGGTCTGCTTCTCGTAATAGGCGATAAACAGACTGACCGGCGCCAAATAGTTCTGATTGCGGAAGTTAACTGAATAATAGTCGTCCGCCCCCAACACGGCTTCGATCTCCGGCGTGAGCCTGCTCGGCATGCCGGACCGCCAGTTGCCCAGATGCTCCGGGAATAGCGCCAGCGGGTCGCGCTCTACATCCGCCTGCCCTCTCTCCGGAGCGACATTCCAGGCCACGGCAGCGAATACCACCAGACCCGCGGCAGCGATCATCGCAGCTGAGCGGCGCATGGTGAACAGTTTCGAGACCTGTGGCCAGATCCCCTCATAGGAAAGGTCGAGCGCTTCGGCAATCGGCCGCCGGTCACCGCTCATCAACTGCATCAGGCGGGCGAGGCCGAACAGGAACAGGATGCAAAGGATGAAGATCACCCACCCTTCGAAATAATGCAGAAAGCCCTCGGCCTGTTCGATGCCATAGGAGTCGACCAACACGCCGATCACGCCAATCCGGAACGAATTCATAACCACCGTGATCGGCGCCGCCGACAGCAGCAGAATGGCCTTGATCCAGACTGGCCCCCGATAGAGGACGGCAAAGACGTAAGAAAAGCTCATGACCGGGAACAAATAACGAAGGCCGGAACAGGCTTCCGCCACATGCAGTTTATAGACACCCAGGTCAATAATATTTCCGTCCAAGAAGACAGGAATGTTCATCAGGCGAATGAACCAAACGCCCAGTTCAGACGACATGAACTGTAGCTGGATCGACACCTGCCAGTAGATAAAATTGGGCAGCGGTAACATAAAGACCAGATGCAACACCGGCGGCCAGTAAACCCAGCCGTTCTTGAAGCCGAAGCCGACCAGCAGCATCCCGTACAGCCAAATCAGCATCGCGTAAGTCACGATGTCCGGAATGCGGGCCAAGTCGCCCATAGCCGCGATGCCAAGCCCGGCAATGACGACCAGAATTCCCACCCAGCGGTCGTTCACCGGGCTGGGATCGATGCCGCGCTCCCTCAATTGGCGGAGAAACAAATATAGAGAGAGCAGCGGGATAAGCGGCCCGTGACTGTATTCAGGCGTCGACCATGCCTCGCCCAGAGAGATCAAACCGTCCCAGAATACATAAATGGCGGCCGCAAACGACAAAAACAGCCACACCACGCCGGTTCTGGCAATGGGTGGTAAGACCGCCGTACGCTCTCGCTTTTGGGGGATCGTTGACACGCTGGTCCCTCATTCTTGAATATTTTAATTCTAATACCGCACTGCCCGCCCAGCACGATATGACAAATTCGTCATCTTTGCGACACAGCCAGTCTTTTCGACCTACGGCCCCTCGGCACAGGTCGCTTTAAAGTGGTGCGTGAGCCGCTTTATTCAAGGAAGAAGGCCTGATCAGGGTATCCAACTCCGCAGTCAAAGCGACATTTTCGGTTTTATAGGTTGAACGCTGCATCAGCAGATTATTACTACCGATTGATTGACAAAGTGCAAACGAGGAGACATCTGCTCGTCCCCTAACCGCCGTGGGACGATTGCCGGCCCTTGGCGTAGTCCAACTCGAACCCAGGCGGCCGGCCGTCGGGCCATGGGTCGCCCCACATCTGCTGGCCCCCGTCCACGGTCAGCACCTCGCCCGTGATGAATTTGCCACTGGGCCCGGCCAGGTAGACGACCGCCTCGGCGACGTCGAACTCGTCGCCCGCCCGCATCATCGGGTTAGACTGGGTGAACGTTTCCGCGCCCGCCGGCGGATAACGGCCAAAGGCGGAGGAACTCGCAGCAACCGGGCGCCATGCAATTCACGCGGATGCCATCTGGCGCCCATTCGACTGCCACGGTCTTGCTGGCATAGATCACGCCGGCCCGCGCCGCGGCCGTATGCGCCATCTGCGGCAGCCCGCGCCAGATATCCGCCACGATATTGACGATGCTGCCGCCGGTGCGCCGCTCGCGCCAGCGTTTGGCCGCCGCCTGCATCATATACCAGGTGCCGTTCAGGTTGGTGTCGACAACGGCTCTCCAACCGTTGGGCGTCAGATCCAGCGCGGCCGACGGAAACTGCCCGCCGGCGTTGTTCACGAGGATATCGAGCCGGCCAAGGTCGGAATAAATGCCGTCAAACAGGGCCTCGACAGCCGCCGGCTCGCGGATGGTCATGGCCTGCGACCAGCATTTTATGCCGGCCCCGGCAAAGAACGCCTCTGCCGCCGCAAGCTTTTCCGCATCGCGCCCGCAGATGGCGACCGTCGCGCCGAGGCGGCCGAACAGCGCGGCAGTGACGCGGCCCAGGCCGCTGCCGCCGCCTGAAACCAGTACGACCCGGCCTGTGAACAGGTCCGCGCGATAGACGGTCGGATAGTCCAGGATCGCTTGGTCGCTGGTGCCAAAGTCCGCCGTCATCGCTTTCCCCGTTCACTCAAGCTGGGTTTAGAGTTCTTTCGCGGCCGCCAGCACTTTTTCCACATGACCCGGCACTTTAACCTTGCGCCAGACCTGCGCGATCTTGCCGTCTGCATCCACCAGAAAGGTGGAGCGGTCGACGCCCATATATTTGCGGCCGTACATGTTCTTCTCGACCCAGACGCCATAGGCTTCGCTGACCGACTTGTCCACGTCGGATCCAAGCTTAACCCCAAGGGAATGCTTGATTTTGAACGTGTCGTGCTTCTTCGGATCGTCCGGCGAGATGCCGATAATGATGGCGCCCGCCTCTTTGAATTCGTCCTGGGATTCCGTGAACGCGATCGCTTCCTTGGTGCAGCCGCTGGTATCGTCCTTCGGATAGAAATACACCACGACCGCCTTGCCGCGCTCGGACGCGAGGTGGAATTCACCGCCGCTGTCGGTCGGGATACGGAAGTCGGGGGCTTCGTCACCAATTTCTGGCATGATGGTTGCTTTCTGTCTGTTCACAATATTGGCTGGGAGCGGGCGACTTTTACCCGTCCGTTAACCCGATTTATCAACGTAATGGCCGTACCGGCTTGCGCAAGACCAGGCACGGCCATTCTGCATCCTGGTTGCGCGACGCCAAGATTAATCCCAATTGCCGGTACCGCTGCAACAACGGCCGCTCCTGCCCGCTCAATAGCCCCGCGACGATCAGGTGGCCGCCGGTTGCCAGCCGAGCCGCCGTCTCGGTCGACAGCCGCCGAAGCGGCCGGTACAGCAGGTTCTCGATAATCAGGTCGAACCGCGGGCCGGACCGCAGCGCCCGGTGCCGCCAGCCGTCGGCGACCACGCAGGCGGCCCTGACGCCGTTTCGCGCCAGATTGTACTCCGCCACCTCCAGCGCGCGGGCGTCGATCTCGGTCGCCACGACCTCGGCCCGCCGGAACAGCTTGGCCGCCGCAATCGCCAGCAGGCCGCTGCCGGTGCCGATATCGACGATCCGGCGCGGCGTGAAAGTCAGGTTTTGCAGGGCCATCAAGCAACCGTAAGTTGTATTGTGGCTGCCACTGCCGAACGCCCGTCCGGCATCCACATTGAGCACGAACCGGGCGGGCGGCACATGCCCGACATGGGACGGCTTTACCGAGATAGCGCCCGCGCGGATGGCGGGGTTCATACTTTGGGAGAGGCCGACCCAATCCTGGTCCTCCACCGGTTCCCAGGTGAAGGGCGGCATGGCCTCGCCCAACCCTGCCGCCGCGAAGGCCAGACTGTCGGCCAGGTCGTCGGCCGTGGGTGGCACGTCGAACAGCGCCTCTACCACACAGGTGCCGCTGATCATGATGTCCGTGGCCCATTCATGCGGTTGCTCGCCCAGGCCCGCGGACGGGCGGGGCGCGACCTCATAAATCGAGACCACCGCCGCCAGCGGCTCCAGCAGCTGGGCATAGGCATCGGCGACCGAGGCATCCGCCGTCAGGGCCAGCCGCCACATCAGGCTTTCTCGACGAAGCTGTCGACCACGGTCTTCGCGGCGCTCTTTTCGAAAATGACGTGCAGCTTGTTCGAGTTGATTGCCGTGATCGTGCCATAGCCGAATTTCTGGTGAAACACGCGCTCGCCGACCGCAAACAGGCCGGTCTTGGCGGGTCTGGGGGCCACTTCATAGGCGGCCTCGATCACCTTGCCCTTGCTGGCCGCGGACGGCCTACGCCAGGAGCCGGAGCCCCAGTCATAGCCGCTGCCGCGCCAGCCGCTGCCGCCCCCGGCCAAGCTGCCGCCAAAGCCGCCCGACATGTTGCCCATCAGGCCCGGCTCCGAGTCCACCCGGATATCGTCCTCCGGCAGTTCGCTGAGAAAGCGCGACGGCAGCGCGCTGATCCATTGGCCATGCACCTGGCGGTTGGCGGCGCAGTAGATGAAGGCCCGATTGCGCGCCCGCGTCAGGCCGACATAGGCGAGCCGGCGTTCTTCCTCCAGCCCGGCCGCGCCGCTTTCGTCCAGGGCGCGCTGGTTCGGAAACATGCCTTCCTCCCAACCCGGCAGAAAGATGGTGTCGAACTCCAGCCCCTTGGCCGCATGCAGGGTCATGAGCGTCACCTGATCCTCGCTGCTGTTCTCTTCGTTTTCCATCACCAGCGAGATGTGCTCCAGGAAGCCGCCCAGGTTCTCGAACTCGCCGAGCGCCCGCACCAGTTCCTTCAGGTTCTCCAGCCGCCCCGCCGCCTCCGGTGCCTTGTCCTTCTGGAGCATGGCGGTGTAGCCGCTCTCGTCCAGAATGATCTCCGTCAGGGCGACGTGATCGGCAGTCCTCTGCCGTTGCCTGCATGCGCCAGCGCTCGAAATCCGTCATGGCCTTTTTCAGGGCGTTGCGGGCGCGGGCAGCCAGATCGGCACTTTCGGCCAATCTGCAGTGCGGCAGCATAAAGCGGTGTGCCCGCGGCCCGCGCCGCCCGGTGGATGGCCTGAAGCGTTGCCTCGCCGATGCCGCGCCGGGGCTTGTTCAGCACCCGCTCGAACGCCAGATCGTCCGCCGGCTGCGACGCGATGCGGAGATAGGCGGTCGCATCGCGAATTTCCTGGCGCTCATAGAAACGCAGGCCGCCGAACACGCGGTAGGGCAGGCCGATGGTCAGGAAGCGCTCCTCGAACAGCCGGGTCTGGAAGCCGGCCCGCATCAGGATCGCGATCTCGGAAAGCTTGTGGCCATCGGCGGACAGCGACTGGATTTTGTCGGCGATGGCGCGCGCCTCTTCCTCGCCGTCCCAAACCTGGCAGACGGTGACGGGCTCGCCTTCCGATGCCTCGGTCCAGAGCGTCTTGCCGAGCCGCTGGGCGTTGTTGCGGATAATGGCGTCGGCCGCGGTCAGGATCGGCTGTGTCGAGCGGTAATTCTGCTCCAGCCGCACGATCTCGCGCGCCCGGAAAATCCTGCTCGAAGCGCAGGATGTTGCCGACCTCCGCGCCCCGCCAGCCATAGATCGACTGGTCGTCATCGCCGACGCAGCAAATGTTCTTGTGCCCCGCCGCCAGCAGCCGCAGCCAGAGATATTGGGCGACGTTCGTGTCCTGGTACTCGTCCACCAGGATGTAGCGGAACCGGCGCTGATAGTCGGCCAGCACGTCCGGGTTCTGCTTGAAAAGTTCCAGGCACAGCAGCAGCAGGTCACCGAAATCGACGGCGTTCAGCGCCCGCAGCCGCTCCTGGTAGGCGCGGTAAAGCGGCACCAGGCGGCCATCCGCCGCCTCCGCGCTTTCGGCGGCAGAAACATTCTCCGGCGACAGGCCCCGATCCTTCCAGCGCTGGATCGCGGGCATCAGCACCCGGGGCGACCAGCGGCCCGGATCGAGCCCGGCCGCCTCGATCACCTGCTTCAGCAGGCGCTGCTGGTCGTCGGCATCCAGGATGGTGAAGCCGTGTTTCAGACCAACGGCCTCCGCGTGCCGCCGCAGGATGCGGACGCCAATCGCATGGAACGTGCCGAGCCACATGGCCTCTGTAATGTCACCCGCCAGCGCCGCCACCCGCTCCCGCATCTCTCGCGCGGCCTTGTTGGTGAAGGTCACGGCCAGGATCTGGCTCGGCCAGGCGCGGTTCAGGTTCAGGATATGCGCAAGCCGTGTGGTCAGTACGCGCGTCTTGCCGGTGCCGGCCCCTGCCAGCACCAGCACGGGACCGTCCAGCGCCTCCACGGCGTCGCGCTGCGCACCGTTTAGCGAGGCCAGATAGGGTGGCTCGCCCATAGGCTCACTCACCCGGGCGCCCATCTGCGCCAGGCTACCAGCGTGTCGGTTTGTATTCTGCTCCATCGCGGGAACTTAGCACGGCAGCGCCCGGAGATGGAGAGAGAACAAACGCCGCTTTGAACAATCCCGTCGGCATCAGTGCAGCCGCCCGCCATTCGGAACGATCAGGTCCGGGGCGATCAGCACCACGGCATCCTCGGCATCCGGGAAGCCCAGCACCAGCACTTCCGACATGAACTTGCCGATCTGGCGGGGCGGAAAGTTAACCACGGCGGCCACCTGCCTGCCGGTCAGGCTTTCCGGCGTGTAGTGGACCGTCACCTGCGCGGACGACTTCTTCACGCCGATCTCCGGTCCGAAGTCGATTTCCATCTTGATGGAAGGCTTGCGCGCCTCCGGATAGGGCTCGGCCTTCACGATGGTGCCCACGCGGATATCGACGGTCAGGAAATCGTCAAAGCTGATGGTCATAAATTTGCTGGTCCTGAGCCGCACTCTTTGTCAAGCAGCGCCTTATAGAGCCCTTGCAGGCGCTCGACCATGGAGCCGCGCTCGCCCGCGCCGATGGTGCGGCCATCGATGGCGCCGACCGGCGCGACGCCCGCAAACGTGCCCGTGACAAAGGCCTCGTCGGCAGAATAAACATCGGTCAGGCTGAAATTGCGCTCGCGGGCGGGGATGCCGTTGGCGCGGCATAGCTCCAGCACGTTGCCGCGCGTGATGCCGCCCAGGCAGTAGTCCCCGGTGGAGGTCCAAACCTCGCCCTTTTTCACGATGAAGAAGTGCACGCTGTTGCAGGTGGCGACGAAGCCATGCGGGTCCAGCATCAGCCCCTCGTCCGCCCCGGCCTTGGCGGCCTGGATGCAGGCGAGGATGCAGTTCAGCTTTGAATGGCTGTTCAGCTTGGGGTCCTGCACGTCCGCCGGGCCGCGGCGCACATGCACGGTGAAGAGCGAGAGTGGCCGGGTAGCCGTCTCCGGCGTCGGCGTCTTGTGCTCCGGGATGATGACCACGGTCGGCGCGGAGATCGTGACGCGCGGGTCCTGGTAGGGCGTGGCCTTGATACCGCGGGTGACCATCAGGCGGATATGGACGCCGCTGGCGCGCTCCATGCCGTTCGCCCGGCAGATGGCATAAATGCGCTCGGTCAGTTCATCCGCGGTCAGGCCGATATCCATGTCGAGCGCCTTGGCGCCCTCATACAGCCGCTCAAGATGCCGGTCCAGAAAGGCGAGCCTGCCGTTGTGCAGGCGCAAACCTTCCCACACGCCATCGCCCAGGATGAAGCCGGAATCGAACACGGAGACCACCGCCTCCGCCCGCGGCTCTGTGCTCGCCGTTCACGCAGATGAGGATGTCGGCGTTGCGCGGGTCGTCCTGGTAGGCATGGGTGGCGGTCATGGCGGCGGGCTCCTTTTCGGCGGTTCAGTGCCAACCTTCACGCTATACCCGTTCGATGATGATCGCCGGCGCCATGCCGCCCGCGGCGCACATGGTCACCAGGCCGCGTTCCAGATCGCGGCGCTCCAACTCATCCAGCAGAGTGCCGATCAGGATCGAACCGGTCGCGCCGATCGGATGGCCGAGCGCGATAGAGCCGCCGTTCACGTTCACCTTCTCGCGGTCCAGGTCCAGGTCGCGGATGAACTTCTCGGCGACCACGGCGAACGCCTCGTTGATCTCGATCAGGTCGATGTCGTCGATGCTCATGCCCGCCCTGGCCAGCACCTTCTTCGCCGCCGGGACCGGCGCGTTCAGCATCAGGGTCGGCGAATCCCCGATATTCGCCATCGCCACGACCCGGGCGCGCGGCTTCAGCCCATGCGCCTTGGCATAGTCGGGTGAGGCCAGCAGCAGCGCCGCCGCGCCGTCCACCACACCCGACGAGTTGCCGGCGTGGTGCACGAACTTGATATCCAGGTCCCGATAGTTGGCCAGGATCAGGCTGCGGTAGGTGGTGCCCTGCTCGTCCAGCGGATGGTCGGCCATCGCCTGGAAGGCCGGCTTCAGGGCCGCCAGCGCCTCGCGCGTGGTCTGGGGCCGCGGATATTCCTCGCGGTCCAAGGCGAGCGTGCCGTCCTCGTGATAGACCGGCACCAGGCTCTTGTCGAAATGGCCGTTCCGGATGGCGTGGTCGGCGCGCCGCTGGCTGAGATAGCCCAGATCGTCCAGCGCCTCCCGGCCGAATGCCTTCCAGGGTGGCGATGGCGTCGGCGCAGATGCCCTGATGGGTCTGCGGGTGCTTCGCGCGCAGGCGCAGGTTGCCGTTGTCCATGGTCGGCGAGTCTTCCGGCCGGCGCCGGTTCGGCATGGACATCATCTCGGTGCCGCCCGCGACGACCAGGTCTTCCATGCCGGCCATGATCGAGGCAGCGGCCATGCTCACCGCCGTGATGCCGGAGCCGCAAAAGCGGTCGAGCGTCACGCCGCTCGCCTTGGTGCCGTAGCCGGCATCCAGCGCCGCCATACGGCCCAGATCGCCGCCCTGCTGGCCGACCTGGGCGCTGGTGCCCCAGACGATATCGTCCACTTCGGCGGTATCGATGCCGGTCCGTTCGGCCAGCGCCTTCAGCACGCTCGCGCCGAGGTGCTGCGGGTGAATGGTGGCGAGGGCGCCCTTGCCGTACTTGCCGATGCCGCGCGGGGTGCGGCAGGCGTCGATGATCCAGGCTTCGGTCATGGTGATCTCCTCGTTCCGAACGAAGGCATTATCGCTGTCGGGCAACAAATTCCCCGACGGAATCATGAGTCGCTATCCGTGCCCCCAGCCTTCTCTACCTTCAACCGCGCATTGCCGCCCAAGAATTTCGTAAGGCGATCTTGGGTTTCGGGCGGCTTGGCCAGGTTGGAGTTCATGTACTCCATGAACAGCCCGTCATCGTGCGACAGGTCGTTGATGCGCGGCAGCAGGTTGGTGACCTGCCAATTGGTAAGAGGCGTGTTCTCCGCAATCCTTTCGGCCAGTTCAAGAGCCTTTTCCCGCTCCGAGCCGGCCGGCACCACATACTGCATCACCCTTGCCCGCCGGGCTTCTTCCGCATCCAGAATTCGGCCAGTCAGCATCATGTCGGCCATGGTGGCGTAGCCTATGACCCGCTGCACCCAGACCGTGCCGCCGCCGCCGACGAAAATACCTCGCTGCCCCTCCGGCAGGCCGAAGACGGCCGTGTCGGCAGCAACGCGGATATGGGCGGTGCAGGCCAGCTCCAGTCCGCCGCCGATCACTGGGCCGTGCAGTGCTGCGACGAAGGGAATGCCGCCGCGGGAGATCAGGTTGAAGGTCCGATGCCAAAGCGAGCCCTGCAGCGGCGAGCTGTAGAAGCCGCCCGCCTGCAGCCGCTCGGCCAGCCAGGCCAGATCCAGCCCGGCAGAAAAATTCGGTCCGTGCCCGAACAGCACCGCCGCCCGCGCTTCCTCCGATGCGCGGATCGCGGCCGCCGCCAGACCTTCCAGCACCGCTGCGTTGATGGCGTTGCGCTTGTCGGCGCGGTTCAGCCCGATCAGCGCGACCTTGCCCTGAAGCTGGTAAGTGATGATGTCGGCCGCCATGCGAGTGGGCCCGTCCTCGTTCATGTTCTCGTCGATGAACCGATCATCGCCCGATGAGGCGGCGCATTCCAAACTATTCTTTGAGGGCCAGGTGGCCTGGTGCGCCGATAGAGCAGGTCGACAAGGCTGAGGTCATCGACTTCCTCGGCACCTGGAAGTCCACGGGCCAAGTCGAAGGGGGAACGCTGAAGTTAGTCGCCTGGTACAACGCCGAAAGGCTACACAGCGCCATCCGGTACGTTACCCCCAAACGAGGCGGAGGGTACCTTCTACGCAACCCTGAACGTTCGTGATCAAGCTGCCTGACATCTGAACCGCAAGCACTCCGGGAAACTCAGGGCGGTTCACGTCAAGCGAGGCCAGTCGCCGTTCCGGATCGGTGGATAGCCCTATATGCTAAAGTGCGCCGACGAGGCTAAAACCGCGATTTGGGTCCGGTTGTCGACGCGCAGTTTTCGCATCAGATGGCGCACATGCAGCTTCACCGTCGACTCCGAAAGGTTGAGTTCCCGCCCGATGGCCTTGTTAGACAGACCGCGTTCAAGCCCCTGCATCACATCAATCTGTCGCGGTGTCAGGTGCGCCGTCTGCTCACCGATCTGCACCTCGAGGCAGCGGTCGTCATCGCTTTCGCCGCCGCCAGGAGGCAGGCAGCTGCCGGATGCCGGCGCGCTTTGCACGGGCGAGGAGAGGATGTATGCGCAGGTGGCTCCGCTCGCTGTGGGCCGATCGGCCGCGCCATTTTCTGCTGCCGTCGTCAGCGTCGGAGGTTCAGTGCCGGGCGGGGTCGAGATCGAATGGGGGTAGTAGTGACCGCCCGCCTGGATAAAGCGAATTGCGGCAACCGCGAGTTCGGGCGGCATCGAGGTTGGAATCACGCCGCGTACGTCGAGGGCGATCGCTGTCTCGATGGTCTCAGCATTGATTTCATCGACCAGTACAACCAGAGGCCGTCCCGCGAGCGCCTTCAAGCAGCGCTTCAGGGTCAGTTTGACCTGCGGCTCGGCGATCGACCTGCCGCCGACCACGTATACGCAAACTGCCGTGCTCTCCGAGAAGACGGGGCTGCCGCTACCATCCTCGGGTATCTGATCGGTCCAGGTCGCGCTCAAGGCAAGATCTTTTGCCCGCTCTGCCAACAGCGTCGAGATTGCCGTGCCGCGCAGAATGTGACCGTCGAGAACGATAATCTGTCTTGGTCCGTCAGACAACAAACCCGCCTCCCTATCCGAATGCGCAATGCATTAGTTCCATCGCCCGCTTGCCTATGTACAAGTTGGGTATCGTTTGCCTCTGTATGGTTATACTAGCGTATGTTAATCAATGATTATACATTAAATTGGTATCTATGGCGAATTTATACTTATGGTTGCATTTTGGCGCTCTACTCGTGAATGCTTTTTTGTCGTCGCCGTCAAAGAAGGAAGGCTCGTTCCGCAGGCTTCCAACATCGGCAAATTCGGCGCAGCCTGTGCACTTGACTGCGTCGCCTGTTTTGAAGCGGAAGAAGACGTTGGTACATATTTACTCAAGCGTCATGCCGGCTTCGACGACGCTGCCGGCAACCTCGCTGCAACTGTCGGTCTCAAACCAGATTTCAGCAGGGGCGACGGGATCAAGGTGGTCCTTGCCCCAGAAGCCGCTGTCGCTGATGCGCCAGCGGCCATGTAGCTGCCAGTCGGTCGGTCCAGTCATGACGGCGCCGCCATTGCGAGCGCGGCCGCCATCGCGGCCGGGTCGGTCTGCGCCAGGCCATCCTCAATCGGAAATCGCAAATGCTGGTTTGAGCGCACTGCGAGAAACCAGGCTTGGCCGCGCTCTTCCGGCATGCGGCGGAGCTTGTAGTGCGAGGGGCAGAGCACATCGGTCAGGCCCGGGCGCGAGGCCTCACGGCATCAAGAATGCGCGCGATCAGCTCTCTGGCCATGGCAGGCTTGGTCAGGAAAGCGATATCCTCCGGCACCGCCGCGTTGGCACGGGGCTCGGCATCATCGGCCCGGTCCTTCGGCAGGTAGAACTGGCGGTTCACCAGGGCCTGACCGGACCGGATGGCATAGGTGACGAAGGCAGTTCTCGGTTCGCGCCGCCGCGCAACAGGAGCCCGTCGATAAGGGCACCGGTCGAAGGCTGGCGCCAGAAACTCCTTCAAGAAGCTCCCCGTGCTGCCGCGGACGGGTCCACCACGGGGAGCATCATTTCTTGTAAAGAGCGTCGTTTTCTCCAAGGAACGTGAGATAGTCGAATTTCATCAGTGCCCGAAAAGCGACGAAAAACGCCGCGACAGCCATGATGAGGGCGCTAGAGAAGATCCCGTAAGCTGACATTCCGATATGAAGATAGAAGCCGAGGCTCCCCGCAAAGTTGAGGACGAGAAAGGCGGCTTGCAGGATGAGGAAGAGCCGCGCTCGGTTGCAGACAAGTATCACGGCACAACAGAGGTAGAAGACGGCGTGGAAGAAAACCGCGATCAGCCCCACCCGAAGGGTCAATAGCTGGACAAAGCTGAAGTCGAGTGACTTTGCCAGTGCCGGCGCCATCAGCACCATCGCGCTCGTCAGAGCAGCCTGCAGAAAGACGATCGAGAACAACCCCGACCAGACCGTCTGCCCGAGCGCCTCGACCGAGCCACGGATATTTCCATAGGTAGACCCGTCGGGCAGTCTTGCGCGGAAGGTCTCGACGCCGCTCCTGAGCTTCGAATCATGGAACAGCAATAGCACGGCGTAGGTCGGGATCGTCGAAATGTGCGCCACGAACATAACGCTATCGTACGGGCTATAGTGCAGGAAGCCCGCGGCTGAGCGCATGGCTTCTGGCGTGAACCAATAGACCCACTTGTCTGCCCACACTGCCATCACGGCTAGCAGAACACCGAGGCCGAGCAGCCACAGCCGGCGCGCCTCCCCCAGGATGTCACGGAGAGCCTGGATCAGATCCCCGTCGGAGCCTGAAGCCGCCAGACGCACCCGGATCACCGCCAAGCACACGGAAATAGCGATGCCGGCCGTGAACGACCAGATCAGGAACTCGGTATCGATCGTCCCGCGCGTTCCCGCCATAATGCAGGCGACGGCAACGGTCATGCCGCCGGAGAACGACCAAATCAAGTGACGATAGGCCTTCAGCGCCGTCAGGACCGCGAAGCTGGTCCAGAGCAGCGCTGCCGCGCCAGTCAGGAAGACGAACGCGGCCGCAACCTCGAAGGGCGCTATGCCGAGCAGCGGCACGAGGCCGAGCGCCAGCACTTCGGCTACCAGCGCCGAACCGATCGCCGCGACCAGAAACAGCGCCGGCGCTTGCCGGACCTCCCCGCCATCTACCTCGGCTGCAATCATCCGCGCGACAATAGCGCCCACCGGCCCGGCAACCAGGGGAGCCAGACAGAATGCATAGACCACCGTCAGGCGTAGATCCTCGACTGCCTCGAAGCCGAGCACCGGCGTCATTGTCACCGATACGATCGCCAGCGCGACGATCGAAACCAGCCAAGGACCGGCGGCGATGACCACTGCACCAAGGAAGGTGGTCACCGGACGCAGCAGGCTGCCACCCAGCCACCAACTTAGCGCCGAGCCGGCCCCGCGCGCCGCGCCCGCATCGTAGGCAGGATCCATTTGCACGCTCATGCCGCCATCAATTCCTCGTAGAGAGTGGCGTAGCGCTGCGCCGAGAGTTCCGAGGTGAAGTATGTTTCGACTCGCTTGCGCAGTGTTTCGCCGCACTGCCGGCGCAGGTCGGCGTCGCCCAGCAACTCCGCGATCGCCTCCCCGATCGCCTCGGCATCCATTACCGGCACGACGCGGCCGGCGATGCCAAGGTTAGGCACCTCGTCCGATGCGCCCTCGATGATCTCCCGGCAGGACCCCACATCGGTGGTAACGCACGGTATCCGCGCCGCGCCGGCCTCTAGCAGCACCAGTGGCTGCGCCTCGCTGATTGAAGTAAGCACCAGGACGTCGATGCGACCGAGATAGTCCAGGATGTTGACCTTGCCCGTGAAAACGATGGTCTCACCGAGGCCGAGTTCGTCGATCCGTCGCTTACAAAGCGCGAAATAGTCTTCGTCTTCGTCGGTCGGCCCGATCAAAAGGAACTCGACGTCGGGGATCACCTTTCGCACCACAGCGGCGGCGGCGATGTAGGCCTCGACGTCCTTGATCGGCACGACGCGGCCAATCAGCGCCGCTGTCGGCCGTTTTGCCTGACCGGACACGATCTTGTCGAAGCGCTCGAGCTCAATGCCGTTAGGAATCACCTGCAGCGCCTCCTCGCGCGCGCCCAAGTTTCGCTGGAAGGATTGATTGGCGCCGTAGAGGGTGGTCACCTTGTCGGCCCCGGCATAGACGGCGCGAGCGTATGATTCGAAGGTCTCGATCCAGAAGGCCCTGACGTCGGTGGGTCCCTCGCTGCCAAGGCCGGTTCTGATGCTGTCGGCAATCCAATCCGCCATCACCAGGTCGATGCGGCGCTCGTTGGTGTAGATACCGTGTTCAGTGATCACCGAACGGCCTCCGTTCTGACCTGCGGCGCGGACCGCGTAGACCCCAGCAAAACCCGTCGAGATCGCATGATATACTCGCGCCCGCGGCGCCGGCGCCGTGGCCACGGAAAGCATCCCTCCGACGAGATTTTGCCAGGCCCAGAAGAAGTCCGAGAAGGATGCCTGCGGCGCTATCCTCCGGTAACATGCCACCATCGCCGCCCAGGCAGCCTCCGAGCACATCAGGTCCGAGAAACTGGGTGGCGCAGGGCGCCCAAGCCGGCCGAGCCCAGAACGCCGCATCGGCTTTACCGCCATCTCGGCCAATGCGTGAACCGCCTCCACGTCACCCCCGCGGACGACCCGATAAAGCAGGTCGGCGAACGTCGCTACATCGATCAGAGGCTGCGACAGGCCGGGCCGCTCAAGTCGTTGCGCGAGTGGCACCACCTGAAAGTGCGCCACGTTCTTCGGCAATTCGTATTTCAGATCGCGCGGCCGCTCGTTGGCGACAAGCGCGACAACTCCGAAGCTGGTATCGGGCTGCTTCCGTATCAGCCAGTCGAGCCATGACGAAACGCCGCCGGCCACATACGGATAGCAGCCTTCGACAACGATGCAGACGTCTAGCACACGCGACGAACTCACGCGACGCCTCCGCGGGCGTAGCGCTTCAACTGAGACGGTCGGACCGGCGCGTCCTTTCTCCGTCGCGGCGGCGCGGGGCGCGCAGCCGTTGCAGCCCGGGATGCGAGCGCCCTGAGTTCGATCGCAGAGTCCCTGTCGACAAAGCCCGACGCGGCGACGGTCTCAGCCTCCGCGGCGATGCTCGGAGCAAGGGGTCCCTGAGCAGCGGCGGCACGCACTGCCTTGGCGCGCTCATCGAAACTTCCCCGCAGCTTGGCGTAAACCGCGGCCGCCTGCACCCGCACGGCTGGCACTTCCGAAGCGAGGGCCAATCGTAGTGCCGGCAGCATCTCCCGTCGGTAGCTCAGCGAGATCGCCGCGATCGCCTCCTGCTGCCGTTGCAGAGTGCCTGATGCGAAAACCTTAGCAAAGGGAACCAGCACCTGCCCGCCTGCACGGCGACGGCGACCCTGCAGGATCTCCGCATGCAGAAGTTCTTCTGCGCGGGGTGGCGCCGCTGCCTTTCTCGCAGGATATGCCTTCGCCGATACCTTGTTGCCGCGACCGAGATCGACGATCAGCACCACGAGGCCACCGACCGGGCCAAGCAGCAGGCCCAGCAGCAGCGAATTCGACGTCCGCATCCGCTCGTGCGGCCAAACCGCAAGCGCGATGCCACCGACCACGACGATCACGGCGACATGATGTACCAGGGTCGCCGATGTGGAGAGGTCGCCCGCGACCCACAGCCTCATCAGCACAAGATCGGCCACGGCAAGGGCGGCCGACACGGGCTGCACATGGAGAATTGATCGGATCATTGCGAGATCTGCTCAAGATCCAAAGCGCCAGTCGGTCTGAGATAGATTGGTGGGCCGAAGCCAGAGAACGCCAGCGCAGCCGCTAGCGCGATGGTGCGGGTGACAGCTTTGGACGACAGGGCCGGTGTGGCGCTTTGCTCCTCGCCAGCCGCGGAGTCGCCGAAGCCTCCCGTGACGGCCGCGCTCGGGCGCGACGTCATCGTCACTAAAAAGCCGTCGTCTCCGACGCCGACGGCGACCTCGGTGCCCTCGTCAACTGCCGTATTAGTGGTTCGTCCATCCGATACCAGCCAGCGCAGCTTCTCAACTTCCGGTGCCGTCAATTGGGGTGCAGCGCCAATGCGCACCGGCGCGCCAGCGCCGACATAAAACGCTGCCCCGGCGAAACCAAGCGCCGCTACTGCCTCCGTGAACCTGGCCTCGAACGTCTCGGCGTCGGCCTTTGCCAGCACCGACAGCGCTGCCAAGCCTGCCTCTGCGTCGTCTGGGTTCGCGGTGGCGATCTGCAACTCCAGCGCGGCGACGTCACTGTCCATCCGGTCTACTTCGGCGGCCAGATCCTCGCTCATCCGCTTAAGTCGAGCATTCTCGCGCCTAAGCTCGACCTCCAGTCGGATCTGTCCCTGGCGGAACGAGCCGATAATGATTGCCATGAGAAGCCATTCCACCGGAAGGATGGCGAGGTCGACGTAATGGGCGGTGATGTCGACGCCAGCAGGCCGTGGCGACCATTCCATCAGCAGCGCTGCCGCTGCCGCGGTCGACACGCCTACATAGAGTGCCGCCCTGCACGGCGGCCAGGATCACGAAGATCCAAAACGGATGGATTGACAGGGCCGCGTAGAACCCCTCCCCAAAGAACAGCGGCTCTGCCGCCCGTGCCACGAGCAGCAAGACCACGGCGCCGAGCAGGCCGCGAAGGAACGGCTCGTGTTCAGTTGGGGAATAGGGCTCCGCTCCAACAGTCATCGGACCGGCAATCTCGTTAGGTGCGACGACACCGGAACGAGGATATCACGCGGACGGTTTAGATCGACCTCAGCAGCCGCCGGCACCTCCACGGCCCTGCTGCGGTCGTCGGTCGTCGCGATCGTAACAAGATCGCCCGGCCGGACCGGTGTCTCTGGCGCCGCGACGAAGCGCTCAACGCCGTGGGGTTCCGGACGCTGGATCGTCACGGTGAAGATCTGCTCGTCCCCACAATTCCTCGTCTCGAGTTGGGCCCGTACGCTACGCAACTGCTCGCGCACCGAGGAACGTTCCATGGCGCTATCCCGCGCCGCCATTGCTAGCCTGTTGCGTCGCTCGGCCTGACGCACCACCGCCTCGTGCCGAACAAGCCGCAGTTCGGCTGTGAGGTTCAGGAGCGCGTCGCGGCGTTCGAGCACGGTGCGCTCCATCGCCATCATCCGCTCCTTGGCCACTGCGACCCTGTCGTCGGTCGTAACGCGCTGATTCAGTCGCTTTGAAACCGTCTCATAGCGCTCGACGAGGTAGGCTAGCTGCTCTTGGGCTACCTCGATATGCTCCTGCGCCGCTGAGATCCGGGCGACCAGGTCGTCAATCCGATCCGCACTGCGGTCATGGCGGGCCTTCTCCTCGGCGATCTCGGCGAGGAGAACGCCGCGCTCCGTCTTTACCCGGTCGGCACTGATCGCTTCCGCGAGGGCGTCCCAGGATTTGGCATTGGTGGCAAGCTCCGTGTCGTCGGCAAGCGCAGCGTCGATCCGAACTCGCTCGAGCATCAGACCTGCGGCAAGAGCGTCCAACTCCTGTTCGCGGGCGCGCAGGGCAGACACCTGTATCGGTGACAGAAGCTCAGCCGCCTCGATCACCCCCGCCTGGGCGAGCACACGCTCCACCGTCAGGCCCGGCGAGTAGGCATGCGTTCCGGGCGCTCTCACCATGCCGCGAACCAGGACCGGAGGTCGCGACGCGAACGCGGCGCTGACGCTTCCGTTCAGCCGCAGACGCTCGCTCGCCGCGCGTGCCACCAGCGTCTCGACGCAGGGAAGGCCGCGGTTGATAACGTCAACATGGCCGATCGCCGGCAACGACACCGCGCCATTTGCACCGACCTCATAGGACCCGGAAAGGTCGAGCCGCTCAAAGACGATGCTCTCGCTTCTCGAGACGCCGTCTGCGGACGGCGCCGCGGCCAGCGCGCTTTGCTCGAAGAACCGCAGGGCCAGGCGATCGCCGAGAACCACCACGTCGGCCCCGCCCGTTCCCTGGTCGCACAGCGCGACACTCTGGGCATTGGGGGCCTCCGATGGCGTCGGAGCCAAAGCGGCGACAGCACCCGGTGCCTCCGCACTCTGTTCGCCGCCCTGTGCACTGCGCTCAAGGCCATCGCTACCGGCTGGTGCCTGGTTGGCGATAACCTCGCCCACCGGAGACCCGCTGCTTGCGCCGTCCTCCGTGCTCAGCCGGCTTTGGATAAAAGCCGTCACCTTGTCCCCGCCTGCGGCGGCGAGCAACTCCAAGCGACTAATCACGGCCGACGCGGGTTCGACGATGACTACAGCCCCGTATTCAGAAACAGCCTTATCGGTTGCGATAGCGGCCAAGCCGACCCCCACCAGGGCCGTGGTGCCAAAGATCCGACCAAAACCTCGCCAGGACATGTGCATTCCCTTCAAAAAACGGAGAAACAAACCGTGAATTTGACCGCGGGAATTTGACCCCCGATTTGCCTCTTTCAAGATTGGTTAACATTACCTTAAAATACCCCTCGGCTCAACGTCACGGCTGGATCAGGGAGCGTCGCATTGGTATTGGTCAGAACCTACCTGAAAGTAGTATGTTTCGAAGTGGCGGCACTGCGTGCTGCGGGCGCCGATTGTTCCTAATGCGCTATGTGCTGGTCAGTGTTTTGTCTCTTGTGGCCGTCTCTCTTGTGGCCGTCGTTCTGCTGCTTGTACCGGGAGTTGCCACCGCAGCTTGCCGCGACGCTGCCGAGATCCCGCGTACGATCCTCGCGCTCTATGACGGCACGCGCGTTTCTGCGCCGCGGTACACCGCCATTCACCATTACGCCGAGATGCCGCTCAACCATTTCGGCTATCGCCTCGTCTACCATGATATCTCAACTGGCGTACCGACGTTGCCTGACGCTCCGCTGGCTGCCACGATCTCATGGTTCGGCGCGCCAGTGGGCGACCCAATCGGCTTCGCCACATGGCGCGTCGGATTTACGGACAGCTGCGGCGGGGTCCCGGCGGCGATCGTGTTTGGCCATACCGGACTTACCAAGGCCGTTGCGACCTCCAAGGCCGGAGCCGCCTATCTGAGAAGTTTCGGCGTGGAGCAAGTCGATGGAGAGATTTCGATCGGCCCCCTCTCTTCGGTCGCATCGCTCGATCCTGCAATCGTCGGATTCGAGGCGGCGTTCGAGATCACGACTGGACCATATGCACTAATCACTGCCACGGACCCCGCCGAAAGTCACCTCCGGCTGCTGAGCGGCGATGCTGCGATCGACCTCATGGTTCTGTCCTCGCGTGCGGTCTACGCGCACAATAGCGCTCTGGTCAGAGATGATCCGCGCGGCGGCCCGCTTTGGACCGTCGATCCGTTCAAGCTCTTTGCACACGCGCTCGACGGAATGCCTTGGCCCATCCCCGATACCACCACACTTAGCGGCCGGCGGATGTTCTTCGCAACTTTGACGTCTGATGGATGGTTGACGCAACTGCCGGCGCTGCAGTTCGGCGACCGCCCGCCACTGGCGTCCGAGGTCTTAGAGCGCGACTTGATTTCGCAATATCCAAGTCTCCCGTTTAGCGTCGCTTTGCTCGCGGGCGACCTTGACCCTGGCATCGCAGGGCCTGTTGCTTCGCGCGGCCGCGAGGTCGCGGCCCATCTGTTACAACTTCCGCAGGTGCAGTCGGCGACCACCGGCTTAACGATGATCCTGAACTCGGGGCTTCTTTGCCGGAGTATGATGCTGCGGCCGAAGCTGCTGCGCTCGCGGCCGGCGCAGCGCAAAGCGGCAGCGGCGGCGTCTTATTTTCCGCCGTACAAAATCTGGGCGACGCGTTTTCCGAACCTACTACCTCGGCGCTCGACATTACGCCGAGCGCACCGCGCAAATACACCAGCGTGCCCTTTGACCTTGCCGCCGAAACCGGCGGCGCAATCGAACGCGTCGCCGAACTGGCGCCTGCCGATCGCGCACCGCAGCTCTTCGTCTGGGGCGGCAATGCGATGCCGTTTTCCGGTGCCATCGCCGCGACGCGCGACGCCGGTGCCTGGAACATTGGCGGCGGCGGCGGTCTGGCTACGAATACGATGCCGTCACTCTCGAACTTTTGGCCGCTCGGCCTCGAGACCCCTGGCGGCCTCCAAGTTTACGACGCCCTGAGCGGCGACGCCCTCTACACAGATTTCTGGACCGGCAACCTAATTGGCTTCCAAGCCCTTGCGCAAACCCTCAAACGCACCGAATCCCCGCGCCGGCTCAAGCCGTATCATGTGTCGTTCGCTGCCCGCTCGGCGCTCTCCTTCTCCAGCCTGCAAAGCGTTCGCCGCAACCTCGATACTAGCACGCGCGGCAGAGATTGCCCCGGTTCGCGCCTTCCGGTATGCAGAGACGGTTGCTGGTTTTCAGGAGTTCCGCGCTATTGCCGATGAAAGCGGCCGCACTTGGCGTATCAAGGACCGTGGCGGACTGCATACGGTCCGCTTCGATACCGCCGCAGCTCTTGCGCTCGACCTCGCCGAAAGTGACGGTGTGATCGGCGCACGTCGCCATAATGGCTCTCTTTACGTGGGGCTCGATCCGAGCAACGAGTCCCCGCGAATCACACTCGCCGACAGCACCACGCCGGCCGGCATGGTCGCGGTGGGTTCCTCGCCGGCGCTGATTTGAGGCACGCGCCGAAGTTTTGGCCTTCACGCGCGAAGACTGCGCTGTCCGAGCCACTTTGCTCGGCTTCGGGGTCGCGGACACAGAGTGGCTCGCCGCGCCCGGCCTGACCTACGAGGTTACGCTCTACGAAGAGGACGGCACCACCCCAAGGCATTCGCAGCAACTAGCCGCCGGGCCCGACGGTCACATGGCAGTGGACCTTCCACTGCCGCCCGGCACTCCTGCCAAAATGGCCATCACCACCCCCTGTCCGCAAGGTTAGCACCACGATGCGGCGCTATGCTTTCGCTCTCTTCGCCGTCTGTATCTTCGCCATCTACGCCATCTTCCTATTAAAACCTGACGCGGCAACCAAGCTCGAGGCCGAGCTTTCCCGCATGGCCCCGGACGAGGCCCTGGCGCAGCTTGATGCGCGTACGGGTGACATCGCCGATACCGAGAACCTGCAGCTGATGCACGCCCGGCTGGCCGCGGCGGCAGGCAAATTCGAGACCGCTCAAACCGCCTACCGCCAAGTCATCGACATGGGCGCCCCGACTCCACAGGTGCTCGACGAGCTTGCCGAAGTCGCCGCGCTGGCCGGGGATCTTGCTGGGGCCGCCAGTCTTAAGGCTCGTGCCCAGGCGCTTCACCCCGATGCCGAACGGCGGCAGACACTTGGCTACTGGTACCGCCTGCTCGGCGACGACGTCGGAGAGACCGAGCTGCTGTCGGCAACGCTGCCGCGCCGCCTGACGCCGTTTGAGCGCGAGCGTCTGGCCGGGCTTTACCTCGCTGCCGGCAAAGTCGATGCCTACCGCGACATGCTCACGGCGATGTCAGAGTCCAGTAGTGGCGACGCGCTTTCCGCACGCCGGCAGCTCCTCGAACTCAGTATCGAGGCGGGTGAGCCGGAGGTGGCGCTCCAGCAAGCGCTAGACTGGCTCGCTGCCGCGCCGGACGACGGCGATGGCCTCGAGGCAAGCCTGAGGACGCTCCTCGGACGTGGCGCACTCGATGCGGCGGTGGCGTTGTCCCTGCGCGCGAGCGAGATCAACCCGCAGTTCGGCGCCGTCACGGCAACGATATTCATCGGCGCCGGCCACGGCGGCGTCGGCCGCCGCCTGCTGACGCTGTGGCTCGCAGACGATCCCGCCCTCGACGACAAGGACTGGCAGGTGCTCATCCGGACCACCGAGCAGACCGGCGACCTGACCGCACTGCGGCGCGCCCTTGCCCGAGGCGGGAGCGGGAATGCAGCGTCCGATGACGTGCCGCCGCCGGCCGCCGCCTTTCTACAAATTCTGCGCTACCAGGGCGCTCGCGCCCTGCTTCCCTACCATAGTATGATGAATGGCAAGGTATTCGAGGACGTGCCCCTGATCGGAGCGGCCTGGTACGGCTGGCACCGGCAACCGCAAGAGACGTACGGCTACCTGCTGTCCGCAGCGGCGGGGCCTCTTACCGACTGGGACCGCGCAATTTGGATGTCGGTTGCCGGTGACCTGCGCGGCACGCCGCTCTATCGGGAGCTGTTGGCCGGTGCGCCGGACGATGCCGGCCTACGCGACCTCCTCCACCGCGGAATCCGCCCACCAGTGCCTACTGCTTCTCGCATTGGGCAACCGGCGGCCACAAGCGATTAAAGCTGTCGTCCCCGGCAATATAGGGATAAACTGGCGCTCTGGGCGTCTTTCGCAAGAGTCTGACGCAGGTTGTCAATATCCTCCGTGCCGTATCGCGGCACCACGTCCAGGGTTAAAACCTTCAGGCCGTAGTCGAGGAAATCAGTCTTCAGCGCAACGCGGGTGTCGGGTGATGCCGTCGGCGACAGGACGTTCTCGACCATGATTGCATCGATAGCTTCGAGGTAGCGGTCGAATAACGGCCTGGCGCCGTTGCCCGTCGCTGCCTCGGCCGCGTCGTGCCCGATAAAGACGCCGTTGTTTGCGAAGACGAAGCCGTTGCAGTCCCATTCCCGGACGCGTTCGGCGATTGCGATCACCAACTCCATCATCGCCCGGGCCAAGCTAGGCGCGTCCTGCGGCCCCTCCGGCCGCTCCGACTGCGGCCAGCGCAAGTTGGTATCTTTTGCGAGGGAATAGTAGTGCAGGACGTCGTCCAGAAATAGCCCGTTGACGCCCGACGCCATCAGCCGATCGAACTCGAGCCAATATCACGTCGCGCCAGGCTGGCACCCAATAGGCCGCCAGGTAATTGCCGTGACCAGCATGGGGGCCGTACCATTGCGGCAGCGCCACATTTTCGTCCGGCACACTCCGTCTCATAAAGTCGATCCAGTAGTCGCGATAGTTCTCAATCTCGCTGACGTTCAGATAGCCCAGCACTGGACGCTCTCCACCGTGTGAGATCATGGCGATTTCGTCGGGGGTGAAGAATACTTCTCGTCCGGTTTCGCTGTGGAGCGCGCCTACCTTCGCCACTTCGATGATAAGGAGCCCATGCGGCTGCTCGGCCAGGCCCTCAGCCGTATAGCCTTCGCCCCAGTACTGCACCCCGAAACCGTCGGCCAAGGCCCGGGTAAGACGCATAAAGCGCTGGCGGTTGGCGCTCGGTCCGCATGGCATCCGTGAAGGCTCCAGCTTGTCCGCAACCGTTGGTTTTTCAACCGCTGCAGCCTCAGGGGCAGCGGCTCCCGTTGGCACTTCTTGGACCGCGGCGGCCGCGGCCTCTTGCGCGCCCGCGTCTCCGAACAGCAACACCGCGCCAGCAAACAGCGCAAACACCCAAATCACCAGCCCCATCGTCGCCGTCTGCTTCTCAATCGTCATGTTGCCCTCCTTTAACGGAACTTGTACCGAACGTCACGGATTTTTACTCTTAAGAGATTCTCACGGGCAGCAAACCATGGTTCACGAGGGGCGAAGGAGATTAACCCCTGGCAAGCCCGTCCCTCAGCACACCGACGATGATGCCAATGCCCTCCGCCTGCTGGCAAAGCGGTCTCGTCGCCCGCGCCACATTTGCCGACCGAGCTGGCCCTGGTTTTATGGATAGTTCGGCCGCCTGGCTAGGATGTATTCCGCTGTCCTTTACCTCCTGATCTGGAGGGATACACCTTCGGGCGCTGTCCGATTTTCTCCGGGACGAGTTCAGCGTATAGCAGGCCCGTATGGCGGCCTTGATCTCGGCCTAACCCACCTCGACCACCGGCGCGGCACCCGCATCAACAATCCTGCGGCAAAGGTCCGCAGCCGCCAGCAGGTTGAGGACGACGCTTGCACGCTCACATCCAGAGACACTACTCCGGTCAAGCAGATCGGATGGTTTCCTTGCCGTTCAATCTGCCTTTTCGAGCTTCGGCAGAACCTTTTCCAGGCGCTCCAGACCGCGTTCCAGCCTTGGCAGGATCACGTCCAGCCGTTGCAGCTGGCTGGGGCTCCGGATGCCAAGTGGCGGTGTCCGAGGAATTCGCCGGGAAGGCTTTCCGGAAATCCGGCGGTAAGGCTGGCAGGGCCGCGAGCTTGCCCTGAACTCGCGGCCGGTCAAAGCGGCCGCTATCGACTGCCGCCACTGTCATAGCCCCGGTACTCAAGCCGCCTATGGAGGTACCGGTATTCTCGGAGCGGGTGAAGAGGACACCCGCGACATTGCCGAGCCTCAGTGCCAGCCCTGCCGTCGTGGAACATGCATTGGCCCTCCCGGACGCCGTCGGAGCCGAATTTCATGACGGTCGATCCGGAGGTCAACTATTGCAAGCTCACAATTGCAGCAGGTCCCGATCCAAATGGATCGGGACCTGCTCCAAATTTGAGAATGAGAGCATCTTACCCCGTCGGCCGATGCTCTAGACGATCTGAAGCGGATCGATAACGAAGATGTCGTTGACGTCAAGCTGGGCAACGCTGACGCCCGAGAGTTGCACGCTCCCGCCCGTGTAGGACAGCGTGGCTCCACCGGCGCTGTCGGAAAAACCGCCCAGGACGTCGGTGGCGAGCGTATACCCCACGTCCCAGAACTCCAGCATGTCGGCACCGGCGACGAAGTCGTCGACCGCGTCGGCACCGTCGCCCCCCCGAAAGACGAAGGTGTTTTGTCCGCCCTGGCCGCGAAGAGTGTCGTTGCCGGTGCCGCCTTCCAGCCGATCATCTCCGAGACCGCCTTCCAGGATGTCGTCGCCGACTCTGCCGAGCAGAAGATCATTGCCGCCCTGGCCGCGAATAGTGTCGTTGCCGGTGCCGCCGATCAAAATGTCGTTCGCTGCGCCACCGCTTAGGGCAGCCGTGGCCGTCGCCATATCGAGCGCGACGCTATGCTGCCCGCCCGCGTTGAAACTGAGCACCAGATCGCCATCGGCCGCAAAGCGGGCGGAATCGGCACCGGTGACAGCGACGGTCTGGCTGCCTTGCGTCTGGAGGTCGATCTGCACGTCGCTCTGGCCGGCGAAATCGAAATTCAGATCGGCGCCGTTGCCCGATAGCAAGATCAAGTCGTTGCGCTGACCCAGATCGTTGATGTGGGTGAGGTCGGCAGGCGTCGCGCCGAGCGCGATATCGAAGGTCCCGCCGGACCGCGGCAGGAAGACGCTGTTGTCATCGTAAGCATACCAATCCGTGACGCTAGCGATCTTGCCCTCGCTGCTAACGTCCAGCGCAAACTGCCCGGCGTCGGAAGAGGTGACCGATGCGGTGAGGACGCTCCCCGACCGCGAAGTGGTAAGGCTCGAGGCCCCAAAGCTCGCGATGCGATCCGCCAGATCGATCCCGGTGACGAATTCCGCGCCGTCGGCCGCTGCCTGCCCGATCACTGTCTCGAACATCTGAAGCGTGTAGGTTTCGTTGCCGCCGATATTCCAGGTGGTCGGGCCGTAATCGTGCCAGGGAAACGCAATGATCGGCGCCGTCGCGTTGGCGGTGATCGCAGCGTACTCGCGAGCCAAGCTGCGGTCGCCTGCGCCGGTGTCATTCCCTGAAACCCGATCAGCGAAAAGTCGAAGCTCATGTTGGGAGCCATGTATACCGCCCCCGTCTCGCCCGGCGTCAGGAAGCCGAAGGCCCCTGGATAGCCCGCACCGGTGCCGGAGTAGCCTCCCGAGAGATAGTCGTAGAAGCGGATCATCTCGCGTGTCGCGTCGATATTCTCCGGCGCGCCGGGTACTGCGGCGCCGACCACGTTGATGCCGAGCTCGTGCTCAATTATCAGTTTGGAGGTCTCGAACTGAAAGCGGTACGAGGCGAAAAGCAGATCCTGCTCCGCCTGCGTCAGCGTCGAGGGATCGACAGCGTTCGGATTGCGCGGATCTACCCGGTCGGCCAGTGCGAGGATCGCCGGCGTGTCGGGCAGGAGCAAGTTGGTATCGTCTGGATAGTGTAGGAGTGGGAGCCGATCTCGCTCTCCAGTGCACGGATCGCGTCGTAGTACGGCTTCGAGACGGTCCAGTCGGTGAGCTGATTAGGCGGGTTGGCGCCGACATTGACATAATATGATCCGACGAAGCCCCAGTCGTCGTACCACTTCTCGATGATTGGCAGCATCACGTCGTAAATGCCGGGATTCTGGCCGCTGACGTCGTAGGTTTCCTGCGACTGGTCCATATCGTTGCGCGAGTAGAACAGCGCCGAACCGCGGGTCATCAGCAGCGACACGTCGGGCGCGTTGTCGGTGGAAACCCAGTCGATCGCCTCGCCAAGGATGTTATTGTTGCCGATGATTGCGTCCGTGCCGAAGTGTACGTTGCGCGCCGCGTTCTGGGTGGCAATCACGGCGTCATGGCTAGCTGTGCCGCCGTTCGCAGTGGTCACGACTTGGTTGAACAGCACCTGACCCGTGCCGGTAGTGTCGATGAAGTTCTGGTACGAGGTGTTGCCGTAGGCGCCGACAAGCTGGCCGTTGGCATAGCCGGCGAGGATCGGATGGCCCGCTCCGGTGGCTACCAGGTCAAACCCGTTGGTCTGCCCGGAGCCCTCGAGCGTAACGCCGAGCAGCGAAGACATCCGCGCATAGGAGTTTCCCGGTATTGCCGCGCCGGTCTCGTCATTGGTCAGGAAGTTGCCCGCGGCGATCAGGCCGACCCCGTAGTTGCTCTGAGCCGCGGCGAGACTGGCGGCGATGGTGTCGACATCAGCACTCTTGACATGGCTGAAACCGGGAAAGACCAAGGCATCGTATTGGGCAAGGTTTGCCGAGTCGAGAAGGTCCGCCTCGGTCAGCAGATCGAACGGGATGCCGGCCTGCATCGCCTGGTTCTGCATCGCCATGAACAACTGGCCGTAGTTCGTTATGTTGTAGTAGTTCGCCGCGGTGGTGTCGGAATAAACGATGCCAATCCTGAGCTGCGGGTCGTCGACCGGCCCGCCGGCTGGTGCCGGCTGGATCACCAGGTTCGCCCCTGTGTACGAGTCCGGCAGAAAAACCTGGTCATTGACGTCCGCCAGAACTCGAATTGTGCTCGGAGTGCCGGCCATCAGCCCTTGCGGCAGCGCCACCTCCAAGGCTGACCCATCCGCTGCGAGGCGGAAGTCGAGATCGGCGACAAAGGTCGCGCCGGCGGCGCCGGAATAAAGCCTGGCGAGCCCGTCCACGCCGATGTTGATGTTGTACTCGGCGCCGCCTGCCCAGCCCCATATCTGGTAGCCGGTAGCAGCGTCGCGGTCGGCGTCGATCCAAATCGTCGTGTTAGGACCGATCGCCGCGAGCTCGCTCTCAATCGCCATGACGAACACGCCGCCCTGTGTGGCATCCTGCTCGATCGCGCCGTAGAGGCTATAGCCCGGACTGACGCCCGGCGCGGTGTCGAACAGAAGTTCCGAGCCCAGCCACTCCGCGGGATCGATGACCCCATCGAGCGTTGTTCCGCCGATGACCACCGGCGCCTGCGCCCCTACGACATAGTTCGCAAGCGCGTAGTCGTTCGGCAGGAACACGCTGTCATTGACGTCGCTATAGAGACGGACCGCGCTGGGCGCCCCCATCAGCGAGCCGTCGATGGCGAGTTCGAGCGTGGCGCCGTCTGCGGAAAGGCCGTAGTCGACGGCGCCGACCAACGTCTGGCCCGCTGCTCCGGAATAGAGCCGCGCCACGCCGTCGGCCCCGAAGTTGACGTTGTACTCCGCGCCGCCGGTTAAGCCAAAGATCTGATATCCGGTCGACCGGTCGAGATCTGCGTCGATCCAGATCGTGGTATTCGGACCGATCGACAGGCCATCGGTGGTGATCGCCACCGTATAGACGCCGCCCTGCAGATCGCCGTAGATGGCATAGCCCGACACGCCGTATCCGGACCCATCGAGCCGCATTGACGCCGTCCACTCGCCCAGATCCCCGTCGAGCGTCTTTCCGCCGACGACCGCCGGCGGCCCCGCTCCTATGATGTAGTCCGCAAGCGCGTAATCGTTCGGCAGGTACACGCTGTCGTTGACGTCGCTATAGATGCGGACCCCGTTGGGCGACCCCATCAGCGAGCCGTCGATGGCGAGTTCGAGCGTGGCGCCGTCTGCGGAAAGGGCATAATCGACAGCGCCGACCAGCGTCTGGCCTGCTGCTCCGGAATAGAGCCGCGCCACGCCGTCGGCCCCGAAATTGACATTGTACTCCGCGCCGCCGGACCACCCCCAAATAAGATATCCGGTCGCCCGGTCGAGATCGGCGTCGATCCAGATCGTGGTATTCGGACCGATCGACAGGCCATCGGTGGTGATCGCCACCGTATAGACGCCGCCCTGCAGATCGCCGTACATGGCATAGCCGGGCATGCCGTTTCCGGGTCCGTCGAGCCGCGTCGACGCCGCCCATTCGCTTACATCCCCGTCGAGCGTCTTTCCGCCGACGACCGCCGGCGGCCCCGCTCCTATGATATAGTTCGCAAGCGCGTAATCGTTCGGCAGGAACACGCTGTCGTTAACGTCGCTATAAATGCGCACCCCGCTGGGCGCTCCCATCAGCGAGCCATCGATGGCGAGTTCGAGCGTGGCGCCGTCTGCGGACAGGCCGTAGTCGACGGCGCCGACCAACGTCTGGCCCGCTGCTCCGGAATAGAGCCGCGCCACGCCGTCGGCCCCGAAATTGACATTGTACTCCGCGCCACCGGTTAAGCCAAAGATCTGATATCCGGTCGACCGGTCGAGATCTGCGTCGATCCAGATCGTGGTATTCGGACCGATCGACAGGCCATCGGTAGTGATCGCCACCGTATAGACGCCGCCCTGCAGATCGCCGTACATGGCATAGCCGGGCATGCCGTTTCCGGGCCCGTCGAGCCGCGTCGACGCCGCCCATTCGCTTACATCCCCGTCGAGCGTCTTTCCGCCGATGACCGCCGGCGGCCCCGCTCCTATGATGTAGTCCGCAAGCGCGTAATCGTTCGGCAGGTACACGCTGTCGTTGACGTCGCTATAGATGCGGACCCCGTTGGGCGACCCCATCAGCGAGCCGTCGATGGCGAGTTCGAGCGTGGCGCCGTCTGCGGACAGGCCGTAGTCGACGGCGCCGATCAGCGTCTGGCCTGCTGCTCCGGAATAGAGCCGCGCCACGCCGTCGGCCCCGAAATTGACATTGTACTCCGCGCCGCCGGACCACCCCCAAATAAGATATCCGGTCGCCCGGTCGAGATCGGCGTCGATCCAGATCGTGGTATTCGGACCGATCGACAGGCCATCGGTGGTGATCGCCACCGTATAGACGCCGCCCTGCAGATCGCCGTACATGGCATAGCCGGGCATGCCGTTTCCGGGTCCGTCGAGCCGCGTCGACGCCGCCCATTCGCTTACATCCCCGTCGAGCGTCTTTCCGCCGACGACCGCCGGCGGCCCCGCTCCTATGATATAGTTCGCAAGCGCGTAATCGTTCGGCAGGAACACGCTGTCGTTAACGTCGCTATAAATGCGCACCCCGCTGGGCGCTCCCATCAGCGAGCCATCGATGGCGAGCTCGAGCGTGGCGCCGTCTGCGGACAGGCCGTAGTCGACGGCGCCGATCAGCGTCGCTCCGGAATAGAGCCGCGCCACGCCATCGGCCCCGAAATTGACATTGTACTCCGCGCCGCCGGACGTCCCCCAGATCTGATATCCGGTCGACCGGTCGAGATCGGCGTCGATCCAAATCGTGGTATTCGGACCGATCGACAGGCCATCGGTGGTGATCGCCACCGTATAGACGCCGCCCTGCAGATCCCCGTACATGGCATAGCCGGGCATGCCGTTTCCGGGCCCGTCGAGCCGCGTCGACGCCGCCCATTCGCTTATATCCCCGTCGAGCGTCTTTCCGCCGATGACCGCCGGCGGCCCCGCTCCTATGATGTAGTTCGCAAGCGCGTAATCGTTCGGCAGGAACACGCTGTCGTTGACGTCGCTATAAATGCGGACCGCGTTGGGCGACCCCATCAGCGAGCCGTCGATGGCGAGTTCGAGCGTGGCGCCGTCTGCGGAAAGGGCATAATCGACAGCGCCGACCAGCGTCTGGCCTGCTGCTCCGGAATAAAGCCGCGCCACGCCGTCGGCCCCGAAATTGACATTGTACTCCGCGCCGCCGGCCCAGCCCCAGATCTTATAGCCGGTCGACCGGTCGAGATCGGCGTCGATCCAGATCGTGGTATTCGGACCGATCGACAGGCCATCGGTGGTGATCGCCACCGTATAGACACCGCCCTGCAGATCCCCGTACATGGCATAGCCGGGCATGCCGTTTCCGGGCCCGTCGAGCCGCGTCGACGCCGCCCATTCGCTTACATCCCCGTCAATTGTCGGCATGTCCGTTGACCTTCCTTTCGGCAGAATACGCCACTATCGCATGTAGGCTGCCCTATATCTGCCTGCCGCGGCAACTAATCTTCTGGAGAGCTAGCCCAAATAGCCACGCGGCGCAGCTGGCAGATTGCTGAGGAAGGTTTTCGTTCTTTGGCGCGCATCGTGCTTATGGGATGGTCCGCCCCTCTCCGGAGCAATCGTTTAGAATGCTTCTGTTTCGAGCGAGAGAGGAACGCAGCGATGTCGATATCTGTGCTTGGAATTGATCTTAGCAAGAATGTTTGCAGCCTCGTCGGGTTGGATAAGGCAGGCGCTGTCGTCATGCGCCGGCGCCTTCGACGTGATGGCGTTGTGGAGTTTGTCGGCAAGCTCCCGGCCTGTATCGTGGCGATGGAAGCATGCTGCGGAGCGCATCATCTTGGGCGCGAGCTTGAGGCCGCGGGCCACACGATCCACCTGATGTCGCCGGAATATGGTCGGCCCTATGGGAAAGCAAACAAGAACGACGACCGGGACGCCGAGGCGATCGCGGAAGCGGCGACGCGCCCGACGATGCGCTTTGTGCCGGTCAAGAGCGAGGTGCAGTCGGACATCCAAGCTTTGCATCGCGCGCGCTCGAGATTGGTGGCAGAGCGCACGGCGCTGATCAACCACTTGCGTGCTCTGCTACTGGAGCGCGGCATCGTGGTGGCGCAAGGGCGTCGCAAGCTGGAGAACGCCTTGACAGTCTTCGCCGACGAGGATGACCCTCGGTTGTCGCCGCGCATACGGCTTTTGGTAGAGGAATTACGCGCCGAATGGCGCGGGCTCAACATATCGCCGCTTTCGATGCGGAGTTCGCGGCAATGGCGCGCGAGGATGAAGCGGCCCGTCGGCTTGCAACAATCGCAGGGATCGGCGTTATCAACGCCACTGCGCTGATGGCGGCAGTCGGCGATGGTCGCAGCTTCAGACGTGGGCGCGACCTTGCCGCCTGGCTGGGGCTGACGCCGCGGCAGGCGACCATCGGAGGCAAGCCGCGACTGCTCGGCATATCCAAGCGCGGCAAGCGCTATCTGCGAGCGAACCTGATCCATGGCGCGCGTGCGGTACTGCCGCACATCATGGCTCAGGATACGCCGCTCGGTCGGTGGGTCCGCAACTTAACGGAGCGAACGCATAAGAATGTCGTTGTGGTGGCGCTCGCGGCCAAACTTGCCCGCATCGTCTGGGCGGTACTGCGCAATGAGCGCAGCTTCGACCCGACAATCGCGACGGCATAGAAACAGGCAGCTGTCGGCTGTTGAGTTGATGGCTGAAGCGATCTGCGGGTGGTGAGAAGAAGATGGCCTGACAGTCGAACGGCAGCCTCGAAACCTGGGACAGTGAATGGTCGCTTGAGACCGGTGTGATTGAGACCGGTGTGATTATGAGGACGAGGCTGCGCGGATCTCCATCTTGGCCGGGGCAAGACCTCGAGACCGGATACGTTGACGCAGATTGGCCAGAGCAATCTTCAAAAACACCCTTGCAGGCGGGGCGGGCCATACGTTCAACCGTCTTTGTCGAGAAGATGGAGGATCGGAGGCCGTGGGATGATATCACTCTCCAACAGCATAGGCGCGACAGCCTGCGTTATCCAAGCGATTTGACCAAGACCTCATCCTCGCCGAAGCCGATCACCGGCGGCAAACGGCGGCGGGCGTTCGCCTCGGTTGGGCTGCCGTGGGTCGCTTGACACGTATGGCCGATGCCGGTGCTCCCCGGCAGTGGATTCTAGTCGAGAAGGTCGATCAGGGCCGCGAGCTTGCCCTGAACTCGCGGCCGGTCAAAGCGGCCGCTATCGACTGCCGCCACTGTCATAGCCCCGGTACTCAAGCCGCCTATGGAGGTACCGGTATTCTCGGAGCGGGTGAAGAGGACACCCGCGACATTGCCGAGCCTCAGTGCCAGCCCTGCCGTCGTGGAACATGCATTGGCCCTCCCGGACGCCGTCGGAGCCGAATTTCATGACGGTCGATCCGGAGGTCAACTATTGCAAGCTCACAATTGCAGCAGGTCCCGATCCAAATGGATCGGGACCTGCTCCAAATTTGAGAATGAGAGCATCTTACCCCGTCGGCCGATGCTCTAGACGATCTGAAGCGGATCGATAACGAAGATGTCGTTGACGTCAAGCTGGGCAACGCTGACGCCCGAGAGTTGCACGCTCCCGCCCGTGTAGGACAGCGTGGCTCCACCGGCGCTGTCGGAAAAACCGCCCAGGACGTCGGTGGCGAGCGTATACCCCACGTCCCAGAACTCCAGCATGTCGGCACCGGCGACGAAGTCGTCGACCGCGTCGGCACCGTCGCCCCCCCGAAAGACGAAGGTGTTTTGTCCGCCCTGGCCGCGAAGAGTGTCGTTGCCGGTGCCGCCTTCCAGCCGATCATCTCCGAGACCGCCTTCCAGGATGTCGTCGCCGACTCTGCCGAGCAGAAGATCATTGCCGCCCTGGCCGCGAATAGTGTCGTTGCCGGTGCCGCCGATCAAAATGTCGTTCGCTGCGCCACCGCTTAGGGCAGCCGTGGCCGTCGCCATATCGAGCGCGACGCTATGCTGCCCGCCCGCGTTGAAACTGAGCACCAGATCGCCATCGGCCGCAAAGCGGGCGGAATCGGCACCGGTGACAGCGACGGTCTGGCTGCCTTGCGTCTGGAGGTCGATCTGCACGTCGCTCTGGCCGGCGAAATCGAAATTCAGATCGGCGCCGTTGCCCGATAGCAAGATCAAGTCGTTGCGCTGACCCAGATCGTTGATGTGGGTGAGGTCGGCAGGCGTCGCGCCGAGCGCGATATCGAAGGTCCCGCCGGACCGCGGCAGGAAGACGCTGTTGTCATCGTAAGCATACCAATCCGTGACGCTAGCGATCTTGCCCTCGCTGCTAACGTCCAGCGCAAACTGCCCGGCGTCGGAAGACGTGACCGATGCGGTGAGGACGCTCCCCGACCGCGAAGTGGTAAGGCTCGAGGCCCCAAAGCTCGCGATGCGATCCGCCAGATCGATCCCGGTGACGAATTCCGCGCCGTCGGCCGCTGCCTGCCCGATCACTGTCTCGAACATCTGAAGCGTGTAGGTTTCGTTGCCGCCGATATTCCAGGTGGTCGGGCCGTAATCGTGCCAGGGAAACGCAATGATCGGCGCCGTCGCGTTGGCGGTGATCGCAGCGTACTCGTCGAGCCAAGCCGCGGTCGCCTGCGCCGGTGTCATTCCCTGAAACCCGATCAGCGAAAAGTCGAAGCTCATGTTGGGAGCCATGTATACCGCCCCCGTCTCGCCCGGCGTCAGGAAGCCGAAGGCCCCTGGATAGCCCGCACCGGTGCCGGAGTAGCCTCCCGAGAGATAGTCGTAGAAGCGGATCATCTCGCGTGTCGCGTCGATATTCTCCGGCGCGCCGGGTACTGCGGCGCCGACCACGTTGATGCCGAGCTCGTGCTCAATTATCAGTTTGGAGGTCTCGAACTGAAAGCGGTACGAGGCGAAAAGCAGATCCTGCTCCGCCTGCGTCAGCGTCGAGGGATCGACAGCGTTCGGATTGCGCGGATCTACCCGGTCGGCCAGTGCGAGGATCGCCGGCGTGTCGGGCAGGAGCAAGTTGGTATCGTCTGGATGAGTGTAGGAGTGGGAGCCGATCTCGCTCTCCAGTGCACGGATCGCGTCGTAGTACGGCTTCGAGACGGTCCAGTCGGTGAGCTGATTAGGCGGGTTGGCGCCGACATTGACATAATATGATCCGACGAAGCCCCAGTCGTCGTACCACTTCTCGATGATTGGCAGCATCACGTCGTAAATGCCGGGATTCTGGCCGCTGACGTCGTAGGTTTCCTGCGACTGGTCCATATCGTTGCGCGAGTAGAACAGCGCCGAACCGCGGGTCATCAGCAGCGACACGTCGGGCGCGTTGTCGGTGGAAACCCAGTCGATCGCCTCGCCAAGGATGTTATTGTTGCCGATGATTGCGTCCGTGCCGAAGTGTACGTTGCGCGCCGCGTTCTGGGTGGCAATCACGGCGTCATGGCTAGCTGTGCCGCCGTTCGCAGTGGTCACGACTTGGTTGAACAGCACCTGACCCGTGCCGGTAGTGTCGATGAAGTTCTGGTACGAGGTGTTGCCGTAGGCGCCGACAAGCTGGCCGTTGGCATAGCCGGCGAGGATCGGATGGCCCGCTCCGGTGGCTACCAGGTCAAACCCGTTGGTCTGCCCGGAGCCCTCGAGCGTAACGCCGAGCAGCGAAGACATCCGCGCATAGGAGTTTCCCGGTATTGCCGCGCCGGTCTCGTCATTGGTCAGGAAGTTGCCCGCGGCGATCAGGCCGACCCCGTAGTTGCTCTGAGCCGCGGCGAGACTGGCGGCGATGGTGTCGACATCAGCACTCTTGACATGGCTGAAACCGGGAAAGACCAAGGCATCGTATTGGGCAAGGTTTGCCGAGTCGAGAAGGTCCGCCTCGGTCAGCAGATCGAACGGGATGCCGGCCTGCATCGCCTGGTTCTGCATCGCCATGAACAACTGGCCGTAGTTCGTTATGTTGTAGTAGTTCGCCGCGGTGGTGTCGGAATAAACGATGCCAATCCTGAGCTGCGGGTCGTCGACCGGCCCGCCGGCTGGTGCCGGCTGGATCACCAGGTTCGCCCCTGTGTACGAGTCCGGCAGAAAAACCTGGTCATTGACGTCCGCCAGAACTCGAATTGTGCTCGGAGTGCCGGCCATCAGCCCTTGCGGCAGCGCCACCTCCAAGGCTGACCCATCCGCTGCGAGGCGGAAGTCGAGATCGGCGACAAAGGTCGCGCCGGCGGCGCCGGAATAAAGCCTGGCGAGCCCGTCCACGCCGATGTTGATGTTGTACTCGGCGCCGCCTGCCCAGCCCCATATCTGGTAGCCGGTAGCAGCGTCGCGGTCGGCGTCGATCCAAATCGTCGTGTTAGGACCGATCGCCGCGAGCTCGCTCTCAATCGCCATGACGAACACGCCGCCCTGTGTGGCATCCTGCTCGATCGCGCCGTAGAGGCTATAGCCCGGACTGACGCCCGGCGCGGTGTCGAACAGAAGTTCCGAGCCCAGCCACTCCGCGGGATCGATGACCCCATCGAGCGTTGTTCCGCCGATGACCACCGGCGCCTGCGCCCCTACGACATAGTTCGCAAGCGCGTAGTCGTTCGGCAGGAACACGCTGTCATTGACGTCGCTATAGAGACGGACCGCGCTGGGCGCCCCCATCAGCGAGCCGTCGATGGCGAGTTCGAGCGTGGCGCCGTCTGCGGAAAGGCCGTAGTCGACGGCGCCGACCAACGTCTGGCCCGCTGCTCCGGAATAGAGCCGCGCCACGCCGTCGGCCCCGAAGTTGACGTTGTACTCCGCGCCGCCGGTTAAGCCAAAGATCTGATATCCGGTCGACCGGTCGAGATCTGCGTCGATCCAGATCGTGGTATTCGGACCGATCGACAGGCCATCGGTGGTGATCGCCACCGTATAGACGCCGCCCTGCAGATCGCCGTAGATGGCATAGCCCGACACGCCGTATCCGGACCCATCGAGCCGCATTGACGCCGTCCACTCGCCCAGATCCCCGTCGAGCGTCTTTCCGCCGATGACCAACGGATTGACGGTGATGCTGACCGTGCCTGTATCCGTCCCGCCGTTGCCGTCGTCGACCAGGTAGGTAAAGCCGTCGCTGCCGGAGAAGCCGGCGTCGGGCGTATAGGTGAAGGAGCCGTCCGGGTTCACGGTCACCGCACCGTTGCCCGGCCCGGCATCGAGCGATGCCGTCAGACTGTCGCCTTCCTGATCGCTGTCGTTCGCGAGCAGGCCCGCGGCGGCCACGACCGTCAGTGTCGTCCCGAAACCCGTCGCATAACTGTCCGCCGCAGCCACCGGCGCATCGTTCACCGGATTGACGGTGATGCTGACCGTGCCGGTGGCGGTGCCGCCATTGCCGTCGGCGGCCAGGTAGGTAAAGCTGTCGCTGCCGGAGAAGTCGGCATTGGGCGTGTAGCTGAACGAGCCGTCCGCATTGAGGCTCAGCGCCCCGTTCGAAACGTCGGTATCCAGCGTCACCGTCAGCGTGTCGCCATCGGGATCGCTGTCATTGGCGAGGATACCCGGTACTGCGGCCGTCAGCGTGACGTCCTCGTCCGTCGCATAGCTGTCGTCTGCGGCGACCGGCGCAGCGTTCGCACCTACCGTCACGGTTACGGTCCCGCTGGCCGTCCCGCCGTTGCCGTCGGCAACCAGGTAGGTAAAGCCGTCGCTGCCGGAGAAGCCGGCGTCGGGCGTATAGGTGAAGGAGCCGTCCGGGTTCACGGTCACCGCACCGTTGCCCGGCCCGACATCGAGCGATGCCGTCAGACTGTCGCCTTCCGGATCGCTGTCGTTCGCGAGCAGGCCCGCGGCGGCCACGACCGTCAGTGGCGCCCCGAAGCCCGTCGCATAGCTGTCCGCAGCAGCCACCGGCGCATCGTTGACGGGGGTGACGTCGACCGTCACCGTGCCTGTGGCCGTCCCGCCATTGCCGTCCGCGATATCGTAGGTGAAGCTGTCCGCGCCGGCAAAGTCCGCTGCCGGCGTGTAGGTGATCGTGCCGTCGGGGTTGACGACCGTCGTGCCATGGGCACCGGCCGAGGCGCCGGTCACGGCCAGCGTATCGCCATCGGCGTCCGTGTCATTCGCCAGCACCGCCACCGCCACCGAGCCATCCTCGGCAACGCTCGCCACGTCGTCTGCGGCGACCGGCGCAGCGTTCGCACCTACCGTCACGGTTACGGTCCCGCTGGCCGTCCCGCCGTTGCCGTCGGCGACCAGGTAGGTAAAGCCGTCGCTGCCGGAGAAGCCGGCGTCGGGCGTATAGGTGAAGGAGCCGTCCGGGTTCACGGTCACCGCACCGTTGCCCGGCCCGACATCGAGCGATGCCGTCAGACTGTCGCCTTCCGGATCGCTGTCGTTCGCGAGCAGGCCCGCGGCGGCCACGACCGTCAGTGGCGCCCCGAAGCCCGTCGCATAACTGTCCGCAGCAGCCATCGGCGGGTTGTTCGGGTCAACAACCGGCGCTTGCGGAATCAAGCCACCGACCTTCAGGCCACCGCTGGTGTAGCGAAGCGCAATCCGCTCTCCGCCGAGATCGTCGAGGGTAAAGTTGGCGCCATTGGCGGCGAGATGAAAGGTCGTGTCGCTGATGTCGTCTCGGCCGATGCCAGGCGTGCCGATCTCCACGCCGGCGTCAAAGGCGCCACCTTGTTTCTTGTTGGTGAGGCTTCCTCTCACATTTGCGCCGTTGCCCAGGTCGTTCACGGCGTTGGCTGAGAACTTCTGGTCGGTGACCTCTGCGCCGCTGGCACTCATCCTCGGCAAAAGGGACGCGTCCGACACGTCAAAAAACACCCCCCGCAGATCGGCTTTCAAGCCGCCAACCCCCTGCGCAGCGACAGTAACTTTTAATTGAATAAAACCTGCAACCATGACCTCTTCGATGGTAATAACCGTATCGATTGGCCCAGCGACAGTGAACTGCAAGGGTTCCGACATCTCGGACCTCCATACTATAGTAGTTAGTACGCACCAAAGCTATTTTATTGCGCTTCAGATGTAGATGTGAAGCGCATGTTTACGGCGGGAGCGGCGGGAAGCGGCGACGCTGGCCAAGGTGGAGCCTGCGGCCGTGGAGCAGGTCAAGACATCAGCCCGCTGCTGCGTGCCGCCCTGTTCGCGACGGCCGCCGCAACGCTGTTCTTCAGTATCACGTCGATCCTGATCCGCCACGTCTCGGCGGAGCTGCATCCCCTGGAAATCGTCTTTTTTCGCAACCTGCTTGCGCTCGTCTGGATGACTTCCTGGCTGCTGAAGGTGGGGACCGCCGGCATGAAGACGGAGCGTATGGGCTTGTTCGGGCTGCGCGCGGCGCTCGGCATGACCAACGGCTTTTGCGCACTCATCCTCGTCACGATTTCGGACGCGACGGTCCTCAGCTTCCTACCGCCGATCTTCGCGACGGTCGGCGCGGCCCCTTGGCCTAGATCCCCATCAAGCTTCTTTCCGCCGACGAAGACGTTCATCGAATTGTAACCGTTCGGCATGAAGTGATCCGGGAGCTCAACGCCCTGTCCATAAGCCATCCGTCAATTTTCGGCATGTCCGTTGACCTTCCTTTCGGCAGAATACGCCATTCCACACGTAGGCTGCCCTATCCCTGCCTGCCGCGGCAACTAATCTTGTGGAGAGTTAGCCCAAATAGCCACGCGGCACAGCTGGCAGGTTGCTGAGGAAGGTTTTCGTTCTTTGGCGCGCATCGTGATTATGGGATGGCCCGCCCCTCTCCGGAGCAATCGTTTAGATTGCTTCTGTTTCGAGCGAGAGAGGAACGGAGCGATGTCGATATCTGTGCTTGGAATTGATCTTGGCAAGAATGTTTGCAGCCTCGTCGGGTTGGATGAGGCTGGCGCTGTCGTCATGCGCCGGCGCCTTGTCGTGATGGCGTTGTGGAGTTTGTCGGCAAGTTCTCCCCTGTATTGTGGCGATGGAAGCATGCTGCGGGGCGCACCATCTTGGGCGCGAGCTTGAGGCCGCGGGCCACACGATCCAGCTGATGTCGCCGGAATATGTTCGGCCCTATGTAAAGGCGAACAAGAACGACGACCGGGATGCCGAAGCGATCGCGGAGGCGGCGACCCGACCGACGATGCGGTTCGTGCCGGTCAAGAGCGAGACACAATCGGACATCCAGGCGTTGCATCGGGCGCGCTCGCGATTGGTGGCAGAACGCACGGCGCTGATCAATCACTTGCGGGCTCTGCTACTTGAGCGCGGCATCGTGGTGGCGCAGGGGCGGCGCAAGCTGGAGGACGCGCTTGGTGTCATCGCCGATGAGGACGACGATCGCCTGTCGCCGCGCATACGGCTTCTGGTAGAGGATTTACGCGCCGAATGGCGCGGGCTCGACCAGCGGATCGCCGCTTTCGATGCAGAGTTCGCGGCAATGGCACGCGAGGATGAAGCGGCTCGCCGCCTTCAACAATCCCCGGGATAGGAGTGATCAATGCCACCGCGCTTGTTGCTGCCATCGGCGACGCACAGAGCTTCGGGCGCAGTCGTGACCTTGGCCTGACAGTCGAACGGCAGCCTCGAAACCTGGAACAATGAACGGTCGCTCGAGACCGGTGTGATTATGAGGACGAGGCTGCGCGGATCTCCGTCTTGGCCGGGGCATGACCCCGAGACCGGATACGTTGACGCAGATTGGCCAGAGCAATCTTCAAAAACACCCTTGCAGACGGGGCCGGGCCATACGTTCCCTTTTCACGGCTCAAGGGAGAGAGAGCGATGCGCGGCCGCGACAACCGGGACGAGGGAATGTTCAGCTATGTGCGGCTGGAAGAGCGGGTGCCCCCCGATCATCCCCTGCGCGGGATCCGTGCATAAACGGATGAAGTTATGGCCTCGTTGCATGGGCGATTCGACAGGCTCTATTCGACCCAAGGGCGGCTCTCGCCCCCCCGAGCGCCTGCAGCGGGCGACGCTGTTGCAGGCGCTGTTCTCGGTGCCCTCGGAGCGGATGCTGATGGAGCAGATCGACCATAACTGTTCCGCTGGTTTGTCGGGTTGCCGATGGACGCGCCCGCCGCCCGTCTGGTATCCGACGGTGTTCATCAAGAACCGGGACCGGCTCTTGGAAGCCGGTGTTGCGCGGGATTTCCTGGCTGCGCTGATCGCGCTTCCGAAGATGAGGCGGCTGCTGTCGGACGCGCAATTCACCGTGGCCTGTGACGTGGCGGATTTTGTCGGCGACCTGCGCCGGCGCCGGGTGACGCCGCACACCGCGGTCAACTGCGCCCGAACCAAGGCCGGCAAGACCCGCAAAACCACCATCGACGGGCGCGCCACCCGCCATCCGGGCCATGTCGTCAGCCAACGCATCCGCAAACGGGTTGGGCAAATCTTCGGCTGGATCAAGACACAGGCGGGCTACGGCAAGGTCAAGGTGCGGGGCCGGCACAAGGCCGAGGCCGCCTTCACCTTTGCCGCCGCTGCCAACAATCTGCTCCGCATCCCGAAACTGCGAGCCACAGACGCCGAGCCTATCCGCGCACAGGTCTCCTGAAGCCTTATGGGTCGAGGCCCTGCACACCCTCGGGCAAGGCGACTTCGAATACATTCAGGGTCATAGAGACGAGCGTGTAATACCCGCTGATGCCCACCAGATCCACGACGCCGCGCTCACCAAACAAATCTAACGCTCGCTGGTAGCTCGCGTCGCCGACCATCTTTTCGTGGTGCAGTTCGGTGCAGAAGTCGTAAACCGCCGCCTCGTCCTCCTGCATGGAAGCGGGGCGCTCCCTGGCGGCGATCGCATCGATGATGGCATCCGAGAGGCCGCCTTTGCGCGCCAGTTGGGCATGGGCATACCACTCGTATTGCGCGGTCCAATAGCGCGCGCAGATTATGATCGCCAGTTCCGCCAGGCGCGGTTCGAACGAAGTGTTGAAGCGGACATATTCTCCCAACTTCTGGCCGCGGTCGGCGAGTTCCGGCGAGCGAATCCAGGCAGGGAACGGGCCGCGGGCGCCGCCCCTCGGACCCGACTTGATCGCCTCCAGGATCTCTTTCTGTTGCGGACTGAGAGAAAGCGACTCAATCGGTTGCAATCGCACCATAGAATTACCCCTTTTGCGATAGTGGCGAATCGAAGCAATAACAGATATTATATAATCACGAAGCGCAACCGTGGTTCTGCGTTGGTTGAGGCGCCGCCACGGTGGAATGGCTAGTGGTCTAAGCGAAACGCCTGCTATTGCAACCGTCTCGTGCATCAGCCCACTATCTCGATGATTCGATGGTTCGATGCCAACGGAGGAATGCCATCTGTTGGCATTGAACCACCAGAAGGAAAGCAGCCGTATTAAACAAAGCTGCAGCAAAGTTTTTTCGGAGAGATCGCATGCAGAAACCACGCTACAAATCGATAGCCCACCGGCTCACCGCTCAACAACTGGCACTTATTGCCGTCGGGAGCAGTGTTCTTACTTGGGGAACCATTCTACACCTGCTTTTAATATAAGAAGCCTTATAGGATACCTAATCCGGCGGCGCATTTACTTTTGTAGAACACCGGAACGCCCCGGCCGGCGCACGCCGGGGGCGGAGGGGGCAGGTCGCAGGCGATAGACAGTCGCCCTCGGTCTGCTGAAAGCCGCGTGAGACCGCCGCAATTCAGATTACCGGCTGCGGAACACCAATTCGTCGCGGTACTATCGCGGATGTGAGCCCGGGTTTCTTCGTTGCGCGCCTGGCGCCTTTCCGTTACGAAAGTATTAATGGGAAGAGGCGGCAGACAAAGTATGCTTCTCCTATGACTTGAGGTTTGGTTTGGGAGGGTATCCCCCTTGATAGCGGTTGCTCGGGCACATTCCATGCGCCAGGCCCAGGTGTGTGTCTGTCGGCAGAAAGGTTGCTGCTGATGGCGCTGTTAGAGGTCGAGAACGTGGTCGTCCGCTTCGGCGGCATCGTGGCGCTGGACGGCGTAACCTTTGATATTCCTGAGGGCAAAATTGTCGGTTTGATCGGCCCAAACGGCGCCGGCAAGACGACGCTTTTCAACTGCCTCTCCCGCCTATACACGCCCGACGAGGGCGATGTGCGTTTCGAGGGGAAGTCCCTTCTGGGGTTGTCGGCAGACAAGATCGCCGCGCTCGGCATCGGCCGAACCTTCCAGAACCTGGCCCTGTTCCCGACGCTCTCGGTGCTGAACAACGTGATGATCGGCGGCCATTGCCGCACCAAGAGCGGGTTCGTCGCCAACGCCTTTCGCCTGCCGTCGGTGCGGCGCGAGGAAGGCGAGTTGATGGAACGGGCCTTGGAGCTGATCGAGTTCATGGAACTTGCCGATGTGGTCCATACGCCGGTCGGTTCCCTGCCGTTCCCCTATCAAAAGCGGGTGGAGATGGCGCGCGCGCTCGCCAGTCAGCCGAACCTGCTGCTGCTGGATGAACCCGCAGGCGGCCTCAACCATGAAGAACTCGATCACTTGCGCAAGCAGATCCAGGCGGTGCGCAGCGAGCGCGGCATCACCGTGCTGCTGGTGGAGCATCATATGAGCCTGGTGATGCAGGTTTCGGACAAGGTGGTCGCCATCGACTTCGGCCGCAAGATCGCCGACGGCACGCCGCAGGAGGTGCAACAGGACCCGAAGGTCATCGAGGCATATCTGGGGACAGTGGACTGATGGCATTCTTGGAGGTCAAGGGGCTCAAGGCGTATTACCGCCAGGTCGAAGCCCTGCATGGCGTGGATTTCGAACTGGAAGAAGGCGCGATTACCACCATCCTGGGCGCGAACGGCGCGGGCAAGACCACGACGTTGCGCGCCATCTGCCGAATGGTGCGCACGGTCGGCGAAATCCGATTCGACGGCAAAGACCTGACCGGGATGGCGACGGAGAACGTGGTCCGGCTTGGCATCGCTCACGTGCCGGAAGGCCGCGGCACCTTTGTCCGCCAGTCCGTCGAGGAAAATCTGCAGCTCGGCAGTTATACGCGCAAGAACAAGCGCGAAATCGCCGACGATATGGACCGGGTCTACGAATATTTCCCGCGGCTGCGCGAACGCCACAGACAACAGGCCGGCACGCTGTCGGGCGGCGAGCAGCAGATGCTGGCCATCGGTCGCGCCCTGATGCTGCGGCCGCGCCTGATGTTGCTGGACGAGCCCAGCTTTGGCCTGGCGCCGCTGATCGTGCGGGAAATCTATGCCATCATGCGGCGGATCCGAGAAGACGAAGGTACCTCCATGCTACTGGTGGAGCAGAACGCCAATATCGCGCTGGACCTGGCCGAGAACGCTTATCTGCTGGAGACCGGCATGGTCGTGATGTCGGGCGAAAGCCACATCATCCGTAATGATGAAAACGTGCGCAAGAGCTATCTCGGCTATTAGGGGCGGCGACGATGGACTTATTTCTTCAGCTAACCCTGGCGGGGCTTGCGATCGGCTCGATCTATTCGTGCGTCGCCCTTGCCGTGGTGATGATTTATCAGGCGACGGACCATTTTAACTTCGCTCAGGGCGAAATGGCGATGTTCTCGACCTTCATCGCCTGGACCTTTCTGGGGTTCGGCATGCCGGTCTGGGTGGCGGCGGCATTGGCTGTTGCCGTCTCGTTCCTTGCCGGCATCGTGATCGAGCGCGTCATCATCAAGCCGGTGGAAAATGCGCCGATCCTGAACCAGATCGTCGTCTTCATCGCCTTGCTGATGGTCCTGAACAACGTGGCCGGCTGGATTTGGGAATTCACGATCAAACCCTTCCCAAGCCTGTTCCCGGACGATCTCGGCTTCCATTCGGACCTGATTGGCCCACACCATATTGGCGTGATCGCGCTGACCCTGCTGGTTCTGTTCGCCATTTTTTGCTTCTTCCGCTTCACCCGCGTCGGCCTCGCCATGCGTGCGGCGGCCGCGAACCCGGATTCTGCCCGCCTTGTTGGCGTATCGGTCGGTTGGATGCTGGCGCTGGGCTGGGGCCTCGCGGCGGCGATTGGCGCCATCGGCGGCATCTTAGTGGCGCCGATCGTCTATCTGGAGCCGAACATGATGCTGGGCGTGCTGCTCTATGGCTTTGCCGGCGCCCTTTTGGGCGGCGTCTCCAGCCCGGGCGGTGCGGTTTTGGGCGGGTTGATCGTGGGTGTGTTGGAAAACTGGGCCGGCCAATACGTGCCGGGCGGCAGCGAGTTGAAACTCACCTTCGCGCTGATCTTGATCATCGTCGTGCTGATGTTCAAGCCGACCGGTCTTTTCGGCCGCACCGTTATCAAAAGGGTTTAGCTGGATCATGTCGCGTCCCAATCCCATCACTCCGGCGCTGTTGATCGGCTTTCTGACTGTAGTCGCCCTCGGCATCGCCCTGCCCTATCTGGTTTCAGACTTCACCACCTATCAACTCACCCTGGCGCTGGCCTATGGGGTGGCGATGCTGGGACTGAACGTTCTGACCGGCTACAATGGCCAATTCTCGGTCGGCCACAGCGCCTTTTTCGCGGTGGGCGCCTATACCGCCGCGATAATGATCGAGCATTTCGGCCTGTCGGCCTATTCCGCGATCGTGATCGCAGCCGCCGTTTCGTTCCTGTTCGGCTTCCTGTTCGGCTTCCCCGCCTTGCGGCTCGAGGGCCTGTATCTGGCGCTGGCGACCTTTGCCCTTGCCGTGGCCACGCCACAGTTGCTGAAGTTCGATGCCTTTGAGGAATGGACCGGCGGCGTCCAGGGCATCTATGTACCGAAGCCGGAGCCGATCCTTGCAGGCTGGAGCCAAGACCAGTCGCTCTACTACGTGGCTCTGGCGATCATGGTGTTCCTGATGGTCATCACCTGGTGCATTCTGCATAGCCGTTCCGGCCGCGCGATGATGGCAATCCGCGACAACCCGATTGCGGCAACGACCATGGGCGTCAACCTGCCGCTCGTGAAAACGACCACCTTCGGCATCAGCGCCATGTATGCCGGCATCGGCGGCGCGCTCTTCACCTATGCGAGCTCGTTCGCCTCACCGGACGCGTTCAACTTTTTCATCGCGGTGTACATTTTGGTAGGCTCGGTCGTCGGTGGGATCGTATCGATTCCCGGCGCCATTTTCGGCGGAGTTTTCATCGTGATGATGCCCAACGTCGCCCAGGATCTGCGCTTGGCCTATGGCTGGCTGCCACCGCCATGGGCGATTTTCGGCATCCTCCTGATCCTGCTAATCTACTTCGTTCCCTTCGGCATCTGGGGAGCGATCGAACGGGTGTTTGCATGGACAAAGCGCCGAACAGCAGGATAAAGTTTGCGTAGGCGGGGCTTCGCCAAGAGCCCTGGACCCGAAAAACAAGCCTGTAAAAAAGGTTTGCTGCCATAAACCAACAAAGGGAGTCCCTCGATGCGCATCCGTACCTTACTGGCCGGCTCGGTGGCCGCGGCGCTGCTGTCGGCGTCGCCGGCATTCGCCCAGACCGTGGGCGTGACCGACAACACGATCAAGATCGGGCACACCAACCCCTATTCCGGCCCCGCCTCGGCCTATGGCGTGATCGGCAGGCTGGAGCAGGCCTATTTCCGGATGGTCAACGACAAGGGCGGCATTAAGGGGCACCAGGTCGAGTTCATCTCGCTGGACGACGGCTACAGCCCGCCGCGGACGGTCGAACAGGTGCGCAAGCTGGTCGAGCAGGAGCAGGTAGCATTTTTGTTCAACACCCTCGGCACTCCGACCAATTCGGCCATTCATCGGTATGTGAATGCTAAGAAGGTGCCGCATCTGTTTCTGTCGACCGGCGCCTCCAAATGGGGACAGCCAGAAAAATTTCCTTGGACCATGGGCTTCCAGCCCACCTATGACGTCGAGGGAGAAATCTACGCCAACTACGCGCTAGACCACGTAGAAGATCCCAAGATCGCGATTCTCTATCAGAACGACGATTACGGCAAAGACTACCGTGACGGCTTTCTGCGCGGGCTGGGCGACGAGGCCGATGAGCTGGTCGTCAAAATGGTGCCCTATGAGGTGACCGATCCGACGGTGGATGCCCAGGTGCTGGAGATGGCGTCGAGCGGCGCTAACGTCTTCTTCAACGTCACCACGCCCAAATTCGCCGCCCAGGCCATCAAGAAAGCCTGCGAGGTCAATTGGCAGCCGTTGCATCTGTTGAACAACGTCTCGTCTTCGGTCAGTTCGGTGCTCAGGCCGGCTGGGCTGGAATGTTCGAAGGGGCTGATCACCGCACAATATCTGAAAGACCCGACCGATCCGCAATGGAGGGACGATCCGGGCTTCAAGGAGTGGTCCGCCTTTATGGACGAGTATATGCCGGGCGCCGACCGGGGCGACGCCAACTACGCCTTCGCCTATAGCGTCTCGACATTGCTGCACCGGATGCTGGAGAATTGCGACGATTGGAGCAGGCCGGGCATCATGGCGTGCGCGGCAAACCTGGAAGACATCCAGTTGCCGATGATCATCCCGGGTATCCTGGTCAACACGAGCCCGACGGATTTCTATCCGATCCAGGCGGAGCAGTTGTCCAAATTCGATGGCGAGACTTGGGTGCTGTTCGGCGACATCATCGACGCGTCCAAGTAAGGCTTTCCGCAATGGCCCGCGATCGCGACGGCCGTGGCCCGTGCTCGGACCTGCCGCCGCCCAATAGGGCACGCCGGCAGCACCGGGGACACCGCTTTGCACGCCTGAGAGCGATGGCAGGATAGCGAGCCGGCGGTTGCGGCCCCGATCCCAGAGAAATCATTTCAAGGAGATATTCCAGATGCACACGGCTCTTCTCTTCACCGCGGCGGCAACCTTGATCGGTGGGAGCGTGCTCGGCGCGGGCGCGCACGCGCAGGACAACGGCATCACCGACACCACGATCAAGATCGGCAACACCAGCCCCTATTCCGGCGCGGCTTCGGCTTACGGCGTGATCGGCAAGGCGATGGGCGTTTACTTTAAGATGGTAAACGACAATGGCGGCATCACCAGCAAAGACGGCAAGACCCGCAAGGTCGAATACATCACGCTCGATGACGGCTACAGCCCGCCCCGCACCGTGGAGCAAACGCGAAAACTGGTCGAGCAGGACAATGTCGCCCTGATCCTGGGCGCGGTCGGCACGCCGACCAACTCCGCCATAAGCCGCTATATGAATGCGCGCAAGGTGCCGCAGCTATTCCTCGGCAGCGGCGCGTCGAAGTGGGGCGATTACGAGAAATACACCTGGAGCATGGGCTGGCAGCCCACCTATGATGTCGAGGGCGAGATCTACGCTAACTACGCCCAGGAAAACGTCGAGGATCCGAAAATCGCCATCCTGTTCCAAAACGACGACTACGGTAAGGACTACCGGGACGGCTTTCTGCGGGGGCTGGGCGACAAGGCCGACGAACTGGTCGTAAAGATGCTGCCGTACGAAGTTACGGACCCGACGATCGAAAGTCAGATCGTCTCATTGGCCAGTACCGGCGCCAATGTGTTCTTCAACATCACCACCCCGAAATTCGCGGCGCAGGCGATCCGCACCGCCTGCGATATCGGTTGGAAACCTCTGCATTTCCTGAACAATGTTTCGTCGTCGGTGGGCGCGGTTCTGAAGCCGGCGGGCCTGGAATGCTCCAAGGACATCGTCACCGCCCAGTATCAAAAAGACCCGTCCGACCCGCAATGGGCGGACACGGAAGGCTTCAAGGCGTGGTCCAAGTTCATGGACGAGTACCTGCCGGGCGCCGACAAGTCCGACGTGAATTATGCGTTCGGTCATAGCGCGGCCTCATTGATGCACGTCACCCTGGAACAGTGCGAAGACATGACCCGGGCGGGTATCATGGCCTGCGCCACCAATCTGAAGGACGTCCAGTTGCCGATGATCATTCCGGGCGTCCTGGTGAACACGAGCCCGACGGACCATTACCCGATCCAGGCGGAGCAACTGTCCAAGTTCAATGGCGAGCGCTGGGTGCTGTTCGGCGATATCATCGATGCGTCCAAGTAAGGAGCCATCTCACTAGGCCGCGGCCTCCCGATCGGGGGCCCAGGTTTCAAGTGTCGCTTCCCAAGGGGCGCAGCGGCAACATTGGGAGGCAACCGCACCTTCCAGCGCTCAGCGCTGGCAAGGAGAAAGAACCGGCGGCTGTCTCCGAACCCCAGAGGAAACATCTCAGATGCACAAGACTCGTTTTTTAACCGCGGCGGTATTCATGAGCGCCGTGGGGATGATCGGCGCGGGCGCGCACGCGCAGACGGTCGGCGTTACGGACGACACCATCAAGATCGGCAACACCAGCCCCTATTCCGGCCCGGCTTCTGCTTATGGCGCGATTGGCAAGGCCTATGCGGCCTATTATGAAATGGTGAACGATAACGGCGGCATCACCAGCAAGGACGGCAAGACCCGCAAGATCGACTTCATCACCCTGGACGACGGCTACAGCCCGCCGCGCACGGTAGAACAGACACGAAAGCTGGTGGAGCAAGAGCAGGTTGCGTTTACCGCCGGCCAGACCGGCACAGCCTCCAACTCCGCCATCCACCGCTACATGAACGGCAAGAAGGTGCCGCATCTGTTCGTGGCGACCGGCGCTTCGAAATGGGCGCAGCCGGAGAAGTATCCGTGGACGATCGGCTTTCAGCCCGGCTATGACATCGAGGGGCAAATTTACGCCAAATACCTGCTCGAGAAAGTCGAAGATCCGAAGATCGCGATCCTCTATCAGAACGACGACTACGGTAAGGACTACCGCGACGGCTTCATGGCGGAATTGGGGGACAACGCCGACAAACTGGTCGTGAAAAGCCTGCCGTACGAGGTGACGGACCCGACGGTCGAGGCGCAGATACTCGAAATGGCCGCGTCGGGCGCAAACGTGTTCTTGAATGTGACGACACCGAAATTTGCGGCACAGGCGATCAAAAAGGCATGCGAGATCGGTTGGAAGCCCCTGCACCTGCTGAATAACGTGTCCTCCTCGGTCGGCGCCGTGATACGGCCGGCCGGTCTGGAGTGCTCGCAAGGGCTGATTACTGCGCAGTATCAGCGCGACCCGACCGACCCGCAGTGGTACGACACCGACGGTTACAAGGAATGGTTGGGGTTCATGGAAAAGTATCTGCCAGATGCTGACCGCAGCGACATCAACTATGTCTATGGCTTCAACCTGGCCGCGCTGATCACGCACACGATGGAAAATTGCGACGATCTGAGCCGCCCCGGCATTATGGCTTGCGCGGCAAACGTCAAGGACTTGCAGTTGCCAATGCTCATCCCGGGCATCCTGATCTCTACCAGTCCGACCGATTTCCGGACAATCCAGGCAGAGCAGTTGTCGCGGTTCGAGGGCGAGCGGTGGGTGCTATTCGGCGACATTATCGAGGCTTCCGAATAAATTAATCCCTGGAGAGCGGGTTTCCGCGAATGGCGGTCGCGATGGCCGCCATTCTTTCTCCGCCCGTGAGCACCCGGAGCGGGCACCGAAACACCGATCCCGAAAATCAATCCCGAATCATAACGGAGATTACCGAAATGTGGCTTAGAGCCGTGTTAACGGCGGCGGTGGTCGCGGCCGCCCCGCTTGGCGCGCACGCGCAAACGGTCGGTGTGACCGATACCACCATCAAAATCGGCAACACCATGCCCTATTCCGGGCCGGCGTCGGCATACGGCGTGATCGGCAAGACGGAAGCCGCCTATTTCAAGATGCTCAATGACCAGGGCGGCATCACCAGCAAGGACGGCAAGACTCGAAAGGTGGAGTTCATCACCCTGGACGACGGCTACAGCCCGCCGCGCACGGTGGAACAGGTGCGCAAGCTGGTGGAGCAGGAGCAGGTGGCCTTCCTGTTCAACACGCTCGGCACCCCCACCAATTCGGCGATCCATCGCTATGTGAATGCCAAAAAAGTGCCGCATTTGTTCGTCGCGACCGGCGCTTCCAAATGGGGGCAGCCGCAAAAATTTCCTTGGACCATGGGCTTTCAGCCAACCTACGACGTGGAGGGAGAGATCTACGCCAACTATATGCTGGACACCGTCGACGACCCGAAGATCGCGATCCTTTACCAGAACGACGATTTCGGCAAAGACTACCGTGATGGCTTTCTGCGCGGTCTCGGCGACAAGGCAGACGGGCTGGTCGTCAAGATGCTGCCCTATGAGGTGACGGATCCGACCGTCGATGCCCAGATGCTGGAACTGGCCTCCAGCGGCGCCAACGTGTTCTTCAACATCGCCTCGCCGAAATTCGCGGCCCAGGCGATCAAGAAGGCATGCGAGGTCAACTGGCAGCCGCTGCACCTGTTGAGCAACGTCTCGTCTTCGGTCAGCGCGGTATTGAAGCCGGCCGGGTTGGAATGCTCGAAGGGCATCATCACCGCCCAGTGGCAGAAAGATCCGACCGACCCGCAATGGGCGGAAACCGCAGGGTTTCAGGAATGGTCCAACTTCATGGACGAAAATCTTCCGGGCGGCGATCGCGGTGACGTGAACTATGCCTTCGGCTACAGCGCGAGCAGGCTGATGCATCACGTGTTGGAGAACTGCGCAGACCTCAGCCGCCCGGGCATCATGGCATGCGCGGCGAACGTAAAGGACCTGCAGTTGCCGATGGTGATCCCCGGTATTTTGATCACCACGAGCCCGACCGACCACTATCCCATTCAGGCCGAGCAACTGTCGCGCTTCGACGGCCAGCGCTGGGTGCTGTTCGGCGATATCATGGACGCGAGCGCAAAGTAATTGCGCTGTCTCAGGCTGCCTCGTTTCGATGGCGCGGCCGCCGGTTTCTGAAAAGTTCCCATGCCGACGGACGGGCGACAATTCGGCCACGCGGCAAATCTAGCTGTTGCATTCCAATGGTTTAGGAATGCATGCTTCAAAATTCAATATGATACTAGATGGAGTGGAGTGTTATGCGGTTGAAAGTCCTCATGATCGGCGCGGCCGTGGCTGTCCTCGCGACCGCCGGCGCGCAGGCAGAGACGGTCGGCGTTACCGACGACACCATTAAAATCGGCAACACCGTTCCCTATTCAGGACCGGCTTCCGCCTACGGCGTCATCGGCAAGACCACGGCCACCTATTTCCAGATGGTGAACGAGAATGGCGGTATCACCAGCAAGGACGGCAAGACCCGCAAGGTCGAGTTCATTAGCCTGGACGACGGTTACAGCCCGCCGCGGACGGTCGAACAAACTCGAAAACTGGTCGAGCAAGATGAGGTTGCGTTCGTTGCCGGCTCAGTCGGTACGCCGACAAATTCGGCCATCCACCGCTACATGAATGCGAAGAAGGTGCCGCAATTGTTCGTGGCGACCGGCGCTTCCAAATGGGCCCAGCCGAAAAAGTTTCCGTGGACCATCGGCTTTCAACCGGGCTACGACATCGAAGGGCAGATCTACGCCACCTATCTGATGGAACAGGTGGAAGACCCGAAAATCGCCATCCTTTACCAGAATGACGACTACGGCAAAGATTACCGCGATGGGTTTCTGAAAGGCCTCGGCGACAAGGCCGATGAGATGGTCGTCAAGATGCTGCCCTATGAGGTGACCGACCCGACGGTGGAAGCCCAAATACTGGAAATGGCGGCATCCGACGCCAACGTCTTCCTTAACATTTCAACCCCGAAATTCGCGGCCCAGGCCATCAAGAAAGCCTGCGAGATCAGTTGGAAGCCGCTGCACCTGCTCAACAACGTGTCTTCCTCGGTCGGCGCGGTGATGAAGCCGGCGGGCATGGAATGCAGCCAGGGACTGATTACCGCCCAATATCAGCGCGACCCGACAGACCCTCAATGGAAAGACACCGAAGGGTTCAAGGAATGGTCGGCCTTCATGGATAAATACCTGCCGGACGCCGACCGTAGTGACGTCAACTATGCCTACGGCCACAGCGTTGGCTCGCTGATCCATCACGTGTTGGAGAACTGCGAGGATCTGAGCCGCGCGGGCATTATGGCTTGTGCGGCGAACGTAGAAGATCTGCAACTGCCGATGATCATTCCGGGCATTGTGATCAACACCAGCCCGACCGATTTCCGGACGTTCGAGTCGGAGCAGTTGTCCCGCTTCGAGGGTGACCGCTGGGTTCTGTTTGGCGACATCATCGAGACCGGCGCCGAATAGATCATACCGCCGGACCTGTTCGGCCGCGGCCGCTCCGGAAAACCGGGGCGGCCGTTTTCGTTGAAGGCGGCACTCTATGCGGCCGGCACGGCCAATGCCGGCCGGTCGACCGGCTTGTCGCTGATCGGCATGTGCACCAGGCCGGCGAACAAGCCCAGAGCCACCGCCATCCACCAGACCACGTTATAGGATCCGGTCGTATCGAACAGCATCCCGCCCAGATACACACCCAGGAACGAGCCCACCTGATGGCTGAAAAACACGAAGCCCGCCAGCATGGTCATGTATTGGGTCCCGAACATCACCGCGACCAGGCCGGTCGTCAGCGGCACGGTCGATAGCCAGAGCAGCCCCATGCCCGCCGCGAACGCATAGATCGTCCACTCGCTGGCAGGGGCCAGCAGCATGGCGGCAATCACCGCGGCGCGGCCGAAATAGATCGATGAAAGCAGCAACGGCTTGCTGAACCTGTCCCCCAGCACACCGGAGATGTAGGCGCCCAGAATATTCACCACGCCCACCACCGCCAGCGCCGCCGCGCCGGTCGTGGGCGGCAGGCCCAGATCGGTCACATAGGCCGGCAAATGCGTCCCTATAAAGGCGACGTGAAAGCCGCAAACGAAGAAGCCCGCAATCAACAGCACATAGGAACGGTGGCGGAAAGCCTCGCGCAATGCCTGCCCGATGGTCATATGGGCGACGCGCCGACGCTCGGCCCGCTTGCGTTGCCGCTGAGCGGATAGGTCAACGGGATCATCAAGCAGGCGAGCAAGCCCAGGGCCATGAAGCCCATGGACCAGCCGAATGCCTCCAGGAACACTTGGCCGAGCGGCAGGATCACCAGGAATCCTGCAGATGAGCCCATGGTCACGATGCCAAAGGCCCAACTGCGCCGCTCCGCCGGCACCATGCGGCCGACCGCGCCCAGCGCAATGCCCATGCCCGCCGCCGCCTGTCCCGAGCCCGCGAGCAGGCCCGCGGTGATCGTGAACGTCAGGGGGTCGGTGCTGAATGCCATCAGCGCCAGTCCTGCCGCCGTCAGTGCTGCACCGACGATCAGCACCCGGGCCGGGCCGAACTTATCCGCCAGGCCGCCGAACAACGGCCCGAACATACCCCACATCAGGTTCTGCACCGCGATCGCTATGGCGAAGGCCGAGCGCCCCTCCCAGCCGACCGCTTCCACCATCGGCACCTGATAGAGCGGAATGGCGCCCCGCACCCCCATCGACAGCAGGGCGATCAGCGCCGCCGCGCCGGCCACCAGCAGAACCGGGCGGCCATTCGTGGCACGCATGGACATTCGAGTCTCTCCCAGCCTAGAGCAAATCCCGATCCATTTGGATCGCGTTAAACTGTTGACAATTTACAAGTTAAAGCATCTTAGCCCGAGCAATCGATCGCTGGCACAATTCAGGTTGATGGGGCGATGCTCTAAACGCCAAAGCCGCAGAGGGCCTTGAACAACTCGCCCATCCAGAGGAGGTTTTCCATCACCCGTCCGTAAAAAGGCGCGGCCGCCAAACCCAGCACCAGCAGGCCAAGCGGCAGCAGTATTTGGGATGAGGAGATTGACGCCAAGAAACGGCGGAGAGGAGACGACTTTAAACTTTCCATCATTGCTATGTACGACGGGGCGGCCTGGCGAGCAATTGAAGAAGCGTTTCTTCGGTTAAATGGCACCTGTGCACTCAGGCGGCGGAATCGGTCTGTTTCCACACATTGAGCCGGCGCGGCTCGCCCGTCAGCAGGGCGCGCGGGCCCGCCCTCCCGATGAGTGTAGAGGCCGCTATATCGTACCTTGGAGCAGATCCCGATCCGTTTGGATCGGGCGATGCTCTAGCTGGCATTGGCGCGCCCGACCGTCATGCCACCGCAGATGAACAGCACCTGGCCGGTAACAAAGCCCGAGCGCTCGTCCAGGAAGAAGCTCGCGCCGTTGGCGATATCCTCCGGCTTGCCCAGGCGCCCGACCGGCACGCTCCGCTGAAAGGCTTTCCATTGCTCGGAACCGGTGTCGTGGGCGGCGGTCAGCATATCGGTCTCGATCGGGCCGGGGCCGATGGCGTTGACGGTGATGCCGTGCGGGGCCAGTTCCTGGGCCCAGGTCTTGGTCATTCCCACCACCGCGGCCTTGCTGGCGGAATAGACGGTCAGGTTGGCATAGCCGAGCGCCGCGCGGCTCGCGATATTGACGACCCGGCCAAAGCCCGCCTCTTTCATTTGGGGCACGAGGGCGCGCATCACGTCGATATAGGAGCGCACATTGACGGCCATGACGCGCTCATAGTCCTCCGGCGTCACGTCCTCGATCCTGGCGGTGGAGACCACGCCGGCGCAATTGACGATGCGGGTGATGCGACGCCCATCCATGGCCCAGGCCATCGCCTGCGCCGTGTCGGTCTGGCTGGAGAGGTCGGTCTTGCGGAACTCGCCGAGCGACGGGTCTTCCGGGTCGAGCACGTCCAGCATCAGGATATTGTGGCCGTCGGCCTTCAGGCGCGTGGCGATGGCGCGGCCAATATTGCGCGCGGCGCCGGTAACGAGCGTGTAGTCAGTCATGGCGGGGCGTTCCTTTGATCTCGTCATCGTCCGCACGAAGCTTAGTCTTCCGCAGGAGTGTTGCGCCAGAGGCAAACCCCAACCCAAACCGCAAAGCGTCAGAGCAGCTAGGCCGTGTGGACGGATTTGAGCAAGACGTAGGCGGCTGCCGGGGCGACGATGGATCGGAAGTTTCTGGCGGTTTTTTCGCACCGTAAGGCGACGCGCTTGAAGCGTTTGAGCTTGCCCATCATCTGTTCGATGCGGGCGCGTCCCCGGTAGAGTGCTCGTGCGAAACGGGCTGGGATGGTCTTTCGGTTCGACCGGTGCGGGATGACCGGCAGTGCCCCCCCGCTCACGCGCCATGGCCCGATTTGCGTCGCTTTCATAGCCTTTGTCGGCAACGACGGCGCGGGGCGCCTGCTCCGGCCCTGCGTCGATCAGGGCCTCAAACATAGGGCTGTCGGCAGCTTCGCCGCCGGTCAGTTCGAATGCGATTGGCAGCCCGTCATGGTCTGTTTTCAGGTGGATTTTTGTGCCGAAACCGCCGCGTGAGCGCCCGAGCGCCTGCTCCGCTTGCCCCCTTTATGGATGGCCCGCCCCTCCCGCCGACCTCCGTGTAGGATGTCGGTGTTCATTGGAGGAAGGAGTGGACCATGAGCATTGTGATCCTGGGCATCGACTTGGGCAAGAACAGCTGCAGCGTCGTCGGACTGGACGAAGACGGCAAGGTTATCGTCCGACGGCGGATGCGTCGTGACGGGGTCATCGCCTTTGCCGCCCGGCTGACGCCCTGCACGATGGCGATGGAAGCGTGTTGCGGCGCCCATCCATCATGGGGCGTGCGCTGGCGGCGCTGGGTCATGAGATTAGGCTGATGTCGCCAGAGTATGTGCGCCCCTACGTCAAGGCGCAGAAGAATGATGATCGGGATGCCGAGGCAATTGCCGAAGCCGCCACCCGTCCGACCATGCGCTTTGTCGAACTCAAAAGCGAGGAGCAGCTCGATATCCAAACATTGCACCGGGTGCGCGATCGCCTTGTCGGTGAGCGCACCTCCCTGACCAAGCAGATCCGCAGCCTGCTTCTCGAACGGGGGCACATCGTGGCGCAGGGCCACGCCCGCCTGCGCCTCTTGGCTGCGCGAACTTCTGGATGAAGGCGCGGACGCCTTGAGTCCACCCATGGCGTTCCTGCTCGGCGACATGCGCGCGCGGTGGGAAGACCTGGACGGCCGGATTGCCGCTTTTGATGCCGAGTTCGCAACCATGGCCCGGAACGACGACAGAGCTCGGCGGCTGACCGGCATTCCCGGCATCGGTGCGCTGAACGCGACCGCATTGGTGGCCGCGGTCGGCAGCGCGGCAACCTTCGGCAAGGGCCGCGATCTTGCCGCCTGGTTGGGGCTCGTGCCGCGTCAGGCCACCACGGGCGGCAAGCCACGGCTCCTCGGGATCACCAAGCGGGGCAGCCGATATCTGCGAAAGATGCTGATCCAGGGCGCGAGATCGGCAATGCCGACGCTCGCGAGGGCCGACACCGCGGTCGGGGCGTGGCTGCGTGCGCTCTTGAGACGTGCGCACCCCAACGTTGCCGTCGTCGCCCTTGCCGCGAAGATGGCCCGCACCGTGTGGGCGCTACCGTGCGGGCGCTCCTGCGCCACGGCCGGAGCTACAATCCCGTGCCGCTGGCCGCGGGCTGAAGAACACGCACCCGACCAAACTGCGGCCGGGCGCGACAAGCTGCGAGTGGTGAGAGGAAGATGGCCTGACAGTCGAACGGCGTTCCGAGAACCTCCGGCGCAAAATGGCCCAGCGAGGCCGGCCCCTTTATGAGGATCGGAACGCGCGGATCTCCATCTTGGCAGCGGCTTTGCGCCGACATGCCGGATACGTTTGTGCAGACTGCTCACACCATCACCCGCAAACCACTTGCAACCGGGGCGGGCCATACGTTTGCGCCGGCGGCGGACACATGAGCACGGATCACGGTTGAGTCAAACATCTGCACCAGATGCGCCGTCCCGCTGAGCCCCGCCAGCACAGCGAAGAAGTCTTCGAACACGCCTGCCTTGCCGAGCCGGTCGAAGCGCTTCCAAACGCTGTTCCAATGCCCGAAACGCTCCGGCAGCGCCCGCCAGGTGATGTTGTGGACAGTGAAGTGATGCAGAAGTGATGCAGCGCTTCCAGGAACAACCGGTCATCCTTGGCCTTGGCGCCGCGCGCAGGAAGGCACGCGAGGAACACCTCCAGGGCCAACTCCCAATCCGCCTCGTTCATCTTCGTGGACATCGCCGACCTCCGTTTCATACCGTCCGACCTATGAAATGACCTTTTTGACCCAAGGCTGGAGGCACAGGCTTTGAATTCGATGCGGTCGGTCCGCGAGGGCGTTCCAGGCATCGCAGCACGCCTTCACGATGTCTTCCGGGTCCGGCCAGAGTTGGAGGGAGAGGAAGCGCTCCCGGAGGAACAGCCAGACGCGCTCGATGGGATTGCATTCGGGAGCGTAAGGTGGCTGGTGGAGCAGCGTCACATTATCGGGCACGGTTAAGGCAGCGGTGGTGTGCCACCCGGCGCCGTCGAGAACCATGAGTGCATGCTCGTCCTCGCCCAGGGTTTTGGCGAAGTCTTCCAGGAAGCGATCCATCGCCTTGGTCGAGACCGTCGGCAGGATCAACGCAAAGGCCGCTCCGGTGGCGGGCTCGGCAGCGGCGAAGATATAGGTCCAGTCGAACCTTTGATCGCACAGCCCGGGCGGGCGCTGTCCTTTCAGCCACCAGCGATGACAGAGGCGCCCCTTCTGGCCGACGCGCGCCTCGTCCTGAAAGAACAGGCGGACCCGCTTGGTCGGATGGGTCGCGGCGATTTCCTTCAGACTGTCGCGGAGCCCTTTTTTTGAAAGCGTTCCTGCGCCTGCCGATCGCCCTTCGGGTGGAAGGGCCGCGCCTTCTGTCGCGACAGCCCCATACGCCGCAGCAGCCGCGTCACGCTGTCGGGATGCATCGTCTTGGCGAACCGCCGGAAGATCCAAGCCGCCAGGGCTTCGCCCGTCCAGGTGCACACGCCGTCCACCTCCGGCTGCGGGCCTTTGTAGACGGCATTGGCCAGAACCGCCTGCTCGCTTTCGGTCAACCGTTCCCGGCGATGGCCCTTCGGGCGGTCGAACAAGCCATCGACGCCCTCGGCGTTGTAGCGGATGACCGCATCGCGCAGGGCCTGGCGGTCCATCCCCGCCAGACGCGCCGCCTCGGCCCGGCTCATACCGTCCAACGCGTGAGCAATCGCATAGGCACGCGCCGCCGCCCGACCGTTGCGACAGCGCCGCGCCCAACGCCGTAGCTCCCCGGCCGTCATGACATCCGTTATCTTGAGCTTTCCCGACATGCTCTCCCCCTCATCTGGTGGAGCATGATCAAATCACACACCCGCCCGCCTTGGGAAGCCCTTCGCAGAGTCAATTCATCAGTCGAGCGGTATAAGTCAACGGCTACAACATATTGAAAATGAAGCATTATTGTTGGTCGCGGATTTCAGGTTTTGCGAATTGCCGTTGGGTACCGATAGCCACTGGCATCGAAATTGAAGGAGTGACCTGTTCTGGTTCCAGGCCAAACAACGCTACCCTTGCCAGTCAAATGTTTTCCCGTCCGGATAACGGAGCAAACGCAGTTCATTAGCTGGCAATATCGTCCAAAAATTCCGATCCTGGCTCTACACCGGTCACCAGCAAACAATCGCGCGCGCGGGTGCAGGCGACGTAGAGGAGGTGGCGTTCAGTGTTGTAGACCTCCTCCAAGTCCGACTCGTCCGTGATGGTTTCGATGCGCTGCTGGTCTGGGAGGACTTCGTCGTCGCAAGCCATTACCACGACGGCGCGGAACTCCAGGCCCTTGGCTAGGTGCATGGTGGAGACCGAGATACAGCCTAAAGCGCCTGAGGGGTTCTGGCCGATGGGGCAGGCAGTCAAGCCGGCGGCGGCAACTGCCTGATGTGCGCGTTCCAATTCAGCCTCAGAACGCACGATCAGGCCGATTTCCTCCGGCTGGTAGCCTACCGCGGCGCGCCCGCCGATCCAGGTGCTCACGGCTTCGATCTCCCCTGCCTCATCGGCGAACAGGACCACTTCCGGCGCGGGGCCGTTGAAGACGGAGACGGTGCCCTTCCGGCTTTCGGTGTTGCCGTCCACATCCGTCAGCGCGCCGGGCAGCAGCCGGTCGGCCTGGCTGCGGATCTGGTGGGAGGTGCGGTAGTTGATGCGGAGCACGTTCGACCTACCCCGATTCACGGCCAACGACTTCCAGGAAAACGGCGTTTGAAAAATGCGCTGACCCTGGTCGCCGGCCAGGAACAGTCCGTCAGCGCGGCCGGCAGCCAGTGCACCGAACAGACGCATGGCGGGCACGGTCATATCCTGCGCCTCGTCCACGATGACGAAGTCGAAGGGCGAACCTCTGTCTCCGACCAACGCCTCCGTCACCGAGCCAAACACGCCCGGCAGGGTGACAAGGCCGTTTGGCTAACAACCCGTCGCGGACCGACGCGAACACTTCCCACAGCGCCTCCCGCTTTACAAAGAGAGAAGGGATTTGATATACTGCGATCCATGGCCGTTGGGCGGCACTCAAATTAGGAACGGGGGGCCGGATCATGGCAAAAACAGCACAGCGTCAGGCAGGGAGATTGCAGAGCGCCAAGCAGACCCGATGCAAGACGTGGTGCCCAATCGATTGAACTGCCCCGGTGGATGCGCTCATTCCCTACGCCCGCAACGCCCGCACCCACTCGGAGGCGCAGGTGGCGCTGATCGCGGGCTCGATCCGGGAGTTCGGCTTCAACAACCCGGTGCTGGTCGATGGCGAGAACGGCATCATCGCCGGGCACGGCCGGGTGCTGGCGGCGCGGAAGCTGGGGCTGGCGACGGTGCCGGTGATCGAGCTGGCGCATCTCACCGAGGCGCAGAAGCGGGCCTACATCCTGGCCGACAACCGGCTGGCCGAGCAGGCGGGCTGGGACCGGGAGCTGCTGGCGCTGGAACTGGGCGGATCTGGCGGAGCTGGGCGTCGACCTCGGCGACCTCGGCTTCGAGGCGGCGGAGCTGGACGCGCTGCTGAGCCACGGCGGCCGCCGATCCGCGCGAGGAGGACGACGCCCGAGCCGCCGGCCGATCCCGGTCTCGCCGGCCGGGCGATCTCTGGCTGCTGGGGCCGCACCGGCTGCTCTGCGGCGACGCCACCGACGCCGGCGACGTGGCGCGGCTGCTGGACGGCGTCGCGCCGCACCTGATGGTCACCGACCCGCCCTATGGCGTGAACTACGACCCGGCCTGGCGCAACGGGGCCGGCGCCTCGGAGACGAAGCGCACCGGCAAGGTGCTGAACGACGACCGGGCCGACTGGCGCGAGGCCTGGGCGCTGTTTCCCGGGCGACGTGGCCTATGTCTGGCACGGCGCGCTGCATGCCGACGACGGTGGCCGAGAGCCTCGTCGCCTGCGGGCTTCGACATCCGCGCCAGATCATCTGGGCCAAGGAGCGGCTGGTGCTGAGCCGCGGGCATTATCACTGGCAGCACGAGCCGTGCTGGTACGCGGTGCGCGGGCAAGGGCCACTGGTCCGGCGACCGCAAGCAGACGACGCTCTGGACGATCCCCAGCCGGGACCAGGACGCCGCAGACGGTGCACGGCACGCAGAAGCCGGTGGAGTGCATGCGCCGGCCGATGCTGAACAACTCCAGCCCCGGCCAGGCGGTCTACGAGCCGTTCTGCGGGATCGGGCACCACGCTCATCGCCGCCGAGACCACCGGGCGGGCCTGCCATCGCGATGGAACTGGACCCGGCCTATGTCGACGTGGCGGTGCTGCGCTGGCAGGCCTTCACCGGCGAGGCAGGCGGTGCTGGAGGGCGAGGCCGCAGCTTTGCCGGTATTGCAAGCGCATGGGCCGCTCCATGACCGCGCATCGGGTCAATGGAAACCCGTTCGCGCAATATCGATGCGGAGGGGGGGCGGGTTAAATCTCTGGTGCCTCATCCTGGGGACCGGCGCGGTCAGCATATTTTTCACGCGGCCATAATTCCACCGGGGGTCGGACGGGCTGATCCGAAAGGGAGACCTAGCATGGCGCAGCGGGGACCGAAGCCGAAGCCCACGAAACTCAAGCTGCTGACCGGAACCGCACGCGATCACCGGCTCAACCCGCATGAGCCGCAGCCGGATGTGGCACGGCCGGATGCTCCGGCGCATCTGACCGATGCAGCACGTGACGAGTGGGACCGTATCATCGACGAACTGATGGCGCTGGGGATCCTGACCCATCTCGATCGCGGAGCCCTGGCCGCCTATTGCCAGGCGTATGGGCGCTGGAGCGCTGCGGAGGCCGCCCTGGCGCGCATGGCCGCGCGGGACGCCGTGAGCGAAGGGCTGATCGTCAAGACCAAGAGCGGCAACCTGATCCAAAACCCGCTGGTCGGCGCGGCAAACAAGGCGATGGCTGACATGGTGCGCTATGCGGCCGAATTCGGGATGACGCCGTCGGCGCGGACCCGTGTGGCCGGAATGAGCGATGCGGGACCGGATCCATTCGCCGAACTTGATCAGTGGTTCTCGTGATGGGCAGGCGTGGACGCACGCCCAGGCCGCATAGCCGAGACCCGGTGGCCGTACCGGCAGTGCGGCATGGCCCGCCGCGCTGCCTGCCACACCTGTCGCCGGCGGCGCGCCGGGAGTGGCGGCGGCTGGCAACCGCCGCTCTACGAGGTGGGCGTGCTGACCCTGGCCGACCGTGGGACCCCGGCAGCCTATTGCCATGCCTATGGCCGCCGGGTGGAGGCAGAGAAGAAGCTGAGGAAGACACCGGCGCTGCTGAAGACGCCGCCGGGCTATGCCCAGCAATCGCCCTGGCTCAGCATCGGCCAACAAGCAGCTGGAACTGATGGAACGCTACATGTCGGAGCCGGGCCTGACACCGGCATCCCGCAGCCGGGTTGCAGTCTCGGACGCCAGGCAGCCCAACGGCGGCGCGGCCAATGAGGTGCGCTTCGTCGTGGTCTACCAGGACAAGCTTGTTGAGACGCAGGAAGACCTGGTGCCGAACCGGCATGCGCAGAATAGGTGTCAGGATAGGGAGCAGGCGGGTGGCAGCGTTCAGTGCATCGAGCTCGACCCGGACCTTTGATCGCTGCAACGGGCGTACGCGTTCCGGTCATCATCCCGTACAACACTGCGCAACGAAGGTCAGGCAGGTTGGTACGCATGCAGCGCCTCATCGCCCTCATCGCCTACGAGCGGGTGTCGACCGCCAGACAGGGGGCCAGCGGGCTGGGCTTGGCGGCACAACGCGTCGCCATCGACACCTTCGCCCATTCCCGCGGCGCCGAGGTGGCCGCGCGGTTTACGGAGGTGGAAAGCGGCCGCAACCCGGACCGGCCCGAACTGGCGAAGGCCATCCGGCTGGCACGCCTGACCGGCGGCACCCTGGTCATCGCCCGGCTGGACCGTCTCTCGCGCAACGCGGCCTTCCTGCTGACCCTGCGCGACAGCGGTGTGCGTTTCCTGGCTTGCGCCATGCCGGAGGCCAATGACCTGACGGTCGGCATCATGGCACTGGTGGCACAGGCAGAGCGGGATGCCATCTCCAGGCGCACGAAAGAGGCACTGGCCGCGGCCAAGGCGCGGGACGTGGTCCTTGGGCAACCCCAATGGTGCTGCCGCGCTGAGGCGGGCCGGCGAGGGCGGAAAAGCCCTCCGTGAGGCCGTTGCGCGCAACGCCGATGCCCATGCGAGCGCTCTGGCCGACGTTATCGCAGACCTGCAGAGCCAGGGGCACACCAGCCTGCGCGATCTGGCCAGGCAGCTTAACGCCCGCAACATGCGCACCCGCAGGCAAGGGCGCTGGCATGTGTCGACGGTCAGAAGCCTGCTGGCCCGCGTTGAAGCGGGTGCGCTGGCGAAGCGGCAGCTGAGCCGCCCACCGCACCGCCTGAAGGGGGAGGCCAATGCTACGACAATCCCACCTGATGGCATTCGCGGACGCCGTTACCAACACGGCTGTCGGCTATGCCCTCGCCGTCGCGGTTCAACTCGCAGTATTCCCTGGTTCGGCCCGCCCGCCCGCCTGGACAACGCGCTCGCCATTGCCGCCCTGTTCACTGCCGATCCTCACCTACATCAAATTATATCTAGGCCGGAGCGCGAACGTCGTTTCCAGAGGGAACGGACAACGGATGGAGGCCGCCAAGCCGCGCTAGGACCGTGAAATTGTACTGAATTCTCCTTTGGCGGGAAACTCCCGCCGCGGGAAAGGTTGTTTAACCAGAAAGTCAGTGGTCCATCATGATGTCGTGAATTCAAAAACTGAGTGAAACCGCATGATGCTATTGGTCATGGTTGCCGCGGCCCTTGTTCTAGCGTTTGGCTTGTCGTTCCTTCTGAGGGGGCAATCGAGCATGTGCGCCGCCACCGCGCCTCAGGCGGCGCCGTTCCTCGGCGGCGGCACGCCAGACAGCCACGCTTGGCAGCGGTATCACTTCCGCGCCTACACGATGACCTTGGTTTTCATCGCCTTTGAGATGGAAATGATGTTCATGTACCCGTGGGCTGTCGTCTTCGTGGCCGAGGGGCTGAAAGCCCTGGCCGAGATGGGCATGTTCCTTGCCATCCTGTCGGTCGGCGTTCTCTACGGCTGGCGTGAGGGCGTATTTCGGTGGCAGTAGCTCGGCTCGCCCGCTTGGCCACCCGAGCGGCGGTGCCGGTCTTTCCCTGCATCGGGCCGGGGATGCTCGACAGCGTCGAGCGGCTGTTCCTTTCGCCCGCGGTGCGGCAGGTCGCAACACCGCGTGCAGCCGCGATATTGCTGGCTGCAGGCGATCTGCCGGAGCGGGCGCGGGAGGCGCTCGAGCGTGTGCACGACCAGCTTTCCCATCCGCGCGCGACGGTCACGTGGAACGGCTCGGGCGACCCCGTGGCCGGGCTGCAGCGGACATGGCGCTTGCTCCTCGGCGGGCGCGGGGATGAGCCTGACCGGCTGCCCGACAAGCCGCCGCACGAATGGCGCGGCAAGGGCGATCATGGACAGGGCGGCAACGGCATGATGGGCGGAACGCCTTACGGACGGCCGATGGCGATGACAGCCGAGGATGTGCGGGACGGATTGCAGCTTGACGCCTACACCGCCCGCTTCGGTCCCTTCGCGCCGATGCTGCCGCCGGGGATGGTGCTGGATATCACGCTCCAGGGCGACGTGATCGTCGAGGCGACGGTATGCGCACCACCGTTCGAGCAGACGCCCGAAGCCTCTGCCCCGGATGCCTGCGCCGCGCGCCTCTTGCGGTTGCTAGGCCAGCCGCTCGACGCGCGCCGGATGCTCAGGGGCGCACCTCCGCGGTGTCTTGCCCGGCTGCGGGCGGTCCCCGCAGGCCTGGGTGCGGTCACACGGGGAGACGACGTGCGGGCGCGGCTGGCAGGATGGCTTGCAGGGCGGCCCGGAACCAATCAGGCGCCGGCACTTTCTGGGTTCATCGCCGGACTCGAATGGCACGAAGCCATGCTGGTGCTGAACTCCTTTGCGCCCGATGCGCTGCGCCGCGCCTGCCTCGCGGAGGTGGAGGAATGAGTGCGCTCCTTATTCTGTCGCTTCCTTTGACTCTCGCGCTCGGTGCGTGGTTTGCGGCCAGTCTCGATCGGCTCGCGCCTGCGCTTTGGGGGCAGGCGGCGGCGGGCCCGCTGACCCCGTTGCGCGATGCCGCAGCGCTTCTGGTGCGCCAGACGGTCGTCACGGAGAAGCCGGACCGGCTGACGCTCGTGCTGGCGCCAGCGCTCTACCTCGCGCTCGCGGCGGTCGGGCTGTCGGTGGTGCCGCTCGCATCCGGCCTTGCGCCGGTGGAGAGCCCGGTCGGCATCGTGATCTGGGGCAGTTGCGAGGCGCTGACCATCGTCGCGGTATTCATGCACGGCTGGTCGCCTAACGCGCCGTTCCCGTTGATCGGCGCGTACCGCTATGTCGCCGTCGCGCTGCCAGTCATGCTGCCGTCGATGTTCGTGCTGATTGCAGCCGCCCTTCCCGCGCAATCGCTTGCGGTGACAGCAATCGTCGAGTCGCAGACGACACTCTGGAACGTCGTCCGCCAGCCGCTCGGCCTGCCGCTGTTCCTGCTCGTCGGCCTGACGCTTACCCTGCGCGGCCCGTTTGATTATGCCGACGGGGCGGATATCGCGGGCGGAACCTCGGCCGAGGCAAGCGGGGCGGGCCGGGCGCTGTGGCAGTTCGCGCGGCTTGCGATGCTGGTAGCATTCTCGGCGATGGCGGCAGCAGTGTTTCTCGGCGGACCGCTCGGACCCGTGCTGCCGGGGCCGGTCTGGCTCTGGCTCAAGACGGCGGCCGTCATGGCGCTGACGGTGCTGCTCGGTCATGGCCTCGCGCGGACGACACCCAGCCGGATGCTGCACCTTCTGTGGGTCGTGGTGCTGCCGGTGTCGTTCCTGCATCTCGGCATCGCGGGGGTGCTGGCGCTGTGACGGACGTTTTGGTTCTCGTCCTCGTCCTCTTCGCCGTCTGGTCGGGCTGGCGTGTGTTCCTCACCGATTCAATGGTGCGCGCCTCGTTCTCGCTGATGGCGTCGTTCATCGCGGTGGGCGGCGTGGGCGTGCTCCTATCGGCCGCGTATATCGGCGTCGCCACGGTGTTCATGATGGCGGTCGAGATGATGGTGATGGCGATCTTCATGGTCGCCTTCATGATGAACCCCGCGGGCCTCAACCCGATGCAGATGGTCCACCAGCATCGGCTCGCGATCGCCGCCGGAATCCTCGCCTTCCTCGGTCTCTCGGCGGCGATCCTGACGGCCGACCTGCCGTCCGACCCGGTGCCGGCGGACAAGCGCGTGGTCTTCGACCTTGGGCTCGAACTCCTCGGCCCGTCGATGCTGATCTTTGAGACCGCCGGCGTGACGCTTCTCGCCACGATGGTGGGCGCGGTGATCCTGTCGTCGTCGCAGGGCCGCTATGGCGCCGCCGACAGAGGCGCGCGGCCGCCGGGGCTCACCAAGGGTGGTGAGCCGGCGGGACGGCAACCTGACAATGGCGGTGGGCACCATCACGGGCATGAAGGGCACTCTGGATGACGCTAATCATCGTGCTTCTCGGTGCCGCCGCGCTGATCGGGATCGGCCTCTACGGTGCGCTGTCGCAGCAGAGCTTTGTGATGCTGATGATGGGGCTCGAATTGATGCTGAACGGGGCGCTGCTGGCGATCATTGGCTTCTGGTCGCGGGCGCTCGGCGGCGCACCTGAAGGGCAGCTGCTTGCGATTATCGTCATGGCGGTGATGGCGGTCGAGATGGCGATCGGCTTCGCGCTGGTCGTTGCGGTCTATCGCAAGCGGCAGGCCGACACGACCGAGGGCCTCGGGACGCTGAAGCGATGATCTGGTCATTGGCGCTCTGGCCGTTTCTCGCGGGTCTTGCCGTCTGGCGGCTGGGCGACCGGTCGCGTTGGCTGACGTCGGTATTGACCGCACTTGCCATGGTGGTGACGCTGGTGCTCGCACTCGCGGCGGGGGAGTGGACCGGCATGGCTACCTGGGCGCCTAGGCTGACGCTCCGCGCTGGACTGGTTCCGCTAAGCCACCCGGTGGCAGTGATGGTGCCCGCTGTGGCGCTGGCGGTGGTGGTTTTCGCCGCCGGGCACGAGGCGGCGCGCGGGCTTGGCCGCCTGATGGGACTCATGCTGATGTTCACCGGCGCGATGGAGTTGGTGGTGATCGCCGGCGATCTCGTCACGCTGCTGATCGGTGGAGGCGATGGGCGCCGCGTCCTGGGTACTGATCGGCCACCGCTGGCGCGAGGCAGGCGCGATGCCGGCGGCGAACTACGCGTTCGTGATGACGCGTGCGGCGACCTTGGCCTGTTTGTCGCCGTCTTCGCTTGCTTTGCCGGGGCAGGATCGGTCGACTATGCCGCCTTCGACCGGCTTGAAGGCTGGCAACTCGGGGTCGCGGCATTCGGCGTTCTGATCGCGGCGGGGGCAAAGGCCGGGCAAGTACCGTTCTGCCGTGGCTGTTCCGGGCGATGGCGGGCCCCACCTCGGTCTCGGCTCTGCTCCATTCTTCGACGATGGTGGCGGCGGGGGCTTATCTGGTCGCCCGCCTCCATCCCTGGCTCTCCGCTGCGCCGGGTTTTTCGGCCTGGCCATGGGGCAGCGGTCTGACCGCACTCGCAGGCGGGCTGGTGGCGCTCATCCAGTTTCACGCCAAGAAGGTGCTGGCAGGCTCCACCTCGGCGCAGTTGGGGCTGATGTCGCGGCCGGGGGCGAGGGCATCCCGGCGTCGCAATCCTTCATCTGATCACCCATGCCTTCTTCAAGGCGCCACTGTTCTTCGCCGCCGGCATCGCGCATGGCCAGACCGACACGTTCGACCTGCGGCACATGCGGCTGGGGGCGGCACTGACCGTAGCGGCGGGGTTGACGGCGGTGGCCGTGCTGGCGCTCGCCGGGGTGCCGCCGCTCGGCGGCGCGTGGACCAAGGAGGAGATGGTCAAGGCTCTCGGGGCGCTTTCACCGTGGCTTGCGCTTGTTGCGATGGCCGCAGGGGGGCTCTCGGCGGCCTACGCCGTCCGCTTCGCGGTTCTTGCCTATGGACCGGGAGAGTACGCGGAAGGCGAAAAGCGGCCCCTCTCCGCGCCGCCCTTGTGGCGTTGGCGGCGCTGGCGGTGGTAACGCTGGCGCTCTCTGCACTCTGGTGGCCGCCCGCACATGGGGCGGCGGCGCGGCTCGTCGGCGCGACGCTCCCGGCGGGCGGAAGCGCGGTCGAGATCGCGGCCTCACTCGGTTTTGTCGGAGCCGGGCTGCTGGCCGGAGTCTGGCTGGCGCGGCATCCCGCGCGAGCTTGTTGGCGCCGAGTGGCTTGGACTGCCCTGGTTGATCGACGCAGCGGCCCTGCGTCCGTCGCTGGCGGCGGCCGCGTGGGCGGCTCGCATCGACGATGCCCTGTTCGACGCACTCCCGCGCGGCGCCACGGCGGCCGGCCGCATTATGTCCCGCGCCCTGCGCCTTGCCGACGACCGTGGCATCGACGGCGTGAACCGTGCGGGCAGCCGCGCCAGTTATGGTGCCGTGGCGCTCGTCGTGCGGCTGACGGAGGCCGCGGCGCGGGGCGCGAGCCACATTGGCGAGGCCACCTCCGATCTGATTCCCGAAGGGACCGGGCGCCTCATTGGCATGGCCGGGACCGACCTGCGGCGGCTCCAGTCCGGCCAGTCGCCGCACTACTATGTGATCCTCCTCGCGGGCTTTGCCCTCGGCGCGGCAGTCCTGATTTTGGGAGGCTGACCCTTGCTGAGCCTCTGCCATCCTCATTCCGCTGCTGGGCGCCATCGTGCTGGCCGCCATGCCCTTGCTTGGCGAGGCTGTGGCGCGGCGCGCCGCCATCGGCATCGCCGCCGTCCCTTTCATTCTGCTGGTCATCGTGTGGTCCAGGTTTTCGAGGTAACGTCGGGTTCCAGGCGATCGTGAGCCGGCGCCGGCGGGATTCCGGCGCTTGGTATCGCCTGGCGCGTCGGCGTGGACGGAAGTCTCTTAAGCTCTCACGCTGATGAGCGCGCTGCTGTTTCTCGCGGCGATCGCCTGGCCGATGGCGCCCTTGCCGCGCGCGCGCAGTTATTACGCGTGGTTCCTGTTCCTGGATGGCCGTGTCGTTGGGCCTCTTCCTGGCGCTCGATCTGGTGATCTTCTACGTGTTCTTCGATCTCTTCTTTCGTCGGGATGTACTTCCTGATCGGCCGCTGGGCCACGGCGAGGCGGAGCGCGCGGCGCTCAAATTTTTCCTTTACACGCTGGCGGGTTCGCTTCTGATCCTGATTGGGGATCCTCGTGCTGGTCCTTTCGGCGCCCGTTGGGCTCACCTTCGACATGCGCGCCATCATGCCTCGGCCTCCGCTCGCCGGATCGGGCCTCACCGGCGCGCTGGTGCTTCTCGCCTTCGTCATCGGCTTCGGCATCAAGACGCCGCTCTTTCCGGTCCACACCTGGCTGCCGCCCGCGCATGTCAACGCGCCGGGGCCGGTTTCGGCGATCCTTGCGGGGGTGCTCCTCAAAATGGGCACCTACGGCCTGATCCGCCTGGCCGATGCAAATGATGCCCGGGCATCTTTGCCGACTGGGCGCTGCCGCTTGCGGTGGTGGCGGTCGTCTCGATTCTTTGGGGCGCGACCGTGGCGCTGGGGGCAGCGTAACCTCAAGCGGCGCATCGCCTACACCTCCGTCAACCACATGGGCTACGCCGTTCTCGGCATCGCCGTCGCGGGCTCTGCGCTGGGTTCTGGAGGCGGCGCGTGGCGATGGCGCTGACCGGCGCCGTGGTCGAGATGATTGCCCACGGCCTCATCACCGCGTCGCTGTTCCTAATCGCCGGCGCCTTTTGGCAGCGCACCGAGGACTACGAGATGGCCCATTACGGCGGCCTTGCGGGCCTCGCTCCCCGTGCGACTGGCGCGACCACGCTCGCGGCCTTTGCCTCGCTCGGCCTGCCGGGGCTCGCGGGGTTCGTGGCCGAACTCCACGTTCTTTCTCGGCGCCTTCGCGGTCTATCCGGGGCCTGCCGCCGTCGGCCTTCTCGGCCTCCTGATCACCGCCGCGCTGTTTCTCGACATTCTGCGGCAGGTGTTTTTCGGCAAGCTGAGGGCGGCGCGCGCCGGGTTCTCCGACCTTAGCCCAACCGAGATCGGCATCCTCGCTGCCCTCCTTGCGCTGGTCGTGCTGATCGGCGTCTGGCCGTCCTGGTTGCTGACCCTGATCGCCGCCGGATCGCTCTTGTCTGTGGCCGGCTGACATGCCGATTGGAGATCTTGCCCCCCCAGATTGCGGTCCTGCTCACCGCCGTCGCGGTGCTGCTCGTTGCGATGTTCATCCCGCAGCGGCGGCACGGCCTCTGCGCTCTCCTCGCGCTTGCTGGTCTTGCCGCCGCAGGCGCCCTCGCGGTGGCGCAGTTTGATGTCCACCGCCTCACTTTCTCGGGCACCTTTGCGCTCGACGGGGCGACGGGGGCAGCTCGGCTGATGATCCTCT
>CAWEBB010000036.1:0-11887 GCA_963807085.1 uncultured Alphaproteobacteria bacterium
AGCGATGCCTGGAACGCCCTCGCGGACCGACCGCATCGAATTCAAAGCCTGTGCCTCCAGCCTTGGGTCAAAAAGGTCATTTCATAGGTCGGACGGTATTAAACGGCACCGGCTCGCGGGTGGTTGAAGCGGTGACGCTACTGCGCGCTTTTTCAAACTCCGCGCGCGTCATCGCGGCTTGCGGGCTTAAATCTTGCTCGTGTTTGGGGAGCTCGTCGCGGCGCAAGGAAGCAAACGACGTGCTCTTTGCGGGAAAGTGTTTGTCCTCCATGTCTCTATCTCCCGATGAAGGACCAGGTGCCGCCCTGGTATTGCGGGTAGGAGGCAAACTGCGCCGGAACCAGCTCGATCATCACCGGCCGTGGTCCTGCCCCGTTTTGATGCCGCCCCAGGTTCTCATTTATTCGGCCTGGGCTTCGTAGGCCAAGGGGCTTTTCCAGCCGAGAGCTGAGTGCCTTCTACGCGCGTTGTAAAAGCCATTGATGTATTTGAAGATTGCTATCTCGGCTGCACGTCTAGTGGGCCAGGAGCGCTGCCACAGCAGCTCGGCCTTGATGGTTTCGAAGAACGTCTCCACCGCTGCGTTGATGCTCCTATATCTGTCAAGCCGTATTTGGCGTAGCGTCCGGCAGACAAATATGGCGATAGATTTCTCGCACAATGTATCGCTTTACGCAGCGCACGATCTCCCGCCGCGTTTTTCCTTCCGCCGTCCTTCTGGCCGCATAGGCTTTCGTCGTTTCATGATCACGCATTCGTACGATGGCCACGCGATAGAGCGCGGCATTGGCCTGCCGGTTGCCGCCTCGGTTCAGGCGCATGCGATTTGTCTTGCCGCTGGAGGCTGGGATCGGGCAGACGCCACAAAGCTTGGCCAATGCCGCTTCGGATTTGATGCGCTGGGGATTGTCGCCGACGAGGATCAGCATTTCCGCGACAGTCAGCGTCGAGATGCCATGCGATTGCATCCGCTCGGGCGCTTTCTCACGGACCATGCGTTCAAGTTCCTGCTCGTGGGCCTGGATTTCCTCGTGCAATGCAAGCCAGCGGCGTGCAATTGCGCGCATTGATGCCTTCGCCGATGCGGTTGGTGATGTGATCTCTCCTGGCCTGAGCGCCGCGATCTGCCGGACCAAGGTGATCCGGCCTTTGATCTGGTCGAGCGTATCGCGCAGTTCGGCAGGCGCGTTGATGATTAATGTTTTCAATGTGATCATCGCTTGCGACTTGGCTTTTACCGCACTGTCTCGCGCAATCTTGATATGCCGGATCATTTCCGAAAATCCGGTCTGCGTCTTGGCCAGGGCTTTGGCTTGGCCGTTCAGTACCGATCTGGCTCTGCGCTCTTGCCAGCGGCCAGACCGGCCCATGCTGTGCAGCATCTCGGCGCCGGCAAGGGCGACATCGTCCATCCAAATGTCCAGGCTCAGCCAACGCGCAACAGCGCGCTCGTCCAGCTGCCCTTCATCCAGGCAACCTCGTTCGTCGCGATGAACTTTTCTGAGACCGAACTCTGGGCGTTGGGTGTAGCCTCGAAGCGTGATGCACTGCGGCAAGGTCGGGCCGGTTGTATCTAACCTAAGCTTCGGACCGATAGTCGGCGAATGAATGCAACCGTCACTACCGGCCCTAAGCTGTCGTTCATGGGCCGCGCAGCGAAGGCGGAATTTGCCCCGGTTGACGACTCACCGCGCCCCAGGCTGGGCCAGTCTCGGTCCGAACCCAGACATCACTCAGGCAACAGCGCAAGGTGGCTTCGTAGGGCGAACGCCATCTTCGTCGATCTGTCATGCTTCACAAGTGAATGTTGCGGCGCACAAATGTGCAGGGATTATTCCAGATCGATCAAACTTAGAGCAGTCCTGCAACTTCATAGAATTTCGATACAAAATGACAGCGCGAAAAAATTCGACACCGTATATGAGCGTCATAATTACGATTATTATTTATGCAATATGATAAATAAGTGACTAATATATGTGAAAATATGACTGTTTTTTAATCAATAATAGAAAACCATGGAATTTGGCACGCTTTGTGCTTTTGGCTGAGTGATGTCTGGGTTCGGACGGTGATGTATGCATCAAGTTTCGAGGTCCAGCGAACCCGACTGCACACTGAATGCCAGGAGATGTTCGAATGATCCAAAAATCCTGTTCCTCGATAGCACGAACGGTGTGGCGCACATTGAGCTGTAGTGCCTGTGCCGCTGCGCTTGCCGGAGCGATTACCCTTCCCGCTACCCACGCCAAGGCGGAAGACGTTCTGCGAGTCGCCATGACGGCTGCCGATATCCCCATCAATATCGGCCAACCGGACCAGGGCTTCGAAGGCTTTCGGTTCATGGGTTATATGCTCTACGACACGCTTGTGTTGTGGGACCTGTCGAAAGCAGATGAGCCCGCCGGCCTGACGCCTGGCCTGGCGGAAAGCTGGTCGGTCGATCCCGACAATCCCGAGCGCTGGATTTTCAAGCTGCGCAAAGGCGTAAAATTTCACGACGGCAGCGATTTTACCGCCGACGACGTAGTCTGGAATTTCGAAAAGGTCCGCGATACCGACGCCCCGCATTATGAGCCGAAGCAGGCAGCCCTCGTGGCGGTCCGTATCCCGGCCCTTAAAGAGGTGAACAAAGTCGACGATTACACCGTCGAGATCCTCACCGATGGTGTTAGTGCGTATGTGCCGTTCCAGGTGAGCTTCTGGTTCATGTCGAGCCAGGAACACTATGAGGAGGTCGGAAGCTGGGCGGAATTCGCCAAGTCCCCGTCGGGCACGGGCCCCTGGAAATTCGTCAGCCAGACACCGCGTGCCAAGGTCGAAATGGTCCCGAACAAGGACTATTGGGACCCTGACCGTGTGCCGAAGGTGGACCGGGTCATTCTGCGCCCTATCCCGGAGGCATCTGCCCGCATCGCGGCGTTGTTGTCGGGTCAGGTGGACTTCATCGAAGCGCCGCCGCCGGATGCCATCCCGCGGCTGAAGTCATCAGGCATGACAATTGTCACCAATGCCTATCCGCACAACTGGGCGATCAAGCCCAGCCGCGTTGAGGGTTCGCCGTGGAATGACATCAAAGTGCGCAAGGCTGCCAATCTCTGCATTGACCGCGAGGGCATGAACCAGATGCTCGGCGGCCTCAGCGTACCGGCGCAAGGCCACCTGCCGCCGGGCGACACGTGGTTCGGCAATCCAGAGTTCAAGCTGGGCTTCGAGCCTGAAAAAGCACGCGAACTGATGAAGGAAAGCGGCCATAGCGCCGACAATCCGCTGACGGTGAAGATCGCCATCTCCACCAGTGGCTCCGGTCAGATGCAGCCGTTGCCGATGTTCGAGTTCCTCCAGGCCAACCTGAGCGAATGCTTTTTCGACGTTCAGGCGGAAGTCATGGAATGGAACGCGCTCACGGCCTTTCACCGCAAGCCTGCCGATTCAGACGAAGCGGTGAGCAAGAACATCAACGGCGTGATTGTGAGCCACGCAACTCAGGACCCGTACAGCGCTTTCGAGCGGTTCTTCCTGTCGTCGCGCATCTCTCCGGCGGGCTCCAATTGGGGCATGCTGAAGGATGATTGGTACGACGAAACTCTTGCAAAGGCGGCCAAAACCTTCGATCCGGACGAGTTGGCCAAAATTCTGGCAAGTGTCCACGAGCATGCCGTCGATAATGCTGAGTGGATCTGGGTGACTCACGACGTCAATCCACGGGCACATGCCCCACACGTGAAGGGTTTCGTGCAGGCGAAATCCTGGTTTCAGGATCTGACCCCGATCTACATCGAGCGCTAACCCACCGCCGGCCGCCGCTCGCTCCCAATTCATGGGGCGGGCGGCGCCTTTTCCAACATTTGCTTGCGATCCATAGTCTCCGCAGCTTTTGGGAATACCCCAATGCTCTACTACGTCCTAAAGCGCCTGATCTACACCTTGCCCATCGCACTGGGCGTTTCCGTGATCTGCTTTGCGCTGGTCCATATCGGCCCGGGCGACCCGCTGAGCACGCTCTTACCAGAGGACGCGCCGCAGGAGGTGGTCGACCGTTTGAAGGCAGAGTACGGACTGGATAAGCCGGTGGTCCTGCAATACTTTATCTGGCTCGGCAAAGCGCTGACCGGTGATTTCGGTATCTCGATCGTCACCAGCCGCTCGGTTCTGGGCGAGGTGCTGCCGGCCCTCGTGAACAGCCTCATTCTCGCCATCGGCGGGTCGATCCTCGGTTTCTTCGTCGGTGTCTTGCTGGGCGGCCTTGCAGGGTACTTCCATGGCCGACCTGCTGACCGCATCTTTACCGGGATCGCTATTACCGGCGTCAGCGTTCCGCACTACTGGCTGGCCATCGTCCTCGTCATCATCTTTGCAGTTGAACTGCCATGGCTACCGTCGCTCGGTATGAATATGAGCGGCTCGACGGCGTTCAGCTTTTCCATTGAGAACTTCCGGCACATGGTTCTGCCGGTTATCGCTCTCTCGGTTATTCCGGCGGGCATCGTCACGCGGACGGTCCGCGGGGCTGTCGCCGAATTGCTGAACCAGGAATTTGTCGAGGCATTGCGGTCCAAGGGGATGAGCGAGCGCCGCATCGTCCGTCACGTCGCCAAAAATGCGGCGCCGCAGGTGTTGGCCGTTATGGGCCTGCAGATGGGCTACCTGCTGGGTGGCTCGATCTTGATCGAGACCGTCTTTGCCTGGCCCGGCACCGGACTATTGCTGAACAATGCCATCTTCTCGCGCGATATTCCGCTGTTGCAGGGAACGATCCTGGTTCTGGCGCTGATCTTCGTTGCACTGAACCTGTTGATTGACGTTGCGCAAGCCACCTTCGATCCCCGTATCAAGCGCTAAGCTGGAGGCCTTATCATGACTGCATCGACCGCAGACGTCGCCATCGTGGCCGCAGCTGACGCGCCCGCTAGCGGCAAGAGGCGAGGTTATTGGACCACGGTCTGGGAACGCTTGCGCCGGGACCCGGTGACCATCAGTTGCGCCGCGATCATCCTGCTAATTACGTTAGCGGCTATCTTTGCCCCTTTCATCGCGCCGCACGATCCTTATGACACCAACATGCTGAAGCGGCTGGCGCCCGTCGGTACGCCGGGGTTCCTGCTGGGTACCGATGAGCTCGGCCGCGACATGCTAAGCCGACTGATCTATGGCGGCCGGGTCTCATTATTTACCGCCATTGCTCCGGTCATGGGTGCATTGGTGATCGGCGGGACGCTTGGAGTCGTCGCGGGTTTTCTCGGCGGTCGGGTCAACATGATCATTATGCGGACTATGGACGTATTCTACGCGTTTCCGTCCATCCTGCTGGCCATTGCGATTTCCGGTGCGCTTGGCTCTGGGATTTTGAACGCCGTCATCTCGCTAACCTTGATTTTCATGCCGCCGATCTGCCGGGTTGCGGAAACGGTGACAACTCAGGTGCGCAACCTGGACTTCGTGGCGGCAGCAAAGGCAACGCCGGCAAGCACCGGGCGCATCCTTCGGGTGCATATTCTTGGCAATGTGCTCGGGCCGATCCTCATTTATGCCTCTAGCCTGGTCAGTGTCTCGATTATCATCGCCTCTGGCCTCAGCTTTCTCGGGCTCGGTGTCAGCCCGCCGGAAGCGGACTGGGGATTGATGCTGAATACGCTGCGCCAGTCGATATATGTCGCGCCTCTGAATGCAGCCCTGCCTGGCGTCATGATCTTCATTACTGGCTTTTGTTTTAACCTGATGAGCGATGGCTTGCGGTCGGCCATGGACGTGAAGCTCTGAAGCGGAGGAAGTACTACAATGTCAAATTCCACCCTTATCAGCCTGGAAACCTTCGCCGCGCTGGCGGCACAGCGCGGACTGAAGATCGAGCCCGGTCTGCTGGAGCGGCAGTATGCGGGTTACTGCTCCCTTCAGGAATTTTTGCAAAGCCTGCCATCCCATCCGGACCCTGCCATTGACCCCGCGTTGATTTTTATCGGAGACAAGACGGAGATCGGACAATGAGTGCGACGCAGTTCAATTCTCTCACCGATGCAGTCCGTCTGTTGCGCCTGGGCAGCGTCAAGCCCAGCGAATTAGTGGATGAATGCCTGGCGCAGATTGAGGCTCATGATGACCGACTGAACACCTTCATCACGCTGTGCACCGACGAGGCACGCTCGGCAGCAGAGGTAGCGGACAGGGAGGTCCAGCAAGGACACTGGCGCGGGCTGTTACACGGCGTGCCGGTCGCGCTGAAGGATATCTATGATACCGCCGGCATACTGACCACATGCCACTCCAAGTTGTTTGCCGACCGTGTGCCGGAGGCAGATTCAAACACGTGGGAGCGGTTGTCTGCGGCAGGAGCGATCCTGCTCGGCAAGACCGCGACCCATGAATTCGCAACCGGCGGCCCCTCTTTCGATTTGCCCTGGCCACCGGCCCGTAACCCTTGGAACAGCGACCACATTCCGTCCGGCTCATCCAGTGGCTCGGGTGCTGCGGTGGCGGCCGGTATGGCCTTTCTGGCGATGGGGTCCGACACCGGCGGCTCCATCCGCGGCCCTGCCGGGTTCTGCGGCTTGGCCGGGCTCAAGCCCACTTACGGCAGGTTGAGCCGCCGCGGCATCTTCCCGCTTAGTTGGACGCTGGATCATGCCGGCCCCTTGGCACGGACGACCGAGGATTGCGCGCTGGCGATGCAGGTCCTGGCCGGCCACGATCCGGACGACCCGGCTTCGGTCAACGCTCCGGTCCCGGACTATCTGTCTGCGCTGAATAAACCGGTAAAGGGCATGCGGATTGGCTGGTGCCAGAACTGGTACGAGTTAGATGCAGATGAGAGTGTGAGCCTGGCGGTTGCTGCCATGGCAGAGACACTCGAAAGTCTAGGCGCGGAGATCGTGCCGATCACCATGCCGGCGTTGCCAGACTATCACGCGTGCGGGCGGATCATCATACTGTCGGAGGCGTTTGCGATCCATCGGCAATGGCTAGCCCAGCAGCCGGAGATGTATGGCGAATTTTTCCGGCTGCGGGTTCGGCTCGGCGCGTTCATCAGCGCGGATCAGTATCTGGACGCCCTGCGGTGGCGCAGGGTTCTGGCTGCGCAAACAGTCGAGGCGATGGCGGGTGTGGATATGCTTCTGACCGCCAACCAGTACGGACCGGCCGACTCATTTGAGGCATCGAAAAACGACTTCCACTTCTTCGGCAAGAAATCGCTGACCATGCCGGGGAACGTGACCGGCCAGCCGGCGCTAACGGTGAGAGCCGGTTTTTCCAACAGTGGACTGCCGGTAGGCGCGCAGTTGATCGGTCATTCGTTCGCAGACGCCGATATTCTCCGCGTCGGCCATCAGTTCGAGAAGGCCCGGCCTGACCTGGTTAGGTGGCCTGAGCTATAGTCGCTCTGACGGCCGCGACGCTTGACGCAAAAGGCGCCCGGTCCGAGGACCGGCGCCTTTGTCTTTGTCGGCCTCCGTTAATCCATTCAGCGGCGTGTGATCGTAACGGCTATGCAGCCTCAACACCAATGGCGCCGATGCCTTGAGGCTTGTCTCCCCAAGCGCCGATCCGGGCGCAGCGTGACATGCGGCCGGGCCCAACGGTGACCTCTGGCGGTAAGGTGGCCCGGCATTCATCCGTCGCGTAAGTGCAGCGAGGCGCGAAGGTGCAGCTTGACGGGGGTGATGACAGGTTCGGCGGTGTGCCAGGGATTGCGGTCAGGCGGCGGCCGCGGCTGGCCGCGTGGATCGTCGAAGATAGCAGGCCTTGGGTATAGGGGTGCTGCGGGTCGCGCACCACGTCCGCCAATGGTCCACTCTCAACGATCTGTCCGCCATACATGACAGAGATACGGTCGCCAATCTCAATGGCGACGCCCACGTCGTGGGTCACGATAATGACACCCAGTCCCAGATCGCGCTGCAACTGTTGCAGCAGCAGCAGCACCTGGATTTGCACCGTCGCATCCAATGCAGTGGTCGGCTCATCCGCCAGCAGGATTTTGGGATCGCAGGACAGCGCCAAAGCAATCATTGCCCGCTGCCGCATCCCGCCTGACATTTCGTGCGGGTAATTGTCGAGGCGTGACTTGGCAGACGGGATCCGAACCAGTTCCAGCAGTTCTAGCGCCCGTTGGCGCGCGGACTTCATGCTGACGCCTTTGTGCTTGATCACCGCCTCGGTGATTTGCTGGCCGACCGTGTAAACCGGATCGAAGGAGGTTGCGGGCTCCTGAAAAATCATCGCGACCTCGCCGCCGCGCAGGGCGCGCAGCCGGCTGCCGGACATAGCCAGGACATCTTCGCCATCTACTGCGATAGAACCGGAGATGCGGGTTTGGCGCTCCGGCAGCAGGCGCTGTACCGCCCGCAGGGATACGCTCTTGCCGGAACCGGATTCGCCCAGGATGCTGAGGACCTCTCCCCGCTGCAGGTCGAAAGAGACCCCGTTCACCGCGTGGACTGTCCGCTCGCGCGTGACAAAGGTCACGTGCAGGTCGCGAACGGAGAGCAAGGGGCTGGCTTCGGTCATCTTTTGGCTCCTACAGGGTCTTTAAGCGACAGCGCGATGAGGGATCGCGCCGGACACCAGGTGGCAAGCGGCAGAATGGTCCGGATGGTCCGGTGTGGTTAGGACCGGGGCCTGATATCGGCAGAGATCCTGCACCGCCGGGCAGCGCGTGTGGAAACGGCAGCCGGCAGGGGGATTAATCGGGTTCGGCGGGTCGCCAGAGATCGGCGCTTCCGTTCGGCGCCGGTCCGGGTCCATAGAGGGCTGCGCGCTCAGCAGGGCCTCGGTATAGGGGTGCTGCGGGTTGTCGTAGACCTCTTGTACCGGTCCAAACTCGGCGATTTCGCCCAGATACATCACCATCACCCGGTCGGCGATGTAGCGAACTACGTTAAGATCATGGCTGATGAAGATGTAGGTAAGGTCGAATTCTGCCTTAAGATCCGCCAGCAAGTTCAAAACCTGGGCTTCGACCGACTTATCGAGGGCAGAGACCGCCTCATCCAGAATGAGGAGCCGCGGCTGCATCGCCAGCGCGCGGGCGATGTTGACGCGCTGGCGTTGTCCGCCCGAAAGCTCATGCGGATAACGGTGCAGAAACAGCGATGGATCCAACCCAACCTTGCTCATCAGGTCGATGCTGCGGTCCATCGCCTCCCGATACGGCACCCCGTCAGCCTGAGGGCCAAAGGCGATGCTTTCTTCAATCGGCATTCGCGGGTTTAAAGACGCATAGCTGTCCTGAAAAACCATCTGTACTTGACTACGCATCTTTTGGACGGATATGCCGTCGGAAGCGCCAATTTTCAGGCCTTCCAGGATGACATCGCCCGCATCGGGCTCAATCAGGTGGATTAGCAACCTCGCCATAGTCGACTTGCCACAGCCAGACTTGCCAACAACACCGAGCGTCTCGCCAGCCTTTACATCAAAACTGATGCCATCGACCGCCCGAACGAACGGCGAAGGCTTCCAGGGCGGAAAGCCGGTACCGGTCGGAAAATGTTTCTGGAGGCTCTGAACAGATAGGAGCGTCAGACGCGAATTGGTCATTTCCAATGCCTTCTTGCAAGAAACACATAGCCTTTATATGCAAACAATATGCCAAAGAGACGGTCGCGGATTAAAATTGTGAAACCGTGATGAGCGATAACCTTCTTGGGGTCGTTTGTGGAAAGGTGTGAAATCCTACGCTAAGCTGAGAGCGGCCATTCGAGAAGGAAGAAGCGGAGGCCCGCAAAGATCCCACTGTTGAAAATTCTAAATCTCGGCGCACGCTCACAGCGGAAACCTACTGCATTGCGGCAGGCTTTCACGCCGCGGCGCAGCCAAAAAGGTCATGTCCCAGTGCGTGGTGTAAGAGTGCCGGTCCTCGGCGAGGTCCGAGGGTGATCAGGGCGCCACGGCGGGCAACCTGACGAGGTGATCATCGATTATCCGGGCCAGGCTTTCCAGCGCCATGTAGCGTCGGGCGACGGCCCATTCGTCATTTTGCTCCAGCATCAGTGCGCCAACGAGGCGGATGATGGCCGCGTCGTTGGGAAAGATGCCGACAACATTGGACCGGCGTTTGATCTCCTTATTCAATCGTTCCAATGGATTGGTGCTGGCAATCTGGCCCAGTGCTCGCGCGGAAAGTCCATGTAAGCGAGCACGTCCTCCCGTGAAGCGTCCATCATCTGGGCCAGCCCCTCGTTCTTCTCGCGCAGAGCATCGGCGACCACCTGCCACTGCTTCTCCGCCTCCACCTTGGTCTCCTGGGCAAAGATAGTTTTGAGCATGGCGGCGACGGCGCCTCTGTTCTTGGCAGGCGCATGCGCCAAAGCATTGCGCATCCAATGAACTCGGCAACGCTGGTGGGTGGCGTTGAACACACGGCTCGCCGCGGCGCGCAGTCCCTTGTGATCGTCGGCGATGACCAGCTTGACGCCCCGCAGGCCGCGATCGGCGAGCGAGCGAAGAAACCCGGTCCAGAATGTCTCCGCCTCTGATGGGCCAACCGCGATGCCGAGAATTTCCCGCCGGCCGTCGCCATTGACTGCGACGGCCACTATCACTGCGCGACTGATGATCCGTCCGCCCTCGCGCACCCGGATGTAGGTGGCGTCGAGCCAGAGATAGGGCCACGCGCCTTCAAGCGGGCGGTTGAGGAAGGCCTGCACCCGTTCGTCGATCTCGGTACAAAGCCGTGAAACCTGGCTCTTCGACACCCCGCCAGCGCCCATGGCCTTGACCAGATCATCGACAGCACGGGTTGAAACGCCGTGGACATACGCCTCTTGAATGACGGCAACGAGGGCTTTCTCCGCCGTCCGGCGCGGTTCCAGAAAGCTCGGGAAGTAGGAGCCCTTGCGCAGCTTCGGGATCGACAAAGCGATCCGACCGGCGCGCGTGTCCCATCCCCGTTCGCGATAGCCGTTGCGCTGTGCGGTCCGAAGCGGCGAGCGGGCCCCCTTCGCTGCGCCAGTCGATCCTTCAACTTCCGCCTCCATCAGCCGTTCGGCCGCAAAGGCCAGCAGGTCGCGCACCAGATCGGCGTCCGCACTGTTTTCAACAAGCTCAATCAAAGCCATCCTATCGTCGGTCATTGTCATCTCCGGTTCAGTTTCGAGTTTCCCAACAAGAACCTCTACCGAAGATCGGCAATGGCCGCCCGCGCCGCCTTCCGCCCGCTACAGCGCTATGAGGCGCGCGCGGGCGGACGGCGGCGCTACCGCCTGCTGTTACACCACGCTATGGGACACTGCTTACGTTTCGGCGAAGAAGCCAAAGGCTGCCCTCCGCTTGGCGGCGGGTTTCGGCTTGCCAGATGTCATGCAGATGGCCCTTGGCCTTCGGCTGCACGGATTTCGGCATCGCGTTCAGGACGTTCATCGTTTTGTGCAGCCAACAACGCTGTTCTCGGCTGTTGGCGAAGACCTCGCGCAGCGCCGCCCAAAAGCCGAGCGCACCGTCGCCGATGGCCAGTTTCGGATCCTGGGTCAGCCCGCGGCGTTTTAGGTCAAGCAGTAGCTCGCGCCAGCTTTGCGTGCTCTCGCGGAAGCCGTCGGTCATGCCAAGCAACTCCTTCTGGCCGTATTCATCGGCACCGACGATCACCAGAACGCATTGATTTTCTTCTGCCATTCTGGGTTTGAAGTACACCCCGTCGGCCCAGATGTAGAGGAAACGCCGGGTGCTGAGGTCCCGCTTTTGCCAAGCCTGGAAGTCGACCCACCAATCGGCTTTCAGCCGGGAGATGGTGGTCGCGGAAAGGCCCTTGGCATCCGGTCCCAGCAGCGCGGCCAGGGCTTCCTGGAAATCCCCGCTGGAAACGCCTTTCAAATACAGCCACGGCAGCAGATCCTCGACCGACATCGCCTTGCGCAGGTAACGCGGCAGGATGCTGGGCGTGAAGGTGATCTTG
>CAWEBB010000037.1:0-6644 GCA_963807085.1 uncultured Alphaproteobacteria bacterium
GCCGCCGCGGCCGGTTGGGGCACCAGCATTTATCGCGACGCGAACCACTGGGCCGGCAACATGGACGGCTCCTTCAACAATGCGCTGATGTTCGTACCCGCAGATAATACCTGGCACGGGTTCGAACCGCGCGAGATCGTGGGGCTGCGTCGCTCGCTCATCATCAATTACGTGACGCCGGAATGGCGCGCGCGACAGGAATTGGCGTTTCCGGACCGGCCAGTGCCGGCGCGGCATCAGCGCTGATCAATTTCCTCCCCATTTGCGACCTGGATCGCCTATATGTGCGCCCATGACTGACCTAGCGCTCATCCGCAACTTTGCGATCATCGCCCATATCGATCATGGCAAGTCGACGCTGGCCGACCGCCTGATCCAGCATTGCGGTGGTCTGACCGAACGTGAAATGCACGAGCAGGTCCTGGACAATATGGACCTGGAGCGCGAGCGTGGAATCACCATCAAGGCGCAAACCGTCCGCCTGACCTATCCGGCGAAGGACGGCAAGACCTACTATCTGAACCTGATCGACACGCCGGGCCACGTGGATTTTTCCTATGAAGTCAGCCGGTCGCTGGCCGCGTGCGAGGGCTCGCTGCTGGTGGTGGACGCGACCCAAGGGGTCGAGGCCCAGACCTTGGCCAATGTCTATCAGGCCATCGACAACGACCACGAGATCATCCCGGTCCTGAACAAGATCGACCTGCCCGCGGCGGAGGTGGAGCGCGTCAAACAGCAGATCGAAGATGTGATCGGCTTGGACGCGAGCGGCGCGCTGGAAGTTTCGGCCAAGACCGGTCTTGGCGTGCCCGAAGTCCTGGAGGCAATGGTCGAACTGCTGCCGCCGCCCCAGGGTGATGCGTCCGCGCCGCTGCAGGCCCTGTTGGTCGATAGCTGGTACGACCAGTATCTTGGCGTGATCGTGCTGGTCCGCGTGATGCATGGCGTGCTGAAAAAAGGCATGCGTATGCGCATGATGCAGACAGGTGCTACCTATGACGTCGACGACGTCGGCGTGTTCTTGCCGAAGCGCACGTCTACGGGTGAGTTAGGGCCGGGCGAGATCGGCTGGGTCAACGCGGCAATCAAGGCGGTGGCGGATACCAATGTCGGTGATACCATCAGCGACGACCGCAGGCCCGCGTCTGAGCCGTTGGAGGGCTTCAAGCCGAACCTGCCGGTTGTCTTTTGCGGCCTATTCCCAATCGATGCCGCCGATTTTGAACATTTGCGGGACAGTCTCGCCAAGCTTCGCTTGAACGACGCCAGTTTCGAGTTCGAGCCCGAAAGCTCGCCTGCGCTCGGCTTCGGCTTCCGCTGTGGCTTTTTAGGGCTGTTGCATCTGGAAATCATCCAGGAGCGGTTGGAGCGCGAGTTCGATATCGACCTGATCGCGACTGCGCCCAGCGTGGTCTACAAGGTGCATATGACCGATGGCTCCATGCGGGAGATGCACAACCCTGCCGACATGCCGGATGTGGTGCGGATCGAAGAGATCGAGGAACCGTGGATTCAGGCCACCATTTTCCTGCCGGACGAGTATTTGGGGCCGTGTTGAAGCTTTGCGAGGAGCGTCGCGGCGTTCAGCAGGAACTGACCTATGCCGGCAGCCGGGCCATGCTGGTCTACAAGCTGCCCTTGAACGAGATCGTATTCGATTTCTACGACCGGCTGAAGTCGATCAGCCGAGGCTATGCCAGTTTCGATTACCATATTATCGGCTACGAGGAAGGCGACCTGGTCAAGCTATCGATCCTGGTGAATGCGGAGCCGGTGGACGCGTTATCCACCATCGTGCATCGCAGTCAGGCGGAGCATCGCGGTCGGGCGCTTTGCGGGCGGCTGAAGGACCTTATCCCGCGGCAGATGTTCAAGATCCCGATCCAGGCCGCCATCGGCGGCAAGATCATCGCTCGCGAGACGATCAGCGCGTTGCGCAAGGACGTGACGGCCAAATGCTATGGCGGCGACATCACCCGCAAGAAAAAGCTGCTGGAAAAGCAGAAAGAGGGCAAGAAACGCATGCGCCAATTCGGCAATGTGGAAATCCCCCAATCCGCCTTTATCGCTGCACTGAAAATGAGCGAAGACTAGGTGCTTTCGGCCATTCAGCGTCCTGTCCTGGCGTAGCGCCGGGATTTACCTAACGATGTGGCCACTTACAGCTGTACCGGAAGGTGGAATGGCCTTTTGGCGATCCGCCCGAAAGGAGATCCCGGCGCGAGGCCGGTACAGAGTGAGATTTAAGCAGGCCTGATCCAAACCGCTGTGTCGTGAAACACTGCGCCTCCCACCGGTGCGGAAGGCTCTGACGACGTCAGCAGGTTGATGCCGACGCCATCCGGAAAGGCGTGGTTTGGCCAGATTCCCTCGACGATCACCGTGTTCTCGGTAAGGCCCTCGAAGTAGCGGGCGTGAACGGTCACCGCGCCCTTTCTCATTGCCGATCTTGACCGGCGCGCCATCATGAATTCCCAGCGAACGGGCGTCCTCTGCCCGGATCATCACTTCCGGCCGTCCCTCGCGTTTCAGCGACGAGTCGGCGTTTCCGTGAAGGTCGAGTTGAGGTAGCTGCGCGCCGGAGGCGTCACCATGCGGAAAGGCTTTTCCGGCGTCGCACTGTCAATCACGTCCCAATGGTCTGGCAGTTCCGGCATCTGGTCTGCCGGGCCGAAGCGGCCGGTTTTGGTGCCGTCGTCGTTTGGCAGCACACCTTTCCAGTCAGGCTTGAATCGGAATTTTTTGTCGGGCCAGGCAAAGCCGTCCAGGTAGTGGGCCTGCCTAAAGGGAATCTGACAGTCCACCCATTTATCGGCCAGCAAACCGTCATAGCTGCCGCGCCTTGACGCCTTCAGGGTCTGGTCTACCAGTTCCCGCGCCGTCATCTCGAATGCGGGTTGCGTGCAGCCGAGCCGCTTCGCCAGCCCATTGATGACCTCGACATTGGAGCGTGGCCCCTCCGGCGGCTCGATCACCTTTGGCCCCAGGATAATGTATTGGTGGCCGCCGCCCTGATAGACGTCGTCATGTTCCAGGAACATGGTCGCCGGCAGGACGATGTCGGCGATCTTGGCCGTATCGGTCATGAACTGTTCGTGCACGCAGGTGAACAGGTCTTCCCGCGCAAATCCCGCATGCACCTTGGCCAGTTCCGGCGCAACCATCATCGGGTTGGTATTTTGGATGAACAGGGCTGTAACGGGCGGGCCGTGCCGCAGCGCCTCCGGGTCGCCCGTCAGAATATCTCCGATGCGGCTTTGATCGAGCGAGCGGATGGCGGGATGCCGGTAATCCAGCCCTTCGACCAGCGTCTTGTCCCACCCATAGATGGCGCCGTTGTTGTGAAAGGCGCCGCCGCCTTCGTGCTGCCAGGCGCCCGTGACCACGGGGATGCACGAGACCGCGTGAATGTTGTGCGCGCCGTTCCGCTGCCGGCTCATGCCGTAGCCAATGCGGAAGAAATGCCGCTTGGTTCTGCCGATCGCCAGCGCGAACTCTTCAATCTGGGCGGCCGGCACGCCGCAAATGGCCTCGGCCCACTCGGGCGAACGAGCCTGCAGGTGCTGTTCCAACTCGCGCGGGCAATCGGAGTGTCGCGCCAGATAGGGCCAGTCGGCGTAGCCATCGCGGAACAGCACATGCATGATGCCACAGGCGAGCGCGCCATCGGTGCCCGGCTTCACGCAGAGGAACAGGTCTGCCTGCTTCGCCGTGGCGTTGCGGTAGGTGTCGACCACCACCACCTTGGCGCCGCGGCTCTTGCGGGCGTAGGCGGCGTGGGTCATCACGTTGACCTGGGTGTTAACGGCGTTGGTGCCCCATATCACCACCATGTCGGCGACGCGCATTTCCCTGGGGTCGGCGCCGCGCAAGGAGCCGGTGCCGGCGATAATGCCGTTCCAGGCATTGGTGACGCAGATGGTTGAGTGCTGGCCGCTGTACTTCTTTGCGTGGCGCAGCCGGTGGATCGAAGTCCCGCTGCACCTGGCCCATGGTGCCGGCGTAAAAATAAGGCCAGACCGTCTCCGAGCCATGGCGGGCCTCCGCGCGGAGCAGCGCTTCGGCGGTTTCGTCCAGCGCGGCTTCGAACGAAATCTCGCGGAATTCGCCGGAGCTTTTCGGGCCGATCCGCTGATAGGATTTGGTCAGCCGGTCGGGATGGTGGATGCGCTCGGCATAGCGGGCGACCTTGGCGCAGATCACCCCCTCCGTGTAGGCGTTCTCCGGTGAGCCGCGCACCCGGCCGATGGTGAAGGGATCCAGTCGCTCCACTTCCAGCGCGCAGGTGGACGGGCAGTCGTGCGGGCAGGCGCTAGCAACAATTTCAGGGCTTGCGACTGTGTCGGGCACTTGCGAACTCCATTTGCGGGCAGATTGCGTCTAGTTTGCGGCCAATATCCTGAAGGAGTCCAGCGCATGTCCTCAGCAGACGCCGCCTTGGAGCGGGTTCGTGACTATCACATCCACGTTTACTATGACGAGGCTACCAAGCCGAAGGCAGAGGCGTTGCGCGCCAAGCTTGAAGCGGCCTTTCCAAATGCCGCCTATGGCCGCTGGCATGACAAGCCGGTGGGCCCGCATCCCCAATGGTCCTATCAGGTGCATTTCCCGGTGGAATTGTTCGCGAAGATTGTGCCGCTAGTCGCGCTTGAGAGGGACGGGCTCACCGTGCTGGTGCACCCCAATACCGGCGACGACCTAGCCGACCATCGCGACTATGCCCTGTGGATGGGCGCCATGCCTGCGTTGAACCTCACGATCTTTCAAAAGGACGGCGAGTGAGCTGTCGGCCGAAGGTCTAGCCGGGCCGGCGTTCGAACGACGGTACGCCTTCTGGTAGGTGGTGGAAGGGCTGTTTGTCGATTGTAAAAATCGCGACCTGGGCCTTGAAGCGGCTGGGGTCGTCCAGGGTGCCGACCTTGATGATCATCGTATCGGGTCGGGCCGGCGATCGGGTGCCAATTCCGGTGCCGCATGTCGGGCAGAAATAACGGGTCACGGGCTTTTCCAGATCCGACCGCGCGAAGCTCCTGGGCTCGCCTGCGGTGAAGCGGAACCCGTCGTGCGGAAACAGGACGATCGCGTTCGGATGACCGCCGGTGATGTATTGGCATTCCCGGCAATGGCATTGGAGTGACGCGACGGGTTCGGCATCGGATTCGTATCGAATTTCGCCGCAATAGCAGCCGCCGGTGACTTTCATCATTCTTCCTTCCGTTTCTGGTACTTGGGGGGTGGGGGCCGAAGTGAGCGGCGGCGGGTTCATCCAGAGGGCTGCATCATCCGCTTTCCGCACACACCACACAGAGAGGTGTTGCGGGGTCGGCGCGGAGGCGCGCTTCGGCAATGTCGTCGCCGCAACGCAAGCATTCTCCATAGGTTTCATCGCCAATACGGACGAGCGCGGCTTCAATTCGCGTGCGCTCCAGCCGGCGGCGTTCGGCCTGTGCGCTCGCCATGGCCTGTTGCTGCATTGCATCCATGCGGCTGACCCGCCCCACCTTCGTCTGGTCCAGTTCCACTGGGGCGCGGTCTCGGCTGTTTTGCTCTTCGAGCGTCTCGATTTCGGCAAGTCGCTCGCGAAGCACATTGCTCATTTCGGTCGAAAATCGATCGTTTACCATGAATAAGAGTAAGCTGGTTCAATCATCGTTAGCAAGTAGTCAACTCACACTGGTCGCATCGACGCATGGAGCATGAAAACCAAACGCTCGTTTCGGATACAGAATGGAAACGCATGCAGATGCAATTTTTATTACTGAGGCTATGCAGAGACATCAATCTTGTGATGTACGACGAAAAGATAATATTGTTTCCATGGCGGATTCATTGGGGCACGGGAAGCACGGGACGGGAGAAAGTGAATGAGTACCTAATAAGTCGAACAATAGTGCCGTGAAGAAGAGCATGTGATTGCAAACTATGTTTGAACACTGTGCTCTAATTTAAGGGCCCGTTTCAACAAAGTACCACCATATCGCTGGCGCAAGGCCGGCGATCGAACTAGGAGCTATACTATGTTACAGCATACCCCCCGAGCCTTCATCAATGCATGTTCAACCGTGCTGTGGAACTCCGGCTATTCGATGCTCATTTACGATGACCTGCACGGGTGGGTGAAGTTTTTAAAAGAAATCAACCCAGGCGGGATTATTAACGCTGCCGCCAATCCAGAGTTCCATCATCTCAATTCCGACAACTCGTTTTGGATTTCCGTCCGCAAGCAGACGGGAAGTCGGGAAATCATCGCCTGCATCTGTCAGCGGTTGGTCGAGAGCGACGACTTTATGGAGCTGCAGCGCTCTCTCAAGCTCTGGTATGGCGATCAGTTGGAGGGGCGGACCCCCTTCGATCTCGCGATGCCCCGGGACGAGTATCCGGATATTAGCGGCAAAATCGGCCACCCGGCGGGGCTGTTTGTGGCGCCGGAGGAACGCCACAATGGCTTGGCTTGGCTGTTGCAGCGACTGGTGCGCGCCGTGTCGATCGTCCGCTGGTCAGACATGGGCTGGCAATGCGGCACCACCCGCGGCCCACTCGTCGCGCGGGGAATACCGACCAATACCTACGGCTATCCCAATTGTGATTTGCTGGTCGATGGGTGGTTCGAACCCTCAGGTCTGACCGAAGAAGCCTATATGACG
>CAWEBB010000038.1:0-26138 GCA_963807085.1 uncultured Alphaproteobacteria bacterium
TCTCACGGAAGCCGTCGGTCATGCCGAGGAGCTCCTTGTGGCCGTACTCGTCGGCCCCGACGATGACCAGAACGCATTGCCCTGGCAGACGGTCTACTACTATCTGCGCCGCTGGCAGGGCGAGGGTGTTTGGACGACCGTTAACCATACCCTTCTGATGGCCGACCGAGAGCGCGCCGGGAGGGAGGCCTCTCCCACTGCCGCCATCATCGACAGCCAGTCCGTGCGCAGCGCGGATCAAAAAGGGGGCGGAAAGGCTTCGATGCGGGCAAGAAAATCCACGGCCGCAAGCGCCATATCCTGACCGATACTGATGGGCGTCTGTTGCGGGTCGAGGTGCATGGTGCCGATGTGCAGGATCGCGACGGCGCCAAAGGCCTGCTGCAGCACTCGCGCAGCCTCTATCCCTTCGTCGAGCGGGTCTTTGCGGACGGCGGTTATACCGGAAAGCTGGTCGTCTGGGCCAAGAACAAGACCAATCTGGTGCTTGAAATCGTCCGCCGCATGCCATGGGCGGAAGGCTTCGTCGTCATCGAACGGCGCTGGGTCGTCGAACGCACCTTCGCGTGGATCATGAAGTGCCGGAGGCTCGTCCGGGACTACGAGCAGCTCCCCGCCGTCGCTGAAACCCTGATCGTCATCGCTGCATCTGCTACGCTGCTCCGGCGCTGGCCGTGATGCTTCTCAAACACGCTCTTACGCGCGAATGGTCGAGGCCTGGCGAGAAAGGCCGCCAAAACCTAAACTTGGCTGAAAAAAAAGGCTGTTCAACAACATCCGTGTCCGCCTCCAGAAAGCCGTGGTCGAGATAGGGCCGCAGCTTCTTCATCCGGGTCAGGCCATAGCGGATCTCGCTTGGCACGATCGGATGCCAAATCCGGGTCGCGCGCCATGGCGACGCGGGCATAGTATGTCGACGGTGCGATCGGCAGAACTCGGCAGGAGGCTTCTCCCGTTGGCTCCGGCGGCACAAAATGTGGTGATCTGCGCTTGCGTCGCGAGGTGCGTTCGCTTAATGTTCTCGCATGCCGAGCCGCTGGAAACATGACCGCCCGCTCTCCCGCGCCCAGTTCGAGGCGCGATTTCCGGATAATGCGGCCTGCGCCGACTATCTGGCGCGTCGCCGGTGGCCGGAGGGCTTTGTCTGCCCGGGCTGTGGCGTCACGAAGGGATGGCTGCTGAAGACCAAGGCGTTCACCTGGGAGTGCGCGGCCTGCCGGCGGCAGACGTCCGTGACCGCAGGCACGGTCATGCACGGCAGCCATCTGCCGCTGAAGACCTGGTTCACGGCGATCCATATCGTAACCAGCCACTCCAACGGGATCTCCGCCCTGCAACTGCAGGCCCAACTGGGCCTGGGCAGCTACAAGAGCGCCTGGCTGCTCCTGACGAAGCTCCGCCGCGCCATGGTCGATCCCGAGCGAAGCCTTCTCGAGGACGTCGTCGAAGTTGACGAGACCGAGATCGCCTTGCGCCATAAGGACGACCCGCCCGCTGGCGGTCAAGGCCGCAGCTCGCAGGGCAAGATGCTCGTTGCCGGCGCGGTGGAGCTCTCGCCCGAAGGCAAGCCGCGCCGCATTCGTCTCGCGCCGATCGCCGACTTCTCCGGCGCCACGCTCAAGCCCTTCGTCGTCGCGGTCGCCGCCGCCGGTGCCCGCGTCGTCACGGACGGATGGTCCGGCTACAATGGCCTGCCCGACCATGTGCACGAGCCGAAAGTCGTCGGCAAGATGGCCGCCCACATCATCCTGCGCTGGACCCATCGCGTCTTTTCAAACCTCAAGAGATGGGCGCTCGGGACCTACCATGGCCTCCGTCGCCAGCACTTCAGGCGTTACCTCGACGAGTTCGTCTTCAGGTGGAACCGTCGCCGCCACACAGCCGTGGCGTTCGATACCCTGCTCGGCCTCGGAGCCCGCCTCGCGCCAGCAACCGCCCGCGACTTCGTCGAGCAGCGCGTCTGAGAGTACCAGATCACGGCGCCACACCCCGGAATGCGAGATCGCCGTCGCCTGTCCGCGGTGCATCCAACCGTCTCGAGCCGCTGCCTACGTCGATCAGAATTGCTCAGAGCCCTGCATGCACCAGGAAGCCATCACCCGCGCCGCCATCCGAAACATCAACATCTCGCAGCGCCGGAACGAAAGGGAGAAGCCTCCTCTATAATTAATTCCAACTGATGATCCATCATTGCACGACCGGGAACTGTAGTAAGGCCACGCTCCCGAGCGCGCTCTAGAAGAGGTGTGTTCGCCGGGTTCATCACAACTTCTGCCACCACGGCATGGTCTGAAAGCCTCGACGGATCAACCGGTAGAGGGTCTCCGCTTTTCAATCCGAGCGACGTTGCGTTGATCACGATGTCAAATGCCTCGGGGTCGAAAGCGGCCGCATAATCTACATCGGATGATGGTGCCACGCTACGAACTGTTGCCGCGAGCTTTTCAGCTTTGGCGACTGTTCGGTTTGCGAGCGCAATTCGCCCCGCACCCGCCAAAGCAAGTGCTACTGCGATCTGACGGCCGGTCCCGCCGGCGCCAACGACAAGAACGCTGGTGTTTTTATCGATAGGCCGCTCTGCTTGGATTCCTCGAACCATGCCGACACCGTCTAATGATTCGCCGACCCAACGCCCATCGGACTCCACTCGAATATTGTTAACAACTCCACAGGCTTTTGCATTCGGAAGCAGCTCGTCGCAAATCGTTGCTGCAGTCTCTTTGTGTGGCATTGTCACGCCATAGCCGTGGAAATTCTTAAGATCGCGCAGCGCCATCGTAACGGCTGCAAAATGCTCTGCTGATACCTGCAATGGAATATAGGCTGCGTCGAGACCAAGGGTTTCAAATTTTTCCAGAAAAATTGTCGGCGCACGCACATGTTCAACAGGATCGGCAAGCAATCCGAAATACTTGGTTTTGCCGCTGAACGTGACGCTAGGTGGTGACATAGTCGAATCCTCCCACCTTCAGAGTGAACCATAATCATGGTTAATTCACCAGTTTTTTTAGCATCTTCAGAGGTTATTGAGTGAAGGCCTACCTCAAGCGCGGCAAGAGCGATGCACTGGATGCCGAGGCGATCTGCGAGGCGGTTCAACGTCCGGCGATGCGGTTCGTGCCGGTGAAGACAGTGGAGCAGCAGGCGATCCTGATGGCGCACCGGACCCCTCTCTGCTGGTACGCCAGAGAACCATGGCGGCCAACGCCTTGCGGGCGCACCTGGCGGAATTCGGCCTGGTCGCCGATCCCGGTATCGCCAAGTTGATGAAGTTGGCGGATCGCGCCTTCGCCGCAGACGAGCTCCCGGTATACGCTCGCCGGGCGTTGGAGGTCCTGATCCGGCGGCTTGTGGAACTGACCGAGGAGATCAGCGAACTGGACCAGGAACTCACCGCCTGGCATGCAGAGAGCGAAGCAAGCCGCCGACTGGCCGCTATCCCTGGGGTCGGTGTCATCACCGCAACGGCCTTGGCCGCCAGCGTCACCGACCCGGACCAGTTCCGGTCGGCCCGGCAGTTCGCCGCCTGGTTGGGGCTCACGCCGAAGCAACACTCGACCGGCGGAAAAACCCGCCTCGGCAGTATCTCAAAACAGGGAGACCGCTATCTCCGGCGTCTCCTCGTGATCGTCGCGACAGCGGTCCTGCGCCATGCAAAGAAAGTTGAGACGCCGATGGCAAACTGGATCATGCGCATGCTGGCGAAGAAACCCTTCCGCCTCGCCTCTGTCGCTCTCGCCAACAAACTCGCCAGGATCGCCTGGGTCTTGCTGACCAGAGCAGAAGCCTATGGTTTCATGCGCAAATGACCTGAGGCGGCACTCGTCAACAACGGAATTGGTAATGGCAGTCGATGATACGTAACGATCGTGCCAATGGCGAGAAAGACCGTCTGATTCATTATGCCGCTCAAGGGTGTCGAGCCGATCTGCAAACAGCTGCCGATTGCCCCGTTCACCTAGTATGACCACCAGGCAACGCAGGCCGATCCCGCTCTTCAGTCGAAACGAGCGCAGCGGGAAGCCGAACTGCGGCCCGAGATTGAACGCGTGTTTGAAGCCAATTTCCGTGTCCATGGCGCCCGCAAGGTCTGGCGCCAGTTGCGCAGGGAAGGCTTCGATATTGCCCGCTGCACAGTGGCCCGGTTGACGAAGGACATCGGCATCGCAGGGGGGTATCCGCGGAAAGAAGATAAGGACGACCATCCCGGATAAGGCCGCACCGAAGCCCGTTCCAGACGTTCAAAAGGTTGCCCTCTCGCAGCCACGGCTCGCATCAACTGTTGCAGCCCACTTCGAGGTCGCGCTCCCGCGCTGCAAAGCACCGGGACATGCTAAAGGCGTTCCGCTCCTATAACCCTTCGTTTCTCCGGGTCGTCGGGCACCGTCCACACCGATCAGAGGATGCCGCACCCGGCTGATCGACGATCAGGTGCCTCCGCCATGGCAGGTAAAGCCCGTTGTCCAAGTCGCGGATGAAGCCGACGAGCTTCTCCCTCACCTCGTTGTGCAGATACCACGAGGTGGAGGCCGTCGTGCCGGAAACCCACACCCAGAGAACGGCAACCTCTTCCGTCAGTTCGACCATCTCGACTTCTGGCCGCTCGCCCGTCGAGCGTGGATCCGACCCGTCGATTTCCTCGACCCTCCGCCGGACAGTGTCGACGTCGATGCGATAGTCCACGGGAATTTTTATAATGCGCCACACTGCTTCTCCGTCCTTCGACCAATTCTCGAACGGCCGCGAAAGAAAGTCGCTGTGGGGAACGATGAGGCGCGTGTCCGTCCATGTGCGCAGCACGGTGTGCGCAAAGGAGATGTCCTCGACGGTGGCCCAGTGATTGTCATAGACCACGACGTCTCCTATGCGAACGGGGTCCGTCAGCGCGATCTGGAGCCCTGAAACCATGTTGCCCAGCAGCGGCCGCGCGGCAATGGCAACGAGGACACCCAAGGCACCGGCCGAAGCCAGAACCGAAATGCCAAAGGTCTCGAAAATCCCGACCCGCAGCATGATGTACCCGATGCTGACGAGCGCAACTGCTACCAGCGTCAGCCTTCGCGCCACGTAGGCGGCAGTCTTGATGCGCCGGTTTTCAGGGTCATCGGACGCAAGCGGCACGACGTATCTCTGGCTCATGGCAAGGCTCAGCGCCGAGGCCAACTGAACGACGAGCCATGAGCCAGCGGCCAGTCCTACCGCTTCCGATCCGACATCGAGCCGTGAAGCTATTGGACCAGTCAGAACAACATAATCCTCCAGGCAGATGCGGAACGCGATAACCGTCACGGCCGTCGCAAAGGGTAGCGCAACCTTTCTCGCCCGCCGGTACCGGAGCGGCAGCAGACGAGACAAGAACCGCACGCCGTAGTAGAGGGCAATCCAGACGAGCACTGCGCTCGCAATCAGAAGCGACGCCGCCACCCACTCTACAACCGACGGCCGCCCTAGCGTGTCGAGGCGCTCCCTCAGCGAGAGCCATCGACTGATCAGGTCGCGCCCGGTCTCGTGATAGATGTCGGTCACCCGCTCGACTGCGTAGGGCGAGAACAGCCAAACCGCTTCGCCGCTCGACGGCTGAAATCGCTGAAGGCTTATTGGCACGGGGCGACCTTCCAGGTCGGCAACGCCCAGTTCGACTGATCGACGGCTGTACAGGCTCGTCGACTGCTGGAGTCCCGGGAGTACCCGCGCGTCCGGCTGATCCGGAATGTCATCCCAGTCGATCAGATCGTGCCGTCGCAGAACGAACGCCAGCATCAACGCCAGGTCGGGCGCACGCTCGGCCTGCTCCTCGACTGGAATGGCGTTGAGATTCAGTGCGTAACCCGCCCTAAGGAGCTCGTCGCGACGGATGGCGTCAAAGAAGGATTCCAAGGTTGCCCGTGGGGTGTCGAGGCGCAAGGACGGAACGTCCACCGGCAATCCCTCGTTGAGGCTCTTTAACTCGAACGCGAAAGCGTCACTGCCGTTTTCACCGTCCTGAGCGCAGGCTGGGCCCTGGAGCAGGGACATGAGAGCGAGCCCTGCGAATAGCAGCAGGCGAACCGCCCTTCTCGGGATCAGACTTTCGTTCATCATGCGCACAGTCCTCACGCTCTGGAGGCAGTGTGGACCACGCAGCAGCTCAGTACTAGATCAGCGCCGCTTCGCGCAATGCCGTCTTCCTGCTGGCGCTCCGGGACAGCGGCGTTCGCTTCATCGCCTGCGACATGCCGCGGCGAACGACTTGGCCGTCGGCGTCATGGCCCTCGTCGCCGAGGCCGAGCGAGAGCTGATCTCGCGGCGGACGAAGCGGGCAACCGGCCGGCGCGGTCCGACCGGCAAATCGGACCCGGCGGCGGCGCACGCTGCCGTCCAGCTACATGCGGTGATGAGATCCACAAGCTTCGCACGAGCGCGTCAACACAGAATGTTGATGCCCGCTCCGTGATCTTGTTGTGTTCTCTATATAAGCCAAGACACTGACCCCACCGCCCTCGGACCACGCCATGCCACCCGAGTGGGAGAACTCACCGATCGCCATCGCCTGCGGGTGGATTGCGTCCAATGCGGGCATTCCGGCACCGTGCTGGCTGCGTACCGGCACCGCCGGATCAAGCCGCAAGAGAGCGTCGTCGCCATCGAGAAACGGCTCAAGTGCACCCGGTACGGCGAGAAAGGCTGGGCTCAGTGGAAGATCGAGCGGGCGACCGACGATCGGGGATAGTCGAGCCGGCCCATTCGTGATCTCAGCCGTAGCATGGCCGCCGCCGTGCCTGAACTACCCTGCAATCCGCCGTTCGGGCCGCTTTAGCCCGAGATTCTCGCGCAAGGTGCGGCCTTCATATTCGCGGCGGAACAGGCCACGGCGTTGCAATTCCGGCACCACCAGTCGGGTGAAGCGCGCCATGCCCGTGGGCACAACCGGCGCGGCGATCATAAAGCCGTCGCAGCCCTTGCCGCGGTACCATTCCTCCATGACGTCGGCAACCTGAACGGGATCGCCCTTGAACATGTTGCCGGCCATCTGCGGTAGGATACGCTTGTAGGTCTGGCGGATGGTCAGGGCCTCCTTCCGCGCGACCTCGACGATGGCGTTGGCGATGCCGGTCGGGCCGTGGTGCCCCTCGGGCCAGTCGATCATCGGACCGTCGACCGGATGGTCCTTCACGTTGCAGTCCAGTCATCTTGGAGAGGTAGTCGACGCCGACAGCGGCCGGCACCAGATCGTCCAATTCGCCGGCGAGGTCGTCTGCCTGCTGCTGTGTCTCGCCGACGAAGATGGTGACGCCGGCGAGGATCTTGAGGTCGTCCGGTTCGCGTCCGTATTTCGCGAGCCGGTCCTTGAAGTTGCTATAGAGCGCCTGCGCCGCCGGCAAGGTCGCCTCGATGGCGAAGATGCAGTCGGCGTGGCGGGCCGAAAGCTCGCGTCCGGCCTCCGACTGGCCGGCAGAGAAGATCACCGGATGGCCCTGCGGCGGGCGCGGCGCGTTGAGCGGGCCCTGGACCTGGAAGTGCTTGCCCGCGTGATTGAGCCGCTGGACTTTCGCTGGATCGAGGAACCGTCCCGTCGCCTTGTCCTGGGGGAAGGCGTCATCCGCCCAGGAATCCCACAGGCCCTTCACCACGTCGGCGAACTCGCCCGCCCGCTCGTAGCGCGTCTCGCGCGCGACATGCTGGGTGCGGCTGAAGTTCAGCGCATCGCCGGCATTGGATGTGGTGACCAGGTTCCAGCCGGCGCGGCCACCGCTGATGTGATCGAGCGAGGCGAAGCGCCGGGCCACATGGAAGGGCTCGTCATAGGTCGTGGTGGTGGTGGCGACGAGCCCGATATGCTGCGTCACCATCGCCAGCGCCGACAGCAGGGTGACGGGCTCGAACACGCCCGGCCGGTCGGAGGGCGAGGTCGCCGCGAATAGATCCGCCTTGTCCATGTTGCGGACGCCGTTGCCGTCGGCGAGGAACAGCAGATCCATTTTGCCAGCCTCGGCGATCTGCGCGAGCCGTGCAGCGTTGGCGATGTTCGCTGCCGGGTTGTCCCAAGCGTCGGCATGCCGCCACTCCCCCACATGGCTACCCTGGGCGTTGGCGTTGGCGGCGAGAATCATGGGCACGGCGCATTCATCCGTCGGTTGCGTGAACGACTGGAAGTGTGCGGGTTGTGCCCGGGTCTGTCCATCTGTGATCAAGCCCAAAGGCAACAGGCGAATATTGCAGCTACTGTTCTCGCTTGTCGCTGGCGCATTTTTTCAACGCCGGCTACACGGCAGCGATCGCGGCTATCGTGGCGCCTGTCTCGGTCCGCAGCATGGCAACCAGAGCCGCCTGTTTGGTGCCCGCGCGCGCTTTGAGAAATCCTTCGCCTCGGGCCGAGACGGCGCCTCAGCGGCGCCCGTAAGCGCGCTGTCGGCGGTTCCGGCTCAATCCCCAGGGCTGCCGGTGCGGCATCGATTGCAACCAGCGTCCGCTCGCCTCCTCCGGCGGCTTGGGCTAACGGAGGCGCGTGGGCACGACCGCCAGTGTTACACGGCTGCTTCGGCTCAGCCATTCAGGAAGAAATCCACCATTGCAGCGGATGCATCCGGTCCTTGCGGATCCGTATAGGTTCCGGTCGGGCTGCCGCCAGACCAAGCGTGCTGGGCGCCGTCGATGATCCAGCATTCGAGCGAGCGCGTTCCATCCTTTCGCTCGGTCACCACCCTGCTGTAGCCGCGCCTGTCGCCGGTGGAAGGTCGCTCCGATCGGAACGTCTGCCCAAGTGCAGCATACTGACTCGCGATGATGCGATGGGCGTTGGCAGGGTGCACCGTCGTGTCGGCGCTGCCGTGGAAGACGATTACTCGCGGCGCGACATCCCTGGAAGCGCGGCGCGCGGGTTCAATCGCCGACTGCCCGCGCATCGCGCTGAAGGCGGATACGGCGTCGTTGGCCGAACCGTAGGCGAGGCCGGAGTGGATGCCGATGCCGGCATAGAGCTCCGGGTACGTTTCGCCCATGATCGCCGCCATCGCCCCGCCGGCGGAGAGGCCGGCCGCGAAGACCCGATCGTGCCGGATCCCAAAACTGTCGCGGATGCTCTTCGTCAGGCCAGCAATGATCGCGGGTTCGCCAGCAGTCGCGCATCTGATCGCTTGGCCGGAACCAGTTCCAGCAGGATGTGGAGTTGTCACCGTTGGTCTGTGCCGGATAGACGACTAGCAGGCGGTGCTGCTCCGCGAGGACGTTCATCCCCGTTCCTGCGGCGAAGTCCTCGGGGTTCTGCGTGCAGCCGTGCAGCATCACGATCAAGCCCGCGAGCCCTTCGCCGGCGGAAGCCGGGACGTAGAGCCGGTAGCGGCGCGCGCCAGCCGCACATGAGTAGTGCGAGTTGCGAAATTCCGCACCATCCGGCAACGGCAGATCGGGAGTCCGGGACTTCGTCTTGATGCCGAGCCCCTTGCCGACGAGGCCTGGAGCTCCCTGCGGCCTTCCCGACGGAGGGTACGGAGACTTTGCCAAGTGGTTTGCGCAGCCGCCCGTCGCGTGCTGCCTCGAGCGAAAGGACATTGCTGTCCGCTTCGTCCAGCGCATCCGGCGCGAGCGTTCCCTCGATCGTCTGCACATCCGCCGGCTGCGGCCTCCTGAAGCCAGCCCCCATGCCCTTCGGGACGCTGCCGGGTGAGGCGAGGCCACCGGCCGCCAGTGCGGCCTGGATGATGGCGGTGGCACCCGACGGGTCGCCGGAGCGCAAAGTGTTGGTCGCGCGAAGGATTTCCGCGACGAACTCGTTGTTCATTGCAGGTTACCTTTCCGCCGCTCTCGCGGCCTATTTGATCCTTGCGGCCAGGGCGGCCTTGACTTCCGGACTTGCCTGGAGCGCCCCGAGTACGGTGAGGGAGCCGATCGTCTGAAGTGCCAACTCCGGCGTGACGTCCGCTGCGATGCGAACCAGCCCGACGACCTTCACGTGCAGTTTTCGCCCCGTCGCGAACCGCCTCGAGTTCGGCGGCGCTGAAATCGCGCAGGCCAAGCTCGAGCATGTGGCGGTCGATGGAGCGGGACACTTCCTCCGAATGCCCCGTCAGCTGGTTGCGGATCGCTGTCCGGATGAAGTCGGTCCGGTTGGAGTAGAATCCCTTCCTGAACGAGGAGATCGATCCGGCCGAGATCGACATAGCCGAGGTTGATGGTGATCTTCTCGGTGTCGGGTCCTCGGTCTCTTAGCTGGCGTACCGCCATAGAATTCTCCATCTGTCTGGATGGTATGTGGGAGCCTTGTGGATGGTTTCAAGGGGATCTTCCCCCAACTCGCATCGAGTAAGGAGCAGCGCGTTTGACCTGCATGAGCGGCAAGGGGAGGATCGGCGGGAACCTGCGGGCGCAAGCCCGGTGCCTTGCGCTGCAGGCGCGCGTCAGCGGCGGAGCTAACGACATGTCTTCGCCGCGCGGCTTGTTCGGCAGCAGCGGCTGGATGATGGCAAATTCCTCGTCGCTCAGTTCATGAAGGCCCATCGGAACCTCCTCTTCCGGGAGCGGTTGCAGCGACCGCCCGGCCTGGTGCACACAGGTAATCATGGAAGACGCTCGCTTCGGTTTCGATGCCTACCACATCCTGCTCGTCGCCTTGGGTGCGAGCCTGCTCGTGTCGTATTGGCTGCCGCACCTCCTTGTGCGACGGCCGCCTGCGGCGACAGCGCTGCTCATGGCCTGCGGAATGGTGGGTTCACTGCTGTTCCCGAGCATCGTCTCGGGGATCGACCCCACGGAGAACCCGGCCATCTGGGAAACTCGCCGCCGAGCTCGTGGTGATCGTCGTTCTCTTCGCCACCGGGCTGCGGATCGACGACCTGGGCGGCCGGCGGCTTTGGTGGCCGACGGTCAGGCTTCTCGCGATCACCATGCCTCTCACCATTGCCGCGGTCGCGCTTCTCGGCTGGAGCCTCGCGGGGATGACGGTGGGGGGAGCGATTCTGCTCGGGGCCGTGCTCGCGCCGACGGATCCGGTGCTTGCCGGGGATCTCCAGATCGGGCCGCCGCTCGAGGGGAAGGAGCACCCGGTCCGGTTCGCGCTGACCACCGAAGCCGGGTTGAACGACGGTCTCGCGTTTCCGTTCGTCTATCTCGCGCTCCACATCGCCTCGCAAGGAGCCGATCCCGCGCTCTGGCTTGGCGGAATGGCTCGCCTGGGACGTCCTCTATCGCATCGCTCGTCGGCACCGTGCTCGGCATCGGCATCGGCTGGCTGCTGGGGCGCATCCTCGCGGTGCCCGCGTGGAACACGGTCGCCGCCTCGGGCCCCGGCGTTCTCGTTCTGGCCGGCGTGTTTCTCGCCTACGGGATCGTGGAACTCGCCGAAGGCTACGGCTTCATCGCCGCCTTCGTTGCCGGGCTGGTGTGCCGGCGGGCCGAGGCCCGGCATCGGTTCCACCAGCACCTTCATGCCTTCGCGAGTTCCATCGAACATGCCAGTCACGGCGATCCTTCTCGTGCTCCTCGGCAGCGTCATGCCCTCGCTCTGGCCGTATCTCGACTGGAGCCACACGATCATCGGCTTCGGCCTGATCCTGGTGATCAGGCCGATAGCGGGGATGCTCGGGCTGCTCGGAATCCAGCTCAGCCTGAGGGCACGGGCCGTGGTGGCAATCTATGGCGTGCGCGGGATCGGGTCGCTCTACTATCTCGGCTACGCGTCCACGCACGTGGAGTTCATCGACGAAGGGCCGCTCTGGGCGCTCGTCGCCTTCACCATCTTCGCCTCCACGGTCATTCACGGCCTGACCGCGACCGCAACTGTCGAGGTGCTGGATCGCGAACATGACGAAGGTGACGGCGCGCCGTCCAAACCCGAAACGGAGAGATAGATCCGCACTCCGACAATGGCCAGCCGCCGCCCCATGCGGAGCGGCGGTCAGCGCATAGCCGCCAAATCATCCGCGCGATCGCGCTCTGCCCCTCCATCGGCGGCGCACCGCGCATAACCGCCTTCTGCAGCACATGGCTAGCTTCGTTCAACTGCTGGAGGCGCTCGGGGATGTCGCCGAAATCTAGCCTCCGCCATCCGGTGGCACAGCTGTGGCGCCGCCACCGCCGCCCACTGCCGTGCGCAGGCGGCGCATCAGTTTGCCCGCGGTCACGATACCGCCAAGCAGGACCGTGACGCCTGCGGCGTCGAGCATGCGAGCGACCCAGGTGTCCAGGTGTTGAAGAGATGGAACGAGCCCTCGGTATTTTAGAACAGACTGCCGGGACGAAGCCCTTCAGACACAGGGCCACCGGCAACCGCCAGAGCGCTCGAAGCTTGCCGCAATAGCCGCGGCCACGTGACGGAACGCGGTTTGTCAAGCCCGATCTCCACAATATCATCGGGATCACGAGATTTTTGCAACAGCGACTCCGACTTGCGGTAATCGCTCGATTGCCGCTAGCCCGCATTTCTCACCAGTGTTGCCTGTCTGATCGGGAGATGGCTGGCTGACCGTTGGATGACGGACGCGTGGGGCTTGAGCATGCGGGTTCGTTGCGCCGTTGGGGCGCGGTCGGGATCAGGTCGGGTCCGATGTTGTTGATGGGCGGGTGGAGGCGATGCCGGAGCGTGCTTCAGCGGCAGAGCCGTGTGTGTGCGAGCGCGAACTCGTCGGCATAAGGACAGGCAGAGGCCATCGCCACACGGATACGACGGACGGTGACGGTCACCTGTGCGCCGATTTTCAGCAGTTTCAGACGCAGCGTGCCGCAGGTGGCCTTCGCCAGCCGGGTATGCGCCAGGCCCTTTCGCCGTAACGCACACAGCAGCACATAGGCCATGGAGGCGAACCACAGCCGCAACTGGTTCGCGGCCATGGTCGCCGCACTGGTGCGGTCGGCAAACAGGTCGAGCTGGCATTCTTTGATCCGGTTTTCCATGTCGCCGCGGGCGCAGTAAACGCGCTCGTAGAGCATGCGGGCGTCCACGTCTCCCGCCGGCAGCGAGGTGACCACGAAGCGCGGGTTGGCGCCGTTCTCGCCCCGGCCCGGCATCCACTCGGCCTTGGCCACCACCCGCCGGCGCCGGCTCCAGCTGTCCCGCGTGGTCCAGCGGAAGTCGGCGAAGCGCCGGGCGGGCCTGCCGGTGCGCTCAGCCTCTTCCCCTGCCCAGGCCAGGTCAACGTAGATCCGGTCCACCAGACGGGAATTGCGCGCCAGGCCGAAGAGATAATCGACCCGGTTGGCCTCACACCAGGCCATGAGCTCTTCGCGGGCAAAGCCGCTGTCGCCGCGGAGCAGGATGCGCACCCGAGGCCAACGCTCGCGGATGTGCCGGACAATCCGGGCGATCTCGTCGGCTGCACCGGCGCTGGCGTCGATATTGGCGCGCCGAAGCTTGGCCGCCAGCAAATGCTCGCCACAGAACACATAAAGCGGCAGGTAGCAGTAGCAATCGTAGTAACCGTGAAAGAAGCGCCCCTCCTGGCGCCCGTGGATCGGGTCGTCCGTGGCGTCCAGGTCGAGCGTGATGCGTGCCGGTGGCCTGGTGTGCGCGTCCAGGAACAGATCGACGAACACATTCTCAATCGCCTTGGGATCGTGGGCGATCTTGCGGTAGCGGTCGTTGCAGACCGGCGCTTGCTCCAGGCGGTTCAGCGTGCTCTTGCCCGCCAGCGGCGCGCAGTCCGGCCGGCGCGCTTCCAGTCGGCCGAGAATGGGGCCGAGCACCGGATCGTGGCGCAGGTCGTCGTGATCGACCAGATCCTCATAGCCGAGCGCGATGGCGAACACGCGCTGGCCTATCAGCGTGCGCACGTCGTGGACCACCCGCTCAGCCGCCCGGCCATCGGTGAAACAGGCAGCAAAGCGCTCGACCAGATTAACCGCCCGGTCCGTCGCCCCCAGCAGCAACGCTCCGGCATCCGAACTGATCGCCCCGCCACCGAAATCGGCGACCACGTCGCGACGAGCAAGGCGTGCAAATAGCATCGCTTCCCGGTTACACTCTGTCCGCATTGGGGCTGCTCCTGAAGTCGGGTCAAGTGTCTGTCCACACTCACATTTTCCCCGATCTTATGCCCCGATGCACCTATCCTCGTGAGAAATGCGGGTTAGCACTTTCACTGTGCCAAGGGTCCGGAGTGCCTGCCGCACGCCACTTGAGCCATGCGGTACTGGCAATGGCATCGTGGTGGCGCCTGCGGAGGACCGCTCCAATGCCGAGTTCTCGTCGCCGCCGTGGAACGCGATGGTGATCTACGAAATGCATGTCGGCACTTTCTGCCCCGCGACGGAGGACGATCCCGGTACCCTGCTGGGCGCGATCTCCAGGCTGGACCATCTGCAGCGCCTTGGCGTCAATGCGGTGCAGATCATGCCGGTCATGGAGTTCGCCGGCGATGTGTCGTGGGGGCATAATCCTGCTCACATCTTCGCCGTCGAGAGCGCCTATGGCGGCCCTGGCGGCTTGCGCGCATTTGTTAAGGCGCACACAGCCGGGGCATGGCGGTGCTGCTGGACGTCGTCTACAACCATTTCGGGCCGAGCGATCTCGACATCTGGCAGTTCGATGGCTGGAGCGAAGGCGACAAGGGAGGCATCTACTTCTACAACGACTGGCGCAGCGAGACGCCCAGGGGAGATAGGCGGCCGGATTATGGGCGCGCCGAGGTGAGGCAGTTTATCCGGGATAACGCACTATACTGGCTCGAGGAATTTAGGCTGGACGGCTTGCGCTGGGACATGACGCTCTACATCCGCAACGTCCGCGGGGACGAGGCGGATGATGGTGACGCGCTGCCCGAGGGCTGGAGCCTGATGCAGGCGATCAACGCCGAGATCCGCGAGCGATTTCCCGGCCGTATCACCATCGCCGAGGATCTGCGCAACAAGGCAGAGGTGACGGGCGCCGTCGAGCATGGCGGCGCCGGTTTCGGAGCGCAATGGGAGTCGCAGTTCGTCCACCCGATCCGTGAGGTGCTGATCGCGCCGGACGATGAGGCGCGCAGCATGGCCACCGTCGCTCACGCGCTCGGTCACCACTACAACGGCGACCCTTTCCAGCGCGTCGTTTACACCGAAAGCCATGACGAGGTTGGAAACGGCAAGGCGCACGTAGTGCACGAGATAGCCCCGGGTGACCCATCGCATTGGGCGGCGCAGAAACGCTCGACGCTGGGAGCCGCACTTATGTTCACGGCGCCTGGCATCCCGATGCTGTTCCAGGGACAGGAGTTCCTGGAGGGCGAGTGGTTCCGGGACACTGTGCCGTTGGATTGCGACCAAAGCGAGAAGTTCCACGGCATCGTCCGGCTCTATCGTGATCTCGCGCGCCTGAGGTTGAATGGCGCGGGGGCGACCGGCAGCCTGCTCGGTCGCGGCATCCGCATCTTCCGGGTTGACGAGGAACGCAAGCTCGTCGCCTTCCATCGATACGACTCCGGCGGCGCGGGCGACGATGTCGTCGTCGTGGCCAACTTCTCGCACCGTAGCTCCGAGATCTACCGGATCGGCTTTCCTGCGCCCGGCCTTTGGCGGCTGCGGCTCAACACCGACTGGACAGGCTACATAATCTTTGGACCACAAAAATGGCCGACTTTCCCTCCGGCCTGATGGCAGGTTTTACACTACCGTTGACAAGGCGAAAGTCCTAATCGTCGAGGAGACCGTTCGCGGTGGGCCGGAGGGGCCGATTACGGAGACCTGGACAGCATATTTCTTTGGCATGCGTGGGCGTACGCCGGAGCCGCTGCAGCGCGGCCCAGACGAAACGGAAGCAGAGTTCTATGCTCGGATTGATGCGACCGCAGGCGTGCCGGTGTCAAAGTCCACCGTGAGCGCTGATTTGTAAAACGGTGCGGCCCAGCGTACCGCACCCAACAAAGCCAGCCCTAAGAGTCCGTCCGGAAACTTCATGATGGATTGCAGAGTTTTCGGATCATGAGGCGGATCGAGGCGAGTTTCAGGAAGGCCAGCGCCTTGGCGTTGAGGCACTCCCAATCCCGGGCCAGACGGCGGCAACGTCCGAGCCAGGCGAAGGTTCGCTCGACAATCCAGCGTTTGGGCAGCACGACAAAGCCCTTGGCATGATCGGAGCGCTTGACGATCTCCACGTTGACCTGGGAGAGGGCCTTTTTCACGCCCTCCTGGAACCGCTCCCCTTGATAGCCGCCATCGGCGTAAAGCTTGAGCAGGAAGGGGTAGAGTCCGAACAGAGCGGCCATCACCATCACGCCGCCGTCGCGGTCCTGGATATCGGCGGCATGCACCAGGGCATGCATCAGCAGGCCCTGGGTGTCGACCAGAATGTGCCGTTTCTTGCCCTTGATCTTCTTTCCCGAGAAACGCGCGAAAGTTGGTGATGCCCTGAGGGGCGGCATATCATGGCGGTGTTCGGACGCCGTCCATTCTCTGCCGAGAAAGGGATATGCCACATGTCAGAGACTACCATCACCCAGCTGCCCGATCCATCGGGATTTGGCTCCGACCCATTCACCGACGTCCTCCGCGACGGGGCGCGCAAGCTGATCGAACAGGCGATCTGCGCGGAGTTGGCCGCGCTGATGGCCGCCTTTTCGGGAGAGAAGCTCGACGACGGTCGCGCGCGGCTGGTGCGCCATGGTCACTTGCCGGAACGCGAGGTGATGACCGGAATCGGCCCGGTGCCAGTGAAGGTGCCGCGTGTCCGTGATCGAAAGCCTGGCGCGGACAAGGTTAACTTCACGTCCAGCATCCTGCCGCGATACCTACGCAAGGCGAAATCGGTCGAAGAGCTGCTGCCGTGGCTTTACCTGAAAGGCGTGTCCACGGGCGATTTCACCGAGGCCTTGGAAGCGCTATTGGGCCCGAACGCCAAGGGCCTGTCCGCCAAGACCATCACGCGGCTGAAGGCCGATTGGTGGACAGACTACGAAGCTTGGCAAAAGCGCGATTTCGGCAGCCGGCGCTTCCTCTACATCTGGGCGGATGGCGTTTACTTCAAGCCGCGGATGGCTGAGGAAAAACAATGCGTTCTGGTGATCGTCGGAGCGGACGAATACGGCCGCAAGGAACTGCTGGCCATGACCGACGGCTTTGGCGAAAGCACCCAGAGCTGGCGCGAGGTGCTGCTCGATCTCAAGCGCCGCGGCCTGAAGCACGATCCCAAGCTGGCCATCGGCGACGGCGCGCTCGGCTTCTGGACGGCCCTGCGCGAGGTGTTCGCTACGACGCAGGAGCAGCGGTGCTGGCTCCACAAGACCATGAACGTGCTGAACGCGATGCCGAAGTCGGTGCAGGCCAAGGCCAAGGCGCATCTGCACGACATCTGGCAGGCCGAGACAAAGGCCGAAGCCAACGTCGCCTTCGATTTCTTCGTCGAAACCTACGACGTGAAATGGGACAAGGCGGTCGCCAAGCTGGTCAAGGACCGGGACGCGCTGCTGACCTTCTACGACTACCCGGCCGAGCACTGGAAACATATCCGGACCTCAAATCCGATCGAGAGCACCTTCGCCACCGTGCGGCACCGCACGAAACGCACCAAGGGCTGCCTCAGCCGCAAGACAGGCCTGGCCATGGCCTTTAAGCTGATGATGTCGGCGCAGAAGAAATGGCGCAAACTCGACGGCCGGAACCGCCTGCCCGAGGTCATCGCAGGGGTTGAGTTCCGCGACGGCCTCCGCCACCTTCAAACCGCCGCTTGATCAGGCGTCACCAACTTTTGCGCATATCTCTTCTTTCCCGCATCGTACCCCGGCGGGTCGATGCAAGCCCCCCTTTTTCCGCGCTTTTCACGCTCTGGCTGTCGATGATGGCGGCGCTGGGGGCGACTTCGCGCTCCGCCTGCTCCCGGCAGGCCGCATAAAGCGCATGATGGATGCGGTCGAGCGTGCGATCCCAGGCCCAAAGGTCGAAATAGTCATGGACCGTGCTCCTCGGCGGCAGATCCTTCGGGATCGCCCGCCACTGGCAGCCGGTAGAGAGCACATACATCAGCCCGTTGACCACCTCGCGCAGGTTGACGGTGCGCTTGCCGCCGCCCGGCTTGCCCGGCGGGATCAACGGCTCGATCAACGCCCATTCCTCGTCCGTCAGGTCACTCGGATACCGCAGGTGGTCGCGGTTGTAACGGAGGCGGTTCTCGACCGTCCACATCGGGCACCTCTCTTCGCTATTCGGTGCCAGACAGGGAATCACAGCCGATTCCAGCCCGCAAGCCAAAATCCAACAACCAATTCCGCCGAATTCATAAAGTCCTCGGACGGACACTAAGTCTGCAATCTAGCCAAAAGAAAAGTCGTCATTGCTCAAAATTCCCATTGCCACTCCCGCGAGTGTAATCGTATTGCCGGCTAGGTCGTCGATCACTGCATTCGCCCCAACTTGAGTGAGGTGGTTTGCCGAAAGATCAGCAAAGTCGTTCGCGAAGGTAGTACTGGAGAGGTCGATCAGGTCGGCGGAGGTCGAAGTCTCGAACCCAATGATGGTATCGCTTCCAAAGCTTCCGCTGAACACGAAGACGTCGTCTCCAGGTCCGTCGAACAAAAGGTCATCACCAAGTTGACCCTGGAGAATGTCATTACCTGCGCGTCCGTGGATGACGTCGTTGCCTGCGCCCCCATAAATGACGTTATTGGCCGTGTCTCCACGGAGTTCATCGTCGAACGTACTGCCCTGCAGGTTCTCGATCGAGACGTAAGTATCGCCCGCGGCTTCCCCTGTGTTGACACTCGGGACCAGGAGGTCGGCCCGCAATGGCGCTGCGGCCAGATCGTAGGCAGCGCGGTCGGTGCCGAGACCGCCATCAAGATGGTCTCCGCCGACAGATCCGACCAGCACGTCGTTGCCGTCGCGACCTTCAACGGTGTCATTGCCGGCGCCCGCTCTTATCACATTATTGTTAGCGTCACCGCGCAGAATGTCATCGAACACGCTGCCGACCAGGTTTTCGATGTTCGTGAGGTAGTCCCACTCGGTCCATCCAGTGTACTGCCAACCTTGTATGCCAAGATCTACTTGGACCGCTGCCAGCGATGTCACATAGGAGGCGGAATCAAGTCCATTACCGCCGTCGATGCGATCATTGCCGTGCCCGCCATCGATAACATCGTTGCCCTCATTCCCCTGAAGGTCATCGTTTTGGCCGCGTCCGAATATCCAGTCAGCGCCATCCAGTCCGATGATGGTGTTCAGGGTGTCGGACCCCATCAGCGTGTCATTTTGATTGCTGCCAATCAGGTTCTCGAGGTTCAGCAGCGTGTCGTAACCGGCGCCGACGGTGTTTTGGTCAGTCAACTTCAGGTCGATAACGACACCAGCAGCTGCGTATCGGTATCCGATGCTGTCCACACCGTTGCCGCCATCGATCCGGTCGTTGCCGCCTTCGTCCCAGATGACGTCGTTACCGGCCGCTCCGATCAGCCAGTCGTTGCCGGATCGTCCGGTGATGTTGTCGTGGCCATCGTTGCCGAACACGCGGCTTCCAGCGTCGGCTGCTTTCAAATTGTCGTTGTATGGCGAGCCCTGGACGGCCTCGATACTATTCAGCCGGTCAAAGCCCGCGCTGCGCGTGTTTTGCGGATCGGATACAATGTTGAGGTCGACACTAACGGCTGCGGGTGCGCTTTGGTAAGACGCGGTATCAAGGCCAACGCCGCCCCACAGTTCATCGTCTCCGTGACCGCCGTCGATGACATCATCACCCTGATTCCCATGCAAAATGTCATCATCTCGCTCGCCAATCAGTGTATCGTTGTCGGTGCCGCCATAAATCGTGTCGCCGCCGGGGCCACCTCGGAGCGTGTCGCGGCCGGCAGCCCCGTCGATCCGATCCGGCCCACTGCTCGCGTCAATATAGTCGTTTCCACCTGCGCCCTGGAGGTGATTGTAGCCGGACGTTCCGTAGATCGTGTCACCAAACTCGGAGCCAATGGCGTTCTCGATGGAGATGAATGTATCGCTGCCGAGGCCGGGAATGTTCTGTGCGCTGGCGACCCCAAGTGCGAGCGTGACTGCGGAGCCGGCGATCTGGTAGTTGGCGGTGTCGAACCCCGATCCGCCGTCAAACGTGTCCTGGCCACTACCGCTGACGAAGGTATCGTCTCCATACCCGCCCACTAGCAGATTCGTGCCGCCCCGACCCCAGATCTCATCGTTGCCGGCATTGCCTTCGATGGTGTTGTCGACCGTGGTCGCGCCCTTCAGGACGTCGGCATAGATGGTGCCGGAGACTTTCTCGATCCCAGATATCCGGTCGGCTTCGTCGGGTGCGGGCGACGGCCAATCGACCACAATCTGACCACTGAAGGTATTGTGAAGATCGACAGCAACGCCGGTCGTTGCGCCGAGAAACCTCAGTTCGTCAAAACCCGGCCCACCGATGATCCGGTTGTTACCGCTGCCACGATAGAGAATATCGTCGCCCCATCCGCCGTCGAGCGTGTCATTACCCTCATAGCCGTAGAGGCGGTCGTTGCCGAAACCGCCGATCAAGATGTTGCTTGCGGACGAGCCATGAATGATGTCGTTGCCGAGCGCACGGGTGACATTCTCAATAGCGATTAGGACGTCCGTTTCATTGCCGTCTGTCGCGGTACCCGGCCCGCCTTCGTCAGGGGCCAAATCAATGAACCAGTTTGCGTTGTTGTGAGTGAAGACGGCTGTATCGACCCCGCCGCCGCCATCCAGTTCGTCCCATCCGATGCCGCCATACAGCGTATCGTCGCCAAGCCCTCCCATGACCAGATCATTGGCGGCGTCACCGTAGAGAAAGTCGTCGCCTCGATTGCCAATCAGCGTGTCCGCAGCCAGCGCCCCGTAAAGCGAGTCGGCGCCGTTGCGGCCACGCAGTTCGTTGGCCAACTCGTTGCCCCAAATGACGTCATCACCTTCGCCTCCGGTGGCGTTTTCGATCCATGCACCAAATGCGATGGCGATGTTTGCGATGCCCCCAAGCGCACTCGAAAAGCTGCCAGGGCTGAGATCAATGTCCACACCGCCCGGGTCGCCGGAGAGGTCGAGAGTATCCGTGCCGGCAGCATCCCAGATGGCGAGCGCAGGCTCGACGTTGTAAGTAAAGTCAAAAACTGCGTTATCGGTGTTCGAGTTGAAGCCGTAGGTCGTATCGTCGGCACGGGTGGCCAGGTTGGCTCCGTACATGCGCTGGATGGCGTAGATATCGTGGAGAAGGGGGGTCTGCGCTGCAGATGGTTGAGAGCCGCCTGTGTTCCCCGCCCCAAAGTACGACATAACAGTGTATGCTCGAGAATCCTGAGCGTAGATCGCGTCGTCCTCATAGTTCGACGGTCCGTCGCTGGCATCGTAGTCCCCTGGATGCTGAAGTCCGAGGGCGTGCCCCATCTCATGGATCAACGTCCTGACCGCAAGATGACCAATATCCAGGTTGAAGTTGCCGCTGACGTCAGAATGGACCCAGATGTCGCCGCGCCGATTGCTGTTAATGCTCTCGGCGTGCGCAGTGCCGGGGCCTTTATGCTCCTCCGTGTTCATGAAGCGGATTTTGCCGGCGTCGCTGTAATCCGAGATTCTGGAAGTCGATCGCGACGACCTCTTCCCACTGCTGAACAGCGAATTCCGCCCACGATTTCTGTGGCAGGCTGAACGAGGAAAAGGACTTGCCTTCGTTGATGGGGATCAGCCCAAACTTGTAAGAGCCGGGGATCTGGGTCGGAAAGCTATACGTCAGCGAAGTTGGCAGCCCTGGCCAAGCACCTTCACGGAAGAGGTTGAAAAAGATCTGGTCAAGGTTCCATACCGATTTGTCCGCCATAACCATTTACCTCCATTCTGCGGCTCCCCGCTTGCTCTATTGCGAAAAGCAGCTAAGTTGTCCTGCAGGTAGTAAGCCTAGGCGGCGCGAAGCGACGTGGCTGTTAACTGGGTCACGAGACCCGTGAGACGCGCATTTGCTTTCTTGGAACTCGGAACCCGCAAAGGACTGAAAGCCGCTCGCAACGAGAAGACCTTTAGGCCAATCCAGAGATCCGGGACGCGCGAAACTGTAACCAATCGCCACGCGTCAGATTGGCTATTGCCATCGGGGATAGAAAGATCGGTGTGCTGTAGAGCGTCAACCTTCTTGGCCGGCGCATTGCCTCGCCTGAATTGTTGCTGAAGGTAGAGCAGTGTCCCATAGCGTGGTGTAACAGCAGGCGGCGCGGGCGGCCATTGCCGATCTTCGGTAGAGGTTCTTGTTGGGAAACTCGAAACCGAACCGGAGATGACAATGACCGACGATAGGATGGCTTTGATTGAGCTTGTTGAAAACAGTGCGGACGCCGATCTGGTGCGCGACCTGCTGGCCTTTGCGGCCGAACGGCTGATGGAGGCGGAAGTTGAAGGATCGACTGGCGCAGCGAAGGGGGCCCGCTCGCCGCTTCGGACCGCACAGCGCAACGGCTATCGCGAACGGGGATGGGACACGCGCGCCGGTCGGATCGCTTTGTCGATCCCGAAGCTGCGCAAGGGCTCCTACTTCCCGAGCTTTCTGGAACCGCGCCGGACGGCGGAGAAAGCCCTCGTTGCCGTCATTCAAGAGGCGTATGTCCACGGCGTTTCAACCCGTGCTGTCGATGATCTGGTCAAGGCCATGGGCGCTGGCGGGGTGTCGAAGAGCCAGGTTTCACGGCTTTGTACCGAGATCGACGAACGGGTGCAGGCCTTCCTCAACCGCCCGCTTGAAGGCGCGTGGCCCTATCTCTGGCTCGACGCCACCTACATCCGGGTGCGCGAGGGCGGACGGATCATCAGTCGCGCAGTGATAGTGGCCGTCGCAGTCAATGGCGACGGCCGGCGGGAAATTCTCGGCATCGCGGTTGGCCCATCAGAGGCGGAGACGTTCTGGACCGGGTTTCTTCGCTCGCTCGCCGATCGCGGCCTGCGGGGCGTCAAGCTGGTCATCGCCGACGATCACAAGGGACTGCGCGCCGCGGCGAGCCGTGTGTTCAACGCCACCCACCAGCGTTGCCGAGTTCATTGGATGCGCAATGCTTTGGCGCATGCGCCTGCCAAGAACAGAGGCGCCGTCGCCGCCATGCTCAAAACTATCTTTGCCCAGGAGACCAAGGTGGAGGCGGAGAAGCAGTGGCAGGTGGTCGCCGATGCTCTGCGCGAGAAGAACGAGGGGCTGGCCCAGATGATGGACGCTTCACGGGAGGACGTGCTCGCTTACATGGACTTTCCGCGCGAGCACTGGGCCCAGATTGCCAGCACCAATCCATTGGAACGATTGAATAAGGAGATCAAACGCCGGTCCAATGTTGTCGGCATCTTTCCCAACGACGCGGCCATCATCCGCCTCGTTGGCGCACTGATGCTGGAGCAAAATGACGAATGGGCCGTCGCCCGACGCTACATGGCGCTGGAAAGCCTGGCCCGGATAATCGATGATCACCTCGTCAGGTTGCCCGCCGTGGCGCCCTGATCACCCTCGGACCTCGCCGAGGACCGGCACTCTTACACCACGCACTGGGACATGACCGAAGGTAGTGCCGTTGCCTCGTTAAGAATGTTCCCGGGCAAGAATGTTCCCGGGCATCTCTGGGAACAGGAGGCGCAACGGTGAGGCAGGTAAGTATGGCGACGCGCGATGAGCTTCTGGCCGCACTGACGGTGCGCTACGATCAGGCCGGGCGAGAAGGCAAAACTGGGATACTGACGGAGTTCGTGGCGGTGACGGGCTACCACCGCAAACACGCTGCACGGCTTCTTCGCGGCGGGAGCAGAAAAGACCGATCAGCGGTTCGGCCGCGGCGCCGGCTGTATGACGATGCGGTTCGTGAAGCACTGATTGTCCTGTGGGAAGCTTCGGACAGGATCTGCGGCAAGAGATTGAAGCCGCTGATCCCGATGCTGGTTGCCGCCATGGAGCGCCATGGGCATCTGGCACTCGATCCAGCGGTTCGGGACCGGCTGGAAACGATCAGCGCCGCAACGATCGACAGGGTCCTCGCGCCGGTGCGCAAACAGGCGGGTAGCCGCGGTCGTCGCCGGACGGCGCCCGCTTCGGCGATCCGTCGCGCGGTGCCGATCCGGACCTACGCCGACTGGGACGACCCGCCGCCCGGGTTCTTCGAGGCCGATCTCGTTTCGCACAGCGGCCCGCTAACCAGCGGTAGCTTCGCGCAGACGCTGGTGCTGACCGACATCGCCAGCGGTTGGACGGAGTGTGCGCCGCTGTTGTTCCGCGAGCAGCAACTGCTGACCGAAGTGCTGACGGTCGTCCGCGACGTGACGCCTCTGCCGGTCCTTGGGTTCGACACAGACAACGATACCGCTTCATCAATGAGACGGTGAAGGCCTGGTGCGATGCGGCGTGCGTCGCGTTCACCCGCTCGCGCCCCTACCGCAACAATGATCAGGCGCATATAGAGCAAAAGAACGGCGCGGTCGTGCGCCGGATGGTCGGCTATCGCCGCTTCGAAGGGCTTGCGGCGGCGGAGGCGCTCGCGAACCTTTATCGGCCGATGCGCCTGTTCGTGAACTTCTTCCAGCCGTCCTTCCGGCTGGCCGAGAAGAAGCGTGACGGCGCACTGATCCGGAAACGGTATCATGCGCCGCTGACCCCGCATCAGCGGCTCGTCGCCGACCCGCGCACGCCGCAGGCACTGAAGGATGCGCTGGACGCACAGCACGCGACGCTCGATCCTGTGAGCCTGCTCCGGGATATTCGCGCAGCCCAGCGGGCGCTCATCCAGATCGCCGACACGATGCCCGTCGTGCAGACTGGCGTTCCGCCGCTCGCGGCCTTTTTCGATAGCCTCAAAATCGCTTGGCGCTCTAGCGAAGAGGTTCGGCCGACGGCACGGCCCAAACCCTCCAAGCCACGTTACCGTACCGTCCCGGATCCGCTGGAAGCCGTGACTGATATGCTGAAGGCTTGGTTCGAGGCCTTCCGGTGTAACCGGAAGGCAACTCCTCGACCGCCTGCAGGCTGTTCATCCGGGCGTCTATCCTGAAAACTTGACCCGCACGGTCCAGCGGCGACTGAAGGTCTGGCGTCGCGAAAGCGCAAGAGCGCTGGTCCTGGGCAAGCCCGACACGGTCAGCGCGAGTGGGGAGCTTTCCGGCGAGGCGCTGCGCTGGTTGAGGGCTTCGCGCCCCGCCGGAAAGCTCCCCACGCCGACGGACGCGCCTATGGAAAGCACTATTGCTGCAGTCCCGGACCAGTAGATGCTCGGCAGCATCCCGGGTGAGGCGACAGCCAACGTCGCGGGAACATTTATTCATGAGGCAATACGCCGGACACGATGGTTGTCGCTCTACAGCTTCGGGACGAGCACGGGTTTTTAGGCGGCTACACCATTGTGAAGACCTATATGCGGGAGCATCAGCGGCGCAGCCGCGAGATGTTTGTGCCACTGCATCATGCACCAGGCCACGGGCAGGCAGACTTTGGCGAGGCGTTGATCGAGATCGGCGGCGTTGAGCAGAAGGCGCATTTCTTTGCCTTCTATCTGCCGCACAGCGATGCCTGTTATGTGCGAGCCTACCCTGCGGCAACGGCCGAGGCATGGATGGACGGGCATGTGCATGCGTTTGGCTTCTTCGGCCGGGTGCCGCAGCCGGTCCTCTATGACAATGATCGCTGCCTGGTGGCACAGATCCAGCCGGACGGCTCGCGCAAACGGGCAGAGTTGTTTAGCAGATTGCTGTCGCACTACGTGATCCAGGACCGCTACGGCCGGCCCGGCAAGGGGAACGACAAAGGCGGCGTCGAGGGGCTGGTCGGTTATGCCCGGCGCAATTTCATGGTGCCGATGCCCCGGTTTGCGACATGGGACGCCTTCAATGCCTGGCTGGAAGAGCAATGCCGTAAGCGCCGGTCGGCTATTCTGCGCGGTCATACCGAGACGATTGGGCAGCGCCTGGAGCGTGATCTGGCAGCCATGGCGGACCTGCCGCCCGCTCCCTTCGAAGCCTGTGAACAGGCGACCGGGCGTGTGAGTTCGGTATCGCTGGTGCGCTACAAGACCAACGATTATTCGGTGCCGCTTACACCTGGCGCACAAGGCGCTGTCGGCCCGGCTGAACAAGTTTGACCGGGCCAATGCCGAAGACTTGGCGCAATTGGCTCGGACAGGTTGGTTCACGCCGGTGCACGTGCGCAGCGAGGCGCCAGACCGGTTGCGTACGTGCCCCGGCGCGCGAGACCGAAGGACGCTCAAAGCAATTGGGCTGATCTTGTTATCCTTGTCGGGCGGAGAATCACTTAA
>CAWEBB010000039.1:0-17566 GCA_963807085.1 uncultured Alphaproteobacteria bacterium
GGGCGGCATATCATGGCGTTGTCGAAGCGCCTGCAATTCTCTGGCGAGAAAGGGATATGATGGGGTTGTCTAATCGAGGTGGGAGGGTCAAGCCTCTTTTCGGCTCGAGATACGTTTGCCGGGTGCACGGTTGTCTTCGCGGTCGGCATCAGCCGCCGCATGATGGAGCTTCGCGGGAGGAGCCTTCAATGTGGACGACGCACTTTGCTGAGCCGCGGTGCAACCCCATCAACGGAATAGCTCGGCCCACGTCCCGGCAGGGACGTCTCAAGCGTTCAGATCTTGAACGCTATCTTCCAGATTTCATGCTGTGGCTCCGGCGCTTCGGTCAAACAACTCGCCGGTCTTGAGCATCGCGTGCATCGTCACGGCCAGTTTTCGGGCTACGGCAACGGCAGCTCGCTTGAAGCCAACCCGCTCCCTAAGCTTGAGGCCCCATGTCCGCAGGACACTGTCGGCCAAACTGCGGGTCAGGATGACCGTGGCGGCTTCGTAAAGAAGGCCGCGCAAATGACGATCGCCTCGTCGAGATATGTGGCCATCATAGTCTACCTCTCCTGATTGGTAGCGACGGGTTGTCAGACCGAGCCAAGCGCCGACGGAGCGGGACTTCTTGAAGTTGCCGGGGTCCCCTCAATGGCGGTTGCGAAAGAGGTCGCGGTGATCACACCAACGCCAGGGATTGACATTAAAATCTGACACGCTTGGCTTTGACGTGCAGCAGCGACAAGCTGGCGGCCCATTTCCGCAGCACGCATGCGCATGCTGCGCCACGCTTCCAGCATCGGCAGCACGATGGGAGCAAGTCCTTCCTGATCGACAAGCAGGACGCGGACATTTTTCTCAAACGTGCTCCCCTTGCCTGCGGGAACGAGCAGCCCGAATGTCTTCATGATGCCGCGGATCTGGTTCGAAAGCTCGGTGGTGATCCTGACAAGCCTGGTGCGTGCCGCCACGAGAGTGCGGGTCAGCATGCTTTCGAACCCTTTTACCCGCACCTCGCGGAAGAAGCCCGCCTCTGCAAGATGCGCCAAGCCATCGGCGTCGTTCGCATCGGTCTTGTTGGCGGCCATGTCGAGCGCTGCCTTGGCGTGGCGTGCATCAATGCAGATCGCCGGCATCCCCTCTTCTTGCAGCGCATGATAGAACCATACGGACAGAGGCCCGGTCTCGAACACCACGCGTTTTACGGCGGGTGCCCGCTTACGGATAAGTTCAGCAATGATCCTGGGATCGAGGCGCACCTGCCGCGCCAGATGCGCTTTCCTTCACGGCGGATCGACACCGCTGTCTCTTTCATGGACACGTCGAGACCGATATATTCTTCCATGGCTGTTCTCCATCTGATGCTTGGGCCCGGCGTCCAGTCGTGAGCCCGTATTTCCATCCTATCGGGGAACAGCCGCCCTCCAAGAATATGATCAGTTCAGGGTAACTCGCTCCCACAATTACCCTATGTGATGCCGCCATCTACTGGCGTCGCAATGTGGCGTCAGGATGGAATCGCGGCATAATGCTCGAAAGGACGAATAAACATAGCGCAAGCTGCCGTAATAGGCCTTGATCTCGCAAAGAATATATTCCGGCTCATGGTGCATCCGGACCGGTTCGGTCATTTTCCGCAAGAAGCTGACCCGCAACCAGGTTCTTCCGTTTCTCTCCGAACAATCCAGCTGTATTGTTGCCATGGAACGTGTGCGACAGCGCATGGCTGGGGCGGGAAATTGGTCAACTCGGTCATAGTCCGCGTCTAATCCCGCCACGATACGTGAAGCCTTACGTTGAACGCCGGAAAAACGATATGGCTGACGCTGAGGCGATTGCTGAGGCGACGTCACGCCCGACCATGAGGTTTGTCGAGGTGAAGTCCGAGGATCGACGGTCGGTGCCATGGCCTATCGGACCCGGCAGATGTTCATTGGCCAGCGCACCCGAACGATCAACGGCTTACGCTCGCATCTGGCCGAGCACGGTGTGATTGCAGCGACAAACAAGTGTGGCCTGAAGAGGCTGTCCGCGATGATCGAAGATGAGACGGTGGCCCTGCCGGATAAAGTCAGGGGAATGGCCCGTGTTTATGTCGATCACATTGCGGGACTGACGGCGCAAATCGCCGAGATGACCAAGGCGATGAAGGCAGTGGCAAAGACGTCAACGGTCGTGAAACGACTACAGACCGTGCCGGGGGTCGGGCTACAGACCGCCATGGCCATAGAAACCTTCGCGCCAGATCCGATGTGTTTCACCCGGGGTCGAGATTTCTCGGCTTGGCTGGGACTGGTGCCCAAACAGAATTCTACGGGCGGCAAAAGCCGTCTTGGAAAGGTCTCGAAGATGGGACAAGGGGACATCCGCAGCCATTTGATACGTGGTGCCATGTCTGTCATCACAGCCGCCACTCGCTTTGGTGTCAAAAAGGGTTCCTGGCTCGAACGCCTTCTTGCACGAAAACCAAAACTCGTGGCGGCGGTCACCTTGGCCAATAGAATGGCCCGTGCGATCTGGGCGATGATGACGAAGAACGAGGATTATCGGACCCCCGAGGCGGTGGCGTAGCAGCGATACGCGCAACCGCCGCCCCGGTGTAAGAGAAGTGTGAGGAGGTCACTGAAACTTATGGGAGATTGATCGGCCAGATCCGGACTGGGAAAACCACCTATGTGGCATTGAGCTTTCAGCTCTCGGATATGATTTGGACCCGGTTCGCGCATCACCATACCGGCCCGCGGCCATGAACAGCGCCGCCATAAACAGGCCTTATACATGACCGCACCTGATCACACACTCATCCGACATATCCCATTTGGCCGCTCTCCCGTGAGGTTACGGCCACCTGAATGGAGTTTCCAAGCATCTTCTGCCTCGAATGGTGGTGGAATGGTGGGAACCGGAGGTGAGGAGCGGCTAAGCGGGCCGCGCCAACCGATTTCGGCACCGTTTCTTCGGTGTTGGGGCGCACCTGTCCGGTCGCAGGTGATGCGTCCTCCAGTTCTTGATCGTCCGCCGGTCATACAGACACCGTGGTGACCGTGGCCCGCGCAAGGTGTTGATCAGGCCGAGGATGCCCGCGAAGACCGCTTGCGGCAGTGCGGCTGCAGCCATCTGGAATATGGCGTAGCGGCCATGACGCACCAGTCGTGCCCCGGTTTTGATCAGGCGTTCGCGCAGGGATGTCAGTGACCAGCGCTCGATCAGTTCTGGTGTCGCCGCTGTCCGCAGGAAGTTGGCGAGGTTGTAGGCCAAGACGTGGAGTTGTAGCCGCACGGCGTTCGCCGCGAACTTCATGCAGGAGAGCCGCGTCCATTTGAGCGCGTATTTGCCCTCTTTGATGTGCTGCTCGGCGGTGCCCCGGCCCTGGTAGAAGGCCAGCACCCGCTCGTTCGGCAGGCTGCGATCGGTGACGATAAAGCCGACGGTCGGGAACAGTTCGCCCGAATGAAACTCGACCTTCGCCACGATGCGGCGGGCCTTTGACCAGCTTTTCGCCCGGTAGTGGAAGCTGGTGTAGAGGCGCACGACGTGGTTCGGGGGTCGACCGGGGCCTCGTTTGGTCAGGTGATCAATCCGTTCGTGGAGTTTGGCATTGCCCTTCATTCGGATGGCGTAATCCCAGCCCTCGGCTTCCAGCAGGTCAAACAGCGCCGGGATGGCGAAGGCCGCATCGGCCCGGAACCGCCGCCTTTTGATCGAGGGCCGGCGGAGGCAGAATAGCGCGCCAGAACCGGCTTCAGCACATCCTCCCAACCATCGGCGCTGTGGACATTGCCGGGCCGCAAAGCGCACCGTTCCAGATCGCCGAACTAGTTGAACACGAAAAGCGGGTGCAGGCACTTCTTCTGGAAATGACCATTCCATGCCGACCTTCCTGATCGCCGTGCACCGGGCTTTCCGAACTGTCCATGTCCAGAGTGATGACCTTCGGCGGGCGCTTGTCGTGCACGGCGTCAATCCAGCGCCCCGGCAGATCGATCAGCACCGCGAGGTTCTCAGGCTGGGTCAGCATCTCGGTCTCGAACCGGCCCATGGCACTCGCGGAGGCTGCGCCCGTCTTCATCGCACGTCTGCCGACAATCTGCCGCATCACCGGATCGCGGCACAGCCGGTCTGCGTCATTGACGTCTTCATATCCGGCCAGGCGCGAGAAAACAGATTGGCGCAGGAAGCCCGCGAGGCGGTGCCGTCCGTTCTGGCCAGTGCGAACATCAGCAAGCAAACCCGCAGCCATGTCCGACAGGCCAAGAGCATCGTCCAGTTCGCGGTGCAGCAGCAATCCGCCATCCGAACTGATCGCCGAACCCCGGAACTCCACCTTGACCGAGCGGTCAAATTCCAGCCGAAGAGGCCCCGATTCCGCTTCACCCGTCGCGTCCATCGCCAAGTCCCCACCCCATCATCGCTAAGCTATTGATGAGGATAGGTTATCACCTATCACCGGGTCGAGAAATCCTTGTTTATCTGGGATATCCGGGCTCATAGGTTCAAAACCCCTTGCACTAACGGCGGCATCCATACATGCCACACGCCGGAAGTTACCATCACGCAGTTGCCTGATCCATTCGGATTTGCAGCCGATCCATTGACAGAGCTCGTCCGCAACGGTGCTCGCAAGCTGATCGAGCAGGCAATTGAGGCCGAACTTTCAGCCCTGCTTGCAGCGCATGCCGACGACAAAACCACGGCTGGCCGTGCTCGGCTCGTCCGCCATGGTCATCTGCCGGAACGCAACGTCCTGACCGGCGTCGGCGCGATACCGGTGAAGGTGCCACGTGTACGGGATCGTGGGACGGGTGATGACAAGATCACCTTCACGCCCAGCATCCTGCCGCGTTACCTGCGCAAGGCGATGTCGGTCGAGGAACTGCTGCCGTGGCTGTAGGGCACCTCGAAAAATGTCGCGATCCAGCCGGATCCCGGTAGAATCGCCGATATAGGGGCGATGACTGGGAGGTGCTGATGGGCCAGATGGGCTTCTTCGACGTTTCGAAACGCTACGCCGGGCTAGACGCGAAGTCGGATCCGCTGGTGAAGCTGAACGCCACGTCCCCTGGGCGTATTTCCGGCCGCAGTTGGAAGCGGTCTGGCGCCGGCCGCCGGAGGCCCGAAAATCCAAGGCTGGCCGCAAGCCGTGGGATGTGGTCGTGATGCTCAAGGCGCTCGTGCTGTGCGAGCTCTACAACCTCTCCGACGAGCAGTTCGAGTACCAGGTGCGCGACCGGCTGTCGTTCATGCGCTTCCTGGGCTTGGGTCTTGAGGATCCGGTTCCGGACGCGACGACGGTCTGGCAGTACCGCGAGCAGCTGGTCCAGGCTGGAGTTGTCGGTGAGCTGTTCGGCGCATTCGACGGCTACCTGGAGGCCCAGGGCTGGCTGGCGATGGGCGGGCAGATGATCGACGCCTCGATCGTGCCGGTGCCCAAGCAGCGCAACGGCCGCGATGAGAATGCCGCGATCAAGGCGGGCGAGACGCCCGAGGGCTGGGACGAGAAGCCGGCGAAGAAACGCCAGAAGGACACCGACGCGCGCTGGACCAAGAAGCACGGCAAGTCGCACTACGGCTACAAGAATCACGTCAACGTCGATCGGCGACACAAGCTGATCCGCCGCTACAAGGTGACGGACGCGGCGACGCACGACAGCCAGGTCATCGACGACGTGCTGGACGACGACAACACGGCCTCGGACGTCTGGGCGGACAGCGCCTACCGGTCGGCCGAGATTGAGGAGAAGCTGGAAGACCGCGGCCTGAAGAGCCGCATCCACCGCAAGGGCCATCGCAACCGCCCACTCAGCAAGCGCGAGAAACCGGGCAACAAGACCCGCTCGAAGGTCCGCGCCCGGGTCGAGCACGTGTTCGGCGCGCAGACCAACGACATGGGTGGCACGCTGGTGCGCAGCATCGGCATCGCCCGCGCCAAGGCGCGCATCGGCCTGAAGAACCTTGCCTACAACATGCGCCGCGTGGTCCACCTGAACGGCCTCGCCGCCGCCCGCGGGCCGACGTGAGCGGGGTGGCGACAGCAGAAGTGCGTCTGGAGCGCAGCTGAACGGGCAAAAACAACCAAAAAAGGCCGCAAAACGGCGCCCATCGGGGCGTTCAGCGGCGAACGAGGTTCAACATCGGCCCAGAAGCGGCTACGCAGCCGTATTTATCGAAGTGCCCTATAGTCAGTGGCAGACGCAGACGATGCGGGGAAGCAGTATGGATCCGAACAGGTTCAATAACGACAACTGGGGCGCGCAGGCGCGCATCGGCATGTTCATCGTCGGTTCCGAGGCAGTGCCGGAGGCGGAGTGGCAGGCCATGGCACCGTCCGGCGTCTCCGTGCACGCCGCCCGGGTGACGGCGGCGGCGCCCTGGGCCACGTGGCACGCCAATCGCCAGGGCGTGGATCTCGCCGACGATGTGGCCCGCGGCTGCCGGCAGTTTGCCGCCATGCAACTGTCGGCCGTCGTCATCGGCCACACCTCCAGCAGCGTCGTCGGCGGCAAGGGTTGGGACCAGGCCACCATCGCGGCAATGCGCACCATCCTGGGCGACGCCGTGCAGGTCACCACCAATGGCATGGATACGGTCGCGGCCCTGAAGGCCGTCGGCGCCGAGCGGCCTTTCCTGGTCGCGCCTGCCTGGTTCGGCGACAACGCCATCGCCGCAGCGTTGCAATACTACGCCGACCACGGGCTCGCGCCTGCCGGCCATCTGCGCTACGATCCCGGCGGGAAATGGCGTCAGATCCCGCCGCAGGATCTCTATGCGCATGGCATGGGCTTTCGCCCAGGAGATTGAGCCGCTTTACCGGCAGATCGCAGACGCATGCCCGCCTGCCGCCGACGCGGTGTTCATCGGCGGCACGGGCTTCCGCTGCGTTGGCATCATCGAGGCGCTGGAGGCCGCGCTAGGGCGGCCCGTGGTCACCGCCAACCAGGCGAGCCTCTGGCGCTGCCTGCGCCTTTCCGACTTCGCGGACCCGGTGGAGCGCTACGGCAGACTGTTAAGCCTGCCGTAGTTACCCTGACCGCGCGACGGTCACAGCCAGTATTTCGTTCTGATGCCGCGCAGGTCCATCTCGAAGTCCAGGCCGATCACGGGCGGGCGCGCCAGATACCAATGCACGCCATGCACCGCATCCGGCCCCATCCGCGCCAGCAGTTGCGGCTCCAGCCAGCCGGCGTTGGTCGAGGCGGTGTAGACGTTCACCGTGGTGACGTTCTCCCAGGCCATGCCGAGGCCGGCCAGCCGGTCCTCCATGATCTCCATCACCCGCGCGGTCTTCTCGCGCATGCCGTCGGTCGACATGTCGCCCTCCCGAACGACGCCGTCCGGGCCGGTCTCGCCGCCGCCGGCGCCGCGAAAGGTCGGCGGCGCGTCCTGGTTCTCGACCGTGTAGCTGAAGCCGTACATCAGCGTTTCGCCCGGCGGATTCAGCACCGGCGAGACGTTGGTGCGCCCCACCGGATTCACGTCGCCTTCGATAATGTCCCAGTCTTCCAGAATGCCGCGGTAGCCGGTGTTGAACTCGTGAAAACCTTCTGCTGACATTGGCGCCGGACAGCGCAGCTCGACCCCGCAAAGCGCCTGTTTCGGCCGGCCCGCGGCCGCCAGTTGCCGCTCGATCGCATCGAAACCGGCGCGCCAGGGCAGGGGCCGGCGAAAGACGGCGCTGACTACCTCAAAGCCCGGCATCGCCGCAGCACCCGAGGAAAAGGGGTAGCCGGCGGGCAGATAGATATAGCCGCCCCTGGTGTTCTGAACCGCTTCCATGGTCTTGCTCCTTCCTGTGTCGGAAAAATGGTAGTCATGCGCCTTCGATCCCCCGAGAGCGATCCCCCGAGAGCTTGGCGTAACGGCCTTCTAAACACGCGTCACCCGGCAGAGCAGCGACTTCAGGTTGGTCTGCTCGCTGATCGGGCAGCGCTGATCCTTGTCGGTCAGGTAGTTGACAGGCTTCCAGGGGTGATAGGGCTGCTTCTCACCCCAGCCGATCGGCACGAACACGGACGTCTTGCGGATGCCGGGATAGATCCAGGCGCGTGCCTCGGTTTCGCCGTGTGCCGTTTCGATGCGCACGCGCTCGCCGTCTTGAATGGCCAGCGATGCCGCCGTTTCGGGGTGGATCTGGCAATAGAGGTCCGGCCACATCTCCTGCGCCTGCCACGAATTATGCGTCCAGGAATGGAAGTGCGGCGCTGGCGGGCGGCCGCTCACCAGTTCCAGATTAAAGCCCTGAGCGCGCAGCTTGGCACCCGGTGTGGCGTTCGCGCCCGAGACGATCCGGCCGCGCGAGGCCAGCACCGCGCCCTTGTAAAAGGGGTTGGGCACGCCTTCCGATGCGTCGTCGTCCAGCAGTTCCACATAGGGCAGGTCGATCAGCCCTTCGCGCTCTCCATAGAATTCCGGCAGGACGGTCATGCCGAGGGCCGTAAACTTGGCCTCCTGCTCCTCTGTCCAGAATTCCAGCTTGCCGCTCTGTGTCGGAAAGCGGTGGCCTTCCGGTGCGCCGTGGGCGGTGGTGCCCTCCCTGTATAGCGTCTCGATTTCCGGCGCGTCCTCGCTCGCCACCGGAAAACGTACCCAGCGGTAGGCGCGGGAATGCAGGCGTTTCTGCGTGACGCCGCGCGCCTGCTCGTTCTGGATCATGGCCTCGTCCCAGAACACGGCCGGGTCTTTCCATTCCTCGCGCATCACGTCGTCGAAGCCGAACCGCTTGCCGAGCTCGATCCAGATCCAGCCATCCGCCTTGGCCTCGCCCGGCGGCTCGATCATCTTGTCGATCCAGACGATGCGCCGGTCCTCGCAGGCGCGCCCCACTTCGCCCTTTTCGATGCCGGTCGCGACTGGCAGCACATAGTCGGCATAGGCGCTGGTCTCGTTCAAAAACAGGTCGATATGCACCAGCAGGTCGAGCGCCGAGAGCGCGGCGCGGCTCTTTTCCTGGTCCGGCCAGAGCGCCAGGGGGTTGTTGTTGGCGATCAGCGCCTTCAGCGGATAGGGCCGGCCGGTCAGCATCGCCTCGCTCCACGCGGTCGGGCTGGTACGGATGCGCGGCCGGTTCGGCTGGACGCGGTGCTCAGCGGGCGCGTTGGCCTCTACCGGGCTGGTGGCGCTCATGTTGAAATAGGCTCCGCCCGGCCGGCCCCAATTGCCGGTGATGGCGGCCACATACATCATGGCGCGGTTGGTCTGGACCGAGTTGGTGTGCTGGTTCAGGCCGCGGCTGCCGAAGATTACGCAGCCGTCGGCGGCCGCGATCTCTTCGGCCAGCTGGCGGATGTCGGCGGCGGGCAGGTCGCAGATCGGCGCGGCCCAATCCGGAGAATACCGGCGCTGGAACAGAAAATCGCGCCACCGCTCCCAGCCGACCACCCAGTCCCGGCAGAACGCCACATCGTGCAGGTCGTGTCTCCAGAATGTGGTAGGCCAGCGCCAGGGCCAGCGCCAGATCGCCGCCCGGCCGGATCGGCAGGTGCCAGTCGGCCTTGCTGGCGGTCACGGTCTGGCGAGGGTCGACACAGATCATGCGGGCGCGGTTCCGCAGGCGCCAATCGTTGATCATGCCGAAATGGACGGGTCGCGTTTCCGCCTGATTGTCGCCGATATAGACATAAAGTTCGGCCGAGCCCAGGTCGTCCGGCGTATAGGAATTGCCGCTGCCGCCATTCCCCTGCACCAGACCATAGGCGATGTTCTTGCCGGACGAGCAATAGGGCTCGGTCGTCTCGAAATTCGGTGTGCCGAACAGTTGGTAGAACAGGCGGATATAGCCCTTGTTCGTCAGCGTGCCGGTGCGGGTGCCGGCGAAAATACCCAGCGCCTCCGGCCCGTATTCGGCGCGGATGCCTTTGATCCTGTCGGCGATTTCGTCCAGCGCCTGCTCCCAGGAGATCGGCTCGAAGCTGCCTTCGCCCCGCTTGCCGACGCGCTTCAGCGGGCGGGTCAGGCGTTTCTCGCTGGTGTAGAGTTGGAGCGAAAGCTGCGATTTCGGGCAGACCCGGCCTTGCAGCATCGGGTCTTCATCGTTGCCGGTGACCTTCACCAGCTTGTCGCCCCTGAAGTGAAACTTGGTGGTGCAGGCGTTGAAGCAGATATTGCAACCGCCGGGCTCCACGCGGTCGGCCATGCGCTCGGCCCGCGGCACTTTATAAGGATAGACCGAGGGCTCCTCCTCGAACGTGCCGCTGTCGGTGACGGCCGGCATTGCGCGGCCCGTTGCCGTGAACGCCTGCGCCTCGCCGATCAGCCGGTCCAGGTAGATCGTGCCCGGCTCCAGCAGCCAGGGGTCGTTGTCGACCAGCTTGCGCCCTTCCGCTTCCGCCTCTGCCAGCAAGTCGTCCCGCTCGCCGAAGCGGATGGCCCTGCCGGGGCAGACGCTGGCACAGGCGGTGGTGGGCTCGCCCTCGGCGCGACGCTCGACGCACAGGTCGCATTTGACGGCGTGGTGCCCGTCCGCGTCATAGCCCATGGCGCCATAGGGGCAGGCCGCCACGCACTCGCCGCAGCCGACGCAGCTGTCCTCGTGCACCTGGACGATGCCGGTCTCCGGATCCTTGCTGATGGCCTTGGGCGTCACCGGGCAGGCGCGCAGGCAGGCGGGCCGCTCGCAATGCTGGCAGGCCATGGTCAGAAAATCGAGCGCCGGTCGTTCGGCACCGTTCCGCGCCTCCCCCGGCAGCCACAGCACGCGGTTGCGCCGCTCGCCCGGCCCCAGGCCGTGTTCGGCCTTGCAGGCGGCCTCGCAAGATTTGCAGCCGGTGCAGCGCTCCAGGTCGATCATCAGGGCCAAGCGGCTCATGGTTCAAAAATCCCAGGGTGTAATGTGCCACCAGTAAATTTCGCGCCCGTCCGCGACATAACCCGCGAAGAACAGGACCAGCAGAACGTGCAGCAGCATGCCGCCGACAAAGGCCCAGGCCAACAGCCGGTGCACCAGCCGCCAGTTGCGTTGCGCCGGCGACAGCATGGCGGTAGCGCCGGTCAGTTTCAATTCCTCGTCGCAAAGCCGCTGGTAGGCGAGCGCCCTTCGCGGCCGCCGCAGCCAATGGCGCGGCTGCAGCGAGAACGTGGCCTCGCTGGCTTGCGGATCGAGGCCGGCCAGCGCCTCCCGCTTTTCGGCGATCAACGCCTTGAGGCGCTCGCGCGTTGCGGGTGCGGGCGCGGTAAAGGCCGCGTGCTTTCGCCCGAAAGTGCCGGCCATGGCCACCGCCCCGGCGCTGCGCGACCAGAGGCCGAGCGCCACCAGCGCCGCCAACAGCAACAACAGCAGGGTCGGGAACTGGAAGACCTGGAAACTCCAATGGGCCAGCACCAAGGCAAGGCCGAGGCTGGCGAGCCCCACATGCGCGCGAAACCCGCGCTTGCCGGAATGGCCGAAGCGCTTCGCCAGCACGGCAACGAACGAGCCCACCAGCAGCACACCGCCGGCGATTGCCAGCGATTGCAGCAAGGGGCTGCCAGGCCGCGCCCAGTCGGCGGCGGAAACGCCAAAAATAACGGCCGCCACCAGACCGGCCGCAGACAAGAATCCGACGGTGCCGAACATCCGGCGGTTGGATAGATCGTTGGACATCGAACTCACTGGCGGCGCAGGAAAGGCGCGGCCGCGGCGGCGGAACGGAGATGGCGGATAGTAGCCGGTTGCCCCGGCCATCCGCTAGTGGCGATGATGCCCACTGACCCGGGGACCCGGATGGGCCCATTGCTTTTCGGTGCCTTTGGGCTGGCGTCGGCGCGCCCAATGCGCTTTCTTACGTCTTAAGTACTAACTTGGGCAGCGGCCGCACTGGCGTCGCCCGCCAAAACGCCCAACGAAAAGGAGTTCGTCCCATGGATGTCGGCTTGCAAATGGTATTCGCCACCTATGGCTGCCCGCCCGGCGTGACCGACCAGCAATGCTGGGATGAGGAACTGGCGATCGCGGAAATCGCGGCGGAAGGCGGCTTCGACTGCCTCTGGGCCGTGGAACACCACGACGACGACTATTCGTTCTGCCCGGACAATCTCCAGCTCATGAGCTACCTGGCGGCGAAATATCCGCAGGTCGATGTGGGCACCGCCGCCGTCATCCTGCCCTGGAACGACCCGCTGCGCGTGGCGGAGAAGGTCTCGATGCTCGACCATCTCTGCAACGGCCGCCTGCGCTTCGGCATCGGCCGCGGCCTCGCCAGGCGCGAGTTCAACATCTTCCGCACCAGCATGGACGAAAGCCGCACCCGCTTCGACGAGGCGGCCAGGATGATCGTAGACGCGCTGGAGACCGGCGTCATCGAGAACGACGGCCCCCACTATCCGCAGCCCCGCGCCGAAATCCGCCCGCGGCCGCGCTTTCCGATCCGCGACCGGCTCTATGCGGTAGCCTCCAGCGACGACTCGGTGGTATCGGCGGCCAAGATCGGGGCGCGCATGGTCATGTTCTCCGACCGGCCCTGGCCCTCGCGCCTGCCGGCGATCGAGCGTCACCGCGAACTGTTCCCAGAGATGCACGGCCGCAAGGCTCCGCCGCCGCTGATGGCCGATTTCTGCGTCTGCACGCCCACCATGGACGGCGCCGAGGAAAAGGCAAAGGACTGGATGGGCAAGTTCGTCATGTCGAACTTCGACCACTACGAACTGCTGGGCGACCATTTCGCCAGCGTGAAGGGCTACGATGCCTATGCCGCCAAGATCGCGACGGCCAAGGAAATCGGCATGGACGGCATTATCGCCGGTTTCATGGAGGCCAGCGTCTGGGGCACGCCCGACCGCATCTTGAAGGTGCTGGACGAGCGCCGTGAGCTGGTCGGCGACTACGAACTGGCGACCAGCTTCCGCTTCGGCGGCATCCCCTTTGCCGATGCCAAGGCCGGCCTCGAACTTTACATCAAGGAGGTGCTGCCGGTTATCAAACAGTGGAAGATGGACGACGAGCTGTCCGCCACCCGCCCGGCGGCGGCGGCCGAATAGCCGCCCCTCGGGGGCAATTACCGAGTTTTAGATACAGCGCTGCCGATCGCGCCGGTGCCGGTCCGGCTTCTCCTGATCTTTGCGGAGATGCGATGAACGCATTAAATTCGTCTGGGTTCTCCCTTGACGCGCTATGTGAAAAGTTGCGCGATCATGCGGTTGTGGAGGACAAGGGAGAGGACGTGTCAGCGTCGGTAGGTTTGCTTCGGCAAGCACACCTGCTTGACGACTCGGGGAAAGCGGCTCCCCGTGCCACCGTGCGGAGGCTGATGCGGGTAGCTGCCGCGAACCTATCGGTCGCCCGTTTGCTCGAAGGACATATAAACGCGCTTCGGCTGGTTGAGACACATGGACAGGCCGGGCAACTGTTCGAGGTGCGGGAGCTTGTGCGCCAGGGGGCGTTTTTGGGTGTATGGGGCGCCGATGGAGATCGACCGGTTAGGGTGGCGGACACCAACGGCAAGCTGGACGGGCGCAAGAAGTATGCGTCCGGGCTCGGCACGGTTACCCATGCAATTTTGACCGTCGACGTGTCGTCGCAAACTCGACTCTGTCTGATCGACGTTCAGGACAAAGCGCGGCAGGACGGCCAGAGTTGGTCTATGCTTGGGATGCGCGCGACCCGATCCGGGCATTTCGATGTCACTGGCATCGATGGCGCGAGCGCTATGTGGATCGGCCCGCCCGGCGTCTACATGAGCGAACCCGGCTTTATCGGCGGCGTCTGGCGTATCGCGGCACTTCAGCTTGGGGCGACTCTAGGGCTGCTGGAGGCGGCGGCGCGGAAACTGGCCGATCTCGGACGTCTTGACGCCGAGGCGCAAATGGCCCGTCTCACATCCGTCGTAATGCGCGCCATGGGTGCGGAAGGGTTGACGGTGAAAGCCGCCGAATTTGCTGAAAGCGATAAGGCTCTGGACGCTCCCGAACACGCCGTCGCGCTGTCGGCTGCGGCCAGATTGCTGACGGAAGAGATAGGATTGCAGGCGATCACCGCGGCCGAACAGAGCCTCGGTATGCTGCATTTTGAAACCGACAGCGAAAGCGGGCGCATCGCACGCGATCTCGCCGTCTATATGCGTCAGGCGGCCCGCGACGCGCTGCTGCTGCGGGTCGGCAGGTATGTCTTTGGCCAGCCGACTTTGGCGGGTCTGATGTCATGAGTGTTCCGGCCTGCCAGACAGAGGGCCAGGATCTCTTGGCCGGCGAACTCGCCGGTGACGCTCCCATCGTGGTGCTGACACCGCATCCCGATGACGAAAGCCTGGGTTGTGGAGCACTTCTTGCCGCGGCGTTCGCCCAAAACGGCGCGCGGGTAATCTGCCTGACCGACGGCTCCGGGTCGCATCTCCGCTCAGCCGCCTGGCCTCCCTATCGCCTGGCGCAAAAACGGCAGGAGGAATTGATGGAGGCTGTGCGCCGCCTCGGCGGCGGTGACCGCGACGTTACATGGCTGGGATATCCCGATGGACAACTTGGTGCACAAGACCCGCAGCCCATTGCCGTACGAATCGCGCGCATCTGCCGAGAATTGGGTGCCCAACGTCTGTTTTCGAGCCTCTCCGCTAGATGAGCATGCCGATCACAAGGCAGCGGCGCACATTGCCCGTCTGGTCTGTCACCTGTGCCCGAGCCTGCAGCTTTTCTATTATCCAATCTGGTCGCGTTATGACGATCCGAGCTTTCAGAGCGCCAATCATGGCTGTCGCATCCTGAGCGTCACAACCGAAGCCCATCGCGCCACCAAGGCCAGGGCTATCGACGCTCATGCAAGTCAATTGGGCCGCACCGTCGAGGATGATCCCGACGGCTTCAGCCTCGATCCCGAAATGGTCCGGCTATTCACGATGCAGGATGAGGTCTATTTCGAGGTGCCGCTTTGCGCGTGACTTTGGGCGAGCTGGAAGACAAATACCGCGAAAGTGCCGACCCATGGAATTTCTGCACCAGCCCATACGAACAGGAGAAATTTGTGGCAACGCGAAATGCCCTGTCCCGACAGCGCTATCATTCTGCGCTGGAGCTGGGCTGTGGCAACGGCGCGCTGGCCAAACATCTGGCGCCGCTTTGCGACCTTTATTGTGGCGTTGATGGCGTCTCGCGTGCTGTCGCCGCGGCACAGCGCGCTGTCCCGGACGCCACGATCGTGCAAGCTTACTTTCCCTGCGATCTCCCCTCTGGCGCTCATGACCTGATCGTTCTGTCCGAGATCCTGTATTTCCTCGGCCGTGAAGACATCCGCGCTCTGGCGGAGCAGATCACCCGGCGCTGGCCGCAGTCCGAGATCCTCTGCGTCACCTATCTGGGGCCGACGGGCAATCCCTTGCAGGGAGAGGAGGCGCTGGAGGTGTTTCGTCAGACGCTCGGCCCGGGATTCAATCTGATCAATCTGATAATGGCGTCTGGCTATCGCATCGATAGGCACGTTTTTCGGCATCAAGACCGATGATGTCTGCATTCACGGCTGCCGTTGTCATTCCGGCCCGCAACGAGGCCCGCCGGTTGCCAACCTGTCTGTCGGCACTTTTGCCCCAGATTGATGAGGACGTACTTATCGTGGTCGTGGCCAATAATTGCACGGACAGCACAGCCGCGGCGGCCCGCGCATCGATTCCCAGCCGCAGCCTTGAGCTGATCGACTGCACGTTAAATGCAGCACAAGGCGTTGGTGAAGCACGTCGGAGGGGGTGTGCGCGTGCAATCTCGCTTTATCCCGACATTAAATCCCTGTTGACCACCGATGCCGACTGTATCGCGGCCCCCGACTGGATTGCACGGAGCCGAGCTCATCTCACCGAAGTAGATGCGGTCTGCGGCCGTGTCGAACCCATACCGGGGGAAAGCGGCGTAGTTCAGCGCTTGCCATTAGAGGCAGGAGCAAACGAAGCGATCTATAGAGACATGGTAATCCAGTTCTATAATCTCATGGCGCCAGAGCCGCACAATCCCTATCCTCATCATGGTGGGGTGCCGGGGGCGTCTTTGGCTTGCCGCACATCCGCACTGCGTCGCATCGGAGGCTTTGCCGACCTTCCTACCGGCGAAGACCGCGACCTGATCCGCCGGATGCGCGCCTCTGGCTTGCGCGTGCGCCATGCGGGCGACGTGCGCGTGCAGGCGTCGTGTCGGCTGATCGGCCGTGCACCGGGCGGAATGGCCGATACGATCCGTCACCGGCTGACAGAAGCGGATTATCTGGTGGATGAGGCGCTCCCTTCTGTGGCCCGACTGCTTGACATGGCGCGGCATGGGGCACTTGAGACCTGGCCGCCGCGACTGCCGGATCCTGACCGGCTGCATCCGCACGACCTGCCTCACGAGGTGGCCTTACTGAATGGCGTTTTAGCCCGGCTGCGCATCGCCAAGCGGCACGCTGCCCAGCGGATCGGACCGCGCCGCTCTCTACTCCCAGGTTTACGGTACGCCGCCGGTCGCGGATACCAGGGCCAGGCTTATCGGCGGTGAACCAGACGGAAGTGCCGCGCCAGCGGCGGCCAGACCCTGGCCGGCTGCATCCGCATGACCTGCCTCACGAGATGGCCTTACTGAATGGCGTGTTAGCGCGGCTGCGCTACACCATTCAGGCGCTGGCGCTGTGCGAACGGTTTTCTAGACATACGAACTGAGGCCAAGTAGCATGCGACACTAAGGCTTGACCATGGGAAAATTTCTTGCCGGAGTGTGTCATGAGATCGGTGTTTTTTTAGTATGTGCTACAAAGGTATATGCGGGGTTCGCGACACCGGCGGCCTCATTCGATTTTAACAAGTTAATCCAAGACGATTGTTAAGACCCCAAATCTTCCCAACAGCAGCCTCAGCAGCAGCAGAAAGTCGACCCGCCGCAAAACGGACGGCCTTCCCAGGCGACGGCGCCGCCGGCTGTAGCGGCAGAGACACAAGCGCGTCGCGCGGCAATGGACCTTCAACGAAGCCTGAACGTGATAGGGTTCGACGCAGGTCCCGTTGACGGCTTGCCGGGACGGCAAACCCGTGCCGCGGTCCGCGCCTTTCAGTCCAGTCGGGGCTTTCCGGTCACCGGCGAGCTAACCCGCCTGCAGCAGCTTTCTATGTTGACGGAGGCCACACTAGTAGAAGCGGGCGGTGTAACGTCATCGGAGGTTCGACGGGCCGAGGCGCTGGAACTGCAAAGCTTTCTCGAGGCGCTGAGTTACCAGGTCGGTACGCCGGACGGAGCCTGGGGTCCCCAGTCACAGCAGGCGCTCGACGCGTTCCGTCTTGATCTCGGCGTGGGCGCACCGCCACCGGGCACACCTCCAGGCCAATCGGACCGCGCCGCCCTCGACGCGCAGGTTCACGGTACACCGCCGGTCGCGGATACCGGGGCCAAGCTTGCCGACGGTGAACCAGACGGGAGTGCAGCGCCAGCGGCCGCGGTCAGCCAGGGCGACACGGGCGCATTGGCCCTGAATGCCGCAGCGCAATCTCCCGCTCCGATCGAAGGCGGTGATTACGTGGATGTCCGGGACGGGAGCAAGTTTGTCGGACCCGACCAGGGACTGGAGGAGAGATTAGAAAACCTCGGACTAAAGTGGCAGCCGTCGCAGCTTAACAGCCCGGGCGTCGTCCAAAACCTGTATTTCGAGGACCGAATGGCAGAAACCGGCCTGGAT
>CAWEBB010000040.1:0-9569 GCA_963807085.1 uncultured Alphaproteobacteria bacterium
CTGTAGCCCGATTGGTCTCGAAAGAAGTATACTTGGAACGAATTCAGCTCCTTAAACCAATAGCCGGGGATGTTTTATATTCGCGTGAGGGTGAGAGGTTTGGGATGGCCGCGCTCGCTCCAAAGGGCATCTCATCCGCCGGCGTGCGCGGCGTCTAGCAGCGCCACGCTCTGCTGACCAAACATGAGCGCCTGCTGCGCCTGGAGAAGGCGACCGCCGAACGCACGCTCGAGCTTACCGCCGAGCAGATCCAGGCGCTGGAGCGCTTCAGTCCCGAGTTCCGCGAGCGCCACTTCGAAGCGCAGCACACCGACGCCTTGGTGGCCGTCGATACCTTTATGGTCGGCCATCTGAAGGGCGTCGGGCGGGTCTATCTGCATTCCGCCATCGACTGCCACTCGCGCTACGCCTGGGGCCGGCTGTTCACGTCCAAGCTGCCGGTGACGGAAGTGCAGACGCTGAACAACAACGTGCTGCCGACGTTCGAGGAGCACGATGCGAAAATCGACGCCGTGCTCTCCGACAATGGCGGCGAGTTCTGTGGCCGCATGGACCGGCACCCTTACGAGCTATTCCTGCAACTGGAGGGCGTTGAGCACAAGCGGACCAGGGTTGCCAGGCCGCAGTCGAACGGCATCGTCGAGCGCCTGCACCGCACGCTTCTCGACCAGCACTTCCGGGTCGAAGGCCGCCGCACCTGGTTCGAGACGGTCGAAGAGATGCAGGCCTCGCTCGACCCATACCTGGAGAGCTACAATACCCGGCGGCCGCACCAGGGCCGCGGCATGAACGGGCGCACGCCGCTCAAGGCGTTCGCCGACGGCATTCCGAAAGCCAAGCAGAAGGAGAAAACCACCACCCGGAACACCGAACCCAAACCTCAAACCAACGCCACAGCCTAACCCCTACCCAAGGACGGCACTGTCAGGCAATTACCGGACTTGTACAGACAGCGTAACCAAATCTTTGATATCCGATGCAGCGCGCTGCTTTGCTAGTTCGTCGATCATTTGCTGCAGGTTTTTCGGAGGCACGTCACCCCAGTGCCTGGCGTTCGGAATGTTGGGTATCTGCGCCATATCCATCTGATCAAGCGGAACCGGGTTGCGCTGCACCGATGTGCAGCCAGCACGTACGAACATCAAGACGAAGCAGGTGAATATCCGCATCGTTCCGCTCCCGCGTGTTACCGCTTAAAACCGGACATTGAGGCCTATTATAGGGCCGTGGGTGATTACATCCCATTCCTGCCTCGACGCACCACTGCCGTCGGAGTAATTCTGCCCCAAGCCTCTGTAACCGAGGAATACCGCGGCATCCCGCTCCCGAAACATCCCAAAACGATAGCCGACTAGGCCAATGGCATTCCAGGAAAAGTCGGAGCCGACCCCAAAACCGCCGATATCGGCAGAAACAACGGCCGCCCACCGGTCCGACAACTCCCACTCCGTCCGCAGGCCGACGATGGGGTCGACGAAGGAAATAGTGTTTGAAAACGATCTGTTGAACCCCCCAATACCGAAATCCGCATCAAGTTGGACATTCGTATAACGGCCACCCACGTAGGGTTCGAGAACCACGCTGCTTTGTGTTCCATCGCTGCCGGCGCTGCCGATGGGCATGGGATCAAACCGGTAGGTCAAACCGAAATCGAAAAATGTCATCTTGGAGCTAACTGAAAGTTGTGCAGTCGTTGAACTGAGGTTTTTCGTGCTGTCATCTCCGATTTTTCCATAGACAAGATTACCAAAGACGCCGAACCGCTCATACCGGACTCGTGCGGCTAGCATTGCGCCCATCTCCAAGTTTTGGATGATGGTGTCGAAACCAAGGTCAACATCTGCCGGTCGTCCATCTATGACTGCATCGCCATTCAGCGACATAGCCCATCCATATAGGGCTACGTCGAAAACCCAGGGCGAGCTTTGTTCTGCACTTGAGGCATGCGGCACCGCTATCGCTAAAAGGCCAACCACCGCTGCGGTGCAACGGACAGACCCGCGAACTTCCGCACGCACAATGTACTCGTACATCCTCATTTCCATCCTTCAGTCCATGGAGTCGGAATGATAGGCTAGGGTAATGCCCCTTCAGTTGGCTAGTGAGCGTTGAGAGTGTCGCACCGGCTCCAGAAAGGCTTTGGTGAAACTATTGGCCGTATCGATCACTTGGCTCGGACCTACGATGCTCGTCTGCATGAGTTATACCAACGGCCGTGATTTTTAAATCTCGGGGTATTCCCATGGGTAGGCAAATCGTGGTTCCTATGTGCCGTCCACTTTGGCAAGGGTGGTGGTCTTGCCCCCGTTTCACCGGACACTCAGGCGGTTGCGGTTTGCGCAGCGATGAACTCGCGCGGCGAGCGCATCTTCAGCCCTGAGTGCGGATGGTTGTCGTTGTGGTCCTCGAACCACCCGGCGATCAACTCGAGGACGGCGGCAGCGTCTGGCAGCGGCGTGACGCCAAACCGTTTTTCCACCGCCTCCAGCATCATGTCGCGCACGTCAGACCCGCTGATGCCGGCGTTCACCACGGCCCGCCAGGCGATGATCTCCCGATCGTGGGCATCAATGATGAAAGCGCCGCGAACGATCTCGCCGTTCCAGCAGCTAAACTCAAAGCCGTCGGAGCACCATCGAAGGTTGGAGCGCATCGTCACGACCGTGCCGTCGTGCGACAGGTCCGGCCGTTCGGTGTATCGACGGGCCAGCAGGAGGTTGTGCGCCTGCATGATGCGATAGACGCGCTTGTGGTTGACCGGCGCGGCGCCCTCGGCCCGGAACTGCCGGTTCATCAGTGCCGTGATGCGCCGGTAGCCGTAAGTGGGACGTTCCGCGACCAGTGTCGTGATCAGCGGCAGTACCGCCGCGTCTTGCGCTTTATGATAACGCCGACGCGGCTTCGCGCTCTCGCCCTGAATTTAAGAATCGGAGCATCTTACGCCGGCAAATTGATCGCGAAAGCGATTTAATTTGCCGGACGATGCTCCAGCCGGGCATGCAGGTTCGAGCGGGAGACGCCCAGGGTCTTGGCTACGACCTTCACCGGGAACCGTCCTTCGGCAGCGACTGCGCGAGCCAAGTCCGTTTTTTTGAGCGCGTCTTGTCCAGCGCCTCCTTGAGGATCTCAACCTCGAGCGTCTGATCTCCCGGCTGAAGGCCGATTGGTGGAAGGACTACCAGGCCTGGCAAAAGCGCGACCTAAGCACCCGGCGTTTCCTCTACATCTGGGCCGACGGCGTGTACTTCAAACCCAGAATGGCGGAAGAAAAACAATGCGTTCTGGTGATCGTCGGTGCCGATGAATACGGCCAGAAGGAGTTGCCTGGCATGACCGACGGCTTCCGTGAGAGCACGCAAAGCTGGCGCGAGCTACTGCTCGACCTCAAGCGCCGCGGGCTGACCCAAGATCCGAAACTGGCCATCGGCGACGGTGCGCTCGGCTTTTGGGCGGCGCTCCGCGAGGTCTTCGCCAACAGCCGAGAACAGCGTTGTTGGCTGCACAAGACGATGAACGTCCTGAATGCGATGCCGAAGTCCGTGCAGCCGAAGGCCAAGGACCATCTGCATGACATCTGGCAAGCCGAAACCCGCAAGCAAGCGGAGGCGGCCTGGGCATTTCTCTGTTGGCAAGGGCGACAGAGACAAGGCGGAATGGCTTCTTTTCCATCATGCGCATGATCCAGTTAGCCCTTGACGTTTCCAGTTTCTTTGCACTGCGCATGACCGCTGTCGCGCCCATCACGAGGAGACGCCGGAGATAGCGGTCTCCCTGTTTTGAGATACTGCCGAGGCGGGTTTTCCCACCAGTCGAGTGCTGCTTCGGCGTGAGCCCCAGCCAAACCGCGAACTGTCGAACCCAGTTCTGCATTGGGTCGGGAGGAACCACTTGCACGGACGGGGCATCTACATACAGGGGTGCCGGCCGAAACAGTGCACAGTTGTGTTGCCGGTAGGCCTCGCCTCGCGCCGAGAGCTATGACCGATTTTGGGTGACGGCGGGTCAGGCGGCTGCCGTGTCGGCGTCATCTGTGGCTTCAATGCCGTCTCGGAACCTGATACCTTCAATCAGTTTGGGCAACTGATTGCTGCCTGATAGGCGCCGCCAGGTTTTGGACACCGTCATCACCAACTTGAAGACCATCGTCAGCGCCGTGCCATGCGAAAGGCAGCCTTTGGTTCGGATCGTGCGGTGCCTGACGGTCGCAAACACGCTCTCGATCGGATTGCTGGTGCGGATGTGCTGCCAGTGTTCGGCCCAGTAGCAGAGCACGCAAATGGTTGATGAGCGCCGTGCGCTCTGCCACCAATCGCGAGCGAGCGCGATGCAAAGCTTGGATGTCCGATTGCACCTCGCTCTTGACCGGCACAAAGCGCATCGTCGGGCGCGTCGCCGCTTCCGCGATCGCCTCGGCGTCCCGGTCGTCGTTCTTGTTTGCTTTCCCACAGGGCCGAACATATTCCGGCGACATCAGGTGGATCGTGTGGCCCGCGGCCTCAAGCTCGCGCCCAAGATGGTGCGCCCCGCAGCATGCTTCCATCGCCACGATACAGGCTGGGAGCTTGCCGACAAACTCCACAACGCCATCACGTCGAAGGCGCCGGCGCATGACGACAGCGCCTGCCTTATCCAACCCGACGAGGCTGCAAACATTCTTGCCAAGATCAATTCCAAGCACATCAATCGACATCGTTCCCTTCCTCTCTCGCTTGAAACAGAAGCAATCTAAACGATTGCTCCGGAGAGGGGCGGGCCTTCCCATAATCATATCCGTCGGAAATCCGCGAGGTTAATGCGGGTGCCCAGCTCTACCGCCCCATGGTACGCGGCGACCGGCCTTACTAGTAAGGTTGCCGCCAGTTCATGCTAACGGTGGGTCCGGTGGCCGCCCTCTTACGAATAAGACTGCCCCTGCTTAAATGGTTTGCGCCGTCTTCCGCCGCCTCAAGCATCCAAGGATGCCGAAAGAGGAGGCGATAAGCGCGGCTCCGGCCGGCAGCGGGACGGGGGCTGTTACCGGGTCAATTGCGCCTTGCGGCACCGCTGGCGTGTAGCCCGGTGTAATGATGGACACCGTGTTGGTCCGTAAGTGCAAGTTACAGTGTCCGAGGACTTGACCGGTTGGTTTGACGCACGTGCCATACTCCCAGGTGCCGCCATTATGCCACAGGCTGAGGTTCCTGAACTCCGTCGCACCTTGCTGGTCCATGAGATAGATGGCCTCTTCCATTGTCGGCTCCGACAGGCGGGTCCGTGCCTCGTAAGCGACTTCCTGTGCGTGCGCTACGGTTGAACCGTCGGGTTGGGTCGTTTGTGCCCGGAGGATAACATCCAGATTGCTGTCGTAGTCGACAACCAACACGTCAAGCGTCCCGCTCGAAAAGGCAACGGACGAACCATCGTTGGTAAAAGTCAGGTTAAGGCCGGTGATAGGGAATTGGTTGGCGCGGTAGGACGGATAAGTGTCCACAGACCCTGTAGACGCCGCGGCGTCATCCAACGTCAAGGTTCCGGTGAAGGGATCGCCGACGGAAAGAGACAATCCGCTCCACGTGCCGGTGAAACTGGACGCGCCGTTAAAATAGCCGTCGATCTGAAATGTCACCGGCGCACTAGCAGCGCGCGCTGTAAGAGTCGTCCGGAAACTTCATGATGGATTGCAGAGTTTTCGGATCATGAGGCGGATCGAGGCGAGTTTCAGGAAGGCCAGCGCCTTGGCGTTGAGGCACTCCCAATCCCGGGCCAGACGGCGGCAACGTCCGAGCCAGGCGAAGGTTCGCTCGACAATCCAGCGTTTGGGCAGCACGACAAAGCCCTTGGCATGATCGGAGCGCTTGACGATCTCCACGTTGACCTGGGAGAGGGCCTTTTTCACGCCCTCCTGGAACCGCTCCCCTTGATAGCCGCCATCGGCGTAAAGCTTGAGCAGGAAGGGGTAGAGTCCGAACAGAGCGGCCATCACCATCACGCCGCCGTCGCGGTCCTGGATATCGGCGGCATGCACCAGGGCATGCATCAGCAGGCCCTGGGTGTCGACCAGAATGTGCCGTTTCTTGCCCTTGATCTTCTTTCCCGCATCGTACCCCGGCGGGTCGATGCAAGCCCCCCTTTTTCCGCGCTTTTCACGCTCTGGCTGTCGATGATGGCGGCGCTGGGGGCGACTTCGCGCTCCGCCTGCTCCCGGCAGGCCGCATAAAGCGCATGATGGATGCGGTCGAGCGTGCGATCCCAGGCCCAAAGGTCGAAATAGTCATGGACCGTGCTCCTCGGCGGCAGATCCTTCGGGATCGCCCGCCACTGGCAGCCGGTAGAGAGCACATACATCAGCCCGTTGACCACCTCGCGCAGGTTGACGGTGCGCTTGCCGCCGCCCGGCTTGCCCGGCGGGATCAACGGCTCGATCAACGCCCATTCCTCGTCCGTCAGGTCACTCGGATACCGCAGGTGGTCGCGGTTGTAACGGAGGCGGTTCTCGACCGTCCACATCGGGCACCTCTCTTCGCTATTCGGTGCCAGACAGGGAATCACAGCCGATTCCAGCCCGCAAGCCAAAATCCAACAACCGATTCCGCCAATTCATAAAGTCCTCGGACGGACACTAAGAGTCCGTCCGGAAACTTCATGATGGATTGCAGAGTTTTCGGATCATGAGGCGGATCGAGGCGAGTTTCAGGAAGGCCAGCGCCTTGGCGTTGAGGCACTCCCAATCCCGGGCCAGACGGCGGCAACGTCCGAGCCAGGCGAAGGTTCGCTCGACAATCCAGCGTTTGGGCAGCACGACAAAGCCCTTGGCATGATCGGAGCGCTTGACGATCTCCACGTTGACCTGGGAGAGGGCCTTTTTCACGCCCTCCTGGAACCGCTCCCCTTGATAGCCGCCATCGGCGTAAAGCTTGAGCAGGAAGGGGTAGAGTCCGAACAGAGCGGCCATCACCATCACGCCGCCGTCGCGGTCCTGGATATCGGCGGCATGCACCAGGGCATGCATCAGCAGGCCCTGGGTGTCGACCAGAATGTGCCGTTTCTTGCCCTTGATCTTCTTTCTCCGCATCGTACCCCGGCGGGTCGATGCAAGCCCCCCTTTTTCCGCGCTTTTCACGCTCTGGCTGTCGATGATGGCGGCGCTGGGGGCGACTTCGCGCTCCGCCTGCTCCCGGCAGGCCGCATAAAGCGCATGATGGATGCGGTCGAGCGTGCGATCCCAGGCCCAAAGGTCGAAATAGTCATGGACCGTGCTCCTCGGCGGCAGATCCTTCGGGATCGCCCGCCACTGGCAGCCGGTAGAGAGCACATACATCAGCCCGTTGACCACCTCGCGCAGGTTGACGGTGCGCTTGCCGCCGCCCGGCTTGCCCGGCGGGATCAACGGCTCGATCAACGCCCATTCCTCGTCCGTCAGGTCACTCGGATACCGCAGGTGGTCGCGGTTGTAACGGAGGCGGTTCTCGACCGTCCACATCGGGCACCTCTCTTCGCTATTCGGTGCCAGACAGGGAATCACAGCCGATTCCAGCCCGCAAGCCAAAATCCAACAACCGATTCCGCCGATTCATAAAGTCCTCGGACGGACACTAAGCAGCAAAAGTACAAGGACACTCCCAACCAATTTTCTCAACATTACGTTTGCTCCTTTAGTGTGTTGTTCAGGTCCTGTAGCGGATTTCCGTTGCGGGCGCTAAATATAAATCAGGAAGCAGGTGTTCTATTGACTGGAGAGCGCTGCAATCTCCGCCTCGCCGAAGCCCGCCTCCCGCAGCACCTCTTCCGTGTGTTCCCCGACCGCAGGCGCCCAGCGCTCCAGCTTGGGTCCGCCGTCTTCGAAGGCAAAGCCGGCGCCCATCAGCTTGCGGCCTTCGAGCTCCTGCATGCCGGAGGGGCGCCAGGCGTGCTGCGGATGCTCGACCACCTCCGGAATGCTCCAGATCCTGGAGCAGGGGCAGCCGGCCTTGTTCAGGCGCGCGTCCCATTCGGCGGCCGAGGCAGCCGCGAAGGCTTCTGTCAAAATCGCCTGGATCTCCGCCTTGTGTTCCGCGCGCAGGTCCCAGTCGGCAAAGCGCGGGTCTTCCAGCAGGTCCGGGCGGCCGATCTCGCGGCAGAGCACCTGCCATTGCCCTTCGGTGTTGCAGGCCAGCAGGAAGTGACCGTCCTTCGCCATGAACAGGTCGGCGGTCGGGCGGCGGCTGACGGCCATATTGCCGTACTGCACCGGGCGATAGCCGGTGACGGTCCAATCCGCCACTGTCGGCGACAGGAAGCTGAGCGCCGAATTCAGCATGGAGACGTCCACCAACTGGCCCTTGCCCGTGATGTTCCGCTGGAACAGCGCGCTGGCGACACCGAAGGCCGCGGTCATGCCGGCCATCGCATCGGCGACGGCAAAGCCTGCCCGCGTCGGCCCGTTCTCCGGATAGCCGGTGATGGACATGATGCCGCTAATTGCCTGGATCTTGCCGTCATAGGCAGGCGTGCGCGCATCGGGTCCTTCGCGCCCGAAGCCAGAGACGCAGGCATAAATCAGGCGAGGGTTGATCTCGCGCAACACATTCCAGCCGATGCCGAGCCGGTCCATGACGCCGGGCCGGAAATTCTCCATGACCACGTCCGCCGTCGCCGCCAGCTTCTTCACGGCGGCGATGGCTTCCGGCTGTTTCAGGTCCAGGCAGATGCCGCGCTTGTTGGCATTGGCGGCGGCGAAAATGGGGGAGGTGGGTTCGCCCTTAGGTCCGGTGACGCCGTTGTTGAAACGCACGTCCTCGCCGCCCGGTTTCTCGACCTTGATCACGTCGGCGCCGAGCATGGCCAGTTGCACGCTGGCGAACGGGCCGGCGAATACCTGGGTGAAATCGAGGATGCGGATGCCTTCAAACGGCTGGGTCATGCTTGTCTCCGTTGAACCGTGCGGGCTAGCCGCTATGCTGCTTGGCACGTGCAATTTCACATTAAGGTGAGGAAACCATGAGCGGTCCGCTAACTGGCGTAAAGGTTGTTGAGTTTGCCGGCATCGGCCCCGGCCCATTCGCGTGCATGATGCTGGCCGACATGGGTGCCGAGGTCATTCGGATCGACCGGGCCGCGAATGTCGGCAGCGAAGGTTCCGTTGAGCCGAAGTTCAACAATCTGCTGCGCGGCCGCAAGAATTGCGCCATCGACCTGAAAAATCCGGATGGGGTCGAACTTGCCCTGCAGCTTTGCGAGAAGGCGGACATCCTGATCGAGGGCTTCCGGCCGGGCGTCATGGAGCGCCTGGGGCTCGGGCCGGACGTGGTGCTGAAGCGCAACCCCAAACTCGTCTTCGGCCGCATGACCGGCTGGGGCCAGGACGGTCCGATTGCGCATACCGCGGGCCATGACATTAACTATATCTCGCTTTCGGGCGCGCTGCACTCGATCGGCCCGCAGGATGGCCCGCCGGTGCCGCCGCTGAACCTGGTCGGCGACTTCGGCGGCGGTGCGCTCTACATGGTGGTGGGTGCGCTGGCGGCTTATATCGAGGCGCAGAAATCCGGCAAGGGGCAGGTGGTCGATACTTCCATGGTGGAAGGCTCGGCTTCGCTGATGACCTCGATGTT
>CAWEBB010000041.1:0-63526 GCA_963807085.1 uncultured Alphaproteobacteria bacterium
ACGTTCTCGCGCCGGCTGACGTATTCGCTGCGGGCAAGGTCGAGGACCAGCATCTTGTTCAGGCCAGGAATGGCCTTGAAGTCGAAGCTGCCAAGACTTTTGATGGCCGGGAACTTCGCGGCCTTGATGCGCCGCTCGATCATGCGCCGTTCGCGATCGATCAGTTCCAACTCGACCAGGCGGGCCAGGAACTGGACATGGTCGAGCCCTTCGGCGGCGCACTGGCTGGCGAGCTTGGCGTATTCCCGCAGGACCGTCGGCAACTTCAGCGTCTTGAGATGATGCTGCAGCAGCAGTTCAGGGGTATCGCTCATGCCGCTCCCCCACGCATCAGGCTGAGGTAGCTGGACGCAGAGGTCCGGGAGACGTGGGCCCGCGGCAGATAGGGATAGACGTCGAGGTCAAGCCGGGGTTGTCTAATCGAGGTGGGAGGGTCAAGCCTCTTTTCGGCTCGAGATACGTTTGCCGGGTGCACGGTTGTCTTCGCGGTCGGCATCAGCCGCCGCATGATGGAACTTCGTGGAGGAGCCTTCAATGTGGACGACGCACTTTGCAGGAGTGTCATGACCTCTGTGTATCTGGCCTGTCCCATGCGGGTTTCAGATACGGTCACGCATTGAAGCGCTCATCAAACATGATAGCGAATTGGTTTCGGGCGGCAAACCACTCCCTGACATTCCTGCCGCCTTTCTCGAAGTTGCGGATGGCGAGATAAATCAGCTTGGTGGCAGCGTCTTCGGTCGGGAATGACCCGCGCGTCTTGATCGATTTGCGGATGACCCGGTTCAGGCTTTCGATGGCATTCGTGGTGTAAATGATCTTGCGGATTGCCGGATCGAAGGCGAAGAACGGGATCACCTCCTGCCATGCCCGCCGCCAAGCCGGGGCGATCGAAGCGTATTTACCGGCCCATTTTTCCTCGAAAGCGTCCAGTTCGGCGGCAGCCTGGTCGGCCGTGGCGGCCCCATAAATCCGGCGCAGGTCGCCCGCCACGGATTTGCGGTCCTTCCAGGCGCAGAAGTTCAGGGAATGGCGCACCAGGTGCACGATGCAGGTCTGGACGGTGGCGTCGGGAAAAGCGGCCGTGATCGCCTCCGGGAAGCCCTTGAGCCCATCCACGACGGCGATCAGGATATCGGCCACGCCACGGTTTTTCAGTTCGCTCATCACCGAGAGCCAGAATTTGGCGCCCTCATTGTCGGCAATCCAGAGGCCCAGAACCTCGCGCACCCCGTCGCGTGAAACGCCCAGGGCCACGTAGACGGCCTTGTTCTTGACCATGCGGCTGTCGGCATCGCGGATTTTGACCCGGAGCGCGTCGAAAATGACGATGGGATACATCCGCTCCAGCGCCCGGGATTGCCATTCGCGAACCTCGTCCAGCACAGCATCGGTGACACGGCTGATCAGGTCGGGCGAGACCTTCAAGCCGTAAAGCTCTTCCAGGTGCGCCCGGATATCGCGCACCGTCAGCCCACGGGCATAGAGGCCAATGATCTTGTCATCGATCCCATCGATCCGGGTCTGACCTTTCTTGACCAATTCGGGTTCGAAACTGCCATCCCGGTCCCGAGGCACGGCAACTGGCATCTCGCCGTCCTGGCCCTTCAGCCGTTTGCCGGCGGTTCCATTGCGCCGGTTGGGCTGGCCCGGCGGTGCGTCCTTGCCTGCCTCATAGCCCAAATGCGCCGTCAGCTCGGCCCCCAACATCCGCTCCATGAGCTTGATCTTCAGCTCTTTCATCAGCCCGGTATCGCCAAGCAAATCTTCAGGCCGCTCGCAGCCCTTCAGAAGTTCGTCCAGTACTTCGTTCGAAATCGTCATCGTCCTTGCTCCTCTCAAGAAGCATGGAACAGATCACAGATACACAGAGGATCGGACACTCTCTGTGGCTCCGGCGCTTCGGTCAAACAACTCGCCGGTCTTGAGCATCGCGTGCATCGTCACGGCCAGTTTTCGGGCTACGGCAACGGCAGCTCGCTTGAAGCCAACCCGCTCCCTAAGCTTGAGGCCCCATGTCCGCAGGACACTGTCGGCCAAACTGCGGGTCAGGATGACCGTGGCGGCTTCGTAAAGAAGGCCGCGCAAATGACGATCGCCTCGTCGAGATATGTGGCCATCATAGTCTACCTCTCCTGATTGGTAGCGACGGGTTGTCAGACCGAGCCAAGCGCCGACGGAGCGGGACTTCTTGAAGTTGCCGGGGTCCTCAATGGCGGTTGCGAAAGAGGTCGCGGTGATCACACCGACGCCAGGGATTGACATTAAAATCTGACACGCTTGGCTTTGACGTGCAGCAGCGACAAGCTGGCGGCCCATTTCCGCAGCACGCATGCGCATGCTGCGCCACGCTTCCAGCATCGGCAGCACGATGGGAGCAAGTCCTTCCTGATCGACAAGCAGGACGCGGACATTTTTCTCAAACGTGCTCCCCTTGCCTGCGGGAACGAGCAGCCCGAATGTCTTCATGATGCCGCGGATCTGGTTCGAAAGCTCGGTGGTGATCCTGACAAGCCTGGTGCGTGCCGCCACGAGAGTGCGGGTCAGCATGCTTTCGAACCCTTTTACCCGCACCTCGCGGAAGAAGCCCGCCTCTGCAAGATGCGCCAAGCCATCGGCGTCGTTCGCATCGGTCTTGTTGGCGGCCATGTCGAGCGCTGCCTTGGCGTGGCGTGCATCAATGCAGATCGCCGGCATCCCCTCTTCTTGCAGCGCATGATAGAGCCATACGGACAGAGGCCCGGTCTCGAACACCACGCGTTTTACGGCGGGTGCCCGCTTACGGATAAGTTCAGCAATGATCCTTGGATCGGAGGCGCACCTGCCGCGCCAGATGCGCTTTCCTTCACGGCGGATCGACACCGCTGTCTCTTTCATGGACACGTCGAGACCGATATATTCTTCCATGGCTGTTCTCCATCTGATGCTTGGGCCCGGCGTCCAGTCGTGAGCCCGTATTTCCATCCTATCGGGGAACAGCCACCCTCCAAGAATATGATCAGTTCAGGGTAACTCGCTCCCGCGATTACCCTATGTGGACGCTTCTTGACCCGGCACAAGGCGAGATGCTTGATGGCATCAAAGCCAATCGCCCCCATGTGCAATGCTGTCTTGACCGCCCCATGGACCTCGTCCAGATCAAAACTCTCCATCAGACGCAGAACCCGGACATACTCACGCCGACCGGCCTTGAGCAGCCGCGCCTCCATCAGGCGGCGGAGGCTCTGGAACTCGGACGGCAATTCCGAGTTCACCAGGGGAGCGGCCTGATCCAGGGCGTTGATCTTCTTCTCAATCAGCGGAAGGTAATGCACGGGATCGAAGATCATGTCCTCGCGCCCGTAACAGCGTGGATGACGGGCAATGATCTCGCCCCCACAACCGATGACAACCTGATCGACATAGCCGCGGATCCAGACATCGCGATGGCCATAGGCGACCGGCACCGAAAAATCGTTGGTCTTGTAGCGCACCAGCGATACCGAACTCACCCGCCCTGCCGCCTGTTCACAGGCTTCGAAGGGAGCGGGAGGCAGGTCCGCCATGGCGGCCAGGTCACGCTCCAGGTGCTGCTCGATCGTCTCCGTATGGCCGCGCAGAATAGCCGACTGGCGCTTGCGGCATTGCTCTTCCAGCCAGGCATTGAACGCCTCCCATGTCGCAAACCGGGGCATCGGCACCATAAAGTTGCGCCGGGCATAACCGACCAGCCCTTCGATGCTGCCCTTATCCGGCATGATCGGGCTGGCGCTTCGAGGCCCTGCTGCTCGTCATGAGTTGGCGTTATGGTGAGACCATCCGGGTTCTGGGGCGCCGGGAGCACGTGAGTGCGGGCAGACCGAGCGAATGACATGGGCTGCGAGCCCGAGCCTTTATCTGGTTGCCCCTGCGGCTTGCCCGGATGCGCTGAGAGCGCGGATCTGTAGTTGCCGCGTGCCCGCCCGCTCCCGAATTTGATGCAATGAGGAGAGGAAAGATGCGAATCATCGGTTTGGACATCCATCGGGTCTTCGCAGAGGCGGTCGCGCTTGAAGACGCCTCGCTTGTTCGCCTAGGCCGGATCGGGATGACGCGTGACCATCTGACGGCGTTTGCTGCCACGCTGCGAGCCACGGACCATGTTGTGGTCGAGGCGACCGGCAATGCCACCGCCGTCGTAGAGATCCTCGCGCATCATGTCGCTCGGGTTGCGATCGCCAACCCGCTGCAAGTCCATCTGATCGCCAAGGCCAAAACCAAGACCGACCGGATCGACGCGGGCGTGCTGGCGAAGCTTTACGGCGCAGGCTTCCTGCCGGAAGTGTGGATCCCCGATGAAGCGACGGCGGCACGTCGGCGCCAGGTGACGCGCCGGACCCAACTCGTCAAGCAACGTGTTCGCCTGAAGGCAATGGTCCAGTCGATCCTGCATGCGAATTTGGCGCCGAGATGTCCTCATGCGGACCTGTTCGGAGGTAAAGGCCGAGCTTGGCTTCGTGCTCAGTTTCTCCCGGACGATGAGCGCGAAACTGTCGAACGCTATATCGAGGAATACGACCGCCTCACCGAAGCGTTGAAAGGCGTTGAACGAGACATCGCGCGCGCCGCGCTCGCCGATGAAAACGTTCTCCGATTAATGACCATTCCCGGCATTGATATGGTCGTGGCCGTTGGGGTCATGGCAGCCGTTGGTGAGATCGAACGGTTCCCGACGGCAGACAAACTGGCCGCGTATATCGGGCTTAACCCCAGCGTCCGTCAATCCGGTGATGGTCCCGCCTACCACGGCCGCATCACGAAACGCGGCCGGTCCAACGCTCGCCATCTCCTGGTCGAGGCGGCGTGGCAGACGGTCCGTGCGCCAGGTCCGTTGCGCGCCTTCTACGAGCGCGTCCGGGCCCGGCGGGGCAATCATATTGCAGCCGTGGCCGTCGCGCGCAAACTCACCGTCCTTATTTGGCACATGCTCACGAAGGGCGAAGACTACGCTTGGACCCGTCCGGCGCTCCAGGCCCGCAAGCTCCGCGCTCTTGAACTGTGTGCCGGCCTGCCAGCTCGGCGCGGACAACGCGGCGGGGCCTACGACTATAATTCCCCAGAGCGGCGGCGCCAGGACCGCATGCATGCGGAAAGGGCTGAGATTGCTTACCGGCACATGACCCAGGGTTGGCGGAAGAGAAGGCCGGCACTAAAAGGTGCGGACGCCACAATAGAGGAGCGACAATGATCAGGCTGCGCGGCGGATCTTGAACCTCTGATCTACCCTTCGCCACGTGGTCGCCCGCAGAGGGAAATACCTCGGCTTTCAAAAAAAGGCTATTCAATCTCATCCGTATCGTTTCCCTTGCCGGGACGGCCGTAGCGGTCCTGGATCACGTAGTGCGACAGCAACCCCCTGAACAGCCGCGCCCGCTTGCGCGAGCCGTCTGGCTGGATCTGTGCCACCAGACAGCGATCATTGTCATAGAGGACCGGCTGCGGCACCCGGCCGAAGAAGCCAAACGCATGCACATGCCCGTCCATCCATGCCTCGGGCGTTGCCGCCGGGTAGGCCCGCACATAACAGGCATCGCTGTGCGGCAGATAGAAGGCAGAAGAAATGCGCCTTCTGCTCAACGCTGCCGATCTCGACCAGCGCCTCGCGGTCGCGATAGCCGTTCCTTTGGACCTGCCGATCCGAGCTCTTCTCGCCATAGGCGGCGCCCGTCTTCACGCCGACTTCCAGTTCCATCAGCCGTTCCGCGGCAAAACCGATCATCTCCCGCAGGAGATCGGCCTCAGCGCTCTTCTCGACCAACTCTCGCAGGTCCATCATGGGTTTGGTCATCGGAGTCTTCCTTCGCTTCAGGTTGGTTCAGCAACCCGGCCCTACCGAAAGTTCTCCGATGACAACCGCGCCCTTGATGCCGTCCTACAGCGCTAATGGTCGGCGCGAACGCCATCAAGGGCGATACGGTGAGTTACGCCTCGCCATCGGACATGGCTGTGGATCGGATCGTCGGTTGTGTCGAGGTGAGCGTGATGCGTGCCGGCGCCTTGGCGTGCGCGTCCAGGAGCAGGTCGACGAACAGCCGCTCGATTGCCGCGGGATTTGCGGGCAATCTTGCGGTAGTGGTGCCCGCCGGCGGGCACGTGCTCCAGGCGGTTCAGCGGGCTCTTGCCCGCCAGCGGCGTGCAATTGCCCGCCGCGCCCCCAGTTTGCCCAGCACCGCCCCAAGCACCGGATCGCGGCGCAGGTCGTCGTGGTCGATCAGGTCCTCATACCCCAGCGCGATGGCGAACACGCGCTGGCCGACCAGGACCAGGGTCGGTACGTCGTAGACCATGCGCTCCGCTGCCCGCCCGTCGCTGAAGCAGGCAGCAAAGCGCTCAACCAGATTGATTGCCTCGTTTGTCGCGCCCAGCAGCAATGCGCCTGCATCCGAGGTCATCGCGCCGCCGCGGAAATCCGCAACCACATCCGGCGATCAAGACGTGCAACCAGCATCGGTTCCGGGGTACACTCTGTCGGCATCGGGGCTCCTCTGAGAGAGGGATAAGTGTTTGATCACCTTCATACTTTCGCCGATTTTAGACCCCGATGCACCTCCCTTTGTGAGGTATTCGGCGATGCTCTCATATAGCGCTCGGCCCTACTTACCGCCGCCGGGGTGCCGCCATGGATAGTGCCAGCACCGCGCGCGCGCAGATCAGTTCGGCCGGCATGCCGGTGGTCTTGCAGTCGATCTCGGCCCGCAGCAACCGGTCAAGTGCGTTAGCCAGGCGGGCGCTGTTCCAGCCGCTGACCGCCGCTACCATGGCGGGCCGGGCCCGGAAGAATACCGGCGGGCGCAGCTTGCCTACCGCCGCTTCCGCATCCATGCCGCCGTCAACCAGATTGCGCGCCTCCCCCAGACGGCCGAAATGGCGCGCCAGGCCGCGCAGGATCGCGACGGTGTTGGTGCCTTCTCGATACAGCCGCTGCAGAAGTTGCTGGGCCGCGCCCGCCTGGCCCGAGGTAACCGCGTGGGCCAGTTCGTCCAGCGTACTTTCCGCGACGTCGCCGATTACGGTGCGAGCGTCTTCCAGAGAGACGGTTGCACCCGCGCCGGCATAGAGCGCCAGCTTCTCAAGCGCATTGCGGCTCGCCTGACGGTCCGCGCCCAATTGCCCGGCGACGTAGCGCAAGGCGTCGGGCGCAATCTGCACCCGGTACATGCCCAGTACTTCCTTTACCAGGGCCGAAAGGCCGGCCCCCTCGTCGCGATAACAGGCGATGGCCGCAGCCCGCGAGTGGCTTTCGCCCAGCTTGCGCAGGGCGGAGCGTGCCTGCAATTCGTCCGCCTCCAGCACAATGACCGTGTCCGGTGACGGATCGTCCAGATAAGCTTGTAGCGGCTTGGCGAGCGCGTCCGCCGCGCCGCGAATACGCACCACCCGACGGCCGCCGGTCAGCGAGATGGCCCGCGCCTCGTCATGCAGGAGCGCCTCGTCGTCCTGAATGGCGGCGACGGTCAGTTCGGCGACGCGGAAAGGGTCGTTGGCGTCTTGGGCGACCGCCTGCACGACTTTCGCCGCCAGTTCGCTCACCTGTCCCCGGTCGGCGCCATAAATCAGCACCAGGGCCGCTTCGGGCGGAGGCGTGCCGGCAAACTTGGCGGCGTTGCGTGGCGCGACCTTTACCATGAGGAACGGTTTCTATTTCGCCTGAGCAAAGTGCAATGCCAGTTGCTGGCGGATGCTCTGTGCCAACAATTCGACCGCCCGCTGCTCGGCCGCCTGTTCGCTCACCAGGGTCGCAAAATCCGACGGCAATTGCTCCGCACCCGCGTTGGCGCGAACGATCGTACGGAACTCCGGCGGTTTGGTTGGCTCGCCCGCCTCCACAAGGCGCACATCTGCGATCAAATGGTGATTGCGACGTCGAACCGAAGCGTCTTCTTCGATGACCGTCACCCTGCTTCTCGTCTCTAGGTCGATAAGCAGGATGTGGGTCGCTGGCTCCGCGGGCGGAGAGAACAGAAGCTCCAATTCGTTGCGAAGACGGACGCCCGCGCGGTTGCGGATGGGGGCGATAGTCAGGTGATGCAGGCTGGCCATCACCGGATCGGCGCCGGGCGGACCCGTATCGTAGACCGGCTTAAAGCCGCACGCACTGGCCGCGAGCAGCATCAGGCCAGCGGCGACCGCCGCAAGAGGCTTAAGCGACGACATTGACGATTCGATTGGGCACGACAATGACCTTGCGCGGCGCCTTGCCAGCCAACTGCCGCCCGACGGCGTCGAGCGCGAGCGCCGCCGTCTCTGCATCCTCTTTCGCGCAGTCCCGGGGCAGATCGATGGTGCCGCGCGTCTTGCCGTTCACCTGCACCGCGACGGTGATGGTGTCGTCGACCAGCAGCGACGGATCGGCCACCGGCCAGGGCGTATCGACCAACAACGTCTCGTGCCCCAGTTCGCGCCAGGCCTCCTCGCCCAGATGGGGCGCCATCGGCCCCAGGGTCTGCACGAGGATTTCCAGCGCCTCTCGCATCGCCCACGAGAGCCCCGGGTCGGCGGCCTTCGGCGCCTTCACCTCTCCGATAGCGTTGGCGAGCGTGCGGATATGCGCCACCGCGGCGTTCAGATGGAAGCGTTCGAGGTCCTGGGTTACGGCCGCCAACCTCTTGTGGCTGGCCTTGCGCAGCCCGAGCGCGGCGTCCGACAAGTCGTCCGGAGCGGAGGAAGTGCCCCCGGACGTCTCTATTGGCGGCAGCGCGACCGCAGGCTCCGTCACCAGCCGCCAGACCCGGTTCAGGAAGCGCCAGGCGCCATCGACGCCGCCCGTGGTCCATTCCAGATCGCGATCGGGCGGCAAGTCGCTCATCATGAAAAAGCGCGCCGTATCCGCCCCGTAGGCCGCGATAATCGCCTCGGGGTCGACCACGTTCTTCCGGGACTTGGACATTTTCTCCGAGCGCCCGGCCTTCACCGGCTCGCCTGACGAAATGCGGACGGTTACGCCATCCTTCGTCTCTACCTCATCGGGCAACAACCATTTGCCGTCTTCGTCGCGGTAGGTCTCGTGCAGGACCATGCCCTGGTTGAACATGCCGACAAAGGGCTCTTTCATGTCGGCATAGCCACAATCGCTGAGCGCCCGCATGAAGAAGCGGGAATAGAGCAGGTGCAACACCGCGTGCTCCGCGCCGCCGATATATTGGTCCACCGGCATCCAGTAATCGATGGCCGCCCGGCTGAAAGGCGCATCCGCGTTATGCGGATCGCAGAAGCGCAGGAAGTACCAGCTCGACTCCCAGAAGGTGTCGAACGTATCGGTCTCGCGCCGGGCCGGCTTGCCACATTCGGGGCAGTCCACGTGCTTCCAGGTCGGGTGATGGTCCAGCGGGTTCCCGGGCTTCTCGAAGCTCACATCGTCCGGCAGGGTGACGGGCAGGTCTTTCTTCGGCACCGGCACGATGCCGCAAGCCTCGCAATGGATGACCGGGACCGGGCAGCCCCAATAGCGCTGGCGGCTTACGCCCCAGTCGCGCAGGCGGAACACGGTGGTGGGCTCGCCGTCGCCCTGCGCCTGCAGCCGCTCGCCGACCGTTTGCTTGGCATCCTCAACGTCGAGCCCGTCCAGGAACCGGGAATTGAAGATCGTGCCGTCACCGACAAAGGCTTCGCTGCCAATCGCGAAGGTCTCGGGCTCCTCGCCCGGCGGCAGCACCACCGGCAACACGCGCAGATCGTATCTGCGAGCGAAGTCCAGGTCGCGCTGGTCATGAGCGGGGCAGCCGAAAATCGCGCCGGTGCCATAGTCCATCAGCACGAAGTTCGCGACATAGACCGGCAATTCCAGCCCTTCGGCGAAGGGATGAACGGCGTTCAGGCCAGTGTCATAGCCGCGCTTCTCCGCCTGCTCGATGGCGGCCTCGCTGGTGCCGAGCGCCCGGCATTGCTGGATGAAGGCCGTAAGCCCAGAGTCTTTCGCCGCCAGTTCCGTCGCCAACGGATGATCCGCCGCGATGGCGCAGAAGCTGGCACCGAAAAGCGTATCGGGCCGGGTGGTAAACACCTCCAGGCGGTCGTCACGTCCCCCTAAACGGAAGCGGACATGCGCGCCGTGGCTCTTGCCGATCCAGTTTTCCTGCATGGCGCGCACCCGCTCCGACCAACGGTCCAGGTTGGCGATCCCGGCCAGCAGGTCTTCGGCATAGTGGGTGATCTTCAGGAACCACTGCGAGAGCTTGCGCCGCTCCACCGGCACGCCGGAGCGCCAGCCCTTGCCATCCACCACCTGTTCGTTCGCCAGCACGGTGTTTTCGGCCGGGTCCCAGTTCACCCAGCTTTCCTTGCGGTAGGCGAGCCCCTTCTCCAGAAAGTCGAGGAACATTGCCTGCTCGTGCTTGTAATAGTCAGGCTCGCAGGTTGAGAGTTCGCGCTCCCAATCATAGCCGAGGCCCATCGACTGCAGCTGCCGCTTCATTGTCTGAATGTTTTCCCGGGTCCAAACGCCCGGATGCACCTTCGCCTCAAACGCCGCGTTTTCCGCCGGCAGGCCAAAAGAGTCCCAGCCCATCGGGTGCAGCACGTTGAAGCCGGCCGCCCGTTTATAGCGCGCCACCACATCACCCAGCGTGAAGTTGCGAACGTGGCCCATGTGAATGCGGCCCGAAGGGTAGGGAAACATCTCCAGCACGTAGTATTTGGGGCGCGCCGGATCCGCTTCGGCCCGGAAGGTCCGGTTTTCGCGCCAGAGGCTCTGCCACTTTTTCTCGGTTTCGGCGGGATTATAACGTGCCATGGACAGGTCGGCCATCGTGTCGGGTGAAATCAATCTCTTGCATCGCGCAATACCATGGGGGAAAGCAAGAGGCATCGCCGCCGCGGGCGTTGCAAAACGGCAACGCCCGCGGCGTTACGAGACGATGCTCTTGCGAATCACCGGGTGCCCAGGCCCTGAAATAGTCGAATCTAAGCTTCCGACTGGACCCGCAACTCCCGGGCCCGCACCAGGATGCTGTCTTCGATCGTATCGGCCGTCTGGTCACTGACCGTTTCTGTAATCCAATGTCCATCCACCAGCCGTTCACGGAAGACGGCAACCCGCAACCCATCAGAACGAAGCTGACGGTCCAGGATGTAAATTTGCACCTTTACCCGTTCGCCGGGCGTTTCCGGCGCCACATACCAGTCAGTAATGATGACGCCGCCGAATGGGTCGGCCGAAGCAAGAGGTAGAAAGGAGACAGTATCAAGCGAAGCTCTCCAAAGGAACGAATTTACAGCAATGCCACTTCCCCCTGAACTCAGGATCCGCGTTGCTGCTGCCTCCCAACGTTAGACCATCGCCGAACATGGTTTGATCCGGCGTATAAAAGGTATTATCGCCGGGCCTGCCTCGGGCAGTATTAGGGTAGGAATATTCAACGTCGGCGTTGTCACTGCACGCAGTCGCACCAGCAAGGGCGATCGCGGCGACCAACCGCAGGAAATGCATGCGGGCCATGTTCAATCCTTGTTTCGTCCAAAGGCGCGCATCGCTCGCCGCGCGCCACCATTTGATCCGGCTTCTATCATGATGCCGCAATTCCGCCAACCGTCGCCTGTGTTGCCGAAACGCAACAGGCATTCAAAAAGCCACAGAACCACCTCCATTGTAGTTGACCGAATTTGCAGCCCGGCTTACGCAAACAACGGCATGAGAACTCTCTTGCGCTTAAAGGAAACGGGTTCCTCGCAGCCATGGCGGCAGGAAATTTCGTAAATCTAAGAAATAGGGGTTAGACATGAAAAAGAATCTCCTCGCCACAACCGCGCTCGTTGCGGCCGGCGCGCTCGCCTCTCACGGCGCTCTTGCGGAAAACAGACCAATCGAATTGACGGTCGGCGGCTATATGGAGCAGTGGGTCGGCTATGCCAACTCCGATACCCAGTTCACCACCCAGGACAATGTCAGCGACGTCGACGTGCAGGCGGACGGCGAAATCCACTTCGACGGCTCGACCACGCTGGACAATGGCCTGACCTTTGGCGTGAACGTCCAGTTGGAAGCCGAGACAACTGCGGACCAGATCGACGAAGCCTATCTGTTCGTCCGCGGCCAGTTCGGTGAACTCCTGCTGGGTTCGGAAAACGGCGCGGCCTATGCCATGCACTACGGTCTGAGCAGCATGGGCCTCGGCCTTGACTCGGGCGACCTCAGCAACTGGATCGTCGGCACGAACTTCGCGCTGCACACCACCTACAACTATGCCCGCCGCGACAATGACAGCAACAAGATCCGCTGGATCTCGCCGCGTTTTGCCGGCGTGCAAATCGGCGCATCGTGGGCGCCCGAAGCGACCCAGGACGAAGATGGTTTCAACGGCATAGGCTTCCCGGAAGAAGTCAGCGGCATACCGGGCAGCGATAACAATACCAGCCGGCACGAGGAAGGTGTCGCGACCGCCGCCATCAACTACGACAACAAGTTCGGTACAACGAGAATACGGGCATCCGTGGGCGGCCAATACGTTACCGACTTCAACCAGAACGGCGATGAGCCATGGTCCGCGTCCACGGGCCTGCGGGTCGGTTTTGGCGCATTTGAGGTTGGTGGCGCCTATATTTTCGAAAACAATGTGGAGCCCAACTACGCCTCGCGGCAGGTGGCTGGCGCCTTCGTGACCTGGGAGGATGGGCCGGTCGGCGTCTCCCTGGACGTCACCTATGGTATGGGCCGTACGTTTGCGCGGGACGACAACCAGCTTGGCGTCGAACTCGGCGGCAAGTACATTCTTGGCCCCGGTGTCGAAGCGCGCGCCTCCCTCTACTACGCCGATCGCGATCAGGATGGGCCGGTTCCGGCCTCGCAGCCGTTAGGTCCGAACAGCGGCGACACAACCGGCTTTGCGGCCGTGGGTGGTATCCGCCTCGTATTCTAATTGTAGCCTACCACCAGGTTATAATTGGAAAGCGGGCGGCTTTCGAGCCGCCCGTCTAAATCCAACCGACAGGCAGTGTTGCAACATCACCACATCTTGAAATTCTGCAACCAAACATGTCGGAGTCGTTGACGGAATCGCTAAACTCCCCCGAAAAATGATGGGGCGCTTTCGGCGAACGTCAATTCGCATCACCTAACGCCAGTCAGAAAAACAAGGGGTTAAACAATGAAAAAGCATCTTTTAGCGACATCAGCTTTGGTTGCTGCCGGCGCGCTCGCCGTGCACAGTGCCTCCGCACAGACAAAGCCAATCGAATTGACGGTCGGCGGCTACATGGAGCAGTGGGTCGGCTATGCCAACTCCGATACCCAGTTCACCACCCAGGACAATGTCAGCGACGTCGACGTGCAGGCGGACGGCGAAATCCACTTCGACGGCTCGACCACGCTGGACAATGGCCTGACCTTTGGCGTGAACGTCCAGTTGGAAGCCGAGACAACTGCGGACCAGATCGACGAAGCCTATCTGTTCGTCCGCGGCCAGTTCGGTGAACTCCTGCTGGGTTCGGAAAACGGCGCGGCCTATGCCATGCACTACGGTCTGAGCAGCATGGGCCTCGGCCTTGACTTGGGCGACCTCAGCAACTGGATCGTCGGCACGAACTTCGCGCTGCACACCACCTACAACTATGCCCGCCGCGACAATGACAGCAACAAGATCCGCTGGATCTCGCCGCGTTTTGCCGGCGTGCAAATCGGCGCATCGTGGGCGCCCGAAGCGACCCAGGACGAAGATGGTTTCAACGGCATAGGCTTCCCGGAAGAAGTCAGCGGCATACCGGGCAGCGATAACAATACCAGCCGGCACGAGGAAGGTGTCGCGACCGCCGCCATCAACTACGACAACAAGTTCGGTACAACGAGAATACGGGCATCCGTGGGCGGCCAATACGTTACCGACTCCAACCAGAACGGCGATGAGCCATGGTCCGCGTCCACGGGCCTGCGGGTCGGTTTTGGCGCATTTGAGGTTGGTGGCGCCTATATTTTCGAAAACAATGTGGAGCCCAACTACGCCTCGCGGCAGGTGGCTGGCGCCTTCGTGACCTGGGAGGATGGGCCGGTCGGCGTCTCCCTGGACGTCACCTATGGTATGGGCCGTACGTTTGCGCGGGACGACAACCAGCTTGGCGTCGAACTCGGCGGCAAGTACGTTCTCGCCCCGGGCGTCGAAGCGCGCGGCTCGCTCTACTACGCCGATCGCGATCAGGATGGCCCAGTTCCGGCCTCGCAGCCGTTAGGTCCGAACAGCGGCGACACAACCGGCTTTGCGGCCGTGGGTGGTATCCGCCTCGTATTCTAATTGTAGCCTACCACCAGGTTACAGTTTGCGGACGGGCGGCCTCCAGGCCGCCCGTTTTGCATTCCAGATAGCGAAACGCTACAACGGCGTTGCATACAGCTTATGCGGCTGACTTACGGCAGCTTCGGGATATCCACCGCCAATGGCAATTTTGTGGCTCGCATCGTTTCCCAAGTCTGGCAACACTTGGCTTCGGGCGTTCCTGGCCAACTACCTCGCCAACCGATCGGAGCCGCTGAGCTTGAGCGCGCTAGAGTTGTTTGGCTTCTCCGATGCCCACGCTTGGCCCTATGAAAAGCTGAGCGGCAGACCGGCTGGCCTGTTAGACGAAGGCGAAGTGGCCCGGCTGAGGCCCAAGGTACAGGCCCTGTTCGCGCGCTCCCAACCGGATCATGTTTTCGTCAAGACCCATAACGCGCTCGGGACGCTCTCGGGCGTTCCGATGGTCGACCAAACTCATACCGTCGGCGCGATCTATATCATCCGCAATCCCTGGGACACAGTCGTTTCCTACGCCGACCATTACGGCATGATGATCGATGATGCGATCACTGCGTTCGCCCAACCCACGTTGACGATCGAGCCAAGTGGATCGAACGTCCGCCAATATCTGGGCAACTGGAGCGGCCACGCCGCCAGTTGGAACAACGCGCAATGGCTGACGCTTCGAGTTGTCCGATATGAAGATATGATGGCGGCTCCCCAAAAAACCTTTGCCGGCATCATTGATTTTCTGAGTTTGCCTATTGACCGGAAAAGGCTGAAAAAAGCGATCAAGTTCAGCAGCTTCCGCGAACTTGCCCGCCAGGAAGCTCGCAATGGGTTCGCAGAAAAATCCAAAAACGCCGAGCGCTTTTTCCGGAAAGGCAAGGCCGGTGGATGGCGGGAGGTTCTGACCAGCCAACAGGCAGACCGCCTGCTGCAAGACCACCGTGCCGCGCTGGAGCATTTCGGCTATTTGAACCCGGACGGGAGCATCAAGGACGGTGCGTAGGCAACAATTTGGCCCGGGCGTGCGCCGCGGACCGGCATTGCCTATATGAGAGACAAAACCGACACCGCCCGGTGGGGAGCCAAAACAATGAGTGATATTTCGAAGAACGACACGACTGCCACCGTCGAGGCCAACCTGGCGGCCGTGAACGCCAGCATTGCCAAGGCCGCAGAGGACGCCGGCCGCAAGGCGGCGGAGGTAACGCTGATCGCCGTCAGCAAGGTGCAACCGGCGGAGCGGGTCGAAGCCGCGCTTGAAGCGGGCCATCGTGTCTTCGGCGAAAATCGCGTGCAGGAGGCGGAAAAGCGCTGGCCGCCGTTTAAGGAACGCTTTCCGGATACCGTTCTGCATCTGATCGGTCCGCTCCAGAGCAACAAGGCGCGGGCGGCGGTTCAGTTGTTCGACGCCATCCACACCGTGGATCGGCCCCGGCTGGCGGCGACCTTGGCCCGCCTGTTCGACGAGACCGGCCGGCAATTGCCCTGCTTCATAGAGATCAACACCGGTGAGGAACCGCAGAAAGCCGGCATTTTGCCGAGAGATGCGGACGCTTTCATCAAAGCCTGTATTGACGAATACCAACTTCCCGTAGTCGGCCTGATGTGCATCCCACCGGTCGACGATGTACCCGCCCCGCATTTCGCGTTTTTGGCGGATATCGCCAAGCGCAACGGCCTCCCCCGCCTCTCCATGGGCATGAGCGCCGACTATGAGGCGGCCGTGCAGCTGGGCGCCACGGATGTGCGCGTCGGCAGTTCCATCTTTGGCGAGCGGCAGTACGGGTGAGTTCGGTCGCGTCGCTGGTGGAGGAAGTCCGCGCCTGCCGTTTGTGCGCGGAGCACTTGCCGCTCGGGCCGCGGCCAGTGGTCCATCTGCACCCGGACGCCCGGCTGCTGATTATCAGTCAGGCGCCGGGGACCAAGGTGCATGAGACCGGCATCTCCTTCAACGACCCCAGCGGCGACCGATTGCGCGACTGGCTAGGCGTCGATCGAGATACCTTCTACGACGAAACCAAGATAGCGCTCATGCCGATCGGATTTTGCTACCCCGGTCGTGCACCCAAAGGCGGCGACCTGCCGCCGCGCAAGGAATGCGCACCCCATTGGCACGCGAGGCTGCGCGCCCAAGTGAACCACGTCGAGTTGACCCTGCTGGTTGGCCAATACGCCCAAGCCTACTATCTAAAGACCCGGCGGAAAAGCACGCTTCGCGAGACCGTCAAGGCATGGAACGAATATCTGCCGGATTACTGGCCGACGCCGCACCCTAGCTGGCGGGTCAATCATTGGCTCACCAGGAACCCCTGGTATGAGCAAGAGGCGCTGCCTTCCCTGCGGCAGCGCGTGCGCAAAATTTTGGAGTAAATTATTGGACGCGCTAGCGCAAATTACCGTTCTGCCCGGGAAGCACAAGCGGGCAAGGGCCGGGCACCCTTGGATCTATGCCAACGAGATCGCCATGACGCCCGAGGTAAAGGCGCTGCCGGCGGGTAGTCTGGTATCTGTCGTCAATAGCGGCGGCGAACCGATGGGCACGGCCTTTTTCTCGGCGCATACCCTGGTCGTGGCGCGCATGCTGAGCCGAGAGCCCATGGAGGCCATTACCGCCGAATGGGTGGCGGAGCGCCTGCGCAACGCCGTGTCGTGGCGCAACAAGCTGTTCGGCGAAGCCTTCTATCGGCTCGCCCATGCCGAGGCGGACGGGCTGCCGGGCCTGATCGTCGACCGGTTCGGCGACGGGTTCGTCTGCCAGTTCAACAGCGCCGGGCTGGAGAGGCACCGGGAGGCGGTGCTGGCCGGCATCGAGGAGGCGCTGCGGCCAGAATGGCTGCTGTTGCGCAACAACTCGGCCCAGCGGATGCTGGAAAAGCTGCCCACCGCGATCGAGACGATCAAAGGCAGCGTACCGGCTCCACTGGAAATCCTGGAGAACGGCGTCACCTATCTTTCCGACCCCGCGGGCGGGCAAAAGACCGGCTGGTTCTATGATCAGCGCGTGAACCGGAGAATAGCCGCCGGCCTGGCAAAGGATGCCCGCGTTCTGGACGCCTATTGCTATCTGGGCGGGTTCGGACTGTTGGGGGCACAGGCCGGCGCGGCGGAAGTGACCCTGCTGGACCGGTCCGCCGGCGCGTTGGCGCTGGCCGAGGAAGCGGCGGTGCGCAACGGCCTTGCCGGCCGGACCTCCATCGAACGGGCGGAAGTCTTCGATGCCCTGGGCGCCTATGCCGATGAAGGACGCACGTTCGATCTGGTCATCATAGACCCGCCGGCGTTCGCCAAGTCAAAGAAAGATCTGGCCGCCGCCCTGCGCGGGTATCGCAAGCTGGCGCGGATGGCAGCCAGGACGGTCGCGCCGGGCGGGTTCCTGTTGGCGGCTTCCTGTTCCCATACGGTCGATCCGACGAGCTTCGCCAAGGAAACCAGCAGAGGCGTACTGGAGGCCGGGCGCACGGCACGGATATTGCGGACCCTGGGCGCCAGCCCCGATCATCCGACCCACCCGCAACTGCCCGAAAGCGGCTACCTGAAGGCGCTGCTCTATCACATCGACTAGGCGAGAAGGCCGGTCACGGGGCCGGCCTGTCGGTTGTCAGGCTGCAACCTGCCGCCGGAAATCGGGCGGCAGAGGCACTCCGCTTGCCTCCAGTTGGGCCGCCAATTCAGACTTCAGGCGCTCCAGGCCCTCAGTCGATTTGGCCTCGCAGCGCGCCACCAAGACGTCCTGGGTGTTGGAAGCCCTCACCAGCCACCACCCGTCAGCCGTGTTGACACGCACGCCGTCAGTTGCATTCACATCGGCGCCTGCAGCCGCCAGCCGGTCGCGCACTTCCGTCGGCACCGCGAATTTCCGGTCCTCCGGGCAGGAGAACCGCAGTTCCGGCGTGTTGACCACATTCGGCAACGATGCATGGAAGTCCGCCAGCGTTTCATCCGAATTCGCCAACACCGATAGCAGACGAACGGCGACATAGAGGGCGTCATCGTAGCCGTAATACTTATCGGCATAGAAGATATGGCCACTCATCTCACCGGCTAACGGCGCGCCCACTTCGGCCATCTTCGCCTTGATAAGCGAGTGGCCGGTCTTGTACATCAGCGGATCACCCCCCGCCTCCGCAATGGCGTCGAACAGCACCTGGCTGGCCTTCACGTCGGCGATGATGGTCTTGCCGGGATGATCGATCAGCACCTCGCGGCAGAGCTTAATCAATAACTGGTCGGCCCAGATGACGGCGCCTTTGCTGTCGATCACGCCGATGCGGTCGCCGTCGCCGTCGAAGGCGATGCCGAGTTCGGCACCCTGACGGAGGACCGCGTCCTGCAATTGCTCCAGCGTTTCGGGCATGGTCGGGTCGGGGTGATGCGCCGGAAAAGTGCCGTCAACCGCTGCATTCAGGATGGTATGGGTGCCTGGCAGGCGAGCAACGATCAATTCCAGCGCCGGGCCGGTCGCCCCGTTGCCGCAATCCCACACGACGCTCAGGTCACGGCCGGGCGTGTAATCACGGACAACACGCTCCACATAAGCGACGTTGATGTCGACACTGGTTTCCGTGCCAGAGCCGGTGGTGAAATCGCCTTCTGCGGCGATCCGACCGATCTCCTGAATGTCCGCGCCGAAGAAGGGCTTCTTCTGCAGGGTCATCTTGAAGCCGTTATAATTCGGCGGATTGTGCGAGCCGGTGATTTGAATGCCGCCATCGACATCCAGATGATAGCAGGCGAAATACACCATCGGCGTCGGCGTCATGCCGAGGCGTACGGCGTCAACACCGCCGGCTTTCAGGCCCTCCACCAGTGCATCTGCCAGCGTCGGCGACGACAGGCGGCCGTCATAGCCGACAGCCACTTTAGAGCCGCCGCTGCGGCGGGTGACGGTCGCAAATGCCTGACCGATAGCTCTCGCGTCCGCCGCTGTCAGTGTTTCGTCGATAACTCCGCGAATATCATATTCACGCAGGATCGTCGGGTCGAATCGGTGGCTCTGTTTCGTCACGCTCATCACTCGGCTGCCTCTGCTGTTTGGATAACAGGGGTTCCGCCCTTATAGCCACGGCCAATTCCGAAATACTCAAACCCGGCCGCGCGCATCTCATCTGGATTATATATGTTGCGCATGTCAACCATTATCGGGGTTTTCATCAACGACTTGACCCGGTCCAGTTGCAGCGCTCTAAACTCGTTCCACTCGGTAACCAGTGCGATACAATCCGAGTTTTCGATCGCCTCATAGGCGCTATCGGCATAGTAAGGGCCAACCCCGATTTCCGCCCTTGCGTTTGCCATGCCCTGGGGATCATAGACACGGACATTCACACCAGCGCCCATCAGGGCGGGCACGATCGAGAGCGCGGGTGAATCTCTCATATCGTCCGTATTCGGCTTAAAGGTTAGACCCAGAATGGCGGCAGACTTGCCGCGCGCCACTTCCGCCCCACCCAGCGCGTCGATCACCCGGTCCGCCATGGCCAGTTTGCGGCGATCGTTGATGTCGGCTACCGTTTCGACAATGCGCAGTGGCGAGTCGTACTGGCGACCACTGAAGATGAGCGCGAGCGTATCTTTCGGAAAGCATGATCCGCCGTATCCCGGGCCGGGATGCAAGAATTTGCCGCCGATGCGTCCGTCCAGGCCCATGCCCTTCGCCAGATGCTGCACGTCGGCGCCGGTCTTCTCGCAAAGGTCGGCGATCTCGTTGATAAAGGTAATTTTCGTCGCCAAAAAGGCGTTGGCGGCATATTTGGTCAGTTCCGCAGTGACGATATCGGTCACGACCATGGGCACTTCGCGGAGCGAGAGCGGCCGGTACAGCCGGTGTATCATGTTGCGGGAGCGCTCGCTCTCCGCGCCGATCACCACCCGGTCGGGGTGCATGAAATCGTCGATCGCCGCACCTTCGCGCAGAAACTCGGGGTTCGAAACCACGTCGAAATCGGCATCGGGCCGGGTCTCCGCGATGATCCGGCGGACTTCACGCCCTGTGCCGACCGGCACGGTCGATTTCGTGACCACGACCGTATAGCCGTCCAAAGCGCGCGCCACTTCCTCTGCCGCCGCATAGACGTAGCGCAGATCGGCGTAACCATCGCCCCTACGGGATGGTGTGCCGACGGCGATAAACACCATGTCTGCGGCCGGCACCGCCTCCTGCAGCTTGGTCGTGAAATGCAGCCGCCCGGCTCTGCGGTTGTTCGCCACCAGCGTATCGAGGCCGGGCTCAAAGATGGGAATCTCGCCGCGCAGCAACCCGTCGATCTTTGAGGCATCCACATCGACGCAGGTAACGTCGAACCCAAACTCCGAAAAACAGGCCCCCGTCACCAGACCGACATAACCTGCCCCGATCATTACAACTTTCATCGACGTCACATCCTTATCGTGCGCTATAATAGGGGACGGTTATGCGCTTAACCACTTTAACATGAGGTAACCGTGTCACCGATCACCGTTACAGACCTCCAATCCCACCCGAAGCGACCCAGCCCCAGCGTCGGTCAACCTCGGGAAACGCCCCTCACCGAAAATATTCTTGCAATACCGCCCTAGCCTGCTCGGCCATGTCGGTCCGCGACAGCGCGAACGACACATTCGCTTCCAGATAGCCGATCTTGTCGCCGCAATCGAAGCGCTTGCCCTCAAACCGCAAGCCGTGAAACGGGTGGCTGCCGATCATCCGCGCCATCGCGTCGGTCAACTGGATCTCCCCGCCGGCGCCGACCGCTTTTTCGGCCAGGAAGCCCATCACCTCCGGCAGCAACACATAGCGACCGATGACCGACAGGGTAGAGGGCGCTTTTGCCGGATCCGGCTTTTCGACCAGCCCTTCGACGGTTGCGATGCGTCCGTCATCTTCTCCGACTTTCAGAATGCCGTAGCGATCGGTCTGTTCGCGCGGCACTTCCATCACGGCAACCACATTTCCTGCCGTTTCTTCATGCACTTCGATCAATTGCTTGAGGCAGGGCTTGTCAGACTGGACCAGGTCGTCGGGCAGGATCACGGCAAACGGTTCGTCGCCGACCAATGATTTGGCCGTCCAGACCGCGTGCCCCAGGCCCAATGGCTCCTGCTGCCGCACCGACGCGATGGCGCCGGGCGGCAGCACCATTTGGCGTGACTCAGCCAGCGCTTCGGCCTTGCCCCGCTTGCTCAGCACATCGTCAAGTTCGTAGTTGAAGTCAAAATGATCCTGCAACATGCCCTTGTTGCGGCCATTGACGAAAATGAACCGCTCGATCCCCGCCGCGTGCGCTTCTTCGACCGCATACTGGATAAGCGGCTTGTCCACCACCGTCAGCATTTCTTTCGGCATGCTTTTGGTGGCGGGCAGAAAACGCGTTCCCAATCCCGCGACCGGAAACACCGCGGTCCTAACTTTGTGTGGCATGGGGGATCCCCTCTCCATGGCCTGCGCATTCCGGCGCAGGAGAATTCCATCCAGCTAGCCGGTGGAAGACTTACCTTCGGCAAATCCGCTAGCCGATGCGGTAAATAGTCTGCAACGCTCCGGCCGCAATCCTTTAAACGCCGGATCTCACTATTGGTTCAGCAGAAAATCTTTGGCGGCGTTGATCTTCGCCGCCAGATAGGCACTGCCGCCGCGATCGGGATGGGCATGCTGCATCAGACGGCGGTGCGCCGACCGGATGGCTTCGGCATCCGCGCCCTGCTCGAGACCGAGGATGTTGAGCGCCTCCGCCTCCGTCATGTGGCTGTCGTCCGGCGCAGCCGCGCGCTCACCTTCCTCACCGGCCTTTTCCCGCCATTCCGCACCGAGCGTCCGGTCCAGATAGGCTTCCAGTAGGCGCGCCGCCTGCTGGTCATACGTGCAACACCAGCGATAGAGATCGATGAGCAACACCGGGTCCAGGTCGGACAGGCGCCGCCCTTCCATCGGCCCGGCCAGAATATCGCCGTCCATTTCGCCGGTGTCGTGATCGAGTTCCATGGCGAGTGTTGGTGTTTCGACCTTGGACGCCTGGCCACCGCTGGGCCCGCGCGCCGCCTTGAACAGCCGGCCCAGGGTGCGCATGCGCAGGAACCAAGGAAGCAATATCGGCAGCGCAAACAGGATCCAGGCAAGGCGCCCGCTGACCGCCAAAAAGCCGATCACACCGACCGCAACGATCAACGATGCCGTCCGGAGCCCCACCGCAATCTGCTTCGGCGATGCCCGCACGAGCCCCTTAGCGAGCAAATATATCCCCACGGCCAGCGCAATGCCCAGAAACAGATAGACGACCACCGCTCTCTTTTCCCGCCTATTTGCTCGGTAACGCTTTAACGGCCGCTGCCAGCCGATGCACCTCGCCGCTTTTGCCTTTGGAAAAATCCGCCAACGCCCGTTGGCCGCCGGCTGCAAACACCGCGACCGCCCGCAAGAGCTCGGCCAATTGTGCCGCACTCGCCTCGTTGAACGGAAAGTAAGCGCCGCCGGTCAGCTTCGAGACCTGCCGAAACGCATTTGCCGCCAGGGGATTGTTGCCTTCTTGAAACATAAAGGCCGGCACGCCGGACAGTCCCAACTCGCCGGCCCGATGGCAGACCCGGTCAATATCCTCCTCGAAGGCGTCGCCGACAAAGACCAGCGCGCCCACCCGTTGTTTTTGCGCCTCATCACGCGCGTGGCTCAGCACCTTGCCGATCTGCGTCTGTCCGCCGAGACAGGTAACGCCGGTCATGGCCCGAAGCATTGCGTCGGCGTCGGTATACCACTGAGAAGACTTGCATTCGCCGAACCCACGATAGAAGACCAGTTGAACCGCCAGATCGCCAACCGAGGCGGCCGCCTGGAACATCTCGGCCTGCAAATGCATGGCGCGGTCCCAGGTCGGCTGACGGCTTGCCGTCGCATCAAGCGCGAAGATCAGGCGGCCCGTAGCGCCCGACACCGGTTTCGGCGCAGCCTTGACCTTTGCCAGAAACGAATCGACCCCGGCCCGCCCGGCTTCCCCGGTCAGTGATTGCTTATCCCGTTTTTCAACATCACGCACCATACGGCCAATTTGGGGCGGTTGCGCCCGGATTTCCAGAGGCAGAGCGTCCTCCACCCCTCAAACCGCACCTCGGTCCGCGTTAACCAACGGTTTACGCGGAATACCGCCTGAGATCGGGCGGCGGCCGTTCCATTTTGCTTCATGTGGTAAAATGGCTTTCGCAATCGCGGTGAATACGTCGATGCGTCACTCGTTCGCCTCAATACACCTGCTTTTTTGGTCAAATTGCCACAAATCCGCTGTCCCAACAGGTCTGCGGGTATGAGACTTCATCGCCCATCAACGCCGCTTTAACCCCAAATCAGCTACTTAAGCCCTCGCCATCAGACTGTATGACCTCAAATCCATACCAACAATTGTATTGTAATATTTACATTTTATCGGGTCGGTGTAAGATTTTGATAAGCAAAAATGTAATGTTACCAGGAAGAGTAGCGATGAATATGCAGTCTCAAGGCCGGTATAAACTGAGCACTTCATCAGATATTGCCAATGCATCGGATCCAAGTACGTTAATATACGCTCAGGGAGACAGTCTTTTTTTCCTTGGGACCGAGTTGCCGCTGCCGATGGTGAAGGCCTCGTTCGGTGACGAGGCCGGTTTCCTGGCGCTGCTGAACAAAGGTCTGGCGGCGATCGAGCTCTGGGCGAGCCAAAGCGGTTCCGACCTTTCGAGCACCGATTTCGGTTGGCTGGATGCTTTTGCCGATGACGATGCCAGCGCCACGGCCGCCGTTCCGCCCGCGGCGCTCGACAAGCTGTTCACCACGCTTCTGACCGCCTGGCAGGCGGCACCGCTCACCACTGACGCCACTGCTGCGGCTACCGCTGGCGCGGGCAGTGCCGCGGCTCAAGGCTCGGCACAAACCGCTTTCGCGCCCGTGTTCTCGACCTATATCGATGGCGCCGACAGGGAAATGGTGAGGGATATCGCCTATGACAGTAGTGGCAACATCTACGTCACCGGCGGCTCCGAGAATTTCAAGAACATGCCGATCACGCCCGGTAACGACTACTATGTCCAAAACGGCGTCAGCAGCAGCGGCCGTTTCCCGCCGCACGACGTGTTCATCCAGAAATACGATCCGTCGGGCAACCTGCTTTGGTCGACCCGGCTTGGGGGCAAAAACTACGATCGTGCCTATGCCATCGAGGTGGATGATGGCGGCAGCGTCTATGTCGCCGGCCGGGCCGGACAGGATTTCTACGTCACCTCCGGCGCGTTGCAGGAGCAGTTCGGCGGCAACACGGCCGGCACCACCAACCGCCCCTATGGCAAACAGGACAGCTTCGTCGCGAAACTGGATGCGGATTCCGGCCAGGTGGACTGGTCCACCTATTTCGGGGGCAACGCCGGCGAACTGATCCGCGATATCGATGTCGGACCGGACGGAACCATTCATATCGCCCAGACCTTCGTCAACACCGAGAGCAATCAGCACATCACGCCGGACGCATTGCAGCCGAACCTGAAGGGCGCGTCCGACAGTGTCTATGCGCAATTGTCGAACGACGGCTCCACCCTGCTCTACGGAACCTATATCGGCGGTCCGAACGACACCATCAAATCGGGCGAACAGCCATCCATCATCGTCGACGCCAATGGCGACATCAACATGATGATGTCGACCAGTTCGCCCGGCGCCTATACGACCCGCGGCGCGGTGCAGTCATCACTGCGGGGAAATTCGGACTACTATCTGGTGAAGTTCGACGGTGCCGACGGCGGCCGCTCCATCAAGAGCGCCACCTATTTCGGGACCGAGGACAAGGACATCACCGAAACGCACCAGCTGGCCGTCGACGAGCAAGGCAACTTCATCGTGGCGGGCGAAACGCTGGGATCCTCTCTGCCCGGCCCCGGGGGAAGCTTTCAAAGTTCGTACAATGGCGGCCCGACCGACGGGTTTGTCGGCATCATTTCGGCCGACGGAACCCAGGTGCTCGCCTCCACGTTTTTCGGCGGCTCGGGCCGGGACAATATCGAAGGGATCGCCTACACCGATCAGGGGATTTTCGTCACCGGCTTCACCACCTCACCCGACCTGCAAGTGACCGATTACGCGACGTTCGGCAGTTACAACGGCGGCGAAGATGCCTTCGTTGCCCAATTCAGCCATGACCTCAGCACGGTGCTCTATGCCAGCTATATCGGCGGCGGCCGGGACGAACAGGGCCGCGCGCTTGCCGTTTCCGACAAGGGTCAGGTGACGATCGGCGGCATGACAGAATCGCGGAACTTTTTTACCAACAACGCCGAAGACGGCACGATGTCGGGCGGCAACGCCGCTTTCATCACCACAATCGCACCGACGGGACCGTCCTCCCCGCCGTCACCGCCCTCTCCACCGTCACCCCCGTCAGAGCCACCAACCGCCGGCCATGACGAGATCGTCATCACCGCCGGCGCCCGACTGTACCAGGGTGGCGCAAAGGCGGATATCAAGGTGGACGGCGTCGTCGTTGATACCATCACCGTCACGGCCGATCATCTCAACGATGAAACTCAGCAATTTCGCGTCGATGCCGGCACGGCCCTGGATGGCACGCAGACGATCGAGATCGAGTACACCAACGACATCGCCTCAAAAGTCGACAGCCGTAACCTGTTCATCCACGAAGTGGAGGTCAATGACGAGACCCTGCTGCTGGCCAACGCCGACCTGACGGCAAAATCCAGCTGGTACAGCCCGTCGGTTGACATGATCTTTCTCGGCACCAACGGCGCAGCGATTTTCGAACCGGTCTCGGCTGGCGGATTGAACACCATCACACTGGTCGCGACCGCAGACGCCGATCAGGACGAGGAGGAGGCCGATATCATGGCCAACGGCAACGCGGTCTGCACGATGGAGGTTTCGTCGGATCGTCAGCTCGGCCCACCCCGCCAATTCGACCCGCTCTATGACGGCTCTGCCGATAGCGTCGGCACCATCGCGGTCGCCGACACCGGCGGCCCGTCAGTGCCGGGTGAGGGCGACGGGAAACTCTTCCTCGACGGGATCTGGTTCGACGGCATCGACCTTGAGGAATCAATGACCGATATCGATCCGGTGATTGCCGGCTATCAAGCCACGGCAGAGGCGGTGGAGATGACTGAAAACGGCAGCGCCCATTTCACCGCGGCGCTGCAAGCGGATATCTTCAGCGTCTAGTGGCTCGATGCGAACAGAAGGCGGTAGCAAGGGTTGCGTAAATCAGTCCACCAGAGCTTCTGCATTTCTGCCATCCTGAAGCCTCGGGTGCCGGGCCGGCGCCATTTCCTGATGGAGGACGTGCTATAGACCTTCCGACGCGTCGGAAGGTTTTGGTTTTAGGAGACGACTCTTGCCTCGTTACTCGCCTATCGTGGATTCGATCTCGGGATGTTCAACCTCCTTCCGCAGACAATGCAGAGAAACACGCCTAGCCCCGATCGTGCAGCCCGCGCGATCGGGGCTAGGCGAAAATCCGATAGCGTTTTCCTCTCCGCGCCATGGGGCCGCAGTCGATGGACGCCCAAACATTCGAACGGCAACGGCTTGCGTTGTTTGCCACACATGGTTTTGCCGGCGACAGTTCATGGATCGGCGACAGTCAGAGCCGACACACCTACGCCATCGTTGAAGCGTATGACTGCCACGAGTCCGCTTGTCCCACGCTGTTGATCCATGGGGGCCTGTCAGATGCAGGCGAGTGGTTTGCGGTCGCACGTCACATACCCGATGGCATCGTGATCCCGGATCGTCCGGGCTGCGGACTCAGCTTTCGGATCGACTATTCCGGCTATGATGGCGCCCACTATCGGCGGGCCGCCGAGGAGTGGCTTTGCGCTCTGGTCGAGGGGCTGGGCGCGCGCCGGGTCAATATCGTCGCGAATTCGATGGGCGGGTATTTTGCCACTGCGTTCGCGTCAAGCCATGCAGAGCGCTTGCGCAAACTGGTTTTTGTGGGCGCACCTGCAGGGCTGGACAGGCCAATTCCGCTGTTTCTCCGCCTATGGGGAAACCGGATCGTCGGGCGCGGAATTGGCAGAATGGTGCTGACGATGAAATCTGCCGAAGCCGTCCGCAAGCGCGTGTTTCCGATACTGTCGGCCCATCCTGAGCGCGTGCCGATCGAATTCCTGGAGGTCGCGCTGGCGGCGCAAAAACTGCCCGGTGCCGAGCTGGCCTCTCGCTCGATGTTGCGAACGGTTCTCGATTGGCGCGGTTGGAGGAAATCGATGATGATGCGCGATGTCCTGGCCGCTGTCGATGTGCCCACGCTGTTCGTTTGGGGCGATCGAGACGCATTCGCGCCGCCAGCGAGCGGTGAGGACATGGCCGAGCGGATGCCCGACGCGCGTATCGAGGTAATGCCGGATGCGGGCCATTTGCCCCATATCGATCAGCCGGATGCCGTCGGACGCGTGATCGCCGACTTCCTGTCGGATCGCTGAAGAATTCATAGGCCGAGTGTCGGCACGGCGATGGCTCGGGGTCGGAGTTCCTGCGACCCGACCGGATTCTCTTCAGGACCGGGGTTTTTTCACTGCCGGACCGCCGGCGCCCGCTCTGTCCAACTTATGTGCTCTTCATTTGCACTGGGCGGCCAAGCCGCTAACCTGTCGGCAACGTCCGTTCGCGACGCCCACCTTCACGCGACTATTCCAGAGGCTGTTCTCATGGCACGCCCGCTCGATGGCATCACCGTTCTCGACCTAACGTCCGGCGGCGCCGGCGCATTCGCCACCATGTTCCTTTCCGACTGCGGCGCACGCGTGCTGCGTGCCGTGCGTCCGGAGGCGCCGCTGTTCCGCGACGGCGGGTTCGTCATCTGGGACCGCGGCAAGCAGGCCATCGACCTCGACCCGGCCACAGCAGCCGGCCGGGCGGCGCTGGAGAAGCTCATGGCCGGCCTGGACGTGCTGGTGGAGGATTTCGCGCCCTCCTCGCCGATGCAGGACGTGCTCACCTATGACCGGCTGAAGGCTTTGAACCCGCGCCTCGTCGCCTGTTCGATTACCGCCTACGGCCTGCGCGGCCCTTTGCGCGACGACCCGCCGGACGACGACCTGGTCCTGGCGCGCGCGGGCGTCCAGGGCGGCATGCCGGGGTTCCGGCCTGCGCCGGTGCATACCGTCCACCCGCTGCCGAGCGTCGGCGCGGCGCTGTTTGCGTGTATCGGCGTCTCGGCTGCCCTGCTGGCGCGGGAGGACACGGGCCGGGGCCGCAAGGTCGAGACGTCGATGCTGGCGGGGGCCCTTCTCTATCACCCCAAGGTCCTCGGCGAGGGTATCGCGCCGCACGTTTTCCAGACCCACCCCTCCGGCAGCGCGCCGTTCTACAGCGTGTATGAATGCGCCGACGGCAACTATATTCAGCTAGGCTGCGTGCATCCGGGCTTCATCCGGGCCGCGGCCAAGCTGATGGGCATTGCCGATCTGGTGGCCGAACCGCGCTTCCTCGAAGGCCGCGGCGGCGAGACGCCGGCAGACGTGCAGGAAATGCGCGACAAGCTGACGGAGATCATGGCCACCCGCACCGCCGCGGAATGGGCGGAAGCGTTCGAGGCGGCGGACGTGCCCTTCGCCCCTTCCCGCCGCGCGCAGGAAAGCCTGGAAGACCCCCAGGTCATCCACAACAAAATGGTACAGCGCTTGGCCGATCCGGCGCTGGGCGAGGTGGTGCAAATGGGCGCCCCGATCCACTTCACCGAGACCGAAGCCGCGCCCCAAGGCCCCCGTGCCGCGGGCGTCTCCCCCGTGCCGGATCTGCCCCCAATCGCAGGCTCGGGCGCAGCCAGCACCAACGCAGATGACCCGCCGCCCCTCAGCGGCATCCGGGTGCTGGAGATCACCAACCTGATCGCCGGGCCCACCAGCGGCCGCCTGCTGGCCGATCTGGGGGCCGACGTGATCAAGCTGGAGCCGCCCGCGGGCGACCTCTCCCGTCCGATCGGCCGCACTTATTTCTACAATGTGAACTTCAACAAGCGTTCGGTTTGCTTCGACGCCGCCAAGCCAGGTGCGAAGGACGCGATCCAGCGCCTCGCGGCCAATTGCGACGCGGTGCTGGCGAACCTACGGCCCGGTGCGACCGAGCGCATGGGCATCGGACCGGTCATCAACCCCGATCTGCTGCAGGTGCATCTGACCGGCTACGGCTGGACCGGCCCCTATTCCAAGCGGCCCGGCATCGACCCGCTGGCCCAGGCCCTGATGGGGCTGCAACGGGCGCAGGGCGGGCCGGAAAATCCGCCGAGCTTCCCGGCGGAACTGGCGCCGACCGACTACACCACCGGCGCCATGGGCGCGCTCGGCCTGATCATGGCGCTCTACCAGCGAAAGAAGAACGGGGTGGTGCAGCGCGTGGAAAGCAACCTGCTGAACGGTGGCGTCGTGCTGAGTTCGGCCTGGTTCAGCAGTTACACGGGCCGCCCTGAGCGGCCGCTCGCCGACCAGCAACAATATGGCCTGAACGCCTGCCATCGCCTCTATCAAGTGGCCGACGGCTGGGTCTATGTGGCGGCGGACGAGTCCGAACAGCAACAGGCGTTGCGGGAATGGCTGGGCCTCGGGGATCTGGACGCCCAGGGCGACGGCCATCCGGCGGTCTCGCCGCTGGGCCAAGCTATGGCGGAGGCATTCAAGGACAGGAAGCTGGCCGACTGCCTCTCCGGCCTGAAGGGCGCAGGCGTGCCGGTGGCCGAATTCGCAAAAGGGCGACAGTATCCTGTTCCTGGATGATCCGCACAGCCAAGCGAACAATTTCGTCGCGGAACGGCGGCACCCGAAGGTCGGCAAGATGAAAGTCGCCTGGAACTATATCCAGTTCTCAGACACCGCGCCCACACTCGGCCGGCCCACGCCCCTGCTGGGCGAGCACACGGCGGAGGCACTGGCCGAGGCGGGGTTGAGCCAGGCCGAGATCGACGCCCTGTTCGAAAACGGCGGCGCGCTCAGCGAAACCGTGTAGGCTCTCCGCCCGCGCAACCAACGGAAGGCTCGCCCCATGCGCATCGACCGCGCGCTGTTCCATCCGGACTACAAGCCGGAGCCTTATTGGTGGGAGGCCGCGCGGCCCGGCATCGCGCATCAGAGAGACCTGCCGCAGGCGACCGAGGTGTTCATCGTCGGCAGCGGCTATGCGGGCCTCTCCGCCGCGCTGGAACTGGCCAGGCAGGGGCGGCAGGTCACGGTGGTCGATGCGCTGGCTTTCGGTGAGGGAGCCAGCAGCCGCAACGGCGGCGGCGTCAGCGCGGGCATCAATCTGGGCAAGGGCATCTCCGGCGGGCCGGGCCAGGAAAAGCGCGGCGATGCGCAGAAGACCCTGCTGGAAAACCTGCTGGCCGAAAGCCTCGCCGCCTATGAACTGGTGCAAGCGCTGATCGAGCGCGAGGGTATTCAGTGCCATTTCGAGCCGCGCGGGCGCTTTGTTGGCGCCTATGCGCCGGGGCACTTGGACGGCCTGAAGAAAAAGGCGGAGATGCTGAACCGCCTTTTGGACCTGAAGGCCCGCGTCATCAGCCGCGAGGAGCAGCGGAGCGAGATCGGCAGCGATTTCTACCATGGCGGCATGGTGATTGAACGCGCGGGCAAGCTGCACCCGGCCCTGTTCCACCAGGGCCTGCTGGACGCCTGCGCCCGCATGGGCGTCACGCTCTGCGCGCACACGAAAGTAACGCGCATCGCCGGCGCACCCGGCGCTTTCACGGTCAAGACCGAGCGCGGCGACTGCCGAGCGGAGTACGTAATTGTGGCCACCAACGGCTACACCGGCGACCTGACGCCCAATATCCAGAAGCGCCTGGTGCCGATTTCCAGCCAGATCATCGCCACGGAAGAGCTGCCGGAGGGCGTGGCGCGGCAGTTGATCCCAAACGGCCGCACCATTTCGGAAACGCCGCGCGTCACCAGCTATTACCGGCTGCTGCCCGGCGACCGGCGCGTGATGTATGGCGGGCGGGCGCGCTTCCAGACCGTGCATCCGGACGAGAGCGCGACGCTGCTGCACGCCATGATGTGCGAGCGCTGGCCGCAGTTGGAGGGCGTGCGCATCACCCATTCCTGGTCCGGCCTGGTCGCCATGACTACCGACGCGCTGCCGCATATGGGCACCGACAACGGCATTCACTACTGCGCCGGCTGCAACGGCAGCGGCGTCGCCACCATGACCTATCTGGGCCGGCAAATCGCCCGGCGCATCCTGCAAAACGGACATTCCGACAGCGGTTATGCCAGCCTAGCTTTTCCGGACGTGCCGGTGCCGTTCTATAACGGCAATCCTTGGTTCCTGCCGATTGTCGGGCAATATTACCGGCACCTGGACCGGAAAGACCGGCGGTCGGCCTGACCCCAATCTGGGCGAACGGCATTGGCCATCGTGCCCGCGCGGGTTAAGTTCGGGGCAACAGGCCCCCGATATCAAAAGGTTGGTGGTTCGATTCAGCCCTCGGATCGCTACCATCCGTTGGCATCGAACCACCAGGCCGGAAAGGATTATACCGATGAACCATGTTGACACTCTCTACCGTGAGGTTCGGGAAGCACAGGAGCTGGACCGGATCGTCTCCGGTTGGCTCCAGGCATTCGAAGCGGCGCTTGCCGCCGGGGACGAGGCCGCGGCCGCCGCATTGCTGACCGATGACGCCAATTGGCGCGACCTGCTGGCCTTTACCTGGCACCTGACGCCGAAGGTCGGTGCGAAGACCATCGCCGCCACGCTGAGCGAACGCCAGCCGTCGGTGCAGGCGCGAAACTTCGAGATCAACCCCGACCGCACCCAGCCGCGCCGGGTGAAACGGCTGGGCCGGGACTGCATCGAGGCGCTCTACCGGTTCGAAACCAAGACCGGCCGAGGCGAAGGTGTGCTGCGCCTGCAGCCTGCTGAAAACGGCGGAGCCGCAGGGCACAAGGCCTGGTCGCTCTCCACCTCACTGGAAGAACTGCGCGGCTTCCCGGAAAAGCGCGGCGCGCATCGGCCAACCGGTGCTGCCTACTCCCGCAATTTCGGCGGAGACAATTGGGACGACGCGCGGCGCCGGGCCCAGACCTATGACGACCACGACCCGACCGTGCTGGTGATCGGCGGCGCCCAGGCCGGGCTCTCCGTGGCCGCGCGGCTGAACCAGGTCGGCGTCGATACGCTCGTGGTCGAGAAGTGGCCACGCATCGGCGACAGCTGGCGCAAGCGCTATCACTCACTGGCGCTGCACAACTCCATCAAGGTGAACAACCTGCCCTATCTGCCATTCCCGGAGACCTGGCCGAACTACATCCCGAAAGACATGCTGGGCCTCTGGTTCGAGTTCTATGCCCAGGTGATGGAAATCAACCACTGGACCAACACGGAATTCACGCATGGCGAGTGGGACGATGCGGCCCAATGCTGGAACGCGACGCTGACGCTTAAGGACGGCAGCCAGCGGGTGATGCGGCCCCGGCATATCGTCTTTGCCAACGGCGTCAGCAGCTACCCGTTGATCCCGGAAATTCCCGGCCTGGATACGTTCAAGGGCGACGTGATCCATTCCGAAGGCTTCGACAGCGGCGCGCCCTATGCCGGCAAGAAAGCCATCGTCATCGGCACCGGTTCCAGCGCCAACGACATCGCGCTCGACCTGCACAGCTTCGGCTGCGAGACGACCTTGGTGCAGCGCGGCTCAACCACGGTGGTTTCCATCGACCCTTCGGCCAAGCTGAACTATGCGCTTTATGACGAGGGGCCGCCGATCGACGATTGCGACCTGATCGGCACCGCCTCCACCCCGCCGATGATCGTCCAAGGCTATCAGGCCGCGGTGAAGCGGATGGTGGAACTGGACAAGGACATGATCGAGGGGCTGAAGGGCATCGGCTTCAAGTTCGACATCGGCGAGGACGATACCGGCCACCAGATGAAGTACCGGCGGCGGGGCGGCGGCTATAATCTGGATGCCGGCAGTTCCGCCCTGATGATCAAGGGCGAGGTCGGCCTGCTGCCGAATGAGAATATCGAGCGCTACTGCCCTGAAGGCGCGCTACTGAAGGACGGCAGCGTGGTGCCGGCCGACCTGATCGTGCTGGGCACCGGCTATTTCCCGCAAGGCGAACTGGTGCGCCGGGCGCTGGGCGAGGAAATGGCCGAGAAGATCGGCCCAATCTGGGGCGAGGGCGCCGACGGCGAACTGGCCAACATGTTCAAGCGCACGCGGCAGCCGGGCGCCTGGTTCATCGCCGGCAGCCTGACCCAGGCGCGCGTTTACTCCAAATACATGGCGTTGCAGATCAAGGCGCTGGAGGAAGGGCTGGTGGATGCCGATCCCTTCGGATGAGCATTGGTTCCCCGGACTGCCGCTTACGCGACATCCGGGGGTTTGGTTGAGTGACTAAACCTCGCCGGCCTGGACGGCAGCCCAGGTCTGGTCGAGCGTCTTACCCATGATCTCAACCATTTCCTCGATCTCGCTCTTCTTCATGATCAGCGGCGGGGTGAAGCCGATATTGTCGCCCATGGCCCGCACGATCATGCCGTTTTCCTTGGCCAGATTGTCAAGATAGGCGCCAACCTTGCGTGCCGGATCGAATGCCTTTTTCGAGGCCTTGTCCTCGACCAGTTCAACCGCCGCGACCAGGCCGACGCCGCGCACTTCGCCCACCAGCGGGTGGTCGGTGAACTGGCGGAGGCCGTCCTGCATCAACGGAGAAATCGACTGAACGTGGCTGATCATGTCGGTCTCTTCATAGATTTTCAGTGTCTCGACCGCGACGGCGGCGGAGACCGGATGGCCGCCATAGGTGTAGCCGTGGCCGAAGGGCGGGCCGCCGTCCGCGGTGCCCTCGGCAATGCCCTGATAGACGTGGTCGTTGACCAGCACCGCCGAGATCGGCAGGTAGGATGCGCGACAGCGCCTTGGCGCAGATCATGATATCGGGCTGGATGTTGAAGGTCTCGCAGCCCCACAAGTTGCCGGTGCGCCCGAAGCCGCAGATCACCTCGTCGGCGATCATCAGCACGTCGTACTTTTTCAGCACGGCCTGGATCTTCTCGAAGTAGGTGCGCGGCGGCACGATCACGCCGCCCGCGCCCATCACCGGCTCGGCGATGAAGGCCGCGACCGTCTCCGGCCCTTCGTCGACGATCATCTGCTCGAGGTTGGCGGCCAGGCGCGTCGCGAAATCTTCTTCCGACTCGCCGTCCTTGGCAAATCGGTAGTGGTGCGGCGTGTCCGTGTGCAGGATACCCGCGAGCGGCAGGTCGAAGAACTTGTGCATGTTCGGCAGGCCGGTCAGCGATGCCGCCGTGCGGGTTGTGCCGTGATACGCCTTCAGTCGGGAGATGATTTTTTTCTTCTCGGGCCGGCCGATGGCGTTGTTGTAGTAGTGCACCAGCTTGACCGCGGTGTCGTTGGCTTCGGAGCCGGATGACTGGAATATCACCTTGCTGACCGTCTGCGGCGCCAGTTCGACCAGCCGCTCGGCCAAATCAACGATGGGTGTGTGCGTCTTGTAGCTGAAGGTGTGGTAATAGGGCAGCTCCAGCATCTGCTTGTAGGCCGCTTCCGCCAGCCGCTTTTCGCTAAACCCCAGGGAGGCGCACCAGAGGCCGGCCATGGCCTCCAGGTACTTGTTGCCTTCGTCGTCATAGACATAGACGCCCTCCCCCTTGGTCAGCACCAACGAGCCTGTCTCTTCATGTTGGCGGAAATTGGTGTGCGGATGGATGTGGTACTTGATATCCCGGGCGGTGGGGGAATTGGGCATGAAGTTCATGGAGGTTCTCCGTGGGTGGCGTTGGCCGGGCCGGTGCGAGGCTTGCCGTTTGGGCAGGCACATCTGTTCCAGCCGGGACTTTAGCGCCGATTACGCGATGGGAATAGGCGGAGATAGAGGCCCGGAGATGCGTGCTGGCTGCCGCTCTACTTAACGTATTCGAAACTCCCACTTCGCATCGGGATTGGAAGGATTGCCCGCGCGGGTGATGTAGGGCGACTCCTTATAGAGCCACATAAACATGTCCCAATACAGGTTCTTGATCTTCCATTGACCGCTACCGCGCGGCGCTCCCTCAACCCTGTACTCCGCTTGATTTGGGGAGTCGTAGAGCTTCACTGCGCCGGTTGAGGCCCTATAGCTGAGGAACAGGGGGGCGGTCGTAAGCCGGAAAAAGCTGCCGTGGGTGCCGGGAATCTGGATGAAGTCCGGCGCCGCCCCGCCTTTCCGGCAATAGATCCAGGCATTCTGGCCGACGCCATCCGGCGCGGACAGGGAGCAGTTGGCTCGCTGGTTCTTGATCCGGAGGCGGGTGCCCGTATCGGCCGGGCGGTCGGGAAGCTTCCAGCCCTTCGGAGGGGTCTCCCACTCCCGCTGATTAACCCAAGTCCAATTGTAGGGCATGCGCAGCGACGGATCGAACAGGTCCGAGTATCCGTCCTCGGCCTCCACGTTGAAGAGGCAGATGCGCTGGGTTTCCTCCAGTTTGTGGACGCGTTCCATTTGCATTTGCGCGCCGGTTTTGTCGCCTGGTTTGACGCCCAGGCCTGTCATGCACTCCTTCACGCTCTGCCCCTTGCCAGTTTCACCGGGGCCGAGAACGTAATTTTCGACGCGATTATTGGCATTGGCATACCAACTGCTCATTTCGGCGTCGTTATTGCCCAGCCAGTTTTTCGCCAGCGTTTCGGCCTCTGTCCGGGCGGCGGCCTCGCGCTGGGCTGGCGGCGTGCCCATGGTGCGGATGAACGCGGCCCATAGGTCCTTGGTCGCTTCCGTCGCGACCAGGGCAACGTCTTTCATGTTGCTGGGAGTGTATGAGCCCCAGCCGGGATTGCGGGACGCATCTGGCTTCCAGACGACGTCGCCGCTCACATAGGACATTATCTCTGACTTGGATTGAGTGTGTTGTTCGGAGCCGGGGGCGCACAGATAGCTTTTGACCTGCCGGACCTGTTCATAATTATCGACCGGCAGGCGGACGGTGTGCTCCGAACTGAACGAGTTCTGGAACAGATGCACGGCCCGCCCGAACAGGAAATAATTCCGGTCAACCTCCGTCCGTGCGGACGCGGCGCCGCCATCCCAGATGACCATCGCGGTCGGCGGCGCGGTCGCCGCATTCACAAAGTATTGGACGAAACGCTCCCGCGACCTGGTTGCGGCCTGCACGCCCCTGGCCGCCCACCTCGTCGTAGCGCCGCATGAAGTGATCGTACTGCACTTCAGCCGGTTCCTGGGCCACGGCATCAAAGCAATTGTGCTTGCCGGCCATGGAGTTCACGACGTTAAAGCCGCCGAGATCGACCCAGCGTTCGCCGATAATGGCGTCAAAAACCGCCTTGTAGGTGGATTCGTAGCGATTGCTGCGTAGGCCTGGGCTTTGAGGCGGCGCAGTTCTGCCTGCGCACCTGGGCCGGAAAGATCGGTGTTCTTGGCTAAGCCGCGTGTCCAGTGCTTGCGCGGGTCATTGGGGTCCGGTTTGACGATGAGATCGCCACCCATCACCTCCAGCGCTGCAAGACGCGTTAGCCATTATGCCCCATTGGGAAAATGTTGGAAATGGCCGTTCCGACACTTTGCGTAAAGGCATGGGTGACGGCGGGTGCGGTTGCCAGCGTGATGGCGAATAGCGCCGCTAATCCCGTCCGGCCCAGGTAAAGGGGGCGTTTGGATATGTTTTCAGAAACGCCAGCCCGCGCGTGGGTTCCGCGTTCGGTCATTCCCGGCATATCCGTCTGATGGATATCTTCGATGTTCGGCAGCATCAATCCAAAACCCCTTATCCGCGGCTCGCGTCAACAATCCGAGACGCTAATTGGCACCAATACGCTATTCAAGTTTAATTTCATTGATGATGTATTTTCTTTGAAATTGTGTTTAAAATTATGTTCGATACTTCCTTTATAGGGTATCGTCGGCCCCAGAATTGTCGTTGATTTTGACTAAAGTGTTATGGCCCCGCTGAATTTTTTGCGATGCCTCGGTATTCACGGGGCAGCGAGGGCGGGGCACGGAATCTTCTACCATAGCGCGGGTGTCTGTCCCTCGCCAAAACCGGTCGCGATTCCGATCTGATCAGACGGCAAAACCGACCCCAACACTTTGCTTGCCCTTGTCCCTTCCGCGCGGCACGCTGGCGCCCAGCCCATACCTGTTCCACCTCGCCCCGGAGGCCTCCCCATGCCGTCGAAACCGCTCCGCGTTGTCATCGCGATGATGAAGCATGAAACCAACACGTTTTCGCCCGTACCGACGCCATTCGGCCGGTTCGCTTCCGGCCAGCCGGAGCCCTATCGCGGCGACGAGGTCATTGCCGCTTTCAGGGGCACCAACTCGGCGCTGGCGGCCTTCGTGGAACTGGCGGAGGAAGCCGGCGCGGAGATCGTGACGCCGATCGCGGCGAGCGCCCGCCCGTCCGGCCCGGTCGAGAGCGTTGCCTACAAATCCATGTGCGACGCCATCTGCGAGGCTGTGGAGGCGGGCTGCGACGCCTGCCTGCTGGATCTGCACGGCGCCATGGTGACGGAGGAGCACGAGGACGGCGAGGGAACGCTGTTGAGGCGCATTCGCGGCATCGCGCCGGACCTGCCGATCGCGGTGGCCCTCGACATGCACACCAACCTCTACCCGGAAATCATCGACAATTGCACGACGCTGGCGGGCTTCCAGACCTACCCGCACATCGACAATTACGAGACCGGAATGCGCGCTGGCAAAGCGCTGTTCGCCATGCTGAACGGCAAGGCCACGCCGACCATGGCCTGGGGCCAGAAGCCGATGCTGCCGCACGTCATGTGCCAGGGCACCGGCCGCTTCCCGAACAAGGACCTCCAGGCCCGCGACCAAGGAAATGGAGGCGGAGGACGACGTGCTGACCGCCACCGCTGTTCGTCGGCTTCCCGCATGCGGACATCAGCCAGGCTGGCCTCTCTGCGGTGGTGGTGACCGACAACAACCCGGGAAAGGCCCAGAAATACACCGACGAACTGCTGGAGTTCGCCTGGAACCACCGGGCCGACTGGGTCTACCAGATCGAGCCGCTGGAGCGATCCCTCGCCCGCGCGGCGGAGGTGAAGGAAGGGCCGGTCGTGCTGCTCGACCATTATGATAACGCGGCGAGCGGCGGCACGATGGACACCATGACCGTGCTGGGCGGCGATCCTGGATGCCGGGCTGGAGAACATAGCGGCCTATCGCCATCTGCGACCCGCGCGCGGTGCAGGAGATGATCGCCGCCGGCATCGGCAACGCCTGCACGGTCGGCCTCGGCGGCAAGATGTCGATGCCCTCGCTGGGACTGCAAGGCCAGCCACGCGAGGTAACCGGCCGGGTCAAGCTGATCCACAACGGCCAGTACCGCAACCAAGGTCCGGCGGGCACCGGCGTGCTGTGCGACCAAGGGCCGACCGTGGTGCTGGATACGGGGAAAGTGGAGATCGTGGTCATTTCGCGACCAGAACAAGCCGAACGACGAGCAGGCGTTCCGGGCGCTCGGTATCGACCCAACCCGCAAGAAGTTCCTGATGCTGAAGTCCCGCGTGCACTTCCGCGCCGGCTTCGAGGACATGGCCAAAGACATCATCGAGTGCGCGGGTACTGGCGTCTGTACAGCGATTACAGCCAGTTGACGTTCAAGAATGTAAGGCGGCCGATCTATCCTATGGACACGGTGTAAGATGGTTCATCTTCCCAATGATCAAAACGTAACCCCTTAGTGCTCACGATGCAGCTTCCGGTTACCACCAATGATCGGGCCAAATCGGAAATCGCTTCTGACTTGAAGAGGCTTGGCTACACAAATATCGACGATGTGCGTCTGAGCGGTGACATCTACACGGCTTGGGTCCTCTGGAACGGCGAACCGGCGGCCATTCTGATCGACGACAAAACTGGTCACAGTCAGTTCACAAGCAGTTCAGACACAGAAACCGTTCCGTCGAGGGTCGACTGGAGCGAAAGCGGAATGATATGCGCCCTGGAAGGACCGAGCTACACCAACGTCAATAACATGATGAAGGCCGGCGACATCTTCCGGGCAACCGCCATGCGCGAGGGCATGAGCTATCAGTTGCGCGTCAATGCGGAAACCGGCGTCATGACCAATTCGGCTGAAGGAACCGATCCGACGGTAGGCATGGCGTCGTCGATGAGCGGCACCGAAATCGTGATCGAACTCGCCAAAATGGGTTACAAGGACGGGAAGGTCGACGGGCGCGAAGGCAACGTTACCTCGGTGCAGGCGAAGCACATGGGCAAAAACGTCGATCTCAACATCGATTCCCGTACGGGTACGGTGACAGTCGTCAACTGTGAAGTTCGGAGAGAGGTTTTCAGTTTTTCGATCAAGGCCGCCTCGTTAGCCTCTTTCAAATCAATCAATCGCAATGGCGGTTGTTGCTGGGCTGTGGAGTTGTGGTCAGCGCTCAGCGCTGTCCATCAAATCCCCAGCCTCTCCTCCGCCGGAGGAGGATGTGATGAACGTCAAAGCGCGTTTGGGTTGGGTGAAGCTCTATGAACAAATAGGCCATGCCGGGATCGTCTGCCGCCGGTGCGGTATCAGCGCCCCTACGCTATCGCAAATGGTGGCGACGTTACCAAGCCGAAGGGGAGGCAGGGCTAGTCGACCGGAGCCGCCGGCCACACCGCTCGCCCTCGCCGCCCATCGCCGCCTCTTCGAACAAGAGGAGCAACTCATCCTGGAGCTCCGCCGGGAGCGCAAGCTTGGGATTAAGCGGCTGCGCATCGAATTGATCCGTCAGCACGGCCTGCGGCTTGCCATCGATACGATCCACAAAGTCCTGGTGCGCAACGATGCGAACCGGTTGAAGCGGCCAAAGCTGCAACGGAAAAAGAAATGGAAACGCTACAGCAGGCCGGTGCCCGGCGATCGGGTCCGGATGGATGTTTGCAAGATCGCCAACGGACTGTACCAGTTCATCGCCATCGAAGACTGCTCCCGCTACCAGGTGGCGGCCCTTTTCCCCCGCAAAACGGCCAAGTGCACACTGGCCTTCCCCGACCGGGTGGCAGAGCAGGTGCCATTCCCGATCCAGCGTATGCAAACTGACCGCGGCCAGGAGTTCTTCGCCTGCGATTTCCAGGACAGGCTAAAGGAGCGGCGCATCAAGTTCCGGCCTACCAAACCCAGGCCTACCAAACCCAGGTCGCCGCACCTCGCTGGCAAGGTCGAGCGGGTCCAGCGAACGGCTTTGGAAGAGTTCTGGCCAACCGTAGAACTGAACGTCCCCGACCTTTCCAGACACCTGGCCGAGTGGCTGACCTTTTACAATCGGGATCGTCTCCATGACAGCTTGGGCGGCAAGGCGCCGATCAACCGTCTCGATGAACGGAGGCATCTCATTCCTCCGCCAGAGGCGATTGAAGCCGCTTACAACAAATCCCCGGAGCCCATCCGAATCAACAACTACGCCTGGGACAAGCTCTTCATTCGATCAAAACCTTGATGGCAGATCGCACACATCAACTAGACCAGATCCGGCGAAATCACTCTGACCCAGTGCAAGGCAGCGCCACCCGCTGAAACATCCGCCCCGGTTCGCCGGGCCGGTTTTTTGGGCTGACGGTATGGTCGGCCCGGATGCAATTGCGTGCAGACCAGCGCCCGTCTCAATAAGCGCCCGTCTCAATAGCAGTCTAACAATCCGGCGATCTGCCCGACCCGCGTCTCCACAATTCCTGCCTTTCTGACCACCCTCGCCGAGGGATTGCCCGCCGACCTTATCAAGGGCGCAGGCAGCACACTCGCCAGCAATGCCGCCTGTCGTCTGGTCAACGCCTCGGCGCTCTTGCGGAAATGATGGAGGGAGGCCGCCTCCGCTCCGTAAACGCCCGGCCCGAATTCGATCACGTTCAGGTAGACTTCCAGGATCCGCCGCTTCGACCATGCCAGTTCCAGGCCGAGCGCCAGGCCGGTCTCGAGCGCCTTCCCGAACCAGCCCCGGTCGGGCCAGAGGAAAAGGTTCTTCGCGGTCTGCTGGGTAATGCCGCTCGCGCCGCGGACGGGCTTACCCTGCCAATAGCGCTCCGCCTGCGCCCGGATCGCAGCCAGGTCAAAGCCGTAATGCTGACAAAAGCGGTTGTCTTCGGCAGCTATCACCGCGGCGGGCAGGTGCGGGCTTATCTGCCGCAGGGGCATCCAGTCCTTGTCGATGCCATGGCCGTCGGCCCAGCGAATCAGCATCAGCGGCGTTACCGGCGGCGGCACGATCGAATAGAGCGCGATCAGGCCGGCCGGCAAAGCCACAAACACCAGCAAAACCAGCGGCACGCCCCGCCACAACAGCCAGCGCAACAGTATCATGAGCCAGGGACCCGCACACCTTGCATCGCGTGTGCCTAGCCCATCGGAGCCCTCACAGTCCATTCTCCTGCAAAGGGCAAAGCCCGTTCCCGAGGAAGCCCACAGCCCCGCCGGCAGCCACTCCCTGCCAACGTCCAATATAAGCCACGGTTGTTTCATCCAGCCGCATCGCCAAGCTCTCTCAAAACCGGTGATCCCGATCGTCAGCCACTTGGTCCTACTATGGCTGAATTCCGCCGATTTCCCACGAATTGCCGCTTGTAGTTTCCGCGCCACATTCTCTCTTCCATCAACTTTCCGACACCCGAATCGTTCCGCATTCGCCCGACAAGATCTTCAATAGATACGAAATGCGCATATATCTCAGACCAGACCCATCGTTTTGCGATCCACTTGGAAAAGGTTCCGGTGATGGCTGATAGTCAAGCGTACAGAGAAAAATTGTGTGCCGAGCTCGAACAGTGGGATGCCGCAATCGAGGAAATGCGCGCCGAGGCCGAGGGTGCGTCGCCGGAGGCCAAGATGGAGTTTTCCAAGCAGCTCGGCGAGCTCGATCGGCGCCGCGCCTCCGTGGCAAAACAGATTGAAGAGTTAGGCTAGGGGAAACCCCCGTCTCGCACGGCCTCAAGTGAGGCAGACATTGCGCGCGGAGCGAGGTAGCTGACGGCATTAACGGCACGGCAGAGTAGCTTGTGACAGGGCGGTTTTTCGCGGCGCTCCATTGATGTTGTCTTTTCCGGCACGCTGCTTCCCGATATGTATTCTGGTGCTCCGGTCCTGGTAGCCGTGCTTGGCTGCGGGCGGAGGCCTGCAATTCCACGACCAAATGTCAGCCAGACCGGGAGAAATGTCATGCAATCGATCGACGGAAAAATCGCCTGGGTAACGGGCGCCGGCACCGGCATCGGCCGGGCAGGTGCGATCGCGCTCGCGAAAGAAGGCGTTACGGTCTATCTCTCCGGCCGCCGCGTGCCGGAACTGGAGGCGGTTGCGGAGCGCATTATCGATGCTGGCGGAAAGGCGCATGTGGCGCCGCTCGATATCATGGATGCCGATGGCTGCTACGCCACCGTGGAGCATATCGTGAAAGAGCATGGCCGCCTCGACATCGTCGTGAACAGCGCGGGATTGAACCGGCCGATCCGCCGCTGGCGCGATATCGACCAGGAGAGCTTCCACATCGTCGTCGATGTGGACCTGAAAGGCGCCTTCAACGTCTGCCACGCCGCCCTGAAGCCGATGCGCCGGCAGCGCGACGGCCTCATTATCAACGTCTCCTCCATGGCGAGCCAGGGCCGCACCGGCGGCGTCAGCGGCTTTCCCTATGCCGCCGCGAAGCACGGCATGAACGTCATGAACGAGAGCATCAACGACGAGCACGCGCATATGGGTATTCGCGCCTGCGCGCTCTGCCCCGGCGAGGTCGCTACCGAAATTCTGGACAAGCGCCCCGTCCCGCCCAGCCAGGAAGAGCGCGCCCGCATGGTTCAGGAAGAGGACGTGGGCGAAACCGTTCTGTTCATCGCCCGCATGCCGCCCCATGTCTGTCTGAACGAGATCCACATCACGCCCATTTGGAACCGCGGCTATATCGGCTCGCCGGACTTTACTGTACCGCGCGACGACTAGAACCAGGCAGGATCAGGCTTCCATCTGGAGATATGGCCCCGATTGCTTTAGACTTTGGTCTAATAGACCATTCTGGGCGCCGAGCGCCGTTCACCATTTGCGGGAGTTTCCAACGCATGAGCCAGTCACAGGACCAGACCCCGGCAGTCACGACCAAGCCAACGGAAATTGATGTCGCCGTTGTCGGGGCCGGCTTTTCCGGCCTTTATCTGATCAAAAAGCTTCGAGACCAGGGTTTTTCCTTCCGCGTGTTCGAGGCTGGCTCCGGCGTCGGCGGCACCTGGTACTGGAACCGCTATCCGGGCGCGCGCTGCGACGTGGAGAGCATGCAATATTCCTATTCCTGGGATCCGGAACTGGAGCAGGAGTGGCGCTGGAGCGAAACCTTTGCGCCCCAGCCGGAGATTCTGGAATACGCCAACCATGTGGCCGACCGCTACGACCTGCGCGCGCATATCGAGTTCAATACCCGGGTCGAAGCCGCGAGTTATGACGAGAGCGAGCGCCGCTGGAAGGTAACGCTGAGCACGGGTGAGACCGTCTCCGCCCGCTTCTGCATCATGGCGACCGGCTGCCTTTCCTCGCCCCGCGCGCCCGACATCAAGGGCGTGGACACGTTCAAGGGCCCGACCTATCACACCGGCGCTTGGCCGCATGAGGGCGTCGACTTCAGCGGCAAGCGGGTCGCTGTGATCGGCACCGGCTCGTCCGCCATCCAGGCCATTCCGGTCATTGCCGAGCAGGCCGGCCACCTGACCGTGTTCCAGCGCACGCCGAACTATTCCATCCCCGCGCGCACCGCGCCGATGACGCCGGAATACGAGCGGGAATGGAAGGACAGCTATCAGGAACGGCGCGAGACCATGCGCTATACCCGCGTCGGCAACTACTTCGATCAGTCGAACCTTTCGGCGCTGGAGGTGTCGGAGGAAGAACGCCGCAAGATCTTCGAGGACCGCTGGGCGGTCGGCGGCACCCGCTTTATGTCGTCTTTCAAGGATATCTCCACCAATCAGGCGGCCAACGACGCTGCCGCCGAATTCGTGCGCGAGAGGATCCGCGAGATCGTGAAGGATCCGGAAACCGCCGAACTGCTGGTCGCCAAAGACTATCCCATCGGCACCAAGCGTATCTGCGCCGACAGCTTTTATTTCGAGACCTATAACCGCGACAATGTCCGGCTGATCGACATCCACGCCAACCCGATCCACGAGATCACACCGGATGGCATCCGCGCCGGTGAGGAAGAGCACGAATTCGATGCCATCGTCTTTGCCACCGGCTTCGACGCCATGACCGGCACCCTGCTGCGCATCGGCATCACGGGCCGGGGCGGTCTGACGCTGGACGAAAAATGGGAGGCAGGCCCCCGCACCTATCTGGGACTGATGACCGCGGGCTTCCCGAACATGTTCATGATTACCGGCCCGGGCAGCCCTTCCGTGCTCTCGAACATGATGGTCTCGATCGAGCAGCACGTGGACTGGGTGAGCGACTGCCTCGCCTATCTGCGCGAGCAGGGGGTGGACGCGATGGAGGCCGACCTCGCCGCCGAGGACGCCTGGGTCGAGCACGGCAACGAGGTCGCCTACAAGACCCTCTATCCCAGCGCCGCCAGCTGGTACATGGGCGCCAATATCGAGGGTAAGCCGCGCGTTTTCATGCCCTATATCGGCGGCGTCGGCACCTATCGCGTGAAATGCGACGAGATCGCCGCCAACGGCTATGAGGGCTTCCGCATGGAGCGTGCAGACAGCGCCGCTGCCAGCCGGGCGGCGGAATAACAAGCGAGACTGCCTTGGCTGTCACGATCCTATCGAACCCGGGCGCCGTTCCGGCCCCGTCGGCGCGGGTAGAAGGCGATGCTCTCTGGCTTAGCCCGGCGGACGCCGAAAAGGCGACCGGCTGGACGCTTAAGCCAGAAGGGCTGTGCCGCGGGCCGGTCTGCATGCCGGCTCCCCCGGCAGACAGGGCCACTATGTGCGCGACGGCGCGGTCAACCTTGCTGCCTTCTGGAAGCGGAGGCACGCGCCTGCCGAGAACGAAACCGGCCTCGCCGCAGAGGACACCTTTTGGGCCCGTGTCCGGGCGCTGGGGGGCAAGCGCGATTACCCGCCGCCACCCATGCATGGCCTGCCCTGATTACTAAGACCTGATTACTGACGATAAGGAATCAGAATTGGCCCGCCTTCCCATTCTGGACGAAAACAACTCGTGCCGCGAGTCGGACTGGGCCGCCGCGCCGGACTGGGACCCGGCGGTCGGCATCCGCTCGCGCCGGCGGTTCATGGAGGGAGTGGCCGACACGCCCACCCTGCTGCTGCCCATCCACTTCGCCGCGCCGACCGCGGGACTGATAACGTCGGACGGTGGGGAGCGGTTTCTTTACCGGTACAAGCGGGAGTGATGGGCTCAAGTCGCTTGAACGCAGAGCGGCAGAGCATCGGGAATGGCCACCCGGAGCGACGATACTGGCGTTGGGGCGATCAAGCTTGTCAGTGGCTTAGCGTTTGCAATTCCGGCCAATCAGCCAAGCGGCAAAAAACGTGTCGAAACTGAACATGGTTTTGGCAAAGGGTTCTGGCCCATTGGTTTTTGAGCCTTTCGGTTGATAGTCAGAATACGTCAAAAGCGACCCAGACCGTGTGAAAACGCATGATGGATTCCCGGTCTGTCGCGGCCATGGTATTTTCGACCATGGCACATATTTCAGGCGGTGACCGGTCCCAACTCCTGCTTTTGCCGGAGTCCGTGGACGACTATGTCGGATCGGACGATGTGGTTCGGTTCATTGAAGCATTTGTTGATGGGCTTGACCTGCGAACTGCGGGTTTCGGGGGTCATGTCCCAGTGCGTGGTGTAAGAGTGCCGGTCCTCGGCGAGGTCCGAGGGTGATCAGGGCGCCACGGCGGGCAACCTGACGAGGTGATCATCGATTATCCGGGCCAGGCTTTCCAGCGCCATGTAGCGTCGGGCGACGGCCCATTCGTCATTTTGCTCCAGCATCAGTGCGCCAACGAGGCGGATGATGGCCGCGTCGTTGGGAAAGATGCCGACAACGTTGGACCGGCGTTTGATCTCCTTATTCAATCGTTCCAATGGATTGGTGCTGGCAATCTGGGCCCAGTGCTCGCGCGGAAAGTCCATGTAAGCGAGCACGTCCTCCCGTGAAGCGTCCATCATCTGGGCCAGCCCCTCGTTCTTCTCGCGCAGAGCATCGGCGACCACCTGCCACTGCTTCTCCGCCTCCACCTTGGTCTCCTGGGCAAAGATAGTTTTGAGCATGGCGGCGACGGCGCCTCTGTTCTTGGCAGGCGCATGCGCCAAAGCATTGCGCATCCAATGAACTCGGCAACGCTGGTGGGTGGCGTTGAACACACGGCTCGCCGCGGCGCGCAGTCCCTTGTGATCGTCGGCGATGACCAGGAGATATGCGCAAAAGTTGGTGACGCCTGATCAAGCGGCGGTTTGAAGGTGGCGGAGGCCGTCGCGGAACTCAACCCCTGCGATGACCTCGGGCAGGCGGTTCCGGCCGTCGAGTTTGCGCCATTTCTTCTGCGCCGACATCATCAGCTTAGAGGCCATGGCCAGGCCTGTCTTGCGGCTGAGGCAGCCCTTGGTGCGTTTCGTGCGGTGCCGCACGGTGGCGAAGGTGCTCTCGATCGGATTTGAGGTCCGGATATGTTTCCAGTGCTCGGCCGGGTAGTCGTAGAAGGTCAGCAGCGCGTCCCGGTCCTTGACCAGCTTGGCGACCGCCTTGTCCCATTTCACGTCGTAGGTTTCGACGAAGAAATCGAAGGCGACGTTGGCTTCGGCCTTTGTCTCGGCCTGCCAGATGTCGTGCAGATGCGCCTTGGCCTTGGCCTGCACCGACTTCGGCATCGCGTTCAGCACGTTCATGGTCTTGTGGAGCCAGCACCGCTGCTCCTGCGTCGTAGCGAACACCTCGCGCAGGGCCGTCCAGAAGCCGAGCGCGCCGTCGCCGATGGCCAGCTTGGGATCGTGCTTCAGGCCGCGGCGCTTGAGATCGAGCAGCACCTCGCGCCAGCTCTGGGTGCTTTCGCGAAAGCCGTCGGTCATGGCCAGCAGTTCCTTGCGGCCGTATTCGTCCGCTCCGACGATCACCAGAACGCATTGTTTTTCCTCAGCCATCCGCGGCTTGAAGTAAACGCCATCCGCCCAGATGTAGAGGAAGCGCCGGCTGCCGAAATCGCGCTTTTGCCAAGCTTCGTAGTCTGTCCACCAATCGGCCTTCAGCCGCGTGATGGTCTTGGCGGACAGGCCCTTGGCGTTCGGGCCCAATAGCGCTTCCAAGGCCTCGGTGAAATCGCCCGTGGACACGCCTTTCAGGTAAAGCCACGGCAGCAGCTCTTCGACCGATTTCGCCTTGCGTAGGTATCGCGGCAGGATGCTGGACGTGAAGTTAACCTTGTCCGCGCCAGGCTTTCGATCACGGACACGCGGCACCTTCACTGGCACCGGGCCGATTCCGGTCATCACCTCGCGTTCCGGCAAGTGACCATGGCGCACCAGCCGCGCGCGACCGTCGTCGAGCTTCTCTCCCGAAAAGGCGGCCATCAGCGCGGCCAACTCCGCGCAGATCGCCTGTTCGATCAGCTTGCGCGCCCCGTCGCGGAGGACGTCGGTGAATGGGTCGGAGCCAAATCCCGATGGATCGGGCAGCTGGGTGATGGTAGTCTCTGACATGTGGCATATCCCTTTCTCGGCAGAGAATGGACGGCGTCCGAACACCGCCATGATATGCCGCCCCTCAGGGCATCACCAACTTTCGCGCGTTTCTCGATGACCAGCTTGACGCCCCGCAGGCCGCGATCGGCGAGCGAGCGAAGAAACCCGGTCCAGAATGTCTCCGCCTCTGATGGGCCAACCGCGATGCCGAGAATTTCCCGCCGGCCGTCGCCATTGACTGCGACGGCCACTATCACTGCGCGACTGATGATCCGTCCGCCCTCGCGCACCCGGATGTAGGTGGCGTCGAGCCAGAGATAGGGCCACGCGCCTTCAAGCGGGCGGTTGAGGAAGGCCTGCACCCGTTCGTCGATCTCGGTACAAAGCCGTGAAACCTGGCTCTTCGACACCCCGCCAGCGCCCATGGCCTTGACCAGATCATCGACAGCACGGGTTGAAACGCCGTGGACATACGCCTCTTGAATGACGGCAACGAGGGCTTTCTCCGCCGTCCGGCGCGGTTCCAGAAAGCTCGGGAAGTAGGAGCCCTTGCGCAGCTTCGGGATCGACAAAGCGATCCGACCGGCGCGCGTGTCCCATCCCCGTTCGCGATAGCCGTTGCGCTGTGCGGTCCGAAGCGGCGAGCGGGCCCCCTTCGCTGCGCCAGTCGCTCCTTCAACTTCCGCCTCCATCAGCCGTTCGGCCGCAAAGGCCAGCAGGTCGCGCACCAGATCGGCGTCCGCACTGTTTTCAACAAGCTCAATCAAAGCCATCCTATCGTCGGTCATTGTCATCTCCGGTTCGGTTTCGAGTTTCCCAACAAGAACCTCTACCGAAGATCGGCAATGGCCGCCCGCGCCGCCTTCCGCCCGCTACAGCGCTATGAGGGGCGCGCGGGCGGACGGCGGCGCTACCGCCTGCTGTTACACCACGCTACGGGACACTGCTGTTTCGGGAGGGTCCAGCCGAAGTCCACTGGCCGTCCGGGGTACGATCCGGCCGATCTGTTGAAGCTCTATATCTACGGTTACTTGAACCGGGTGCGCTCCAGCCGGCGGCTTGAGATGGAGTGCCATCGCAATCTGGAAGTGATCTGGCTGCTGCGCCGGTTGACGCCGGATTTCAAGACAATCGCCGATTTCCGGCGCGACAACCGGTCGGCGTTCCGTCAGGTGTTCCGGGAATTCGTTGTGCTGTGCCGGGAGCTGGACCTGTTCGGACGTGAGCTGATCGCGGTCGATGGCACAAGGATCAAGGCCGTAAACAGCCGGGACCGGAACTTTACGCAAGCCAAACTCGCCAAGGCGATGGCCGAGAGCGATGAGCGCCTGACGCGGTACCTCAAGGCGCTCGACGCCGCAGATAAGGACGAGGATGGAGGGGCAGGCGGCGGCCCTGTTGCGCGGTTGCAGGAAAAAATCGCGGCAATCCGCGAACGCCGCGCCAACCTGGCTGCCCATGGCGAAGCCCTGGCGGAAAGTGGCGAGGACCAGATCTCGCTGACCGATCCAGACGCACGGGCGATGCATTCCAGCAGCCGGGTCGGCGTTGGCTACAACATCCAAATTGCGGTGGATACCAAGCACAAGCTGATCGCCGAGCAGCAGGTCCACAACAAAGTCAGCGACCTGGGCCTGCTGACGGAAACCGCCGAGGCGGCGCGCAAGATCCTCGGCGTCGATCGGATCGATGCCGTCGCCGATCGCGGCTACTTCAAGATCGAGGACATCGAAGCCTGTGAGACGGCAGGCATTGTGCCCTACGTCCCCAAACCGCAACGCGGCTCCGCCGCCGCCAAGGGGCTTTTTATCAAGGACCGGTTTCGCTATGACGCCGAAGCGGACACCTATGCCTGCCCCGGCGGCCAGGCGTTGCGCCGCCGGGGCCGCCGCCTGGTCCGCGATGATGTCCATTTGATCGTCTATGCCAACGCCACGGCATGCAGGACGTGTGCGCTCAAGGCAAAGTGTACCGCCAGCACGTCCCGAGTCGTCACGCGATACGAGAACGAAGCAGTGTTGGAGCGCATGGCCGACCGTCTGGCGGCCCGTCCCGAAGTGCTCGACAGCCGCCGGGAAAGCGTCGAGCATCCATTTGGTTCCGTGAAACAATGGATGGGTCAGGGCGCGTTTCTGATGCGCAGGCTCGACAATGTCCGCGCAGAGTTCAGCCTGACGGCACTGGCCTACAATCTGCGCCGGGCCATCAGCCTCGTAGGTATTCCGGCACTGATCGCCGCTGTATCGGCCTGAATTACGGACTATTCCGTAAAAATCAGTACCGAATTGCCTTCAGGGAGCTCTCTGAACCAGGAGCAGGCGCTAACCGAACGCTAAATCGGCATTGCCAGCCGAAAGTCACCAATTTTTTGGCAAACTCAGTACGCCATCCAACCTCTAGGGGTTTCCACACGGTCTGGACCGTTTTGGCACAGGCGTTTGGTCATCAGGATTTTGACCACTTTCCGTCCGGTGAAAACCTTAGCAATGTTGAACTCGTTCGATAGAATATGGGCATGAGTGACGAGCAATGGAGAATGGTGACGAAGAGCGGTGATCGCCGCTCACTGAACGAACGACACCAGCTAGGAAGAAGCTATCGGACGTCAATTCCTACACCATCTCCCGAGAAATCACTAGTTTTGGTTGAGTTAACGATATCAGGTAGGCAATCATGAGCCGTATTTGCGGGGCGAAGCTAGTGCAAAATCTGACCAGGATTTCGCTGGTCATCTCAAGCGTCTTGTACGTGACCATAGCGCAGACTGCCCCTTCTGTGTCTGAATTACAGAATCCGATTGTCGCCGGTTCGGGTCTCCCGGTCGGTCAGGAAGATATCTATTATGTCTGGGACAGTTCGCTCGCAAAATCGCCTCCAGGTATGATCGTCGGCTTCTGTCTGGATAAGACACAGCTCGACAAGGCGCTTACGCAAGCCGCTGGGCTTCTGCCGCCAATCCAAACGAGCGTCGCGTTGAAGGGCGAGGTCAGCGATGCGCCCGCGACGCTTTCTGTATACGGGGACAACACGGCAGTAGTCGTTACGCTTAGTTGTCTCAAGCAGCTCAATTACGCGCTCTCTGGCGATTCTGATGTCACCCCTGCGCCCTATCTCGCGACACAGATTGCACGTAGTGTCTCGCAGCAGGCTCAGCCCGGCAGTGCACCCACTAACCGAGCATCTCCCCCGACGCCACAAATGCCCGACGACGGGTACCCCGTGCTGACCAGACTCTGGCTGAAGGACTATCTCTCGGAAAGCACGCAGGGACGTCTCGTCAACGATTTCAAACACTACATTCCTTCCGAATTCAACGCGCCGCGGCTCTTTGCGCCGGAAGAGATCCAAGGCCGCGATCCGGAATTCCTCGCCCATGCAGAGCTTGAGCGCTATCGCGCATATCTGGCCGCTCAGGAACTGAGCTACCCGCAGATCATCACAGCTGATTTCCGGGTGCAGCCCTATTACGACTTTGCCAAATCTGCGCTGGTCTTTCATTCCAAGGGGGATAGGGTGAAAGACGGCGATGTCTTTCATGCGCTGCAGGTTGGTCGTAAGGGCCCGGGCTACGTGAGTTATTCCTCGCGGGGGTTCGACAGCGAAAAGACAATCGTAAAGACGAGGCAGGAGGATCCTGTCCTGAAACAGATCAACGCGCCCCCTTTCCTGCTGCGCAGCGAACGCGCCGTCGTCATCCCGGATATCCCGATGTCGCCGCCCGATGCTGAAAAACTTTTACAACACACTCATCAAAACAGGACCAACATCTTTGCCCGTGTCACATTCCGCGTCGATGGCAAACACGACACCGATGAACATGGCGCGGTGACCTTCGACGTATCGCCCGTCGCACTGAAAGTTTTTACCGATACGGGGATGGAGCTGGGTACATTTGGCGCAGAAGACATGCCGGTTGTGTCGCGACCCGCTGTCGGAGCGGTGGACAAGCCGGAACCAACACCACCGCCGCGCGGATCGGAAATGTCGAAGGTCGACGATATTGCCGGGCTGCATCTTGGCATGACCCATGCCGAGGCCGAGGCGGCACTCTCGAAGCTCGCGCCGATTATCCTTCAAAAGGACATGCCACTGAAGGCTGCGCCCGGGACATTGCCGATCTACACGGTCTATATTCTTGAAACCGGTGAGAGCTTCCGGCTCTACACCGTTGCCCCTGGCCCCAAGGCGAAGATCTTTGCCATTGATCGCCAAATTCCCTTTCCGGAGTTGCAGGAGGCACCTGCGCTCCGCACCATGCTCGAAGAACATTATGGGAAGATGACTGGCGAAGACGCCAGCGATAGCTCGGCTCTCCGCTGGTGGTGGACCTCAGCCAATCTTCCCGAAGCCTGCCGGACCGGAGCCAAGCGCGACCCGATGCGCTACACGGACTTCTCCGATTCATTTCCCCGCGAAATGATGAGCCTGTTCAAATTGGGCAAAGACCTGGGCTTTGGCAACCAGACCGGTATGATAACGCCGCGTCAAATCCCCATAAACGGCGCCGATTACGACATGCTCAAGGGTCAAACCTGCGGCAAGGTACTCACTTCGGTGTTTTCCTCCAGCAACGGCTATTCATATTTGTTCATGTCACTTTATAATCTTGATCTGTTTCTTGACGCCAAGGCGCAGCAGGATGTCGATAAAAAAGAAAATGCATCTGCTTCAAAGATCAAGCTATAGCAATAGCTCGTCAATGGCCTCAACTGGGCGTTACGCTGCCCAAGCGGCATAACCGGGAGCATTACATGCAATACGTGATAGCAATCATCAACCTATTGCAGCCGCTCAGCAATCCATAGCTTGGTTAGCGATTGCCGTGTCACGCCCAAGAGCCGAGCCTACTTGTCCAGGTCGTCCACGACCCATTCCGGAAAATCCACGTTTACCCGCTTGAGCTGGTCGTTCCGGCGACGCGCCTGGGATCAGTCGATTGTACCGCTCACGTCCTCACCAGCATCGAACTTCTTGTCGAACTCAGTTGCCTTCATAGTAGCTGATCTCCTCTTTTCGGGCCCGGCGCACCGAGATGAGCTAGTGTCATGGCTGGACGACTTGAGCGAGTTCCATAGGGGTCTTCTTCTAGCTGCTATCGATCAAGCAAACACCGAAGAGCGTGGTCAAAAAACGTATCAGACCGTGTGGAAACCCCTAGAGGTTGGATGGCGTACTGAGTTTGCCAAAAAATTGGTGACTTTCGGCTGGCAATGCCGATTTAGCGTTCGGTTAGCGCCTGCTCCTGGTTCAGAGAGCTCCCTGAAGGCAATTCGGTACTGATTTTTACGGAATAGTCCGTAATTCAGGCCGATACAGCGGCGATCAGTGCCGGAATACCTACGAGGCTGATGGCCCGGCGCAGATTGTAGGCCAGTGCCGTCAGGCTGAACTCTGCGCGGACATTGTCGAGCCTGCGCATCAGAAACGCGCCCTGACCCATCCATTGTTTCACGGAACCAAATGGATGCTCGACGCTTTCCCGGCGGCTGTCGAGCACTTCGGGACGGGCCGCCAGACGGTCGGCCATGCGCTCCAACACTGCTTCGTTCTCGTATCGCGTGACAACTCGGGACGTGCTGGCGGTACACTTTGCCTTGAGCGCACACGTCCTGCATGCCGTGGCGTTGGCATAGACGATCAAATGGACATCATCGCGGACCAGGCGGCGGCCCCGGCGGCGCAACGCCTGGCCGCCGGGGCAGGCATAGGTGTCCGCTTCGGCGTCATAGCGAAACCGGTCCTTGATAAAAAGCCCCTTGGCGGCGGCGGAGCCGCGTTGCGGTTTGGGGACGTAGGGCACAATGCCTGCCGTCTCACAGGCTTCGATGTCCTCGATCTTGAAGTAGCCGCGATCGGCGACGGCATCGATCCGATCGACGCCGAGGATCTTGCGCGCCGCCTCGGCGGTTTCCGTCAGCAGGCCCAGGTCGCTGACTTTGTTGTGGACCTGCTGCTCGGCGATCAGCTTGTGCTTGGTATCCACCGCAATTTGGATGTTGTAGCCAACGCCGACCCGGCTGCTGGAATGCATCGCCCGTGCGTCTGGATCGGTCAGCGAGATCTGGTCCTCGCCACTTTCCGCCAGGGCTTCGCCATGGGCAGCCAGGTTGGCGCGGCGTTCGCGGATTGCCGCGATTTTTTCCTGCAACCGCGCAACAGGGCCGCCGCCTGCCCCTCCATCCTCGTCCTTATCTGCGGCGTCGAGCGCCTTGAGGTACCGCGTCAGGCGCTCATCGCTCTCGGCCATCGCCTTGGCGAGTTTGGCTTGCGTAAAGTTCCGGTCCCGGCTGTTTACGGCCTTGATCCTTGTGCCATCGACCGCGATCAGCTCACGTCCGAACAGGTCCAGCTCCCGGCACAGCACAACGAATTCCCGGAACACCTGACGGAACGCCGACCGGTTGTCGCGCCGGAAATCGGCGATTGTCTTGAAATCCGGCGTCAACCGGCGCAGCAGCCAGATCACTTCCAGATTGCGATGGCACTCCATCTCAAGCCGCCGGCTGGAGCGCACCCGGTTCAAGTAACCGTAGATATAGAGCTTCAACAGATCGGCCGGATCGTACCCCGGACGGCCAGTGGACTTCGGCTGGACCCTCCCGAAACCCGCAGTTCGCAGGTCAAGCCCATCAACAAATGCTTCAATGAACCGAACCACATCGTCCGATCCGACATAGTCGTCCACGGACTCCGGCAAAAGCAGGAGTTGGGACCGGTCACCGCCTGAAATATGTGCCATGGTCGAAAATACCATGGCCGCGACAGACCGGGAATCCATCATGCGTTTTCACACGGTCTGGACCGTTTTTGTAGCCCCCTCGCCCCTCAATCGAACTGCGTCAGGTGATCCCGGAGCGTCGCCCCGGCATACTCCATCCGCACTAGCCCTCGCTCGCGGAGGATCGGCACCACCTGGTCGACGAATTCCTCGATTGCGCCGGGGGAGTATATCGCTGTCAGCATGAAGCCGTCGCCGCCGGCAACGCGCATGAACTCCTCCATCTGGTCGGCGACGCTCTCGGCCGTGCCGACCATCTGGGGCAGGCTGACGCTCTGTCCGTGCCGTTTGGCGACCTCGGCCAAAGTCAGCGGGCGGCCGTCGAAATCCACGTACCGCGTGCGCATGCGCTGTAGCTCCGGCTCGGTGCGCTCCAGCATGATGGTGTCGTCGGGCAGGTGGCTCAGGTCGAAGTCCAGGTGCGCCGACAGGATCGCCTTGCCGCCCTCGACCGGCACCAGGTCGTTGTGCTGCTGCTGCTTGGCGCGCGCGTCGGCCTCGTCGCGGCCTATGATGGGCTGCACGCCGAAGAGGATCTTACAGGCATTGGGGTCGCGCCCGATCTCGCGCATGCGGTCCTTAATGGAGCGCAGATACTCGCCCGCATCCTCAGCCCGCGGCTGGATCGCGAAGATGGCATCTGAGTATCTGGCGGCAAAATCCCGGCCCTTGGGCGAGGTGCCGGCCTGGATGATCGCCGGCCCGTTCTGGGGCGAGCGCACCACGTTCAAGGGCCCGCGGCTCTTAAAAAAATCGCCCTCGAAGTTCACCCGATGCACTTTGGCCGGGTCGGCGAAGACGGCGCCCGCCTGGTCCATGACCACCGCGTCTTCGTCCCAGGAATGCCACAGCGCCTGGCAGGCCCGGATGAACTCGTGCGCCCGGTCATAGCGCTGGTCGGCGGGCAAGCGGTCGGCGCCATAATTGTTGTCCAGATTGCGGTTGATGCTGGTGACCACGTTCCAGCCGACCCGCCCGTCGGTCAGATGGTCGAGCGTCGCAAACAGCCGCGCCACGTAATAGGGGTGCGAATGGCTGACACTGAAAGTGGCTGCCACGCCGACTTTTTCGGTCGCCGCCGCCATATAAGACAGCAACGGCACCGGGTCGTGCTCCGGCGCCTGCACAGCGTTGCGAAGCGACGGCCCCATGTCGCCCGCATAGGTGTCGGCGATATAATTGAGGTCGGCAAAGAACACCATGTCGAAGCCGCCGCGCTCGCAAACCTGCGCGATGTGCTGGTAGAGCTTTGGCCGCCGCCAATCATAGTTGACATGATCGGTTTTCGGATGCCGCCACATGGCGACCGAGTGATAGGTCGGCCCGTGCACCAGGAACTGGGCCAGGTGAAAGGGTTTGATCTTGCTGTTATTCTCGGTCTTCGCCATGGCCGCGCCGCCCGTTCTGTTTTTCACACTGTACCGTTAACAGGATCAACCGGCGGGAGCCATCGCCCCTTGCGGCGACGCGCTGAGCCATTGATGGATGACCGTCAGCTTGTCCCGCACCGCCGGCGTCAACACGAACGGGTAAAGGTCGATGATCCCCATTGACCGGTTCACATGGTTGAGCGCGAGCCCCAGCTCGACGCCGACGGTGATCAGTTTCCCGGCGTCCCGCTCCGCGTAGGCGTCATAGCGGACGATCGGCAGCGACGGCGAAACAAGATCGGCGGCGGCAAAGCTGTCGGTGATATCGGTCAAATGCAACAGATGGGCCACGGATTCCGCCCAGTCCTCGTGCGGATGGCTCGATGCATAGGGCGTTACAAAGCGCTCGTTCCAGTTCTCTGTCGGTCCTTCACTGTAATGCCGCTTCAAAGCTTCACCATAGTCGGCCAATTCGTCACCAAAGACGGTGCGGAATTGTTCGTGGAAGCCTGCTTGTTCCTTCAGGCGTTCAAACAGGAAGTGGGCGAGCTCGTGTCGGTAGTGGCCAATCATGGTCCGGTACTGCTCGCCCATTTCCAGGCGCCGGGAGACGCGCTCCACCGGGTCGGCTTCCGTCACGTTGATCGTGACCAGCCCCATCTCGTGCCCCATGATCACCGCGACTTGCCCGGCCTGCGTTTCTTCGGACTTCAGATGGAACACCGGCTTTTGCCCCGGATCACTTGGCGCGAACCAGCCCCACCGGCCGAGGGTTGCCAGGACCCAGCGCTTCGCATCTTCAGAGGCCTCCCACAGCGCCAAATTCTCGTCGTGGAATTTGTCGGGGACAACCTCTGTCATCGTGCAGGAATGACAGAAACCGCCGCCGGCCGGGGCCGCCCAATTGCAGCCGATCACGGAGCGATTGTTGCATCCGAGAGCCTCACTCACGAACCGGTCTTCGGCGATCTCATAATAAATGGCGGCGCCGCACCCGCAGGTCAGGTTGTTGAAGGCCAGCGCGAGCCCGCATGCGGGACACGTATAGAGTTTCATAACAGTAGAGCTTTCGCGAAGGGTTTGATTTTATGATTTGTTCAGGGTTCAGGCCCTGGCTCTTCCCCGTTTCCAACGTTCGAACTGCATCATCGCCAAACCAGAGCCGACCACCAAAATAGTGCCGCCGACGATCCATATATCGGGAATGTCCCCCCAGATCGCAAAGCCTAAAACCACGCCCCATAACAGAGAGAAGTAGCGGAACGGCGCGACCGTCGCCCCCTCGGCCAGATGGAATGCGCTGATGGTCAGGTAGTGCGCCATCCCGACCATGCTGCCGGCCATAACAAACGCGCCAACCTGCCACCATTCCGGGATCGGCGTCTCACCCGACAGGAAGAATGCGCCGCCGGCCGTCCCGGCGATCTGGGTATAGAGCAGCAGGGTTGTGGAGCTATCGACGCCCGCCAGCTTGCGCGTCACCGTATCCCGAACGGCCGAAAGCAGTGCTGCCGCCAGCGGGAACAGCATCATCCAGTCCAGCCCCTCCGGCGTTGGCCGCAGCATCACCAATACGCCGCCAAAGCCCAGCCAGATAATCGCCCAGCGCGCGCCGCCGACCCTCTCGCCCAGAAACGGCCCCTGCAGCAGGGCCACGAACAAGGGGGCCGCAAACAGCACCGCCATGGCATCGGCGAGCGGCAGGCGCTGGAACGAGGCGACGATGACCAGGCTGGTCAGAAAGCCCAGCACGCCGCGCGCCCAAACGAGGCGCGGATTGTTGGCCTTTACGCGCCGCCAGCCGCCCTCCCGATGAACCAGCACCGCCAGCAAGCCGAATGAGCACAGCCCCCGCAGGAACAGCACCTCGCCCGGCGAATAGGTAACGGTGAGCAGTTTGGTAATCGCATCCTGGGTCGCGAGCAGCATCGTGCCCACGATCATGCAGAGGATGCCGCGGGTGGTTGGAGTCATTAGGCGTAGCGCCCAGCAAGATGGCGAGAGCAAGGTGGTTCAGAGCGAACAAGCGCGCTAGCATGGCGGCCAACCGCACTCGCCGCAACGCCGAAGGAAAGAACCGCCATGACCGCAACGCCGAAGGGCTTTGGCCCGCTCGTCTCGACCGAGTGGCTGGCCACCAATCTGAACGATCCGCATGTGCGCGTATTGGACTGCACCGTCACCCTGCATCCGCTGCCGGAGGGCGACATGCGGGCCGAAAGCGGCCGGGCGGCATTCGAGGAAGAGCACATTCCGGGCGCCGGCTTCGCCGATTTGATCGAGGCGCTGAGCGATACTTCCAGCCCGCTGCGCTTTACCCTGCCGGACGCCGAGGCCTTTGCCGACGCGATGGGCCTGCTTGGCGTCGGCAATGACACCCATCTGGTGCTCTATGCCGATGTTGCGCATTGGGCAGCAAGGCTCTGGTGGATGTTGCGCCACTATGGCTTTGACAATGCGGCGCTGCTGGATGGCGGCCTGCATGCCTGGAAGGCCGAGGGCCGGGCGCTGGAGAGCGGCGCGCCCAAACCCGTCACGGCACGAACACTCAGGCTCACCGAGAACCGCGGGCTGTTCTGTGACATGGGGACGATCAGGGCCGCGATGGGCGCAGACGGCGTGGTCACCGTCAACGCCTTGACGGAGGAGCAACATGCGGGCGGCGGCACAAATTACGGCCGGCCGGGTCACATTCCGGGCAGCGTCTGCGTGGCCGCGCGCAACCTGACAGACCCGGCCGCCAACCACCGTTTCCGCCCGCTGCCGGAACTGCGTCAGCAATTCGCGGCCGCGGGGGCGCTGTCGTCGCCCCAGGTCATCACCTATTGCGGCGGCGGCATCGCGGCCAGCGGCGACGCCTTCATGCTGCACCTGCTGGGGCAGGACAATGTGCAGGTGTATGACGCTAGCCTGCAGGAATGGGCCCGAAGCGACCAGCCGATGGAGACGGCGCAATGATCATAGCCGCTGCCGCCCGCATCCATGATGGCGGCATCACTTGCCCGGCTAGAGCAGATCCCGATCCATTTGGATCGGGTTAATCTGCTCTAAATCTCAGAATTAGAGCATCTTACCCCGCAAAATTTGATCGCTATAGCGATTCAATTTGATCGGGCGATGCTCTAGAAGGATATTGAAGAGCCATGCAGACAATCTTCGTTCAAATCAAATGCGAGCTTGGCCGGGCATATGACGTGGCGGGGGAGATCGCTGAGTCGGTCGAACAGGCGAGCGAGGTGCATTCCATCAGCGGCCAGTATGACTTGATGGTGAAGTGCTACCTTTCGGATGACACCGACCTCGGCCATTTCGTGACCGAGAACCTGCAAACGCTGCCGGGCGTGAAAGACACGTTCACCCTGATTGCGTTCAAGGCGTTCGGATAGACGGCACCCTTAGTGCCTGACTCAAAAGTTCAGCTGTAAAGCACGTGACTTGATCTGACACTCTTGCTCCACTGGAGCGCAAATGAGGAGTGTCGATCCATGACCAGCATTCAAGATAAGATCATCAAACCAAAGTAGGGGCTGTTGGAGCTAGCCAAGCAGCTCGGCAGCGTCAGCCAGGCCTGTAAGGTGATGGGGTACTCGCGGGACAGCTTTTACCGGTTCCGCGATCTTTATGAGCAGGGCGGGGCCGAAGCGCTGATTGATCTCTCGCGCCGCAAGCCGCTGCTGAAGAACCGGGTGCCCGAGCACGTGGAGAAAGCCGTCGTTGATCTGGCCATCGAGAACCCGGCGCTGGGCCAGAAGCGGGCGTCCTGGGAACTGCAGCAGAAGGGCGTGATGGTCTCATCGTCCGGCGTGCGTTCGATCTGGCTGCGCCATGACCTGGAGACGATGAAGAAAAGGCTGAAGGCGCTGGAGGCCCGCTCGGCCCAGGAAGGCATTCTCCTGACCGAAGAGCAATTGGCGGCGCTGGAAAAGGCCAAGCAGAAACGGGCAGCCCACGGCGAGATCGAGAGCGACCATCCGGGCTTCCTTGGTAGCCAGGACACCTACTATGTCGGCACGATGAAGGGCGTTGGGCGGATCTATCAGCAGACCTTCATCGACACCTACGCCCGCACCGCTCAGGCCAAGCTTTATACGGAAAAGACGGCGATCACGGCGGCCGATCTGCTGAACGACCGGGTGATCCCGTTCTACGCCGAGCATGGTATCGCCCTGCTACGCATCCTGACCGACCGCGGCACCGAGTATTGCGGCAAGGTCGAAAACCACGCCTATCAGCTCTACCTGGCCGTCGAGGACATCGACCACACGCGGACCAAGGCGAACAGCCCGCAGACCAACGGTATTTGCGAGCGCTTCCACCGGACCATCAAGGATGAGTTCTACGACATCGCCTTCCGCAAGAAACTTTACCGCTCTGTTGAGGAACTCCAGACAGACCTAGATTATTGGCTAGCAAAATACAACGAACAACGGCCACACTCTGGGAGGTATTGCTATGGCAAGACACCCATGCAAACCTTCCGGGAAACGCTGCACATCGCTGTTGAAAAGACCATCCGAACGCCGGATTTATCTGGCAGCTACAAACCCGCTCTCAGCATTGCTGAGTAGCCTGTCCGTCAGATCAAGTGCCGAGTTTTACACTCATCCTGACCCGCAGTTTGGCCGACAGTGTCCTGCGGACATGGGGCCTCAAGCTTAGGGAGCGGGTTGGCTTCAAGCGAGCTGCCGTTGCCGTAGCCCGAAAACTGGCCGTGACGATGCACGCGATGCTCAAGACCGGCGAGTTGTTTGACCGAAGCGCCGGAGCCACAGCATGAAATCTGGAAGATAGCGTTCAAGATCTGAACGCTTGAGACGTCCCTGCCGGGACGTGGGCCGAGCTATTCCGTTGATGGGGTTGCACCGCTGGCTCAGCAAAGTGCGTCGTCCACATTGAAGGCTCCTCCCGCGAAGCTCCATCATGCGGCGGCTGATGCCGACCGCGAAGACAACCGTGCACCCGGCAAACGTATCTCGAGCCGAAAAGAGGCTTGACCCTCCCACCTCGATTAGACAACACCATCATATCCCTTTCTCGCCAGAGAATTGCAGGCGCTTCGACAACGCCATGATATGCCGCCCATCAAGCCATCACCAACTTTCGGGCATTTCTCCCTGGCGGATGATACAACGGCACAAACGCCTCCCGCGTGGTAATACCATCCGACCTATGAAATGACCTTTTTGACCCAAGGCTGGAGGCACAGGCTTTGAATTCGATGCGGTCGGTCCGCGAGGGCGTTCCAGGCATCGCAGCACGCCTTCACGATGTCTTCCGGGTCCGACCAGAGCTGGAGGGAGAGAAAGCACTCCCGGAGGAACAGCCAGACCCGCTCGATGGGATTGCATTTGGGAGCGTAAGGTGGCTGGTGGAGCAGCGTCACATTATCGGGCACGGTTAAGGCAGCGGTGGTGTGCCACCCGGCGCCGTCGAGAACCATGAGTGCATGCTCGTCCTCGCCCAGGGTTTTGGCGAAGTCTTCCAGGAAGCGATCCATCGCCTTGGTCGAGACCGTCGGCAGGATCAACGCAAAGGCCGCTCCGGTGGCGGGCTCGGCAGCGGCGAAGATATAGGTCCAGTCGAACCTTTGATCGCACAGCCCGGGCGGGCGCTGTCCTTTCAGCCACCAGCGATGACAGAGGCGCCCCTTCTGGCCGACGCGCGCCTCGTCCTGAAAGAACAGGCGGACCCGCTTGGTCGGATGGGTCGCGGCGATTTCCTTCAGACTGTCGCGGAGCCCTTTTTTTGAAAGCGTTCCTGCGCCTGCCGATCGCCCTTCGGGTGGAAGGGCCGCGCCTTCTGTCGCGACAGCCCCATACGCCGCAGCAGCCGCGTCACGCTGTCGGGATGCATCGTCTTGGCGAACCGCCGGAAGATCCAAGCCGCCAGGGCTTCGCCCGTCCAGGTGCACACGCCGTCCACCTCCGGCTGCGGGCCTTTGTAGACGGCATTGGCCAGAACCGCCTGCTCGCTTTCGGTCAACCGTTCCCGGCGATGGCCCTTCGGGCGGTCGAACAAGCCATCGACGCCCTCGGCGTTGTAGCGGATGACCGCATCGCGCAGGGCCTGGCGGTCCATCCCCGCCAGACGCGCCGCCTCGGCCCGGCTCATACCGTCCAACGCGTGAGCAATCGCATAGGCACGCGCCGCCGCCCGACCGTTGCGACAGCGCCGCGCCCAACGCCGTAGCTCCCCGGCCGTCATGACATCCGTTATCTTGAGCTTTCCCGACATGCTCTCCCCCTCATCTGGTGGAGCATGATCGAATCACACACCCGCCCGCCTTGGGAAGCCCTTCGCAGAGTCAATTCATCAGTCGAGCGGTATAATAGGCCTTCGCACCGGACGGCTCGACCCGGAGCACCAGACCGGCCACGACGGCATCGCGGATCACATATCGCGCCTCCCTTGGTTTGGCCTTCTGCAGGATGGTGGCCGTAATCTTAATCCCGGCACTTTTCTGCCGTTTCCGGCGCGCATTCTTCAGATTTATGACTTCGGCCACCGCGATCTCCATCCTCAGCACACACCAGCACACCCTGTGCTGATCACGTAAATGGCGATTTTGCTAATTTCGCCTTGGTCTGGCGCTGGATTTCTGCCGGCCTTAAAGTCCGTCCGGAAACTTCATGATGGATTGCAGAGTTTTCGGATCATGAGGCGGATCGAGGCGAGTTTCAGGAAGGCCAGCGCCTTGGCGTTGAGGCACTCCCAATCCCGGGCCAGACGGCGGCAACGTCCGAGCCAGGCGAAGGTTCGCTCGACAATCCAGCGTTTGGGCAGCACGACAAAGCCCTTGGCATGATCGGAGCGCTTGACGATCTCCACGTTGACCTGGGAGAGGGCCTTTTTCACGCCCTCCTGGAACCGCTCCCCTTGATAGCCGCCATCGGCGTAAAGCTTGAGCAGGAAGGGGTAGAGTCCGAACAGAGCGGCCATCACCATCACGCCGCCGTCGCGGTCCTGGATATCGGCGGCATGCACCAGGGCATGCATCAGCAGGCCCTGGGTGTCGACCAGAATGTGCCGTTTCTTGCCCTTGATCTTCTTTCCCGCATCGTACCCCGGCGGGTCGATGCAAGCCCCCCTTTTTCCGCGCTTTTCACGCTCTGGCTGTCGATGATGGCGGCGCTGGGGGCGACTTCGCGCTCCGCCTGCTCCCGGCAGGCCGCATAAAGCGCATGATGGATGCGGTCGAGCGTGCGATCCCAGGCCCAAAGGTCGAAATAGTCATGGACCGTGCTCCTCGGCGGCAGATCCTTCGGGATCGCCCGCCACTGGCAGCCGGTAGAGAGCACATACATCAGCCCGTTGACCACCTCGCGCAGGTTGACGGTGCGCTTGCCGCCGCCCGGCTTGCCCGGCGGGATCAACGGCTCGATCAACGCCCATTCCTCGTCCGTCAGGTCACTCGGATACCGCAGGTGGTCGCGGTTGTAACGGAGGCGGTCTGACCTCCACATGGGCACCTCTCTTCGCTATTCGGTGCCAGACAGGGAATCACAGCCGATTCCAGCCCGCAAGCCAAAATCCAACAACCGATTCCGCGGATCTAGAAGTCCTCGGACGGACA
>CAWEBB010000042.1:0-40720 GCA_963807085.1 uncultured Alphaproteobacteria bacterium
CGAAAGCCCGACCAGGATGGCGCCGATGGTGAAAATATCCACGGGACTACCTCTCGCTGCCATTCATCCGGCGCGTGCCGGCGCGCCTCATGCGTCTCGTGCGTATCAAGCTACCACGCCGCCTGCAGAAGCCGGAGCGCGTCGGCCACCTGCTCATCAGCGGAGCGCGCACCGGGGTTGGCATTGAAGTTCTTCACCGTCTCCTGCGCGATGCGGGCCAAGTCGTCTTTCGGAATGCCAAGCTGGCTGACCTTGGTCGGCGCGCCGGCCTGGCGGTAGATCGCCTCGAGCCGGTCGGCGACCGCGTGCGCCGCGGCTTGCGGGCTGATGTTTTCCTGCCAGAGGCCGAGCGCTTCGCCAACCTGCCGGGCCTGCGCCGGCTCGACCCGATCGGCGGCAAGGCGCAGCGCCGCCGCGTGTACGACGGATGTGCTTTCCCCCTGGCCCACCTTCGGATAGCGCACATGCAGGGCGGTGGAGACGGCGTAGTTGCCGCTGAACGGCCCGGCCGTGAAGCGCCGCCTGCCATCGTCCTCCGCCCGATTGGCGAGGAAGGCCGCCAGCGCCAGGTCGATGCGCAGCGCCGGATTGTCCAACTCTTCGATCAGGCGCAGATAGGCGTCATGGGCCAGGCGGAAGGCCTGGGCATGGTCGCCCGCGACCAGCGGATTGACGCCCGTCTGGCTGATGGAGGAGACCGCGCCCGCAAACACCGTTGTCGCGGTGGAGCGGATCACCTCTGGCGGGGAGGACAGCAGCACGCCCTCGTCCAGAAAGATCGAGTGCGGACGGGTCTTGGGGTCGAAATACTCCATCCGGTGATCCAGGTCGGGATTCTTCAACCCCGTACCCGCCCGGTTCATGGCGCTGGTCGGCGTGGTGGGCACGTTGATGATGGGCAGTTTCGGCGCGTTCAGGCGCGGGCTGTGGGCCGGCCTGCCTTCGGGGTACTGGGTCATCAGGTCGAACGGCGAGCCGCTCTCGCCGAGGAAGATCGCGACGGCCCGGACCGCGACGAGCACGCTGCCGCCGCCCGCGGCGATCAGCATGTCCGCACCCGCCTCACTTGCGGCGTCGGCGGCGGCCTGGACGGAGGCGAAGGTGGAGTCCTTCTCGATGCCGTCAGAGAGACCGGCGAAACGCTCACCGAGGGTTTGGCGAATGCGCTCGACCGTGTCCGTGCGCCGATTGATGGAGGGTGAGCAGATGACGAAAGCGCGTTTGGCCCTGGCGCGTGTCGCTGCCTCGGGCAGGTACTGCTCCAGCACTTGGCGGCCGCAATAGAGCCGCCAGTCATGGCCCGCGGCGCGGAAGGGTTGATAGCTCATGGGTGCATGGCCTGCTGCTGTTGATCGCATGCAGCCTATGATTTCCCCGCGAGCGTGCCAACAGCGGCAATATGAAGAGCGCGCCGGGATTATGGCTGGAAGCGCTTTGCGGGCCGATCCTCCTGAGCTAGAATTCGGTGCTGGCAGCATCCAGTCAGAGTTGGCCTGATTCTGCCTCGCATTAAATCGATAGGATCCCCCATGCCCAAAACCATCGGCGCCGTCATCTTCCCCGGCTTTGAACTGCTCGACCTGTTCGGGCCGCTGGAGATGTTCGGCATGCTGGAGGACGCGCCCGACATCCGCATGGTGGCCGAGACCACGGAGCCCGTGGAAAGCCGCCAGGGGCCAGCCTCCATCGTAGACCAGATATTTTCCGATGGCTCGGCCTTCGACCTGCTGCTGGTGCCCGGTGGCCCCGGCACAAGGCCGGGTGTTGAGAATAGCACACTGATCGACTGGCTCGCCCGGGCGGCCGACAACTCGGCGCTGGTGACGACGGTCTGCACCGGCAGCGCCTTGCTGGCGCGCACCGGGCGGCTGGACGGCAAGGCCGCCACCAGCAACAAGGCGGCCTTCGCCTGGGTGATGGAACAGGGGCCGAAGGTGGACTGGAAGCCGGAAGCGCGCTGGGTGGAAAATGGCAAGTTCATGACCTCCTCCGGCGTTTCGGCCGGCATGGACATGGCGCTCGCAGCGATCCAGAACCTCTATGGCCAAGCCGAGGCCGAGCGCGTCGCCACCCGTACCGAATATGACTGGAAGCGCGATCCCTCCTGGGATCCGTTCGCCAAGGTGCACGGCCTGGTTTAGCAGCTAGAGCAGCGTCTCTAAGCTGCCCAGCTTGATCGCGCCTGGATCGCCCAGCGGCCATCCTTGAACGTCACGATATAGAGCGATTTGTAGCTGCCGATGGCGGAGCCGTCCGTGCGATAGCGCGTGAACTGCACGCGGAAGTGCGCCTTGCCTTCGCCGATGTCGATGAGCTCCACATAGTCCCAGGCGGTGCGCGCCCACCCCTCGGACTGGCCGGAACGTTGCCAGACCAGATTGTGGAACTCGTCCGGCGTCTCCATCACCGTGACCTTGCCGCTGTGCAGGCGGACATGGGGAAAATGGTACCAGCGCTGCCGGATCGCATCTGCGTCCTCCGCATTGAAGGCTTCCATGAAACCGTCCAGCGCGGCGCGGGCCGCGGCCAAGTCATCGCTCATGCTTGTATTTCCTTTTGCTTTGATCTTACGGCGGCGTTGTCCTAGGCCTGCACGCCTTTCAACCCGAACTCGCGCCCCGCATGCTCCAGCCAGTGGCAGAAGGATATGGCGGTACTGCGCGGCACATGATCGGCCGTGGCATTCCTTAGACGCAATGGATGATCGCCGTCACATTGCCTAGCGGCGTTTGCAGGCATTGGCCCGGACCGAACACCGCCCGGTCGAGGTCCAGCCGACAGCCGGTCGAAAGCAGGTCGGCGGCGGCGGGCCCCGACAGGTGCAGGCGCGCGCGTGCGCCGCTGACATCAATCGCGTCACGAACAGACCTTCGAACGCCTTTTGCAAGCGAGCGACCGGATCCCGGTCCTTCGCCGTCGCCGCAAACGGTAAGCCAATGATCCTGGCCGAGCCACAAGACCCGATATGTCGCTGTCTCCGCGACGCCGCCAGCGGCCAGCGGCAGGTCCAGGCCCAACACGCCCTTGGCGGCGGCCAGGAACCGACTGTAGTAGGGGGCTTGCCCTTGATCGAGACGTAGCCAACGAACGGCAGGGAAAGAGCGCTGACCTCGGCCGTATCGTCCGGCGCGGCGGTCTGGGCTGCCTGAAACAGGCCGGCAACGGGGCTGCGCGGTCGCGGTCGCATTTCGTCAATGCCGTCAACCACGCTGGCGTCCTCCATCCGGATCGTAGAAGCAGGGTGGCACCACCTCGATGGCGGCGCTCTGACCCTGCACCGGCGAAACGGCATAGAGCGACTGCCCCGTCACTTTCCGGCCGTTCTTAACCAGCGCCAAGCCGATATAACAACCCAGAGTCGCGCTATAGCCTTGGGAGGTAACGTGGCCAAGGCTCGGCTGGGGCGTCTCCAGTCGTCGCTCGCCGCGATTTGGGAGCCGATGGGGATGGCCTGCCCCTCCGCCGCCATCACGCCGACCAGTTGCAGGCGGTCCGGCTCAGGTCAGGGCCGGCAGGGAAAGCGAGCGCTTGCCTATGAAATCCTTCTGCGCGCTCACCATGCGCGCCGCCAAGCCCAGATCGTCCGGCGTCGTGCGGCCATCGGCTTCGGCATGGGTGAAGTGGCCCTTCTCGATGCGCAGCATGGCCATGGCCTCGGTGCCATAGACGCGCAGATCGTGCGCCGCGCCTTTGGTCAGGATCTCGTTCCAGACGCGCAGGCCATAGTCCGCATCCACGTTGATTTCATAGGCGATCTCACCAGAGAACGAGAGCCGGTAGATGCGTGCCGGAACGCCCGCGACCTGGGCATAGCGGACGGTCATCATCGGGAATGCCTGGTTGAAGACCTCCAGGTCCGGCGCCAGGTTGGCCAGCAGGGCCCGGGCATTCGGACCGCTGATGGCAGCGGCAAACCACTGCTCCGTCACGGGCGTGACGAACACCTTCAGGTCCGGCCAGACCACTTGCAGCAGATACTCCAGAAACTGGAATACGCGCGACGAGTTATTGGTCGTCGTCGTCATGTGGAAGTGATTTTCCGCCAGCCGCATCGTGACGCCATCGTCGAACACCTGGCCGTCCTCGCGCAGCATGACGCCATAGCGTCCGCGCCCGACCGGCAGGTTGGACCAGTTGTGATGAGACCCGGTCAGCAGTTCGGCGGCGTCCGGCCCCTGAATATCAAACTTGCCCAGGGTGGAGACATCGACCACGCGACCGCTTGCCGCACGCCGGCCAGAACTTCCTGATTGATGCGCTCCTGTGGGGTCAGGCCTTCGGATGCGTAATACAATGGCCGGGCCCAGCCCGCCGCATCCGTCCAGACGGCGCCATTGGCGGCGTGCCAGTCGTGGGCGGCGGTGCGGCGGACCGGATGCCCGATCTCGCCATGACGGCCCGCCGCCATCGTGTTGAAGGGGAAGGGCGTATAGGGCGGACGGAAGGTCGTGGTGCCGACGGCGGGGATGGGCTCGCCCCGCCTGGCCGCCAGCCGGGCAAGGCCGATTACGTTGGAGGTTTTGCCCTGGTCCGTGCCCATGCCGAGTGTGGTGTAGCGCTTCAAATGCTCAACACTGGCGTAGTTCTCGCGGTAGGCGAGCGCAATGTCCCTGATGAGTCCGGCTACGTCGTTCTGGAAATCGACGAAGCGCTTGGCGCTTTTCGGCGCCTCTACCGCCCAGAGCGCATGCATGGCGCCGGGGGCTTCGCTTTCGACGGGCGGTATATCCGGGGCAGCGGCACCCGCGAAACCCAGCGCTTGCGCCGCTGCCGCTCCGACGGCAAAGCCCTGTTCGAGGACGGACCGCGCAGACAATAGACACCTGCGCCCGCGCCAATGCTGCGATAGGGTCCGCTCCCCGGCTCGGGCACGAAGGCAGCCAGGGTTTGGTCATAGGCCATCCGGCCGCGCGATTGGGCGTGCAGATGCACCGCGGGGTTCCAGCCGCCCGAGACCGCGATCAGATCGCAGGCCAGCAGGTTGTCCACGCCCCGCACATCGCCCGCCGCGTTGATCGGCGCTACCTCGGCCGCCCGCACCCCGCGCACACCGCGTGCGCCGACCACGGCGTGGCTGTTCAGGACGCGCAGGTTTTCTGCCTTGGCCGCCGCCGACGCCTCGCTGATGAAGGGGCGGGAATCCACCACCGCCTCGATCCGCATGCCCGCGCCGGCCAATTCGAGCGCGGTGGTGTAGACGCTGTCATTGTTGGCGAACAGCACGGCGGTTTTGCCAGCCAACACGCCATAGCGGGCCAGATAGCCCCGTACGGCCGACAACAGCATCACCCCCGGCCGGTCGTTATTGGCAAAGGCGATGGGTCGTTCTATTGCGCCCTGGGCAAACACGGCGTCCTTGGCGCGGACGGTCCAGAAGCGCTGGCGCGGCAGGTGCGGCTCCGGCTCGGCCAGATGGTCGGTCACTTTTTCGATCAGCGTGAAGAAGCCATGCTCGTAAGCGCCGGCGAGTGTAGTGCGGGTCAGCACACGGACGTTGGGCGTGGCGGCCAATTCCGCCGCGGCTTTCCCGGCCCACACCTCTCCGGGCTGACCATCCACCTTTTGCGGGGCCAGCAGAAGGTTGCCCCCCAGCGCCCGGTGTTCGTCCACCAAAATCACCCGCGCGCCGGCCCGGCCCGCCGCCAGTGCCGCGGCCAGCCCTGCGGGCCCGCCACCCGCGATCAGCAGGTCGCAATGGGCATGCCGGTGCGCGTAATTGTCCGGGCCCGCCTCCGGCGGCGGCTCGCCCAGACCCGCCATGCGGCGGATGTATTTCTCGTAAAACAGCCAGCGTTTGGGGTTGGTGATGAAGGTCTTGTAGTAGAACCCGGCCGGAAACAGGCCGCCGAACAGGCCGACTGCCGCGCCGAGATCGAATTGCAGGCTCGGCCAGTGGTTCTGGCTCGATGCGACCAGCCCCGGATACAATTCCTGCACTGTCGCACGCACGTTCGGTGTGCGCCGCGCGCCCTGGCCGATGTGCAACAGCGCGTTGGGTTCTTCCGAGCCGATACCGAAAATGCCCCGCGGCCGGTGATACTTGAACGAGCGGCCCACCAGCCGCACACCATTCGCCAGCAGGGCAGAGGCAACGGTATCTCCAGCAAAGCCCTCCAGCCGGTAGTTGCCGAAGGTGAACGAGTGCGGCTGGCCGCGGTCGATGCCGCTGCCGCCAGTATCCGTCCGCCAGACCTGTCTCACGACAGCAGCATTCATTCCGCAGCCTCGCTCTGACTGCCGGGCGCGTAGGTGGTGGCGATCTCGTGCGTTACGGTATCTCGCTCGGCAATGAACCAGTGATGGCAGCCTGCGCCGTGAAACCAAAGCTCCGTGTGGAGGCCCCTCGGATTCTCGCGGAAGTAGAGGTAGTCGGTCCATTCCCGGCGGCTCACGGTGTCAGGACTGGCCGGCCGGGCCGGCATGGCGTCCTCGCCATAGGTGAATTCTGTTTCCGGCCGCGGTCCGCACCAGGGACAGGGGATGAGCATCATAGGTTCCGTCCCTCCCTCAATGGGCTTTGGGGTAAGGGCCGGCGCCCTTTTCATCGATCATGTGGCCGGTCCGGAAGCGCTCCAGATCAGGGCGGCGTTCAGGCGATGTGGCTCGTCCTTGGCCATGGTCCAGGCCAGGCACCAGCCGGAGCCGGGCGTTGCCTTGAAGCCGCCATAGCACCAGCCGCCGGTCATGTAGAGCCCTTCGGCCGGTAGTTTGCCGATGATCGGCGAGCCGTCCATGGTCATGTCCATCACGCCCGCCCACTGCCGCATGAAATGCAGACGGCCAATGCGAGGGAACATCTCGGTGGCGTTCACCACGACGTCTTCGACCTTCGGCAGGGTGCCGCGCTGGCTGTAGGAGTTGTAGCCGTCCAGTTCGCCGCCCAGCAGCACCTCGCCCTTGTCGGTCTGGGAGATGTAGAAATGCGCAGCGCCGGTAGAGACGACAGTGTTCAGAAAAGGCTTCACCGGCTCGCTGACAAAGGCTTGCAGCAGGTGGCTTTCGATGGGCAGGCGTACCCCCGCCATTTCGGCGACTTGGGACGAGTGGCCCGCGACGGCGATGCCGATCTTGTTGGCTTTGATCTCGCCGCGCGTTGTCTGCACGCCGATGACGCGGCCCGTGGGTTGATCCCGTTCGATGGCGGTGACTTCGCAATTTTGGATGATATCGACGCCCAGAGAGTCGGCCGCCCGCGCAAAGCCCCAGGCAACCGCATCGTGCCGGGCAGTGCCGCCGCGCGGCTGCGCCAGCGCACAGAGGATGGGAAAGCGGCTGTTCGGCGAAAGGTTGATCAAGGCTCGATCCGCGCCAGATCCTCGCGTGTCAGGAATTCCGCATCGATGCCGCGCAGCCGCATGGAGTTGTAGCGCCGCATGGTGACTTCGCGCTCGGCAGCCGTATGGCAGGTGTTGATGACGCGTCGCTGGCTGAACATGACATTGTAGTTCAGGTCCTCCGACAAACCCTCCCACAGCTTCAGCGAGTGCTCATAGAAGGGCGCGTTGCCGTCCAGCAGGTAGTTGGAGCGGACGATGGTCGTATTGCGCCCGGTGTTGCCGCCGCCGATCCAACCGCGCTCCAGGACGGCGACATTGGTGATGCCGTGCAGTTCCGCCAGATAGTACGCCGTCGCGAGGCCGTGACCGCCGCCGCCGATAATAATGGCGTCATAGGCGGGCTTCGGCTCCGGGCTGCGCCAGGCTCTCGGCCAGTTGTCGTGGTTGCTGATCGCGTTGCGCGCCAGAGCCCAGATCGAATAACGGCGGGACATCCGTCCTCCCACTGATTGCGGATAGTTTATGCTAGGGCCCTCGCGTGACCCTGGCCAGAGGGTGCCATTGCCGCGTAGGAGGGGGGCGTCAACCCTGTTATGTTTTCCGCCGGAGGTGCTCTTAGGCGTGAAGGAAAGGCAATGCTGCGTAAGATTTCTTTGGGCGTGAGTATATTGGTCATGCTGTTGGTGGTTGCGGCGTTCGTGGTGCCGATGCTGATCCCCAAAGACTGGTTGCGTGAGCAGATCAAGGCGGAGGCAAAAAAGGCAACGGGCCGCGATCTGATTATCGGCGGCGACTTGAGTCTGCAGTTGTTGCCTAGTGTCATGGTCAACATGAAGGACGTGCGCTTCGCCAACGTCGAAGGCGGCAGCCGCCCGAACATGGTGAATCTGAAAGAACTGCGGACGCATGTGGCCTTGCTGCCGCTGCTGTCGTCGGAGGTGGAAGTTCGCGAATTCGTCCTGGTCGAACCTGACATCCTGCTGGAGGTGGACAAGAACGGCCGGGCCAACTGGGCCTTTAGCGGCAGTGAACCTGACGGGAGCTCGGCACGGGAGCCGGCAGCGGGGCCAGCGGAGGGGATGCAAGCCAGAGCGTCGGCCTGGACAGCTTGCGTTTGGGTGACGTGCGTCTGCTCGATGGCCGGGTGGAATATCGGGATTACCGCAGCGGTACGGCAGAGACGGTAGAGGATCTCAACGTCGTTCTTTCCCTGCCCGATATGAATAGCTCCCTGGGTGTGGATGGCAGCCTGGAATGGCATGACAAGGTGCTGAACGTGAAGCTGAACGCTGCCAACCCGCGGGCACTTTCCGAAGGCGATGTGAGCCCGGTGTCGCTGGCGCTGACCGGCGATCCCCTGGCCCTCGATTTCGAGGGGTCGCTGGATGCCGGGGCGCCGGGCGCGACCGGAAAGCTGACGCTGGATGTGCCGTCGGTGCAACGCCTGGCGGAATGGGCCGGAAGCCCGTTGCAGGCGCAAAGGGACGTGTTTGGGCCGCTCGATATTGTGGGAGATCTTTCGGCGTCGCCCGGCAAGGTGACGTTCAATGGCATGACCCTGGCCTTCGACGAAATCGAGGGCACCGGCAACCTCAGCGCCGCATTGGGCGGCGCCGTGCCCAGCGTAAAGGGCGAATTGGCGTTGGGCGATCTGGACCTGAACCCCTACCTTGAAGCCTTTGGCGGTGGCGGCGAGGGCGAGGCGCAGGCGGAGACGGACGCCAAGCCCGCGGCTAAGAGCGAGGGCTGGAGCGATGAGCCTGTCGACCTGTCGGCGCTCAAAAAGCTGAATGCCGACCTTTTCCTGACCACCAAACGGCTAAAGGTCCAGGAGATCGAGATCGACGACAGCGCCGTCGGCGTGCGGCTGAACGGCGGCAAGCTCGCTGTCGATCTCAGCAGGCTGACGCTCTATGGCGGCAGCGGTGTCGCCGCGCTGAATGTCGACGCGAGCGGCAAGGTCCCGGCCATCGCCCATACCTTGAAACTGACGGGGCTGGAGGCCCGCCCGTTCCTGGCCGATGTGGCGGACACGGATAGTCTTGCCGGCACGGCGCAACTGGACGTGGACATCACCACGAAAGGCCAGAGCCAAAAGGCGATGGTGAGCGCGCTGAACGGCACGGGTGCGTTCTCTTTCTTGGAGGGAGCCATTTATGGCATCAATGTCGCGGCCATGATCCGCGATCCCTCGTCCTTTGTGCTGGACAGGCCTACCGAAGCAAAAAAAACGGACTTTGCCAAGCTTTCGGGCACCTACAGCATCGTTAACGGCGTCGTGAAGAACGACGCCCTGACTTTGCTCTCGCCGCTGTTGCGCGTTGCCGGCGCCGGTGCGGTCAACATGCCGTCCCGAACCCTCTACTACCGGCTGGAGCCGAAAGCGGTCGCCACCCTGAAGGGGCAAGGCGGCGATGGGGACAAGGCGGGTATTTTGGTGCCGGTGATCATCGAAGGCCCATGGGACAATCTGAAGGTCCGTCCCGACCTCGAAGGCGCCGCCAAGGATCTGATGAAGGATCCGTCCAAGCTGCTGAAGGGCAAGGATGCCGGCTCAATCCTTGATTTGCTGGGGTCCGGCTCCGGCTCCGGCGATGCCGGGAGCGGCAAACCGGACGGTACGGCCGATGACGCGGCGGGGAGCGCCGCTGACAGGCTGAAGAAAATGTTCGGGCGCTGATGGGCGGCGGCGCTAAGGTGACGATTAACCGCCGCGCGGTCTTCGCCATCCCCGGCGACCTGGACGCGCGGACCGGCGGCTATCTTTATGACCAACGGCTGGCCGAAGGGCTGCGGGCTGCCGGATGGCGGCTGGAAATCCTGAACCTGGGGGCTAGCTTCCCGCATCCGAGCGCCGCCGACATGGCCGAAGCCCTCGATGCGCTCGCCGCGGTGGCGTCGGAGGCAGTGCTGCTGGTGGATGGGCTCGCTTTTGGGGCGCTGGAGACGAGCGGCCTCGCGCGGGTGAAGGCGCCGATTTGCGCGCTGGTGCATCATCCGCTGGCCCTGGAGTCCGGCATGCCTCCGGCGCGCGCGGCCACGCTACGGGCGCTGGAGACAGCGAACCTGCGCCTTGCCCGGCAGGTGCTCGTCACCAGCCCGCACACGGCCGAGACGCTGGCGCAGGCGTTCCGCGTGCCGGCGGAGCGGATCACGGTCGCCCTGCCCGGCAGCGACCGGCCCGAACGGCCTAGCCGGCCGCCCGCCACGCCGCATATTCTGACGGTGGGCAGCCTGACCCGGCGCAAGGGCCATGACGTATTGCTGGCCGCCTTGGCGCAACTGCAAGACCTGGAATGGACGGCCGAGATCGTCGGCGGCCCGCAGGATCCGGCAGTCGCCGCGGCCCTGCCGGAGCAGGCGGCGGCGCTGGGGCTGGCGGAGCGGGTGCGCTTTGTCGGCGAAGTGGATCGCGCCAGCCTGAATGCCTGCTATGCGCGGGCCAGCCTGTTTGCGCTCGCTACCCGGTATGAAGGCTATGGCATGGTCTTCGCCGAGGCGACCGCCCATGGCCTGCCCATCGTGAGCTGTGCCGCGGGGGCGGTGCCCGAAACCGCGCCGGCGGAATCCTCGCTGCTGGTGGCGCCGGACGATGCGGCCGCCTTCGCCGCCGCGCTGCGCTCGATCCTGACCAACCCGGCGCTGGCTGCGCGGCTGCGCGAGGGCGCAACGAAAGCGGCAGAGCGTCTGCCGACCTGGGAGGAAGCGGTTCGCCTGGCGGACCGGGCGCTGAAAAAGACGCTCGGCGATGCGAGCCAGGCGCCATGAGCGGCTTTCCCGCAGACTGGCTGGCGCTACGCGAGCCGGCGGACGGAGCCGCCCGGTCCCGGCCTGTGCTGGCGACCTGCCGGGCCTATTTCGCCGGTCGGGACCGGATCACCGTCTGCGATCTGGGCGCAGGTACCGGCGCGGCCATCCCTGCCTTCGGCCCCTATCTGCCGCCGCGCCAGCGCTGGTTCCTGGTCGACAATGACCCCGCCACGCTCGCGGCGGCCGAGCGACAGCGCGCGCGGCCCGGCGTGACCATAGAGACGATCGCCGCCGATCTGGCCGTCGATCCCACGCCCTGGCCCGCCGGTTGTGATCTGGTGACGGCAACAGCTCTGTTCGATCTGGCGGGCGCGGAATGGATCGAAGCCCTCTGCCGGCGGCTTGCGGCGCAGCAACTGCCGTTGTTGGCCACCCTGACCTATGACGGAGAACAGGTATTTGCGCCCGCCCATGCCGCCGATGCGGAGATGGTGGTCGCCTTCAACCGCCACCAGAGGCTCGACAAGGGGCTGGGCGGTCCGGCCTCCGGTCCGGAAGGATCCGCGATCCTGGCGGCCGGATTGGCGGCGCATGGTTACCACATGCGCACCGGCGCCAGCCCCTGGCGGTTGCAAGGGACGCGCGATGCTGCGCTGATTGCAGAGCTGTTGCGCGGCTGGGCCTCTGCGGTTACGGCAGACGGGTTTGTGGAAAGATCGGTCGCGGAGCAATGGCTTTCCGCCCGCCTGCACCGGACCGATACGATGTGGGTGGGCCACCGTGATATGTTCGCGGCGCCCCACCGCATCGGCGCCAGGAGAGAAGATTGATATGAGTTTGTTATCCGGATTGCGGGTCGTCCAACTGGGCGACGGGCGTGCTTCGGCGGTCTGCGGGCGCATGTTCGCGGACGCCGGCGCGGACGTCGTCGTAGCGGACACCGCGATGCTGGATGAGGCGAACAGCGGACCCATGAACCTTTTCTGGAACCACGGCAAACGGATTGTAGGGCCGGGCGCGTCCGACACCGAATTGGCCGCCGCCGACCTGGTGGTGGCAGAAGGCGCTCCCGCGGCGTTAAAGGCACAGGGTCGGGATGCTGCCCGGCTCGCGGTGATCGCGCCAAAGGCGGCGCTGGTTCTGGTGTCCCCCTATGGCCAGACCGGCCCGCAGGCAGACGATCCCGCCACCGATCTCACGCTGTTCTACGCGAGCGGCATCGCCCGCCTGTTGACGGGCCAGGTGGACGATCTGAGCGAGCCACCGATCCACGCCGCCGCAGAACAGGCCGCCGTCATTGGCGGTGTCGCGGCCGCCTGCGCCGGCATGCATGCGGTCTTGTCCGGGGAACGACCTACCCTTGTGGATGTCTCGATCCAGGAGGCGTTGGCCACCCTCGCCATGACCGAGCTGACGCGGGCCGGCCAGACCGGCCGCAGCTGGCGGCGCCAACGCCTGGCCGATGGCAACGGCGCGACGGTGTGCATTCTGCCCGCCGCCGACGGTTACGTCGCCATCTCTCCCAGGGAGGAAAAACAGTGGACCGTCTGGCTCGGCGTGATGGGCGCGCCGGAATGGGGGGCGGAGCCCCGCTTCGCCACAAAGGCGGATCGCATCGCCAATTGGGATGCGCTGCACGCATTGATGAGCGAATGGAGTCGTCAGCATCCAAAGCAACGGATCGCCGACCAGGCGCAGGCGGCACACGTACCAAGCTTTCCCTTGGGAGACCTGGCCGAGCACCTGAACTCGCCGCAACTGGCGCATCGCGGCTTTTTCAAGGCGCTGGACGTCGATGGTCGAAAGGTCAAAGCACCGGGAATACCGTACCGCCTGCACTTCACCGAAGGCGACGAACCACCCGCCAAGCCAAAGCCCGCCCGGCTGCCGCTCGCCGGCGTGCGGGTGCTGGATTTCAGCTGGGTGATCGCCGGGCCGACTGCCACCCGGCACCTGGCGGCGATGGGGGCGGAAGTGATCAAGGTAGAGGCACCTGGCGCCGGCGATCCGGGCCGCGCCTCCGAACTGCATACGGTGCTGGGCCAGGGCAAAAAGGGGATGGTGCTTGACCTGAAAAACCCGGAAGCGGTCGCAGTGGCCAGGGCGCTGGCGGCCCGATCCGACGTGCTGATCGAGAATTTCGCGACCGGTGTGATGGAGCGCCTGGGGCTGGGCCCGGCGGCGTTGCAGGCGGAGAACCCGAACCTGGTCTATATCACCGCCTCCGGCATGGGGCGCACGGGACCGGAGGCGGAAGCCGTCGCCTATGGCACGCTGCTGCAATGCTATGCGGGCTTTGCCGGGCTGAACCGCCACCCGGAGCGGCCGCCCCGCGTCGGCATGGCCTGGCTCGATCCCATGTGCGGCCTGGTCCTGCCGTTCATCGCGGCGGCGGCGCTCTGGCGGCAGCGGGCGCAGGGTGGCTACGGCGTGCGCGCCGACTTCTCCATGCTGGAGGCGATGCTCTGGTCGATGCCGGGGCCGTTGATCCAAGCGCAATCGGGCCGGAAGCCGGAGCCGAGGGGCAATGCCTCCGACGACTATGCCCCGCACGGCGCCTTCCGGTGTGCTGGCGAGGACGATTGGCTGGCGGTCGCGGTGTCGAGCGATGACCAGTGGCGCCGCTTGTGTGCCGCGGTGCCGGGGCTGCAGGAGCGGCGGGCGCTGGATCTTGACGGCCGCCGTGCGGCTTCGGCGGCGATCGCGTCGGAGCTGGCCGCATGGGCGGCGCCGCAGCGGGCGGTTGCTGCGGCCGAGATCTTGGCCGCCGCCGGTGTGCCCGCCGCCATGCTGGCCACGTCAACGGACTTGGCGGCGAGCGAGCACCTGAAGGCCCGCGGCTTTTGGGACGAATTCGGCGGCGGTGTTCTGCCCGGCCTGCCCTGGCGCGCCCATTTTGGACGGCAGGCAGGCGAAGCGCCGGGCCTCGGCCAGCACACGGACGCAGTGCTGCGCGACGTGCTGGACATGGACGAGATAAAGATCGCCCGGCTGCGGGCGGCGGGCGCGTTGGGGTAGATGCTGCCTTGCGCCTGGGGCTCAAACGCAAAGCCTTTCAGCAGCGCCGGGTAGACATCCATCATGCCGGCCGCCGGAATTCCCGTTATCACCGCCCCGACCGCAACTACGCAATGTCTAAACACCCCCGGCGTCCTGCAACTGACTGCGTTCAGGATCGATATATCGTCGGGACTTCAGCGACCGCTTAGGGTCAGACCTCACCGACATTGGACCGTTAGTGGCGGCGATCTGGATCGCCGCCAGGTAGCGTCGCTGCCACTCCTTCACTGCATGCGCACGTTGCGTTACTATTCCATTTGCCTCGCGCGGGGCGATGCTGTCCGTTTTGTCAGGAGGCTCATATGTGCCGGGTATGGATCGCGCACGTTGAAGGGATTCCGGATGCCAGTGGGCACGTCACCGACATACGCGTGACGGGAGGTGGGGAAGACTGTGGTCGGGTCGAAGTGCGAGTGCAGTGCACTGATCCAAGCGTTGGAGGCATAGAGACCGATTTTCGCCACCTGAACTTGCTTCCGGATGGCACCTTTGACGTCGTCTTGCCGGCTGAACCGAATTTATCATGCCTCCAGTGTGGCCGGAACGTCATTGTCGACGTCCAGTGCCTCATCGGCGATGACATCTACCATCCGGACTGCCCGCCGGCCCGCCTCTCACAACCCCTGTGGTGTGTGGGCGACTCCTGCCCGGTTGTCACTGCGGAAGTAGAGGTGTCTCCGGACTGCAACGACGACCGGACCCGCACAGTGGACTTCCATGTGCGGGTCACAGCACCACCCGATTGGGTTGTTGAAACGCAGCTGGACTGGGGGACGGGGACGTTTTCCCTCCCACCAGCGCGCGCACCTACCGATACGCTCACAGGTACCGCGCTTTCAGCGCCGGGACGTTTCACCCGAAGGTGCGGATCCTGCGGCCCGAAGGTTGTGGAGAGGTGGATCTTGAACCCGTGTCGGTTCCGGAATGCCCGGTGATACCTCCGCGGTGTCCGGTGCTACGCCGGATCGTCAGGGCAGTCCTGGTCGAATCCGCGCTTGAGGGGTGCCGGGTGACGTGGGTTGCTGAGACCGAACCGCCCGACGCCGCCGGCACGTTTGCGTGGCGATTCCAAGGGGAGCCGAGGGAAGCCCCAGATCCGCGACCTGCCCGCTCCAAACTCTACACCACCTCCGGCAGCCATTCGGTCGACGTGCTGTTCCATCCTGCGCGGGAGGAGTGTGCGGTCTCGCGTGCAGCAGGCAGCGCCGTGGTCGAGAATTGCGCGAACGGTCCCCGCGAGGCCGGCGGATGCATAGCCGCCCGCACCGCAGCCATCGTAGCTACCGCTCTCGGGCTCGCGCTGCTGGCCATGTCAATATGCGTAGAGCCACCTCGCTCCACGCAGGCGGCTGTGGCGGGAGGTCTCTCGCTGGCCGTCGGCGTGATCACCTTCCTGCTATGGCTGCTCCTATGCCCGGAGAAGCCTTGCAAGCCCTGGCTGCTATTGATGGGATTGGGTCTTATAGGCGCGGGAACCGTGATGTTGCATCTGTCTGGGTGCTGTCCAGTGTTGTCCCTGGTGGGGACATTGACGCTTGCCACCGGCGTCGTTCTGATGCTGTGGTGGCGCGCGGATTGCCGGATGACTTGGTGCGCCTTCTTTAAGGAACTGCTTGCCTTCACATTAGGCATACTTGCTGCAATCCTCATCGTGATCGGCATCTTCTTTGCACCGTGTTTTCCTGTAATCATCGATTTGATAGAAGGTACAACGTCACCCCCCCTTGAGGTTTGGGGAGGTGTCATGCTGGTGCTCTCGGACCTCGGGTTGTTAGTGGCCGGGTCTGGGGCGCGATCTGCCGAGGCCGTTTCGGAGAGATGGAGCGTCGCGGTGAACCTCGCCTGCGTGATCCCGAACCGCCGGACCTGCCGGGAGAAGCGTAGGTGTATGTGCTGCCGGGCAGCAGAGGTGCTGCTGATCAAGCAGAATGCCCGTTAAGTCGCTATCTAAAGGCTTCTGAAGTCGGCCGCCGCGCGGCTTCGGCGGCGATCGACGTGGAGCTGACCGCCGCAGCGTGGCACGGCGCCGCGCGGCCAATGACGCGGATCTGGCGGCGAGCGAGCGCCTGAAGGCGCGCTGGTTCTGGGATGACTTCGGCGACGGTGTTCTGCCCGGCCTGCCCTGGCGCGCCGATTTTGGACGGCAGGCAGGCGAAGCGCCGAACCTCGGCCAGCACACGGACGCGGTGCTGCGCGACGTGCTGGACATCGACGAGACGGAGATCGCCCGGCTGCGGGCGGCGGGCGCCGTGGGGTAGAGGCAAATACCGTTGCCGCCCGGTGGGCTCCATTGCTAGACTTTCGCCCAGCCAATACTGCGTTAGTCGCTGGAGGAATACATCATGGTGAATCTGCCGCTCGTGCAAGTTGCCGATGTCGATTACGGCTCCGAAGAAGAAGCCATGGTCCGCTACCGGGAAGAGGGCACCCGCCGGGCGCTCGCCATGGACAACCGGGGGCCGTTCCGCTTCACCGCGCAGGGCAAGCTCGACCCCGCTATCGTCGAGAGCTATTCCCGCCACGGCTTCTATGTCTTCACCAATGTGCTGGGCGCGGACGAACTGGCGGACCTGGAGCGCGATCTGGCCGACCTGCTCGACCGCCAGCCGGTGGAGAAGGACGGCGAGACCGACCGTCACGGCAACCCCGCCTTCAACGCGGGCCAGCAGTCCCGCTCGATCTCCTGGGTGAAGCCGTTGAGCGATCCCCTCGGCGGCACGGAATATTCCTATGGCCGCCACCCGAGCAAAATGTACGAGCCCAAGGCCGCGGCCGACGCGCCGGAATGGGTGCTGCAACTGATCCACGGCCCGCTGATGCACTCGGAGGCGGCGTTACGCCTTTATGGCCACCCGTACCTGCTGAAGTTCGCGGAAGCGGTGAACGGGCCGGATTTCACGCCCTTCAATGAGGCGATCTGGATCAAGCAGCCGCGCCTCGGCGGCTCGGTCGCCTGGCACCAGGACGGCTGGACTCACTGGCAAAACCCGGACATGGACGAGCACACCCACGGCTTCAACATGATGATCCAGCTTTACGGCTGCGACGCGGCGAACGGGCTGTGGGTGGTGCCGGGCTCGAACCATGGCGGCAAGCACGACATCAAGGCGATGGTGGCCGAAGCCGGCTCCGACCGCCTGCCGCAGGCGGTGCCGCTGATCTGCGGGCCGGGCGACGTGGCAGTGACCAGCCGCCAGACCATCCACGGCAGCTTCGCCAACACCAGCCCGAACGTGCGCGTGACCTTCAACATGGGCTTCCACCGGCGCGCGAGCGTGCTGGGCGTACAGAGCGGCGGCGTGCATAATCCGGTGGCGGAGTACACGGACGAGTATGTGAGGAACCGCTCGCGGATGATCATGTACGGGATCGATGCACGGCGTCAGCGCTTGCCGGACGAGACGCCTTATGTGTACGCGCCTTTGGCCGGGGAGGCGGACAGGTGGCAGCTGGAGTGCGGAGAAGAAGGGCCGAGGTGTGGGACTATAATTTGCAGGATTTGGGGATTTAGAGGGTTGAAAGAGGCTAAAGTTATTTTCCGCTATCGAACCAAGTTCTTATACTGCCGAGATCCCACGTCGGATTTTTTGAGGGACTGTGATGATACCTGAACGGACATCATTAATCTAGCAATTATAAAATCCGAATGGGACAATAATCAAAATAGTATTATCGATAACTTTATGCCTTTGCTCGGTCGTGCGCTCGAGTTACTGGAGACAGATGAGATATCAGAAGTCGCTCTCCGGGAGCAATTACAAAACCATTCAGGATTTAAAATCCCGTACGGAGCTTTGTCGACACTTATCCGCCGTTCAACGCGGAAACGATACAACTATGCAGTTCGTGATCAGGAAATATTCCACCGAAATGCTAGTGTACTAAAGAGCCTCAACTTTGAGCAACGCCAAATCGAAGCTCAGGAAAAAATTAATTTAGTTAAGTCTGAGTTTGATAAATTTCTTTCAAACTCAAAACGGGCGAAATATATGCCGCCTAACTACCATGAGGTCCTTTTTATCCACGTGATATCGGAAATTGTGCCACTCTCTAGTCAAATCACTTATTATCGATAACATAAATGAATTACTTTTGATATCGGGAAATTTGAATTGGGATCTTATCACTATTTGGTAGGCATGTTTGTTCTTGAAAGCAGAGATTTGAATCCTGTGGTTTTTGAAAGTATAATGGAGGTTGTGAAGGGAGCAATACTGACAGAATTACTTTATTAGACTGATCCAGAACAATTCAGAATAAAATGGGTTCCGTTCGAGAGGCTTCTCCCTTTCGTTCCGGCGTCCTGCGAAGATGTTGATGTTTCGGATGGCGGCGCGGGTGATGGCTTCCTGGTGCATGCAGGGCTCTGAGCAATTCTGATCGACGTAGGCAGCGGCTTGAGACGGTTGGATGCACCGCGGACAGGCGACGGCGATCTCGCATTCCGGGGTGTGGCGCCGTGATCTGGGTACTCTCGAGACGCGCTGCTCGACGAAGTCGCGGGCGGTTGCTGGCGCGAGGCGGGCTCCGAGGCCGAGCAGGGTATCGAACGCCACGGCTTGTGGCGGCGACGGTTCCACCTGAAGACGAACTCGTCGAGGTAACGCCTGAAGTGCTGGCGACGGAGGCCATGGTAGGTCCCGAGCGCCCATCTCTTTGAGGTTTGAAAAGACGCGATGGGTCCAGCGCAGGATGATGTGGGCGGCCATCTTGCCGACGACTTTGGCTGGTGACATGGTCGGGCAGGCCATTGTAGCCGGACTATCTCGTCCGTGACGACGCGGGCACCGGCGGCGGCGACCGCGACGACGAAGGGCTTGAGCGTGGCCGGAGAAGTCGGCGATCGGCGCGAGACGAATGCGGCGCGGCTTGCCTTCGGGGGCGAGAGCTCCACCGCGCCGGCAACGAGCATCTTGCCCTGCGAGCTGCGGCCTTGACCGCCAGCGGGCGGGTCGTCCTTATGGCGCAAGGCGATCTCGGTCTCGTCAACTTCGACGACGTCCTCGAGAAGGCTTCGCTCGGGATCGACCATGGCGCGGCGGAGCTTCGTCAGGAGCAGCCAGGCGCTCTTGTAGCTGCCCAGGCCCAGTTGGGCCTGCAGTTGCAGGGCGGAGATCCCGTTGGAGTGGCTGGTTACGATATGGATCGCCGTGAACCAGGTCTTCAGCGGCAGATGGCTGCCGTGCATGACCGTGCCTGCGGTCACGGACGTCTGCCGCCGCAGGCCGCGCACTCCCAGGTGAACGCCTTGGTCTTCAGCAGCCATCCCTTCGTGACGCCACAGCCCGGGGCAGACAAGCCCTCGGCTACCGGCGACGCGCCAGATAGTCGGCGCAGGCCGCATTATCCGGAAATCGCGCCTCGAACTGGGCGCGGGAGAGCGGGCGGTCATGCTTCCAGTGGCTGCATGCGAGAACATTAACGAACGCACCTCGCGACGCAAGCGCAGATCACCACATTTTGTGCCGCCGGAGCCAACGGGAGAAGCCTCCCGTTCATATTTTTTGATACAAAGTTATTGCTCAATATTTTGGGTTTCAGCGAGAGCCACGAAGTAGATTTCTCGAGAGCTCGTAGATATACTGACGGGACTTAATGCGAAATTGCGTGTTTTCGATTGCACTGTAGAAGAAGTTGTCGGCATTCTTCATGCTGCTTCCAATCAAGCGTTAAGAGGGTGGCACAGTTTTACTGCAAGACAAACGGATGATGCTTTTGCCTATTTTGCAAACAAAGGTTTTACAAGTTCGGATATTGAATTAGAGATCTCAGGCTTGAAGGCACATTAAAAGGCCATGGTATTAAAATTGAAACGCTACCAAGAGTTTCCTTCGATGAATTCATTGATTGGAAGAAACTTAACGAAAATATACGTTGGGAAATGACGAGCCAGACTGAAAAAGCACGGGACCACGATACGAATTGTTTATCTGCAGTATTTTATATGAGGAACAACCAACCGAAAAAATACTTTGAGTTGTGTGACGCGATTTTTGTCACAACAAACTCTGTACTTGCGAGGATTGGTGTACAGTTCTTCAATCAAGAGTACGGCGTTTCAGACGCACCTGTTGTAATACCGAGTCATGTTTTCACCACTTTAATGTGGCTAAAGTCGGTTGATAAAAAATCGGATTTACCCAGTGAGATTGTTATCGCTAATTCGATTGCGTCGATTGCGCCGACACCACGGCTGTGGCAAAAATTTTTTTTCGAGGCAGAAAAACTTCACGAGGATCAAAGAATTACAGAAGAAGATTTTTTTATTTTATCCAAAGAAGCTTCGAAGCACTGAGGCCGCATTGATGGATATAACTGAGGGATTTGATGACGCGATTTCAAGTGGAAGTGTGTATGACGTTCTTCGCGCCTCACGGAATTGAGATGATTTACAATAGCGAAAAAAAACTTAGAGAAGCGGAAAAAAGATATCGGCGTGAACGAATAATTCGCAGTGCATTCATTAGGAAATTTGAAAATATCTTACGATCAGCTGTTTTAATTGCAGTTAGGATGTTGTACTTTATTATGATATTTTTATTGATTTCAAAAGTAGATATTTCGGAAAGAGGCTTCTCCCTTTCTTTGTTCCGGCGCTGCGAGATGTTGATGTTTCGGATGGCGGCGCGGGTGATGGCTTCCTGGTGCATGCAGGGCTCTGAGCAATTCTGATCGACGTAGGCAGCGGCTCGAGACGGTTGGATGCACCGCGGACAGGCGACGGCTCATCTCGCATTCCGGCGGGTGTGGCGCCGTGAATCCTGGGAGTTCTCCAGACGCGCTGTCTCGACGAAGTCGCGGGCGGTTGCTGGCGCGAGGCGGGCACCGAGGCCGAGCAGGGTATCGAACGCCACGGCTGTGTGGCGGCGACGGTTCCACCTGAAGACGAACTCGTCGAGGTAACGCCTGAAGTGCTGGCGACGGAGGCCATGGTAGGTCCCGAGCGCCCATCTCTTGAGGTTTGAAATGATGACGATGGGGTCCAGCGCAGGATGATGTGGGCGGCCATCTTGCCGACGACTTTCGGTCTCGTGCACATGGTCGGGCAGGCCATTGTAGCCGGACCATCCGTCCGTGATGATGTGGAGCACCGGCGGCGGCGACCGCGAATGTATGCAAGGGCTTGAGCGTGGCGCCGGAGAAGTCGGCGATCGGCGCGAGTACGAATGCGGCGCGGCTTGCCTTCGGGCGAGAGCTCCACCGCGCCGGCAACGAGCATCTTGCCCTGCGAGCTGCGGCCTTGACCGCCAGCGGGCGGGTCGTCCTCGATGGCGCAAGGCCATCTCGGTCGTCGTCAACTTCGACGACGTCCTCGAGAAGGCTTCGCTCGGGATTCGACCATGGCGCGGCGGAGCTTCGTCGAGGAGCAGCCAGGCGCTCCTCTGTAGCTGCCCAGGCCCAGTTGGGGCTGGGCAGTTGCAGGGCGGAGATCCCGTTGGAGTGACTGGTTACTCGATGGATCGCCGTGAACCAGGTCTTCAGCGGCAGATGGCTGCCGCGCACTGACCGTGCCTGCGGTCACGGACGTCTCGCCGCCGGCAGGCCGCGCACTCCCAGGTGAACGCCTTGGTCTTGAGCAAGCCATCCCTTCGTGACGCCACAGCCCGGGCAGACAAAGCCCTCCGGCCACCGGCGATGCGCCAGATAGTCGGCGCAGGCCGCATTATCCGGAAATCGCGCCTCGAACTGGGCGCGGGAGAGCGGGCGGTCATGTTTCCAGCGGCTCGGCATGCGAGAACATTAAAGCGAACGCACCTCGCGCGCACGAAAGCGCAGATCACCACATTTTGTGCCGCCGGAGCCAACGGGAAAGCCTCTTCGGAAATTGCTAATCCGGGTTTTAATATACAATTTATGGGAGCATTGGGAGTTGTTACTCTAACAGCGCTTTCCCTGGTTGTAGGTTGGTCTTGCCGCACTTTGATAAATCGTAAGACTGAATGGGTAACAAAAAAAATTACTGGAAAATTAGAGAAATTTATTGGCCACGCACCAAATAATAGAGGTTAATGTATCTTAAATAAGAAGTGCAAGGGTTCTCCTTTGCTTTGTATAATTAACCACCAATGCCCACTCCCCCCGGCCTCGGCGGGCATGTCCTTAAACTTCGGCAGGCCGTCGTCCATGTTCGCGCACCCGCGCACCATACCAGACAGCGCCTGTGGCTCAAACGGAAAGCCTTTCAGCAGGTGCGGGTAAATATCCGTCGTACTCGCCGCCGGGATGGTCGTCATCACCGCGCCGCCGCACACGGAACATTGCCGGCACTCGGCCTGACCGGTCTTATCAAACGACACGACCTTGTCCTCGCCAACCTTCGCCGCGTCGGCTTCGCCTTCCCCCTCCAGATGGTTTCCAGAAACTCGCCGAAAGGCCGGCATCGCCGGCGGAGGGGCGGGCGAGTCGCGTGCAAAAACACCGGAAATCAGCACGTCTCGGGGGCGGTTCCCTGCGTTTTCGGATCTCTGGCTCCGGCTGGGAATCGCCGGAGGTCAATGCCTTCAGCGTTTTTCAAGGTCGACCAATGAAGCGGGGACACGTTCGCAGTGCGAAGGCCGGGCAGGAATAGCCCGGCTGCGGACTAGCGCTCCAAGAAACTCGCGTCGCCATAGGAGAAGAAGCGGTACTGCGCCGCGATGGCGTGGGCATAGGCCGCCCGCATGCGCTCATGTCCGGCAAAGGCCGAGACCAGCATGAACAGGGTCGAACGAGGCAGGTGAAAGTTGGTGAGCAACGCCTCGACCCGCTTGAAGCGGTAGCCTGGCGTGATGAACAGATCGGTGTCGCCCGCCCATGCCGCGAGCGCACCGTCCGCCGCGGCCGCACTCTCGATCAGGCGGAGCGCCGTGGTGCCCGCCGCTACGACCCGGCCCCGGCACGCGTTGATGCGCCCGGCGGCTTCGGCGCTTACCTGGCCCCATTCGCTGTGCATCACATGCTGCGAGAGGTCCTCCACCTTCACCGGGAGGAACGTGCCGGCCCCCACATGCAGCGTTACCGTCACGATCTCCACCCCGCGCGCGCGTATGGCGTCCACCAGCCGCGGCGTGAAATGCAGAGAAGCGGTCGGCGCCGCCACCGCGCCGTCGCGAGCGGCGAACAGGGTTTGGTAGGCGTCCCGGTCCTCGGCCGCGCCTTCTGCCGGGCGCTTGATATAGGGCGGCAGGGGCATGACGCCATGTTTCTCCAGACCCGCCGCCAGATAGGCATCGTCGCCGTGGAAGCAAAGCACCACCTCGCCGCCGTCACGGCTTTCGACCCCGGCGGCGAAGTCATCGCCGAAGCGCAGATTGTCGCCAGGCTTCAGTCGCCGCGCGGGACGGGCGAACGCTGCCCAGCGCGCCGCCCGGTTCTCGCCCGGGCCGAGTTGCTTGTGCAGTGTGACCTCGACCCGCGCCTCTCCCCTCCTCCCCGCCAGACGCGCCGGGATCACGCGGGTGTCGTTCACCACCAGCACATCGCCCGGCCGGAGCAGCGCGGGCAGGTCGCGCACGCCCAGGTCGCGGAACGGCGCGTCACTCGCCGGCACATGCAGCAGCCTGGCCGAGTCCCGCGGCTCGGCCGGGTGCTGAGCGATCAGATGCTCGGGCAGGTCAAAGTCGAAGTCACAAAGTTTCACGTGCGCCCCTCCGCTTCGCCGTCATTGCGAGGAGCATCGCGGCCAAGCAGTCCACCATCGAGACAGGCCGCGAAAAGCTTGGATTGCCGCGCCCCGGACTTTGTCCGGACCTCGCAATGACGCCGGAAAGGAGGATTGTCAGAAAAATCTTCGTCATGGCCGCTTCTTGCGGCACACTCACCCGAACCGCAAGCCTCCAAAGGAGCCTCCCGCCATGACCACCCTCCGCCCCGACATCCACGCGAGCCGCCACGCGGTCTCGACCGGCCACTATCTCGCCACCGGCGCGGCGCTCGGTGTGCTGGAGGCGGGCGGCAATGCCATCGACGCCGGCGTCTGCGGCGGCATCGCTCTCGGCGTGCTGCAAAGCGACCTGGTCGGCGTCGCGGGCGTCGCACCCATCATGGTCTGGCACGAGGAAAGCCAGAAGATGATCACCATCTCCGGCCTCGGCTGGTGGCCGAAGGCCGCATCCAGCGCATATTTTCGCGAGCATCACGGCGGCAAACAACCGGCGGGCGTCATGTCCATGGTAGTGCCCGCCGCGCCCGACGCCTGGCTGACCGCGCTGGAACTGTGGGGCACCATGAGCTTCGCCGATTGCGCGGAGGCCGCCATCCGCTTCGCCCGCGACGGCTTCGCCATGAACACGCTGCTGCACCAGACCATATCCGAGAATGTGGAAACCTACCGCAGCTTCCCGTCGTCGGCCGCGATCTATCTGAAGGACGGCAATGCGCCGCCGGTCGGTTCGCGCTTCGTGCAGGCGGACCTGGGCCGGACCTTGCAGCACATGGCGGACGTGGACCGGGCGGCCGCGACCAAGGGCGGACGCATGGCGGGCCTCCAGGCGGTGCGGGACGTGTTCTACAAGGGCGATATCGCCGAGGCGATCGTCGCGCACGCGCAGAAGCACGGCGGCTGGATGACCGCCGAGGACATGGCCGGCTTCCGCGTCGGCATCGAGGAACCGGTCTCCACGCGCTTCGGCGATACGGAGGTTTTTACGTGCGGCCCCTGGTGCCAGGGCCCGGCCCTGCTGGAAATCCTGAACATCGTGGAGCGCTTCGATCTGGCCGGAATGGACCACAACAGTCCGCACTATGTGCACCTGTTAACCGAGGCAACCAAGCTCGCCATGGCCGACCGGGAAGCCTGGATCGGCGACCCGCGCCACTTGGAGGTGCCGCTCCGGGCGCTGTCGTCGAAGGAGTTCGCCGCCAAGCGCGCCGCATCGTTCGACTGGCAGAAGGCCTGGCCGGGCCGTCCCCCGGCCGCATCCGGCGCCGACCTGGGCGTTGCGGGCGACGGGCCGCGCCTGAAAGAGCCGCCGCCGGCATTGCCGGACGAGGTGGAGCGCGCCTCCAGCCTCGACACCTCCTATCTGTGCGTGGTGGACGACCAGGGCAACGTGTTCTCCGCTACGCCCAGCGACGGCTCCTACAAGAACCCGGTGGCCGAGGGCCTCGGCTTCGTGCCCTCGGGCCGCGGCGTGCAAAGCTGGGCGGAAAAAGGCCACCCGAGCGAGATCGGCCCCTACCGCCGCCCGCGCCTGACGCCGAACCCCGCCATTGCCATCCAGGGCCGCAAATTCATGCCGTTCGGCACGCCCGGCGGTGATGTGCAGACCCAGGCCATGCTGCAAACCCTGCTGAACCTGGTGGTCTGGCAGAAAAGCCCGCAGGAGGCGGTCGAGGCCCCCCGCTTTGCCAGCTACAGCTTCCCCTCCAGCTTCGAGCCGCACCAGGAAAACCCCGGCCTGCTGCGCCTGGAAGGGCGGATGGAGCGGGCGACCGGCGACGAACTGGCCGCGCTGGGGCACAAAGTCGAATGGTGGCCGGACATGACCTGGCTGGCAGGCTCCATGGGGCTGATCGTGGACGACCGAGACTCGGGCTTTAAAACCGCGGCCGCCGACCCGCGCCGCATGGCATTTGCGGCAGGCACTTGAGGGGTTCAGCGGAAATTGCCGGCGCACGCTGGCGACAGCGGGTTACTAAACAATAGTCAAACCAAGGGAACATTCGCCCGGGGAAACCGTTCTACCTTAAACAAACCTTTATAGAGGAGAGAGACCATGGCTGAACAACCGCCTGAGTGGACAGACCCGGCCATGCGGCTCGGCTATGGGGCACGCGGCGTCGTCTACATTATCGTCGGGGTATTTGCGGTAATGGCCGCCTGGCAAGGCGGGCAAACGGAGGGCACCAAGGGCGCGCTTGCCCGCGTTCAGGACGAATGGTGGGGTGTGCTGCTGCTGGCAATCGTGGCGGTAGGGCTGCTGTGCTACGCAGCTTGGCGGGTCGTCAACGCGTGGATGGACCTGGACGACAAAGGCACCGACGCTAAGGGGATCATAGGCCGAATAGCGATGGTCGTCACTGCGATCGTCTATCTCAGCCTGGCGATTTATGTGGTCAGCCTGCTTTTCGGCGGCGGTCAAAGTGGATCGGGCGGCGGTCAGGGTGGCGGCTCAGGTGGCGGAACCGAAAGTCTGACGGCCACCTTGATGGCCCAGCCCTTCGGCCGATGGTTGGTTGGGTTCGTTGGGCTCTGTATCATCGGCGCGGGGCTTAACTACGGCTACAAGGCCATTGCCGAGAAATACAAAGAGCATATGCGGAAGACGCCCACCAGCGAATCGCTGCAGTTTGTGGTGAAGTTTGGGCTGATCGCCCATGGCATTACGCTCGCTATCGTGGGCGGATTTTTCGTTTGGGCGGCGTGGACATACGACCCGTCGAAAGCAGGCGGACTGGAGCAGGCGCTGGAGGCGATCCGGTCGGCGGCGTTCGGACAGATCCTGTTTGCCGTCATTGCCCTCGGCCTGCTGGCTTTCGCGGCCTACTGCTTTGTCGAGGCCGTCTACCGGGTGATCCCGCGGCTCAAGCCATCCGACATGGCAACCCTTGCCGATCAGGGCGAGCAGGCGCTGCGCCAGGCAGGCAACGCAGCCAAGAGAGCAGCGCGGTGATCGGCGGACGGATCCCGATCCGGCTGGATTGGGGTCCGCCTGGGGATCCGCCCATGGTCTAAAGGTCAGGCTGAACGACGGCGCAGGGCCAACAGCCCCAACCCGGCGATGCCGCCGGCCAGCAGCGCCAACGGGGCCGGCACCGGTATCGGCTGTGGCTCGCCATAGATGAAGTCATCCATCGCAACACAGTCAGAGGTATTGCCACAGTTCTCCAACCCGCTGGCGCCGGCGGTAATCACGACGGCGGCCACCTCGCTCGACGTAAAAGTCGCCCCGGCGAAGGAAAGGCTGCCCTGCGGCGTGACGAACCGTTGGTCTGGCACCGGGACTGTCGCTAACAGATTGAAAGAGCTATCATAGTACTCCAGCGACGAGCCCGGGTCGTCCACATCGACGAATACCGCGCCGAAGCCGTCCACCGTCGCGGGCTGCGCCGGATTGGCGGGGTTGAAGAACAGAACGCCGAACTGGTTGGTGCCGAGCACGGCAAAGATCCGGTTCGGACTGAAGGGCTGAAAGCCGAACGGGCCGAGCGTGAACAGCGGCGTTGCCGGCTGGCCCGGCCCCGCATCGGCCGGGTCGGAAGATATGCCGAAGCCACCGGCGTTCAGCGGCACCATCGCCAACCCGCGAGCACGGGGCGTGACATTGGCGTTGAAAAAGTCACCCGGGAACGGGTTCGGATCGGCAACCGCCCCCGGTGCCCCATCCCAGTTGATCTCGCGGCGACCGTCGGTGTTGTTCACCGGCGCGGGCGCGTTCAGGGGGCCCAGCGCATTGCGAAAGGCGTCGACGCTCGGCGTTAGCGACGCGACGTCGGCCTGTACATCCTGATACACTGTCATCAATGCCGCCGAGGCAGGCGCTGCCAGTAAGGAGCCGCCGATCGCAACCGCGACCACGCCTTGTTTTACAGCGTGAACATACTCCATGACGCGCTTCTCCGAAGAATTCAAACTAGCACCATGGTGTTAGTACTCGTTCGATTAGTCAATACCTCGCCAGTGGATACTGCGCTAGCCGAAACGACCTACGCCGCCATTCCGCGCCCGTGATGCCGTTGGTTACAAAGGCGACACAATCAGTATGGCAACAGCATCGGCGAGCTCGGCGGTCTGTGCAGCCGGCTCCCATCTGATAGACTGCCGCCATGTGATCCCCTTGCCCGCCTTTACCGGAGCACCACCGCATGGCCGACGCCGATAAACCCGACCGTAACGCGCGCTCCACGCCCGGTATGCCCCCACCGGGAATGAGAGAGGGCCTGGCCCAGTATGGCGACGCCGAGTTCTCGCTGTTCATGCGCAAGGCGTTCATCAAGGCCATGGGCTACACCGACGATGCGCTGGAGCGGCCGATCATCGGCATTACCAACACCTTCAGCGGCTACAATGCCTGTCACCGCACGGTTCCGGACTTGGTGGAGGCGATCAAGCGCGGCGTCATGCTGGCGGGCGGCCTGCCGGTCGAGTTTCCGACCATCAGCGTGCACGAGAGCTTTTCGCACCCGACTTCCATGTTCTTGCGCAATCTCATGAGCATGGACGCGGAAGAGATGATCCGCGCCCAGCCCATGGACGCCGTGGTACTGATCGGCGGCTGCGACAAGACCGTACCCGCCTTGCTGATGGGCGCGGCCAGTGCCAACAAGCCCGCCATCCTGGAAGTCACCGGCCCGATGATGACCGGCAACTTCAAGGGTGAGCGGCTGGGCGCCTGTACCGACTGCCGGCGGCTCTGGGGCATGCACCGGGCGGGCGAGATTTCGGCCGAGGACATCGACGAGGTCGGCAACCGGCTCATGCCGACCGCCGGCACCTGCATGGTGATGGGTACGGCCTCCACCATGGCGCTCATGGCGGAGGCGCTGGGCATGATGCTGCCGGGGGGCGCTGCTATCCCGGCGGTGATGGCCGACCGCCTGCGCCATGCAGAGGACACCGGCGCGCGCGCGGTGGGTCTGGCGTTGGAGGGCACGAAGCCCGCCCAGATCATGACGAAAGAGGCGTTCGAAAACGCTTTGCGGACCCTCTTGGCGGTGGGTGGCTCCACCAACGGCCTGGTGCACATCACGGCGGTGGCGGGCCGGCTCGGCATCGACATCGACTTGGAGGCGTTCGATCGGATGGGCGCGGATACGCCGGTGCTGGTCGACCTGAAGCCAAGCGGCCAGCATTACATGGAGGATCTGTACCGGGCGGGCGGGCTCGCGCCGATCCTGCGGGAGTTGGGTGACTCGCTGAACCTGGATTGCCTGACCGTCTCCGGCCGCACCCTCCGTGAGGACATCGCCAGCGCCGAGCCCGACTGGGGCCAGCAGGTGGTCAGGACCAAGGCCGACCCGATCTACCGGCAAGGCGGCATTGCCGTGCTGCGCGGCAATCTCGCGCCTGGCGGGGCTATCATCAAGCAATCGGCGGCGGAGATCCTGCAGCACGAGGGCCGAGCCGTGGTTTTCTCCTCCCTGGAGGACATGGCTGACCGCCTGGACTCAGCGGACCTGGACGTGCAGGCCGACGACGTGCTGGTGCTCCAGAACGCCGGGCCCAAGGGCGCGCCGGGCATGCCGGAATCGGGTTATATTCCGATCCCGAAGAAGCTGGCTCAGGCCGGCGTCAAGGACATGGTCCGTATCTCCGACGCGCGCATGAGCGGCACCGCCTTCGGCTCCATCGTCCTGCACTGCACACCGGAAGCCGCGGTGGGCGGGCCGTTGGGCCTGGTGCGGAGCGGCGACCGCATTCGGCTGGACGTGCCGGCGCGCTCGCTGGAGCTATTGGTGGATGATGCCGAACTGGAGAAGCGCAAGGCCGACTTCCAAGCGCCCTACCACGAGGGCCAGGAGCGCGGCTACCTGAAGCTCTACCTGGATGAGGTCACGCAGGCCGACACCGGTGCGGACTTCGCCTTCCTACGGGCGGCACAATAGTAGCGCTGACGTTTTTGCGAAAAAACCGCCCGGAAGTAAAAGCCGTACTTTTAGCCTTGCTTCCGCCCATCCGGAAAGCGTGTGCCTTTGACGGCGCCCGGCTCGCCCACGACGAAGCCGCTTTCCATGTAGTGCACCACTTCTTCGGTGGAGAGCACCTTCGAAACGGTGCTGTTGGCGACCTCCAGCGCAATTTTCTGGTTGTCGGTAGCCGTGGCGACAGCATCGCGTACCAGCACGACATCGTAGCCCCGGGAGTTACCAGCGTAGGCGGTGCTCAGGATGCATTCATCCGTCCATAGGCCGACGATGACAATCGTATCGATGTCGTGGGCCTTCAGCTTGCTGTCCAAATAGGATTTGCCGTCGTCGTCGAACGTCCAGAACATGTCCAGGTGTTTACCGTGGTAGAACCAGCCATCCGCGACCTCCTCTTCCGTCGGTGCGATTTCCGCCAGCGGCTTCATGCCGGGCGCGCCGGTAAAAACATACGCCGCGTTCTCCGGCTTGTCGGGGTTGAGCCCCCGCGGGCCGTACCAGCGGTCCATGGCGTTGGAGATACCGTCGGCGAAATGGCGGGTCCAAGCGCTCCACGCGATGCACACGCCATCATTGTTTGATCGGGCGTTCCGGAAGGCCGCAAGAATTTTCTCGATTTTGGGCAAAACCTCACCGGCATATGGCCGGTACTCTTCCTGGCAGTCATCCACCAACAAGGCGATCCGTCGTGGGCGGTCCTTCAAATCCCACGACGCCCAGAATGCCAGGGGCGTTTCGTTGGGACCGCCCGGCGTCCGGCTGTGGTTCGGCATAGGCTCGATGGCGATATCCATGTCGCGATGCTTGCACGGCTGCTTGAGCGCGTCTTTCAGGGTTGGGACGTCCGCTTCTTTAGGCTTCATGACCATGCTCCTGGTTGAATCTAAACGGCAGCGCGGTTACGCGGCATAAATTGGTACCGTTTTTGGCCGATATCCCTCAGTATCCCTCAGTTGGAACACCTGCTGAGAATCCATCGTCGCAAAATCCGGCGATCCACGCGGGGTTGGCCTCACGCCTCGTTCACAAACGTCCCACCCTGGAAGATCTCACCCGGGTCGTCCGGCGCGTGCTCCGGTTCGGCGGCCAGCACTTCCTCGGCGTAGTCCTCGGAGCAGTCCTTCGGCTTGTAGCCAAGGCGGTAGGCGTTCGCGTTGTCGTAAAACGTGCGGTCGTTGTCCGAGACGCCATAGACGATCTCATAACCGATATCGGGGTGCTCGAGGCCGATCCGGCACAGCTGGGCCATGTCGCGCGGGCTGATCCAGATCGAGAGCCGCCGCTTATCGATGGGCTTTTCCGCCACGTTGCCGATGCGCATCATGAACACGCCCAGGCCGTATTTCATGGCATACATGGCGCCCAGTGCCTCGCCGAACGCCTTTGAGACGCCGTAGCACGAGTTCAGGCAGCACCTTGTGGTCAATGCCGATGCGCTGCTCGCGTGGGTAAAAGCCGACGGCGTGGTTGGAGGTGGCAAAGCAGAGCCGCTTAACCCGCTGCCGCCGGGCTGCCTCAAAGATATTATAGGCCCCGTCGATGTTCTTCGCCCGGATATCCTCCCAATCGCTTTCGCCCGCTTGGCCGGCGAAATGCAGAATGCCGTCCACGCCCTCGCATGCAGCCTCGCAGGCAGCCAGATCGGTAATGTCGAGCTGCTGGAATGCCTCGCCGGCCGCCAGGTCTGCGATGGGCCGAATATCGGCCAGCACTAGCTCCGCATAGACCCCGGCCAGTTCCCGCCGCAGGAAAGTGCCGATCGACCCGGCCGCGCCGGTTAAAAGAACGCGTTGCATTGTGGCATTCCTCCTTGCATTGCCCATCCGCCAGCTTCAGCATTTCACGAAAGCGCCGTAACGCGCCAGAAGTGATATGAACCCGTACAACCCATATTGGGCCCGTGAACCCGCGTTGCCACGGCAACGCATGCAAGCGTGGCAGTGAATACTGCGGCAGGAGATAATGACCCCACAAGACGAACAGAAGCGCGCGGCGGCGCTGGCGGCGGTCGAGCTGGTCGGGGACGGCATGACCCTCGGGCTCGGCACCGGCTCGACGGCCGCCTGGTTCGTCACCCTGCTGGGCGAGCGGGTGCGGGAGGGCTTGCGCGTGCGCGGCGTCCCCACCAGCGAGGCGACGGCCAAACAGGCGCGAGAGAGTGGCATCGAGGTGATCGGCCTGGACGATGTTAACTTCGGTGCAGGCGGCCGCATCGACCTTTGCGTCGACGGCGTGGACGAGGTGGACGGCGAGAAGCGGGCAATCAAGGGCGGCGGCGGCGCCTTGCTGCGGGAGAAGGTCGTGGCGGCTGCGTCGGACCGGGTGGTCTATATCGCCGATGCGTCCAAACGAGTAGAAACGCTCGGCGGTTTCGCCCTGCCCGTCGAGGTCGTGCCCTTCGCCGCCGCCTTTGTTTGCGCGCGGATCGCGGCGCTCGGCTGTAAGCCCGTGCTGCGCCAGTCGGCAGAGGGCGCCCAATTCCGCACCGACGAGAACAATCTCATTTTGGACTGCGCCTTCGGCCGGATCGAAGACCCTGAAGTCGCTGGCAGCCGAACTCTCCCTCATACCCGGCGTGGTCGAACATGGCCTGTTTCTCGGCCTGATCGACGAGATGGTATTTCGATAGCGCTAATTCTTGCCCTCACCCGTCCACGAACCAGCCTAACCGGCGCAGGCGCCAGCCGCTGATCAGCGTTTCAACGGCATAGGACAGGATCCAAGCCGACACACCCAGCAAACCGCCATTCAGATCCGGGTAGATCAGGGTGATGGAGCCTACCGCAGCGGCGGTCGCGATCCGCATCATCCCGGCGGCGGCGAGCGCCCCCGTGACGCGCGCCTTGGCCAAAAAGCCGCGGAACAAGGCGGAACAAGCCCAGAATGCTGCCATCGCGAACGCCATGCCCATGCCGGGCTCGCAATAGGCGGCCAGCTCCGGCGTCAGGCCCATCACGCCGCGCAGGATGGCGTCGCGGAGCGTTGTCTGGAACAGCACCAGGGCCAGCACGATGAACAGCGCCACCAACTGGCCGGTGAACACCAGCATCACGCGCACATCCTCGCGGCGGGCGACCAGGGTCTGCGCGGTCTGGGCCAAATTGCGCATCGGCCCCATCAACAGAGAGACCAGCCCGTGCACCACCCCGAACGCGGCAATCGCCAGTTCGGACTCGTTCAGGCGGCCCAGATAGAGGTTGATTGCGAGAATCACGCCCATCTCGGCCGACGCGTTGATGATCAGCGGCCAGGAGAAGCGCCAATAGCCGCCAAACGTGTCGCCCGCCTGCCGCTCTGCCGGCAATGCGGCCAGGTGTTTCCACGCGAAGTAGCCGGCAAAAACCGTCTCTGACGCCATGCACAGAACGAGAGCCGCAGCCCCGATCGCCGCACCCTCCAGCCAAAGTGGCAAGATGAAGAGCCATAGTGCCAGCGATCCCAGCCGCACCAGCGTACTCCAGGTGATGATGATGGTCTTGCGGTTCAGCATCAGCAGCGCAAAGGCCGTGCCGCGCAACAACAGCACCGGCACACTCAACGCCAGCATGCCCGTCGTCCAGCGCGCCTCGATCTGGCCCTGCGGGCTGAGACCGAACCAGTGGCCGAAGATCTCGTTGCCAAGGCTGGTCAAGGCTGCCGCCAACGCGAACGACCAGGGGACGGCCACCAGCACCGCCATGAAGCCGATCAGGCGCGCCAGGTCGGCCCGGCTTCTCAGATAGGAGAGGCTCAGGGCGACGATCACCTCGGTCGCGCTGGTGATGGCGAAGTAAAAGGTGAAGCCCGCATTGAATGCCGCCAGCGTGATGTCGGGCGTCTCGGTCCGGGCCAGGAAGGCATGGATGGCCGACTTCGAGATCATGTTCAACTCGACCATCAGCACCAATGGCCCGAAGAACAGATAGCAATCCCGCAGCCGCAGATGCGGCCTTTCGGAGGTTAGTGGCGCTTGAGCATGCTTCATGCCCTCAAATTGGCCGAAACTTTATGCTCAGAACAGGGTTTCTTCCTTCGCCATCGGCGCACGGCGCATCGGCGAACCCGATCAAGCCTTCAACCCGACGCTATACCCCTCTGCCAGCCGGTCGCTTGGCCACGAGTTCAGCCCGCCCCCAACGGCGCACCGAACGGCGCCAAGCGCGGGTGCCGGTTTACGTCCTTGTAGAGCAGATAGCGGAACGGCTCCGGCCCGCCAGCATAGCAGGCCTGGGGACAGAAAGCCCGCAGCCATAGGAAATCGCCCGCCTCCACCTCAACCCAGTCCCGGTTCAGCCGATAGACGCCCTTGCCCTGCAGCACATAGAGCCCGTGCTCCATCACATGGGTCTCGACGAAGGGAATCACCGCCCCCGGCGCAAACGTAACGATGTTGACGTGCATGTCATAGCGGACATCCGCCGGGTCGATGAAGCGCGTCGTGGCCCAGCGTCCTTCCGTATCCGGCAGCGGCGCGGGCTCCAGCGACTGGTCCTGGGCGAATATCGGGTCGGGCAGCGCCAGCCCCTCGACCGGCTCGAAGCGCTTGCGGATCCAGTGAAAGGTCGCGCGGCGCTCGCCATTGTTGGCGGCCTGCCAGTCGCTGCCCGGCGGGATATAAGCGAAGCCACCCGCCGTCAGCGTATGCTCCCGTCCGGCGAGCGTCAGGTGCAGCGTTCCACTCACCACGAACAGCGCGCCCTCGGCCTCCAGCTCGGGCTCCGGCCGGTCGCTGCCGCCGCCGGGCGCGACCTCAACGATGTACTGGCTGAAGGTCTCGGCAAACCCCGACAGCGGGCGGGCGATGATCCAGGCGCGGGCATTATTCCAGTGCGGCAGCAGACTGGTGACGATATCCGTCATCACGCCGCGCGGGATCACGGCATAGGCGTCGGTAAACACCGCCCGCCCGGTCAAGAGTTGGTCCTGGCCGGGCAGGCCGCCGGCCGGAGTGGAATAGCTACGCTCGGTCATGGCACTGGCAATCTCTGGAACGGACAACGTCATTTGCTCCGGAGCGCGTCGACAAACAATACTTCCGTTGCCCATATCAGCGGCGGCGCGGGGATCATCTTATGGCAACGCGGCAATGTTGCAATGCAAGGGCATCGCCCGATCTGTTTGGATCGGGTGGATCTGCTTGGCTTATGATTTCTGCGGCTGGTTAGGCGAAACTGGACCGCTGGAAGGGAGTGACAGTTCCGTTCCAGCGGCGAGGGTCGGATCGTGGATCTGCTGGAGGTCTGACGTTCCGTTCTAGAGCATGGTCGCCCTCGACTTTTCCATTGGCCTGAACGGGTACCCGGGTGCTAACGCCCGGCTGACAAGCAGAGGCGCGGAAAAGATGCTGCGGCGCCGCTAGGCCTGACGAATGGCCATGGCCCGCAGAGGCCTTGGGAAGAAAAAAAGAGCCTCCCGTGGAGAGCGGGAGGCTCTAACGCTTGACGACTTCGAGAAGGGTTTATCGACGTCAAGCGTTATTCGTTGGCTATCAGGCGGCAGAAGGAAGGTCGAAAACGTCGCTGCCGCTCGTCCGATACTCGCGTTCTTTTTTGGAAACCGGTGTCGAACCGCTTTCTTATGAAGCCTCCCTGTTTGGTTCGACACATACGAAATGGACGGTCTTATTGCCCGTTCCGAGATTGGTTCTGTATACATATTGATGCATGATGCAAGTTATCTAAGGTAGTAATCCATACTAATTGCATACATAGACATGCGCTTGTTCTGTCATATCAACTACCCATGACAGCAACCGATCGTCGGCTCGCCATCTCCGAGACAACTGCGCCGGTTCATTGGCGAGAAGCGCGCCAAACACATCGGACAACGCTATAGGGCACCTCGAAGAATGTCGCGATCCAGCCGGATCCCGGTAGGATCGCCGATATAGGGGCGATGACTGGGAGGTGCTGATGGGCCAGATGGGCTTCTTCGACGTTTCGAAACGCTACGCCGGGCTAGACGCGAAGTCGGATCCGCTGGTGAAGCTGAACGCCATCCCCTGGGCGTATTTCCGGCCGCAGTTGGAAGCGGTCTGGCGCCGGCCGCCGGAGGCCCGAAAATCCAAGGCTGGCCGCAAGCCGTGGGATGTGGTCGTGATGCTCAAGGCGCTCGTGCTGTGCGAGCTCTACAACCTCTCCGACGAGCAGTTCGAGTACCAGGTGCGCGACCGGCTGTCGTTCATGCGCTTCCTGGGCTTGGGTCTTGAGGATCCGGTTCCGGACGCGACGACGGTCTGGCAGTACCGCGAGCAGCTGGTCCAGGCTGGAGTTGTCGGTGAGCTGTTCGGCGCATTCGACGGCTACCTGGAGGCCCAGGGCTGGCTGGCGATGGGCGGGCAGATGATCGACGCCTCGATCGTGCCGGTGCCCAAGCAGCGCAACGACCGCGATGAGAATGCCGCGATCAAGGCGGGCGAGACGCCCGAGGGCTGGGACGAGAAGCCGGCGAAGAAGCGCCAGAAGGACACCGACGCGCGCTGGACCAAGAAGCACGGCAAGTCGCACTACGGCTGCAAGAATTACGTCAACGTCGAAGCGGCTACGCAGCCGTATTTATCGAAGTGCCCTTATGACTATAAGTGAATAATCACGCAAATTTTGATCCTGCCCAAATGAATCGTTAGGCGTTCTCTAATATCAATAAGCTATCTCGCACGCAATTTTTGAGAAAGCTGTTTTCTCCTTTGCGCGTCCTTATTAGCCTCCCTTTCTTTATCATATCTAACCCGCATTTCTCACCAGTGCCGCCTGTCTGATTGGGAGATGGCTGGCTGAGCGTCGGATGACGGATGCGTGCGGCTTGGGCACGCGGGTTCGTTGCGCCGTTCGGGCGCGGTCGGGATCAGGTCGGGTCCGATGTTGTTGATGGGCGGGTGGAGGCGATGCCGGAGCGTGCTTCAGCGGCAGAGCCGTGTGTGTGCGAGCGCGAACTCGTCGGCATAAGGACAGGCAGAGGCCATCGCCACACGGATACGACGGACGGTGACGGTCACCTGTGCGCCGATTTTCAGCAGTTTCAGACGCAGCGTGCCGCAGGTGGCCCTCGCCAGCCGGGTATGCGCCAGGCCCTTTCGCCGTAACGCACACAGCAGCACATAGGCCATGGAGGCGAACCACAGCCGCAACTGGTTCGCGGCCATGGTCGCCGCACTGGTGCGGTCGGCGAACAGGTCGAGCTGGCATTCTTTGATCCGGTTTTCCATGTCGCCGCGGGCGCAGTAAACGCGCTCGTAGAGCGTCCGGGCGTCCAGGTCCCCCGACGCAAGCGAGGTGACCACAAAGCGCGGGTTGGCGCCGTTCTCGCCCCGGCCCGGCATCCACTCGGCCTTGGCCACCACCCGACGGCGCCGGCTCCAGCTGTCCCGCGTGGTCCAGCGGAAGTCGGCGAAGCGCCGGGCGGGCCTGCCGGTGCGCTCGGCCTCTTCCCCTGCCCAGGCCAGGTCAACGTAGATCCGGTCCACCAGACGGGAATTGCGCGCCAGGCCAAAAAGATAATCGACCCGGTTGGCCTCACACCAGGCCATGAGCTCTTCGCGTGCAAAGCCGCTGTCGCCGCGGAGCAGGATGCGCACCCGAGGCCAACGCTCGCGGATGTGCCGGACAATCCGGGCGATCTCGTCGGCTGCACCGGCGCTGGCGTCGATATTGGCGCGCCGAAGCTTGGCCGCCAGCAAATGCTCGCCACAGAACACATAAAGCGGCAGGTAGCAGTAGCAATCGTAGTAACCGTGAAAGAAGCGCCCCTCCTGGCGCCCGTGGATCGGGTCGTCCGTGGCGTCCAGGTCGAGCGTGATGCGTGCCGGTGGCCTGGTGTGCGCGTCCAGGAACAGATCGACGAACACATTCTCAATCGCCTTGGGATCGTGGGCGATCTTGCGGTAGCGGTCGTTGCAGACCGGCGCTTGCTCCAGGCGGTTCAGCGTGCTCTTGCCCGCCAGCGGCGCGCAGGCCGACCGGCGCGCTTCCAGTCGGCCGAGAACGGGGCCGAGCACCGGATCGTGGCGCAGGTCGTCGTGATCGACCAGATCCTCATAGCCGAGCGCGATGGCGAACACGCGCTGGCCTATCAGCGTGCGCACGTCGTGGACCACCCGCTCAGCCGCCCGGCCATCGGTGAAACAGGCAGCAAAGCGCTCGACCAGATTAACCGCCCGGTCCGTCGCCCCCAGCAGCAACGCTCCGGCATCCGAACTGATCGCCCCGCCACCGAAATCGGCGACCACGTCGCGACGAGCAAGGCGTGCAAATAGCATCGCTTCCCGGTTACACTCTGTCCGCATTGGGGCTGCTCCTGAAGTCGGGTCAAGTGTCTGTCCACACTCACATTTTCCCCGATCTTATGCCCCGATGCACCTATCCTCGTGAGAAATGCAGGCTAGGCTCGCCGACCGTCTCTTTGACTACGATGATGTTGTAGATCCGTTACTGGCAGATTAATCAACTCGTTTTATTGCGATACGGAGGCCCTGTGGCGGTGGAAATCCCGTTATTGGGAGCAAGTTGCATTAATGAATTGTCTCTAAAGGGCACTTCGATAAATACGGCTGCGTAGCCGCTTCTGGGCCGATGTTGAACCTCGTTCGCCGCTGAACGCCCCGATGGGCGCCGTTTTGCGGCCTTCTTTGGTTGTTTTTGCCCGTTCAGCTGCGCTCCAGACGCACTTCTGCTGTCGCCACCCCGCTCACGTCGGCCCGCGGGCGGCGGCGAGGCCGTTCAGGTGGACCACGCGGCGCATGTTGTAGGCAAGGTTCTTCAGGCCGATGCGCGCCTTGGCGCGGGCGATGCCGATGCTGCGCACCAGCGCGCCACCCATGTCGTTGGTCTGCGCGCCGAACACGTGCTCGACCCGGGCGCGGACCTTCGAGCGGGTCTTGTTGCCCGGTTTCGCGCTTGCTGAGTGGGCGGTTGCGATGGCCCTTGCGGTGGATGCGGCTCTTCAGGCCGCGGTCTTCCAGCTTCTCCTCAATCTCGGCCGACCGGTAGGCGCTGTCCGCCCAGACGTCCGAGGCCGTGTTGTCGTCGTCCAGCACGTCGTCGATGACCTGGCTGTCGTGCGTCGCCGCGTCCGTCACCTTGTAGCGGCGGATCAGCTTGTGCCGCCGATCGACGTTGACGTGATTCTTTAGCCGTAGTGCGACTTGCCGTGCTTCTTGGTCCAGCGCGCGTCGGTTCCTTCTGGCGCTTCTTCGCCGGCTTTCGTCCCAGCCCTCGGGCGTCTCGCCCGCCTTGATCGCGGCATTCTCATCGCGGCCGTTGCGCTGCTTGGGCACCCGCACGATCGAGGCGTCGATCATCTGCCCGCCCATCGCCAGCCAGCCCTGGGCCTCCAGGTAGCCGTCGAATGCGCCGAACAGCTCATCGACAACGCCAGCCTGGACCAGCTGCTCGCGGTACCGCCAGACCGTCGTCGCGTCCGGAACCGGGTCCTCAAGACCCAAGCCCAGGAAGCGCATGAACGACAGCCGGTCGCGCACCCGGTACTCGAACTGCTCGTCGGAGAGGTTGTAGAGCTCGCACAGCACGAGCGCCTTGAGCATCACGACACATCCCACGGCTTGCGGCCAGCCTCTGATTCCGGGCCTCCGGCGGCCGGCGCCAGACCGCTTCCAACTGCGGCCGGAAAGACGCCCAGGGAGGGATGGCGTTCAGCTTCACCAGCGGATCCGACTTCGCGTCCAGCCCGGCGTAGCGTTCGAAACGTCGAAGAAGCCCATCTGGCCCATCAGCACCTCCCAGTCATCGCCCCTATATCGGCGATCCTACCGGGATCCGGCCTGATCGCGACATTTTTCGAGGTGCCCTTTAGGGCACTTCGATAAATACGGCTGCGTAGCCGCTTCTGGGCCGATGTTGAACCTCGTTCGCCGCTGAACGCCCCGATGGGCGCCGTTTTGCGGCCTTCTTTGGTTGTTTTTGCCCGTTCAGCTGCGCTCCAGACGCACTTCTGCTGTCGCCACCCCGCTCACGTCGGCCCGCGGGCGGCGGCGAGGCCGTTCAGGTGGACCACGCGGCGCATGTTGTAGGCAAGGTTCTTCAGGCCGATGCGCGCCTTGGCGCGGGCGATGCCGATGCTGCGCACCAGCGTGCCACCCATGTCGTTGGTCTGCGCGCCGAACACGTGCTCGACCCGGGCGCGGACCTTCGAGCGGGTCTTGTTGCCCTGTTTCTCGCGCTTGCTGAGTGGGCGGTTGCGATGGCCCTTGCGGTGGATGCGGCTCTTCAGGCCGCGGTCTTCCAGCTTCTCCTCAATCTCGGCCGACCGGTAGGCGCTGTCCGCCCAGACGTCCGAGGCCGTGTTGCCGTCGTCCAGCACGTCGTCGATGACCTGGCTGTCGTGCGTCGCCGCGTCCGTCACCTTGTAGCGGCGGATCAGCTTGTGTCGCCGATCGACGTTGACGTGATTCTTGTAGCCGTAGTGCGACTTGCCGTGCTTCTTGGTCCAGCGCGCGTCGGTGTCCTTCTGGCGCTTCTTCGCCGGCTTCTCGTCCCAGCCCTCGGGCGTCTCGCCCGCCTTGATCGCGGCATTCTCATCGCGGTCGTTGCGCTGCTTGGGCACCGGCACGATCGAGGCGTCGATCATCTGCCCGCCCATCGCCAGCCAGCCCTGGGCCTCCAGGTAGCCGTCGAATGCGCCGAACAGCTCACCGACAACTCCAGCCTGGACCAGCTGCTCGCGGTACTGCCAGACCGTCGTCGCGTCCGGAACCGGATCCTCAAGACCCAAGCCCAGGAAGCGCATGAACGACAGCCGGTCGCGCACCTGGTACTCGAACTGCTCGTCGGAGAGGTTGTAGAGCTCGCACAGCACGAGCGCCTTGAACATCACGACCACATCCCACGGCTTGCGGCCAGCCTTGGATTTTCGGGCCTCCGGCGGCCGGCGCCAGACCGCTTCCAACTGCGGCCGGAAATACGCCCAGGGGACGATGGCGTTCAGCTTCACCAGCGGATCCGACTTCGCGTCCAGCCCGGCGTAGCGTTTCGAAACGTCGAAGAAGCCCATCTGGCCCATCAGCACCTCCCAGTCATCGCCCCTATATCGGCGATTCTACCGGGATCCGGCTGGATCGCGACATTTTTCGAGGTGCC
>CAWEBB010000043.1:0-87216 GCA_963807085.1 uncultured Alphaproteobacteria bacterium
ACTTCGATAAATACGGCTGCGTAGCCGCTTCTGGGCCGATGTTGAACCTCGTTCGCCGCTGAACGCCCCGATGGGCGCCGTTTTGCGGCCTTCTTTGGTTGTTTTTGCCCGTTCAGCTGCGCTCCAGACGCACTTCTGCTGTCGCCACCCCGCTCATCGGCCGGGCGCGGCGAGCCGCTCGAGCTGCACCAGTCGGCGTATGTTGTAGCCGAGGTTCATCATCCCGATCGAACCTCGCCCGCGCCATGCCGATGCTGCGCACGATCTTGCGGCCCATCGAGTTCTCCTGGTGGCCGAACACGTGCTCGACGCGGGCGCGAACTCTCGATCGCATCTTGTTCGCGGCCTCTTGAGCTTCCGACAGTGGACGATTGCGTGCACCGCGCCGATGGATGCGGCTCCTGTAGCCCTTCCCCTTCAGACGCTGCTCAATCTCGGCCGAGCGGTAGGCGCTGTCGGCCCACACCTCCTTGGAGGTGTTCGTCGGATCGAGCACGTCGTCGAGCTTCTGGCTATCGTGCGGGGAGGCATCGGTCGCATCCCACTTGCGGATCAGCTTGTGCGTCTTGTCCACGCCGACGTGGTTCTTGTAGCCGTAGAAACTCTTGCCGTGCTTCTTGGTCCAGCGTGCGTCCTTGTCCTTCTGCCGGTTCTTCGCCGGCTTCTTCTCCCAGCCCTCGGGCGTCTGCCCGTTCTTGACCGTGTCATTCTCCTCGCGCGTGTTGCACTGCTTGGGCGCCGACACGATGGTGGCGTCGATCATCTGCCCGCCCCGCGCGATGTAGCCCTTGGCGGCCAGGTGCTGTCCAAAGCGCTCAAACAGCGTGTCGATCAGCTTGGCCTCGACGAGCGCTTCGCGGAACAGCCAGACAGTGGTGGCATCCGGCACCGTGTCCTCAAGCCCCAGATCGAGGAAGCGCATGAACGACAGCCTGTCGCGGATCATGAACTCGGTCTGCTCGTCGGAGAGATTGTACAGGCTCTGCAGCACCACGATCTTGAACTTCAGGATCGCATCGTAGGGCTTGCGGCCAGCGTTGGATTTCGGGCCTCCGGCGGCCGGCGCCGGACCGCTTCCAACTGCGGCCGGAAATACGCCCAGGGGATGGCGTTCAGCTTCACCAGCGGATCCGACTTCGCGTCCAGCCCGGCGTAGCGTTTCGAAACGTCGAAGAAGCCCATCTGGCCCATCAGCACCTCCCAGTCATCGCCCCTATATCGGCGATCCTACCGGGATCCGGCTGGATCGCGACATTCTTCGAGGTGCCCGCCGAACCGCTTCCAACTGCGGCCGGAAATACGCCCAGGGGACGATGGCGTTCAGCTTCACCAGCGGATCCGACTTCGCGTCCAGCCCGGCAGAGCGTTTCGAAACGTCGAAGAAGCCCATCTGGCCCATCAGCACCTCCCAGTCATCGCCCCTATATCGGCAATTCTACCGGGATCCGGCTGGATCGCGACATTTTTACGAAAGTGTCCGATGCTGCGCACCAGCGTGCCACCCATGTCGTTGGTCTGCGCGCCGAACACGTGCTCGACCCGGGCGCGGACCTTCGAGCGGGTCTTGTTGCCCTGTTTCTCGCGCTTGCTGAGTGGGCGGTTGCGATGGCCCTTGCGGTGGATGCGGCTCTTCAGGCCGCGGTCTTCCAGCTTCTCCTCAATCTCGGCCGACCGGTAGGCGCTGTCCGCCCAGACGTCCGAGGCCGTGTTGCCGTCGTCCAGCACGTCGTCGATGACCTGGCTGTCGTGCGTCGCCGCGTCCGTCACCTTGTAGCGGCGGATCAGCTTGTGCCGCCGATCGACGTTGACGTGATTCTTGTAGCCGTAGTGCGACTTGCCGTGCTTCTTGGTCCAGCGCGCGTCGGTGTCCTTCTGGCGCTTCTTCGCCGGCTTCTCGTCCCAGCCCTCGGGCGTCTCGCCCGCCTTGATCGCGGCATTCTCATCGCGGTCGTTGCGCTGCTTGGGCACCGGCACGATCGAGGCGTCGATCATCTGCCCGCCCATCGCCAGCCAGCCCTGGGCCTCCAGGTAGCCGTCGAATGCGCCGAACAGCTCATCGACAACGCCAGCCTGGACCAGCTGCTCGCGGTACTGCCAGACCGTCGTCGCGTCCGGAACCGGATCCTCAAGACCCAAGCCCAGGAAGCGCATGAACGACAGCCGGTCGCGCACCCGGTACTCGAACTGCTCGTCGGAGAGGTTGTAGAGCTCGCACAGCACGAGCGCCTTGAACATCACGACCACATCCCACGGCTTGCGGCCAGCCTTGGATTTTCGGGCCTCCGGCGGCCGGCGCCAGACCGCTTCCAACTGCGGCCGGAAATACGCCGGGGATGGCGTTCAGCTTCACCAGCGGATCCGACTTCGCGTCCAGCCCGGCGTAGCGTTTCGAAACGGCGAAGAAGCCCATCTGGCCCATCAGCACCTCCCAGTCATCGCCCCTATATCGGCGATCCTACCGGGATCCGGCTGGATCGCGACATTTTTCGAGGTGCCCTAGGGAACATTTTGCTGTGCACGAGTGCTTACTGTTGGCCGCTTAGAAGGCTCGACACAAGACACCGCACCTACACCGTGCCCGGCGATCTTGATCACGTGAATTGTTTGGTGTCTGATCTCGATAACATGGCACATACAGTTTTCCCGCGCCGGAACCGTTGTGTACGTAACGGTGTAAATCTGCGTTCGTGCACTCCCTATTCCCTCACAACCATGTCCAGCCGCGGAACGTTTCTTTCCAAATGCGCGTTTTAGCGATGAGGGCGCGTGAAAGAAGGAGGGTCGGCCGAATGACCACCCCGATCGGACATCAACGCTGGGTGATCGGGCCGCTCCCTATGCGTTGACCATTCCGGCGCGGCGCACGCTGCATCAACGTTGCAACGACCTGCGGGATCCCGAGCCGGTGCCGCGCGGAAATGGTTACGCCCGCGTCTTGGTAGTGGTGCAGCACACGCGGCTGGATTCCCGCCGCGCGGAGAATGCCCTGCTGACGACCATCGCCTATCCTGGCTGAGCGGCCGCGACGAACCAAGGAGAAAGAAGATGGCAGATACCGTTGGAGATTTCATCCTCAAGCGCCTGCACGAATGGGGCGTCCGCCGGATCTATGGCTTTCCGGGCGACGGCATCAATGGTCTGGTCGGGGCGCTGGGGCGCGACGAGACCATCGATTTCATCCAGACCCGGCACGAAGAAGAAGCCGCCTTCATGGCCTGCGCCCATGCCAAATGGACCGGTGAGGTCGGCGTCTGCATGGCGACCTCCGGCCCCGGCGCGATCCATCTGCTGAACGGGCTCTACGACGCCAAGCTGGATCACCAGCCGGTGTTGGCCATTGTCGGGCAACAGGCGCGCGCGGCCCTCGGCGGCAATTACCAGCAGGAGGTCGATCTGCAGGTGCTGTTCAAGGACGTGGCCAAGGACTACATCCACACCTGCATGGCTCCAGAGCAGGTCGCGGCATCTGATCGACCGGGGCATGCGCATCGCCATGGCCAAACGCCTGCCGACGGCGCTGATCTTCCCGAACGACGTGCAGGAGGCCGACGCGGTGGACGCGCCGCCCCATGCCCACGGCACCGTCCATTCCGGTATCGGCTATGCCGCGCCGCGCGTGGTGCCCGAGCAGGCCGATCTGACCCGCGCCGCCGAGGCTGCTGAACGCAGGCAAGAAGGTCGCGATCCTCGCCGGTGCAGGGGCGCTGGGGGCCGCCGACGAACTGGTGCAGGTGGCGGATCTGCTGGGCGCGGGCGTGGCCAAGGCGCTGCTCGGCAAGGCAGTACTGCCCGACGATCTGCCCTTCGTTACAGGACAGATGGGCCTGCTGGGCACCGAGCCGTCGGACTGGATGATGCGGCATTGCGATACGCTGCTGATGGTCGGCTCGCGCTTTCCCTATTCCGAGTTCCTGCCCAAGGAGGGCAAGGCGCGCGGCGTGCAGATCGATATCGACCCGGCGATGGAATCGATCCGCTATCCGATGGAGGTGAACCTGGTTGGCGATGCGGCCGCAACCCTGCGCGCGCTGATTCCGCATCTGAGGGCAAAGGAGGATCGTGGCTGGCGCGAAGACATCGAGAAGCGCGTTGGCAAATGGTGGGACGATGCCGAAGACCCGCGCCCATCAAGAGGCCGATCCGATCAATCCCGAACTGCTGTTCTGGGAGGCTTCGCCGCGCCTGCCGGACAACGCGATCATCGCCGCCAATTCCGGGTCCTCCGCCAACTGGTTCGCGCGCGCCATCAAGGTGCGTCCGGGCATGAAGGCGTCGCTTTCGGGCACGTTGGCCACCATGTGTCCGGGCGTGCCCTACGCCACCGCGGCCAAGTTCTGCTATCCCGACCGGGTGGCAGTCGGCTTCGTCGGGGACGGCGCCATGCAGATGCTGGGGATCAACGGGCTGATCACCATCGCGAAATACTGGCGCGAATGGACCGATCCGCGGCTGGTGATCGCGGTGCTGAACAACAACGACCTGAACCAGGTAACGTGGGAACTGCGCGCCATGGGCGACAGTCCCAAGGTGCCGGAAACGCAGGACGTACCGCCCTTCGATTATGCCGAATATGCCCGGTCTCTGGGTTTGAACGGCATCCGTGTCGAAACGCCGGATCAGGTCGCCCCCGCCTGGGACGAGGCCTTCGCGGCCGACCGGCCCACAGTGATTGATGCGCTGACCGACCCGGACGTGCCGACCCTGCCGCCGCATATTAGCCTGAGCCAGGCTCGGAGTTACGCCAAGGCGCTGGCCGCGGGCGATCCGGACGCGGGCGGTATCCTCTGGCAGACCTTCAAGCGCGTCACGGGATAGGCCGATGCGGGACGTGCCGACACTGGAGACGCCGCAGGTTACCGTCTGCCGCGTGCCGACGGATGCGCCCGAGTCCGATGGCACGCTGCAGTGGGACGCGACCACGATCGTTCTGGTCGAAATAACCGCCGGAGGGCAAACGGGACTGGGCTACAGCTACGGCAATCCGGCGGTCGGGGCGTATATACGCGACACGCTCGCGGACCGGTCACGGGGCTTAGTGCATCCGACATTCCCGCCGCCCATCAGGCGATGCTCCACGCGTTGCGCAATGACGGGCGGCCGACGGGGTGCCATACACCCCCGCGGCTGCATCGGCTTGCTGGTCATTATGCCCTGCAAGCGCTATATAGTACGCACCGCCACAACGAACGGAGTGCCGCCCTCTCATGCGCCGCACCCACCCCGTACCCGGCGATCTGGACCACGTCGATTGCTGGGTTTTTGATCTCGACAACACGCTTTACTGTTCACGCCGCTACGATCTTTTCCCGGCGATGGGTGAGAAGATGCAGTTGTTCATTGAGCGCTATATGGGGGTGAGTGGCGACGAAGCCGTGATCATGCGCGAGCGTTTCAGCACGGATTATGGCACGACACTGCGCGGCCTGATGGTCGAGCACCAAATCCGGCCGGAGGAATTTCTGGAATTCGTCCACGATCTTGACCTGAACCAGATCCAGCCGGAGCCGACCCTCGACGCCGCCATCGGAGCGCTGCCGGGCCGCAAGGTCGTCTTCACCAACGCCACCGTGAAATATGCCATCGACATCATGGACCGGCTGGGTGTTGGCCGTCATTTCGACGTGGTGTTCGATGTTGCGGCGGCAGACTTTATCCCGAAGCCGCAAATGCCGGCCTACGATCAGTTCGTGAAGGCGACGGGAGTCTCACCTACGCGCGCCGCATTCTTCGAAGATATGGCGAAAAATCTGGCGCCGGCCGCGCAGATCGGCATGACCACGGTGTGGGTCGAAAACGAGCGGCCCAATGCGCTGCCGACGCCGGCGTGCGACCATATCCATTATATCGCGGAAGAATTGGCTGCTTGGCTTCGCGCCGCGGCGGCCGCGCGCTAGAAATAGGGTTGTCGCGCCGACGGTCAGCTTCGCGTTGACAGCGACGCCGCGTACGGCCAATTTCTGCGCAAATTCACATCCGATTCTCGAAAAAAGGAACCAACGACCATGGCCGGTTTACTCGCCGATCTTGCCGCCACCATTGATGATGCGTGGGAGGATGCCGGCAGTATCAACTCCAAGACCCAGGGCGTCGTCCGCGGCGCCGTCAACGAAACGCTTGATGCCCTGGATAGCGGCAAGGTGCGGGTGGCGGAGAAAGTTGGTGGCGAGTGGGTGGTGAACCAGTGGTGCAAGAAGGCCGTGCTGCTGTCGTTCCGCCTGAACGATTCCAAGCCGATCAAGAACGGGCCGGGCAACGCCGCTTGGTTCGACAAGGTGCCGAGCAAGTTCGACGGCTGGGGCCAGGCGGAGTTCGATCACGCGGGCTTCCGCGCCGTACCGGGTGCGTTCGTGCGCAAGCCTGCCTACATCGCCAAGGGCGTGGTGCTGATGCCGTCCTTCGTGAACCTGGGTGCCTATGTCGGTGAAAACACCATGGTCGATACTTGGGCGACCGTTGGCTCGTGCGCGCAAATCGGCGCGAACTGCCATCTTTCCGGCGGCGTCGGCATCGGCGGCGTGCTGGAGCCGCTGCAGGCCGAGCCGGTCATTATCGAAGATAATTGCTTCATCGGCGCCCGCTCCGAGGTGGTCGAAGGCGTCATCGTCAAGGAAGGCGCGGTGCTTTCCATGGGCGTGTTCATCTCGGGCTCTACCAAGATCGTGGACCGCCACACCGGCGAAATCCATATCGGCACGGTGCCGCCCTATTCCGTCGTCGTGCCAGGCAACCTGCCGGGCGGGCCGGACAAGCCGAGCCTCTATTGCGCTGTGATCGTGAAGACCGTGGACGCGCAGACTCGCGCCAAGACCTCCATCAACGAATTGCTGCGCGATTAGGGCAGGGAGGCGGCCTCGCCCATGAGCTATGCCACCGACCCGGTTGCGCTGCTGCAAGCGCTGATCCGCTGCCCGAGCGTTACCCCGGCTGATGAGGGCGCGCTGGGCGTGCTGGAAGATGTGCTGCGTCCGATGGGCTTCGCGTGTGAACGGATGCCGTTTTCTACCTCCGGCACGCCGGACGTGGACAATCTCTATGCCCGGCTGGGCCACGAGGGCGCGCCGCTCTGCTTTGCGGGGCACACGGATGTGGTGCCGCCGGGCGACCACGGCGCGTGGAGCTTTCCGCCATTCAGCGCGGAGATATCCGGCGATGTGATAATCGGCCGGGGCACGGTGGACATGAAGGGCGCGATTGCCGCCTTCGCCGCCGCCTGCGGCCGCTATCTGGCGGAGAAGGGGCCGCCGGACGGCTCTATCGCCTTCATCATCACGGGCGACGAGGAAGGCCCGGCCCATAACGGCACCAAGCGCATGCTGGCTACGCTCGCCGAACGGGGCGAGCAACTGGGCGCCTGCATTGTCGGCGAGCCCACCAACCCGACCGAACTGGGCCAGATGCTGAAGATCGGCCGGCGAGGCTCCCTGAACGGGCTGCTGCGGGTGGAGGGCGTGCAGGGCCATGTCGCCTATCCGGCGCAGGCCAACAATCCGATCCACCCGTTGGTCCGGATGCTGCACAATATTACTTCGGAACCATTGGACGAAGGCAGTGAGCACTTTCAGCCGACCTCCCTGCAACTGACCAGCGTCGATGTGGGCAATCCGACAACGAACCTGATCCCGGCTGTGGCGACGGCGCGCTTCAACGTGCGTTTCAATGAATTGCACACCAGCGCCGACGTGGAAGCCTGGGTGCGCGAGCGGCTCGACTGCGCGGGTTTCCCCTACGACCTGCAAATCAGTGTCAGCGGTGAGAGCTTCCTCACGCCGCCTGGCAGGCTCTCCGACCTGCTGTCGGCGGCGACCAAGGCCGAAACCAACCGCGAGCCGGAACTTTCCACCACGGGTGGCACGTCTGACGCGCGCTTCATCAAGGATTACTGTCCGGTGATCGAGTTCGGCCTGATCAGCGACTGGGCGCACAAGGTGGACGAGCAGGTACGCCTCGACGAGCTGGAGGGATTGACCCGCATCTATAAGCGCTTTCTCGACACTTGGTTCGGTCGCGCCTGACCATGGCGGCGAGGACCATCTCGGAGCATATTCGCGTGGCGCTGCGCCTGGCCGCGCGCCAGCCTCAGGCGGCGCAGGATTATGCGAACGTGCCGCAAGCCACGTGGTTCAGTTTTTCGGCGGCCGTAATCGCCCTGCCGCTCTTCATCGCGACGGTGCTGGCTGGCGGCGAGGATGGAAACCTGTTCCAGGTGATCGCGGATCTGGGGCCGTATGCGGTCGGCTGGTTGCTGTTCCCGGTGGCGATGCTCAAGGTCGCCGAGATGATCCAACGGGAGCAATATTACTGCCGCTACATTACCGCCGTGAACTGGTGCGCGTTGGTGGAATACATTGTCATGGCGAGCCTGGTGGTGTTGCAGGCGGTGGGGGTGATACCCGAGACCTTGGGCAAGTTCCTGTTTGTCGCCGTGGTGATCTGGGTGCTGACCTACCAGCACTTCGTCGCCCGCTCGACGCTTCAGATCGACGGCAGCGTCGCCGCCATGCTGGTGGCGTTGCGGCTGGCCTTGGACCTGGCCATCGTCGCCCTCAGCGGCATCATCGGCGGCTAGAGCATCGCCGGCTCAAACTAAATCGCTATCGCGATCAATTTGCCGGGTAAGATTCTCTAATTCTTAGATATCGAGCAGATTTACCCGATCCAAATGGATCGGCATCTGCTCTGGGACCGTGCCGTTCCTAAGGCCGTCCCTAGACCGGCATTCCGAATTGCCGGAGCTTTCGCCGCACAAGCCAATGGCCAACAAGCCGCAAAAAGCCTCTGATGGCTTCCGGCAGGAAATACAAAAGCATCGGATGTGCTGCGTCTAGAGCGATAGCGAGGCCGTCAAGGGTGCCAAGGCCGGCCAAGGGCACCGCCGGAATTGCGCCCAGCAGCGAAGCGGCTGGCGGCGCGCCCAAAATGAAGGCAATGCGGGCACCGTCGATCGCCTGGCCGGAAAGGCGGAACCTACCCAGTTCGCGCGCCAGGGCGTTGACCGTGGCCTTTGTCGCCTGCAAATGCGCTGCGTCGGCCAGGGAATCGCGCAGTCCTGCTCGCCGAGAGATGACGACATCGCCATCAAACTGGATCACGGTACGCAGCAAGACCTGGCCGCTGGTTTGGGCGCCGGCAGGGGTTACGACCAGAATACTGCCATCCCGCACCATCTGACTCAGCAGGGGGAAGCGCTCTGCGATGGCATCAGCCAGCCGGTCGAGCGCGTTTCGGATCATGAACTCGGCGCGATGAGGCGGCCTACCGCGCGGCTGGTGGCTGCCACCAGGCTCTGGGCGAGCGAGACCAATTCGCCCCACATCTTCATGGAGGTTTCGATCCCGTCCTTATGGACGGCCAGCAGATAGTCGCGGTCGTTCTGGTGGATCAAGGGGCTGATACGGGTGATCACATCACCCTCGACCTGAATTACCGTCTGAACCAGCACTTTCTCGGTGCCGATCTCCCACATCTTGCGGAGGAGGGCACGGTCAGATGACGACAGCCGCCAGGCACGCTCCACATGGCCTGAATCCCGCGCCCGCATATCGTTTGCCGTCATGTTCAGGAAGCGTGGGTCTATCGGCCCCGTCTCACCGGCCTTTACGGCGGCTTGCGTGGCCTGCTCGGCCCGGCGCAGCATGCCTAGCAGCGCCTCGCAAGTGCGGCCGATCCGGCCACAAATCATCCGGTCTGCCTGGCCCTTGAGGGTTTCGTCGGTCGCAAGATCGTTGAAGCGCATCGACGCGTTGGCATAACAGCGCTGCAACCGCTCCTTGAGTGATTGACCGGTCTCGGTCTCGTTCGACACCGTAAAGTTGTAGGTTTGTTGCTCCAGGGTCCAGGCGAAGTAGCTCTCATACCCCTCCACCACTTCGAACACCGCCAATAGCGGCGCAGGCATTTTCTGCGCCGTCATGGCGGTTTTCTCGATGGTGTTGATCTCCAGTTTGTGGAGATCGTCCAACAGGTTCCGCAGGGAGAATCCGTTGGTCATTGGTTAAACTCCTGGAGCCAAATACTACCACCGTCAGTCACCACCGCCGGTTGGCGAGGAACTCAGGGCCGGACCAGGGGGAGGCGCGGGGTTGGGGATCGGAAGCGGCGAGCTGCTCTTGGCCTCCGCCGTGGTCAACACCTCGATCATGCCCTTGAGGGCAGCGAGATTAGCTCTAACGATTCCCTCGGCCTTTTCCACCTGGATTGAGTGGAATTCGCGGACCGCTGCATTGCTGTCGGAGACTAGCGCCTGTGGCACCAAGTTGATGATATCACCTTGGACAAGGTCAATATCCGTCATAATAGCGCTGTTGTTGCCGGCTCCGGGCTGGATTTCCCACTTCCCTGTGCTTGGGTCGTGCGTGGCGCTAAATTCGCCTACCGCGGTGATGATGCGCAGGTGGACGATATCGTTCAGATAGTTGCCAGCCTTCTCGATGATGCCATTCAGGTCGGCCATTTCGAATCTCCTCCGCTTAGACTGGTTCCCGCGCCACGATCAGCGCATCTACCGCAACACAGCCCTCACCCTTTGGCTTCACCAGCACCGGGTTCAGGTCGATGCTCTCCAGCGTGTCCTTGTTCGCCGCGGCGAAGGCCGAAACCTGGGCCAGTGCGGCGGCGAGCGCGTCCACGTCCGAAGGTGGCGCGCCCCTGACACCTTCCAGCATCGGATAGCCGCGCACGCTGCGGATCATCTCGTGTGCCACATCCAGGCCAAAGGGCGCTGTGCGGAAGGTTACATCTTTCAAAACTTCGACGAAAATTCCGCCGAGGCCGAACATCACCACCGGGCCGAATATGGGATCGCGCTGCACGCCAATGATGGTTTCGACGCCGCCCTTCACCATCGGCGCGATCAGCACGCCTTCCAGGTGGGCCTTGGGCGCGGCGGTGCGGCCCCGTTCCATCAGGGTGTCGAACGCGGCGGACGCTTCTCCCTCGTCCTCGATGTTCAACAGCACGCCGCCGATCTCGGACTTGTGCTGGATGTCGGGCGAGACGATCTTCATCACCACGGGAAAGCCAATGTCCTTGGCCGCCGCCGCCGCGTCTGCCGCGGATTGCACGATGCGCTCGTCCACCACCGGAACGCCGGCCGCGGCGAGCATTTTCTTCGCGTCGAATTCGTTCACCTGGACCCCGGTTTTTACCTCCGGCGCGCCGGCGGGAAGGGCAGGCGGCTGCTGCCGGACCTTGCCGCCATAGAAGGCCTGGCCGAAATGGGCCATGGCCGCCATGGCGTTGATCGCGCGGGCCGGGTCCTCATAGACCAGATAGCCCATCTCCTCCAGCGGCAGCCGGGTCTCATACCGGGTTAGCGCGGAGAAGGTGATCAGCCGGTCTGGGAACTTCTTTGCGACGGCTTCAAGGCCCGGATACAGCCGCTCCATCATCACAGGGTTGAGGCCAACGCTCGCCATGAAGCAGATCGCGTTGGTGTAGCCGCCATCGCCCAACAGCGCCTCGAACATGGGTTGCATGACGCTCGGGTCGTTGACGAGCTGTGCCGTCACATCCAGCGGGTTGCGGGTGCCGGCGAACGGCACCATTTCCTTCAGCCGCTTCTGCGTGCTTTCCGGCAGGGGCGGCAGGTCAAACCCCTTTTCGGCGGCGGCATCCGCCATGATGACGCCAACGCCGCCGGAAACCGTGATGACACCCAAGTCTTTTTTCGTCGGGTATTTCTTGGCCGTGCAGGCATAGGCGACGTCGAACATCTCGTCATAGGTCTTGGCGCGGTAGACGTCGTAATCGCGCAGCACCGCATCGAACACCGCGTCCGACCCGGTGAGGGAGGCGGTGTGAGAGGCGGCGGCGGCGCTGCCGACATCGGACGTGCCGACCTTCATCAGCACCACGGGCTTTTTGTTGCTGCGGGCGATCTCCAGCGCCTCCAACAGGCGCGGCGCGTCGGTGATGCCTTCCATATAGCCCATGACGACGTCGGTGTTGGGGTCCTGGGCCATGAAGGCGACGCAGTCGGAGAAATCGACGTCGCACTGGTTGCCCATAGTGGCCCACAGGTTCATGCCATAGCCGCGCTCGCGCATGACGGTGTAGCAATGGGCGCCGAACGCGCCGGACTGGCTGGCGACCGAAATGCCGCCCGTCTGCGGCTTGATGCCGGCCAAGTTGGTGAAGGTCGCGATCATGCCGGTATTGGCGTTCATCGTGCCCATGCAGTTCGGCCCCATGATGCGCAGCCCGCCCTCCCGGGCAATGGCGGCGATGCGCTGCTGTTCTTTGGCGCCGGCATCGCTGATCTCTGCAAAGCCGGAGGAGAGGATGATCGCGGTTTTCACGCTCTTTTCGACACACGCCTGCACCGCGTCCAGCACGGCGGGCTGGGGCACGACGATCACGGCCATGTCGACGGGTTCGTCCACGTCGCGCAGCGATGGAACGGCGGGCAGTCCCTGAATTTCCTTGGAGCGCGCGTTGATCGGAATCAACCGGCCCTTGTACCGGCCGACCTTCATGTTGTCGATCGGCCGCCCGCCGATCTTCACGGGATCAGATGACGCGCCGATAACCGCAACCGATTTCGGGTCAAACAGCGTCCGCAGGCTTTCGATGTCGATCAGGGACATGGGGATAGTACTTCCTTGCGCGTTTCTTCGTTAGCGGAAAGCCTACGCGGCGAACGCGGGAAAGGCTAGTATGCGGCTTGCCCAAGGGCACCGAAATTGCCCGATGCAGCGCTGTCGTTCCCGCGTTTGACCGCGGGGCAGGCGGTGGCGTACCATTTCACCGCTTGGCGGCCCGCTGTTTCGGAGAGGGCCGCGCCTGAAGGGAGGTAATCCTGTGAAGATCGTCAACCCATCGTTCGGCTTACAGCCTCAGTCGGTGGAAACGGCTCAAGCCGTGCGCACCGCCACCGATTGGATGCGCGACCCGATCGCCATCATTTCGAACTCCAAGGCCAATGCGCAGGCATTGCTGGAAGGCGTGCGCGACCTGATGGGCGCGTTCCGGCCCATCGACAATATCGATTATTTCTACAAGAACAGCGCCGCCAGCGCGGCGCCGCCGGATCTGATCGAGCATGTCGCCAAGAACTACAGGGGCGCGATCATCGCCTTGGCTGATTGAGGGTCGTGCTCGTCGTGGAGTTTCCATGACAGTACGACCCTGGAAGCCCAAGGTGTTGAAACCTTCATCGTGGTGACCGAGACGTTCCTGCCGCTGGTCCGTGCCCAGGCAAGAGCGCGCAAGGCCGACCCCAAGCTGCTGATCGTGAAGCACCCGGTCGGCGGCCTGAACGAGGCCGAACTGCGCGAGCGGATCGAGACCGCGTTCGGCGAACTGAAACAGGCCCTCGCGGCTGAGGGTCGGTCGAAAGGGCGCCTATGAGCAATCGTAGCCGAACAGGAAACCATCGACCTGGGCGATATGGATGCCGACGCCTGGAACGATTACGCCATCGAGCAGGGCTGGAGCGACGGCTTCCCGTTGGTCCCGCCGACGGAGGATAAGGTTGTCGCGCTTCGTCGAGACCTGCCGTGGCGACAACGAGCCGTTCCCGCCCATGTCGCCCCGCCAGGTGCTGCCGACGCTGCAGACCATCGCCGCCAATGCCGTGATGGCGGGCTGCCGGCCCGAATACTTTCCGGTGGTGGTTGCGGCGGCGCGCGCCGTGCTGCAGCCGGAATACAATCTGCACGGCACGCTCGCCACCACGCACCCTTGCGCACCCATGCTCGATGCTGAACGGGCCCATCCGGCATGAATTGGGCATCAATTGCGGCAGCAACTGCTTCGGCCAGGGCGCGCGCGCCAACGCTACCATCGGGCGCGCGCTGCAACTGACGCTGTTGAATGTCGGCGGCGGTAAGCCCGGCATCATGGACCGCGCCGACCCAGGGCTCGCCCGCCAAGTACGCGTTCTGCTTCGGCGAAAACGAGGAGGAAAGCCCCTGGGAGCCGTACCATGTCCGCGGCGCGGCTTCCAGGCGAACGACAGCGACGTGACCGCGCTATCGACCGAGCCGCCGCACAATATCAACGACCATGGCAGCACCTCGGGCATCGGCATTCTGGAGACGGTGGCCGGCACGATTTCGCAGACCGGCTCCAACAATATCTACGGCAACGCGCCGTTGCTGGTCGCCTTCGGGCCGGAGCATGCGGCGACGCTCAAGCGCGACGGCTGGACCGTGGAGGCCGTACAGGAGAAGCTTTACGAGACTCTCCGCCGTGGCTGTCTCGCGCGTCTCGGCGGACAACCAGAAGAACTATGAAGAGCGCGAGCAGTTTCCCGTCGATGGCCGTTACTATCTGACCCGCTCGCCCGCCGATATTCAGATCGTGGTGGCCGGCGGGCCGGGCAAGCACTCGGCCTTTCTGCCGACTTTCGGCTTTACCGAGGCCTGCACGGTCAGGCTGCCGGCGCGCTGAACATGGAGGCTGTGGACGGTGCGCTGCCCGTTTTCGAGGAAGGAGGCCGATTGGCAGGAGGCGCAGGCGGTGCTCGCGCCCTTGGGCTTGGCCGATGGCCTGCCGTTCGTCCCGCCGACGGCGGCGCGGCTGGCCGCTATGCTGAAAGGCGTAGCGGAGCCGGAACGCTCGTTCGGCCTGATGCCGCCGATGTTCGGCGAACTGACGCCCGCCGCCGTCGCCTATTGCTGCGTCTTGGCGGGGTGCGTGCCAGCGGAACTGCCGGTGGTGTTGACGGCGGCGGAAGCCTGTCTCACCGACGAGTTCAACCTGCTTGGCCTGCTGACCACCACCGGCGCGCCCGCCATCGCCGTGATGGTGCATGGGCCGATTGCACGGACGCTGGACATGAATGCGGGCACTAACTGCCTGGGGCCGGGCAACCGGGCGAATGCCTGTATCGGGCGGGCGCTGGCGCTGGTCATGCGCGTGGTCGCGGGCGCTATCGAAGGCACCGGCGACATGGCCACCATGGGTCAGCCGGGCAAATTCGGCTTTTGTTTTGCCGAGGGCGAGGGCGCGTTGCTGCCGCCGCTGGCCGAACGTCAGGGCCTGCCGCGCGACGCAAGCGCCGTCACGGTCATGGGTGTCTCCGGTACGCTGGAGGTACTGCCGCTCGACAATCGTGACACGGGCGAGGCGATCTTGACGCCGATCGCCGCCGCCATGGTCATGGCCGGCGCGGTCGCGAGCGCCGGACGGCTGCGGGAGCTCGGCCAGCAGGTCGTGCTGTTGCCGCCGGAGGTGCTCACGACGCTCCGTGCCCGCGGCTGGGGGCTGGCGGAAATCCAGGCTTTCTTGTACGAGGCGACGGCCATCGAAATCCCGGGCCTCGCCCGGATAGGCCGTGACCACTCGATCGCGGCCGCACCCTCGGATATCTTCCCGATCGAGACCGGCGGCGCGGGCGTGAAGATGACCTATCTGCCGCTTTGGGCCGGCGGATCGCGCATCCAGACCCTGCCAATCCGCGAAATTCGTTTCGCTGCGTAATCCTTAATACGATCGCGGCATGCCCAGCACATGCTCACCGATGAAGCCCAGGATCAGGTTCGAGCTGATCGGTGCGGTGCGATAGAGGCGGGCCTCGCGGAACTTGCGCTCCACATTATATTCCTCCGCGTAGCCGAAGCCGCCAAAGGTCTGCATGCATACGTCCGCGCCCTTCCAGCTGGCCTCCGCTGCCAGGTATTTGGCGGTGTTGGCTTCGGCGCCGCAAGGCTCACCCGCCTCGAACAGGGCAGAGGCCTTGCGCACCATCAGTTCGGCGGCCTGGGTCTGGGCCCAGACCTCGGCGATCGGGAACTGAATGCCCTGGTTCTGGCCGATCGGCCGGCCGAACACGACCCGCTCCTTAGCATACTCGGTGGCGGTCTTGATGAACCACTTGGCATCGCCCAGCGCATCGGAGGCCACAAGGATGCGCTCTGCGTTCATGCCATCCAGGATATAGCGAAAGCCCTTGCCTTCCTCACCGATCAGGCTGTCGGCGGGGATGCGCATGTTGTCAAAGAACAGCTCGGTTGTGTTGTGGTTGATCATGGCGCGGATCGGCCGGATGGTCAGGCCGTTGCCCAGCACCTTGCGCATATCCACCAGAAAGACGGAGAGACCATCGGTGCGCTTCGCCACCTTGTCGCGCGGCGTGGTGCGGGCAAGCAGCAGCAGCAGGTCGGAGTGTTCGGCCCGGCTGGTCCAGACCTTCTGGCCGTTAACCACATACTCGCCGTCTTCCTTCACGGCAGTGGTCCGCAGCGAGAGCGTATCCGTGCCGCTGCTCGGCTCGGTCACGCCGAATGCCTGGAGCCGCAATTCGCCGGTGGCGATCTTGGGCAGGTACTGCTTCTTCTGCTCTTCCGACCCGTGCCGCAGCACCGTGCCCATGATGTACATCTGGGCGTGGCAGGCACCGGCGTTGCAGCCGGCGGCGTTGATTTCCTCCAGGATCGCGGAGCCCGCGGAAATCGGCAGGCCGGACCCGCCATATTCCTCCGGGATCAGCACGGCCAGGTAGCCGGCCTCGGTCAGCGCGTTCACGAACTCGGTCGGATAGGCGCGCTCCCGGTCTTTTTCCTGCCAGTACGGCCCCGGATATTGCTCACACAGCTTGCGGACCGCTTCCCGGATTTCCGGATAGGTCTCGCCTACCGGCATGGTGGTCATGGCTTCGTCAAAATCGCTGGCCTGAATTGAGTCCGGCATGGTCGTCTCCCAATGGCGGAATGGTCCCGTGAGCCTTATTGAGCCGTAGGGGAAGGACTGACTTGATGGCAACCAGTTTAGGGGCTGGAGGGCTCGAGCGGAAGGCGTTTAGCCGACCGGCAGGCTGATCGATACGTTGGTGCCTTTGTCCGGCTCGCTTTGTAGGACGAACTGGCCGTTCATGGTTTCGATCAACCGGTGAGCCAGCGGCAGCCCGAGGCCGGTCCCGGGCTTGTTCCGTGTTTTTTCGTTGCGCACCCGTCCGAAGGGCGCCATAGCCGTCCGGATTTCGTCCGGCGTCATGCCGATACCGGTGTCGTTGATACATATTCGCAGGCTATCATTGCTTGGCGAGCCCGCGGAAATATTGATCTCACCGCCTTTGGGTGAAAATTTGATAGCGTTCCCTCCAATGTTGAGAATAATCTGACGAATCTTGTGAGGGTCTCCGGTAATCAGGGGCAGATTTCGGGGAATGTCCAATTTCATCGTTACTTGATAAGTCGCCGCTATGGGCTGCAAGAATGTACATGCCTCGCCGATAACTTTGGCAATGTCGACCGACGTTGTTTCCAATGACAGTTCGCCCGCTTCGATGGCGGCAAGATCGAGGATATCATCGATCAAGTGAAGCAAATGCTCCCCGGCGGCGACGATGTTTTGGACGTGTTCGCGATTGCGCGCCGCCTGTTCGGGATTGCCCGCGGTCATGGCCGCCAATTCACCGAACCCGATGATCGCGTTGAGTGGCGTTCTGATTTCATGGCTGAGGGTCGCGAAAAAGTCCTGTTTCGCCTGGTCGGCGGCTCGAACCGGGGAAAGCGTCGCGGCCGCCGCTCTGTGCCAGCCTTCTATCCTCTCCGCCAGCTGGTTCAGCGTCGCAGCCAGCTCTCCCAGTTCGGCGGGCATTGTCGGTATGGGCTCGACCCTTGCAGAAAATTTCCCGTTGCCGAGGTCGCGTGCGGCCGCCGCCGCATTCTCGATCGGCCGGACGATGACGCGGGCGACGAACCAGGCGCTCGCGAATGCGATCGCCACGCCGATGCCGATAACGAGGATCGCTATCCGGGTGTTTTCCCAGGCCAGCGCGTTGATCTCCGCGAGCGGGCGTATCATCAGAACGCCCCAGCCGCCCTCGCGCGTGTGCGTGAAATCCGGCCAACGCTTGTTCGTCTCGTGCCGGTGCGGAGAACTGCACCGCGCCCGTTTTGCCGGCAATCGCCTTTTGAACGGGAACGGTCGCGGCAAACGGTTTCATCGCATCCTCCCAGTCTTTGCGCGGGATGTGCCAGTATTTTGCCTGCTTGATCGACAATGATTGCATAACCGTGCGTGCCGAAACTGACTGCCTTTCGCATCGACCTGAGCGGTTCGGTATTCAGGGCACCGGCAACGATCCGACCGTTCGGACCTTTTTCAGTGATGAAAATCGTCGGCAGACCACGACTGTCGATCACCGCCGGCGTGAAGGCGGTGGTCCGGCCGGCATGTGCGACGAGGAGTGTGCGGACGCTGTCGGGAATGGGTGCCGGGCGCCCCGGCGGGTCGGTGTTTCTCACCGAGTTGTCCGGTTCGATGACAATCAAGTACAGGAAACCGGATTTTTCAGCCAGATCGAGACTGGCCAGATTGCTGTTGCCCTGGAAAAAGGCATCGGCCCACTGCTGAAAAATCGCACGCCGGTCCTCTGCGTATCGATCGAGCGCCAACGCGAATGTCCGTGCGAGCGCAATCTGCTTGTTGGACGTATTTTGAAGTGCATTCTCCGCCTGGGACCGGATGATCCATACGGCCAGGAATGCGGCGGGAAGCAGGGCGCTCAATGTGAACGTGATCAGACAAAGGAGCCTGAGGCGGATGTTTGCGTGCCATGCCGTGTGCATTTCGATCTCCGCTGCGGACTGCCGACAGCGGTCCAACTTTTGGTGGAATTTACCAGCCGGATCGGTACGCAACAACGCTTCAGATTGACATAAATGCAGGGTCGTCCGAAGGATGGTCCATGCGTTTTTCATACAGGATCCCATGATGATGACAGGAACGGCCGCCCCTCCGCTGGCTGGCAAGCTGGTGATCGATTTTACCCGTGTGCTGGCGGGGCCTTGGGCCTCGCTGAATTTGGCCGACCTGGGCGCCGACGTGATCAAGATCGAGCATCCCACGACCGGCGATGACACCCGCCACTATGCCGCCAGCCCCGACTATGGCGGCGAGGCCGGCTATTTCCTGTTTGCGAACCGCAACAAGCGCTCGCTGGCGCTAGACATCGCCAAACCCGCGGGCCAGGCGGTCATTCGGCGGCTGGCGGAAAGGGCGGACATTCTGATCGAGAATTTCCGCCCGGATGTGATGGCGCGCCAGGGGCTCGATTATGAAGCGCTCAAGACCGTCAACCCCAGCCTGATTTACTGTTCGATCAGCGGCTATGGCCATGCCTCGCCCCTGAAGCTGGTGGCCGGATACGATCCCGTTGCCCAGGCCGAAAGCGGCATGATGTGGATGACGGGCGAAGCGGACGGCGACCCGCTTCGCACCGGCATCAGTTATGCCGATATTTTCACGGGCATGTTCGCAACCCAGGCAATTCTGGGCGCCTTGCTCGCCAGGGAACGGGACGGCAAGGGCCAGTTCATCGACCTGGCATTGCTCGATAGCGCCATCGCCGTGACGGCCAACTATGCGCAGGTCGCGCTAATGACCGGACAACAGCCCCATGCGGTACGGCAATGGCCATCCGTTCCTGGAGCCATTCGGCTTGGCCGAAACCAAGGACGGCCAGATCAGCATCGTGATCGGCAACGAGCGCCAGTGGGAACGCTTCTGCAAGGACGTCGTGCACAAGCCGGAATGGCTCACGGACGAGCGCTTCCGTACCAATGCCGCCCGTATGCAGCATGCCGATGAACTGCGACCGCTGATGCGGCGAAATCCTGACCAGCGACACGCGGGAGAACTGGATCGCCAAGTTCCGCGCGGCGGGGGTACCGGCCGGCTCGATCCGCGACCTGACGGAGGCCTTGCATGCGCCGGAGGTCAGGGCGCGCGGCATGGTCGCCGAGGTCGATCACCCGCGGGCCGGGCGGCTCGAGACTGTGGCGAGCCCGATCCGCTATAGCGAGACGCCGGTGGCCCAACCGGTCGCCGCGCCGACGCTCGGCCAGCATTCGGCCACCATTCTGCGCGAGGCGGGCTTCTCGGCCGAAGAGATCGCGACGCTGGCAGAGCAGGGCGTGGTGACGGGAGTGACGAATGAGCATGGCAAAAGGACCGCTGGCCGGCATTCGTGTCGCCGATTTCAGCCGCGTCGTGGCAGGCCCGCTCGCGTCGATGCATCTGGCGGATCTGGGTGCGGACGTGGTGAAGATCGAGCACCCGATGGGCGGCGACGATACCCGCGGCTATACCCCGCCGGACTATCACGGGCTCTCGCCGGCCTTTTTGTGCTTCAACCGCAACAAACGCTCCATCGCGCTGGATCTTTCCGTCGAGGAAGGCCGAGCCACGGCGCGCGCGCTGGTCGATGCGGCAGACGTGGTGATCGAGAATTTCTCGACCGGCGTCATGGCCAAGTTTGGGCTGGATTATGAGAGCGTGAAGCGCCCGGACCTGATCTATTGCTCGACGTCGGCCTATGGCCGCACCGGGCCCTATCTGAAGCGCCTGGGCTATGATCCGGTGGTACAGGCGGAAAGCGGCGCTCATGTCGCTGACCGGCCACCCGCACCAGGAACCGATGCGCACGGCGATTCCGATGGTGGATGTTTCCACCGGGTCTGACCGGGGGCGCCGGCGTGCTGGCGGCGCTCTATCACCGCAAGCGCACCGGCGAAGGGCCAGTTTCTGGAGGTGCCGCTGTTCGATACGGGCTTTTACCAGACGGCGATCCATGCGGTCGGCTACATGCTGGATGGCACCGTGCCGGAGCGGCTGGGCAACGCCGACTTTTTCCACGCGCCGGTCGGCCGGTACGCCTGTGCCGATGGCGAGATCGCGGTGGCGGTCGAAACGGATGCGGCAGTTTCAGGCGCTCTGCCAATGCCTCGGCATCGAAGCGCGCGACGGCTGGGCTCGCAATGGGGACCGGATCAACGACAGGGAGGCGCTGGACAGAGAGGTCGGCGCTGCGCTGGCTCCGCTGTCGGTGAAAGAGGCGCAGATCTCGCTCCAGGCTGCGGGCGTGCCATGCCCATGAAGCACGGGAGGTGCCGGCCGCCTATGGCGACCCCGCCGCCGCGGCCTTGCTCGTCCCGATCCCGCACGCGGATATTGGCGAGGCGCCGAACATGCCAAGCCCAATGACACTAGCCGGCACGCCGGCTCGCACCCCGGAAGCGGCGCCATTGTTGGGCCGTCATGCCGACGTCGTCCTGGCGGAGTGGCTCGGCTATTCGGCCGAGCGCATCCAGGCGGTGCGAGCTGCCGGCGCCATGGGCCGAATCGTGGGGGCCGCCTGATGGCACAGATCCTCGACAATATCACCGTCCTTGAGCTTTCCACCGGCGTTGCCGGCCCAAGCGCGGGGCAGATGCTCGGCGACTTCGGCGCAACGGTGATCAAGGTGGAGCCGCCCGCCGGTGACCCGGTCCGCGCCTGGCCGGGGCCGCGGTCGGAAAGCGGCGATTCGGCGGCATTCCTGGCGTTGAACCGGAACAAGCAGTCGGTAGCGCTCGACCTGGCCGACGCCACCGGCCGTCGCGCCGTGCAGGAACTGGCGAGGCACGCCGATGTGGTGATCGCAGACGGCGAACTGTCGGCGTTGGGCCTCGACGCCGCCAAACTCCGCGCCGCCAATCCCGGCCTGATCTATGCGCAGATCGACCCGACCCTGCCGGATGGCTCGGTCGGTCGGGACGCCCTGCACCAGGCTGCCAGCGGCTTCGGCTCCATCAGCGGCCTGCCCGAAGGGCCGCCCGCCAAGTCGGGCCTGCCGATGATCGAACTGACCGCCGCGACGTCGCTGGTGCAGGCGATACTGGCCGCCCTCTATGCCCGCGAGGATAGCGGCGAAGGGCAGGCGGTGACGGTCGGCCTGTTCCGCAATGCCGTCGCCATGAGCTATTTCTATGGTCTTGCCTATCAGATCACGGGCGAGCCGCCGCAACGCTTTGGCAACGGCAGCCCGGCCGCCGCGCCCATCGGGGTATTCCGGGCGAGCGACGGGCCGCTGCAAATGACGCTCGGCGGCGAGCGGGTCTGGCGCAAGTTCTGCGAGAACATCGTCGACAAGGCAGAATGGCTGACCGACGAGCGCTATGCCACCAACTCCGCACGAGTGCGCAACCGGGAGGCTCTGCGCGCGGAGATCGAGCAGATTTTCGCAACCCAACCGCGCGACACATGGGTAGACGCGATGCGCGCGGGCGGCGTGCCCGGCGGCCCCATCCGCACGGTGGGCGAGGCGGTCGGAGTCCGGAGAGGTACAGGACCGCGGCCTGGTTGGCACCGCGCCGCACCCAAGCGGCCGCGCCATGCCGGTGGTGTCGAACCCCATCCGCTTCGCGAAGACGCCGGTGCGCGAGCCGCGAGGCGCGCCGATGCTGGGCGAGCACACGGCGGCCGTTGCCGAGTGGTTCGGCCTCTCGATCTAAAGCAGATCCCGATCCGAATGGATGGGGTCAATCTGCTCTGATTTAGGAATTAGAGCACCTTGGCGAGGTCCCAATCGATAGCGGGAGTGATTTAATTTGATCGGGCGATGCTCTAGGAGCGATGAAAAGGCTGCGCCGGCCGGGCGATGTTGAAGCGATAGAACCAGGCCAAGCTGCGCCCTTGGACCGCATAGAGTACGCCAGCCGATTTGCTTTAAAGCAGATTGGAACAGACAGCGGCAAGCTCGCGCCGGCGCATTGATCAGGGAACGTAGACCGATGGAAGACTTCGAGAACTCCGTACGCCGCCATCGCGCGAATTGGGAAAGTTTTTCGCGCCTGATGTTCTGGTTCAGCCTCCATACCGCGGTCGTGCTGATCCTGCTGGCGATTTTCTTGCTCTAACGCTCGAATAATACTCAATAGCTTGCAAACACCGAACGCTCGGGCAGGCGTTGGATAGCCTGGGGAATGCATCCCGAGTATGGCCTGCGAACAATAAAAGGCGAACGCCTCAGCATCCGCCTTCCACAACGCTCGAGATTATTGGGAAGCCTGACCCAATCAACCGCATCGGGTCAGGCTTACTTTTAGGAAGCCGGCGTTTCCGTGGTTTCCGGGGCTTTCTCCTCACCTTCCGCCTTGGCGACCGCTTCGGTCGTGGCATCGGTTTCGGCGGCCAACGCATCCGCTGCGGCAACGTCACCGCTGGTGTCCGGTTCAGCCTCGTCGCCCGAAAGCGCTTCCTCGGCCGGCGCCTCTTCCTGCTCGCCCATATCAACGCCGGAGGCGACCATCTCCGCTTCCAGGCCATCCAAAACCGCGCCCGACACCAGTTCGCAGTACAGGTTGACCGCCCGGATAGCGTCATCGTTGCCGGGGATCGGATAGTGCACGCCTTCCGGATCGGAGTTGCTGTCCAGCACCGCCACCACCGGAATATTGAGGACGCGGGCCTCATCGATCGCCAGGTGCTCTTTGTTGGTGTCGATGATGAAGATCAGGTCGGGCAGGCCGGCCATTTCCTTGATGCCGCCGAGCGTGCGCTCCAGCTTGTCGCGCTCGCGGGTCAGGTTCAGCAACTCTTTCTTGGTCAGGCCCAGATTGTCCTGCGCCAACTGCTCTTCCAGATCGCGCAGGCGACGGATGGACTGGGAAACCGTGCGCCAGTTGGTGAGCATGCCGCCCAACCAGCGGTGGTTCACATAGTACATGCCGCAGCGCTTGGCGTGCTCAGCGACGATGTCCTGCGCCTGGCGCTTTGTGCCGACGAACAGCACTCGTCCGCCGCCGGAGACCACATCCCGCACGGATTGCAGCGCGCGGTAGAGCATCGGCACGGATTGCTGCAGGTCGATGATATGCACACCATTACGGATGCCAAAGATGTACGGCTTCATCTTCGGGTTCCATCGGCGGGTGTGATGGCCGAAATGGACGCCAGCCTCGAGCAACTGACGCATGGTAAATGTGGGCATCGCCATTGGGCCCGAACTCCTGTTTTCCGGTTGTTCCGCCGCGGGCCGAGAGTCGTTGAGCGAGGCCAGAGCCAAGCTCTCCAACACCGGACGGCAGACGCGCTTGAGGCACGGCCACCAAGGCCCGCGTGAGAGATGAAGCGTTGTGTAGAGAGAAAAGGCGGAGAAGGCAAGTCAAGAACCAGAATTCGGGGTCGTTCCGGATGCGCCCGATGCGCCTCCCTAACCTCCTCAAATCTTCGCCACCTGCTGCACCTCCACCACGCCGCGGACGCTTTTGAGCATGGAGGCGATCTTGGGCGTGACGGTGTATTTGCCGGGCAGGTCCACCTCGACCTCGCGCGTCGCGTCGATGTTCAGCACAATGGAGATTTGCCCCCGCCCGCCGGCCTCGCCCGCAATCAACTGCTGGATCGACTCCAGCGGTGCCGGGTCGGCCACGAACACTTTCAGGCTTTCCACCCGGTTCTTCGCGACCTCCTGCAAGTTGCTGACCGCGTTCGCCGTCACCTTCACAGTCTCGCCGTCGAGGCGGGCGTCCACGGTCATCATGACGGGCGCGCCGCTGTCCAGCACCTCGCGCGAGACGGCCAGGGTTTCAGAGAACAGCGTCACCTCGACCATGCCGGTCGCATCGCTCAACTGTACGAACGCATAGCGGTTGCCCTTGCCGTTCGTGCGCTCCTGCTTGCCCAACACCACGCCCGCGATCTTCATGTGGCCGCCGCCGCGTAGGGCCTGGTCCGCCAGCGCTGCAATGCGGGTGACGCGCAAGCGTTTCAGCAGGTCGCCATAGTCGTCCAGCGGATGCGCCGAAAGGTAAAAGCCGATGGCGTCGCGCTCTTTCTCCAGGGTCTCCAGCAGCGACCAGGGCGGTACGTCCGGCAATTGCGGCGCGTTCTCGGTCTCCAGAACGTCGCCGAACAGGTTCACCTGGTTGGAGGCCTTTTCCTCCTGTAGCAACTGCCCATGGCGCAGCGCCAGTTCGATGCCGGCAAAGGCGCGGGCGCGGTCAGCGTGCAGCGAAGTCGGTCGCGCCGGAAGAAACCAGTTGCTCCATCGCCCGCTTGTTCAGGGCGCGCGGGTCCATGCGGCTCGTAAAGGCGAACATGTCGGCGAAGGCGCCGCCGCGGTTACGTTCGGCCACGATGGCCTCGCAGGTGGGGCGGCCCAGGTTCTTGATCGCGCCCAGGGCATAGCGAATGCCGAGCGGTTGCTGGCCTTCGGCCGCCGGTACTTTCTCGACCGCGAAGGCCAGCTTCGAGAAGTTTACGTCCGGTGGCAGCAGTTCGATTTCCAGCCGGTCCAGGTCGCGCTTGAACTGGGCCAGCTTGTCGGTGTTGCCCATGTCCAGCGTCATCAATGCCGCCATGAACTCCACGGGGTAGTTGGCCTTTAGGTAGGCCGTCTGGTAGGCGACCAAAGCATAGGCGGCGGCGTGGGATTTGTTGAAGCCATAGCCCGCGAACTTGTCGACCAGGGCGAAAATGTCGGAGGCCTGTTTCTTGTCCACCCCGCGCTCCACCGCGCCCGAGACGAAGATCTCACGCTGCTGCGCCATCTCCTCCTTGATCTTCTTGCCCATGGCCCGCCGCAGCAGATCCGCGCTCACCCAGCGTGTAGCCCGCCAGGATCTGGGCGATCTGCATCACCTGTTCCTGGTAGATGATGATGCCGTAGGTCTCCTCCAGCACCGGCTGCAGCAAGGGGTGCAGATAGTCGGGCTTCTCCTTGCCGTGCTTGCGGGCGATATAGGAGGGGATGTTCTCCATCGGCCCCGGCCGGTAGAGCGAGACGACGGCGATGATGTCCTCGAACTCGGTCGGTTTCAGGCGCCTCAGCATGTCGCGCATGCCGCTGCCTTCCAACTGGAAAACACCCGCCGTCTCGCCGGAGCCGAGCAGGTCGAAGGTGGCCTCGTCGTCCAGCGGCAGCTTGAGCAAGTCGATCTCTATGCCGCGCTCGGCGATGAAGCGAACCGCGGTCTGCAACACCGTCAGGGTTTTGAGGCCCAGAAAGTCGAACTTTACTAGGCCGGCGGTCTCCACCCATTTCATGTTGAACTGGGTCACCGGCATCTCGGAGCGTGGGTCGCGGTAGAGCGGCACCAGCTCTTCCAGCGGCCGGTCGCCTATCACCACGCCCGCCGCGTGGGTGGAGGCGTGGCGGTAGAGCCCCTCCAACTGCAGGGCGATGTCAATCAGGCGGCCGACTTCTTCGTCGGACCGGCGCATTTCCTGCAGCGCCGGCTCGCCGTCGATGGCCTGTTGCAAGGTGACCGGGTTGGCCGGGTTGTTCGGCACCAGCTTGCAGATCTTGTCCACCTGGCCATAGGGCATACCCAGCACCCGCCCCACGTCGCGCAGCGCGGCGCGTGCCTGCAGCTTGCCGAAGGTGATGATCTGGGCAACCCGGTCTTCGCCGTATTTGCGGCGGACATGGTCGATGACCTCGTCGCGCCGGTCCTGGCAGAAATCGACGTCGAAGTCCGGCATGGAGACGCGTTCGGGGTTCAGGAAGCGCTCGAACAGCAGGCCCCATTGCAGCGGGTCAAGGTCGGTGATCTGCAGCGAATAGGCCACCAGCGAGCCAGCGCCGGAGCCGCGGCCCGGACCGACGGGAATGCCCTGCTCCTTGGCCCATTTGATGAATTCCGAGACGATCAGAAAGTAGCCGGGGAAGCCCATCTGGGTGATGATGGTCAGTTCGTGCGCCAGCCGCTCGCGATAGGGTGCGGCGATCTCCGCCTTCTGGTCTTCCGTCGCGTCCTTTGGATAGACGTGGGTCTCCAGCCGTTGCTCCAGGCCCGCTTCGGCCTGTGCCCGCAGTTCCGCCGGCTCGTCGCGGCCTTCCTCGCTGCCAAAGGCGGGAAGGATGGGGTCGTGTGGCAGGGGCATGGCGGCGCAGCGCCGGGCAATGACCAGCGTGTTGTCGACGGCCTCCGGCAGATCCTCGAACAGCGCGCGCATCTCGGCTGCGCTCTTGAAATAGTGCTCGGGCGTGACGCGGGGACGCTCATCCTCGTCCTGGCGCTTGCCGGCGGCGATGCATAGCAGCACATCATGGGCCTCGTGCAGCTCTTTCTCGGCAAAATACACGTCGTTGGTCGCGACCAGCGGCAGGTCGCGCCCGTAGGCCCAATGCAGGAAATGCGGCTCGGTCGTCTGTTCCTCGGCAGTGCCGTGGCGTTGCAGCTCGACATAGAGCCGGCCCGGGAAAAACCCCTCCAGTTGCGCGAGCAAGGACAACGCCGCTTTGTCTTGCCCTGCCAGTATCAGCCGGCCGAGCGGCCCGTTGGCCCCGCCGGTCAGCGCGATCAGGCCGGCGGTGCGGCCCTCCAACTGCGCCCAGTCGAGCCACGGCTTGCCTTCGTCGCCGCTTTGCAGAAACGCTTTGCTGACCAGGTGCAGCAGGTTTTGGTAGCCGGCCTGCGTTTGGGCATAGACCGGCAGGCAAGCGATTTCCTCGGCCGGCCGGTCAAACATCGGCAGCAGGGTGCCGATGACCGGCTGCACGCCCGCATCGGCGGCGGCCAGGGCAAACTCCAGCGCGCCGAACAGGTTGGCGGTGTCGGTGATCCCGGCGGCCGGCATGTCGTGGGCGGTGGCGAGTTTGGCCAGCGCCTTCACATGGATCGCCCCTTCGGAAAGGGAATAGGCGGAGTGGGTGCGGAGATGGACGAAGTCTGCATAGCTCATGACGCAATGATAACGCAGACAGGCCTAGCGTTGGGAGAACGTTCCCCTGCAGGCCTTGATTCTTGTGCAAAAGTGCGGGAAAACCGGAATATCTGGGCGAAGCACGATACCGTCCAAATAAATGCCTGCCGATTATTTAGCCTTCGGGCGCAAGATAATCTCGACCGATTCGGCCGGGCGGTGCTATCAGTTTAGAAATTCGCGCAGATTCAGCCGATTCTGTCAGATTGGCGTCTGACCTAAAACGCTGCTCCGACCGTGAACACGACGGCAGCGTCGCCGACCGAACCAGACAGGTTGTTGTCGACATACTGAAGCTTGAACGTCAAGATCTTGTAAGATGTACCTATACCGACGGTCCAATCGGCATAGTCGCCAGCGCCGAATGCTGCTTTATCATCGATAAAATTATAGCCGAACGTAGCGTCCAGGGTCAGAGGTACCGGCAACCCCAGATCGGGCGTCAGTTCCACTGCAGCGTGCGGATAGTGGTAATTGCCGCTCGAAGCAAAATAATCAGGGGAGTAGTTGTAGCCCACGCCAACGGTCAGCATCTCAACCGGGCTATAGCTAAGATCGGCTTTTAGTTCAAGATAATCGTAGTTTAGGCTCGACGATGCGCCAGGATAGGTATAGTAAATTAAGCCAAAATCGACGCCTATGCCATCAAAATTGGCAGTAACCCCGCCGTAGTAGTCCAGTTCTATACTTGCCTCGTCGCCATCGTTGAAGTTGACGCTCGATGCCCAGGCGCCGAGATAGATGCCGAAATCGTTGCCGACGTCCACGCTGTAGTCCAGGCCACCCTGCAGCGCCGGATCGTCATCAGACTGCGTAATGCCACGGAAGCGGTAGTCGGTCGTGAAGGCTACATTCGCGGAGAACTCGCCCGGAATTCCGAGGATGTCTCCCTCTTCCGCGGCTTGGGCCGCTGGCCCGCTGCCGGCCGAAAGCGCGGCGGCAAAAGCAAGAGCAGATATGCCCAACTTATGAGCTTTCAGTGCTATTTTCATAGTCAATCGCATCTTTCTGAAGCTAAATCTTGAGTAGATTTGGAAGATGTATTAAAATTATCAAAACGTTACACTATTGAAAATAAAAACACGGCGGCATTGCAAAGAAAACGGCAAATTGATCATTTTATAAGCGCGCAGATGTTTTTAAGGGCACGCTGTGCCGATTCAGCGAGCACAACCTCATGGCGCCGGCAATCGGGGCCGGCGTTTCAAGGTTCGGGAATGGGGGAGAATGCCGGTCCGTCGGATATCAAGCCGACTGGCGTTTCGTGCGCAAAATGTGGACGTGCGCCGGATCGTAAAGTGCGCTGTCGGTAAAGTCCTCCGCCCCCAGTGCCGGCCCGACCAAGATCAGCGCCGTGCGCGTGATCTTCGCTGCCCGCACCAGGTCGCGAATCGTGCCCAGCGTGCCGCGGATGATTTGCTCGTCGGGCCAGGTGACGCGATAGGCACAAACCGCCAGGCAATCCTCGCCATAATGCGGGATCAGCGCCCGCTGGACCGCAGGCAGATTGCGGACCGAAAGGTGGATCGCCAGCGTTGCGCCGGATTGGGCCAACGTCTCCAGTTCCTCACCGGGCGGCATGGCCGATGCCTTCATGGCTGTTCGGGTCAGGATGACGGTCTGCGCCACCGCCGGCACCGTCAATTCCTGGCCCAAAGCCGCAGCCGCCGCGGCGAATGCGGGCACGCCGGGCGTAATATCGTAGGGAATGCCCAGCGCCTTCAGCCGCCTTATCTGCTCCGCCACCGCGCCATAGAGGCTCGGGTCGCCGGAATGGACGCGGGCGATATCATCACCGGCGGCATGCGCGGCCTCGATCTCGGCCAAGATCTGGTCCAGGTGCAGGGGCGCGGTGTCGATCACCCGCGCACCGGCAGGCGCGGCGGCCACCACGTCGGCCGGCACCAGCGAGCCCGCATAGAGGCAGACCGGGCAGCGCTCGATTAGGCGCAGGCCGCGCACGGTAATCAGGTCCGGCGCGCCGGGGCCGGCGCCGATGAAATGAACGGTCACGCCATTTCTCCTTTATCGGCTGCGCCTTCGCCATAGCCGCGGGGGGTGTAGACCCAGGAGCCGATGCGCCGGGTCGCGCGCGAGCCGACCAGCACCACCGTCAACATGTCGACATCGTCCGCCGAGACTTTGCCAAGCGTCGTGAGCCGCACGCATTCCTCCGGTCGGCCCAGATTGCTTGCGAGCACGACCGGCGTCTCGGGCGGGCGGCGTTGCAGCAGAATTTCGCGCGCCTCGGCGAACTGGCGGCGACGGCGTTTCGATACGGGGTTGTAGAAGGCCACCACGAAGTCCCCCTCGGTCGCCGCCTCGATCCGCCGGCGGATCGCCTGCCAGGGCGTCATCAGGTCGGAAAGCGAGATGGCGCAGAAGTCATGCCCCAGCATCGCCCCTGCCTTGGCCGAGGCCGCCTGCATCGCCGTTATCCCCGGCAGCACCCGAATTTCCGCGCGCCGGGCGCCGTCCCAGGCGGGGTCTTGCCTGTGCCGGTCCAGCAGTTCGAAGGCCGGGCTCGCCATGGCATAGATACCGGCGTCGCCCGAGCAGACCAGCGCCACGTTTCGACCATCGCCCGCGAGCCGGAGCGCGTGCGCCGTGCGCGCTTCCTCATCGCCGAGGCCATAGGGGTGTTGCTCCGCCCGGCCCTCGCCCGCCAGCTCCAGATAAAGCGAGTAGCCGACCCAATCCTCGGCCTCGGCCAAGGCGGCGCTTACCTCCGGCGAGCGCATGGCGGGCGTGCCAGGACCCAGACCAACGATGCAGAGCCTGCCGCGTGCGCGGCCGATCCGCCTTGCCTCCAACACGTCCGGCGCTTCCGCAAGCGCCAGCGTGAAGCGCCCGAATTTGTGCTTCGGCAGCACCAGTTCGCCCGGGGGGCCGGCAGCGGCCAGCGCCGCGCCTTCGGCGACCCCATGGCAGCCGACTTCCCGGAACACGATCTCCGACGGACTGGCGAGGCGGTCGGTTTCCTGCCGCAGGCGTTCGGCGGCGAAAAACCTGGCCGGGCGGTCGAAGTGCGCCGCCACGGCATGCACCGCTGGCTCATCGGCCTTCAGGTCGAGCGAGGCGATCAGCGCCAGGCTCTCGGGCGCGACGCCATTCTGGGCCAGGAACTGCTCGGCGGCGGCTATGGCGTCGGCGGGCGGCGCATCCCGCTCGCAGCCGACGCCAAGCGCGAGCCGCTGGGGATGATAGATCAGCCGGCGGGGCGAACCTGCCTCGCGCCGGGTCGTGGCCACCAGGGTGACGGCGTGCCCGCCGGCTGTGGCGGGCGGCAAGCCATGCAGCCAGGGTATGGCGCCCTCGACCCGCGCGCCCGCCCCATTCAGCAAGGCCAGCATGGTCGGTCCTGCATCTTCTGGATTCGCGAGCGTCCAGCCCGCGGGCGGGTCGTCCAGGGCGAGTCCGAAGGCCAGATCGCCTGCCGTGGTGATCGCCGCATGGCTGCCGATTTCATCCGCGATGCGCCGAGCCAACTCGTTCGCGCCATGATGCCCGCCCAAGAGCGGAACGACGCTGGACCCTTCCTCCGCCAGCACCACCAGCGGCGGCTCGACGCGTTTGTCGGCGAGGGCAGGGGCGAGCAGGCGCACCACCAGGCCCGTGGAGGCAAGCACGACCATCGGCTCGCCGGCGGCGAACAGGCGGGGCAGCAACTCCTTGGCGGCGGCGAAGGGCTTGCCGCCGTGGGCGTCGAGCGGTTCGCGGACATGCAGGTCCGCCTCCAGGAACGCCGCCAACCGCATGCCGAGCTGGAGGCCGCGACGGGTCATGACAACGACCGCGGTCATGGCGAGGGCTTCCGTATCAGTATCAGCGCGAAGTACGGCGCATGATTCGTGCCAATGCTGGCGAGCGGTGCCAGGCGCTGTTCCGGCTGGCCGACGCGCTCGCAATAGACGGCGTGGTCGGTCAGCCCGAGCCGGTCGAGCAGCGCCCGTACGCGCCCAAAGTGCCGGCCGAGCTTCAGGATCGCAGCCGTGTCGGCGGCAGCCAACTTGGATTCAAGTACCGCGTCGGCCAGGAGGGCGGGCAGGACGCCAAAGCTGGCGGCGCGCTGCACAAGCGCCAGCGGCAGGGCAGCCGCGGCGGCTTGCGGGGAGGAGATGCCGGGTATGACCTCCACCCGGAAGCGACCGGCCAGGCGATGCATGATTTCGGCGAAAGAGCCATAGAACAGCGGGTCGCCCTCGCACAGCACGGCCGCGTCACGCCCGGCGGTCAGGTGTTCGGCCAGGTCGGAGGCCAGCATGTCATAGGCCGCCCGCGCCGCCTGACCGTCCGGCGCCATGGGCAGAGCGTAGGGGCGTTCGGCGGTGTCGGGCGCGATGTGCGCCGCTGCGATCCGCCGGGCGAGCGAAGGCTTGCCGTCGGCTTCCGGGTACGCGACGACCGGGCATTGCCCGATCAGTCGGACGGCTTTCAGGGTGAGCAATTCCGGATCGCCGGGGCCGGTGCCGATGCCGTAAAGCGTGCCTGTCATTTGCGCGCGCTCCACTGGGTGACGGGCATCAATGGCCGCCAGCCCTGGAACGGGCCGACCGGCTCCGCGCGGCTGATCGCGATGCGGGTCAGGGTACCACCGATCGCCCGCTGTGCCTCGAACAGCACAGCCTCGCCCTCGACGGTGACGGCGTTGGCGACCAGGCGGCCGCCGGGCTTCAGCGCATCCCAGCAAGGCCGCACCAAGTCGGCGCTGAGGCCGCCGCCGATGAACACGGCATCCGGCGGCTCCAGGTCGGCCAGTACTCCCGGCGCACTGCCGGAGAGGATTTGCAGGCCCGGCACGCCCAGCGCCTCGGCGTTCTCCGCGATGGCGGCGATGCGGCCGGCGTCGCGCTCAACTGCGATCGCGCGGGCGTTTGCGGCGGCGCGCATCCACTCGATGCCGATGGAGCCGGAGCCCGCGCCCACATCCCACAGCAAGGCGCCGGGCGTCGGCCCCAGTGCCGCGAGGGTCGCGGCCCGCACCTCGCGCTTGGTCAACTGGCCGTCATGGCGGTAGGCGTCGTCGGGCAGGCCGGGAACCGTGGGCAGCAACGGCGCATCCGGCTCCGGCACGCATTCGATCGCGAGCGTGTGGAAGGGGTCGACCGTCAGCGAACCCCACATGACGGCGGTGTTGGAGATGCGGTTTTCGCCCGCGCCGCCCATACGCCCCAACACGGTCAGGCGGCTCGCGCCATAGCCGCGGGCGGTCAGCAGTTCGGCCACCTCTGCCGGCGTTTCGCCGCCATTGGCCAGCACGAGCAGGCGCGCGCCCGGTTGGATGCAGCTTTGCAGCAGGGCGAAGGAGCGCCCATGCAGGGTCACGGTCCGGCATTCTGCCAATGCCCAACCCAGCCGAGCCGCAGCAAGGCTGAAGGCGGAGGGAGCCGGATGGATGGTCAACTCCTCGACCGGCACCCGCCGGGCAAGCGTCACGCCGATGCCGAACCACATGGGATCGCCGGTCGCGAGCACGGCGACGCGGCGGGGTTTCAGGCCCAGCACCGTCTCGAGCAAGGCGGAGAGGGGGGAGGGCCAAGCAAGCCGCTCGCGCCCGTCCGACGGGATCATCGCCAGGTGCCGCTCGCCGCCGACCAGCACTTCGGCCTGATCCAGCGCCGCGCGGGCGGCCCGGCCGATGCCGTCCAGTCCATCCTCGCCGATGCCGATGACATGGAGCCACGCCGTGCTCACGCCCCGGCCTCACTCGCTTCTCGGTCGCTGGCGAGGGCGTTGACGGCGGCGGCGGCAAGCGCGCTGCCGCCCCGGCGGCCTTTGAGAGCGATGAACGGATAGCCGCTTGCCGCCAGCGCCTGCTTGGCCTCCGCTGCGCCGACGAAGCCGACGCAAAAGCCCAAGATGCAAGCCGGGACGGGCGCGCCATCCTCCAGCCGCTCCAGCAGATGGAAGAGGGCCGTCGGAGCGTTGCCGATGGCGATGACCGCGCCCTCTGTCTGCCAGGCTTCCACCGCAGCGGCCGAGCGGGTCGTGCCTAACGCCTTGGCCCGTGCCGACACGGTCGGACCGTTCAGCGTGCAGCGCACTTCGTTTCCGGCGGGCAGGCGGCTGCGGGTGATGCCGGCCGCCACCATCTCGCAATCGGCATAGACCGGTGCGCCGTCCCGCAAGGCGCGGCGTCCCATCTCCGCCGCATCCTGGCTGAAAACCAGGTCGCGCACCAACGAGGGCTCGCCGCAGGCATGCACCAGCCGCAGCGCCACGCCGCGCATGGCCTCCGGCAATTCGCCCAGGTCGGTCGCGGCGCGCACCTGCCGGAAGGATTCGGCATAGATTGCCGCCGGGTCACGCAGATAGGCGTAGCCCACGCCTAGCTCTTCTTCAGGGTGCGCGGGCCGAGCGGATGGTCGGCGTGCGGGTAGGGATGGTGGTGGTGATCATGGCTATGCCCGTGATCATGCCCATGCCCGGAACCATAGCTCTGCGCGTGCGAACGGGCGTGGGAATGGGCGTGGGAGTGGCTGAGAGAGTGGCTTTCGCCATGCTCGTGGCTGTGCGAGTGGCTGTGGCCATGGCCGTCGCTGTGCCCATCGCCGCTGCCGATGCCCTCGACGTGGTGGTGGTGGCTTTCCTGGCGCAGGCCCACCTCGTCCTCGAAGCCCAGAAACTGCTCGCGGTATTTGCACATCTGGCAGTTCATGTTGCCGGTACCTTCCAGGATCTCGCGCACGCGAGCCTCGAACGTGTCGATCACCTGGGGGTGGTCGTTCAGATAGCCGGCCTTGACGAAGGCGATGCTGGGGAACTTGCGCGCCGCCTCGTCCACCGCGTCATAAATTCGCCGGACCAAAATCCCGGTGAAGAGGAAGTAGGGAAAGACGATCACCCGCCGGTAGCCGAGGCGTGCCACATGATCCAGCGCCGGGCTGACAAGCGGGAAGGTGACGCCGGAATAGGCGGTCTCGGCCCAGCCGAAGCCTTTGGCTTCCCACAGCATGCGCGTGACCTTGGCGACGTTGGAGTTGGCGTCCGGATCGCTCGCCCCGCGGCCCACCACCACCAACACCGTTTCGGAGAGCGGCACGTCGGAAGGGTTCGCATCCAGCGCCTGCTGCACCCGGTCGCCCGCGGCCCGCAACATGCGCAGGTCGATGCCCAGTTCCCGGCCATAGTCGATGCGCACGCCATTTTCCGCCTGGTAGCGGTTCAGCACGCTCGGGATGTCGTTCTTGGCGTGGCCGGCGGCGAACAGCATGCCCGGGACGGCCAGAATACGGTTGGCGCCTGCGGCCCTCAGCGCATCCAGCCCATCGCGGATGATCGGCGTCGCGAACTCCAGATAGCCATAGTCCACCGGCCAAGCGGGGAAGCGCGACTTCAGGCGTTCCGCCACTTGTGCGAATTCGGTGACGGCGCCGGCGTCCCGGCTGCCGTGCCCGCACACCATCACGCCCAGTTTTTCGGAACTCATCTCTTGGCTGTCCTTCATTGCTTCTCGATAGGACAGCCCGCGGCCCGCGATCTGCAAACCGTCAATTCCAGCAGGAAAGCCCCGGGCTTGGCCCCCTGCTTGGGTCGGCCGCACCGGGATCGCTTTCAGGCCCTGACCGGGCCGCTGTCCCTTTGCGGCGGACCCTAGTGGGGGTTGGTGCATCTGTCGACTGGGCTTGGCGCTTGCAATTGGTCGCGACCCTTGTGATCCTGCTCGGCAATTAACCAAACAAATCGTCACTCGGAGGATACCCTGATGTGGAAACCGTTTCTGGCCGGTGCGGCCATGCTGGGCATGTTAGCCACGCCTGCCGTCGCAGCCGACGATTTCCCCGGCGACAAGACGATCGAGGTGGTGATCCACGCCAAATACGGTGGCGGCACGGACACCACCGCCCGCATGATGATGATTCGCGCCCGTCGGATTCTCGATACGGACATGGTCGTGGTCGCAAAGCGCGGCGGCGGCGGTGCGGCGGCACAGGCCTATGTGATGAGCAAGCCGGCGGATGGCTACACGCTGATGGCGCTGACCCAGACCCATCTTTACAGCATCGCACGCGGCAAGGGCGGCATGGAGATCGACGACATGGTGGGCGTGGCCCGGGCCATGGACGATCCGACCTTCATCACCGTGCGCGGCGACAGCGAGATGCAATCGCTCGAAGACTTGATCGCGGCCTCCAAGGAAAAGCCGCTGAACTGGGGCGTCGGCGAAATCGGCTCGACGGAGCATATTGGCCTGCTGAAGTTTGCAGAAGAAGCCGGCATCAAGGTAAAGGCGGTGCCCTTCGGCAGCGGTGCCCAAATGGTGCAGGCGCTGATGAGCGGCGCCATCGACGCGACTTTGCCCAATGTCTCCGAAGCGCTTTCCCAGGTGCAGGACGGCACCTTTAAGCCGCTCGCGGTCATGAATGAAAAGCGCCTGAGCGATTACCCGGACGTGCCGACCACGTTCGAACTCGGCTATCCCGTCAAGACCTCGACCACGCGCGGCTATGCCGTGAAGGCGGGGACGCCCGAGCCCATCATTCAAAAGCTTTCCGACGCGCTTACCGAGGCAATGAAAGAGAAAACCTTTGCCAACTATCTGCGCTCGTCCGGTCTCAGTCCCGACGACAGCGTCGCCGGCTGGAAAGTCTGGGACAAGCAATTGAAAGACGAATATGCCACGGCGAAGGCGGCGATGCTGGAATTGGGGCTGATCAAGTAGCGATTGGCCATGACGCAAAAGAAAGGCATTTGGCGCTGGATTCATCCGATGGATCTGGTGCTGAGTTTCGTCCTCTTGGCGCTGGTCGGCTATTTCGCCTACCTGACCACCACCTTTGAAGAAGTTTCACCGCTGTTCGATGCGGGCATCAAGCCAGCCTTTTTTCCGCGGGTGATACTGTGGGTCATCGGGATTTTGGCGGTGTTGATGCCGTTCGAGCACTCATGGCGCGTAGCCCGCTCAGGCAGCAGCGGGCTGGAGGAAGACCGTCAATCGGTCGTCAAGCCCATCGCCTATATCACGACGATTGCGGCGCTTGTGATCGTGGCGGCGGCAGAGTGGTTCGGCACCTATCTGACGCTGATTGTCATCAGCTTCGCGCTACCGGTCCTTTGGGGGGAGCGCCGGTGGCTGCTGGTGATCGCTTTCGGTCTCGGTTTTCCCACGGCCGTCATGCTGCTGTTTACACAGGTCTTCAAGATCTACTTTCAGCCGGGCGTGCTCGGCCTGGATCTCTACTAGGAGCATCGCGCCACGATGGAACCGGTGCTGCATGGTTTGAGCCTCGCCTTCGGGTTGGAGAACATCGCCCTGGTAATTTTGGGCGTTCTGATCGGGGTGGTGGTCGGTGCGCTGCCGGGCCTCTCGTCGCCGTTGGCTATCGCCCTGTTGCTGCCGTTCACGCTCACCTTGGAGCCCGTTTCGGCCATCTGCATGATGGCGGCGCTTTATTGTGCGGGCACGTTCGGCGGTTCGATCACGGCCATCCTCATCAATGCGCCCGGCGCGCCGCCTGCGGTCGCAACGGCGTTCGACGGCTATCCGATGGCCAAGCGCGGCGAGGCGGGACGAGCGCTGGGGCTTGCTGCGTTCAGCAGCGTTGCGGGAGGGCTGCTCTCGCTGGTGGTGTTCATCTTCGCGACACCCCTCCTGGCCAAGGTGGCGGTCAGCTTCCGGCCCCAGGAATATTTCGCGCTGACCGTTTTCGCGCTCTCCATGCTGGCCTCGATCAGCGGGCGCTCGGCACTGCGCAACCTGATCGCAGGCGCGATCGGCGTGTTCATCGCCACGATCGGGACGCATCTTTCGACCGGCATCGAGCGCTTCACCTTCGGCGTCTATGAGCTGACCGAGGGCATCGAGTTCGTGCCGGTGCTGATCGGCCTGTTCGCCGTCTCCGAAATGCTGGTGCAGAGCCAGACGGCGGACCAGGCGCTGGAGCGGGTCAAATCCGTCGTGGTCAAACTGCCGAGCCGGGACGACATAAGGCGGTGCATCGGCACGGTGCTGCGGTCTGCCGGCATCGGCACCTTTATCGGCATCCTGCCGGCGGAGGGCAGTACGGTCGCCGCCATCATGGGTTACAACGAGGCAAAACGCTGGTCGAAGCATCGGGACGAGTTCGGCACCGGCGTTCCCGAAGGCATCGCCGGCCCGGAGGCCGCCAACAATGCCGCTACCGGCGGCGCCATGGTGCCGACCCTGGCCCTCGGCATTCCGGGCAGCGGCACCACGGCGCTGATCCTGGCCGCGCTGATCACGCACGGGTTTCGGCCCGGGCCCTATCTGATCCAGGAGACGCCGCATTTCGTCTACGCCATCTTCGGCGCGATGGCCGTGGCGAATCTGGCGTTTCTGGTGATCGGCCTCGGCGGGCGCCAAGATCTTCGCGCGCATCACGCTGATCCCGCGCACGTTCCTTTGGCCGATGGTGTTCGGCTTCGCGGTGATCGGTGCCTATTCGATCGGCGCGTCGTTCTTTGACGTCTGGGTGATGCTGGTCGCCGGCATTGTTGGCTTCGTCATGCGGCGGCACGGCTTTGGTGCCGCGCCTTTGGTGATGGGCCTGATCCTCGGCCGGATGCTGGAGGAGACGCTCAGCCAGTCCATGGTCATGATGGACATGCAGTGGTGGCGGCTGTTCGAGAGCCCGATCGTCTGCCTGTTCTTCGCGCTGGCGGCGCTCAGCCTGGGCTGGCCCGCTGTCAGCGCCATGCGCAAGCGGCGCTGATGTTAATGAACTGCACGGCGCAAAGGTATGGCAGCGGGCGTGGCGTCTGCCTGGCGAGGCGCACTCCACAAGTCGACGACAACGCGCCGGTTGTTGGCCGTGTGGGGGTTGCTGAGGGAAATAAGCTACCGCAGGTAGAAAGGCAGTATATCTATGGCTGCATATTCATGGCTAACGAGTATGGCTAATATGGCGAATCGGGGCAAAACTGGTTCTGTGGAAACAGGGTCGGCAGGCCTAGACTGATTGCGAGGACACGGGACGAATGGACACGGGGACAAATCATAGTGGGAACCCTTTGGGCCGGATCAAGCATCCCATGTCCACGTCGAAGGGCGGCCCTTTGTCTTGGCCGCTGATTATTCTTGATTATCAGTTAACGGGCCGTTAGTGAGCGTTCTTTAGAGATAGATGGAAGTTGGACTGGATCGTTGAAAATCAGGGCACGAATAGTTTGTTCGTGTTGTTGCATTATCTGGTTGAAGGCGATCAATATGTGTACGAATGAGGAAGGCTCGGGACCTCTGGGCTTGGCAAACTCGATGAGAGGCTTAGATCAGCTATGACGATCGGACGACGGTTCCTGATGTTTTTGGCCGTAATTGCGGTTTCCCTGGGCATCGCTTCTTGTTCAAGTCCTTATGAAGACGTCGAACAGGAAGTGACGGCAGATGTTGATACCGGGGATTATATTATTGGTGCACTAGATGTCGTTGAAGTATTTGTTTGGCGCGCGCCGGATGTTTCAGCGCGTGTCCCAGTGCGTCCCGACGGCAGAATTTCAACACCGCTTGTTGAAGACATGCAAGCTGCGGGCAAGACGCCCACGCAACTTGCACGGGACTTGGAGAACGAACTTCGCACCTATCTGCAGGATCCGGTTGTTACAGTTGTCGTTCAAAGCTTCCAGGGCCCATTGGATCAACAGGTTCGCGTGGTAGGCGAGGCAGCCCAGCCGGTTTCCGTGCCTTACCGCTCGGAGATGACGATACTGGACGTCATGATCGCTGTGGGTGGGCTTACGCCATTCGCGGATGGCAACAGCTCGGTGTTAATCCGCGGCCATGGCGAAGGTCAACGGGCGATGCGGGTCCGGTTGGACGATTTGTTGCGCGATGGCGACATTTCGGCCAATGCGCCGGTCGCACCGGGCGATATCATCCTCATTCCGGAGAGCTTCTTCTAGCGGGGTAGCAGGTGGGCCTGTTCGCAGTTTCGGCAGCCCCGGCTCCGCTAGCGATTCGGCGGCGGATGGGGAGCGCCAACGGTTACACCGATGGAGCTAGTCGTACTGATCCTGTTTTAAGTCGGCAATGGGGTTTCGGGGCGCTGGATCGTGCTCAGTTTTCCCTTGGATTGTTTGACGTCCGGCGATGAATTTAGTTATGGCTAATGGTCTTAAAAATACTCCCTCGCCGGAGGTATGTCGTGTCAGCGAGTAGAAGCGGGTGAACGAATTGCCATCATCGAAGCTGGTCACAAGCCGTGCCGCCACCGTCTACGCAACACTACTATTGGTGTTAAGTCCGGTCGGGGCCAGTCACGCGATGGACTGGCAGTTGAATCAAAGCGTTTCGGCGGGGGTGACCTTTTCGGACAACGTCAATCTGGACCCGGATAATCAGAAGGAGGCGGGTGTTACCCCAACCGCAACCTATTCGGATCGCGGGAACAGGGCAGAGCGGCCGCGCGCTTTTCGCAACGGATTCCCGCCTCACCTTTCGGGGGCAGACCGACCAGTGGGACGCGGATGTCGATCAGCGGATTACCGCATTGGGTCGGCTGGAAATCGTTCGAGACCGGCTGTTCCTTGACGGCCTCATCACCTCGTTTCAAGAACTGATAGACGCAAACTCTAGCGTTTCGGCGAATCCGACAGCGGACGGAACTCGACGAATAGCGTTTCGACATTCGCGATCAGTCCGGTCTATCAAGAGAAATTGGGCACGTGGGCGGACACGCAGTTGGCCTATGAGCACTCGGAAATCATTGCCAGCGGCAATACTGACGATGCACGGCTCGATGCCCTTCGTTTCGCCGCTGTTGCCGGCCCACGATTTAGCGTATGGGCGCCAACTTTCGCAACCGGATGGTACAATTATCGAGAGCAGTTGGCGCAACCGACAAATTCCAGAGATGACGTAGAGACCATTTTTATCGAGCTTGATAACCGCTTCCAGATCACGCGCCACTACGCGCTCCTCGCGCTGGTCGGGTACAATGACGTCGATGCGCCCACAGCGACCAAGGATCTCAGTGGCTTTTATTGGAGCTTGGGCATACTGGCCACGCCAAGTTCGCGTGTCACAATCGACTTCCGGTTTGGTCAGCGTTACGACGAGCTCGGTATCAATGGAAACCTGACATATCTTGTGACGCCGAGCTCACGTTTCGTATGTCGGCCGCCCATACCGTTGGCACATCGTTGGTTCGATCAGGCCAAGGCTTTCAGCGCCTGTCGATCACGACGCTACAAGGAGGCCTCGCCGGACCCAATGGTCTGCCGTCAGGGTTTTTAAGGAACAATAACCTGGACGACGGTCTCTCCACCCAACAAACTTTCGGCTTGGGGCTTGTCGGCACGTACGGGCGGTCGACCATTGCAGTAGGTTCGAGTGTCAACAACCAAAGCTTCAACACTGGCAATGACCTTACCTGGACGAATCGAGCCTCGTGGACGAGACAGTTGTCCAGATTGACGAGTTTCAACCTTTCGGTCGCCTACCGTTATGTCGATCAACGGAATACCTCAGCGACCCATACGGTGGGCGGTAGCGCGGGGCTGAATTACCAACTGGAGCGCAGACCTCCGTATTTGCGGATATTTCCCATACAGACCGGTTTTCCGCCACTCCCAGCCAAGAATATTCGGAGAATGCAGCGACAATCGGTGGTCGCTTCACCTTTTGACGCGACCGCCATCCCTTCCGCTTTGGCGAGCACCAACCAACTTTTCGCCGCCTAAGGATAAACGCGGCTTCTCCGATCTTCACCCAGCCTCGCATCGGATGCTCACATCAGGTAGTGCCGGGTTGTCATCCAGAGCGCCATCGCAACCATCATCACGTTCTCGGTCAGCGAGATGAAACCCAGAGGCACATTGCTGTTGCCGCCGACGCACGCGCATTTTAACTCGCGCTTGTCGATATAGACCGCCTTGAACACCGAGACGGCGCCTACCGTGCCGATAAAGAGCGCGACAGGGGCCGCCAGCCAGATCAGCGTGCCGGCCAGCATCAGCATGCCGGCCAGCGTCTCGCCATAAGGATAGACGTAGCCGTAACGCACCACGCGCCGCGCCAGCAGGTCATAGTTCAGGAACATGGTGCTGAAGCTCTCCACGTCCTGCAGCTTTTGTACGCCCAGAAAGCACATGGCGATGGCGATGAAGCGCTCGAGGGTCATTATCGTAGCCAACGATCCTTCGGCCGCCCAACTCACGGCCAACGCCATCAGGAACGAGACGGCGAAGATCGCGATCACCGGCCGATAGCTGGTTTCGCCTTCGTCCGGCACGTCCTGGCCGAAATATTCGCGCAACTCATCGTAGCCGCCGATCCGCTCGCCGCCGATAAAGGCCTGCGGCGTCGTCTCGACGTCATGGCGGCGCATGAAATCCTCGGTCTCCTCCCGGCTTTCCAGCGGGTGGTCCTCCACCTCGTAGCCCTTGCGTTCCAGCAGGTCCTTGGACTTCAAACCATAGGGGCAAAGATGATCGGGCATCACCATGCGGTGCAGTTCGACTGTCTTCGTTGCCATCACGTCGTCCCGTTTACCGATAGAGAACGCCGCCCCGACCCAAGCCTCCTTACCCGCCAGAGCGGCAACAACCTCTGTAGGAGATAGAACGCCTCCAACTCATGGCAACCGCACGGCAATATCCAGGAGCGCCGGCTGGCCGCCCTTGATCGCGGCCTTCGCCCGCTCCAGCGCCCTGGGCAGGTCCTGGCCTTCCAGTACCTGCTCGCCATGGGCGCGGCTGGCCCTGGCGATGGCGGCGAAGTCCGGCAGGGGACTAAGCGAGGTGAGCGGCATAATGTTGGCCTTCGACGCGACGCCCTCCGGGTACATGTTGAGCGCCGCGCGGCGGACCGCGTTCCAGATGCCGTTGTTGAAAACACAGGTCAGCATGGGCAGGTTCAGCAACTCCGCGACCTGGTGGCAGGCGACGGGGTTCGAGAACAGATGACTGCCATCGCCAACGCTGGCAATAACCTGCTCCCCCGGCTTGGCGAGTTGCACGCCCAGCCCCGCCGGCGCGCCCCAGCCGAGCCCGGCGGACATGGCATGGCTGAGATACTGCCCCGGCCGCTGGATATCCATGACAGCGGGATTGAGGGCCAACTCGCTGACATACGTCGCGTCCGGCCCGAACGCCCGGTTGATGCAGAGCGTGGCGTAGAACGGGTGCATGGGCGCGCCGCCGCCGGCTCTGGCAACCGCCATCACCGCCTCGCGCGCTTCCTGGTGCGCGGCGCCCAGGGTCTGGCGCCGGTCGGCAAGGCGCGCGATCATGGGCGTCCACCAGGCCCGCCAGCGCGTCGTGCAGGTCTTCCAGGGTCAGGGCGACGTCGCCCGCGAGCGTCAGGTCGCTGGGATAGCCGCGCACCGGCAGCTTGGCCATCAGCGGGTCGGGTCCCATCTGGATCACCTTGCACCCCGGCGCCAGTTCGGTGTGGGCGGGGATCCAGGGCACCATGGCGTCAATCACCAGAATAGCGTCGGCCGCGGCCACCGCCGCCGACGGCGAGTAGCCCGCATGCATCGGGTGGCGATTGGCAAAGCCCGGCCGGATGGTCCAGTTCTCGCCGACCGGCAACGCAAACCGCTCCGCCAGGGTTTCCAATGCCTCCCAGGCTCGCGCGTCGGTGCCGGCGCGTTGGGCGATGATCAGGGGGCGCTTGGCTTCCGCCAGCATGCCGGCGGCTTTCTCGACCGCGTCCGCCGCCGGTCTCGCCGGCGCGGCGGGCGCAAGGCGGCGGCCTGGCAGCGGCATGTCCTTCGGCCAGGGCTCGCCCAGCACCTCCCGCGCCAGGGAAAGGTAGACGGGCCCCTGCGGTGCGCTTTTGGCGATCGCCAACGCCCTGTCGATCAGGCCGGGGATCTGGTCGCCGAAGCGGGCGTCATAATCCCACTTCGTTGCCTCCCGCACCATCCCGGCCTGGTCGCGCATCTCCTGGCCCCAGTGGATACCCGCATCGCGGCGGCCGGCGCGCCCGGCCTCGGTAATCGGCGTGCGGCCGGAGATCAGCAGGATCGGCACCTGGTCGCTCGCCGCGTTCAAGAGGCCCATAATGCCGTTCGCCAGACCGACATTGGTATGCAGCATCACCGCCTGCGGCTTGCCCGTCACCATCGTGTAGCCATAGGCCATCCCCATCGCGACCGTCTCGTGCGTGATCGCGAGCGGCTCCGGCATGTCCCAGCCCTGGGACATGCCATAGCTGTAGGACTCGATGATGGGGGCAAAATCCGTGCCGGGATTGGCAAAGAAATAGTCGATGCCCGCCTGCTTCATCGACAGGACAAACGCATCGGCGGCGGTGCGGGGCGCGGGAGCGGGCGTGGAAGTAGGCGCGGATGTGGCGGGGGGAGGGGGCATACAGGGCGTTCCTCTTGAAGCGTTGGCCGGAGCTTAGCACCCGGCGCGAGAGCGGCAAAAGCGTTCGCGCATGCATTCTGTGTGTCCTTGATCGTTGGCGATCACGCGCTCTCAACGCCACTGTTACTGTGGATCCCGACGCACTGCTGTACAATAGCGTCGCATGCTTCTCTCCGCGCACCTGTTCGCGCACTTCCAAGGGACCGCAAAGTCATGCAACCGATAATGAAGGCAGCATAGTGCAGACGGCGGCGCTGCTGATCGAGGTTGTTCGCTGGTGGTCCATCGCCGGCGGGGTCGTCGCGGCGGCGTTCCTGACCATCGGCATCGACCGGATCGAGGCGAATGCCCGCGGCGCCTACATCTTTCGCGTGCTGCTGATTCCCGGCGTTTTGTTGCTCTGGCCGCTGGTGCTCTGGCGCTGGGCGGTGCTGGAGGCGGGCCGCGATGAGTGGCAGAAACGGCACGCGCCGCCGCGGCGGGCTCACCGCAGAGTTTGGGCGGTGCTGGCGGTGGCCATTCCCGTGCTGCTGGTAGCGGCGCTTGCCATGAATCAGCACTGGCCCGCGGATTATGCTCCAGAAAAGATCGGGGAGGCCAGCCGGTGAGTTCCCGCTATGTGCCTGTCCAGTGGAACCGAAACAAGTGGCTCTATGACGCCGTACTCGTGGCGTTGGTCGGCGCGTATCTTTGGCTCTTCCTCTACATCGCGCCGGCCTTTCTGGATCACCAGCGGCCGGTGGACGGCGCCATCTGGAAGGCTCGCGCCTTTGGCAGCTGCGCCTTCCAGATGCTGACGGTGATCCTCTGCATCGGGCCGCTGGCGCGGCTCGACCGGCGCTTCCTGCCGCTGCTCTATAACCGCCGGCATTTCGGCGTCATCACCGCGGTGGTGGCGCTGAGCCATGCGGGTTTAGTGGTGGACTGGTATTTCAATTTTTCAGCGAGTTCGAAATTCGAGGCGGTGCTGTTCTCCAACACCGCCTATGATCGGTTCATCGGCTTTCCGTTCGAGACGCTGGGCATCTTCGCCCTACTCTGCCTGCTGATTTTGGCGGCGACCAGCCACGACTTCTGGCTTTCCTTCCTGACGCCCCGGGTGTGGAAGTCGCTGCACTATCTACTCTACCCCGCCTATGCGGCCCTGGTCGGCCATGTGGCGCTGGGCGCGTTGCAGGACCAGCAGAACCAGACCTTCACGATCGTTGTCGTCCTGAGCGTGGCAGTTGTCGTCGGTCTGCACGTCCTCGCGGCGCGGCGGGAGGCGCGGGCCGGCGATCCGCCGGCCGTCCGGGCCGAAGCCGGATGGGAGACCGTCTGCCGGGTCGGCGAAATCGAGGAGGGGCGCGCCCGCATCGCCCGCCTTTCCAACGGAGAGCGGGTGGCGGTGTTTCGGCATGAGGGCAGGCTTTCGGCCATCGCCAACGCCTGCGCCCATCAGAACGGGCCGCTCGGTGAGGGCCGGGTGGTTTTCGGCTGCGTCACCTGCCCTTGGCACGGCTTCCAGTACCGGCTGGCGGATGGCTGCTCGCCGGCACCCTTTACCGAGAAGGTGCCGACCTACCGCCTGCGCCTGACTGGCAGCGGGGCGGTACAGGTCGACCCGAATGCCAACCCGCCCGGCACCTATGTCGAGCCGGTTACCGTTCCCGGGCAAGCGGAGGCCAAGGCATGAGCACGCGTGAAGGAAACGATACGCCCTTCTTCATCGGCTTTATGGGCATTCCGGCGGGGCTGCGGCTGTTCCTGGCCGTTTGCGCGCTCGTGCTGGTCGGGGGCTTTGCGGCGCTCGGCTGGGCCCTCGGCGCGAGCCAGGATGACCCCGGCGGCGCTGCCTTTCGCTTCGACTGGGGCCGCCAGACCGTAGCCGGCGTCGTCTACACCCAGCCGTCCCCGCACGCGCTGATCGTCGAGGGCAACGAGCGTTTGCCCGCAGGCCACGTGCTGATGTTCACGGCCGGCGGCAAGGTCAGCGTGCTGCCGCGGGCGGAGAAGCTGGATGGCCGATTGGCGACGCTGTCCGGCGTGCTGCTGAAACGCGGCGATCTGGACATGATGCAGGTCGACGGGGGCGAAGGCGGCCTGAAACTCGCGGACGGCGAGGCGCCGCCGCTGGAGGTCGAGCAACTCGGCCGCTGGCGGCTGGCGGGCGAGATCTGTGACGGCAAGTGTCTGGCGGGCGCGATGCGGCCCGGCAGGGGCATCGCCCACAAGGCCTGCGCCAATCTCTGCCTGATCGGTGATATTCCGCCAGTGTTCGTTTCTACCCAGCCGGTTGCGGGCGCGGAGTACCTGCTGGTCGCAGGCCCCGACGGCGAGCAAATGCCGCAAGAGTGGCTGGACCTGGTCGCCTCCTACATCGAGGTGGAGGCCGACATCGAGCGCCGCGGTGATCTGTTGGTCATGAAGATCGACCCCGCGACGATCCGGGGGCTGTAGGTGATGCACGTCGTGCGCCATCTGCTCGGCATTGTCGCCGTCACCCTGCTGGCGCTGGTGCTGCTCTACCTGACGCGGTTCTGGATCTTCACGGACTGGTGGGGCGACGAGGGGCTGTTGGGCTACAGAGAGTTCGGCCGTCAGGGCGACTTCCTCACGCACCAGTTGGGTGGGACGCGCTATCAGCCGTTCTCGCTGCTGCTCTGGCTTGCAGGCGGAATTCCTCGTGCTCTCGCTGATCCAGACCATGGCGGCGAAGATCAGCGAGTTTATCGGCGCAAGCCGCCCCCGCCGGTGACACCCACCGCGCCCCCGCCGGTTTTCGGGCGGGGCTTTTCAGGGACGTGATCGAGGCGTCGCTCGGCCGATCACATCGGGCACCTCTTGTCGCGGTTCGCGTGTCAGACAGCGGATGACAATAGATTCTAGCTCCACAAGCCAAAATCCGCCAAGCGACGCGCGAACGACAACTTACCGGCCACATCTTTTCCGGCTATTCGCGGCCCAGCGCCGCCATCAGTTCACGCCATTCGCGGGGGCTGAGGCCGCTTGCCTCCTGGGTCACTTCTTCCCCCGCCAGCATTCTTTTCACGACCTCCAGCCCCGGCGCGGATAATTCCAGCCCGCCCAAACGGTAATCGCTGAAGGCGCGATAGACGGCGGGAACCCATGTTTGCACCACCTTCAGCATCGCCTCTGCATAAACCCGGATTTCGTACTGAGCGTGGCTGTCGGCCCGCAGCGCCAGGAAGTGCAGCAGGTTGTGCAGGTCGCACTTCCAATACCACTGCGTATAGGTCGAAAGCGGCAGGTTCATGCGCGCCAACTCCCGTGCCAGCCCTTGAGCCTCCGGATCGTGGCCTGAGACATTTTCGTCCTCATTCAGCATGGTTTCGTAGTGGTCGAATGCCTGCTCCGCATCTTGCCGCAACCAGCGCAGCGCCTGCTCGGCCTCCCGGCCCTCCAGCACGTCGCCGCGGCCCTGGCGGTTCGACGCAGACTGCGCCGCCAGATGCTCCGGCGCCGGCACGTAAAACTCGCGGTCGAACAGCGAATAACGGGCGGAGTACTCATTCACATTGGCGGTGCGGTGCCGAATCCATTGGCGCGCGACGAAGATCGGCAGCTTCACGTGGAATTTGATTTCGCACATCTCGAACGGCGTGGAGTGCCGATGGCGCAACAGGTAGCGGATCAGCCCTTCGTCCTCGCGCACTTGCCGGGTGCCGGCGCCATAAGAGACGCGCGCCGCCTGCACAATGGCCGCATCGTCGCCCATATAGTCAACGACGCGGATAAAGCCGTTGTCGAGCACCGGGATCGCCTCGAACAGGATTTCTTCCAGGGCCGGCACCGTCGGGCGGCGGGTTTGATGCCGGGCCGCGCGGGCGGCTTCCAGTTCGTGCGTTTGTTCCGGTGTCAGCGCCATTTCAGGCTCCATCCTCTTTCAACTGCAGGCGTCGTACCCTATATAGGATTTGTCAGGTCGCACCTGACTATGGCGATAAACGGTACGTGAAATAAGCGTTGCGGACCCGGGGGCAGTACCCGGCGCCTCCACCAAATCTCTTCGCCGCCGAATTGGACGGCGGAGGGCAAAGGGGGCGAACTAGGATCGACGTGCGTGGTAAAGACGTATCCTTTGCTCGGCATGGTACCACCGTCATCGGGCCAAAACCTATGTGCGAACGACAATGAAATCGCACTCGCTGCTTAAAACTTAGGCAAGCGCGGTTCGGGAGGGCACCGGGCAACAGAAGCCCTCCCACTATCGCTTTCGATCCGGCTGCGCTACAATAATGGTTCACTGTTTCCGCGCATGGTTTAAGACGAAGACGCAATGGCCGGCCCGATAGAACAACACAGCCGCGAATACTATGACCGCCTGGTGGAGCGGGCGCTGAAAAGCGTGATGCGTGACGCCATTGCCGAGGTTGCCGAGAAAGGTTTTCTGGGCGAGCAGCATTTCTATATTTCGTTCCGGACCGATCATCCGGATGTGATGATCGCGGATGTGCTGCGCGCGCAATACCAGGACCAGATGACCGTGGTCCTGCAGCACCAATTCTACAATCTGGACGTGACGGAAGATCATTTCGAGGTGACGCTGAGCTTCAACAAAAAGCTGGAACGCCTCTCGATTCCGTTCGACGCTGTGGCGAGCTTTGCCGACCCATCGGTCGGCTTTGGCCTGCAATTCGCCTCGGCATTGGAGGGGGAGGTCGCCGCCGGTCATCATGCGGAGGAAGGCACGTCCGACCCCGAAGACGATCCGGATGGCCACGATCCCGCCCCGCCTGAGGGCCCTGGGGAGGTTATCAGCCTCGACGCCTTCCGCAAAAAAACCTGATAGTAATCTCCTATTCAGACAACCGAGACCGGAGCGCTGAGCCATGGCCGACTTCGCCTATTTTCCCATGTTCGATGCCCCGCACGAGGACACGCCGTGGCGCAAGCTGGATGGCGACTATGTGGAGGTCGATACCTTCCGCGGTCAGGAGGTCGTGGTCGTCAAACCCGAAGCGCTTGCGGACCTGACCCGGGCGGCGTTCAACGATATCAGCTTCTATCTGCGCCCCGGCCATCTGGCGCAGCTTCGCTCTATTTTGGATGACCCCGAGGCGAGCCAGAACGACCGCTTCGTGGCGCTCGACCTGCTGAAGAACGCAAACATCGCGGCGGGCGGCGTGCTGCCCATGTGTCAGGACACCGGCACCGCCATCATCATGGCGAAGAAGGGCGACCGAGTCTGGACCGACGGCAGCGACGAGGAACAACTATCCCGCGGCGTCTTCCGCACCTTCGATGAAGAGAACCTGCGCTTCAGCCAGCTCTCGCCGATCTCCATGTTCGACGAAAAGAACACCGGCTCCAACCTGCCGGTGCAACTCGACATGATGCGCACGCCCGGCGGCGAGTACGAGTTCATGTTCATGGCCAAAGGCGGCGGCTCGGCCAACAAGGCGTTCCTGTATCAGGCGACGCCCTCGCAACTGCACCCCGAACGGTTGGTGCAGTTCCTGGACGAGAAAATCCGTACCCTCGGCACCGCGGCCTGCCCGCCCTATCACTTGGCGATTGTCATCGGCGGCACGTCGGCTGAGATGAACATGAAGACGGTGAAACTGGCCAGCGCCCGCTATTACGACCACCTGCCGACCACCGGCGGCCTGCACGGCCAGGCGATCCGCGATGTGGCGATGGAGCAGACCATCCTGCAACTGACCCAGCAAATGGGCATCGGCGCACAGTTCGGCGGCAAGTATTTCTGCCATGACGTCCGCGTCATCCGCCTGCCGCGGCACGGCGCTTCGCTGCCGATCGGGCTTGGCGTCTCGTGCTCGGCCGACCGCCAGGCGCTGGGCAAGATCACCCGCGACGGCGTGTTCGTCGAGCAATTGGAGATGAACCCCGCCCAGTATCTGCCAGAGATCGACCAGCAGGAATTGGGTGGCGAGGTGGTCGCCATTGACCTGAACCAGCCGATGGAACAGATCCTCTCCCAGCTTACCGCGCACCCGATCAAGACACGGCTGGCGCTGAGCGGCCCGATGATTGTGGCCCGCGATCTGGCCCATGCCCGCATCCAGAAAGAGATGGCGGATGGCAAGACGATGCCGGATTATCTAAAAAACCATCCGGTCTATTATGCCGGGCCGGCCAAAAAGCCGGATGGCTATGCCAGCGGCTCGTTCGGGCCGACAACGGCGGGCCGCATGGACAGCTTCGTCGATGAGTTCCAGGCCAAGGGCGGCAGCATGGTCATGCTGGCAAAGGGCAACCGCTCGCGCCAGGTGGTGGACGCCTGCGCCAGGCACAAGGGCTTCTATCTGGGCTCCATCGGCGGCTCGGCCGCGCGATTGGCCCAGGACCATATCCGCAAGGTCGAATGCCTGGACTTCGAGGAATTCGGCATGGAGGCCGTCTGGCGCATTGAGGTCGAGAACTTTCCAGCCTTCATCGTTACCGACGACAAGGGCAACGATTTCTTCGGGACGTGAGGGCGTCTACGCCTGTCGGCCGCAATATGAGGCTAGAAGCGATGAGCTTATTCTGTTAATCAGGAGCAAGCTTTCGCAGAAGGGGAAGAAATAGTGATCGGACGTCTGCTCCTTAGCTTGGTCTTTGCACTACTCGCCACCGCCAGTCTCCCAGCCTCGGCGGAGCAGGTCCAACTCAACAAGACCCATCGTCTGCAGCACACCGATGGTAGCTATTTCGGCAAATCCTACTCCGGCAAATCCTACTATTATCCCATCCCGCGCGGCGGTTCGGGCGAGGCCGAATTGCTGCTGTTCTCCGGCAACGGCGGCCCGCTTCGCCACGGACAGCAGCTCAAGCTCAAGGCGACAAACACTTCGGGTTGGAAAGCCAGTTGGCGAAAATCCAACCTGCTCGGGACATTCTCCGACGGGGTTTACTATTGGGACGATGCGGGCGACAAATCCGTCTGGATTGCCGAAAAGATTGGCGGCACAGGCGTCATCGAGGCGGGCGATTTTTTCCGGCTGCGCAACAAGTCGTGGAACCAGTACCTGGTTGTCGATGACGGCAAGCTCAACACCACCTCGCAGAAGACGGACGCCAGCTGGCGTGTACCGCCGACCGTCGACGCGAGCAAGACGACGAAGCCACCGAACATTGATGGCCGGCTTAAGATAGCCACGTTCAACACCTATCTGATGCAAGTGGACAATGCGCCAGACCGCCCCGGCCGGGCCCGGCTGATCGGCACCGCGGATTTTCTGCGGCGCTACGATGTGGTCGTGCTGAACGAGCTGTTTGATGACGGGCCGTCCCGAACTCTGATGAGCTTGCTGCATGGCAGTTTCCCGCATCAAACTCCGATTGTCGGCCAAAGCCGGAACGATGCGTGGGCCGAAACGCTTGGCGATTTCAGCGACGCCATCACCGTAATCCGGGGCGGCATCGCCATCGTCAGCAAGTGGCCGATCGAATACCAGGTTCAGCGCATCTTCTCCGAAGCCGGTGGCTGGGACTACAATGCAAACAAGGGCTTCGCCTATGCGCGCATCCGGTACATGGGCGACCGCATCCATGTCATCGCGACACATACCAACGCAGCCGGCGGCGGTGGCCTTGCCGGTATATCGTCTGCCAAGCCCGGTTACGCTGCAGGCTGGCAGGAACGCCAGTCGCAATTCCGCGAGATCGCCCAGTTTATCGAGACACGTGGCATTCCCGCAAACGAGTTGGTGGTGATTGCGGGAGACCTCAACGTCATCAGGGGATCGAGGGAGTACACTGAGATGCTTGCGCTCCTGAATGCATCGGCACCCCGTTACGAAGGGCTTCCGGCAACCTGGGACCCTTCAGCGAACGCGCTGATCAAGGACAAGTCCGCCGGTGCCGAATGGCTCGATTACGTGCTGTTGCATAGCAACCACAACCCGCCCGGCGTCTGGATTAACCGCGCGTTCAAGCCGAACGGCAATCTGTCGGATCACTTTCCGGTCGAAGCGGTTTTGAGACCTCAGCCGTAGCATTGACGCGACGACCGCAAAGCGGCGAGTGTCCGCTCGGCCACACCCATGCACCGAACCCGACGAGCAGGACCGCCAGGGTGAACCATGCCTGCCATGCCTCCATGGCCATCAAAGTAAGGAATGAAAACCCCAACCAGATCGCCGGCACCGCTTGCAACAGGGCCGTCGGCCACGATCGCGGCATCAGGACGAGCAAAGCCAGCGTTGCGACAGCCAACGGATCGGGCGCAATCCCGAAAACCTCCGCCGTCGTCCACTGCCTGCCACTCAGCGGGGCCGATAATGGGTAACCGATCAACGCCACCGCCAGCAACAGCACCGCAATGATTCTCGGCGCCGGCCGGGAAAGGCGGGTAGCCCCCAGCATTACGGTCAATGACAGCAGGAAAAGCAACGCGGCTTGCAGGAAAAACAGATACGCGAAATCGGCCACGGCCCAATTGATCGTGGCATAGCGTTCCCATATGAAGCGCCAGCCGACCCATAGCCAGAGAACCGCCAACCCGATGCCGAGCCAGGGCATGCGGGGCACCCGGCATTCCGGCCGCCGCAGCAGCGTCAACAGGACCAGAAGCCCGGCCAGTGTCGCGACCATGCCCACGGCCCAGTCGACGGCATTGCCCAGGGCGTACAGCCGCCAATAGGTGTCCGGCGAAAACATCAGAAAGTCGCTGAGTTCGGTAGCTCCACCATTCCGCCATCATGACAGCCGTGACCTCCGGGGCGAGTTAGAGCGACTGCACATAGTCCAGCATCCGTCGCCGCATGGTCGCGTCGGGCAGGGGGCCATGCTCGGCGGCCTTGTTCTCTTGCAAGTGCTCAACTTGACGGGTCGCGGGGATTGCGACCGTCACCGCAGGGTGCGAGATGATGAATTTGAGCAGAAACGCGGGCCATGTCTTAACGCCGATCTCATCCGCCCAGCGGGGCAGGGGCTTGCCTTGCAGCCGGTCAACCAACGCGCCGCGGCGGAAAGGGCGGTTGCAAATGACGGCGATGCCCTTCTCCGAGGCAAGCGGCAGCAGCCGCGACTCTGCCTCTCGGTCGGCGATGTTGTAGGTGAGTTGCACGAAGTCGAGCGGCTGGGTCCGCATCACTTCCTCGAATTCCCGGTGCTGGCGACCGTGCGAGGTGGTGATGCCCACATAACGGAGACGCCCTTCCGCCTTCATCGAGGACAGGGTTTCGAGGTGTTCCCGCCATTTTACCAGGTTGTGCACCTGCAAGAGATCAAACTCTGCGAGGCCCCAGAGCCGGCCGCTCTCTAAAATCTGCGGCCGGGCCTCGTCATCGGACGTCCAGACCTTGTCGGCGGAAAATACATCTGCGGGCCACCCCAGTTTTTCCAGACTGTCGCCTATCACCGCCTGGGACGATCCGTACATGGGCGAGGAGTTGATGATGCCGCCGCCCGCTTCTGTAAACGCGGCGATCACGGCCCGGCAGATGTCCCTGAGCTTTGGGTCTTGCCCGACATTGAAGGTGATCCAACTGCCAAGGCCGACCGGCGGCACGATTTCTCCGGTCGATGGAATGCGTTTGATCAGGCGCTGCCCAGGCTGAGCGATACTAGGCCCCGCGCCAAGAGCGCCTAAGACCGCGGCCGCAGCCGAGGTGCTCAAAACCGTCCGCCGTGTTGCCAGCATACCGATGCCGCTCCGCTATTTCCGAAATGGGTACGACACTGATCTGGTGGTGAACCGGCCCGATGCCAATGCCGCAGGCAAACGCGATCGTGCGCTGACTGGCGCCGGTTCCCTCTCTTTTTGTCCCCTTCCCATATATTTTAAATGCAACCACGAAGGCAGGCCTTGCGTCCCACCCTCGGCGCGAGAGAAGCTTATTGCGCGAGGCCGCACGTGTGCGGTTCAACCAAGACGGAGGAAAAGTCAATGAAGTATGCACTAACGGCAATTGCCGCTGCCGCATTCCTGCTGCCTGCCGGTATGGCCAAGGCGGAATGCGGTGCCGATAACTGGAAGGACTGCAAGGGCAAACCTTGGGTCACCGGCGAGACCATGGAGACGCCGCTCGGCTCCAAATGGTGGCCGCACCCGCTCTGGGGTGCGGAAGACACTGCCGGTTCGACCAACTGGTACACCAAACCCGAAGTCGTGAAGCGCGGCTTGGCCGAGGCGGACCAGGGCGACGTTTACCGCCTCGGCCGCGACTACACCACCAAGATGCCGCTCTATGGCACGCGCAGTTTCGCGATGATGATCCCGCACCGCAGCGGCCCCGTGGGCTCCAACAGGCTGGTCGGGCATCAGGAGTTCGTTGCGACCAACATTGGCCAGGTCGGGACACAATTCGATGGCCTGGGGCATATCGGCGTTCAGGTCGGTGAAGATGGCGATCAGACCGAAATGCGCTTCTATAACGGCTTCACCGAACAGGAGATCGTAACCGGCGACGGCCTGAAGAAGATCGGCGTCGAGAATTTGTACCCGATCGCCGGCCGCGGGATCTTGCTGGACATCGCCGTCGCCAAGGGCGTCGACAGCCTCGAACGCGGCTATGAGATCACCATGGATGACGTCCGCGAAGCCCTCGCCTCGCAGGAAATGGCCGATTTCAAGTTCGAGCCCGGCGACGCCGTGTTCTTCCGCACCGGCTGGGGCACGCATTGGGACGATCCCGCCACCTTTAATAGTGGCGCCCCGGGCATCGGCATGGAAGTCGCCCGCTGGCTCTCGGACGAGGTGCAGGCCGGCGTGGTCGGTGCCGATACCTGGCCGACCGAGGTGGTGCCGAACCCGGATCCCGGTTGCGTCTTTTGCGTCCACACCCACCTGATCACCCGGCATGGCATCGTCAATCAGGAGAACATGAACCTAGACGGGCTGAGTGAGGATACCGTCTACACCTTCTTGTACATGTACAGCCCCACGCCCGTCGCCGGCGCAACCGGCTCGATGGCATCGCCAATGGCTATTGACTGAGACCGCGGTAATGGTGCCGGATCGAGTCCCGCTCTGGCGCCATTTTCCGCAAGAGGGCTAACCAGCCCTTGGCATCTGCTCTAAGCTGCCGCTGTATTCCTGGTGCCTGCGAAAGGAAGCCCATGTTGCGCTCCGATGGCCAGATCCTGACCACCCATGCCGGCAGCCTGCCCCGCCCGCTCGACCTGACCCGGCTTTATGCCGACCGCTCGCGCGGCGAGCCGGTCGATGAAGCCAAGATTGCCGAAATGGGAGAGGCTGCGACCCGCGCCAACGTCCGTCAGCAGATCGCGGCTGGCCTGGACCTGGTGAACAATGGCGAGCAGCCGCGCGAGGCGTTCTTTCTCTATCTGCAACGGCGGCTGAGCGGCTTCGGCCCCGGCGGCTATCGCGAGCCGTTCAAGGACATCCGCAATCATCCCGATTTTGCGCCGATCCGCCAGGCTATTTTCGAGGGCCGGCCCGTGGTTTCCAACATGACCCCGCCCAAGGTGGTGGGCGAACTGACATATCTCGACCCCGACGCTGTCGCTGCCGAATGCCGCCAGTTCCGGAGCGCCTTGCAGGGGCTGAATCCGACCGGGACCTTCTTCACCGCGCCGTCGCCCGGTATTGTCGCGACGGCTATTCCGAACGAGTATTACGACAGCTTCGATGCCTATCTGCGCGCGATCACTGATGCGGTAGCCGTCGAATACCACACCATCATCGAGCACGGCTTCGACCTGCAGATCGACGCGCCCGACCTGGCGCTGGAGGGCCACGGTGCCTTCGCCGACCGGCCGCGTTCGGAGTTCCTTGCTTTCGTCGAGCAGGTGATCGAGGAAATCCGCCGCGTCACCTCTGACCTGCCGAAGGAGCGCATCCGCCTGCACGCCTGCTGGGGCAACTACGAAGGTCCGCACGACGCCGACGTGCCGATTGCGGAGATGCTGCCGATCCTGACCAGGGCGCACGCGGGCGCGTTGCTGCTGCCCATGGCCAACCCGCGCCATCAGCACGAATACCGCGCCTTCACGCCCCAAAACATTCCCGATCATATGAGCGTCATCGTCGGCTGCATCGACACCACGACCAACTATGTAGAGCACCCGGAAACCGTGGCCGACCGGCTGGAGCGGGTGGGCCGGGCGCTCGGCGATCCGGCGCGCATTCTGGCGGCGACCGACTGCGGCTTCGACACCTCGGCGGGCGCGGGCCGCGTCGCGCCGAGCGTGGTCTGGTCCAAGCTCGGCGCCATGGTCGAAGGCGCGAAGATCGCCAGCGAGCGGTTGTTCTAGGCGCGGGGCCCGTGTCCGCGGCGCACCGAGGCTCGCCGCAATGACGGTGTGGAAGAGGCTCACGGATTGGAGCATGTTCTGCCGCTCCGTCCACTGCTCCGGGCGAGGACTTGACTCCGAGGCGCTTGTCGCGCCCTTGGTAAGGCATGAATGACTACGCATTTTCAAAAGTGATCCGCCGATGAGTGCGCGCCTGATTGTCGGCATTTCCGGCGCGTCGGGCGTGATCTATGGCGTGCGGCTGCTGGAGTTGCTGCGGCCGCTGCTGGTGGAAACCCATCTGGTCATAACCCGTTCAGCGCAGATCACGCTGGCGCACGAGACGGATTACAAGATCGCCGACGTCCAGGCGCTCGCCGACCGCCACTACGGCGCGGACGATGTCGCCGCGGCAATCTCCAGCGGCTCGTTCCGCACCATGGGCATGATCGTGGCACCCTGCGCCATGCGTTCGCTCAGCGAAATCGCCTATGGAAATACCACCCATCTGCTGACCCGCGCGGCGGATGTGGTGCTGAAGGAGCGCCGGCGGTTGGTGCTGCTGCCGCGAGAGACGCCGCTGCATCTGGGGCATTTGCGGGCGATGGTGGCGGCGACCGAGGCAGGCGCGGTCATTGCACCGCCGGTACCGGCCTTTTACGCCAGACCCGAAAGCGTGATGGACATGGTCGACCACACGCTCGGCCGCGTCATGGACCTGTTCGGCTTGGATTTGGGCGTCGCAAACCGGTGGAAAGGTGGATGAGCGAGGCTGTCGCAACCCCCGCGCTCCACATGATCAAGCTGTCGGTCGGCTCCGGCAGCATCGACGATCTGGCCCGCTGGCAGGCGTTCCGGCGGGAGGAAACCGGCTCGGAATTCAACCGCCACCTGACCCGCAACTTCCCCCGCCGCGGTGTGGAAATCCTGGAATCGGGCGGCAGCATGTACTGGGTGATCAAAGGCGTGATCCTCGCCCGCCAGCGCATCGCGGATTTCGAGGCCCGGGAGAATGCCGAGGGCGGGCGGCGTTGCGCCATCGTGCTGCATCCGGAACTGATTCCGACCGTTCCGCGCGCGCACCGCCCGTTCCAGGGCTGGCGCTACTACAAGCCCGAAGACGCGCCGGCCGACCTGGATGGCTCCGAGACCGACGCTCTGCCGCCCGAACTGGCGGAGGAACTGCGGATACTGGGATTACTCTAACGGATTACGGCCGCGGCTTATCGCTGGCCGCATCGCACGTCGGCTGATGGTCGGACTTTCGGCGGCTGGGAATGGTGATTTGGTCGAAGCAGAGTCGGCAATGCGCAGCACAGTCAATCGTCGGGCTGATACGCGACTTGACAGAGGAAGGCCGGCCCGCTTGCTTTGAGTGAATAATCCCGAAGGCCGTCTGAGGAATTCGCCGCATCGTGTCCCGCCAACCCGTCATCGTCGGCGTCGCCGATGCGCCCACCCACGAGCGCGGCCGCGCGCTTCCCGGCACCCATGTGCTCAACATGCAGCGCGACTGCGCGAACAAGGCCCTGGCCGAAGCGGGCCTGAATATGGCCGATGTCGACGGGCTGGCCGTCGCTGGCATGTGGGGCATGCCTGGGCCGGGCGCAATGCAACCGAACCTGCTGGCTGAATATCTGGGTATCCGTCTCCCGAAATATCTGGATGGCACCAATGTCGGGGGCTCGGCCTTTGTGCTGCACGCGGGCCATGCTTATGAGATGATCAAGGCGGGCGTGTGCGACACGGTGCTGATCCTCTATGGCTCTATGCAGAAGTCGCAGTCCGCGCGCTCGCTAGGGGGCAGGCCGGCGCTGTTCTCGAACCAGTGGGACATCGTCAGCGGTCTGCCGCTACCCGCCGGCGCCTATGCCATGGCCGCAAACCGGCATATGCATGAATACGGCTCCACCCGCGAGACCCTGGCGGAGATCGCGGTTTCGACCCGCGCCTGGGCGGGCCTGAACCCGGCCGCGGCCTTCCGCGATCCGATGAGCCTGGACGACGTGCTGAACGCCGCGCCGATCGTCGACCCGCTGGGACGCTATGACTGCTGCCTGGTCACGGATGGTGGCGGCGCGGTCATCATGACCACCGAAGAGCGGGCCAAAGACCTGAAAACCAAGCCCATCTACGTTCTGGGTCACGGCGAAAGCGCCAGCCATGTCAACATCAACTGGATGCCGGACATGGCGCGCCTGGAGGTAGCCGAGCATGCCTCCCAGCGCGCCTACGCCCAGGCCGGGCGTGGCGCTAAAGACATGGACATGGCTATGCTTTATGACAGCTTCACGATCACGGTGCTGCTGACCCTGGAGGCGCTGGGGCTCTGCGACATCGGCGAGGGCAAAGATTTCGTCAAGAGCCAGCGCACCGCGCCTGGCGGCGAATTTCCCCTCAACACCAATGGTGGCGGACTTAGCTATTGCCACCCCGGCATGTATGGCATCTTTCTGCTGATCGAGGCGACGCGGCAGTTGCGCGGCGACGCCGGCGCGCGACAGGTGGAGGGGCTGACCAACGCCGTCTGCCATGGTACCGGTGGCGTGCTGTCCAGTGGCGCAACCGTAATCCTTTCCAACACCAAAAACTAACGGGAGCCCGACCCATGACCTATGACAAACCGGTTCCTGCCATCGATCCGGACAGCGAGCCCTATTGGCAGGGTGCCAGAGAGGGCCGGCTAATGATCCAGCGCTGCAAGGCGACGGGCCAGGCTTTTCTCTATTCCCGGCAACTGGTGCCTGGCGTGGTCGATAGCGAGGTAGAGTGGATCGAAGCGGGCGGGAAGGGAACTATTTATTCGTTCACCGTCGCCCGCCGCCCCGCCGGCCAGGCATTCCAGGGCGAATGCCCTTACGTGATCGTCTCTGTCGAGTTGGAGGAAGGCGCGCGCGTGATGTCGAACCTGGTAACGGATCGCCCCGAGAGTGTTGCCATCGGCCAAGCCGTAGAGGTCTTGTTCGACCGCGTCTCCGACGACCTTACAATCCCCAAGTTCAAATGTGTATAAGCGTTCGCCGCGGCCCTGTCCCTGCACGGATGGGGCCGCGACCTTTTTATTCGCATCACTGATCGCAGGAAGGAACGGCACGCGTATGTGGAAACGGCTCGCCCATTTAGCCGGAATCCTTATCGGAGTCGGCGTGTTCGGAGCGGCCGTTTGGGTGCTTTGGAAACAGGCCCAGATCCTGAAATACGACTTGGTGATCGCCCAGTTCGAAGAATTGTCCCTCGGGGCGATCGCGCTGGCGCTGGGCTGTACGGCGGGCGCCTATTTGACACTGACGGTCTACGATTCGACCGCATTTCGCTACATTGGCCGCAAGATGGCGTACACGCGCATCATGCTGGTGAGCTTGATTGCCTATGCGTTCAGCCACAATCTGGGATTCGGCGCGGTGACCGGCAATTCGATCCGCTACCGTTTCTACAGTGAATGGAAAGTGCCGTTGCTTGACATTGCGCGCGTCGTGGTATTCGGCGGTACCGCCTATGTCTTGGGACTGATTACCATCGCTGGTCTATTGGTTGTCGTGAATGCAGGGGCCCTGACGCTAGCGACGGACCTGCCGGTTTCCACCGCTTATCTTATTGGCTCGGGCGCGGCGCTGGTTGGCAGCGTCTATCTGTTCTGGAGCCTACTGCGCTGGCCGATAATCAGGATGAAGGGCGTCCAACTGCCTCCGCCTTCGCTCGGCATTGTCTTAACCCAGTTTGCCGCCGCTGCGGTGGAGTGGAGCTTTGCGGCAGGCGCGCTTTACTTCCTGCTGCCCGCACATGGCGGGCTCGACTACTGGCATTTTATCGGCTTGTTCGTCATCGCCTACATCAGCGGCATGTTGAGCCAGGTACCCGGTGGCTTGGGCGTGTTTGAAGCGGTGTTATTGCTGCTGCTGCCCGAGGCCATAACCGGGGAAACCATTGTCGCCGCGGTCATTACTTACCGAGCTATTTATTACCTGTTGCCGCTGCTCGGGGCGGCACTACTGATGGCGAGCGCGGAAATTTCCATTCATGGCCGGATTGGAACCCGGTGGGCCTGGTGGCAGCGGCGACGCCGGCGGCGGGAGCAGGATGGGTAGGACCCCCTGTCCGCCGGTCAAGCTGACATCCCGACCTTTCCGAAAAAGGACGGCGGGATGGGGCGTCGACCGCATGGCGAATACCGGCTTTCGCTCGACCAATCTCTATGATTGCATAATCCATCGTAGCTCGGCATTATAGTGTGCGCTTCTTAAAGGAAGCGCAGGCGAAAGTGAGGTGGTTCGATGCAGATCGATCCGCAACGCGACCGGCTGCGCCCGGCAATGGCCGCAGCGCAGGGATCGTTTTCTCTTCCGTTTCCGCCTTCAATTCGGTTCGGCACGATTAACCGGATGGTGAATGGCCGCGACGGGCAGGCGGATTTGCGCACGATAAAGTTAGACGCGGCGCAGTTCGGTTCGATCATTCGATCGTTGAAACGAGTTCACCCGAGTACGCATATCGAACTCACGTGCCTCTCCGCCCGCGGCAGGAGCTGGGGCGGAACTCCATCGGTGGCCCTGAGAGCAGGACCGGGGTGGAAAAGCAGGTGCTGGAGTAACCCGGTCAGCAGCACCATCAAAGACAAACGGGCGTCTCATCAACGTGTTTGGCAGCTGAGGAGTAAACTCATGAGCGACCAATTACGCCGCCGTTCCGTAACCATTGCCGGTCACCGCACCAGCGTTTCACTGGAAGACCCGTTTTGGGATCAGCTGAAAACCATCGCCAGCAACCGCGGCGTTTCGGTCGCCCAGGTCGTTGCGGAGGTCGACAAGGGCCGCAGCGGGAATCTGTCGAGCGCGCTGCGGGTGTTCGTGCTGCAAGAGGTGCTCAAGCGGATGTCCGCCTAAGCATCGATCTAGCCTACGCATTGACATCGATTACGATCCGGCCGCGGACTTGGCCCTTCAGAATGTCCGCGGCAGCGCGTGCAGCATCGGCCAGGGGCAGTTCGACGGTCATCGCTTCCAGCTTGGCAATGTCCAGATCTTGGGCGAGCCGTGCCCAGGCCTTTTCACGCACCGCTTTCGGCGCCCTGACGCTCTCGACGCCCAGCAGCGAAACACCCCGCAAAATAAAAGGATACACCGTCGTCGGCAGATCGCCGCCTTGCGCAAGGCCGCAGGCAGTTACCGCACCACCGTATTTGATCTGTGCCAGCACGTTGGCGAGCGTGTGGCTCCCGACGGCATCGATGGCACCGGCCCAGCGCTCCTTGCCCATGGGGCGCTTGCTCGGTTCCGACAGTTCGTTTCGATCAATAATGCCGGCCGCGCCCAGTCCCTTCAAATAGTCTTCTTCCGACGCGCGGCCCGTGGAGGCCTCCACCGTGTAGCCCAGCTTCGCCAGTAAGGAGATGGCGACACTGCCGACGCCGCCGGCCGCCCCCGTCACCAGCACCGGGCCCTTGTCCGGCGTCACACCCGCCCGCTCCAGCGCCAGCACGCTCAGCATGGCGGTGTAGCCGGCGGTGCCGATGGCCATCGCCTGGCGGCTGGTGAAGGCGTCCGGCAGCTTGATCAGCCAGTCGCCTTTCAGCCGCGCCTGTTGCGAAAGACCGCCCCAATGGCTTTCGCCGACGCCCCAGCCGTTCAGCACGACGGCGTCACCTTCTTTGAATTCGTCATTGCTGCTTTCGAGCACCTTGCCGGCGAAGTCGACTCCCGGCACCATCGGGTAGTCGCGCACGATCGGCGCGGCGCCGGTGATGGCCAGCCCGTCCTTATAGTTTATGGTGGAATATTCCACGCCCACCCGCACGTCGCCTTGGGGCAGGTCGCTTTCGTCCATTTCGCGAATGCTGTTTTGAATGCCGGAATCGTGTTTTTCCAGATAGATAGCTTTGAACATGCGTGGTCGAACTCCCGAAGCTTCGGTTCTGAAATATTGCCGCCCATGCGCCATGAGGCAGGTGGCCTTGTCAAGCCGCGGCAACAAAAAAGGAAGGGCGAGGCGCCCTTCCTTTCGCATTCACGAACGTTTGCAGCTTACGCCGGCAGCGGAGCGTTTTTGAAGGCGTCCAGCGCTTCGGCGCGGGCATTGTGGGCGGCCAGCGCCGGGAACTTGCCCGCCAGGTCCAGCTTCGGGCGCACCTTGCTGGCGAAGCTGAAGCCAACCGCCGCGGTCACGTCCGCCTGTGTGATGTTCGGGCCGCAAAGCCAGCCATCACCTGCCGCTTCCGCCGCCTTGTTCAGCCATTCGAAGCCGCCGAGCGCCTGTTCCTCGTTGTGCTCGACCCACTTGCGAGAGGCGTGTTCCTTGTCGTGGAAGCGCAGCTCGTAGACAGCCCAGATTGTCTTGTCGATGGAGCCCGCCGCGACCGCGGTCGTCTTCATCACCTTGCGCCGCTCGGCCCCGCTTGCCGGAGTCAGGCGCTTGTCGCCGGCCATCTCGTCCAGCGCATCCAGAATCGCATAACTCTCGACCAGGGCCTCGCCGTCGTCCAGCACCAAGGTCGGCACCCGAACCAGCGGGTTATGCTGTTTTACTGCGCCCGGGTCGTCCCAGACGCTTACGGCCTCCGAATCCCAGTTCAGGCCCATCTGGTTCAGCGAGACCGCGGTGCGGCGCACATAGGGTGAGAGAAAACCACCGATCAGTTTCATGGCATGTCCTCCGGATAATGGTTGGTTGAACGGTTAAGAATGGGCCGGGCGCAGCCGCACCCGCCATTCAATACAGGGATCGCCATAGTCCAATCGCCGGGCCACGTCGAGCACGCAATACCGGTTGTGCACCATCAGCGCCCCTTCGAACAGGCCGTTCCACGCCTCGAACACGCAGGCATGCTGCGGCGGCAGGTTGCGGGCGAGGCGCCAGCCGAACCGCCGCACCACCGCGGTTTCGCCGTCTTGGGCGACCTCGGCCTCGTCGCCCTCGGCTTCTGCCTCTGCCACCAAAAAGCGCGCGAAGTCCAAAGGTCTGTCGCCCGAAACGCCAAGCCCGGCGGCCATCGCCAGATAGGTCTGCGCGCCCACCATCCGGGCAACATTGCCGGCGATCGCACCCATCTCCGCCGGGCCGAACAACTCCGCCATACGGGGCAGACCGCTGCGCACATACTCCATGGCGTAGTTGCGGCTGGCCTTGGCCAGGCGCTCGGCCGGCCACTCTGCGGCGGGCAGTTTGGGCGCTCGGGCGGCGTCGAAGGGCGGCGGCAACTCGCCGGGGGCAAAGCGCAGACGCTCGTCCGGCGCCAGGTCGTGCTCATGCTCCAGAAAATAGCCGGAAAGCCCATGCTGCCCATCGGTTGTTTGCGAGGTGCAGACAAAGCCAAGCCTGGAGTTGTTCAGGCTGACCCCGTTCTGGGCGTACCAGCCGCGCAGCATGCCCCGGCTCGCCTCGCTCGGCACGCCGCAGATGGTGGCGTCCGGATAGATCCAGCGGGGCGGCACGAAGCGCACCCAGGCCTTGCGGTCGCTCTCGCGCATGAACTCCACGCCGACCCCGCCGACGCTGTTCGAGAGATAGTGGTAGGCGGCGCAGGCGACCGCGTCCGGCATGCCGGTCAGACCCAGCTTGTCAAAGCTGGAGAGAAATTTCTCGTGATGCTGGTGCCGGAAAACGCGGAACATCCACTCGCCGACATCGTGCCGGCCGCGGTGCAGCGAGACGCCCAGGATCAGGCCTGTCATGTATTGATGGTAAAGTTCGGCCACGGCAGCCAAGGCGTCAGTGGCGGGGGCTGATGGCATCGGCTCTATTCCAAAACGACGGACGGGGCGAAAAAGCGGTATCGGTAGATCTTGTTGCCCTCGCGGCGTTCGCCGACGATGCGCAGGCGGTGCTCGCCCGTCAGCCCAGCCGGCCATTTCAACAGCGGGCCCGACCCTGTTTCGCGCTTCTTGCCCCGGATGTTCAGCAGCACCCAGCCGGCATAGTCGAGCCCGTCGATTTGGGCTGAGACATTCGTCTGGCCACTCTGCCGCAATTGCAAGGGCAGGGCGCTCTTCAGCCTGCCCGCAGACCTGCCGAATACTTGCGTGCACATCACTGTCTCGCCGTCCGCCGCGCAACCGGTCGCGGCATGGGTGAAGTCCGGGGAAATCATGTTTTCGTAATGGCCGGCGCTTTCGGTCCAGCCTTGATGCATCTCGTCGGCGGTATTGTCGCCGGGCGGGCTGATTTGCGCCAGGTTTTCGCCGACGGACTGGTACAGGTTTCGGCGGTCGACGGCGGCGATGCGATGGCCAACCGGGCGTCCGTCAGGGTCGCGATGGGCGAAGAAGTCGTCGCGCAACATCCGGTACGAATGCGCCCGTCCGGCTTTCCGCAACGCCGCACGCGGCTTCAGGGCGGCCAAGCCCTCGTCCTTCCGCAATTGGTTGAGCAGCGAGAAAAGCCGATCCTCGATCGACGCCGAAATGCTTAGCCCGGCCGGCGGGCTCTCCAGAATGGCGCGGGTCCGCTCCGGATAGCTGGCGGGCGCTGCGGCGGCAGCGAACGCTCCGGCTGCGCCGAAAAGAAGCAGAACCCCTATTGTCCGCAAGCCGGCGCTGACGTTCACCCGCGACGCCCGGCTCACCGGACAACGACCTCCAGCCACGCTTCCGCATCCGCGACGGCCGCGACAGCGGCGGTCTGCAACGGTGGCGGGCGCCGCTTGATGATGATCGGCAGCCCCAGTTCGCGCGCCGCTTCGATCTTGCCATAGGCCGACGTGCCGCCGCTGTTCTTGCAGATCACGTGGGTGATGGCGTGGCGGCGCAGCAGGGCAATCTCGTCGTCTAAAGCAAAGGGTCCGCGGCCGACCACCACCTCGCAATGCGGAAGCGGCAGCGGAACGGCTGGGGGGTCTACGGTGCGGACCAGGAAAAAGCAGCCTTCCAACGCCCCGAATGCTCGCACTTCCTGGTGTCCCGTGGCGAGGAAAGCCCGCGCGCCGGTGTCGGGGAGCAGCTGCATCGCCTCCGGCCAGTCGCCGATTTCGTGCCACAGGTCGCCATTCTGCCTCGTCCATGGAGGGCGATTGAGACGAAGAAGGGGGATGCCCGCCGTTTGGGCCGCTGCCAGGGTGTTGCGGGAAATTCCGGTGGCGAAGGGATGGCTTGCGTCGACGACAGCGGAAATCCGCTGTTCCGCCAAATAGCCGGCGAGCATGGCTGCCCCTCCGAACCCACCGATCCGCACCTCGCCTTCGGGCATGATCGGGGTCGCGGTTCGGCCTGCCAGCGAACTGATGACCCGCCACTCCGTCTTGTTTGCCAGAACAGACGCCAGCGCCCGGGCCTCGGCGCTGCCTGCGATGATGAGCACGCTGCGGATCATCTTAGCCTCCCGATTTTCCAACGACCTTGCCCGCGCGGTCCATGACCAGAATATCGACTGCGACGGGCGCTCCGTCCAGGGTCGTTATAGCTGTTTCCCGCGCAAGCGTGGCAATGCGACCGGCAAGCGGGATGTGCTGGGCTTCCGCCGCTGCCAGGAACGCGCCTGCGCTCGCCGCATCGGCCGGGGGGTGGCCGCCAAGGGCGGCGAACTCCTGCGCCAGCCAGACGGCGTCGACCTGGCTGCGCGCCGAATGCAGGTCCAGAAACCCCTGGCCGAGCTTGGTGAGCTTGGCGAAACCACCGGCGATGGTCAGCCGGGGCAAGGGGTGGCGGCGCAGATATTTCAGCAATCCGCCCGCAAAATCGCCCATATCCAACAACGCACAGGAATCCAGGCCATAGAGGCGCTGCACGGCCGCCTCGGAGGTGCGGCCTGTCGCAGCCGCCACGTGGCGCAGGTTCGTTGCCCGCGCCACGTCCACGCCCCGATGGATCGAGGCGATCCAGGCGGCGCAGGAATAGGGCACCACCACGCCGCTCGTTCCCAGGATCGACAGGCCGCCAAGGATGCCAAGTCGCGGGTTCCAGGTCTGGAGCGCGATTTCCGCTCCACCAGGAACGCTGATCTCCACCACCGTGTCGGGCGACAAGCAGAGCGCCGCCGCCACTTCCGCCAGCGCCTCGCGGATGATCTGGCGTGGCACCGGGTTGATGGCCGGCTCGCCTACCGCCAGCGGCAGGCCGGGCTTGGTGACGGTGCCAACGCCCTCGCCCGCCCGAAAGGCGACACCGCTGCCGGGCCGTCCCCGCCGCACGGTCGCCCGGATCAGCGCGCCGTGGGTCACGTCCGGATCGTCGCCCGCGTCCTTGATCACGCCCGCCCGCGCCCAGCCTTCACCCGCGATCGCACGGTCCAGGGCCGATTCGGCCAGCGCAAAGGCCGGTTCGTGGCCGCGGGGCAGCTTCACCGTCACCGGATCGGGAAACTCCCCGGTCACGAGCGCGGCGAACGCGGCCTTTGCCGCGGCTGCGGCACAGGCTCCCGTCGTCCAGCCTCGCCGAAGCGCCGAGTGATCTGTTATGGTCTCTTCCATGATACCTGATGACTTACCCGATTTTGCCCCCGGATGGGTATGGCTAACCGGCGCCGGCCCCGGCGATCCCGGCCTTTTGACCCTGCATGCCTGGAATTCGCTGCGCCAGGCAGACCAGATCGTCTATGACAGCCTGGTCGATGCGCGCATTTTGAAACTGGCCCGGCCCGGGGCGGGCCTGATCTATGCCGGCAAGCGCGGTGGCAAACCAAGCCCGAAACAGCGCGACATCTCTGCCAGGCTGATCGAACTCGCCCAGGCCGGCTTCCGTGTGCTGCGGCTGAAGGGCGGCGATCCCTTCGTATTTGGCCGCGGCGGCGAGGAAGGGCTGGCGCTGGCGGCGGCGGGCATTCCCTTCCGCGTCATTCCCGGCGTGACCGCCGGCATTGGCGGCCTCGCCTACGCGGGCATTCCGGCGACCCATCGCTCGACCAACCACGCCGTCGCCTTCATCACCGGTCATGACACCACGGGTGGGGTGCCGGATTCGATAGACTGGCCGTCTCTGGCGAGAGGGGCGCCGGTGCTGGTGCTCTACATGGCCCTGAAGCATATGGAGGGTATCGCCGCTCGTCTGCTCGCCGCCGGCCGCTCGCCGGACGAGCCCGTCGCCTTCATCCGCAACGCAACAACCGAAAGCCAAGATGTGGTGGAGTGCCGATTGGCAGAGGCGGGCGCGGTCGCCGCCGGCATTAAGCCGCCCGCCGTGGTCGCTATCGGGCCGGTGGTGGCGCTGCGCCAGTCTCTGGATTGGCTCGGCGCGTTGGCTGGCAGGGAACTGATCGTGCCCGACGCCGATTCGCACAGCGTCAGCGCATGAGCGCCAGCGGGCAATGAAATGAGCGCCAGCAGGCTATGACCAAAGGCTTCGTGATCGCCGCGCCCGCCTCGGGCAGTGGCAAGACGTTGGTGACGCTCGGCATGCTGGCGCGTTTCCGGGAACTGGGCGTGGACGTGACGGGCGCCAAGTGTGGCCCCGACTATATCGACCCCCGCTTTCACGAGGCCGCCACCGGCAAGCCCTCCGTCAATCTCGATCCCTGGGCGATGCGGCAGGACCTGGTTCACTCGTTGCTGCCGCGCGACGCCGACCTGGTGGTGATCGAAGGCGTCATGGGCCTGTTCGACGGCGGCAAGGGCGGCGCGGGCAGTACCGCCGACCTGGCCGCCATGCTGGGATTGCCGGTCGTGCTGGTCGTGGACGTGCGGCGGCAGGCGCAGACCGCCGCGGCAGTGGCGCTGGGTTGCGCCCGGTTGCGCGAGGACGTGAGGGTTTCGGGCATTATCCTGAACGGCGTCGCCAGTCCGCGCCATGCCGACCTGGCGTCGGAATTGTTCTATCAGGCCGGCGTGCCGTTGTTGGGCCTGGTGCCCCGCACTCCCGGTCTCGACACGCCCAGCCGTCATCTGGGCCTGGTGCAGGCGATGGAACTGGACGGGCTCGCCGGCCTGATCGAGGAGGCGGCGGACGCCGTCACCGGCATCAATTTCGACGAGCTTGAGCGGTTGGCAAGACCGCTGCCCACCGCACCCGCCGAGGCGGGACCGCTCGCCCCGCTCGGCCAGCGCATTGCCGTGGCGCGCGATGTAGCGTTCGCCTTCGCTTACCCGCACTTGCTGCGCGGCTGGCGGACGGCGGGGGCGGAGATCCTGCCGTTTTCGCCGCTGGCGAACGAAGCACCGGACGCCCATGCCGACGCCGTGTTCCTGCCGGGCGGCTACCCGGAATTGCACGCGGGCCGACTGACGGCGGCGGAGCAGTTCTGGACGGGCCTGCAAGCGGCGGCCGACCGCGGTTCGCTCGTCTATGGCGAGTGCGGCGGCTTCATGGCCCTGGGTGAGGCGCTGGTGGATGCGGCCGGCGTCGGCCACGAGATGGCGGGGCTCCTGCCACTCGTCAGCAGCTTTGCCGAGCGCAAGATGCATCTGGGCTACCGCACCCTGAAGCCGCTGATGGGCGCGCCCTGGAAGGGCGAGCTGCGCGGCCACGAGTTCCACTACGCCACCACTCTCAAGGCCGGGCGTGCCCAGCCGCTGTTCCATGCCGGGCACCTGGGCCAGCGGGAGCAGGGGCCGGCGGGAATGCGGGCCGGCAGGGTCATGGGCTCGTTCATGCACGTGATCGACCGTGTCTGAGGGCGCGACGTTCGCCGAAAAGATATATCACGGCGGCGACTTGGCCGCGGCGCGCGCGCATTATGGCGGCGCGCCGGCGGACTGGATTGACCTTTCGACCGGCATCAACCCATGGCCCTATCCGCTGCCCCACCTGCCCGCCGAAGCCTGGACGAGGCTGCCGCAGCGGGACGCGGAGGCCAGGCTCCTGACAGCGGCGCGCGCGGCTTATGGCGTGGCGAGCGACGCGGCGCTGGTGGCGGCTCCCGGCACCCAGGCCCTGATCCAGCTTTTGCCCACAATGCTACCGCCCCGGCGGGTGGCGGTGGTCGGGCCGACCTATGGCGAGCACGCGCCCGCCTGGGCCGCGGCGGGGCATGAGGTGCGGGAGGTGCGGGAGCCGGTTCGTGACACGGACGTGCTGGTGTTATGCTCGCCCAACAACCCCGACGGAGGACTGGCCGACCCGGCGTTGCCGGGATGGGCCGGCAAGGACCGGCTGGTGGTGGTCGATGAAGCCTTCGCCGATGTGATGCCGGAAGTCAGTCTCGCGGCCTGCGCCGGGCGGAAGGGATTGCTGATCCTGCGCTCCTTCGGCAAGTTTTATGGTCTCGCGGGCCTGCGGCTTGGCTTTGCCCTGGGCGATCCGGCGTTAGCTCATAGGCTGTCCGAAAGGCTCGGGCCTTGGGCGGTGAGTGGTCCGGCGCTGGCGATCGGTGCGGCGGCGCTGGCCGATGCCGGCTGGCAGGCCGCGGCTCGCGAGAAGCTGCGGGATGCGGCCGCCCGGCTCGACGCGCTGCTGGCGCAGGCGGGGCTCCACATCCTCGGCGGCACCTCGCTGTTCCGGCTGGCCCAGACCCCCGGCCCGGCGGCGGGCTGGCACGAGCGCCTCGCGCGCGCGCATCTCTGGACCCGGCCCTTCCCGGCGCATCCGCACTGGCTGCGCTTTGGCCTGCCCGCTTGCGAGAATGCGTGGCAGCGGCTGGAGGCGGCGCTCCTGGCCACCGCAGCCAAGGCCAGGAAGTAGCCCGATGCCGGAGCGCGCCGGTTGGCTGGTGCTCGCTCTGATCCTGGATGCCGCCATCGGCGATCCGGATTGGCTCTGGCGGCGCGTAAAACACCCCGTTGTCTGGTGCGGGCAGGGGCTCGCATGGCTGGAGGCGCGTCTGAACAACGGCGACGCCCAAAATCAGCGCCGCGGCGGCGTGGTGGCGGTAACGGTGCTGTTGGCCACCGCCATCGTCGCCGGCCTGCTGGTGGAAGCCGCTGCGGCTGCGCTGCCTTTCGGCGCCCCCATCGAAATCGCAGCGGCCGCGGCCTTGCTGGCCCAAGGCAGCCTCGCCCGGCACGTGCGCGCCGTCGCCAATGGCCTGACGGAGAGCCTGGAGGCAGGCCGCGAACAGGTCGCGCGCATCGTCGGGCGCGATCCGCAGGCGCTGGACGTAAGTGGGGTCGCCCGCGCTGCCATTGAGTTCCACCGCCGAGAGTTTCTCGGACGGCGTGGTCGCGCCCGCCCTGTTCTATCTGGTGTTCGGGCTGCCCGGCCTGTTCGCGTACAAGGCGCTGAACACGGCCGACAGCATGATCGGCCACCGGAGCAAGCGCTACCGCGAGTTCGGCTTCACCGCCGCCAGGCTGGACGATGCCGCGAACTTCATCCCCGCCCGCCTTGCCGGGCTGTTGTTGGTCGCGGCGACGTTCCTCGACCGGCGGAGCGCGCGCGCGGCCTTCGCCGCCATGCGGGCCGACGCGCGGCGGCACCGCTCGCCCAATGCCGGCTGGCCGGAAGCCGCGATGGCGGGCGCATTAGGCATTGCGCTGGCCGGCCCCCGCACCTATGGCGGAGACATCGTCCCCGACGCCTGGATGCACGCGGGCGGGCGGCGGCCCTGCGGAGCAGCGGATATTCACGCCGCACTGCGCCTCTTCTGGCTCGCCTGCGCCACACAAGGCGTTGCGGTGGCCGCGGTCTGGTGGATGTTCTAGGTGGGCGGCGATTATCGGACTGGGTGATGGCGGCGGGGCGTTGCAGGCCTCGCACCAATGCTCGGCCTACGGCGTGGCGGACCAATATGCTGCGGTGTCCGGTTTGGACGGTAACCGGACAAGCGTTTTCGATCGCTTGCACTTTGGACTTGGCAGTCCTTGGCAACGACAATTGCTCCAAAGGTGGACACCTCCGGAAACTCTGTCTTTCGATAAATCGCCCATTGATGTCATTGCAAGAAATTAGCGTGAATTTGCAGGATTGCGAGGTTTCCGGAGGCGTCCAGGTTCCCAGGGTTTGCCGGGCAGTCGGCGTCTTTTGATTGTCTCGAAAAGCGAATGTGTAGAGCCACTTTTCGTCCTTCGATGCGGGCCGATCAAGGATCGTGGGTTTTGGGGTCTTGGATCTGAGTTTTGATGTTCTCCACGCACGGTTTTCCAGTCTGGCTGGCTTTTTACATCCTGGCAACGGCGGGCGCTGCTCTCACTTAAATGCTATAAAGGGGAAAAATTTTTATACACTGCCCTTATAGGATTGTTTAAGAATTTTATAAGCAATCTATGTGCCGTGATTTAGACTATAGAAGTGCAAACATGATAAAAACTGATAAAATCGACAACAGCATCTTGCTTGAAGCGGAATTGAAGCTGATGGCATTGAACTCGAAACCACTCATAAAGGTGCCTAGCAAAGGCCGCTCTATGCGCTACAAGCTGCCGAATGGTCAAACGATGCGGGTTCGGACCAGTAGCGATCGCAACCTGGACACCTCCGGAAACTCTGTCTCTCGAAAAATTGCCCATTGATTTCATTGAAAGGAATTGGCGTGAATTTGCAGGATTGCGAGGTTTCTGGAGGTGTCCACCTTATTACGGTTGCAGATCGGCCAACCGCAGATGCGAGATTGAACATTGAAGGCACAGATTGGCTTTTCATTGTGATGCCAGAGATCAAGCGCACCGAGGGGAATACGATTGGATATCTAGCCTGCATTTCTCACGAGGATAGGTGCATCGGGGCATAAGATCGGGGAAAATGTGAGTGTAGACAGACACTTGACCCGACTTCAGGAGCAGCCCCAATGCGGACAGAGTGTAACCGGGAAGCCATGCTATTTGCACGCCTCGATCGTCGCGACGTGGTCGCCGATTTCGGTGGCGGGGCGATCAGTTCGGATGCCGGAGCGTTGCTGCTGGGGGCGACGGACCGGGCGGTTAATCTGGTCGAGCGCTTTGCTGCCTGTTTCACCGATGGCCGGGCGGCTGAGCGGGTGGTCCACGACGTGCGCACGCTGATAGGCCAGCGCGTGTTCGCCATCGCGCTCGGCTATGAGGATCTGGTCGATCACGACGACCTGCGCCACGATCCGGTGCTCGGCCCCGTTCTCGGCCGACTGGAAGCGCGCCGGCCGGACTGCGCGCCGCTGGCGGGCAAGAGCACGCTGAACCGCCTGGAGCAAGCGCCGGTCTGCAACGACCGCTACCGCAAGATCGCCCACGATCCCAAGGCGATTGAGAATGTGTTCATCGATCTGTTCCTGGACGCGCACACCAGGCCACCGGCACGCATCACGCTCGACCTGGACGCCACGGACGACCCGATCCACGGGCGCCAGGAGGGGCGCTTCTTTCACGGTTACTACGATTGCTACTGCTACCTGCCGCTTTATGTGTTCTGTGGCGCGCATTTGCTGGCGGCCAAGCTTCGGCGCGCCAATATCGACGCCAGCGCCGGTGCAGCCGACGAGATCGCCCGGATTGTCCGGCACATCCGCGAGCGTTGGCCTCGGGTGCGCATCCTGCTGCGCGGCGACAGCGGCTTTGCACGCGAAGAGCTCATGGCCTGGTGTGAGGCCAACCGGGTCGATTATCTCTTCGGTCTGGCGCGCAATTCCCGCCTGGTGGACCGGATCTACGTTGACCTGGCCTGGGCAGAGGAAGAGGCTGAGCGCACCGGCAGGCCCGCCCGGCGCTTCGCCGACTTCCGCTGGACCACGCGGAACAGCTGGAGCCGGCGCCGTCGGGTGGTGGCCAAGGCCGAATGGATGCCGGGTCGGGGCGAGAACGGCGCCAACCCCCGCTTTGTGGTCACCTCGCTTGCGTCGGGGGACCTGGACGCCCGGACGCTCTACGAGCGCGTTTACTGCGCCCGCGGCGACATGGAAAACCGGGGCGACATGGAAAACCGGATCAAAGAATGCCAGCTCGACCTGTTCGCCGACCGCACCAGTGCGGCGACCATGGCCGCGAACCAGTTGCGGCTGTGGTTCGCCTCCATGGCCTATGTGCTGCTGTGTGCGTTACGGCGAAAGGGCCTGGCGCATACCCGGCTGGCGAGGGCCACCTGCGGCACGCTGCGTCTGAAACTGCTGAAAATCGGCGCACAGGTGACCGTCACCGTCCGTCGTATCCGTGTGGCGATGGCCTCTGCCTGTCCTTATGCCGACGAGTTCGCGCTCGCACACACACGGCTCTGCCGCTGAAGCACGCTCCGGCATCGCCTCCACCCGCCCATCAACAACATCGGACCCGACCTGATCCGACCGCGCCCCAACGGCGCAACGAACCGGCATGCTCAAGCCCCACGCGTCCGTCATCCAACGGTCAGCCAGCCATCTCCCGATCAGACAGGCAACACTGGTGAGAAATGCGGGCTAGGCTGCGGCGTTGGTTTGGGGTTTGGGCTCGGTATTCCGGGTGGTGTTTTTCTCCTTCTGCTTGGCTTTCGGGATGCTGTCGGCGGACGCCGTGAGCGGCGTGCGCCCGTTCATGCCGCGGCCCTGGTGTGGCCGCCTGATATTGTAGCTTTCCAGATATTGATCGAGCGAGGCCTGCATTTCCGCCACCGTCTCGAACCAGGTGCGGCGGCCTTCGAACCGCAAGCGCTCGTTGAGAAGCGTGCGGTGCAGGCGCTCGACGATGCCGTTCGACCGGGGCCAGCACCTGCACGAAACGCCGCGCCGCGGTTACCTTACCCGCACCGGCTCATCGCTACACAGCCCCCTCCGCTTTCATCACGGCGATGTCGTTCGCTGAGAAGCCGAGTTCCGCCAGCACCTCCACCGTGTGCTGGCCCAGCATCGGTGGCGGGCGGTCGGCCTTGGGCCCGTCCTCGTTGGTCACATAGGGCGCGCCGATGCCATACGCGGGCCGCTCGATCGGGCCGAACTGGCCGAACTCCGTCAGTACCTCGCGGTGCGCCAGCTGCGGGTGCTGGCTGGCTTCCGGCAGGGAGCGCACGGGCGCGGCGGGGACACGCGCCTCTCGCAGGATGGCATACCATTCGTCGGTCGGCCGCGCCTTGAAGGCGTCGTGCATGGCCGCTTCCATCCGGTCATAGTTGGCCTTGCGCGTGTCGAAATCCTTGAACAGGGGGTCGCTCAGCCAAGCCTTCCGGTCCACCACGGGGGCCAGCAGCGCAAACTGGTTGTCGGTCAGGCAGGTCACCATGATATAGCCATCGGCGGTGGTGAACACGCCCGCGGTCGGAATCAGGGCGGGTGAGGAATTGCCGACGCGCGGCAAGTCCGCCCCGGTGTTCAGATAGTTGCTTATCTGGGGGCCGAGCACGGTCATGGCGGTATCCAGCATCGTGACGTCCAGCCGCTGGCCCTCGCCCGTGCGTTCGCGCCGGACCAGGGCGCCCAGGATCGCCATGGCCGCGCTGATCGCCGTGGGGATATCAACGGCCATGAAGCCCGCACGCACCGGCGTATCGGGCAGGCCGGTGACCGCGACCATGCCGCTCGTTGCCTGAATCGCCCCGTCATAGGCGGCCGCGCCCGCATAGGGGCCGGTCTGGCCATAGCCGGTGACGCTGCAGTAGACGACGCCGGGCCGGCGCGCCCGCACGGCCTCATAGCCGAAGCCGAGCTTGTCGATCACCCCCGCCTTGAAATTTTCCACGACCACGTCGGCGTTGTCGATCAGTTGCCAGACGATCTGCTTGGCCTTTTCGTTCTTCAGATCGAGCGTGATGCTGCGTTTGCCGGCATTGCAGGCAAGAAACAAGGGGCTGAGCCGCGCCTTGCCCCAATCATTGTCGCCCAAAAGAAAGCGCCCCTGATCGCCGATGCCGGGCTGTTCGATCTTGATCACGTCCGCGCCCAGCAGGGCGAGATGCTGGGTTGCGAACGGGCCCGCAATGACCTGGGTGAAATCGACGACGCGGATGCCTTCGAGCGCGCGCATAGGCTGGATTCCTCGGAAGATATAATGCAATTGGGCGAGGATGATGGCCGACGCAGCGCCGAACGGCAAGCGATGCGGCCCATCGGTTCAGCCCCATCAATTCCTTAAGGGCCGGTGGATGCTGAGTTTCCGCCGCTTCCTGGGCTGAAGCCGCTCCCCGAATTGAAGATGGACCAGCCGGTGGTGCGGGCCAGGTCGCGCAAGGCGCGGGAAGCCAGAACCGAGTTCCCTTTCTCGTCCAGGCCGGGGCACCAGGCGGCGATCGACGCCTTGCCGGGCACGACACCCAGGATACCGCCGCCGACGCCGCTCTTGCCGGGGATGCCGATCTGAAAGGCAAATTCGCCGGAAGCGTCGTAATGGCCGCAGGTAATCATCAGGGCGTTGAGCCGCCGCGCGCGCTGGGGCGAAACGGAAATGGGAAAGGGGCCGGCGCCCTGTCCGGCGCAAGCCAGAAAATGTCCCGCCTGGGCCAGTTGGCGGCAGGACATGGCGATGGAGCATTGGTGGAAATAGACCGCCAGGACATCGTCGGTCCGGTTGCGGAGATTGCCTTCGGCCTTCATGAAGCTGGCGAGCGCCCTATTCCGATAACCGGATGCCTCTTCCGACGCGGCGACGGCAGCGTCGATGCCGATGCTCTCGTCGCCCGCGGCCAGCCGCATGAAGGTCAGAATTTCCTCGATGGCCTCGTCGGGCGACCGCTCGCCAAGCAGCAGGTCCGCCACGACGATGGCTCCCGCATTGATAAAGGGGTTGCGGGGAATGCCGCGCTCGTGTTCGAGCTGGACGATGGAATTGAAGGGGTCGCCCGACGGTTCCCGGCCGACGCGCCGCCACAACGAACCGCCGGCCGTCGCCAGCACCAAGGTCAGGGTGAACACCTTGGATATACTTTGGATCGAAAAGGCCAACTCTGCGTCACCGGCGGCGGCCATCTCGCCGCCGACCGGCATCACCGCCATGCCAAACTTGCTTGTGTCGGCCTTGGCCAGTTCGGGAATGTAATTGGCGACCTCGCCACGCTCGGTCTCGTCCGCCATCCGGCAGGCGATTTCATCGACAATGGCTTGCAAATCCACCCTAAAGGCTCCATTCCGATGCCGCGCCGCTTTAAGTCCGGCACGTGGCAGGAAACGCGTTCTACACCGGGATGAGGCGTCAGCCTACCGCCCATTTATCACGCGGCGCACCGTTCGAGCGCGTGGCTGCGAGCGCCCTTTCGCTCATCGATCGGACGACGCGGCTTTTGCCGGCTTTTGATCCGAGTGAGACGGGCCGTTGGCTGGGGGTGGCGCGTTCGACGAGAAGTACCCTATTGAGCTTGGGCATGAACGGCGATAGCCTTTGATTTCGTGCGCGTGACCGCGTTTGGTGCTTGAACTCGTCTGAATAGACTGTTTTCGCAGCACTTCGAGGCACGCGCGACCGGCCCTTCACCAGAAAGCGGGCGGCGCAAAAACCAAAAGGGATGGAATTGTATGTCCAAGGAACCGACCAAGGGTGCAAGCACGCCCGGCGACGTCACGGCCGCATTGTCCGACGCAGAAGCGGCCAGCTCGAAGACGATGCTAAACCGACGTAACGCTCTAAAAACCGCAGTCGCCGGCGTCGCCGGCGGCGGTGCGGTGGCGCTCGGGATGCCCGCGATCGTCAAGGCCCAGTCGGACAAAGTCTGGAACCTCAAGCTGCAGAGCAACTGGACCGGTATCGGCATCGAGTTGCAGGACCGCGCCGCGAAGCTGTTCGTTGAGCGTGTCAACCGGATGTCGGGTGGCCGCATCAAGGTGCGTAATTTCGATGCGGAGGTGCTGCTCGGTATTGGTGAGACCTTCCGCGGCGTCGGCTCCGGCGTGGCGGATCTCGCGATCACGGCTTCGGTTTATCACCGCGGCATCGTGCCGGTGGGCGAGTATCTCTGGGCGGTGCCGTTTTTCCCGTTCACGAACCTCGAATTCTACGAATACATGTACCAATTCATGGGCATCAAGGAGTTGTGGCGCGAGGCGTACGCAGAGCACGGCGTGATGCAGCTCTCCTATGAATGCTCCGACGAGTGGGGCAACATGGTCTCGACCCGTCCGGTTGAGAAGTACTCTGACTTCCAGGGGATGAAGGTGCGGGCGTTCGGCATCTGGGCCGAGTGGCTCGTGCACAACGGCGCATCCATCGTCACGGTACCCGGCGGCGAGGTCTACACGGCGATCTCCACAAAGATCCTGGACGCAGCCGCTTTCGGCGCACCCGATGCCTGGGCGGGCATGAAGGTTTACGAGGTTTGCGACTACTTCATCAACCCCTCCGTGGTGCCGTACGACGTCACCGAACTCGTCATGAACCTGGAGACCTTCAACGAAATGCCGGAGGATCTCCAGGAAGTGCTGCTGTCCGCGGCCCGGGTGCACAACCTCGACATCTCCGCGCTCACCATCCAGGCGGACGCGAACGGTCGCAAGGAGCTGGCCGAAGGCGGCATGGAGACGATCATCATGCCCGATGAAGAGCTCAAAAAGGCCGAGGCTTGGTGCTGGGAGCGCTTCGTCAGCAAGCGGGGCACAGATCCCTACATCGACAAGGTGATCGACATCTACACTGAGGCCAAAGAGCTCTACAAGAACTACTATGGGCCGAAGCGTCTGCCGACCTGAAGCCAAAACGCCGTTGTGCCGGGTGCGCCCCGTGAGAAGATCGTCCCGTGAGGAGATCGTCACGGGGCGCCTTGATTGGCAATCCCGGGATACGAAGCAGTGGATGCTCGCCGCATGCGGCCGTGTGCGGTTCTCCGGTCCATGGGGGGTGTGCCGGCCTGTTTGGCTATGATCGAGGTGAACGATGAAAGCGATTGAGTCTTTCCTGCGTTTTACGGACTGGATAAACGCCCGGTTCGGATGGATCGTCGCGTTCATCATGGTCCCCATGATCGCAATCATGATCTGGGAGATTGTGATGCGATACTTTTTCAACCAGCCTTCGCTCTGGGCTTATGAAATATCGCTCTTCATGTACGGCGGCTACATCGTGCTGGGCGGGGCCTACACACATCTCGCCGGCGCTCACGTGAACGTCGACATCATCTGGGGGCGGCTCCCGGCTCGTGGGCGCGCGATCCTCGACGTCCTCACCAGCTTCTTTGTTTTCCTTTTCCTCGGCGTGCTGTTCTGGGAATCGCTGCAGATTACCATCGACTCTTGGCAGATCGGCGAGACGACCATGACGCACTGGCAGCCCGCCTACTACCCACTGCGCACGACCGTACCGGTGGGATGCGCCCTTTTCATCCTGCAGGCCCTGGCCAAGCTCATTCGCGACATCCTCACCATCATCTGGGGTCATGATCCCTTTCCGCCGCGGGTCAGGATCCTCTAGCCGCCGCCGGTTTTCCGCACCCCCTCGGACTCCCAAGGAGTACCCGTATGCTGCTCGACCTCGGCCCCGAATGGCTGACACTGATCCTCTTCGGCAGCCTGATCGTCCTGTTGCTCGCCGGGCTACCGCTGGTATTCGCGCTCGGCGGAGTCGCGACGCTGTTCATCATCCCGATCTGGGGCTGGCAGGGGCTGCCGATCCTCGCGAACCGAACGTACATGGCCATGGACATGTTCCTGCTCGTGGCCGTACCGATGTTCATCTTCATGGGAGCGTTGCTCCAGCGATGTGGCATCGCCGAGGATCTGTACGAGCTAATGTATCACTGGATGGGCGGGCTGCGCGGCGGGCTTGCCGCCGGCACGGTGCTCATCTGCACGCTGTTCGCGGCCATGGTGGGCATCAGCGGTGCGGCCACTACATCCATGGGTCTGCTGGCCCTGCCCGCGATGCTCAAACGCGGCTATAAGAAGGACATCGCCATCGGCAGCATCTCCGCGGGCGGCGCGCTCGGCGTTCTGATCCCGCCAAGCGTGCTGATGATCATCCTTGCGCTGTTCGGTAGGCTTTCGATCGGCCAGCTGTTCATTGCCGGCATCCTGCCGGGGCTGCTGCTCAGTGGACTGTTCGTCTCCTATATTCTTATCCGCAGCCATATCCAGAAGGATATAGGGCCGGGCATACCCCCGGAAGAGCGATTGCCGCCCCGCGAGCGATTCGGCCTGCTCTGGGGGCTGGTGTTGCCGATCCTGCTGATTTTCGCGGTGATGGGTTCGATGTTCTTCGGTCTTGCCACGCCCAGCGAGGCGTCCGCGATCGGCGCCTTCGGCGCGATCATCAGCGCCGCCGCCAAGCGCAAGCTCACCTGGGATAACTTCGTCTCGGCGCTGTTTATCTGCCTGCGCCTCAGTGCGATGGTGATCTGGATCGTCTTCGCCGCCTCGGTATTCACTTCGCTTTATGCGGTCACCGGAGCGGTGGACCTGATCACCGGACTGATCGGTGGCGTCGGCGAGGGATGGTGGCCGATCATCGTTATGCAGCTCATCCTGTTCGTGCTGGGCATGTTCTTCGACCCGACGGGCATCGTGCTGCTGACCACGCCAATTTTCTTCCCCCTGGTGATCGAGCTCGGCTTCGACCCGCTGTGGTTCGCGCTTTTGTTCGTACTCAACATGGAGATGGCCTACATAACGCCGCCGTTCGGCTTCAACCTGTTCTACATGAAAGCGGTCGTGCCGCCGGGTGTCTCCATGATGGACATCTATAAGTCGGCCATTCCGTTCGTGCTGCTGCAGGTGGTGGGCCTTGCTCTCTGCATGATCTTCCCCGGGATCATCACCTGGCTGCCGAGCCTGATGTAGCGGTCAGGCGCGGGCCAGGAAGCCTGCCTTCTCGGCGCTTATGGCTGGCCTCCATGGATGAGGTCGAGCAGCGGGGCCACGCTCACTTGGGTTTCCAGGCTGTCGACCATGGCGACGATGGCGTCGATAGCCGCTTCCGTCAGCGGCTGGGCTGCTGCCCGGCCATTGCCGCGGAATTTGGCGAGCTGCGCCTCCCGTGTCATCGGATTGGCGGGGTTGCCGTAAATGGTGGCGAGCGTCCGGGCATGTTCCGTGCCGTCCACTAGGCGGACGCTCACGGTGACGGGCGAAAGCGCGTTCGGATCCGGGTTACGGTCCGGGGCCATCGTGACCTTCTCCGCCAAGGAAAGGCGCGCCGGATCTGCGAGCGCCGCATCCGCATAGTCGGCGATGCCCAATCCGCCGGAGGTCAGCGCGCTGGCGCAGGCATACTGGCCGCAGAGGCGGGCATAGCCGACGGCCATGCCATGTTTCACCGGCCGCCCGACCAAGCGGTGGGTGAGGGGCGGCACATCGACCTGGACACTCGCAACGGCGTCCGCGGCGAAGCCGTGCTCCGCCTGCAGTTGCAATACGGCATCAACCATGCCGTGGGTCGCACGGCCGGAAGGGAAGGGCTTGTGCGCCACTTCCGCAATGCGCCAGGTCTTGCCCAGGCTCTCCAGGACGGGTGCGAGGTCGTGGTCACCCTCGAACAGATTGAAGTAGCCGAAGGGGCCTTCCAGCACGTGTTGCGGGCCGGCGATGCCGGCCGCGGCCATATCGCAGGCGACGATGGCGTTGCGCGCGTTGAAGCCCACCTGCATCGCCAGCACGGGCGAGCCTTCCGTGTGGGCCTGCATGGTCCCGCCCATCTGGCTGTAGGCGATGCCGCAAGCGTCCACCTATCTGCCCGCGTCAAAGCCCATCAGCCGCCCGACCGCCAGGGTCGCGCCGAAGCCGCCGGCGGTGGCGGGACGGAAAAATCGGAGGGGGGCCTTGCTGGCGACGCCGATGCCCGCGGCCACATCGACCCCGGTGGCGATCGCGCCCAGCAGGTGCTTGCCGGACGCCTGTCCGCCCATGCGGTCCAGCTGCGCGAGGACCGCGCCCAGCAGCACCGGCATCGGGTGCACGACCGCGGCTTCGTGCACGCAGTCGAACTCCGAATTGTGGATCTGGTAGGCATTGCAAAACGCGGCTCCCGGCGCCGGCAGTCGCTCGGCCCCTTGGGCCAGCACCCGCGCCGCGCCGCTGGCCGAAGTGCCGGCATTCAATCCGACCAACTCCGCCGCGAACGGCGCGATGCTGCCGACCATGCCGACGCCCAGGCTGTCCAGCAGGAATGTCTTGGTCGCTGCCACCGCCGCGGCCGGAATGGCATCGAACCGCGTTTCGGCGGCGTGAGCGGCGAAACGGGCGATGCCGTCCATAGGGCTATTTCCTTGATGCCGGCCGCTAGTCGTCTTCGTCGACGCGCGCCCGTCGCGTTTTCGACATCGATGTAGCCCATTCCAGGCGTGAACGCCATTGCCGCGCGCAGTGCAAAGCGGAGCGCCTTCTGTCAATCACCTTCTGTAGGCGGTGTATACGCGGTTCACGCCTCTGCAAATTTAGCTTATGCTATCCGCTCAACTTCTGCGCTTTTGACAGCTTTGGAGAAACGGGCGTGTTGCGAATTCTGACTTTGATAGCCGTTTTGTTTGCAGGTGCCGCCCAGGCCGCCGAACGAGGTGAAGTCTGAGAACGGGAAACCTGAGAACGGGAAGCTCGAGATCGAACTGAACAGTATCGCGTTGCGCAACGACAGTTGCGAGGTCTACCTGCGCGTTCGCAACGAGACCACAATGGAATTTAGCGTCTTTAAGGTCGACCTGGCATTCTTTGACCGATCAGGCATTATTAACGACCGCTCGCTGGTGGAACTGGGGCCGCTGCGTGCCGACAAGACCTCGCTGCACGTCTTCCAAATGCCGGATATGGATTGCAACGATGTCGGCGAGGTGCTGTTGAATGATATAACCGAATGCAGACTGACCGACTCAGCAACGAATGTCGGTGACTGCCTCGACCTGGTAACCCTGTCTTCGAAGGGCGATATCGCCTTCGTCCTTTAAGGTGCATAAACACCAAACCAGCCCGCTGTAGGGACGACTGCACCGGCGATTGCCAGCGCCGATCAGTCGCTACCATCTTGCGTGTGGCATGTGAGATTCGGCCGACAGATGGAACAACGCCCACCGCCGCGAATGCCGAAAAGGCATTGCGCTGCGGCGCCGGTTATCTTAAATCAGTATTTAAAATACCGATTGAGAAGGGGCGTTCCCTTGGACCATCAAAGCCGCCGTGCCGCGATCATCGCTCAGATCCGCGAGACGACGGGGATTGACGAAAGCATGATTGTGGAACTGGTCGATGCGTTTTATGACAAGGTACGGGACGACCCGCTGTTGGGGCCGATATTCGATGCGCGCATCGACGACTGGGATTTTCATCTGCAGCGCATGTATGCCTTCTGGTCGTCGGTCGCGCTGATGAGCGGCGTCTACAACGGCCAGCCCATGGCAAAGCACATGCCGATGCCGGTGGACGCCCGCCATTTCGATCGCTGGCTGGCATTGTTCGAGGAGACGGCGACGGAACTATGTCCTCCGGTAGCAGCCGAGCATTTCATTGAACGCGCGCGGCGCATCGCCCAGAGCCTGGAAATTGGCGTTGCAAGCGGCGCCGGTGTGATGTTGGGCCGCGGCGAGCGGCTGGTGCGGACAGACATAGACTTGCCGGCGACGGTCGACAGTGATGCATAAGGGTTGAGCCATGACCGACAGGAAAAGACCGGAGCCGGATGCTAATTTCGCGTCGCCGCCGTGTTTCATGCACGAGGTCGACCCGCTCTATTTCGGCTTTTCCGATGCGGAAGGAAGTGTGATGTCTGGAATAGCCTCCCAAGTCTCCAACGAGACCCTCACCGAGATCGGCTCGGCCCTGCTGCGGGAGTTACCGGACGCGATCGTTTATGCCGATTCGGTAGGCTTGATTCGATTTTGGAACGCCGGTGCCGAGCGCATCTTCGGCTTCACGCCCGAAGAGGCGATGGGCAAGTCGCTGGACATCATTATTCCGGAGCGGCTGCGCGAGCGTCACTGGGCCGGCTTTCGCGGGATGATGGAGACCGGCAAGTCCAGCCATGGCCCCGAAGAGATCCTCTCGGTGCCGGCAATCACCAAAGCGGGCGACCGGCGCTCGATCCAATTCACCAATGCGCCTGTCTACGACAGGGCCGGCAAGGTCGAGGGCATCGTCGCCGTGCTGCGCGACGCAACGGACAATTTCGACGAGTTGAAGCGGCTGCGGAAGGCGGTACGGGAAACAGCGGCGAAAAGTTAGCCGCTCGCGTTGCGCCCGCCCGCGGCCGATCGCGTTCACTTGGACGTCCCGGTCGACCTGCTGATCGTTGGTGGCGGCGTGAACGGTTGCGGCATCGCCAGGGACGCCGCGGGCCGCGGTCTTTCGGTGCTGCTCTGCGAAAGGGGGGATCTGGCAGAGGCGACGTCCTCGGCATCGACCAAGCTTTTCCATGGCGGCTTGCGCTACCTGGAACACTACGAATTCCGGCTGGTGCGCGAGGCATTGGTCGAGCGCGAGGTGCTGTTGCGGGCGATGCCGCACATATCCTGGCCGCTCCGGTTCGTGCTGCCATACCACCGCGGGCTGCGCCCCGCATGGATTCTTGCGCCTCGGGCTTTTCCTCTATGACCATCTGGGCGGCCGCAAATTGTTGCCACCGTCCCGCGCGCTCGATCTGACGCAGGATCCGGCGGGCGCGCCGCTGAAAGCTGGGTTCCGCCGGGGCTTCGAATATTCCGACTGTTGGGTCGACGATGCGCGCCTGGTGGTGCTGAACGCGCGCGATGCAGCGAGCCGCGGCGCGGACATCCGGACACGCACTAAGCTGGTCGAGGCAGAGCGGCGAGGCGGAGCTTGGGGTGCGGTTCTGGAAGACACGGAGACGGGCGCGCAAGGGCGCGTGCAGGCGCGAGCCCTGGTTAATGCGGGCGGCCCCTGGGCGAACGAGATCATCGCAAGCAGGCTGCGCACCCACTCAGACCGCAAGATCCGCTTGGTCCGCGGCTCGCATATTGTCGTGCGCAAGCTGTTCGAGCATGACCGCTGTTATATCTTTCAGAACCCGGACGGGCGGATCGTCTTCGCCATTCCCTATGAGAGAGACTTTACGCTGATCGGCACCACCGATCGCGATCACGCGGACGCTCCCTCTGCCGCGGTCTGCACGCCGGAAGAAGCGGACTATCTCTGCCGCGCGGCCTCCGAATACTTCGCCGAGCCGGTGACGCCGGCGGATATTGTCTGGACCTATTCCGGCGTCCGGCCGCTTTACGACGATGGTAGAGGCTCCGCCGCCAAGGCGACCCGGGATTATACCGTGGAACTGGACGAGGCGGCAGGGCAGGCGCCGGCCATTCACATTCTGGGCGGGAAGATCACCACGTACCGCCGTTTGGCGGAAGCGGCGCTCGCGAAGCTGGCGCCGTGTTTCCCGGCGATGGGTGGGGATTGGACGGCATCGGCGGCGTTGCCCGGCGGCGACGTGCCGGTCGCAGAGGTCGAAGACCGCATCGCCGGTCTCCAGGACCGGTACCCATTTTTGGGTGACCGCTGGGCGCGGCGGCTCTGGCGGGCCTATGGTACGGAGGCGGCGGCACTGCTGGGCGACGCATCCGGCCCAGCGGATCTCGGTCGCTGCTTCGGCGCAAGCCTGACCGAACGAGAGGTGCGCTGGCTGATGACACGCGAATGGGCGCGGACGGCGGATGACGTTCTCTGGCGCCGCTCGAAACTGGGGCTGCACCTTTCCGGGGAGGAAGCCGCCGCCCTCGACGCCTGGATGAGAGGCGGCTAGCGTTGGAGCGAGTGCACGCAGTCAGGGATAGCCGTTGAATATCCACACGATGTGGCGCGTTGGCGGTCTGGCGCTGGCGCTCGGCTTTCTGACGCTGTTTATCGGCGGCGGCGCCCGCCACGGCATTGGTCTGGTGCTGAAGCCAGTTAATCCATAAGAGGCTTCTCCCTTTCGTTCCGGCGCTGCGAGATGTTGATGTTTCGGATGGCGGCGCGGGTGATGGCTTCCTGGTGCATGCAGGGCTCTGAGCAATTCTGATCGACGTAGGCAGCGGCTCGAGACGGTTGGATGCACCGCGGACAGGCGACGGCGATCTCGCATTCCGGGGTGTGGCGCCGTGATCTGGTACTCTCAGACGCGCTGCTCGACGAAGTCGCGGGCGGTTGCTGGCGCGAGGCGGGCTCCGAGGCCGAGCAGGGTATCGAACGCCACGGCTGTGTGGCGGCGACGGTTCCACCTGAAGACGAACTCGTCGAGGTAACGCCTGAAGTGCTGGCGACGGAGGCCATGGTAGGTCCCGAGCGCCCATCTCTTGAGGTTTGAAAAGACGCGATGGGTCCAGCGCAGGATGATGTGGGCGGCCATCTTGCCGACGACTTTCGGCTCGTGCACATGGTCGGGCAGGCCATTGTAGCCGGACCATCCGTCCGTGACGACGCGGGCACCGGCGGCGGCGACCGCGACGACGAAGGGCTTGAGCGTGGCGCCGGAGAAGTCGGCGATCGGCGCGAGACGAATGCGGCGCGGCTTGCCTTCGGGCGAGAGCTCCACCGCGCCGGCAACGAGCATCTTGCCCTGCGAGCTGCGGCCTTGACCGCCAGCGGGCGGGTCGTCCTTATGGCGCAAGGCGATCTCGGTCTCGTCAACTTCGACGACGTCCTCGAGAAGGCTTCGCTCGGGATCGACCATGGCGCGGCGGAGCTTCGTCAGGAGCAGCCAGGCGCTCTTGTAGCTGCCCAGGCCCAGTTGGGCCTGCAGTTGCAGGGCGGAGATCCCGTTGGAGTGGCTGGTTACGATATGGATCGCCGTGAACCAGATCTTCAGCGGCAGATGGCTGCCGTGCATGACCGTGCCTGCGGTCACGGACGTCTGCCGCCGGCAGGCCGCGCACTCCCAGGTGAACGCCTTGGTCTTCAGCAGCCATCCCTTCGTGACGCCACAGCCCGGGCAGACAAAGCCCTCCGGCCACCGGCGACGCGCCAGATAGTCGGCGCAGGCCGCATTATCCGGAAATCGCGCCTCGAACTGGGCGCGGGAGAGCGGGCGGTCATGTTTCCAGCGGCTCGGCATGCGAGAACATTAAGCGAACGCACCTCGCGACGCAAGCGCAGATCACCACATTTTGTGCCGCCGGAGCCAACGGGAGAAGCCTCATCCATAATTTCTGCTGTTCTTACCGGAAATCCTCACACACACCCCCACACCTCCTCACCTTTTTGGGGGCAAAATCAAACCCCGAGTATGAATGAACCTCAGCCATTTTCAGGAGGCGAGAAGGCATTGGCGGGGTTCTGACGCTGGCCCATGTCAGGCGCGGGATCCTGGCGGAGAGATCGTATCTGTTCCCCGTCAGCACCTATGGCACAAATTTAAGGTTGTGAATTAAGGAGGATTGGGGCTTCGTCGTAGTGACGAAGGAACGAAGATGAAGACCCAATCCTCCTCGAGAAGATCGCCGGTGAAGGCCCCTGCTGAGCGGGTAGTGAAAGACATCCGGCGCGCAACCCGCCGCCATTTTTCGGCAGAGGACAAGATCCGCATCGTGCTGGACGGCCTGCGCGGTGACGACAGCATTGCCGAGCTATGCCGCAAGGAAGGCATTGCCCAGAGCCTGTACTACACTTGGTCGAAGGAGTTTATGGAGGCCGGGAAGCGCCGCCTGGCCGGCGACACTGCCCGTGCCGCGACCACCGGCGAGGTCCAGGATCTGCGCCGGGAGGCCCGAGCCCTGAAGGAATGCGTTGCCGACCTGACGCTCGAGAACCGTCTGCTTAAAAAAAGCATGATTGCGGATGGGGGCGACGACGAATGAGATACCCCGCATCTGAAAAGCTCGAGATCATCAGGATCGTCGAGCAGTCGCACCTGCCTGCAAAACGCACGCTGGGCCAGCTCGGCATCGCGCGCCGCACGTTTTATCGCTGGTATGACCGCTATCTCGAGGGCGGGCCTGAGGCGCTGGAGGATCGGCCCTCGGCACCAAGTCGGGTGTGGAACCGCATCGGCGACGATATCCAGGACCAGATCGTCGAGATGGCGCTGGATTACAGCGAGCTATCACCGCGCGAACTGGCGGTGCGCTTTACCGACGAGTAGCGCTACTTCGTGTCCGAAGCCACGGTTTACCGCCTGTTGAAGGCCCACGATCTGATCACCAGCCCGGCCTATGTCGTGATCAAGGCTGCCGATCAGTTCCACACAAAGACCACGCGACCGAACGAGATGTGGCAGACCGACTTCACCTACTTCAAGATCATCGGGTGGGGTTGGATGTATCTGTCGACCGTGCTCGACGATTACTCGCGCTACATCATCGCTTGGAAGCTGTGCACCAACATGCGGGCCGAGGACGTGACCGACACGCTGGACCTCGCCCTCAAGGCCTCGGGCTGCGATCATGCCACGGTGCTGCACAAGCCCAGGCTGCTCAGCGATAATGGCCCCAGCTACATCGCTGGCGAACTGGCGGAATACATCGAGGCCCAGAAGATGAGCCACGTGCGCGGCGCCCCGCTACACCCGCAAACCCAGGGCAAGATCGAGCGCTGGCACGAGACCCTGAAAAACCGCATCCTGCTGGAGAACTACTTCCTGCCCGGCGACCTTGAGGCCCAGATCGAGGCCTTCGTCGAACACTACAACCACCAGCGCTACCACGAGAGCCTGAACAACGTGACGCCCGCCGACGCCTACTTCGGCAGGGCTCCAGCCATCATCAAACAGCGCGAAAGGATCAAGCGACAGACCATCGAATATCGGCGATTGCAACACCGCAAGCTCGCCGCCTAACATCAACCCCCAGACGAGGCCCGCACTCCGCTAATTTACGCCGCGAGTTGTGC
>CAWEBB010000044.1:0-13702 GCA_963807085.1 uncultured Alphaproteobacteria bacterium
CAGGACGTCCGGGCGGTCCTGAGGAAGCGGCGCGCGTGGTTCGAGGTGCAGCCGGATCTCGACCCCGGCAGGCTCGTGTTCATCGACGGTGAGGCGCGAGCGCGCGTGAGCGTCCGGCCTCCCCGCCCTTGCTGAGGTGATCGTTTGCTCGATCATGGGCGGGGAGTTGGACAAAGGTGTCCACTCTGCATCGTGGACACTTTCTGGCCGGATCGCCGCAGGAGCGGCGCCGGTATCGGCGCTGGAGTGCGGAAGCGAAGCGGGCGATTTGCCTGGAGACGCGAGCACCGGGTGTGTCGGTGGCGCAGGTTGCGCAGCGGCATTCGCTGAACGCTAATCTCATCTTCAAGTGGCTTCGCGATCCTCGGTTTGCGCCCGGCGGGATGGTGGAGGAAGCGCCGGTATTCTTGCCGGTTCAGCTGCGTCACGAAGATGTGCCGAGGGGTGCGTCAGAGCCGGCCGTCGACGGCAGCCATGGCCGCGTCGAGATCGTGCTCGGCACCGGCCATCGGGTGAGCATCGAAGGCTCATTCGATAGTGCCGCCATTGCCGAACTGTTGAAGGCGCTGACCGAACGATGATCCCGGTACCGTCACAGACCAAGGTGTGGCTGGCAGCTGGCGTCACCGACATGAGAAGGGGCTTCAATGGCCTCTCGGCGCTGGCCGAGAAGCAGCTGAGGCAGGACCCTTACTCGGGTCATTTGTTTGTCTTCCGTGGGCGCCGCGGTGATCTCGTGAAAGTGGTTTGGTTCGATGGTCAGGGTGCCTGCCTGTTCAGCAAGCGGCTGGAGCGCGGCCGTTTCGTATGGCCGTCGCCCGCGCAGGGCCGCGTCACGATCACCTCGGCGCAGTTGGCGATGCTGCTCGAAGGGATTGATTGGCGGGCACCGCAACGAACCTGGCGCCCACTGACAACAGGCTGATTTTCTTCGCAAATCCAATGGGATGGATGGGATTATCCATTTCTCCGTCGGCGTGGTTCGGCTATGATCCGAGCATGCTCAACGAGTCTCAGAGCCTGCCCGAGGACCCGGCCGAATTGCGCCAGACCGCGCAGCAGCTCGTCTCGCTTGTGAAGTCTCAGGCGCTGCGGATCGCCAAGCTCGAGCACCAGCTTGCAGGCATGCGGCGGCATCGGTTCGGGAGCCGATCGGAGAGCCTCGATCAGCTCGAGCTGACGCTCGAGGAGGAAGAGATCGCGGCGGCCAAGGCCGCACCGCCCGACCTGCCGAGTGACACCGACGATGGGCAGAGGAAGAAGCCCAAGCGCAAGCCGCTGCCGGCAAGTTTGCCACGCCAAGAGCAGCGGCTCTCGCCCGGTGAGAGCTGTGGCGATTGTGGTGGTGCCTTGAAGGTTCTGGGCGAGGACGTCACCGAAGAGTTGGACTACCTGCCTGGCCGGTTCGTGGTGAACCGGATCGTTCGCCCACGCATGGCCTGCAAGTGCTGCGAGACCATCTGCCAGGCGCCTCTGCCGTCACGCCCGATCGAGCGAGGGCGGCCGGGAGCCGGCCTGCTGGCGCATGTGCTGGTCAGCAAATATGCTGATCATCTTCCCTTGTATCGCCAATCGCAGATCTTCGAGCGCGAAGGCATCGATCTCGATCGCTCGACGCTCTGCGACTGGGTGGGCAAGTCGGCTGCGCTGCTGGAGCCGTTGGCTGATGCGATCGGCCGCCATGTCCTGGGCGGATCGGCGATCTTCGCCGACGACACGCCGCTGAAGATGCAGGCGCCCGGCAACGGCCGCACCAAGACCGCTCGCATCTGGACCTATGTTCGCGACGAGCGGCCTTGGCTCGGGCCGGCCCCGCCGGCCGCCTGGTATCGGTTCACCGTCGACCGCAAGGGCCAACACCCCGCCGAGCATCTCGTCGCCTTCGAAGGCTGGATGCATGCCGACGGCTATGCCGGCTTCAACGAGCTTTACCGTTCAGGCGGCATCCGCGAGGTGGCGTGCATGGCCCACATCCGGCGCAAGTTCGTCGACGTGTTCCAGGCCGAGGGCTCGGCCATTGCCGAGGAGGCGATCAAGCGGATCGCCGGGCTCTATGCCGTCGAGAAGCAGGGTCGTTGTCGTCCGCCCGATGAGCGGGTTCGGCCCCGGCAGGATCGAGCCAAGCCGATCCTCGACGACCTGGAGGGCTGGCTGCAGACCCAGCTGCCGCGCATCTCCGGCAAGTCCGAGCTTGCCAAGGCGATCCGCTACGCCCTGAGCCGCTTCAAGAAGCTGCGGCCATACCTCGACCATGGCTACCTCGAGGCCGACAACAACGGCGCCGAGCGGGCGATGAAATCGGTGGCGCTGGGCAGGAAAAACTACCTTTTCGTTGGCTCCGAGGGCGGCGGCAAATCAGCCGCAATCGCCTACACCCTGATCGAGACGGCCAAGCTCAACGGTGTCGATCCGCAGGCCTGGCTGACGAATATGCTGAGCCGCATCGCCGATCACAAGATCAACCCGATCGACGAACTTCTGCCTTGGCGTTACGCTCAATCCTGAGCGTAACCGCCCCCGTCCATCAGCGGTAGGGCGACTGGATCGGACGGACACAGCGCTGCTGCCAATTGAAAAAGGTCTGCCACTCGGCCAACTCTTCGGTGAGATCGGCGGCAGCCCAGAACGTCTCGAGCGCAGTATACTGGTAGCGGCGCCACTACTTATACCGTATTATACCAACCCGCGCTGATCAGAACCCATGTGCCCACTCCCGGAGACCGAGGGACATGATGCGCCAGGGCTGGTCGGTGAGCTTGGTCCACGCCTCGCAGCACTGGGCGACGATGTCGTCGTAGGAGTCGAAGACCCGGTTCGAGAGCCAGTTCTGGCGCATGAACTGCCAGACGTTCTCGACGGGGTTGAGTTCGGGCGATCTCGGCGGCAGCGGCAGGAGGGTGATGTTGTCGGGGACCACGAGGCGGCCGGAGACGTGCCATCCCGCCTGGTCCAGGACAAGCACAGCGTGTGCGCCGGGCTCCACCGCGGCACTGATCTCCGCTAGGTGAGCCTGCATAGCCTCGGTGTCGGCGAACGGCATGACGAGCGCCGCACCCTTGCCGAGCTTCGGGCAGATGGCGCCGAAGATGTAGGCCCACTTCGTGCGCTGGTCGTGCGGGGCGCGGGGCCGCGTGCCGCGGCGCGCCCAGCGGCGCGTGATCAGGTTCTTCTGCCCCACGCGGGCTTCATCCTGGAACCAGACCTCGATGCGTCGGCCGCGAGCGCGCCGGCCGCGGATCTCGGCGATGGCTTCCGGAAAGCTTTTTTAAAGGCGTCCATCGCCTCGGGGTCCTGCCCGTGCGCCTGCGGCCGCGCCGTCAGCACCCGGAAGCCCAGCCGCTTCAGCGCCCGGCTCACCGTCGTCTCGCTCACCGAGACGCCGAACTCCTCGTGCAGCCACGCCGCCAGGTCGATCAACCGCCAGCGCACCACCCCGTCAAGATAGGGCTTCGGTCCCACTTCGACCGCCTGTGCAAGCGCTGCGAGCTGCTCCGCCGTCAGGCGCGGCGCTTGGCCCGGCGCCTTACGGTCAAGGAGCCCGCCCGGCCCGTCGGCGTTGAACCGCACCACCCAGTCCCGCACGATCTGTAGCCCGACGCCACCGATCCGCGCCGCCGCCGTCCGGCTCCCGCCATCGTAGATCGACGCCAGCGCCAGAAGCCGACGGGTCTGCCTCGCATCCCGGCTGGCCTTCGCCAGCCCCCTCAAATCATCCGCCGAGTAGTCCGATCGCAGCATGATCGCCGCCGCCATGGAGAACCTCCCTCTGTTCTCCATGATAAATCATGATCAGGCGCGTTCGGGAATCCCTTCCGTGAGTCCGGATCAGCGCGGGTTGGTATTAGCCGCAATTGCTGGCTTTTTGACGTCAGGCGTTGCCCCGGCGCTCGCGCCAGAGGCCGAGTTTCTCCTGCACCGCGCGGTCGGAATACGAGAACAGCACGGTCTCCTCTGCGACCTCATGGACGACCGGTGCCCAGGACGGCGCGACGAAGAGGTCACGTGGTTCCCAGGAGATCGTCTCGTCGCCGATGCGCGACTGTCCGGCCCCCTCGGTGCAAACGAAGACAGTAGCGTCGGTCGCGCGGCAGGGCGTCGTTGCCCCGGGCGCGAGGCGCTGGATGAAGGTCGTCATGGTCGGCATGGCGTCGCCGCCCGTCAGCGGGTTCGTGTAGCGCAGTTTCCAGCCGTGGCAGGGGTCCGGGTCGCGGCCCTTCCGCATGGCGGCCAAGGCCTCAAGGCTGCGCGCATAGGGATAGTTGAAGATCGGCGAGTTCAGGGACGCGTGGTCCGCGTCGACGGGCATCAGGCCGTTGCCGTATTCCGCCGCCGACTGGCCGGTCGGGCGGGTGACAGGCTGCGCGTCCTCGCCCAGCATCTCGGCGAAGGACGCATCGAGGAACTGCACCAGGGGAATGTCGAGGCCGTCGAGCCAGAACATCGGCCGGTCCGTCTCGTTGCCGTGGTCGTGCCATGCCCATTGCGGCGTCACGACGAAATCGCCGTACTCCATGACGGTCTTCTCGCCGTTCACCGCCGTGTGGGCGCCCGAACCCTCCAGCACGAAGCGCAGCGCCGACTGCGTGTGACGATGCGCCGGCGCGACCTCGCCCGGCAGGACCAGTTGCACCCCGGCATAAAGCGACGTCGTAACTTTCGACTGGCCTCGCAGGCCCGGGTTCTCGAGGATGAGGACGCGGCGCTCGGCCTCCTTGGCGGTGATTAGCGCGCCCGCCTCGATCATGGCCGCGCGGATCTCGGCGAAGCGCCAACCGACGGGCTGGCAGGCCGAGCGCGGCTCCGGCGTCACCAAGTCCGAGAGCACCGCCCAGAGCGGCGTCATGTTTTTCTTGTCAATTCGGTCGTAGAAGGCTAGGCGCTCTGGCGTCTCGGCGGCGGGTCTCTCCATCGGGACCTCTCCATCTCAGATTGGTAGTCCGTATTCGTACCGAACGGGCCGTTGCCCGTCGCCGACGGCGGCAAGGGCCTTGGCCTCAATGTTGATTTGCGACGGCTCCTCGAGGTCGACCCGCTTGCCGGTCTCTCGCTCAAAGGCGGCGATGATCTCCCTTATTCCGGGATTCCCCATTTGCCAGTTCCTCAAGGCTGAGGGTGCGTCGGTTTGTGGCGCAGGGCAAGCCTTCTGCTGGCCCGCGGTGCTCAGCCACCGCCATCGGAGGCCGAACACAGGACGGTGCCCGACAGCCGCCAACACGCGAATCACCTTGCAATGCGGGAGCCATCCACACAGGACACTTTCGCCCACTCCAACGGCGGCAGGATCAACGAAGGCACGCGACGATCAAGGGCGGGTCGGCCGAACGCTCACCTCGAGCCAGGCAGCGTGGGCGGCATTCCTCATGCCTCGTCCTCCCCAGCCCCGATCATGCTTTTTTTGGGGGAGGAGGATCAGGAATTGATCCAGTGGATCAATTCCCCGACGAACGGTTCTCGAGGGTCAGGTCGGCGACCGCCTCCTTCAGAGCGGCCGCCTCGGCGCGCAGGTCCTTCACCTCGGGGCTCGTCGCCTGGCGCGCCGTGTCGCCGGCCAGGCGGCGCTTTCCCGCTTCCAGGAACTCCTTCGACCAGCTGTAGTAGAGGCTGCTCGCGATGCCTTCGCGACGGCGCAGCTCGGCGATCCTCTCCTCGCCGCGCAGCCCCTCGAGCACGATCCGGATCTTCTCCTCCGACGAGTGCTGCTTGCGCGTCCGGCGGCGGATGTCCTTGACGACCTTCTCGGCCGAAGGCCCTGGCGTCCCGGGTTTCTGTCTCATCTCCACTCCTTGGCGGTTACGATGAGCCAGAAACCCTCCGTCGCGAAATCACTTCAGGTGTCCCAAGGGCGCTGACGTCGGACAATTGACACTATCGGCGCTCATCTTGATACTTAGGACATCAGCAATGACTCTCCCAAGACAGAATAAACTCTTGCATGGAACGCAAAAAATGATCACCTCCACACAACTGCGGGCTGCGCGCGCGCTGCTGCGAATTGACCAGAAGACGCTGGCTGGCATGGCAGGCGTGTCCGTTCCGACAGTCCAGCGGATGGAGGCGAGCCAAGGCAATGTGCGCGGACTCGATCGAGAGCCTGACCCGGATCGTCGAAGCGCTGGATCGCGCCGGAATCGAACTCATCTCTGAAGGCGCAGCAAGTAGTGCCGGTGGGTGGGGCGTGCGATTGAAGAGCAGTGCCAAGACTTCGTCAGCGAAGGCGATAAACGTGAATAACGGGTCGGGCAATGTCGGCGGTTAACTTCACACTCCTGATTTCTGCAAGCCTTCTGGCCCTCGGCCCGATGGCGGTTCTGGTCCGTCGAAGGTCTTGGGCCACAATCTTCATCTATTCAACAGCGACCGGGCTATGCGGATTCTTCGCATTGATCGGGTTGACCGGGCTTGCGGGGTACGGAATCGGGTCCAGCCAAGTGCTGCCGCTTGGCTTGCCCTGGATCGGGGCGAATTACTATTTCGACACGCTCACCGCCTACTTTCTGGTCATCCTTGGGATCGGCGGAGGTGCCATCAGTCTCTACGCAATTGGATACGGTCGGCACGAACACGCGCAGATGCGGGCTTTGCCGTTCTACCCGGCTTTTCTGGGGGCGATGGCGATGGTCCTTCTGGCCGCCGATGCCTATACCTTCCTCTTGTCGTGGGAGGTGATGTCGCTTCTCTCCTGGGCTTTGGTACTGACCCATCATCACGAGGGAGACACCCGGAAGGCGGCCTATGTCTATCTCGTGATGGCGGGTTTCGGCACAATGTCGCTGCTTCTCGCGTTCGGCCTCCTGGCAGGGCCGGATGGGGCCTATGGATTTGCGGCGATGCGCGGCGCGGCGCGCACCCCCGTGATAGCGGTGGTAATCCTAGCGTTGATGCTGCTGGGCGCGGGGTCAAAAGCGGGACTTGTACCACTGCACGTCTGGCTGCCGCTGGCACATCCCGCCGCACCGAGCCATGTCTCGGCGCTCATGAGCGGAGTAATGACTAAGATCGCCCTTTACGGGTTCATCCGCGTGGTTTTCGATCTGCTCGGCCCGTCGGCCTGGTGGGCAAGCCCGGCGGTGATTTTTGGGCGTCGTGACGGCCGTGTTGGGCATTCTTCTGGCAATAATGGAGCGCGACCTCAAACGCGCACTGGCATATAGCACGATCGAGAATATAGGTGTGATCTTCGCCGCCCTCGGCCTGACGATGGCGTTCCGCGCCAATGGGATGACGGCGGCGGCGGCGCTGGCGTTTACCGCGGCACTGTTCCATATCTTTAATCACATGGCCTTCAAAAGCCTGTTGTTCATGGGCGCAGGTTCGGTACTGAACGCAACTGGTCTACGCGATCTGGACGGGCTTGGCGGGTTGGTTCACCGGATGCCGGTCACCAGCTTTCTGGTTCTGGTAGGCGCCATGGCAATCTCGGCGCTGCCACCGCTGAATGGTTTTGCTTCGGAATGGTTGCTGTTTCAGGCTGTGCTTCTGAGCCCGCAAATTCCACAGGCCGGATTACAGCTGATGATCCCGGCAGCGGGCGGGCTGCTGGCGCTCGCGGCGGCGCTGGCGGCGGCGGCTTTCGTGCGGATCTATGGGGTAGGATTTCTGGGCCGGGCGCGCAGCAACGCGGCGCGGAGTGCGGTCGAGGTTGATCGCTTTTCCCTTACCGCCATGGGCCTGTTGGCGGTCCTATGTGTTCTGGCCGGTGTGCTGCCCGGAATTGTCATTGATGCGATTTCTCCGGTGGTCGAAGCGACCCTTGCCGGTCGGCTTCCGGTGCAAGGGCAAGACGCCTGGTTCACGATCATCCCGATTGCCGAGGCGCGCAGTTCCTACAACGGACTTCTGGTCATGGTCTTCGTGGCCCTTTCTGCATCGCTCGCGGCTTGGGCGGTTCATCGCTACGCTTCTCGCCAATTGCGGCGCGCGCCAGCTTGGGACTGCGGATTCCCGAATGCCGATCCGACTACGCAATACAGCAGCGGCGGCTTTGCACAGCCGCTTCGGCGCGTCTTGGGCGTCAATTTGCTGGGTGCGCGCGAAAAGGTCGTCATGCCTTTGCCTGGTGACCGTAGCCCGGCGCGGCTGACGGTTCAGGTTGACGATCCTGTCTGGGGGCACATCTACGCACCGATCGCAGCGACAGTTACAGCTGTTTCAACATGGATGAACCGGCTTCAATTCCTGACAATCCGGCGCTACCTCAGCATGGTCTTCCTGCTGCTCATATTCCTGTTGTTGGGGCTGATGATATGGATCTGATCCTCGGCCTTCTCGTCCAAGGCGTCCAAATGGTGCTGGTTGTTGCATTGGCGCCGCTCCTTGTAGGCATTGTGCGCAAGATTAAGTCTCGGCTGACGCGGCGACAGGGCGCACCGCTGATCCAGCCCTATCGCGACATCTTGCGCCTGATGCGCAAAGAGGTGGTTCTGGCCGAGAACGCATCTTGGTTATTCCGGGTGGTCCCCTACGCAGTCTTCGCCGCAACCTGGGTTGCGGCGGCGCTGATACCAACTTTTGCCACAGGACTTCAGTTCAACTGGACAGCGGATCTTATCGCCATTGTGGCACTGCTTGGAAGTGCGCGTTTTTTTCTGGCGCTCGCCGGGATGGATGTCGGCACAAGCTTTGGCGGGATCGGATCAAGCCGTGAGATGATGATTGCCTCAATGGCCGAACCGGCGATGATGCTCACGGTCTTTTCATTGGCGCTGGTTGCCGGATCGACCCAGCTTTCGACTGTAGTCGAATATCTTGCATCACCAGAAGTGGGGCTGCGTGTCTCGCTAGGGATGGGGCTTGTGGCGTTGGTTATCGTGGCGCTTGCCGAGAACGCCCGGATCCCTGTGGACAACCCCAGCACTCACTTGGAATTGACAATGGTGCATGAGGCGATGGTCTTGGAATATTCCGGTCGTCATTTGGCAATGATTGAGCTTGCCGCGGCATTGAAACTCTTGCTCTATGTCTCTCTCATCGGCTGCGTGTTCTTCCCGTGGGGAATTGCCGGTGGCGATGACGGCATGGCGGGCTATCTGCTGGGCGTCGTGCTTTATTTTTCAAAACTGGTCATCGCCGGAGTGTTGCTGGCGATTTTCGAGACGTCAATTGCCAAGATGCGTGTTTTCCGGGTGCCTGATTTTGTCGGCATCGCGCTGATGCTGGCACTGCTGGGCACCTTGCTTCTGTTTGTGTCGAGGAGCCTGTGATGGACAATATTGCGTTTGATATCGCGCATCTACTGGCGGGCGGTCTGTTGCTGGTTAGCTTCATGATGATTTATCAGGACCGAATGTTTGCCCTGCTGCGTGTGTTCGCCTTTCACGCGGTCGTTCTTTCGCTGTCGGTCGCCTGGCAGGCCTACAATCAAAGCGCGCCGCATCTTTACATTACTGCGGCCATCGCGTTGATTTTCAAGGCTATTATCATTCCCGGCGCGTTACGCAGGATTGTCCAGCAACTCGACGTCCACCGCGAGGTCGAGAACGTTGTCGGCATTGGCGTGACGATGCTTGCCGGTATTGGATTGTCGGCCCTGTCGATTGTTCTGATGTTGCGGGTCACCGAAAATGCCGATGCATTTGCCCGTGAAGATATGGCCTTTGCCCTTTCGGTCGTCCTTCTTGGCCTCTTGATGATGGTGACGCGGCGCAATGCCGTCAGCCAGGTGGTCGGTTTCATGTCCCTGGAAAACGGTATGATCCTGGCTGCGGCGGGAGCACGGGGTATGCCGTTGGTGGTGGAAATCAGCGTCGCCTTTTCGGTCCTGATCGCATTTATCGTGATCGGCGTCTTCCTGTTCCGCATCCGCGAGCGGTTCGACTCGGTGGACGTTGGTGTCCTTGACGAATATCGGGGAGACCAGAAATGACGGGCCTGTTTGCCAGTCCGGTCGAGGCGATCGTCATTATTCCTGCAGTTTCGGCCGCCATACTTGCGGTAATTCCGAGTTACAAGCTGTCGTCGCGGCTCAACATGTTTTCCTGTTTTGCGACTTTGGCCGCGGCACTGTCGCTACTGGTCGGCGAGCCGGCCCGCGCCGGGGGCGTATCTGCTGGTCGACGAGTTGAATATCGTGTTTATCATACTCAACACCTTTGTCGGCTTCATGGCGGCGACTTTTTCGGCGAGCTATATCGGCCATGAGCTCGAAACCAGCCGTCTGACTCCGGCGTACCTGCGGTTCTACCACGCCATGTATCAGGTGATGATGTTCGGTATGAACCTCGCGCTGCTGTCCAACAATATCGGGCTGATGTGGGTGGCGGTCGAACTTGCGACATTGTCCACGGTCCTGATGGTCGGGATCTACCGAACGCATGAGGCGCTGGAAGCCGCGTGGAAATACTTCATTCTGGGTAGCGTCGGCATCGCGATGGCGCTATTCGGAACGATCCTGGTTTATCTGTCGGCCCAGCCGGTTCTGGGCGAAGGGCAGGCGGCGATGATTTGGACCAACCTGCTGGCAAAGGCGACAAGTTTTGATCCAGCGCTGCTGAATGTCGCCTTCATCTTCCTGCTGCTGGGCTATGGCACCAAGGTGGGCCTTGCGCCGCTACACGCCTGGCTGCCCGATGCCCACGCCGAAGGCCCAACGCCGATTTCGGCCGTGCTGTCGGGCCTTCTGTTGAACGTGGCGCTATATGCGGTGTTGCGGTTCAAGATGATGATGTCTGCCAATCCTGGCGCATTGGACCCCGGCCCGCTGATGATCACCATGGGGCTGGTTTCGCTGATTTTTTCGCCGCTGATGCTCTATCGCCGCCGCGACATCAAACGGCTGTTCGCCTATTCCTCGATCGAGCATATGGGCATCATCGTCTTTGCCTTCGGCATGGGTGGCCCGCTGGCGAATTTCGCCGGGCTGCTGCACATGGTCATGCATAGCCTGACTAAATCGGCGATCTTCTTTTCGGTCGGACATATCGCGCAAGTCAAGGGCACCCAGAAGATCTCCGAAATCAGGGGGCTGACCCAGAGCCACCCGGTTCTTGGCTGGGACTGGCGGCTGGTGTGCTGGCGATTGCCGGAATGCCGCCGTTCGGTATGTTCATGAGCGAGTTTCTGGTGGTAAGCTCGACATTTGGTCGCCAACCGGTCCTAGCGCTACTTCTGGTCCTTGGCCTGTTCCTGGCCTTCGGCGCGCTTTTGTTACGGCTTACGGGGTTCATCTTCGGCGAACCCACCGGAGCGATGAAGCCGCCGAAGCGTCGTTCGTGCCGCTTTTTGCGCACATGGGACTGGTTCTGATGGCCGGGGTCTATCTGCCCGGGTCAATGGTCGCCTGGTTTCAGGCGGTCGCGCGGGTTTTGGGATAGGGGGACAAATGCCGGAAATTCTTACAAGAACTAACCGTCGCACCGCGCGAGTTTCGAGCCGGGGCAATGCCCGTCGCCAAGAGTGAGACGCAAGTTGTGGACGCAGGCGGCAGGCGATCTGTCGCGGGGCCAGATTGACACTGCTCAGCCTCTGGGCTGACCAGGCCGTGTACCTGGCATTGCTAAATGAAGCGACCAAACACATCGGCGTCCTGCGGATTGATATCCGGCGCAAGGTTTTCCTGTCGGTCAGAAAGCTCCACGCCCCGGCAGGGCGTCTGGAACGTGCCATATACGATCTCTTCGGAATACAACCCGAGAGGGCGATGACACCCGGCCATGGCTGGACCACGGCCGTTGGCCGACGACCCACCCTCTCGGCAGGGCACAGACCGCCGGAGCGGTCGTCTACGAATTCTTCCGGTTGAGGGCGAAAGCCTGCATCAGGTTGCCGTCGGGCCGGTCCACGCCGGTATCATCGAGCCGGGACATTTCCGCTTTACCGTTCAGGGCGAGACCGTGGTCCGGCTTGAGGAGCGACTGGGCTATACGCACAAGGGTACCGACAGCCTGATGGCCGGTGCAACGACCGAACAGGGCGCAAAGCTGGCCGCACGCACGTCGGGTGATAGCACGGTAGCCTATGGCTGGGCTTATGCCCAAGCGGTCGAGGCGGCGGTTGGCACGAAGTCCGGAACGAGCCATTTGGCTGCGCGCGCTCATGGCCGAGATGGAACGGCTGGCCAACCATCTGGGCGACATCGGTGCGATCTGCAACGACGCAGCCTTTGGCATGATGTTGGCCCAATGTTCGGTCTGCGCGAACGAGTGCTTCGCGTTTCCACAATGTTTCGGCCACCGTATGATGCGCGATATCGTCGTGCCAGGCGGAATAAACCGAGATCTTGAAGACGAAGGGCAGCACTCTGTTCGGCCTTGTCGAGGATATACGCTACGTCTTCCCGTCGCTTGTCGCCCTTTATGACAGCACAGCGTCGCTTCTGGATCGGACTGTATCGACTGGAGTGTTGAAGCCCGCGCTTGCCCTCAATTTCGGTGCAGGAGGATACGTCGGTCGCGCCTCGGGTCGGGATTTTGATACCCGTCGCGATCTACCTTATGCGCCTTATAACAGGCTGACCTTCGATGTCCCAAAACGCAAGGAAGGCGACGTGAACGCCCGCATCTGGGTCAGGATACACGAAGTCGAACAAAGTCTGTCGATGGTGGCGCAGATCCTGAACCAGTTGCCCAGCGGTCCAATCTACACGCCTGCGGTTCCGGCTGGTCAGCCACGCCAAGGGATGGGACTGGTTGAGGGTTTCCGAGGAGACATGCTGATCTGGGTATCACTTGATGCCAAGGGTTGCGTGGAGCGTTGCCACATGCGGGACCCGTCCTGGTTTCAATGGCCGCTGCTGGAAGCAGTGATCGAAGGGAACATCATCGCGGACTTCCCGCTGTGCAACAAATCCTTCAACTGCTCTTATTCTGGCCACGACCTATGAAGGACCAGCCATGCGCAAATTCTTGATAGAAGGCCTGATTCGACGCCCCCTGACCGAGCCGAAGCCTAATCTGGCCGACGCCGCGACCGAGGAGCTTGGACAGAAGATCCAGAACAAGCTTTTTCGCCGTCTCGGCCGCAGCCTGTCGATCCGGATGGTGGATGCGGGGTCGTGCAATGGTTGTGAACTGGAGATCAATGCACTGAGCAACCCTTTCTATGATCTGGAGCGGTTTGGCTTTCGGTTTGTCGCCTCACCGCGCCACGCCGATGTCCTGATGGTCACCGGACCCGTCACCTGAAACATGGCCGAGGCGCTTAAGCGCACCTTTGACGCGATGCCCAAACCAAAATGGGTTGTGGCCATCGGCGATTGCGCTCGGGATGGCGGTTGTTTTGCGGGAAGCTACGCAATCGTCGGCGGGGTCCACGCCGTCGTGCCCGTGGATCTCCACATTTCCGGCTGCCCGCCCAACCCAAACGAATTGCTGCAAGGCCTGTTGGCCTTGCTCGGAAGCGTTGAGGCGGGCCGGGCTGAGACTTGACTGGTGCGCCAAATGCTTCGATTTCTCCGAGCTGCCGTGTTCATCGGATGCCTTCAGAGTCTGATTCTGAAACTCGGTGAACAAAATCATTGTCTTGCCTACAGGCGGGTGACGCGGCGGATATGGGCGATGAGGAGCCAGGTTTCGGCGCTTGCGATGGTTTTCTCCCAATCCTTGGCCAGTCTGCGGCAGCGCCCGAGCCAGGCGAAAGTTCTCTCGACAACCCATCGGTAACCGGCCGGTCAGGACCGCGGTCAGGCGGCGCGTTCGCGGACGCCGGAGAGCCAGTTCCAGGGTAGAAGTTCGTCGAGTCTCGGGTTCGGATGTTCGTTGATGCGTAA
>CAWEBB010000045.1:0-13447 GCA_963807085.1 uncultured Alphaproteobacteria bacterium
ATCGGGATCTGCTCTACATTTAAGAGTTAGAGCATCTCATCCTGACAAATTGATCGCAATAGCAATCCAATTTGAGCGGGATGCTCTAGAAATCGATCTTGATCTCCGCTTTCGCTTCACCGCCGACGGCAAGTTCCTGCGCGGCTACGAGTTGCTCGAAGTCGGCCAAAATCAAGGTGAAGCCCGATTTTCCCCACTGCTCGGGATATTCAGGCATGTAAATCAACACGCGTCCGCAGCTTTTGGCATTCGGAATCAACTCCGGTGAGAGAAGCGGCAGCCCCATCGCCCAGCTCATACCGCCCCGGCGGGAAATGAGGTCTCGCATCTCCAGCCCTTCGCCCGCGATGAGTTGTTTCATTCGGCTAATATCATTGCCGTGGCCAATTCCATAAGTATGCAAGCAGGTATCCGAAAGCGCCTCGGTACCCCAGCCCCTCATCCCCATGATCGGGTCGTCGACATCCGACGGGCCATATTTCCTGGTAAGCCCTTCGGCGATTTGGTCATAGGGCAGTCGGCCTTGAGCCAGCACCATTCGCCGCATGAGAGCGATAACCTGGCCGTCAGGACCATAACTTCCCAATGTGATCGCCTCGGTGCCGTCACGCAGGAGGTAAAGCCTGCGATAGCCTAGCGCGTTGATCTCGCCAGGAGGAGCCGAGGTTTCGAAGGCGGCGATGATCCCGCCTCGTTCCCGCAGCAGTCTATCGGCCTCGGCCATATCCTGACCGATCCGTAGACCCAATATGTCTTGGTCCGACAAGGCCATCTCGAACCCGTCCAGGTCTGGCCACTTGGCTGCGGGTGTGGCAGCGGCGCGACCGGCACGACCACCGGTCGCCCGAGCGGCGGACGATGCCATAGACGGAGCAGAAGCGTGGGTGTCCGGCTCCGCCTGCCGGGTGGCCTCACCTTGTCGCTTTGCTGTCTGCTGGGCGGCAAGATCCGCTTCGGCTTTCCGCCGCTGGGCCTCCGCCTGCTGCTTAGCTTCAGCCTCCCGCCGCCGTGCCTCCGCCCGCAGCTTAGCTTCATCGACATAGAGCGTTTCCACCAAAGGCGCACCCATAGTCCCGTCGGCGCCGATCACACGCGTGGCGACCGCCTTCGCTTCGATGAGGAATGTCTCGGATTGTCGGGATCCGCCGCGCGCCCGGGTGTTCTCAAACGGATAGAAGGTGATTTCCTCGACCTCGAACTCGAGGCGCAGACCCTTATCATGAGCGAGGCGGCTTTCCACCAGAGCGTCCTTAATGCTGAGCATGCCCCAGATCTGCTCGCACCGCCTTCCCAAATTGGAGATTTTGGTCCGCTCGACCATCGTCAAGACGCGCCGATCCACCCGTTCGACCCCGTTGGCTCGGTTTTGCAACTGCTGGACGCGCTGCAGTTCCTCCGCGCTCACCGCCAAAGGTTCGGCCGCCGCTCCCTCAATACCGTAATTGGCAATGTCTTGAAACCGATCGCACGTTTGGTACTTCTGATCGGGACGGAACTCTACGGCGAAAACCTTGCCGAGCGCCTCGGCCTTGGCCGCGAGGTAGGACCTGAGCCGAGGTAGGTAATAGAGCGCATTCACCCGCTGCACTCCGGGCCCGGCTTTGCTATCGGCGAAAGGTTGGACGCCCTCGGTGAAGAACCGCGAACCTGGCGTGGTAGAACCGGCATCTTCGTGAATTTGGAGCGCGAGCATCTTCTCCAGAAGCGCGTCTTCGTCATCGGGCAGGTCACGCTGGCGCACCTCCATCAGGTCAAGGACATGGGCGTCAAGTACCGGCACCGTGTCCGCCAACCCGTTGAAATCTGACGCTTCGAACGTTTCTGCCAGCAGCGCCGAGGAGGCGGCGTTCTCGGCCGCAAAATCCAAGCGACCGACGATGAAGGGGGCACGGACATCGTCTTCGCGATAGCTGCGGTAGAAGACGATCTCCTCGGGAGTCAATATCGCGTCGGCCCGCGCCGGTTGGCCGTACGGAATCGTCGCGCCCGCAAGTCGCGCGCGCATCCGAAACGCAACGGACCGGTTTCCGAACTCTTTCTCTTCCTCGACAATTCGTCGGGCGATATCTTCGGCAACGGGAACCGCCACTTCCTGCCCGACATTCATGAGCCGAGACGTGAACGGCAGGCGGTCTCCGTCGCGGACATTGACCGAAATATCGTAGCGCAGTGAGAATTTCCCGCTGTCGAGATCGTAGGTGTCGAACTGCGCGTTGCCGTCCAACCAAAATGCGCCATCAGGTTGTTCGGCCTGCGCCTGGCTGCGCAGCCGTTCGATGATGCCGGGTTGCTCGAATTCATTGGCTTGCCGAACCTCCGGCAGCTTTTCGACATAGGCCCAAAAAACGCCGTCCGGATCGTCCGTCGCCTCTGCGACCGTCTCAACCAAGCCGAGGGGCGTGATGATCTCTCGGGCAAGAAGGTCGGTGATCTCGGCGTCCGGTGCCTCGACCTGCGGTTTCTCGGGCTCGGGCGGCGCATCGGGGATCGGCAGAAGAACGTCGGCGGGGTTGATCTCCAGGATCAAGTCGGTCAGCGCCTCGTCCGCGAACACGGCGATGCGCTTCAGTTTCGCACGCACCGGCGTCACCGATGGCACGTAACCCGGCAAAGTTACGCCCGATCCGGCATTCGCCAGGAACGCTCGCTCTGCTTCCGTCCCGTCGGTGTTCCATTCCAGATCCGCCCACCATGCCAGGTAGACTGAGTTCGGCCGACCCGCGCGTGTCTGGTATTCCCGCAGCGCCTCCGCTTCTGTTCGCGACATGTGGAGCTTGTCCGGAAGGTTTCCGAAGCGATCGGCGGAGAAAAAACCCGCATTCTGACCAGGCAAGATCCGGCCCGGGTCTGGGGTCACGGCGACCCTCGTTCCCGGTCCGGTTGTCCCGGAGACGACGGAGTTTTGCATCGAAAATCTGACCGGGAAGAAACCACCTTGGAAATCGTAGTTTTGTGTATGTCCTTCGATGGTGTAGCGGACAGGCAGAGAGCCACGCGGGGTTTTCGCGATGATTTTTTGCCAGTACTCCTTGAAGAACAGTTCCTTGGCCCGGCTTCGCTTGAATTCGTCGTTGAATGCAATCTGAAGCAGGCTGTCGCGCTGAGATTTTTTGTCATCCCCCGACATCCATTTTAACGACGGTGCGAACGCGCCCGTGATGAGCGCGGGACCCAAGAGCGCCCTGCTGTCGCTGGGCTCCAAGAGCGCCATCAACGGTGCGAAACGTGTACCCTCTTTGAAATAATCCGGGTCGCGTGCGATCCCGGCCAGCAGGTTGAACCTGCCCCACATCGCGGCATCGTATGCCCCGTACAACACGACATGCCCATCCTCGACCTTCGCGCCGAAACTTCTCGCCAGTTCAAGCGATGTCGGCCGGTCGCCGGCCGATGCCGGTTCGCCGGCGCTCGGCGCGGGCCAAGCGTAGACCGCGTCCTCAAGCTTGACCGGCGTCTGGCCAGTGCCGTCGTCGAAGTGTAGCGTAACCCGGTCAACAGCATAACTGATAGGCGTGTAAGACGTATACATACCCGGCGCTGCATCTGCGCTCGGACCGAAGCCCGTGACCGTAACCCAGAATACTTGCACCAGACCCTCTTTGTTTTGGTCCCAGGCCTGCTGAGCGCGGTCGAGTAACATCTTTGCCGCTTCCCGGGTCATCGGCGCGTATTCATACGTAGACCCGAACGCAAGTGCGGCACGAAAGAAGCGGCCCTGAAGCTGCGCGGCCGTTCTGAATCCCAGCCCCTTGCCGTCCACGAAACTCAACTGCCTCGGTACCACTCGCGGCATATGGAACGCCAGCTTGACCGGCGCTTCCGGCGTGATGTCTTGTGTCTGCTGCGCCTTCAGGATGAAATCATTTCGTGCAGTGTTAATCACGTCTTCCTGTTCGAGGACGTTCAAGGCCTGAAACTGGCGGCGCACCGAAACCAAATCCAGGCCGGTTTCTGCCATTCGGTCCTCGAAATACAGGTTTTGGACGACGCCCGGGCTGTTAAGCTGCGACGGCTGCCACTTGAGTCCGAGGTTTTCTAATCTCTCCTCCAGTCCCTGGTCGGGTCCGACAAACTTGCTCCCGTCCCGGACATCCACGTAATCACCGCCTTCGATCGGAGCGGGAGATTGCGCTGCGGCATTCAGGGCCAATACGCCCGTGTCGCCCTGGCTGACCGCGGCCGCTGGCGCTGCACTCCCGTCTGGTTCACCGTCGGCAAGCTTGGCCCCGGTATCCGCGACCGGCGGTGTACCGTGAACCTGCGCATAGAGAGCGGCGCGGTCCGATTGGCCTGGCGGTGTGCCCGGTGGCGGTGCGCCCACGCCGAGATCAAGACGGAACGCGTCGAGCGCCTGCTGTGACTGGGGACCCCAGGCTCCGTCCGGCGTACCGACCTGGTAATTCAGCGCCTCGAGAAAGCTTTGCAGTTCCAGCGCCTCGGCCCGTCGAACCTCCGATGACGTTACACCGCCCGCTTCTACTCGTGTGGCCTCCGTCAACATAGAAAGCTGCTGCAGGCGGGTTAGCTCGCCGGTGACCGGAAAGCCCCGACTGGACTGAAAGGCGCGGACCGCGGCACGGGTTTGCTGTCCCGGCAAGCCGTCAACGGGACCTGCGTCGAACCCCAGCACGTTCAGGCTTTGTTGAAGGTCCATTGCCGCGCGACGCGCTTGTGTCTCTGCCGCTACAGCCGGCGGCGCCGTCGCCTGGGAAGGCGGTCCGTTTTGCGGCGGGTCGGCTTTCTGCTGCTGCTGAGGTTGCTGTTGGGAAGATTTGGGGTCTTAACAATCGTCTTGGATTAACTTGTTAAAATCGAATGAGGCCGCCGGTGTCGCGAACCCCGCATATACCTTTGTAACACATACTAAAAAAACACCGATCTCATGACACACTCCGGCAAGAAATTTTCCCATGGTCAAGCCTTAGTGTCGCATGTTACTTGGCCTCAGTTCGTATGTCTAGAAAACCGTTCGCACAGCGCCAGCGCCTGAATGGTGTAGCGCAGCCGGGCTAACACGCCATTCAGTAAGGCCATCTCGTGAGGCAGGTCATGCGGATGCAGCCGGTCAGGGTCTGGCAGCCGCTGGCGCGGCACTTCCGTCTGGTTCACCGCCGATAAGCCTGGCCCTGGTATCCGCGACCGGCGGCGTACCGTAAACCTGGGAGTAGAGAGCGGCGCGGTCCGATCGGCCGGGCAGCGTGCCGCTTGGCGATGCGCAGCCGGGCTAAAACGCCATTCAGTAAGGCCACCTCGTGAGGCAGGTCGTGCGGATGCAGCCGGTCAGGATCCGGCAGTCGCGGCGGCCAGGCCTCAAGTGCCCCATGCCGCGCCATGTCAAGCAGTCGGGCCACAGAAGGGAGCGCCTCATCCACCAGATAATCCGCTTCTGTCAGCCGGTGACGGATCGTATCGGCCATTCCGCCCGGTGCACGGCCGATCAGCCTGCACGACGCCTGCACGCGCACGTCGCCCGCATGGCGCACGCGCAAGCCAGAGGCGCGCATCCGGCGGATCAGGTCGCGGTCTTCGCCGGTACGAAGGTCGGCAAAGCCTCCGATGCGACGCAGTGCGGATGTGCGGCAAGCCAAAGACGCCCCCGGCGCCCCACCATGATGAGGATAGGGATTGTGCGGCTCTGGCGCCATGAGATCATAGAACTGGATTACCATGTCTCTATAGATCGCTTCGTTTGCTCCTGCCTCTAATGACAAGCGCTGAACTACGCCGCTTTCCCCCGGTATGGGTTCGACACGGCCGCAGACCGCATCTACTTCGGTGAGATGAGCTCGGCTCCGTGCAATCCAGTCGGGGGCCGCGATACAGTCGGCATCGGTGGTCAACAAGGATTTAATGTCGGGATAAAGCGAGATTGCACGCGCACACCCCCTCCGACGTGCTTCACCAACGCCTTGTGCTGCATTTAACGTGCAGTCGATCAGCTCAAGGCTGCGGCTGGGAATCGATGCGCGGGCCGCCGCGGCTGTGCTGTCCGTGCAATTATTGGCCACGACCACGATAAGTACGTCCTCATCAATCTGGGGCAAAAGTGCCGACAGACAGGTTGGCAACCGGCGGGCCTCGTTGCGGGCCGGAATGACAACGGCAGCCGTGAATGCAGACATCATCGGTCTTGATGCCGAAAAACGTGCCTATCGATGCGATAGCCAGACGCCATTATCAGATTGATCAGATTGAATCCCGGGCCGAGCGTCTGACGAAACACCTCCAGCGCCTCCTCTCCCTGCAAGGGATTGCCCGTCGGCCCCAGATAGCTGACGCAGAGGATCTCGGCCTCCGGCCAGCGCCGGGTGATCTGCTCCGCCAGAGCGCGGATGTCTTCACGGCCGAGGAAATACAGGATCTCGGACAGCACGATCAGGTCATGAGCGCCAGAGGGGAGATCGCAGGGAAAGTAAGCTTGCACGATCGTGGCGTCCGGGACAGCCCGTCGTGCGGCGGCGACAGCACGCGAGACGCCATCAACGCCACAATAAAGGTCGCAAAGCGGCGCCAGATGTTTGGCCAGCGCGCCGTTGCCACAGCCCAGCTCCAGCGCAGAATGATAGCGCTGTCGGGACAGGGCATTTCGCGTTGCCACAAATTTCTCCTGTTCGTATCTGCTGGTGCAGAAATTCCATGGGTCGGCACTTTCGCGGTATTTGTCTTCCAGCTCGCCCAAAGTCACGCGCAAAGCGGCACCTCGAAATAGACCTCATCCTGCATCGTGAATAGCCGGACCATTTCGGGATCGAGGCTGAAGCCGTCGGGATCATCCTCGACGGTGCGGCCCAATTGACTTGCATGAGCGTCGATAGCCCTGGCCTTGGTGGCGCGATGGGCTTCGGTTGTGACGCTCAGGATGCGACAGCCATGATTGGCCCTCTGAAAGCTCGGATCGTCATAACGCGACCAGATTGGATAATAGAAAAGCTGCAGGCTCGGGCACAGGTGACAGACCAGACGGGCGATCTGCGCCGCTGCCTTGTGGTCGGCATGCTCATCTAGCGGAGAGCTCGAAAACAGACGCTGGGCACCCAGTTCTCGGCAGATGCGCGCGATTAGTTCGGCAATGGGCTGCGGGTCTTGTGCACCAAGTTGTCCATCGGGATATCCCAGCCATGTAACGTCGCGGTCACCGCCGCCGAGGCGGCGCACAGCCTCCATCAATTCCTCCTGCCGTTTTTGCGCCAGGCGATAGGGAGGCCAGGCGGCTGAGCGGAGATGCGACCCGGAGCCGTCGGTCAGGCAGATGACCTGCGCGCCGTTTTGGGCGAACGCCGCGGCAAGAAGTGCTCCACAACCCAGGCTTTCGTCATCGGGATGCGGTGTCAGCACCACGATGGGAGCGTCACCGGCGAGTTCGCCGGCCAAGAGATCCTGGCCCTCTGTCTGGCAGGCCGGAACACTCATGACATCAGACCCGCCAAAGTCGGCTGGCCAAAGACATACCTGCCGACCCGCAGCAGCAGCGCGTCGCGGGCCGCCTGACGCATATAGACGGCGAGATCGCGTGCGATGCGCCCGCTTTCGCTGTCGGTTTCAAAATGCAGCATACCGAGGCTCTGTTCGGCCGCGGTGATCGCCTGCAATCCTATCTCTTCCGTCAGCAATCTGGCCGCAGCCGACAGCGCGACGGCGTGTTCGGGAGCGTCCAGAGCCTTATCGCTTTCAGCAAATTCGGCGGCTTTCACCGTCAACCCTTCCGCACCCATGGCGCGCATTACGACGGATGTGAGACGGGCCATTTGCGCCTCGGCGTCAAGACGTCCGAGATCGGCCAGTTTCCGCGCCGCCGCCTCCAGCAGCCCTAGAGTCGCCCCAAGCTGAAGTGCCGCGATACGCCAGACGCCGCCGATAAAGCCGGGTTCGCTCATGTAGACGCCGGGCGGGCCGATCCACATAGCGCTCGCGCCATCGATGCCAGTGACATCGAAATGCCCGGATCGGGTCGCGCGCATCCCAAGCATAGACCAACTCTGGCCGTCCTGCCGCGCTTTGTCCTGAACGTCGATCAGACAGAGTCGAGTTTGCGACGACACGTCGACGGTCAAAATTGCATGGGTAACCGTGCCGAGCCCGGACGCATACTTCTTGCGCCCGTCCAGCTTGCCGTTGGTGTCCGCCACCCTAACCGGTCGATCTCCATCGGCGCCCCATACACCCAAAAACGCCCCCTGGCGCACAAGCTCCCGCACCTCGAACAGTTGCCCGGCCTGTCCATGTGTCTCAACCAGCCGAAGCGCGTTTATATGTCCTTCGAGCAAACGGGCAACCGATAGGTTCGCGGCAGCTACCCGCATCAGCCTCCGCACGGTGGCACGGGGAGCCGCTTTCCCCGACTCGTCAAGCAGGTGTGCTTGCCGAAGCAAACCTACCGACGCTGACACGTCCTCTCCCTTGTCCTCCACAACCGCATGATCGCGCAACTTTTCACATAGCGCGTCAAGGGAGAACCCAGACGAATTTAATGCGTTCATCGCATCTCCGCAAAGATCAGGAGAAGCCGGACCGGCACCGGCGCGATCGGCAGCGCTGTATCTAAAACTCGGTAATTGCCCCCGAGGGGCGGCTATTCGGCCGCCGCCGCCGGGCGGGTGGCGGACAGCTCGTCGTCCATCTTCCACTGTTTGATAACCGGCAGCACCTCCTTGATGTAAAGTTCGAGGCCGGCCTTGGCATCGGCAAAGGGGATGCCGCCGAAGCGGAAGCTGGTCGCCAGTTCGTAGTCGCCGACCAGCTCACGGCGCTCGTCCAGCACCTTCAAGATGCGGTCGGGCGTGCCCCAGACGCTGGCCTCCATGAAACCGGCGATAATGCCGTCCATGCCGATTTCCTTGGCCGTCGCGATCTTGGCGGCATAGGCATCGTAGCCCTTCACGCTGGCGAAATGGTCGCCCAGCAGTTCGTAGTGGTCGAAGTTCGACATGACGAACTTGCCCATCCAGTCCTTTGCCTTTTCCTCGGCGCCGTCCATGGTGGGCGTGCAGACGCAGAAATCGGCCATCAGCGGCGGCGGAGCCTTGCGGCCGTGCATCTCTGGGAACAGTTCGCGGTGACGCTCGATCGCCGGCAGGCGCGAGGGCCAGGGCCGGTCGGAGAACATGACCATGCGCGCCCCGATCTTGGCCGCCGACACCACCGAGTCATCGCTGGAGGCTACCGCATAGAGCCGGTCGCGGATCGGAAAGCGCGGCCGCGGGCGGATTTCGGCGCGGGGCTGCGGATAGTGGGGGCCGTCGTTCTCGATGACGCCGGTCTCCAGCGCGTCTACGATCATCCTGGTCGCCTCGTCGAAGCGGGTGCGGCTTTCGTCCATGCTGGTGCGGAAGATGTTGAACTCGCGCCTGGCGAGGCCGCGGCCGATGCCGAAGCGCAGGCGGCCGTTGCAGAGATGGTCGAGCATCGAGACCTTCTCCGCCACGCGCAGCGGGTCGTTCCAGGGCAGGATGACGGCGGCGGTGCCCACATCGACCTGCGGATATTTCGCCGCCAGGTAGCTCATGAGCTGGAGATTGTCCGGGCAGAACGAATAGTCGTCGTCGTGGTGTTCCACGGCCCAGAGGCAGTCGAAGCCGCCTTCCGCCGCGATTTCCGCGATCGCCAGTTCCTCATCCCAGCATTGCTGGTCGGTCACGCCGGGCGGGCAGCCATAGGTGGCGAATACCATTTGCAAGCCGACATCCATGGGACGAACTCCTTTTCGTTGGGCGTTTTGGCGGGCGACGCCAGTGCGGCCGCTGCCCAAGTTAGTACTTAAGACGTAAGAAAGCGCATTGGGCGCGCCGACGCCAGCCCAAAGGCACCGAAAAGCAATGGGCCCATCCGGGTCCCCGGGTCAGTGGGCATCATCGCCACTAGCGGATGGCCGGGGCAACCGGCTACTATCCGCCATCTCCGTTCCGCCGCCGCGGCCGCGCCTTTCCTGCGCCGCCAGTGAGTTCGATGTCCAACGATCTATCCAACCGCCGGATGTTCGGCACCGTCGGATTCTTGTCTGCGGCCGGTCTGATGGCGGCCGTTATTTTTGGCGTTTCCGCCGCCGACTGGGCGCGGCCCGGCAGCCCCTTGCTGCAATCGCTGGCAATCGCCGGCGGTGTGCTACTGGTGGGCTCGTTCGTTGCCGTGCTGGCGAAGCGCTTCGGCCATTCCGGCAAGCGCGGGTTTCGCGCGCATGTGGGGCTCGCCAGCCTCGGCCTTGCCTTGGTGCTGGCCCATTGGAGTTTCCAGGTCTTCCAGTTCCCGACCCTGCTGTTGCTGCTGTTGGCGGCGCTGGTGGCGCTCGGCCTCTGGTCGCGCAGCGCCGGGGCGGTGGCCATGGCCGGCACTTTCGGGCGAAAGCACGCGGCCTTCACCGCGCCAGCACCCGCGACCCGCGAGCGCCTCAAGGCGTTGATCGCCGAAAAGCGGGAGGCGCTGGCCGGCCTCGATCCGCAAGCCAGCGAGGCCACGTTCTCGCTGCAGCCGCGCCATTGGCTGCGGCGGCCGCGAAGGGCGCTCGCCTACCAGCGGCTTTGCGACGAGGAATTGAAACTGACCGGCGCTACCGCCATGCTGTCGCCGGCGCAACGCAACTGGCGGCTGGTGCACCGGCTGTTGGCCTGGGCCTTTGTCGGCGGCATGCTGCTGCACGTTCTGCTGGTCCTGTTCTTCGCGGGTTATGTCGCGGACGGGCGCGAAATTTACTGGTGGCACATTACACCCTGGGATTTTTGAACCATGAGCCGCTTGGCCCTGATGATCGACCTGGAGCGCTGCACCGGCTGCAAATCTTGCGAGGCCGCCTGCAAGGCCGAACACGGCCTGGGGCCGGGCGAGCGGCGCAACCGCGTGCTGTGGCTGCCGGGCGAGACGCGGAACGGTGCCGAACGACCGGCGCTCGATTTTCTGACCATGGCCTGCCAGCATTGCGAGCGGCCCGCCTGCCTGCGCGCCTGCCCGGTGACGCCCAAGGCCATCAGCAAGGATCCGGAGACCGGCATCGTCCAGGTGCACGAGGACAGCTGCGTCGGCTGCGGCGAGTGCGTGGCGGCCTGCCCCTATGGCGCCATGGGCTATGACGCGGGCGGGCACCACGCCGTCAAATGCGACCTGTGCGTCGAGCGTCGCGCCGAGGGCGAGCCCACCACCGCCTGTGCCAGCGTCTGCCCCGGCAGGGCCATCCGCTTCGGCGAGCGGGACGGCTTGCTGGCAGAGGCGGAAGCCGAAGGGCGCAAGCTGGTCGACAACGATCCCTGGCTGCTGGAGCCGGGCACGATCTATCTGGACCGGCTGATCGGCGAGGCGCAAGCGTTCACTGCAGAGGGCCGCGTCATGCCGGCCATCACCGACAGCGGCACGTTCGGGGAGGAGCCCTCGGTCTATCCTTATAAAGTGCCGCGGGCCGAGCGCATGGCCGACCGCGTGGAGCCCGGCGGCTGCAATATCTGCTTCAACGCCTGCACCACCAAGTTTCACTTCAGGGGCGACAAGCTGGTGAAGGTCACCGGCAACGATGAAGACCCGATGCTGCAAGGCCGGGTCTGCCCGAAATCGCAGCTTTCGCTCCAACTCTACACCAGCGAGAAACGCCTGACCCGCCCGCTGAAGCGCGTCGGCAAGCGGGGCGAAGGCAGGTTCGAGCCGATCTCCTGGGAGCAGGCGCTGGACGAGATCGCCGACAGGATCAAAGGCATCCGCGCTGAATACGGGCCGGAGGCGCTGGGTATTTTCGCCGGCACCCGCACCGGCACGCTGACGAACAAGGGCTATATCCGCCTGTTCTACCAACTGTTCGGCACACCCAATTTCGAGACGACCGAGCCCTATTGCTCGTCCGGCAAGAATATCGCCTATGGTCTGGTGCAGGGGAATGGCGGCAGCGGCAATTCCTATACGCCGGACGACCTGGGCTCGGCCGAACTTTATGTCTATATCGGCGACAATCAGGCGGAAACGCGACCCGTCCATTTCGGCATGATCAACGACTGGCGCCTGCGGAACGGCGCCCGCATGATCTGCGTTGACCCTCGCCAGACCGTGACCGCCAGCAAGGCCGACTGGCACCTGCCGATCCGCCCGGGCGGCGACCTGGCGCTGGCGCTGGCGCTCGCCTATCACATTCTGGAGAACGACCTGCACGATGCGGCCTTCTGCCGGGACTGGGTGCTAGGCTGGGAGCGGTGGCGCGATTTTCTGTTCCAGCGCCGGTATTCTCCGGATTGGGCCGCGCCGATCTGCGACCTGCCCGCCGCCGACATCCGCCGACTGGCCGACGAGATCGCGGCCGCCGACGGCTGCGTAATTTTCGGCAGCCGGGGGGCTGAACCAGCACACGAACTCGGTCCAAACCAACCGCGCCATGATGTATGTGGCCGCCATCACCGGCAATTGGGGCCGGCCGGGCGGAGCCTATTTCAACATGAGCGCCACCAGCCCGGTGGAGGCCAACGCGCCCGCTGAGCACCGCGTCCAGCCGAACCGGCCGCGCATCCGTACCAGCCCGACCGCGTGGAGCGAGGCGATGCTGACCGGCCGGCCCTATCCGCTGAAGGCGCTGATCGCCAACAACAACCCCCTGGCGCTCTGGCCGGACCAGGAAAAGAGCCGCGCCGCGCTCTCGGCGCTCGACCTGCTGGTGCATATCGACCTGTTTTTGAACGAGACCAGCGCCTATGCCGACTATGTGCTGCCGGTCGCGACCGGCATCGAAAAGGGCGAAGTGGGGCGCGCCTGCGAGGACCGGCGCATCGTCTGGATCGACAAGATGATCGAGCCGCCGGGCGAGGCCAAGGCGGATGGCTGGATCTGGATCGAGCTCGGCAAGCGGTTCGGCTTCGACGACGTGATGCGCGAGGAATGGAAAGACCCGGCCGTGTTCTGGGACGAGGCCATGATCCAGAACGAGCAGGCGCGCGGCGTCACGCAGAAACGCCTGCATTCCCGCGCCTACCGCTGGGTGCGCTTTCCGGTGGCGAGCGAGGACGCGCCGGAAATCGAGACGCTATACAGGGAGGACACCACCGCCCACGGCGCACCGGAAGGCCACCGCTTTCCGACACAGAGCGGCAAGCTGGAATTCTGGACAGAGGAGCAGGAGGCCAAGTTTACGGCCCTCGGCATGACCGTCCTGCCGGAATTCTATGGAGAGCGCGAAGGGCTGATCGACCTGCCCTATGTGGAACTGCTGGACGACGACGCATCGGAGGGCGTGCCCAACCCCTTTTACAAGGGCGCGGTGCTGGCCTCGCGCGGCCGGATCGTCTCGGGCGCGAACGCCACACCGGGTGCCAAGCTGCGCGCTCAGGGCTTTAATCTGGAACTGGCGAGCGGCCGCCCGCCAGCGCCGCACTTCCATTCCGGCACCCAAAAACCGTGGCAGGCGCAGGAGATGTGGCCGGACCTCGATTGCCAGATTTACCCCAAAACGGCGGCATCGCTCGCCATTGAAGACGGCGAGCGCGTGCGCATC
>CAWEBB010000046.1:5000-91201 GCA_963807085.1 uncultured Alphaproteobacteria bacterium
GCGAGCCACTGCAGCGCCTCCTCGTTCACGTCCAGACTGATCTGCCGGTCGTCCAACAACCTCTCCAGGCGGGCAAGCTGGATCGTGACGATGTCGGCCATCTGGTCGCGCTGCAGACGGTGGAACACCAGCATCTCGTCCAGCCGGTTCAGGAATTCCGGCCGGAATTGCGCGCGCACCGCATCCATCACCCGGCTTTCCAGAATGTCGGGGTCGGTGCCTTCGGGCGCGCTCGCCAGGTGCTCCGAGCCAAGGTTCGAGGTGAGCACGATCAGCGTGTTGCGGAAGTCCACGGTGCGGCCCTGGCCGTCGGTCAGGCGGCCGTCGTCCAACACTTGCAGCAGCACGTTGAACACGTCCGGGTGCGCCTTCTCAATCTCGTCGAACAGCACAACCTGGTAGGGCCGGCGGCGCACGGCTTCGGTCAACGCCCCGCCCTCGTCATAGCCGACATAGCCGGGCGGCGCGCCGATCAGCCGGGCGACCGAGTGCTTTTCCATGTACTCGGACATGTCCATGCGGACCATGGCGGTTTCATCGTCGAACAGGAAGTCCGCCAGCGCCTTGGTCAACTCGGTCTTGCCGACGCCGGTGGGCCCTAAGAACAGGAAGGAGCCGATCGGCCGGTTCGGGTCTTGCAGGCCTGCCCGCGCACGTCGCACGGCCTGGGAGACCGCCTCGACCGCCTGGTCCTGGCCGACGACCCGCTTGTGCAGGAATTCTTCCATTCGCATCAGCTTGTCGCGTTCACCTTCCAGCAGCTTGTCCACCGGCACGCCGGTCCAGCGCGCCACAACCTGGGCCACATGACTGTCGGTCACGGCTTCCTCGACCATGCGGTTTTCCGCCAGTTCGTCGGCCTCGGCGAGTTGCTTTTCCAGCCCCGGAATCACGCCGTACTGGATTTCGCCCGCCTTGGCGAAGTCGCCACGGCGCTGCGCCATCTCCAGTTCCTGGCGGGCGTGGTCAAGCTGTTCCTTCACCTTGTTGGCACTGGTCAGCGTGTCCTTCTCTGCCTGCCACACGCTGGTCAAGTCGGCGGACTTTCGCTCCAGGTCGGAAAGCTCTTCCTCCAGCTTGGTCAGCCGGTCCTTGGAAGCCGCGTCGGTCTCCTTCTCCAACGCCGATTGCTCGATCTTTAACTGGATAATGCGGCGGTCGAGTTCATCGATCTCCTCCGGTTTCGAGTCGATCTGCATGCGCAGGCGGCTCCCCGCCTCGTCCACCAGATCAATTGCCTTGTCCGGCAGGAAGCGGTCGGCGATGTACCGGTTGGAAAGCGTCGCGGCGGCCACGATGGCGTTGTCCGAAATGCGCACCCCATGGTGCAACTCGTACTTTTCCTTCAGCCCGCGCAGAATGGAGATGGTATCCTCCACCGTGGGCTCGCTAATGAATACCGGCTGGAAGCGCCGGGCGAGCGCCGCGTCCTTCTCCACATGCTTGCGGTATTCGTCGAGCGTAGTGGCGCCAATACAATGCAGTTCGCCGCGCGCCAAGGCCGGCTTCAGCATGTTGGAGGCGTCCATCGCGCCATCCGCCTTGCCCGCGCCGACCAGCGTGTGCATCTCATCGATGAACAGGATGATTTCCCCGGCCGCAGCTTCGATCTCGCTGAGCACGGCCTTCAGCCGCTCCTCGAACTCGCCCCGGTATTTGGCGCCCGCCACCATCGCGCCCAGGTCGAGCGCCATCAGGCGCTTGTTCTTCAGGCCCTCCGGCACGTCGCCGTTGACGATGCGCATGGCTAGCCCTTCGGCGATGGCGGTCTTGCCGACGCCGGGCTCGCCGATCAGCACGGGGTTGTTCTTGGTGCGGCGAGACAGAACCTGTATCGTCCTGCGGATCTCTTCGTCACGACCGATCACGGGATCGATCTTGCCCTCGCGCGCCGCTTCGGTCAGGTCGCGGGCATATTTGTTCAACGCATCGAACGAATCCTCAGCGCCGGCGGAATCGGCGGTGCGGCCCTTGCGCAGATCATTGATGGCGGTGTTCAGCGCCTGCGCCGTCGCGCCACCATCCTTAAGGATCTTGGCCGCATCCGTGCCCTCGGCGAGCGAGAGCGCCTGCAACAGCCGCTCCACCGTGACGAAATCGTCACCCGCTTTCTTGGCGATCTGATCGGCGTTGTCGAACAGGCGGGCCAACTCCGGCGCGAGATAAACCTGGCCTGCGCCCTGGCCTTCGACCACCGGCAGTTTTGCCAGAGCCTGTTCCGCAGCCTGCATAATCTGCTGGCCATTGCCGCCGGCAGCCTGGATGAGCCGCACCGCCAGCCCCTGATCGTCTTCCAGAAGCGCATAGAGCACATGCTCCGGCGTGAAACGCTGATGGCCACGGCGGAGCGCCAGCGTCTGCGCCTCTTGCAACATGCCCTTGGCGCGGTCGGTATATTTTTCGAGATTCATGATAAAGATTTCCCCTGTTGGTAGGCGGAAGCCAGTTTACAGACCCTTCGCTTGAAGCAATCTGCTCCACTCCGATATGGTGTTGCACAACAGCAACACAAGAACTTTTGCGCTACAATTGCCCGGGCGAATCGCTGCCTTTAGTTTTATGATTTGGGGTGCAGGAAGACCGCATCAAGCCCATTGGGTTCGGGCTCAGAATCGGTACACTTCCGGGCACCATGATGACCCTGACCGAAATCTTTCTGGCCGACGATGCGGCGACCCGGCGGCTGGGCGCTCGGCTTGCGGAGTTTCTGCGCGCAGGCGACGTTCTGGCCTTGGCGGGCGACCTCGGCGCTGGCAAGACGACGCTCGCGCGAGGCCTGATCCAGGCGCTGCTGGGCCGCGATGAGCCGGTGCCGAGCCCGACCTTCACCATGGTACAATCCTACCGAAGCGAGCACACGGGTTTGACCGTCGCGCACTTCGACCTGTACCGCCTGTCACATCCGAACGAAATGATCGAGTTGGGATGGGACGATGCGCTCGCCGAAGGCCTGTCGCTGGTCGAATGGCCGGAACGGGCCGCAGAGGCCTTGCCCGAATCGGCGCTTTGGCTCGAACTGACCGAATGCGGAACGGGCCGGAAGGCCCGGCTGAGCGGCGACGGGGCGTGGCGGGTACGGCTGAAGGATTGGACAGGCTGATGGACAGGGACAGGCAGATGGCGGCGTTTCTGGCCGCGAACGGCTATGGCAATGCCCGACGCGACCCGCTGCCGGTCGACTGCTCGTTCCGCAGTTATGTCCGCCTGCACGGCGGCCCGCAGCCGGCGCTGCTGATGAACGCGCCGCCGGGCCTGGAGCCAATCGAGCCGTTTGTCACCATCGCGGGGCATCTGCGCACGCTTGGCCTCTCCGCCCCGGAAGTGATGGCCGTCGATCTCGCCCGCGGCTTCGCCCTGATCGAAGATTTCGGCGACGCGACCTATACGCGTTGCCTGGATGCGGGCGCCGGTCCGGCCGCGCTGTACGAGCGCGCCATCGACACGCTGGCTGCGCTGCAGGCGCACCCGAACGCACTCGCCGTGACCGTGCCCGCCTACGACCTGGAAAAGCTGATGGCGGAGGCAGGCTTGTTCCTAGACTGGTACTGGCCCGCCATTCACGGCAGCCCACCATCGGCCGAGGCCGGGCGCGAGTATGGCGCTCTCCTGCGCGACATGCTCCGGCCGATCGCCGACGGCCCGCGCGTGCTGGTGCTGCGCGACTTTCATGTGGACAATTTGATGATGCTGGATGGCCGCAGCGGGCTCGCTGCCTGTGGCCTGCTCGACTTTCAGGACGCGGTGACAGGCCACCCGGCCTATGATCTGGTCTCGCTGTTACAGGACGCGCGCCGCGACCTGGACCCGGAGCTGGCGGCGGCGATGCGTGCACGTTATGCGGCCGCGCTACCCGGCATGGCCGACGACAGCGCCTACTATATACTTGGCGCGCAACGGCACCTGAAGGTGTTCGGCATTTTTACCCGCCAGTCCCGCCGCGACGGCAAGCATCGTTATCTGGGCCATATCGCGCGTCTGTGGCGCCTGACGGCGCAATGCATCGCGGCGGAGCCGACGCTGGCGCCGCTCGGCCAGTGGCTCGACCATTATTGGCCCGCCGAGACCCGCAATCGTGCCGTCCTTGCCGGCGGCCGTGCCATGACGTGTGCCAATACGTATGCGATCACGAGGGGGCGCATCCCGGATCGCGCCATGCTGCTGGCGGCGGGGCGCGGCAGCCGGCTCGCGACCCTGACCGCGTCGACGCCCAAGCCGTTGTTGCGCGTCGGCGGGCAGGCGTTGATCGACGTCGCCCGGGAACAACTTACCGCCATCGGCGTGCGCGAGGTGGTGGTGAATGTCCATCACCTGGGCGAATTGGTTCAAGACCATGTGCAGCGTTGGTCCGCGCCGCGCGTCACCGTCTCACGGGAGGACGTATTGCTGGATACGGGCGGCGGCGTGCGCCAGGCGCTGCGCTGGCTGGGCATCAATGCGTTCTATGTACTGAACAGTGACCTGGTCTGGCTCGGCGCACCGGGGCATGGCCTGCGCCTGCTCGCCGAGCGCTGGCACGACCGGCAGATGGACGTGCTGCTACTGCTGGTCGCGACGCGGGACGCGAACGGCTATTCCGGCCCGGGCGATTTCACCATGGACGCCGATGGCAAAGTGCAACGCCGCCGGGAGGCGACCGTGGCGCCTTTCCTGTTCACCGGCGCGCAGATCATCCATCCGCGCGCGTTTATCGGCATGCCGGACGGCCGGTTTTCCCTGAACCGGCTTTACGACCGCGCCGCCGAGGAAGGCCGGCTGTTCGGCCTGCGCTACGACCGCACCTGGATCGACGCGGGCACGCCGGAACGCCTCTATCTGGCCGACGAGGCGATGCAAGACATCCGCCAGGGCAAGCTTTGGTGAGCGGAACCATGCGGGGGCTTTTTACCATTCCGGCGGGAACGCCCTTTCTCGATGCCTTGGCTTCGGGAATTTTGAGCGCGTACGGACACGACCCAACCGTCCTGTCGTCGGCCCGCCTGTTCCTGCCGACCCGCCGCGCCTGCCAGGCGATGGCCGATGCCTTTCTGCGGGTCTCGGGCGGAATGCCCGTGCTGCTGCCGCGCCTGGAGCCGCTTGGCGATATCGACCCGGAGGACTGGCACGAGCCCGGTGGCGCCTCGGCCGCCGCGGCCCACCTGCCGCCCGCCATCAGCCAGACGCGCCGGCAATTGTTGCTGGCGCAACTGGTTCTCAGGCGCGGAGAGACCACGCCCGACCAGGCCCTGAAACTCGCCGAAGCATTGGGCCAGTGGCTCGACCAGGTACAGATCCATGCTGTGGACCCTGCGGACCTGGCCGGGCTGGTGCCGGACGAATACGCCGCCCACTGGGCGGAAACGCTTGAGTTCCTGCGCATCGTGACCGAGTTCTGGCCGCGCATTCTGGCGGAAGAAGGCGTGATGGATCCGGTGGAACGCCGCCGCGAAATCATCAAAAGCCAGATCGCTGGCTGGGCCGCCGCACCGCCTGAAACACCGGTGATCGCCGCGGGCTCGACCGGCAGCCTGCCCGCGACGGCGGCGCTGATGCAGGCCGTTCTGGACCTGCCGCAAGGCGCGGTCGTGTTGCCGGGACTGGATATGGGCCTGCCCGCCAAAGCTTGGCCCATCCTGCCGGAAGGGCACCCGCAACAGGGTCTTGGCAAGCTGCTCCAGTCATTGGGCCGCGCCCCGGAAAACATCGCGCTGTTTCCCGACAGCGGACAGAGAAAGCGTCAAGAGATCCCGCGCGCCGACGGCCGGGCCGCATTGCTGCGCCATGCCTTGCTGCCGGCCGACCTGAGCGAGCCCTTGGCGCCGGGCGATCCGGGATGCGCGGGCCTCGATGGCATCATCGAGATCGCAGCCCCCGGCCCGGAAGCGGAGGCCCGCATTATCGCCCTGCGTCTGCGCGAATTCCTGGAGGCGACGGCGGGAGGCGCTGCAACCGCGGCCCTGATCACGCCCGACCGCGGCCTCGCTAAGCGGGTGGCGGCCGAATTGCGGCGCTGGGAGGTGGATATCGACGACTCCGCCGGTGAGCCTCTGGGGGAAACCGCGCCCGGCATCTTTCTGCGCCTGGTCGCGGAAGCGGCGGCGGCACGGCTGGCGCCGGTGCCGCTGCTCGGCCTGCTGAAACACCCTCTGGCTGGTGTAGACCGCGTCGCCGTCGAAGCGCTGGAGCGCATCGCCCTACGCGGCATCCGGCCTGCGCCCGGCATGGCCGGCCTGCAGGTGGCACTGGAGATAGATGGGCCAGACTCCGACAAGACCGCGAAAGCTCGCGAGGCCGCGAAGGCCCTGGCCGACCGGCTGGACGAGGCGCTGCGGCCGCTGCTGCTGATGGTCGAGCAGGATGGCTCGGCCGGCCTGGACGAATGGCTGACCGCCCATGTTCAGGCCGCCGAAGCGCTCGCCGGCGGGAAGTGTGAAAGCGGGGCGGAGCGGCTGTGGGCGGAGGAAAGCGGCGAGGCGGCGGCGACCGCGATCGACGGCCTGCTGGCCGCCGGTGCGGCCTTCCCGAACCTGCGCGCCCGCGACTACCCGGCCGTATTCGAAGAACTGATCGCCGGCCAGACCGTCCGGCCGCGCTATGGCAAGCACCCGCGCCTCTCGATCCTCGGGCCGTTGGAAGCGCGGCTGCAATGCCCGGACCTGGCCATTCTGGGCGGCATGGTCGAAGGATCGTGGCCGCCGGAGCCGGCGCGGGATCCGTGGATGGGCCGACCGATGCGCCAGGATTTCGGCCTGCCGCTGCCGGAATGGCGCATCGGCCTTGCCGCCCACGATTTCTGTCAGGCGATGGCGGCCCCCCTGGTAATGATGACCCATGCGGAGCGGGTGGGCGGCGCACCGACGGTTCCCTCCCGCTGGTTGGCGCGGCTTGAACTGGTGGCGCGGCAGCTGAACGGCCTGACCGGCAAGGACGACCCGAACCCACTGCGCGCCAACAGCGGCGACTGGCTCGCGTGGCAGGAACTGCTGGACCAGCCGGAGCGCGGCAGCAAGCCGATTTCGCTGCCGAGGCCCACACCGCCGGCCGATAACCGCTTCACCGACCTGTCCGTTACCGCCGTGGAGCGGTGGGTGGCGGACCCCTATGGCCATTATGCCGCCGCCATTTTGAAACTGCGGGCGCTCGATCCGGTCGACCAACCCCCCGATGCGAGCGAGCGCGGCTCCCTTTTGCACGCCGCACTGCACCGGTTTATCCGCAGCCTGGGCCAAGAGGGGCCGGGCGAATGGCCGGAAAATGCCCGGGAACGCCTGGTCGCGATCGGCCGGGAGGTATTCGCTCCCTGGCTCGACCGGCCCAGCGTTCAGGCGTTCTGGTGGCCGCGCTTTCTGCGCATGGCGGACTGGTTTGTTGCCCACGAGGCAGCGCGGTGGTCGGGAATCGCCAAAACCGAAACCGAGACGAGACTGGCCGCACCCGTCGACACCGGCCGGACGCCCATCCGTTTGTCGGCGCGCATGGATCGGATGGACCGGTTCACGGACGGGACTTATACGATCATCGACTACAAGAGCGGCGCGCTGCCGGCAGCCGCCCGCCTGGCTGAAGGTTGGCCGCCGCAACTGCCGCTGGAAGCCGCCATGGTCCGGCGCGCGCACGACGGCCGGGTTGCCAGCATCGAAGCCTGGGCAGTCGGCGGCCGCAGCGAAGGGGGCGAAGGCGGCCAGGCGAAAAAGCTTTCCGGCAAGGTTAGCGCCACCGACGCGGGCGAGGCCGCCTGGAAGGGCCTGCACCGCCTGCTGGCTCAGTTCGCCGATCCCGCCATGCCGTACCTGGCCGAACCTCGGGCGTTCGTCGCACCACGCTACAGCGACTATCGGCATCTGGCCCGAATCGACCGGGAGGGCGGCGGCGATGAGTGAAGGCACGCCGGACCCGAACACCCTGCAACGCCGGGCGGCCGACCCGACCGTCTCGGCCTGGGTGGACGCCTCCGCCGGCTCCGGCAAGACCAAGGTGCTGACCGACCGGGTACTGGCCCTGCTGCTGGCGGGCGCGCCGCCCCACAAGATCCTCTGCCTGACCTTCACCAAGGCCGCGGCGGGCGAGATGGCGAACCGCATCGCGAATCGCCTGTCCGCCTGGGCCCGCCTGCCGGAGCCGGACTTGGTACGAGACTTGGCCGACCTTCGCGAAGCCACGCCGGAAGCGGCGGAGATCGACAATGCCCGCCGCCTGTTTGCGCGAGTGCAGGAGGCGCCGGGCGGTGTGCGCATCGACACGATGCACGCCTTCTGCCAAAGCGTCCTGCAACGCTTCCCCATCGAGGCCAAGGTGCCGCCGCATTTCGACGTGCTGGACGAGCGCGACCAGCACGCACTGCTGGCGCAGGCCCGCGACGGGTTGGTGCTGGACGTTGCAGCGGCGCCCTGCTCTCCGCTTGCTGCGGCTTGGTCTCGGACGCTGGAGCGGCTGACCGAGCGTGGCTTCGACACGCTGATGCAGGAGATCGTGAAACACCGAGGCCGGCTTCAAGAAACCGACGACCACACGGTCGCCGAAGCGCTCGGCATCGCCCCGACCCTTACTGCGGAGCAGGTGCGAGAAGCCGCCTGTCAGGATGAGGCCTGCGACCGGCAAGTGCTGCAATCACTGATCGAGCCTCTGATGGGCGGATCGCCCACGGTGCAAAACATCGCCGCCGCCCTCGCAACATGGCTCGAAACGCACCCGGAAGGCCGGGACTTGAGCGCCTATACCGATGCGCTGTTGAACAAGGATCGCACGCCAACAAACCTGCAACGCTTCAAGCCGCTCAACAAGGATCCGGACCTGCACGCGACAATCGCAACCGAACAAGAACAACTCGCCGCGGTCTTTCAGGACATCGCCAAGATCGAAGCCTTGGCCGACACGCGCGCGCTGCTGGCGGTGGCCGCGGCGCTGCTCGACCGCTACGCCTCGGCCAAGGCTGTTCGCTCGCGCCTCGACTATGACGACCTGATCGAGGGCGCGGCGCATCTGCTGGTCGATCCGGGTGCGGCCTGGGTGCATTACAAGCTCGACGGCGGCATCGACCACGTGCTGGTGGATGAGGCGCAGGACACCAGCCCGGCCCAATGGCAGGTGATCGCCAGCCTGATTTCCGAGTTCTTTGCCGGCGAAGCGGCGCGCGAGCAGCCACGTACCTTTTTCGCGGTGGGCGACCCGAAACAGTCGATCTATGGCTTCCAGGGGGCGGACCCGGCGGAGTTCAAACGGCGGCGGATCAGCATTTCAGCCGACGTCAGGCAAAGCGGCCAGGAATGGCGGGACGTGCCGCTGAACGTCTCGTTCCGCTCTGCCCCGCCCGTGCTGCAATTTCTCGATGCCGTGTTTGAAAACACCGGCGCGATGGGGCTCGGTCCTGATATGGTGACGCATTTTCCGCACCGCAAAGACGCGCCCGGTTGGATCGAGGTTTGGCCGTTGGCAAAAATGCCCGAAGCGGCGGCCAGCGACGATATCTGGCGACTGCCCGACACCTATGACGCCACCGTCTCGGCCGAGGAACAACTGGCCCGGACCGTCGCTGCCAAGATCAAGCATCTCGTCGAAAGTGGCGAGGTTTTGGCCGCCACCGGCAAGGCGATCTCGCCCGGCGATATTATGGTGCTGGTCCGCCGTCGCCGCCAGTTCGGGCGGACGCTGATCAACGCCCTGAAGCGCCTGGACGTGCCGGTCGCGGGGCTGGACCGCATGGCGCTCGCCCGGCAGTTGGTAGTGCAGGACCTGACCGCGTTCGGCCAGTTCCTGCTGATGCCCTCCGATGACCTGAACCTTGCCGCCGTCCTTAAAGGCCCCTTTTTCGCCTGGAGCGAGGAGCGCCTGTTTGCCTTGGCGCACGGGCGCGAGGGCACTCTTTGGGCGGCGTTACGGGCGGCCGAAACCGCCGGCGACCAGGCGGATGGCGAGCGGTTGCGGCGCTGGCTGCGGCTCGCGCCTGTCCTCTCGCCATTCGCCCTCTACAGCCGCCTGCTGGTCGAGGAACAGGGGCGCACGGCCATCCATCGCTATTTGGGCCCGGAAGCCGACGACCCGTTGAACGAGTTTCTGGCGCTCGCGCTTGCCTATCCGCAACATGGAGTTCCGACGCTGCAGCACTTTCTGCAATGGCTGAACGCGGACAATATCGAGATCAAGCGCGAACTGGACCAGGGCCAGCAGAACGAGGTGCGGCTGCTGACCGTGCACGCCGCCAAGGGCCTGCAAGCTCCCATCGTCTTTCTGCCGGACACCGGCTATGAGACACAGGGCAGCCGGGACATCCTGACCTGGAGCGAGAACGGCGCGCCGATCTGGCGTGCGGCCAGCGAGCAAGTGCGCGACCCCGCCAGCACCGAAATTCGCAAGCGCGATTTGCAGCGGAGCCTCGAAGAGGAAAGCCGCCTGCTCTATGTGGCGCTGACGCGCGCCGAGGACCGGCTTTATGTCAGCGGCTGGAAGTCCCGACGGGAAGGCAGTGACGAAACCTGGTACCCGCGCATCATTCGAGCCTGCGAGACACTATCCCGTTCCGGCATAATGCAAGCGCGTGACTTCTGCCTGGAAGGGCTTGAGGGCAGCGGCTTTGTCATGGGAAGTGAGCCGACGACGGTCGGAGCACCCGCCGGACTGGCCGACAATGCCATCGCAGAGCCGTTGCCGCCGTGGGCTCAAAAGCCCGTCCCGCCGGAGGCTGAGCCAGGCCGTCCGCTCGCGCCATCGCGCCCCGACCCGCCGCCACCGGCCGCACGCAGCCCCTTGCGCGACCGGGCGGCGGAAGCCAGGCGGTTCCGGCGCGGGACCTTGCTGCACCGCCTGTTCCAATTCTTGCCGGGCATCCCGGCGGAACGACGGCTTGAGACTGCCGCTCGGGTGCTGGCGGACGCCGATCTGCCGCCGGATGAACTGGCGCAGCATGTCGCAAGTGCCGCAAAGGTTTTGGACGATCCCGCGTTTGCAGCAATCTTTGGGCCGGAGGCACTGTCCGAAGCGCCGCTGACGGGGCTGGTGGATGGACAGGCGGTCAGCGGCGTCGTGGACCGATTGCTGGTGACGCCCGCAAAAGTGCTGGTCGTCGACTATAAGACCAACCGCGCTCCGCCCACCAAACCCGAGTCTATTCCCGCGTCCTACCGGCGGCAAATGCAAACCTATGCGCGGCTTTTGGCCGGGATCTATCCTGGGCGGGAGATTCAGACGGCGCTGCTTTGGACCGAGGCGCCGCGGCTGGACATAGTGGCTCTTCCGCCAAGCGTGAATTGACGTTCGCCCGGCGGCTCCCTAGCTTCAGGATCAACGTTTCGCATTTCGGCCTCTGAAGGAGAAGATGATGGCAACGAGCGCGACAACCGACGCCAAGTTTGAGGACGACGTTCTGAAGTCCGAAACGCCCGTGGTCGTCGATTTTTGGGCCGAATGGTGTGGGCCCTGCAAGATGATCGCCCCCTCCCTCGAGGAAATCGCCAATTCGATGGGCGAGCGGGTGAAGGTCCTGAAGATCAACATCGACGAAAATCCGGGCACACCGGGCAAATACGGCGTGCGTGGCATCCCCACCCTGATGCTGTTCAAAAACGGCGAACTGGCGGCGACCAAGGTTGGCGCGGCCCCGAAGGGCGCGCTGCAACAGTGGGTCGAAGAACACATTTAGAACCCCTCTTATAGGGTCCTGCCCTCTTTCATATGTGCGCTCGGTGATACCGAGGATGCCCGGCATGTTGTCCCCGTGCCGGGCTTTTTCATGAGAGGTTCCAGTCCCGCCGCAGCACCTCACCCGCCAGGTAGAGCGAGCCTGCGATCAGCACCGGCCCATCGGCGCCGCGCCGTCCCGCCTCGGACAATGCGTCTTCCAGTCCTTTACAGGCATGTGCTTCCATACCGGCCGCACGCCCCGCCTCGGCAAGTTCCTCCGGCGCGAGGCCGGCAGCGCTGCGCGGGACCGGCACGGCCAGCAGGGCCAGAACATGCGGCGCGAGAATGGCCAGCATCTCACGATAATCTTTGTTTTTCAGCATGCCCGCGATCAACAGGGGCTTTTGGGGCCATGTGCTCAACTCCGCCGCCAATGCCGCAGCAGCGGCGGGGTTATGCGCTCCATCCAGCCAGACCGGACCGGCGGGCGCGGCCAGGCGGCCGGTCACACCGTCAAGCGGCAAGCGCTGCAGCCGCGCCGGCCAATCGGCCGCGCGCAGGCCGGCGGCGGCCTGTTCCGGGCCAATACCAGGCACACCCGCCGCTTCCAGCGCGGCCAATGCGGCGCCTGCGTTCCACAGCTGATGGCGGCCGGAAAGCGCCGGCAGCGGCAGCCGCCAGTCGGCAGCAGCGCTTTGGTAGCGAAACCCCTCGCCGCCGGGCAGAGCTTCGAGGCACCAATCGCGGCCGCCGAGCGTCAGCGGCGCTGCAAGGCTTGCGGCCTCCGCCTCGACTACAGCAAGCGCTTCCGCTGTCTGCGGTGCGACAACAACGGGGCGGCCGTGCTTGATAATGCCGGCCTTCTCGCCCGCAATCTTGGCGAGCGTATCTCCCAGGAATTCCCGGTGGTCGATGCCGATGGGCGTGATGATACTGGTCAATGGCTCCGCAACGATGTTGGTCGCGTCGTAGCGCCCACCCAGGCCCACTTCCAGCAACAGAAAATCCGCCGGCACCCTCGAAAACGCAAGCGCCGCCGCCGCCATCGCCATCTCGAAGAACGTGATCGGCGCCTCGCCGTTGGCGGCCTCGCATTCCTCCAGCAGTTGGACGAGATACGGCTCCTCGATCAGCTTCCCCGCCAGGCGAATGCGCTCGCAGAAATGCACCAGGTGCGGCGAGGTCAGCACGTGGACGCTGTAACCCGCCGTCTCCAACACCGCCCGCAAAAAGGCAATGGTGGAGCCCTTGCCGTTCGTACCCGCCACATGGAACACCGGCGGCAGGTCGTACTGCGGATTACCCAGCCGCTCGAGGAGGCGCAGCAGCCGGTCCAGGGTCAGGTCGATGACCTTGGGATGCAGCCGCGACAGCCGCTCCACAATGGGGTCGAACGGCTCGACCGGGTCGAGCGCCGCGAGAGAGGCGGGGGCTGGGGAGATCGTGGGTTGGGTCACGGGACGAACGCCATACGTTTCAGCGTCATTGCGAGGCGGAACCGAAGCAATTCAGTGGATTTGACGCATACCAAGTATGCTGGATTGCTTTGTCGCCTTTGGCTCCTCGCACTGACGGCGAATGTGTTGAATGTTAGCAACTACGCGCCATGCGCGCCATCCGCAAGGTCGCGAACCAGAGCAAGCACCTCGTCCACCAGTCCCGGTTTGGGCTTGCCGTCCGCGTCCAGGCGGTCGGCGACGGCGGAAACGATAGCCGAGCCGACCACCACCGCATCGCCGGCCGCGCCGATGGTCCGCGCCTGTTCCGGCGTCTTGACGCCAAAGCCGATGGCGATGGGCAGGTCGGTATGGCGGCGCAGGCGGGCAATCACCGGCGTCAGCGACTCGACGGTCGGAGATTTGGTGCCGGTGATGCCAACAATCGAGACATGATAAATGAAGCCGCTGGCCGTGCCGACCACCTTGGGCAGGCGCGCATCGTCGGTGGTCGGCGCCGTCAGCCGGATGATGTCGAGCCCCGCGGCCTCCGCCGGAAGGCGCAACTCCGCGTCTTCCTCCGGCGGCAGGTCAACCGTGATCAAGCCGTCGACGCCGGCCGCGGCGGCATCCTTGCTGAACTTTTCCGCGCCATAGATGTAGATCGGGTTGTAGTAGCCCATCAGCACAATGGGCGTTTCCTTGTCCTGCTCCCGGAAGCGGCGGACCATCGCCAGCACCTTGCGCATGGAACTGCCGGCTTTGAGCGCCCGCTGGCCGGCCGCCTGAACAGCAGGACCGTCGGCCGCGGGGTCGGTAAAGGGAACGCCGAGTTCGATAATGTCCGCGCCCGCGCCGGGCAGGCCCTGCAGTATCGCGAACGAGGTCTCAGGCTCCGGGTCTCCGGCGCTGATATAGGAGACGAAGCCCGTCTTGCCGGCGGCCTTCAGGTCGGCAAAGCGTTTGGCGAGGCGGCTCATAGCTCTACCCCGAGAGCTTCGGCCACACTGAACACGTCCTTGTCGCCGCGCCCGCACATGTTCATCACGATCAGATGATCCTTAGGCAGATCCGGTGCGATTTTCATGACATGGGCCAGCGCGTGCGCCGGCTCCAGGGCCGGAATGATGCCCTCGATCTTCGAGCATAGCTGAAAGGCTTCCAGCGCCTCCCTGTCGGTCACCGGCACATACTGCACCCTGCCCTGGTCGGCGAGCCAGGAATGTTCCGGCCCGATGCCGGGATAGTCGAGCCCGGCGGAGATCGAGTGCGCCTCGGTGATCTGGCCGTCCTCGTTCTGCAACAGATAGGTGCGGTTGCCGTGCAGCACGCCGGGGCTGCCGCCGGTGATCGCCGCCGCATGCTCGCCCGTCTCAATGCCGCGGCCTGCCGCCTCCGCCCCGATAATCTGGACGTCCGGATCGTCCAGGAACGGGTGGAACAGGCCGATGGCGTTGGAGCCGCCGCCGATGCAGGCGACCAACGTATCCGGCAGGCGCCCCTCGGCCTCCATGATCTGCTCCCGCGCCTCGCGGCCGATGATGGACTGGAACTCCCGCACCATCTCCGGATAGGGGTGCGGACCGGCCGCCGTGCCGATCACATAGTAAGTGTCCTCGACATTGGCGACCCAGTCGCGCAGCGCGTCGTTCATGGCGTCCTTCAGCGTGGACGAACCGGACTGCACCGGCACCACCTCCGCCCCCAGCAGCTTCATGCGAAAGACGTTGGGCTTTTGCCGCTCCACATCGACCGCGCCCATGTAGACGACGCAGGGCAGGTCGAAGAGCGCGCAGAAGGTGGCGGTGGCGACACCGTGCTGGCCCGCGCCGGTCTCGGCGATGATGCGGGTCTTGCCCATGCGCTTCGCCAACAGGATCTGGCCCAGCACATTGTTGGCCTTGTGGCTGCCGGTGTGGTTCAGCTCGTCCCGCTTGTAATAGATTTTGGCGCCGCCCAGATGCTCGGTCATGCGCGCCGCGAAATAGAGCGGCGAGGGCCGGCCGATATAGTGTTTCGCGTAATAGTCCCAAAGCCGCCAGAATTCGGTGTCCTTCTGGGCGGCGCGGAACGCCTTTTCGACTTCCAGGACAAGCGGCATCAGCGTTTCCGCCACATAGCGGCCGCCAAAGATGCCGAAGCGGCCGTCTTCGTCCGGGCCGCGGCGAAAGGAGTTCAGATTGTCGGGCATCGTCCCGCGTCTTCCGATCCAGAGCTTAGAGGAAAGGCGGGTAAACTAGATCGCCGCGACCGCGTCAAGAAAGGCGCGGATAAGCGCGGGGTCTTTCTGTCCCGGTTCACTCTCCACCCCGGATGACACATCCACCGCGTGTGCGCCGGTCAGGCGTACGGCTTCCGCCACATTGCCGGCCTGCAGGCCGCCCGACAGCAACCAGGGTAAAGGCCATTCGCTGCCCGCCAGCAGCCGCCAGTCAAAGGCGAGGGCGTTGCCGCCTGGCAGCTTGCTGCCCTTGGGCGGTTTTGCGTCGAACAGCAGCCGGTGTGCTGCCTCGAAATAGGCAGCGGCGCCGGTTACGTCCGCCTGCTCCGCAATAGAAAGCGCCTTGATGACGGGCAGACCGAATTTCGCCTGCACTTCGCGGACACGCGCTGGCGGTTCCTTGCCATGCAGTTGAACGGCGTCGAGCGCCACGGCTTCGAGAGTTGTCGCCAGCAATGCGTCGTCCGGTGCTACGAACACACCAACACGGGCGGCGCGGCCTTCCGCCTGCCGACTGAGCGCGGCGGCCTCTGTCAGGTTCACGAAGCGCGGCGAGGGCGGGAAAAACATCAGGCCCACCATGGCAGCGCCGCCCTCGAGCGCGGCGTCCATCGCTTGGGCGCTATTGACCCCACAAATTTTGGCTTGAATGGTCATGTGTCTCGCTTGCGATGTGCCGGCACTGCGCCCGGCTCAGGCCAGCGACGCTGCAATTCGGCGCGCCGCCTCGGCCGGATCGGGCGCGCCGGTGATCGGACGGCCGATGACCAAGGCGGTCGCACCGGCCGCAATAGCGTCGGCCGGCGCCATGACGCGTTTCTGATCCTGCACCGCCGCACCAACAGGCCGAATGCCCGGCACCACCAGATCGAAATCCGGCCCCATCTCGCCCCGCAGCATGCCGACTTCCGCGGGTGAACAGACGACGCCGTGGCAGCCCTGCGCCTGCGCCAGCCTGGCCAGCCGCAACGCCTGCTCCGCCACAGGTCCCTGCTGGCCGATTGCCGCCAAATCGCCATCGTCCAGGCTGGTGAGCACCGTCACCGCCAGGATACGGGTTTGGCAACCGGACACTTCCGCCGCCGCTTTCGCCGCCTGCCGCAGCATTTCGGGACCGCCACCGGCGTGAACATTGATATAGTGGGGCTGCACATGGCCCAGCACCGCCCGCAGGCCGCCGGCGACGGTGTTCGGTATGTCGTGCAGCTTCAAGTCCAAAAACAATGGCGTGCCGCCGGCAACGTCCCGAGCGCCGGCCGAGCCGTGCGCGTAGAAAAATTCCAGGCCCAGTTTCAGCCCCATAACATGAGGCGAGACCGCCCGTGCCAGAGATTTAGCCTCCGCCAGGTTTGTGGTATCCAGCGCGACGAAAACCGGTGCCGTCATGGAAGCTGCAACCATAGACGCCGCAAATCCTAGTGCGCCCGGCCGGGCAGCAGCACCGCGTCCCTGTTGTCGTTGCCGGGCAACGGCTTGGACCCATATGCCCGATCGGCCCTGTCCGCCGCCTGGCGAGCTTTGCCCAATTTCACCTTCAAGTCCTCGTTTTCGGCCTCGAGTGTTTCCAACTCCATCAGGGATTCCCGGGCCAGCCGGCGCCATCGGCCCTGCCTGATCCACATGACGATGCCGCCGCAGACAAAGCCCACGACCGCTGCTCCCAAAACGGCAGCGAACAGGGGCAGTTGAAGCTCCTGCGGGAACAGTGCCAGGCGCAAGGTGACAGGCTCGCGCGACCCCACCATTAACAGCACGGCGCCAAGCAAAAGCAGAGCCACCAAAATCCAGCCAACGAGGCGAATCAAAAACCGCATGCCGGGCAAACCCTTTCCTGCGTGAGCAGGTTCCGTATCGGTAAGCGCCAAGTCTTAGCGCCTCGACCGCCGCTTGGCATCAAAATATCGCCGCAGCCGTCAGGAATCCATGTTCAGCCGTTCGCGCAATTCCTTGCCGCACTTGAAGAACGGCACTTGCTTGGCTTCGACACTGACGGTTTCTCCGGTGCGCGGATTGCGTCCGGTACGAGCTTCGCGCTGCCGCACCGAGAAAGCGCCAAACCCACGCAATTCCACCCGGTCTCCATTCGCAAGCGCGCTGGACATCTCATCGAATATCGTGGCGACGATCCGTTCGACATCCCGCAGATACAAATGAGGATTCTGCTCTGCGATCCGTTGTATCAACTCCGACTTTGTCATTCGACAGTCTCCGACCAAATAAGCCAATTCCGGGATTCAAATTTCTTCAGCCGAAATCATTTGGCGGCCCCTCCAAAACCAACTAACCCGCCAACTCAATTGAGGCAACCTCTTACGCACGACCGAAATAAATCTCGATCCACCACGCTTATTGATGCCAAATAGCCCACGGCCCGTCAAGAATAGGCGTCGGGCCAAGCCGGATGCGGTTGTCAAATTCGTCCAACGCCTGTTCCCACCAGTTCCTTCCCCCGGTGACAGGGCGGTCCAAGACCGGCAGGTCCGCGGACAGGCCGCCGTCACGCCGGAGCCAGCGCTTGGCCGCGCTTTCCCCGCCGATTCGGTCCACGAGGCCCAGTTTTAACCCCTGCCGCCCCGTATAGACGCCCCCGCGTTTCAAATCGGCCAGCGTCGCCTCGCTCAACCGGCGACGCTCGATCACCATGGCGAGAAATTGCTCAAAAAGATCGTCGACTAACTCCGCCGCCGCCTCCCGTCCCATGGGAGTCGTCTCCTCGGTCGGGTTGGGCCGCGCTTTCAACTCGCCGCTGCGCACGGTCTCCATGTCGATGCCAAGATCGTTCAGCAGTCGGTGCACCTGGGGCATCTGAAAGATCACGCCGACCGAGCCCACAATGCTGCCCGAACGGGCGACGATATGATCGGCGGCGATCGCTGCCATATAAGCGCCGGATGCCGCCATGCCGCCGACCACCGTGACGGTCGGCTTGGCCGCCGTCAGGCGGCGCAGACTGGCATACAGGGCTTCGCTGCCACTGAACGTGCCGCCCGGGCTATTGATGGCAAGAATGACGCCGGCAACGCGCCCATCCTCGCTGAGGCGCTGAAGATGGGCTTCCGTTGCCGGACTGTCTTCGATTACGCCAGCGATCGGCACCCGGGCGATATAGGAAGACGCAGGCGTCCAGCTTTCTCCGCCACGCTCGAACCAGATCACCGCACCTGCGAGCGCGGCGATAGCGACAATCGCTGCCGCCCGCCACCAGACCAGCCGCCGTTTCAACCGGCGGCGGTCCATCGTGGCGTCGGCCAAGCGATCAGCAATGGGATCTGTCATCCGCTACCCGGGCACTTCCCGTCGGTTTCGCCTACTCGTCGCTGTCCCGTCCATCGTTGTCTTGACCATCGTTGTCCCGGCCGGTCGCTCGATTGCGGAGCGCTGCACCCAAAATGTCGCCAAGCGAAGCGCCGCTGTCGGAGGAACCGAACTGGGCCATGGCCTTTTTCTCTTCCTCGATCTCCAGCGCCTTGATCGAAAGCGAAATGCGGCGGGAACCCTTTTCGATCTGGGTCACCTTCGCATCGACCTTTTCACCGACGGCGAAGCGGTCGGGCCGCTGCTCGCCGCGTTCGCGGGCCAGATCGGAGCGGCGGATAAAGCCGGTCAGGCCATCGGCGAGGGTGAGTTCAACACCGCCGTCGTTCACCTGGGTGACCGTCCCAGTGATGATCGAGCCCTTGCGCAGATTATCGGCGTTCCTGAGGGCGGAGGTGAACGGATCGTCAATCAGCTGCTTCATGCCGAGCGAGATGCGCTCTTTCTCCAGGTCGACGTCCAGAACCTTTGCCTTGACGATGTCGCCGCGCTTCAAGTCCTCCATCGCCTCCTCGCCGGACTTCTCCCAGGAGATGTCGGAGAGGTGGACCATGCCGTCGATTTCGCCCGGCAGACCGACGAACAGGCCGAATTCGGTGATGTTCTTGATCTCGCCCTCGACTTCGCTGCCGATCGGGTACTCGCGCTGGAACACCGTCCAGGGGTTTTCCTGGGTCTGCTTGATCCCCAGCGAGATACGGCGCTTGACCGGATCCACATCCAGGATGCGGACTTCCACTTCCTGGCTGGTGGCCACGATCTTGCCGGGGTGGATGTTCTTCTTGGTCCAGGACATTTCGGAAACGTGCACCAGGCCCTCGACGCCCGGCTCCAGTTCCACGAAGGCGCCATAGTCGGTGATGTTGGTGACGCGGCCCATGAACTGGGACTGCACCGGGTATTTCGCTTCGACGCCTTCCCAGGGATCGGCCATCAACTGCTTCATGCCCAGGCTGATGCGCTGGGTTTCGGGGTTGAAGCGGATGACCTGCACCTCGACCGCCTGCCCGATGCTCAGCGCCTCGGACGGGTGGTTGATGCGGCGCCAGGCGATGTCGGTGACGTGCAACAGGCCGTCGACGCCGCCCAGGTCGATGAACGCACCGTAATCGGTGATGTTCTTGACCACGCCGTTCAGCACCTGCCCTTCCTTGAGGTTGGCGACCAGCTCATTCCGGGCTTCGGCCCGAGTCTCTTCCAGCACGGCCCGGCGGGAGACGACAATGTTGCCGCGGTTCCGGTCCATCTTCAGGATCTGGAACGGCTGCGGCGTGCCCATCAGCGGCGAGATATCGCGCACCGGGCGGATATCGACCTGGCTGCCCGGCAGGAACGCCACGGCGCCGTCCAAGTCGACGGTAAAACCACCCTTCACACGGCCGAAGATGACGCCCTTTACCTTCTCACTGCCCTCAAAGGCGCTCGCCAGCGCCAGCCAGGCTTCTTCCCTGCGGGCCTTGTCGCGGCTGAGAACGGCCTCGCCATTCTTGTCTTCGATCCGGTCGACATAGACATCGACGGTATCGCCGACGCGGATTTCCGGATCCTGCCCTGGACCGGCAAATTCCTTCAGCGGGACGCGGCCTTCGGACTTCAGGCCCACATCGATCAGAGCCATGTCGTTCTCGACGGAGATGACGGTGCCCTTGACGACGGTGCCTTCAAAACTTTCCTGTTCTTGGAGGCTTTCTTCCAACATCGCGGCGAAATCTTCGCCCGCTAATTCCATTTCCATTGTCTCAGCCATGAAAGCCGTTCGAACTCCACATTACTGCTAGGGTTGCACTAAGCCAGCGGTGCGGCTTCCTTCTCCAGTCCAAACCGCCGACAGTTACTAAACGTTCCGCTACGGCCGCGCCTTCTGCAAAGTTTCCACCTTCTCAAGGGCTTGAGAAAATACTTCGTCCGCATTCAGGTGCGTCGTATCAATGACCACCGCATCGGCTGCGGGTTTGAGAGGCGCTTGAGCGCGTTCGCTATCCCGCTTGTCACGGTCCTCCACATCTTTGAGGATGTCCGCGTATATACTCGGCTCGCCTGCCGCCCGCAACTCTTCAAATCGCCGGCGCGCACGCGCTTCACTGCTGGCGGTAATATAGAGCTTCAGGTCGGCATCCGGACAGATGACGGTGCCGATGTCGCGGCCGTCCAGAACGACGCCGTCGGCCCCGGCGGGCGGCGACAGCGCAAAGTTGCGCTGAAAGGCCAGCAAGGCGGCGCGGACCTCGGGCATGGCCGCCACCGCCGAGGCTGCCTGCCCCACCTGTTCCGTGCGCAGCCGGGGCTCGCTCACCAGCCTGTCGGCCCGGAGCGACAATGCAATTTCCCGGGCTTTTTGCCGATCCTCCAGTGCCGCACCGCTTTTAACCAGTGCGGCCCCGACGGCCCGGTACAACAGGCCCGTGTCGAGATAGGCATAACCGAGGCAGGCGGCGAGCCGCCGCGCCAGGGTGCCTTTCCCCGCGCTGGCCGGGCCATCAATTGCGATAATCATGGGGCGATAATCATGAGACAATGGTCATGGAACGCTGGTCATGGGGCGCCGGCAGCCTCGACCCGCAGCGCCGCGCCCAGACCGTTCATCAACGGCACGAAATTCGGAAAGCTGGTGGCGATCGGCCTGGCGTCGTCGACCCGCACCCCATCGCGCGACGCCAGTCCCAGCACCGCAAAGGCCATCGCGATACGGTGGTCCAGATTGGTGGCGATGCCATTGCCGGCGCTCGCCAAATTGCCACTGACGCCGTTCCCGCCGAACACCGAAAGGCTTTCCTCGCCGACCTCCACTTGCACACCGCACGCTTCCAACCCCGCTGCGGTGGCCGTAAGCCGGTCGCTCTCCTTCACCCGCAATTCGCCCACGCCCAGCATACGCGTCTCGCCCCGAGCAAAGGCGGCGACCGCTGCCAGCATGGGGTACTCGTCGATCATGGATGGGGCACGCTCCGGCGGCACGATCACGCCCTGAAGCGGGGCATGCCGCACGTGCACGTCGCCGATCGGCTCGCCGTTCATCTCCCGCGCGTTTTCTACAGTCAGGTCCGCCCCCATCTCGAGCAGGGTTTCGATCAGGCCGATCCTCCCGGGGTTCAGGCAGAGATCGATCAAAGTGACGTCCGAGCCCGGCACGAGCAAGGCCGCCGCCATCGGAAAGGCGGCCGATGAAGGGTCCGCCGGCACGGTCACATCCGCGGCGCGCAGCACCGCCTCGCCCTGCAATTCGATCACCGCCTCGCCCCCCTCCTCGCCCCGGGTGACGGAGGCGCCGAAATGGGTCAGCATCCGCTCCGTATGGTCGCGGGTGGTTTCGGGCTCGATCACCCGCGTGGTGCCCGCCGCATTCAGGCCGGCCAGCAGCACCGCCGACTTCACCTGGGCCGAGGCGACCGGCAGGCGGTAGTCGATCGCCATCGCCTCCCGCGCGCCGATGATTGCCATCGGCAGGCAGCCGCCGCGGCGGCTCGCGAACCGCGCCCCGCATCGCTCCAAAGGCAGGGTGACGCGCTGCATCGGGCGGCGGCGCAGTGACGCGTCTCCTGTCAGGAAAGCCGTCAGGTCGTGGCTTGCCAGCAGGCCGAGCAACAGGCGCGCGCCCGTGCCAGCATTGCCCATGTCGAGGACGTCGCCGGGCTCCGCCAAGCCGCCGACCCCCACACCTTGGACGCGCCAGACCCCTTCGACCTCGCGCTCCACCACGGCGCCAAGCGCGCGCATCGCGGCGGCGGTCGCCATGATATCTTCCCCCTCCAACAATCCGGTAATGCGCGTCGATCCGACCGCCAGACCGCCCAGCATAAGCGCGCGGTGGGAAATGGATTTGTCGCTCGCAACCCGCACGCGTCCGGCGAGCGGGCCCGCGGCGGGTGACGCCAATAGCGGCAAAGGCATTAATGACATGCGTCTCTCGGATTAACCTACTGGAGATGATCCATCTGCGATGGTGTTTTGTCTTTGACACCTTCCGCCAATTCTGGCAATGGCGCACGCCATCATTTTGACCGGACCCTCCGGACCCACTTGGGCCGGATCCACTTTTGGCCGGAACTTAACCAAGGATAGCCATGCAGTCAGTCCGTGCCGTGCGAGGAACCAAACGCACCTGCATCAATTGTGGCGAGCGCTTTTACGATCTGGACAGGGATCCGATCGTCTGCCCCGCCTGCAACTTCGTTCACGATCCGTCTGCGTTCGTCCGCATTCTGCCGATCGTACCCGTGCCGGAAGAGAAACCGAAAGCGGTGCCGGAAAAGGCCGGGGAGGACGATCTGGAGCTCGAAGACACCGACGACGACCTGTTGCCGGACGAAGACGATCTGGAGGACGACAGCGACATTGCGGACGTTGCCGTGGATGTTGACGACGACGAGGAAGAAAGCTAAACGCTCTCCCTCCGGCTGGCGCCCCACCGCCGCCAGAATTTTGTAACGACAGTTCCACAGAGATAACGGGGCCATAGCTCAGTTGGGAGAGCGCTTGAATGGCATTCAAGAGGTCAGGGGTTCGACTCCCCTTGGCTCCACCAAACCACAGTTCACGTCAGTAAATCTCCCCTAACACCTTGAACGGTGAGGCAGTTTTCGGGGTTCGAAGTCCTCAGTTCCGATCATAGGCCAGTGGCTCGCGAAACGCCATCCGGAGCACCATTAGGGGCAGGGTAAGGGGACCGGAACCCCCTACTTTCAAGGGATTTGAGGGGAACCGCATCGCGAGTTCGAACGACTCCTCGAAGGTCGCGACGGGTTTTTCGCTTGCTTTGATCCGATCTTTGGCCTAGCGCTTATAGTGTTGAAGACGCTCGATGCGGGTTTCATAGGCAGAGATCATGCTGCCCGTGTCGGCATCGACGAGCCGGTCGAGGAGGCGGTCGATCTTTTGCTGGAGTGCGCCCGCATCCAGCTTCATACGGCTTGCGACCTCCTTCGTTTCTGAGCGCCGCAGCTCCCAGCCTTCCGCAAACATCGCCCGGCATAGGGCAAAGAGAAAGTCGCTGGGCTGCAGGGCCTGCAGGCTCTTGTGAAACGGGTCCTCAATCTCGGCGCGGCGAATGGATTTGCGTTTGCTGGGGCAGCCCTTCTGGACACAGAGATAGTAGGGACGCTTCTTGCCGGTCTTGCTTTTCGAACAGCAGGCGGTCAGCGGTTTGCTGCAATCCCCACAGACGACAAAGCCGCGCAGCGGGAAATCGGCATTGATGTCCTTGCGCGCCGGAGCCAGGGCCCTGCCGGCAGCACATCCTGCACCCGCGCCCAGGTCTCGTAAGTGATCAGAGCTTCGTGCTTGACGGGCAGGTTTTTGATCTTCGAGCGCTCAACATTGATCAGCCTGGCATAGAGCGAGCGGCGCAGCATTTCGGTGACGAAGGTCCAGCGCATCTCGCCGTGGGCATCGCGCGGCACGCCCGGGACGTCGTCAAGAAATTGTCTCACCTCACTTACCGAGCGGAAGCGCCCGGAGGCCATGCCGTCGAAGCACTGGCGCACGATGTTTGCGGCCTCACCGTCCCGGATTAACATTGCGCCATGGCCCTCGACCTTGGCGAAGCGATAGCCAAAGACCGGGGAGAAAAGATAATAGCCAGCGAGCACGCGGGCCTTCATTTTTTGGATGACCTAGCGGCGGTTTTGTTTGCGCTCAAGCTCGCCCTGCGCCGCCATGATGGTTTCGATAAACTCGCCCTCGGGCGTATCCTCAAACTTAAAGTTCAGACGCTTGACGCGCGCCCCGACGGCGTTAAGCTCGCGCCGCAGCTTGATGTGGAATTCAGCATCGCGGGCAAAGCGTTTCAGGTCATCGAAGATGATAACATAGGATTTGTCAGGCTGGGCGCGCAGGAAGCTTAAGAGCGCCACCATTCCGGGCCGGGCCATAAAATTACCGCCGCCGGAGGCATCATCGGGGAACACGGCATCGACCGGATAGCCGCGACTTTCGGCATATTCGCGGTTGTATGCCGGGCTGCCCTCTCTACTCTTCGATCCGGCCCGTGGGTTGAGGGGAACGGTGCGGGCGATGGCCTTTCACAGCCGAAGCGCCCGCGCCGCCTCTTGCATCTCAGCGTTCCATGCCCGGGCTAGACTGTTGCGCGCGTCCGCGAAACCGGGCCGGAGTCCCCCCCCCCTCCCCGGGCAGCTGCGCGTGAGAGGAGGCAGAGCGGGTATTTTGCTGCTCGCTCCGGCGCTCGATTGCGTGTTCGCGGCGCATGTCTCGAATAACGCCGTGGGCTTCCCTGGCAAGCTCTGCAACGCGTAAGAGCTCGCTACCGCTAAAGGAGACGGTGTCCTGCAACTTGCCGTTCCGGTGTTCGTAAGTTTTGGCAAGCGCGACCGTGGGATAGGCCTCGCCTTTTTCGTTCAGGTTTTCCCAGATGGTTGCCTTGAGACGGCCGTCCAGCAGCGTCTCGATGGGGGCATTTGTTTTGGTCCATGGCTGGACTCCTTCTCTATCAGGGTTGGATTGAGAAACGGTCTTGTTCATCACCCTGAAGATAACAAGAACAAATGAGAGGCAAATCATAGTAGAGCGCCACAATTCAAGAAAATATTCAGCGCTTTCAACAGATTAGCTCCGGCTAATATAGCGCTTGCGCGGGCGGTCTTTGGTATCGCGCGTCCGGTTTTGTTTGAACTCTTTCCGAGACACGGAGCATCCGCCTGCCGAGATTCCGGCTCGGTAAACCAAAGTTTTTGCGCCCTATGGTCTCGCCGCACAAAAGGCGGCCTTGGCGCGGGCGGATTAAAATTTGACGGCTTAAACGGCACCGGCTCGCGGGTGGTTGAAGCGGTGACGCTACTGCGCGCTTTTTCGAACTCCGCGCGCGTCATCGCGGCTTGCGGGCTTAAATCTTGCTCGTGTTTGGGGAGCTCGTCGCGGCACAAGGAAGCAAACGACGTGCTCTTTGCGGGAAAGTGTTTGTCCTCCATGTCTCTATCTCCCGATGAAGGACCAGGTGCCGCCCTGGTATTGCGGGTAGGAGGCAAACTGCGCCGGAACCAGCTCGATCATCACCGGCCGTGGTCCTGCCCCGTTTTGATGCCGCCCCAGGTTCTCATTTATTCGGCCTGGGCTTCGTAGGCCAAGGGGCTTTTCCAGCCGAGAGCTGAGTGCCTTCTACGCGCGTTGTAAAAGCCATTGATGTATTTGAAGATTGCTATCTCGGCTGCACGTCTAGTGGGCCAGGAGCGCTGCCACAGCAGCTCGGCCTTGATGGTTTCGAAGAACGTCTCCACCGCTGCGTTGATGCTCCTATATCTGTCAAGCCGCATTTGGCGTGGGGTCTGGCACGCAAAGATGGCGGTAGATTTCGCGAACGATGTATCGCTTGACGCAGCGTACAATCTCTCGCCGCGTTTTTCCTTCGGCCGTCCTTCTGGCCGCATAGGCTTTCGTCGTTTCATGATCACGCATGCGTATGACGGCCACGCGATATAGCGCGGCATTGGCCTGTCGATTGCCGCCTCGGTTCAGGCGCATGCGATTTGTCTTGCCGCTGGAGGCTGGGATCGGGCAGACGCCACAAAGCTTGGCTAATGCCGCTTCGGATTTGATGCGCTGGGGATTGTCGCCGACGAGGATCAGCATTTCCGCGACAGTCAGCGTCGAGATGCCATGCGATTGCATCCGCTCGGGCGCTTTCTCACGGACCATGCGTTCAAGTTCCTGCTCGTGGGCCTGGATTTCCTCGTGCAATGCAAGCCAGCGGCGTGCAATTGCGCGCATTGATGCCTTTGCCGATGCGGTTGGTGATGTGATCTCTCCTGGCCTGAGCGCCGCGATCTGCCGGACCAAGGTGATCCGGCCTTTGATCTGGTCGAGCGTATCGCGCAGTTCGGCAGGTGCGTTGATGATTAATGTTTTCAATGTGATCATCGCTTGCGACTTGGCCTTCACCGCACTGTCTCGCGCAATCTTGATATGCCGGATCATTTCCGAAAATCCGGTCTGCGTCTCGGCCAGAGCCGCGGCTTGACCGTTTAATACCGATCTGTGTCAACGGCGGCGAGAAAATGTACCGGCGCGGCGGCGCAAAAATGTACCAGTCTGCAGGCCTGAGCTCGTCCCCGTAGATACCATGAGGGTGGATTACAGCCGGCCCTCCGGCAGAGTGAGGTTTCTTTCCATCCATTCTCTGGAGACAAACCGTGAAAGCCGTCAATATCCTCGCCCCAGAGCGCACCGCCATCCACACTCAACTCGGCGCAATTTTCGTTTCGCTGGAATTGAGCCGTTCGACTTGGCTGGTAACATTGATGTCGCCTGGTAGCGGCGCGAAAATGTCAAAGCAGTCGGTACAGGCAGGCGATATCGTCAAATTGATGGAACACTTTTCGTTATTGACGGAAAAGGCGCGTGCCCGGACGGGTCAAGACTTCCCGATCATCGTCATTCAGGAGGCTGGCCTGGACGGATTTTGGCTTCATCGCGTTCTAGTTGCGGAAGGAATAGAGAGCTGGGTCGTTGACCCCGCCTCTATTGCCACGTCTCGGCGGCGGCGGCGAGCGAAGACCGACAAGATCGACGGCGAGCCGCTGATGCGGGGTCAGCGGCGCATGATACCGTTTCCGGATCAGTGCGCCGTCACGCTTCTTCTCGGCGAGCCTGAAGGACGGCTGGAAGAAGTTCACGAACAGGCGCATCGGCCGATAAAGGTTCGCGAGCGCCTCTGCCGCCGCAAGCCCTTCGAAGCGGCGATAGCCGACCATCCGGCGCACGACCGCACCGTTCTTTTGCTCGATGTGAGCCTGATCGTTCTTGCGATAGGGGCGTGAGCGCGTGAACACCACGCCGGATGCTTCGCACCAGGCCTTCACCGTCTCATTGATGAAGACGGTATCGTTGTCTGTGTCGAACCCGAGGATCGGCAGCGGTGTCACGCCTCGCAGCACCGTCAGCACCTCGGTCAGTAGCTGCTGCTCGCGAAACGGAGCGGCGCGCATTCCGTCCATCCGCTCGCGATGTCGGTCAGCACCAGCGTCTGCGCGAAGCTACCGCTGTTCAGCGGACCGCTGTGCGAGACGAGATCAGCCTCGAAGAACCCGGGCGGCGGGTCGTCCCAGTCGGCGTAGGTCCGGATCGGCACCGCGCGACGGATCGCGGCCGACGGCGCCGTCCGGCGACGACCGCGGCTACCCGCCTGTTTGCGCACCGGCGCGAGGACCCTGTCGATCGTTGCGGCGCTGATCGTTTCCAGCCGGTCCCGAACCGCTGGATCGAGTGCCAGATGCCCATGGCGCTCCATGGCGGCAACCAGCATCGGGATCAGCGGCTTCAATCTCTTGCCGCAGATCCTGTCCGAAGCTTCCCACAGGACAATCAGTGCTTCACGAACCGCATCGTCATACAGCCGGCGCCGCGGCCGGGCCGCTGATCGGTCTTTTCTGCTTCCGCCGCGAAGAAACCCTGCAGCGTGTTTGCGGTGGTAGCCCGTCACCGCCACGAACTCCGTCAGTATCCCAGTTTTGCCTTCTCGCCCGGCCTGATCGTAGCGCACCGTCAGTGCGGCCAGAAGCTCATCGCGCGTCGCCATACTTACCTGCCTCATCACAGCCTCCCCAGCAGACCTGCTCGGCAGCATTTCTACTGAGGCAACGACGCTATCTTCGGCAACATTTCAGGCGAGGCAATGCGCTGTGCTCCATCGCTGACGCCCCGCAAACCGGGTGACAGGACCAAGAACGACCGACGCGACGCAATCTCGCTGGCCCGCCTGCTGCGGGCTGGCGAACTGACCTACGTCTGGGTGCCGGACCCGCTGCACGAGGCATTGCGCGACCTTGTCCGGGCACGCCATGCGGCAGCCCAGGACGTGCGTCGCGACCGCATCCGGATCCAGGCTTTCCTGCTGCGGCACGATCTGAGCTTCGAGGGCAAGGCGTGGAGCAGACGGCACCGCAAATGGATGATGAACCGCCAATTTGCTCATCCGGCCCAGCAGATCGCGTTTCAGTTCTACCTTAATGCCCTCGAGCATGACGAGGCCCACAAGGCTGGCATCGAAGAGCAGATCAAGGAACTTCTCATCGCCTCACCCTGGGCAGCGCAAATGCAGGCTCTCCAAGCCCTCAAGGGCGTTGGTCCCGTGGTCGCAGCCACGATCCTCGCAGAGGTCGGCGACTTCTCTCGCTTCGCCCATCCCCGCCAACTCGTTGCCTATTTCGGCCTTGCGCCCGGCGAGCACAGTTCCGGCGGCAGCGTTCGACCGCGCGGCATCACCAAGGCAGGTAGCTCAATCGCGCGCTCGGTTCTATGCGAAGCAGCCTGGAACTACCGCACGACGCCAAAGGTCGGTCAATGGATAAAGGATAAGCGGCCACCCGTGCCGCAGGATATTATCGCCCTCGCGTGGAAGGCACAACTGCGGCTCCACAAAACCTACCGGCGACTCAGCGCACGCGGAAAGCGTTCGGTGGTCGTCACGGCCGCGGTCGCTCGTGAGCTCCTTTGCTTCTTCTGGTCGATCGGCAAGCACGTGCCGCTCGGCGCCTGAGCGACGCGCCTATCCACGATCCGCATCAGCGAGGATGTCGGGAGCGGTAGAGGGGATTCTCGAATTCGTTTTGGACAGGCGGCAACGCCGACGTCCGCGGCCAGAACGAGGCAGCCCTCCGACGCACCGTCATCATGGGGTATACAATCCCCGAATAGGAGTCTGAGCGACCGTCGAGATTTCCCGACGTCCTCACCCATGTGGATCGTGCCATACTGAGACCGCCGCCCGCACAGGGTGGGAGGACAATTGCGACCGAAACAGTTGACAAAGGCCATAGGAAACAAAGCGACCCTTCTCCAGACGCTTCGAGAACAGGCATGCTCCCTGCCCATCCCACCAGATGATCTTCACCAGATCGCCCCGCCGGCCACGGAAGACGAACAGGTGTCCACCATAGGGGTCAGCGTTCAGGATCGTCTCGGCCGAGGCAGCCAGTCCGGCAAAGCCCTTACGCATGTCGGTGACACCGCCGGCAAGCCAGATCTTCGTTGAAGTGGGAACAGGGATCACGCCTCCAGGCTCCGTACCAAACGGGCAACGACATCCGGATCGACGTCGCCGATCAGGCGGATGCTGCGCCCGTTCGCCAGGGCGATCTCGATGCAACCAGCCGCAGACGGCTCTTGCTCATGGTGTTGCCGCGCCGGCTCTGCGATGACCTCAACGGGAAGGAAGCTTGCTTGTGCAATGGCAGCATCATCCGGCTGAAAGCGCGGATCGAGCAGCCAGTTGAAAACCTGATTGGCGTTGAGGTCATACCGCCGCGCTACTTGGGCAACCGAGATGCCTGGCACTTGCGCCTGCGCCACGATCCTGCGCTTCTCGTCGTCAGGCCAAAACCGCCGGACCCGTCGCTTCCGCTTCACCATCAAACCGCCTCTAAGTGTCCATTAGCGTTAGTGGACACTTACGCCCACACTATCGTGCAGGATCGCGGCTCAAACCGTTAGCGCAAGAGCGGCCAGACCGGACGGTTACGTTAGTGCGGGCGTCCAGCTCAAAAACCCATGGCGCCATATGTCTCGGCCAGGGCATCCACGTAGCGGATAGGGTGAATTCGGTACCATCTCTTGTGGCGGTGGTGGCCGGCCGCGGCTTCGCCGCAGCCGACCTTGCCGGAGAATCTTAGCCGAGATACTGGAAGCTTACGAAGCGCGCTTTTGCCCGCCGGATATTAAATCGACATGCAAACGTACTTGATTTCCAGATAGTCTTCGATGCCGTAGTGGCTGCCCTCGCGGCCGATGCCGCTTTCCTTCATGCCGCCGAAAGGCGCAACCTCGGTCGAGATCAGGCCGGTGTTCACGCCGACAATGCCATACTCCAGCGCTTCCGATACCTTCCAGGCGGTGCTGAGGCTCTCGGTATAGAAATAGCTGGCGAGGCCGAATTCCGTGTCATTGGACATGCGGATCGCCTCGTCGACTTCCTTGAACCGGAACAGCGGCGCGAGCGGGCCGAAGGTTTCTTCCTTCGCCACCTTCATGTCTGGCGTCACGTCCGCCAGCACGGTCGGCTCGAAATAGGTGCCGCCAAGCTGATGCCGCTTCCCACCGGTCACGATGCGCGCGCCCTTGGTCAGCGCATCGTCGATATGTTCCTCGACCTTCTCGACCGCGGCCATGTCGATCAGCGGGCCGATTTCGATGCCGTTGACCATGCCGTCGCCAACCTTCAGGCCGCTGACGGTTTGCGCCAGACGGGCAGCGAAGTCGTCATAAATTCCGTCCTGCACCAGCAGACGGTTGGCGCAGACGCACGTTTGGCCGGCGTTGCGGTATTTGCTGGCCATGGCCCCTTCGACCGCGGCATCCAGCCGGGCGTCATCGAACACGATGAAGGGTGCGTTGCCGCCCAATTCCATCGAGGTCTTTTTCACGGTGCCCGCCGCATAGCCCATCAACAGCTTGCCGATTTCGGTGGAGCCGGTAAACGAGATCTTGCGCACGATGGGGTTGGTGCACAGCTCCTTGCCCACGTCGCTGGTGTTGGTCTTGCTGGTGATCACATTGACCACCCCCGGCGGGAAGCCCGCACGGTCGGCCAGTTCCGCGATGGCGAAGGCGGAGAACGGCGTGGACGAGGCAGGGCGGATCACCACCGGGCAGCCTGCCGCCAGTGCCGGCGCCACCTTGCGGGTGATCATGGCGTTGGGAAAGTTCCAGGGCGTGATGGCGGTACAAACGCCGATGGGCTCGCGCAGCACGACGATGCGCTTGTCGGGCTGATGGCCGGGGATGGTGTCGCCGTAGGCGCGCTTGGCCTCTTCGGCGAACCATTCGATGAAGCTGGCGCCATAGGCGATCTCGCCCTTGGCTTCGGCGAGCGGCTTGCCCTGCTCCAGGGTCAGGATCTGGCCCAGATCGTCTTGCGCGGCCATCATCATGTCGAACCATTTGCGCATGATGCCGGACCGCTCCTTGGCGGTCATGTTGCGCCATTTGGGCCAGGCGGCATTAGCGCATTCGATGGCGCGGCGGGCTTCGGCGACACCCATGTCCGGGATGGTACCCAGTTGCTCACCGGTGGCGGGGTTCGTAACGGGATGGGTCGCGCCATTGTCGGCGCCGACCCATTCACCGTTAACATAGGCTTGCTGGCGGAAAAGGGCGGTGTCTTGCAGCTTCATCAGATGGCCTCCGTTGGCGGCGGCGCGCACCTCGTCACGCGCACGAAATTAATCAATCTTACCTCCAACAAATGGCGTCCGCACCCGCGCAGTCAATTGTTCGAAAGCTCAGCCCGCGGACCCGTTCGCACAGACTGCCGGCGTAACAGGCGCAGCGGCAGATAGGCGCTTGCGGGCGTGTCAGCAGCAAGCCCCCCTTCCGCAAGGTCGCGGCCGCTGCCAGATCCAGAGTATCTTTCATGCCCGGCGGCGCTCCCGCAATAAGCCGGGCTTGGTCCAGGCGCGCGACATCGTCTCGGCGTGGCGCAGGAAACGCTGTCCGGCAGCAGTCAGGCGGGCGTCCCGCTTGTCGGCTCGCCCATTTTCGTTTTTGCCCCTAGGTCCGATTTGGTTTTTTGGTGCAGACGCGACCTCACGGGCGCTGAGGCCCCAGCCGCGCCTCACCGAACGCCTGCACCAGGCTCGGGCGCGTTCCTGCACGGCCCTCCGCGGCGTCTCTCCGCGCGATATTATGGTGCACCGGAAAGTCCTAGTGGTCCGGTGCTGACAGATGGTACCCATCCGCTGGCCAAGTCATCTTTATCCGGGGTAGCGAAAGCCGATTCCCGACCCCGATAGTACGGTCATGATGAACGTAACCCGAACCGATGAAAATATTTGTTATCAACCTAGATCGCTCGATCGACCGGCGAGAGGCCATTTTCTCACGGCTGCGAGAACTCGGCCTGGCCGCAACGCGCTTTCCGGCTGTCGACGGCAAAACACTGTCGGAAGCGGAAAAGGGCTACAACGGGCGGAAACGGCGCTTGATCTACGGCAAGAACCTGACCGATGGTGAGATCGGGTGTGCCCGTTCGCATCTGGGCGTTTATGCGGAAATGGAGCGGCAAGGCATCGAATACGCCCTGGTGCTGGAGGACGATGCGCTGATCGACGACACGCTTCCGGCGGCGCTGGATGCGATCGAAGTCAATCGCGACGCCTGGGACATGGTTCGCTTCCTCCCGGAAGAGAAAAACCTTGATCGGGCGCGCCCGGTCAAAAATATCGCCGGCGGGTTCACGCTATGTCGTGTCTACGGCACGCCCGGCGGCGCGCACGCCTATGTCCTGAATCGGCACGCCGCAGCACGGCTGGCCAAGGCCGGCAAGATCTTATGGCGGCCGATCGACACTTTGCATGGGCAAGTTTGGGCGCACGGGGTGCGGGTTCGCTGCCTGTCGCCCTGCCCGGTCGCGCAAAATCCGGCATATGAATCAACCATCGGCGACAAACGCTTTGAGCGCAAAACCAGCCTGGAAGGCCTGGAACTGCTGGCATTTCCTTTCGCGCGTTTGTCGTTCAAGTGTTTCGATGCTATCACCAAACATGGATCATTATGGATGGGTATGGCAGCCGATGCGTCCGCAAGATGGAAACGCGGCTGAGTTGACCGTCTTGGCAACCAACTCAACCAAGCGAAAGAGGTGACCAACCAAGCATGCAGGATGCAAATCCGATTATCGGTTGAATTCTACCGATGAAAGGCACTGCCCCATAAATGGTACGGAATTCCAATTACACTTCTACCATCACTTAAAGATAAAGCACGTGGATAATTTGGATGAGGCTTCTCCCGTTGGCTCCGGCGGCACAAAATGTGGTGATCTGCGCTTGCGTCGCGAGGTGCGTTCGCTTAATGTTCTCGCATGCCGAGCCGCTGGAAACATGACCGCCCGCTCTCCCGCGCCCAGTTCGAGGCGCGATTTCCGGATAATGCGGCCTGCGCCGACTATCTGGCGCGTCGCCGGTGGCCGGAGGGCTTTGTCTGCCCGGGCTGTGGCGTCACGAAGGGATGGCTGCTGAAGACCAAGGCGTTCACCTGGGAGTGCGCGGCCTGCCGGCGGCAGACGTCCGTGACCGCAGGCACGGTCATGCACGGCAGCCATCTGCCGCTGAAGACCTGGTTCACGGCGATCCATATCGTAACCAGCCACTCCAACGGGATCTCCGCCCTGCAACTGCAGGCCCAACTGGGCCTGGGCAGCTACAAGAGCGCCTGGCTGCTCCTGACGAAGCTCCGCCGCGCCATGGTCGATCCCGAGCGAAGCCTTCTCGAGGACGTCGTCGAAGTTGACGAGACCGAGATCGCCTTGCGCCATAAGGACGACCCGCCCGCTGGCGGTCAAGGCCGCAGCTCGCAGGGCAAGATGCTCGTTGCCGGCGCGGTGGAGCTCTCGCCCGAAGGCAAGCCGCGCCGCATTCGTCTCGCGCCGATCGCCGACTTCTCCGGCGCCACGCTCAAGCCCTTCGTCGTCGCGGTCGCCGCCGCCGGTGCCCGCGTCGTCACGGACGGATGGTCCGGCTACAATGGCCTGCCCGACCATGTGCACGAGCCGAAAGTCGTCGGCAAGATGGCCGCCCACATCATCCTGCGCTGGACCCATCGCGTCTTTTCAAACCTCAAGAGATGGGCGCTCGGGACCTACCATGGCCTCCGTCGCCAGCACTTCAGGCGTTACCTCGACGAGTTCGTCTTCAGGTGGAACCGTCGCCGCCACACAGCCGTGGCGTTCGATACCCTGCTCGGCCTCGGAGCCCGCCTCGCGCCAGCAACCGCCCGCGACTTCGTCGAGCAGCGTGTCTGAGAGTACCAGATCACGGCGCCACACCCCGGAATGCGAGATCGCCGTCGCCTGTCCGCGGTGCATCCAACCGTCTCGAGCCGCTGCCTACGTCGATCAGAATTGCTCAGAGCCCTGCATGCACCAGGAAGCCATCACCCGCGCCGCCATCCGAAACATCAACATCTCGCAGCGCCGGAACGAAAGGGAGAAGCCTCATTTGGATATTTATTATTACTGGGACATGCCAACATATGGAGAACTTCCCGAATATATTGGTTTGTGCCTGGAAACGTGGTCCTTATACGCGCAAGCAAATAGCATAACCCGCATCAATCTTCAGAACATATCTACATTATCGGATGGACTGCTGGCCCCTGAGAGGCTCAGACTTTTCACGCCGGCACAGCGTTCCGATGCAGCGATGACGGTCATAATGCACCGCCGGAAGGGCTTGTTTATGGATGCCGACACGATCCTGTTACCGTCCTTCGATCCATCTCGGTATGTGAACGCCTCGAAACCGGTAATGTACGCAAGGCGCACAATGGACGGTCATGGTGCAAAGACAGGCTTTCGCCCTTTGCTGGCATTCCTGGCTACCCAGGGCCGCGACAATCGCTTCATGGACATGTGGCGCAAGGAAATACTCATGCGTATTGAGCGGGAAGCGCGCTCTCCTTATCGAAAAGTTCGCCGCATTTTGCGGACGACGCGGGGCCATAGGGTGCACGTAAAGTGGCATTATCTTGGCGACGCCGCATTCGACACGGTATTCCAAGAGGACGAAGCTGAAGAGCTTTTGGTCCAACTCGATGCGGAGAAAACCGGGTTTTTGCCGAACATCAATTCCGAAGGCTATGGCGCTTCGATCTTTTCGGATCATTGGCTTTCACCGCAGTCGCATGGACGGTTTCGGGAGACGGATCATCCGGATGGAATCGTCGCACTACAGAACTCCTGGTTTCCGGCGGACTTCAAGCGGCTTGCCCGACCGGATATTCTTCGGCAACAAAACAGGATAGGCGATATTTTTCGCTACGCCTTGACATAGACGGGGCGTCAGTCGGTGGTCGGGATTCCCCATGGCTAAGCAAAAGTTTCGGCCGGCGCGATTCTTGCGGCACACAAGGCATCTGGCTCGCAAGAAATTCGTCGCAACGTTCCAAAACGACGGTGGCGAAAAAATCTTATTACCGCAAATAAACTACTGGGATGTTTTCTCTTTACAAAAGCAAAAGATGTGCGCTCAAAATTTTCAGTTTATTGAGAGACCGAATAAAGAAGCTTTACTGCGCCAGTTGATTTATTCAATGTATCTTAACGGCAACATTGATAATACAAAATCTATTATCGATATTGGATCGTGGCTCGCTGACAATGCCTTGATATGGGCACGATACTTAAATCCGGAGGAAGGAGTTGTTTACGCTATTGATCCGGCCCCGCAAAACATCGCCTACGGCAAGCTATTGGCCCGGATGAATGGTGTTGCCAACGTCCATTGGATTGAAGCCGTCTGTTCAGACACGGAAAATGTCCCACTGTTTTACAAGGACTCTTTAGAACACGCTCGTTTCAACGAAGAGGGCATAGGCCATCGGTCCGATCGTTCAACCACGACCCTCGACACCGCCATCGGCCCTGGCGGATGGCATTCTATCGGCTTGCTCCACGTAGACGTCGAAGGATTTGAGCTAAAAGTCCTGCGGGGCGCACAAAACATCATCAGGAAAGCACAACCAGTTATCTTGTTCGAACAACACATTTCTCAAGACGACACGGAATCATTGTTCAATTTTCTAAAAGAATTTGGATACAAATTCGCGATGATCAATGAAGTTTTGCCTGGGTGTGACCTCGATTGCAGGAATTTTATCGCAACACCGAGCGAATTTACCATCTCGCCGATGATCGAAATCGACCGCACCGAAGCGAACGCTCTCGGCGTATGGTATGCCACGCTCGGCAGCGACCTCATTCCGGTCGATTGATCCACTGGCGAAGAGCACCGGCCACGCCTTGGCTTCCGACCGATCGCTTGCCATAGTGGGCGGCAAACGAAGCCGAGGAAACGTAGACCATGAGCAACACAACCAGCACCGTCGCCAGCCGGGCGGGCGTGGATGACGCTTGGCTCGCCAAGCGGGTCGAGGACGTTCTGGAGCCGGACCTGCCCATCTGCGATCCGCACCATCACCTGTGGGATTTCCCGGCGCACCGCTATCTGCTCGACCAATTGCGCGCCGATACGGAGGACGGACACAACGTCGTCTCCACCGTGTTTATCGAATGCACCGCGTTCTACCGCGCACACGGGCCGGAGCACCTGAAACCCGTCGGCGAGGTGGAGTTCGTCAATGGCGTCGCCGCCATGACCGCCAGCGGCCGCTACGGGGAGGCCCGGCCCTGCGCCGCCATCGTCGGCCGGGCGGATCTGAACATGGGCGAAGCAAAAGTGCGGGAGCTGCTGGAAGCCGAAGTGCTGGCCGGCGGCGGGCGTAACGGTGGCGAGGGCCGGTTCAAGGGCATCCGCCACGCGGCCGGCTGGGACCCGGCGCCCGAAGTCCACAACTCGCACACCAACCCGCCGGAGCATCTCTACGAAGACGCCACGTTCCGCGAGGGCTTCAAGGTTCTCTCGAACATGAACCTGACCTTCGACGCCTGGCTCTATCACCCGCAATTGCCGGACGTGGCTGCGCTCGCCGCCGCCTTTCCGGATGCGAAGATCGTGCTGGACCATTGCGGTGGCCCCCTGGGCGTCGGACCGTATGCAGGCAAACAGGACGACTATTTCACCGAATGGCAGCAGAACATCCGTGCCATCGCGGCGGCCTCGCCGAACATTTATGTAAAGCTCGGCGGTATCGGCATGAAGGTGAACGGCCGCAATTTCCACGAACAGCCGGAACCGCCGTCGAGCACGCATCTGGCCGATGTCTGGCGGCCCTGGATCGAGACCTGCATCGAGGCGTTCGGCCCGGAGCGGTCGATGTTCGAGAGCAACTTCCCCGTGGACAAAGTCTCGGGCAGCTACCGCACCTACTGGAACGCCTTCAAGCGCATCGCGTCAGGCGCCAGCGACAACGAGAAGCGCTGGCTGTTCCACGATACCGCCTGCACGTTTTACGGGCTGGAAACTGTGGAAAAGTGACGATGCTGGCCTTTGACTGGATCGCCAAGCACGCCCAAGGGCAGCCAGACGCGCCGGCAATGCACGACCTGCTCTCTGGTCGCCGTTACACCTACGCCGAGATGCACGACCGGGTGGACCGGGCCGCGCTGTTCCTGCATGAGCGGTGTGGCGTCTCGAAGGGTGAGCGCATTGCACTGTTGATGCACAACTCATCCGACATGGTGGAGCTGATCTTCGCCGCCTGGCGCTGCGGCGCGATCTGCGTGCCCATTAATTGGCGGCTGGCGGTGCCGGAAATCGCCTACATCATCGGCGACTGCCAGCCAAAGGCGCTGTTCCACACGACCGAGTTCAAGGAGAGCGCGGCCGAAGCGGTCGAGCAATACGGCCAGCACGTCATGCTGGTGGAGGCTGCGGACGGCGCAAAGTGCCACTACGAGGGCGGGCTGAACGCCACTTACGGCAACGTGCCGGAACGGGAACACCGCTTCGACGATCCTTGGGTGATCCTCTACACCAGCGGCACGACCGGCCGACCCAAGGGGGCGGTGATTACCTATGGCATGCAGTTCTTCAACGCCGTGAACTGCACCGTCGCGGTCGATATCACCCGGGCCAGCCACGGCCTGACCTCGCTGCCCCTGTTCCATGTCGGTGGGCTCTGTGTGTTCCTCTGCCCGATCCTGCACGCGGGCGGCAACAACACGATCATGCACCAGTTCGACGCCCAGACCATGCTCGACCTGTTGACTGACCCGGATGTCGGCATCAGCCATATGATTGGCGTGCCGACCAACTTCCTGTTCATGACCCAGCTGCCGGATTTCGCCGACGCCGACTTCGGGCGCGTCCAAAGCATGACCGTCGGCGGCGCCGCGCCACCGTCCGCACTGCTGGAGACCTATGCCGGCAAGGGCTGTTTGCTGGAGCATGTCTGGGGCATGACCGAGACGACTTCGCTCGGCTCCGCGGTGCCGAAAAGCATGGCCACTGCCAAAATCGGCTCCTGCGGCCTGCCGGCCCTGCATGTGGAGTTAAAGGTCGTCAGCGAGGACGGCAACGACCTGCCGCCCGGCGAGACCGGCGAATTGTTGATCCGTGGGCCGACCGTGATCGACAGCTACTGGCAGTTGCCGGAAGCGACCGCCCAGGCGTTTCTGCCCGGCGGCTGGTTCAAGACCGGCGACGCGGCCCGCATGGATGAGGACGGCTACTACTACATCGTCGACCGCTGGAAAGACATGTACATCTCGGGCGGCGAAAACGTCTATCCGGCGGAGGTGGAGGACGCGCTCTTTCGCCTGAACGGCGTGGCCGAGGCCGCGGTGATAGGCGTGCCGAACCAGCGCTGGGGCGAGGTTGGCCGCGCCTTTATCGTGCAGGAACCGGGCGCGGATCTCTCCGAAGACGGGATTATCGCGTATTGCAGAGAACAGCTTGCGCACTACAAGGCTCCGAAAAGCGTTCGCTTTGTCGATGAGCTGCCGCACAATGCCACCGGCAAAGTGACCAAGCATCTACTGCCGCGGGATTGAACGATTTCGCCGTCATTGCGAGCAAAACGAAGAACGACAGCTCCCAACAGAGAGGAAACCCTCATGAAAATCGGCGCCTTTATGTTCGCCACGGACTACAATATCGATATCGTCGAACTGGCGACGGCGATGGAGGATCGGGGCTTGGAAAGCCTGTTCGTGCCGGAGCACACGCATATTCCGGCCTCGCGCCTCACGCCGTTTCCGAGCGGCGGCGATCTGCCCAAGAAATACATCCATACCCACGACCCGCTGGTCTCGCTGTCCTTTGCCGCGGCGGCGACCAAGAACCTGAAGATCGGCACGGGCATCTGCCTGGTGCCGCAGCACGACCCTATCGTGCTGGCCAAGGGCATCGCCTCGCTCGACATGCTATCGGGCGGGCGCTTCATCTTCGGCATCGGCGGCGGCTGGAATGTGGACGAAATGGAAAATCACGGCGCCACCTACGAAACCCGCTTTGCCATGCTGCGCGAGAACATTCTGGCGATGAAGGAAATCTGGACGGAGGACACGGCCAGCTTCCAGGGGCAATATGTGGAATTCGACAAGATCTGGTCCTACCCGAAGCCGGTGCAGGAGCCGCACCCGCCGATCCTGCTGGGCGGCGAGACCGACCATACGCTGCGCCGGGTGGTGGATTTCTGCGACGGCTGGTTCCCGCGCGCCGGCGCGAACTTCGATCCGCACGAAATGATGAGCCGCCTGCGCAAACATGCCGACGGCGTGGGCCGCGACATGAGTACTCTGCAGGTCAGCGTTTTCCGCGCGCCGGCAGACAAGGCTGTGCTTGACAATATGCGCCAACAGGGCATGGACCGGGCCCTGCTGGAAATTCCGGACACCGGCCGCGACGAGGTGCTGAAGCTGCTGGACGACTACGCCAAACTGCTGGGGTAGAACGGCCTCTCGGCGCATAAGCCATGGCGCGTCACATCCGGGGCCGCTCCGGCCAGTAGCGGATGCCGGCGCGGGCGTTGCCGCCGCCGATGCCGACCGCCGCGCCGTCGGCCCGCCAGCAGGCCGCGCCCGTCAGCGTGCCGTCGTCCGCGATCGCGATGCCGTTCATGCCGGCGCCGATGCAGGGCGACGGCGCCACGGCGTGCCCCAGCGCCTTCAGCCCGGCCATGGCCGCATCGCCGTAGCGTTTTTCAACCTCCACCGATTCGCCCTGGGTCCAGACCCGGGGCGCTTCCATCGCTTCCTGCAGGCTCATGCCGTGCTCCAGCAGGTTCACCAGCGCCTGCATGGCCGACGGGAAAATGCGCAGGCCGCCGACCACGCCCAGGGCATAGCGCACCCGGCCGTCCCGGCAGGCCATCATCGGGGCCATGCTGGTCGTCACCCGCTTGCCCGGCTCGATGGAGTTGGCCCGGCCCGGGTGCGGGTCGAACAGGTTCATATAGTTGTTCGCGATGATGCCCGTGCCGGGGATGATGAAGCGCGCGCCGAACAGGTTGTTGATGGTCTGGGTCGTCGCCACCACCCAGCCGTCCGCGTCCGCCGCGGTCATATGGGTGGTGTGGTTACCCTCATGCGTGGCGACGCCGGGCCCCCATGCCTGCGCCGCATCCATGCGGATCTGGCCGCGGCGGTCGGCGGCATAGGCTGGGTCCAGCAGTTGCGCGACCGGCACGTCGACAAACGCGGGATCGGCGGTCGAGGCCATCCGGTCGGCAAAGGCGATCTTCAGCGCCTCCAGCAGCAGATGCGTCGCCTCGACCGAGCCGAAGCCCATGCCGGCCAGGTCGAACTCTTCCAGGATTTGCAGCATCTGGCTGACATGCACACCGCTGGAGGCGGGCGGCGGCGGGCCGATTATTTGATAGCCGCGATAGGCGCCGCGAATGGGCTCTCGTTGCATGGGCGCGCACTCCAACAGGTCGGCGGACGCGACGACGCCGCCAACCGCGGCCATGTGGTCGGTCAGCGCCGCGCCGATGGGGCCATCGTAAAACGCAGCGATGCCTTCGGCCGCGATCGTGCGCAGCGTCTCGGCATAGTCCCCCTGCACCACCCGGTGCCCCGCCTTCAGCGGCGCGCCCTCTGGCAGGTAAAGTGCGCTCGAGGTGCGGACAGGTGGCCAAGTCGTCCTTCACCTCGTCCACACATTCGGCGAGGTAGGAGGTGGCCGCAAAGCCGCGGGAGGCGTGGCGTATTGCCGGCTCCAGCACATCTGCCAGCGGCAGGCGGCCGAACAGCGTCAGCGCCTCGGCCCACCCCGCCAGCCCGCCCGGCGTCGCCATCGCCAGCGGGCCGGCCGTGTTCTTGCGGCCCACTGTCTCCAGGCGGCGGTCGGGGGTGTCCGCCACGGGCTCGAACATGTCCGGCGATGCTGCCAGCGGCGCTTTCGACTGATTGTCGATGATGACGTGTTCGCCTTGCGGCGTGCGGATATGAAAGATGCCGCCGCCGGAGAAGCCTACCATCATCGGCTCCACCACGCTCAGCGCGAACAGGGTGGCGACCGCGGCATCGACAGCGTTGCCGCCCGCCGCCAGCATCTCCGCCCCCGCCATGGCGCCCAGCGGGTTGTTCGCCGTCACCATGCCCCTGGAGCCGGTGGCCGGGCGCTTTTCACAGTCGAAGACAACGCTCGCACGCTCGCGCCAATTTCGGGACATCAGGCTGTTTCCTTTCTGCGGGCAGTTGCCGTAATTATCTGCGGATAATTCGTGGGTTTTCATCCGCATCTGCGGTCCGGCCGAGCCTTTGGGTGGATTGGTCTACCGCTGAGATTAGCTGATCCGCGAGCGAACGCCATCGGATTTCGCCGCACGACCGATGCCGCCGCATTGATCTCTGCGGTGCCGGTCAATAGCATCGGCCTTCAATCCACCCATCCAATCGGATACTGGAATTTTCCCATGGACGCTCACCTTTCCGCCGACGACCGCGCCTTCCGTGACGAGGTCGGCGCTTTCCTCCGCGAGAACCTGCCAGAATCATATCCGCCGCCAGACCGAGCTGACCCCTTCCTATGTCTCGAAGGAGGACACGCAGACTTGGCACAAGATCCTCTACCAAAAGGGCTGGATCGCGCCCAACTGGCCGGTGGAGCTGGGCGGCACCGGCTGGACGCCGATGCAGAAGCACATCTTCGACGAAGAGTACCAGGCCGCCGGTGCCCCGCGGCTCAGCCCCTTCGGTCTGATGATGGTCGGGCCGGTCATCTATACCTTCGGCACCGAGGAGCAGAAGCAAGAGCATCTGGAGCCGATCCTTGCCTGTGACCGGTTTTGGTGCCAGGGCTATTCCGAGCCGGGGGCCGGCTCGGACCTGGCCTCGCTCCGCACCCGCGCCGACCGGGACGGCGACCATTACATCGTGAATGGTTCCAAAGATCTGGACCAGCCACGCCCACCACGCCGACTGGATCTTCGCCCTGGTGCGCACGGACCAGAAGGCCAAAAAGCGGCAGGAGGGTATCAGCTTCCTGTTGATCGATTTGAACACACCGGGCATCGAACGCCGCCCGATCATTTCGATGGACGGCGGCCATTACCTGAACGAGGTGTTCTTCACGGATGTAAAGGTGCCGGTCTCCAACCGGATCGGCGAGGAAAACAAGGGCTGGACCTACGCCAAGTTCCTGCTGGGCAACGAGCGCACCGGCATCGCCGGCGTCGGCAAGTCCCACAAAAAAATCGAGCGCATTCTTGAAGCCGCCGAACAGGAGAGCGACGGCAACGGCGGCCGCCTTGCAGACGATCCCGGCTTCCGCGCCCGCCTCGGCAGCCATCTCGGCCAAGCTGGATGCGCTGGAGACCACCAACCTCCGCATGCTGGCGCGCGAGGCGGCGGGCCAGCAGGTCGGCCCTGAAGCCTCGCTCCTGAAGATCAACGGCACCGAGATCGAGCAGGCGCTGAACGAGCTTTTCATGGAGGCTCTCGGCAACTACGCCCAGCCCTATCAGCCGGAAGCCCTGCGTATCGATGTTAACTCCGGCATTGTCGGGCCCGAGCATGGCCGCGGCGTGATGACCGAGCATCTGCTTCGCCGCGCCTCCTCGATCTATGGGGGCACCAATGAGGTGCAGCGGGACATCATCGCCAAGCGGGTGCTGGGCCTCTAACGGCACCTATTGTACCGTCCTCCAGGAGCGCCGGCCATGACCGACATGACGCTTGACGACCGGATCATCGCGGTATTCGACGCCCTGGGCATCCGGCGCGCGCATATCGCAACCCAACTTCCCGGCGACATCGCCGGGCTGGTTGAAGGCCACCCGGACCGGCTGGCGGGTGTGGCCCTGGTCGCGCCGTCGCGGTTGGAGCCGGCCCGCTTTCGGGGCCTGGGCACGAAGCTGCTCTACATAACGCCGGACGGCGGAATGCTGGCAAGGACGGCGGCGCGCTGCCTGCCGCAACTGCCGGAAGCGACGGTCGAGCGGTTGAGCGGATATTCCGCGGAAAGCTGGGATGACATCGGCGTCGAGCGGCCGGACCTTCCCGATATCCTCGCCCATCATTTGTCTGCGATGAGCGAGGCGGACGCGGGTTCCGAGGTGGACGCGGGCCGCGGCGAAGAGCAGAGCGGCGAGGTGGCGGGCATCCGCTACCGCGCCATGGGCTCCGGCCCGGTGCTGGTGGTGACCCCCATGGCGCTCGCCCCCTCACAATGGGAGCCGCTGCTGCCGGCGCTGGCGGAACGCTTCCGGGTGGTAGCGCTCGCCGGTCCCAAGCTCGGCATGCTTGCCCTGCTGGAGGAGCGGGCCGCGCTCGCCGACTGGCGGCGCATGTGTGCCAGCCTGTTCGACGATCTGGCGCTCCAACCCGGCGACAGAGTGCTGGATATAGGCTGCGGCTCGGGGGCCATCGCGCTGCAATTCGTGCGTCACACGGCCGGCGCCAATCCGCTGACGGCAATGGATCTCAGCCCCTACCTGCTGGGCGAAGCGCGCATCGCCGCGGCGAAGGCGGGCGCAGACATTGCGTTCGAGCAAGCCAGCGCCGAGTCCTTGCCCTTTCCGGACAACAGCTTCGATGCCGCCTACACCGTCACGGTGCTGGAGGAATGCGACGCAACCAAAGCATTGGCGGAACTGAGCCGCGTGGTCAAACCCGGCGGACGGGTTGCGGTGGTAGTGCGGGGAATCGATCTGCATGCCTGGTGGAACATGCCGATTGCGGATGACTTTCGGGCCAAGTTCTCCCTGCCCGCCAGTTCGGTCTCCGCAAAAGGCGTCGCCAGCGCCGCGCTCTATGACCTTTGCTTGGGAGCGGGACTTTTACCCTTGCGGATGGGTCCCTACACCGTCTCCAGCGAGCGCACGGACGGACCCGTGTTCGGACAGCCAGAAGCACACGCCCTCTCCCTCCTGTCGCCTGAAGAACAACAGGCTTACCATGCCGCCAAGGCACGGGCCTTGGCTGACGGCACGCTGTTCATGACCCGAGGCCACCACTGCTTTGTTGGCCGCGTTCCTGAGTGAAGCGTCACGAATAGCGGCCAATGCTGAATGGAGCGAGGTCGATTGCCGGTTCCTGGCCGCTCACGAGTGCAGCGACATGTTTGCCGGTAATGGCGCCGCCGGTCAGGCCCAGATGGCCGTGACCGAAGCCATAGACCACATTCCGGTGTTTGCCGGAGCGGCTGATCACCGGCAGCGAGTCCGGTGTCGCGGGTCGGTTGCCCATCCATGGCACGTGCTCTGCCGTGTCCACGTTCCGGAAGATCTCGCTCGCATGGGTCAAGAGCTTATCCGCCCGTCCCCAGTTCGGCGCGGCGTTCAGCCCCGCGAACTCGACCGTGCCGGCAAGACGCAGGCCGGGCTCCATGGTCGTGCACATGAACTTGCGTTCGCCGAAACTGATCGGCCGGCTCGTCTCAAAACCCGGATGCGGCAGCAGCATGTGATAGCCGCGCTCGCTCTCCAGCGGAAACGGCTCGCGCAGATCGCCGGAAAGTTGGTGCGACCACGCCCCGGCCGTTACAATGAAATGGTCGAAAGGATGCCGTTCGCCCTCGTCGGTGATGAGAGCCTCGACGCCATCCGCGCCCGTCTCGAAGCGCGCGACCCTGGCCTTCAAATGTTCGCCGCCCCGCCGCATGACCGTGGCCGCCAGGCGCCGGCACAACTCACCCGGATTGATGCAATGAGTCCCGTCCGGATAGTAGGTTGCGTGCCGGAAAATCGGTGCCAGCGCCGGCTCCAACTGGTGCAACTCGTCCGGCCCCAGTTCTTCGACCCGGTGGCCGTGGGCGCGGGACAGGGCGCGGACCACGGCGTCGCCCTGGAACCCCTGCTCCGTCTCATAGACCGAGAGCGAGCCGGCCTGCTTCAGCAGATCGTCGGCGCCGGCGTCGCCCGTCAGTTCCAGATAGGCCTCGCGCGCCGGCCGGTGCAGATTTGCCAATGCGTTGGCCTGCGTTTCATAGTTCTTGGCGGCCTGCATGAACTTCATCAGCCAGGGGGCCGCTTTCGGCGCATAGCCAACCCGCACCGCGAGCGGCCCCAACGGATCAAACATCCAGCGTGGCACTCGTTTCCAAATGCCGGGCAACGCCATCGGCGTGACCGAGTGGGCGGAGATTGCGCCCGCATTGCCGAAGCTGGTCATGGTGCCGGGGTCTTCCGCGTCCACCAGCGTCACGCCATAGCCCGCTCGCTGCAAAAACGCCGCCGAACAAATGCCCACGATTCCCGCGCCGATGACCGCTACACTTTGCCGGGTCTCATCCGCCATGCTGCTCACACCTTGATCCGAAAAGATTGAAACCGAGGATGCCACGGGCGAGACTGCACCCAAAGTCCAAATCCGTGGAGGAAGCCATGCCCCACCAATTGATCGACATTTCCATCCCGCTCACCAACGACATTGTCTGCGATCCGCCCCACATGCGCCCGCAGATCGAGTATCTGGACCACCACCAGACGGCGGGAGCGATGGCCGAATATATGGGCGTCGCGGTCGACGACCTGCCCGAAGGCGAATACGCGGCGGTGGAAAAAGTCTCGATCTCCAGCCACAACGGCACCCATCTGGATGCGCCCTACCACTATTTCAGCCGCATGAACGAGAGCACCGTTCCGGGCGGCGAGCCTTCGGCCACCATCGACCAGATCCCGCTGGAGTGGTGCTACAGCCGCGGCGTGAAGTTGGATTTCCGCCATTTCGACGACGGGTATGTGGCCACGCCCGCCGACGTGCAGGCAGAATTGAAACGCATCGGCCATGAGCTGCGGCCGCTGGATATCGTGCTGGTGAACACCAGCGCCGGCGCCCATTTCGGCAAGTATGATTTCATCGACCGCGGCTGCGGCACCGGCTATGATGCCACCTGCTGGCTGCTGGACCAGGGCGTGCGCGTTACCGGCACCGATGGCTGGAGCTGGGACGCGCCCTTCAGTCACACGCGGGAGAAGATCAAGGCCGGCGGCTCGCCCAAACTGATCTGGGAAGGCCACCGTGCGGGACGCTACAAGGGCTATTGCCATTTGGAAAAGCTGTGGCGGCTCGACCGGTTGCCGAGCACCGGCTTCGACGTGATATGCTTTCCCGTGAAGATCCAAGGCGGCTCTGCCGGCTGGACCCGCGCCGTTGCCGTTGTGAATGAGTGAGCGACCGATCCCCATGACCATCCGCCCGAACCAACCGCCTGCGCTCGAAAACCTGGAGCGGCAGATCCAGTGGAACCGCCTGCTCGCCGTGGTCGAGGAACAGGCGCAGACGCTGATTCGCACCGCGTTTTCCACCGCCGCCAGGGAGGCGGGCGATATCTCCGCCGGCGTTTATGACACCAAGGGCCGAATGCTGGCCCAGGCGGTGACTGGCACGCCCGGTCACGTTAACGCCATGGCGGCGAGCGTGCGGCATTTTCTGGCCAAGTATCCGGTCGAGACCATGGCGGAAGGCGACGTTTTCTTCACCAACGACCCCTGGCTCGGCACCGGTCACCTGAACGACTTCACCGTCGTCACGCCCACCTTCAGGAACGGCAAGATTGTCGGCCTGTTCGCCTGCACGACCCACGTGGCGGATATCGGCGGCCGCGGATTTGGACCGGACGGCCGGCAGGTCTATGAGGAGGGCATCCGCCTGCCGATCATGCCGCTCGCACAGAAGGGCGAGATGCTGCGCCACGTGCTCGACATTATCGCCGTCAATGTGCGCAACCCGGTGGAGGTGGAGGGCGATCTTTACTCCCTGGTCGCCTGCAACAATGTCGGCTCCCAGCGCTTGCTGGAGATGATGGACGAATTCGGCATGGCCACGGTCGATCCGTTGGCCGAGCACATCATCAGCGCGTCGGTCGATGGCATGCGGGCGGAAATCGCGAAGCTGCCGAACGGCGTTTACAAGAACGCCATGCGCATCGACGGTTACGAGGCGCCTGTCGACCTGGTCGCCACCATGACCATCGAGGACGACGAGATCGCGGTGGATTTTTCGGGCACTTCCCCCGTCTCCGCCTACGGCATCAATGTGCCCATGAGCTACACCGACGCCTATGCCAGCTTCGGCGTGCGCTGCGTCGTCGGCAATCGGGTGCCGAACAATGCCGGCTCCCTCGGTACGGTGCGGATCACCGCGCCGGAAGGCTGCATCCTGAACGCTCCGGAGCCCTGCGCCGTCACCGCCCGCCATGTCATCGGCCAGATGCTGCCGGACGTGATGCTCGGCTGCCTGAACCAGGTGATCCCGGACCGAGTGCCGGCGGAGGGTACGTCTTGCCTCTGGAACCCGGTGCTGATGGGCGGCCACGGCGTCGTCGACGGACCTGACCAGCGCGGCCGCGCCTTCGCCATGAACACGTTCCATACCGGCGGCACCGGCGCGCGGCCGGCAAAGGATGGCCTGAACGCCACAGCCTTCCCCTCCGGCGTGCGCAACACGCCGGTCGAGATCAACGAGACCATCGCACCGCTGGTGTTCTGGCAAAAGGAGTACCGCCCCGATTCGGGCGGAGCGGGCGAGTGGCGCGGCGGTACCGGCCAGATCATGGAAATCGGCCACGCCGAGGACGCGCCGTTCGCCATCTCCAGCATGTTCGACAGGATCGAGCACCCGCCGCGCGGCCGGAACGGCGGCAGGGACGGCGCGACCGGCACGATCGGCATCAAGGAGGGGACAAAACTGAAAGGCAAAGGCCGCCAGACCGTCCCGGCGGGCGAACGCCTGCGCCTGGAGATGCCTGGCGGCGGCGGCCTCGGCGATGCGAAACGGCGGCCGGTGGAGCTGGTGGCAGCGGATGTGTTGAACGGCATGGTCAGCGCCGCGGCGGCAAAGGCACTCTATGGCGTCGTCGTAAGTGCGGACGGCGCCGTGGACGAAGCCGCGACGGCGGCGGCGCGCGGACAGTAGCCCGGCAACCAGCGGCTTTCTCATGAAAAATTCGATTTTGCGGTGGATACAGCGGATCCCTATCGAGCCGCGCATCCTGGTTGCGCTGGGCGTGGGATCCCTCCTGCTTTGGGTGTTCGGCAGTATTGTCGACGAAGTATTGGAGGGTGATACCGCCGATTTCGACCGGGCGACGCTGCTTTTGTTTCGCCACTCGGGCGACCTCTCCGATCCCATCGGCCCGCGATGGCTGAAGATCATGCTTGAGGATATCACCATACTGGGCAATCCTTCGATCTTGACCCTGGTCACGGTGATTGCGACCGCCTTTCTGGTAATGGCCGGGCGCTATGCCACGGCCGCCCTGACGGCGCTCGCGATCGCGAGCGGTTCCATAGCCGAACAATTGATGAAAGCCGGCTTCGACCGGGCCCGGCCCGACCTGGTGCCGCATCTGGTGGATGTGACCTCCCTCAGCTTTCCCAGCGGCCATGCCATGCTTTCGGCCATCACCTACCTCACCATCGGGGCGCTGCTCGCCCGGGCGCAGGAGCGCCGGCGAACCCGCTATTTCGTGCTGGCGACGGGCGTGCTGCTTACCTTGCTCATCAGCTTCAGCCGCGTCTATCTGGGGGTGCATTGGCCGACGGACGTGCTGGCGGGCTGGACGGCAGGCTCGGTCTGGGCGCTGGCCTTCTGGCTGATCGCGGATTTGTTCACCGGGCCGCGGGAGCGCGCCGCATCGCGGGATTGACGGATAGCCGCTACGGGCACCCGCTTGCATCGGGCCATGAGCTGGCCGATGCTTACCAGCCACAGCATACCCACCGGCCCGGCGCGAAGATGCCTTTGACCGGAATTCATGAAGCATGCAGGGAGCAAGCAAATGTCGTTGAAACTGTTCGACCTGACAGGCCGGGTGGCGCTGGTGACCGGGGGCAATGGCGGCATCGGCCTCGGCATGGCGCGCGGCATGGCCGAGGCGGGCGCGGCAATCATGGTGGCCGGCCGCAACACCGACAAAAACGCGGAGGCGGTGGCGGCGTTAAAGGGGCTGGGCGTCGATGCGGATTCGGTCGTTGTCGACGTAACCGACCCCGCTTCGTGCGAGGCGATGATGGCGGCGACCAAAAAGCGCTTCGATCGGGTCGACTGCCTGGTCAATAACGCCGGCACCGCGATCCGCAAGCAGCCCCAAGACTACGAACTCGACGAATGGCATCAGGTGTTGGACACCAACCTGCACAGCGCCTTTGTCTGCTCCCGCGCGGTCTACCCGCTGATGAAGGAACAGGGCGGCGGTAAGATCGTCATGATCGGCTCGATGATGTCGATCTTCGGCGCGCCCTTTTCGGCGCCCTACGCCACGTCGAAGGGCGGCATCGTGCAACTCGGCAAGTCGCTGGCGATCGCCTGGGCCAAGGACAATATCCAGGTCAACACCGTCCTGCCGGGCTGGATCGACACGGCCCTGACCCGTCGTGCGCGTGAACAGGTCGATGGCCTGCACGAGCATATCCTGAAGCGCACCCCCGCCGGCCGCTGGGGAGAGCCCGAGGATCATGCGGGTATCGCTGTCTTCCTGGCCAGCGCCGCTTCCGACTATGTTACCGGCACGTCGATCCCGGTGGATGGCGGTTTTTCGGTGAATATCTAGCGCATCGTCCGATCAATTTGTCCGCCAGTGGGTTGCGTCGTTGCCCCGGTTTGCAGCCGGGCCGCCTCGCAATGGCGATATCAGGGCTTCAGCCATTCCCGAAGCTCTGCTGCGGCACGCCTCTTGCCAGTGAGACGTGGGTGTGGATGCAGCGCCATTTCTCGTCCGCCGCGGCGCGAGTGAACACGGCCGTCGTGCGGCCCGGGCGTTCGAACCCGCTTCCGTCCTCCTGAAAGCCTGTCGACGTCCAAAGCACCAGGCCCACCGCCATCAGCCGGTCGGGCGAGACCGTCACCTGCAGGCTGTCGTCTGTCCGGTGATGAAAGTCGCGGATGGTCGGCCAGACGCTCCGCCATTGCTTGGCTTCGAGCGCATCCAGCCCCTCGACATAGTCCATCCACGTGCCAAAGCCGAGCGCGTCTGCGTCGAACAGGGCGCGAGCGGGCGTGAATTCCTTCGCGGCGACATGGGCGCCCCAGGTGTCGAACCAAGCCTTGATCGCCGCCCGGTCATCGTTGCCCGCGCTGGTCCACGCGCCGGCCATGTTACCGATCCGTCCGCCGCAACATCGGCCCGGCCGGCGCGCCGCCCAACAGATGAACGTGCATATGCGGCACCTCCTGATGGCCGTGTTCGCCATTGTTTTGGATCAGCCTGTAGCCGGTTTCGCTCACGCCTTCCTTGCGCGCGGTCTCGGCCACGGTGCGCACAAAGTCCGCGATCTCCGCATCACTGGCCTTGGCCGCGAAGTCGTCCCAGGTGACATAGGCGCCTTTCGGAATGACCAGCACATGGACCGGCCGGGCCGGGTTGATGTCCCGGAAGGCCAAGGTGTGGTCCGTCTCCAGGACGGTCTGGTTGGGGATCTCGCCCCGCAGGATCTTGGCAAAAATATTGTTCGAATCGTAGGCCATGACCCTTTTCCCTTCAGGCTTCGGCTTATTTCGCTTTTGGCTTCGCGCGCTCGGCCAGTTCCGCCCAGACCTGATCGGGGGTCACCCCCTGGTCGGCCCAAAGAACGGCCAGGTGATACAGCAAGTCGGCGCTTTCGGACACCAGCAGTTCTTTCTCGCCCCGCAGCCCTTCGATGACGACCTCCACCGCCTCCTCGCCCACTTTCTGGGCGATCTTTGCGGTTCCGCGGGAGAAAAGTTTGGCTGTGTAGGAGCTATCCGGGTCGGCGCTTTTGCGGCTTTCGATCACCGCGAACAATTCGTCGAGGGTGTGGCCGCCGCTCATGGCGCCGCCTCCAGGTAGGTCGGCCGAACCGGAACGCCCGCTTTCGCCATATGCCGCTTCGCCTCGGCGATGGAGTAGGTTCCGAAATGGAAGATCGAGGCAGCCAACACCGCCGAAGCGCCGGCCCGCACGCCCTCCACCAGGTGATCCAGGTTGCCGACACCGCCCGAGGCGATCAATGGGACGGGAATTGCACGGCTGACGGCGCTGGTCAGTTCCAGGTCGAACCCCGACTTGGTGCCGTCCTTGTCCATGCTGGTGAGCAGAATTTCGCCCGCGCCAAGGCTGGTCATCCGCTGGGCCCATTCGACAACGTCGATGCCGGTCTCCCGGCGGCCGCCATGGGTGTAGACGTGCCATTTGCCCTGGCCGGCGTTCTTTGCATCGATGGCCACGACGATGCACTGGGAGCCGTAGGCTGTCGCTGCCTCGCCGACAAATTCCGGGCGGGCGACGGCGGCGGAGTTGATCGAAACCTTGTCTGCGCCTGCCAGCAGCAGCTTGCGGATATCCTCGACCGAGCGGACGCCGCCGCCGACCGTCACCGGCATGAAACAGTGATCGGCCGTGCCTTTTACCACGTCATAAATCGTATCGCGGTTCTCGTGGCTGGCCGTGATGTCCAGGAAGGTGAGTTCGTCGGCGCCGGCGGCATCATAGACACGGGCCTGTTCCACCGGGTCGCCCGCATCGATCAGATCGACAAAGTTCACGCCCTTGACGACGCGCCCCGCGTGCACATCCAGGCACGGGATGATACGTGTCTTCAGCATGACTAATGCTTTTCCCGCGCCGACCGGAACAGAGCCAACGCCTCCTGCGGGTCGATACGGCCGTCATAAAGCGCCCTGCCGGAAATCGCGCCTTCGATCCCCGCCTCCTCTTCTTCCAGCAGCCCGCGCAGGTCGGCCATAGAGGCGACACCGCCGGAGGCTATGACCGGCACCGTCAGCGCCCAGGCCAGGTCAACGGTTGCATCGATATTCACGCCCGAAAGCGCTCCGTCCCGATCGATATCGGTGAAGACGATGGCCGCGACCCCCGCCCTTTCCATCGCCAGGGCCAAATCCATGGCCTTGACTTCGCTCGTCTGTAGCCAGCCGCGGCTTGCGACCTTGCCGTCGCGGGCGTCGATGGAGACTACAATCTGGCCCGGAAACTCGCGGCAGGCTATCCGCACAAATGCCGGATCTTCAAGCGCCGCCGTGCCCAGGATCACGCGCTTGACGCCGCGCTGCAGCCAAAAGGCCACGGTTTCCATGTCGCGAATGCCGCCCCCCAATTGAACGGGAATCGGGATTGCCTTGAGAACCGCTTCGACTGCCGCACCGTTCACCGGTTCCCCTTCGACGGCGCCGTTCAAATCAACCAGATGCAGCCACTCGAACCCTTGCGCGAGAAAGGCCCTGGCCTGTGCGGCCGGATCGTCGTTGAACACGGTCGCCCGGCCCATATCGCCCCGCAACAAGCGGACGCACTGGCCGTCTTTCAGGTCGATAGCAGGAAAGAGTATCATCAGCGTTTCGGTAGCTCTGTCTGGCGCAGGTTCTTGTAATAAAAAAGGCCTTCGACAAACTGACCCTTGACGAAAGCATAGGCAGGATGACTGCCCCAACGGATATAACCAAGCCTTTCATACAGGCGGATGGCGGTCGTCTGCGTCGCACGCACGTCCAGGTTCAAGATCTGACACTTCAATGCCCGCGCGCGCGCCTCTAAAGCCAGCATCAAATTCCTGGCGAAGCCATGGCCACGCGCCCAGGGTGCGATGAACGCGCTTTGTATGTGCGCAGCGTGTTTTTGCGCCTCGCTGTTACGCGACGGCAGCGCCAGTTGCCCCGAGCCGCAAATCTGGCCATCGAGCCGGGCAACAAAGAGTTCCCGCTCCGGCACCACCAGAACCCCCCGCCAGTAAGCCTCCAGCGTTTCCCTGGGCGGCGGCGCCACCCACCCAAAGCCACCGCCGTCGATAATCGCCATATCGGTCGCTTCGCACAGATCGTGCAGGTCCGCCGCATCCAAGCGGGTGGCTGGCTGGATGCTGACTGCCGGAGAAAACGCAGCTTCTTCTTTGGCCATGGATCTAAGGATTCCAACGCAAAAATTGACGTAGTAAGAGCAGCCCCACCGCTTGGCTCTTCTCTGGATGAAACTGCGTACCGATGATGTTGTTCCGGCCGACCGCGGCCGTTATCGGCTGCCCATAACCGGTGGTCGCCAAACAATCATCGTTTCGGTCGCACACCAAGTGATAGGAATGCACGAAATAGACATGGGGGTTCGATGGCAGGTCTGCCAGGACCGGATGAGCCGGCTCTCGGATCACCAATTCGTTCCAGCCCATATGGGGAACTTTTATGGCGGGGTCGGAGGGCCTTATCGCCACGACCCGGCCCGGTATCCAGCCGAGACCGGGATGGATGCCATGTTCCATGCTGACATCGGCCAACATCTGCATGCCGACACAAATGCCGAAGAACGGAACCCCCTTGTGCCTCACCGCCTCTTCCATGGCGTCCCGCAGGCCGGGGACGATCGACAGACCGTGCAGACAACGGGCAACCGTTCCCTGCCCTGGCATAATGATCCGGTCTGCCGCGAGAACCGGCCCCGGCTGCCGCGTGATCTCTACCTCGGCCGCAAGCCCTTCGTCGGCCGCAGCATGTTCCACCACGCGCACGACCGAGCGCAGATTACCCGAACCGCAGTCGACAACCGCTATCCTCACGCTGCATTGCTCTCCGCGAAAGCGCGTTGCATCAGGGTCCACTCGGCCTGCTCCAGAGAACGGGCCTGTACCACGCCCACGAACCGGAATCCCTGACGATCCAACATCAGGCGCCACCAGTCTCGCGCATTGAAGCCTACCAGAACATTAACGGTGAATACCGCAATACTCCAAATTCCCTCCGCCACTGCGAAATGATCGGCCGCGCCCGCGATCGCCATGTACAGCAACACCAGCAAGATGGCCGAAAGCCACAGGCCATGAAACAGGAACCACAGGGGACCGAATAGAAACGCGCCCCAGGAAAAGCCTTCCGGCAGAATAGTTGCGCTACCAGGATGTGGCGGACGCTGGACGGTATAGCTACGCATCAGCCGGCCTCTCCCGGCCCCAGCGTGCCCTTGGTCGACGGTATTTTGCCGCCTCCACGCGGGTCCGCCTCCAGCGCCTGGCGCATGGCGCGTGCCAGCCCCTTGAAGCAGGTTTCGGCAATGTGGTGGCTGTTCGCGCCATAAAACGTTTCCACATGCAGCGTTGCGCCGGCAGCGCTGGCAAAGCCCTGGAACCACTCCCGCACCAATTCCGTATCGAAAGTGCCGATCTTCTGGGTCGGAAACGCGGTCCGCCAAACCAGGAAGGGCCGGCCGGAAAAATCGATCACCACCCGGCTGAGGGTTTCGTCCATCGGCAGCAGACATGAGCCGTACCGGAAGACGCCGCGCTTGTCGCCAAGCGCCTGGTTCATGGCCGTACCGATGGCGATGCCGACGTCTTCGGTGGTGTGATGGTCGTCAATATGGTTGTCGCCATCGCACCGCACCGTCAGGTCGCAAAGGCTGTGACGCGCAAGCTGCTCCAGCATATGGTCCAGAAAGCCGACGCCGGTCGCAATGTCATAGACGCCAGAGCCGTCCAGATTGAGGGTCACACTGACCTTTGTTTCGTTCGTATTGCGCTCTACGCTGGCGGTTCGCATGGCCGCGAGGTGCTTTCGGCTGCCGGTCCAAAATCCGAGCCACTCTCTTAGCGCCGAACCCGCCGGGCTGCTAGGGGCGGCTTGACCCAGCGGCAGCGCCGCCTACATGGTGCAGGCATGTCTTAAGGAAGTTCCCCCATTGATGTCTGATAATGCTCCCGTGCTGCATGGTACGACGATACTGGCCGTCCGCAAAGGCGGCCGCGTGGTGATCGCGGGCGACGGTCAGGTCTCTTTCGGCAATACCGTGCTGAAAGGCTCCGCGCGCAAGGTTCGCCGGATCGGCAAGGATGGCCATGTCATCGCCGGGTTTGCCGGCGCGACCGCCGACGCCTTCACCCTGTTCGAGCGGCTCGAGGCTAAGCTGGAACAATTCCCGCACCAGCTCACCCGCGCCTGCGTGGAGTTGGCGAAGGACTGGCGGACGGACCGTTATCTGCGCCGCCTGGAGGCCATGATGGCGGTCGCCGACGCGCGCGTCTCCCTCGTCATGACCGGCACCGGCGACGTGCTGGAGCCCGATGACGGGCTGATCGGCATCGGCTCCGGCGGTCCGTATGCGCTCGCCGCCGCCCGCGCCCTGATGCCCATCGACGGACAGGACGCGGAAACCATTGCCCGTCGGGGCTTGGAAATCGCGGGTGAGATCTGCATTTACACCAACAACAACATCGTTATCGAAAGCATGGATTCCGACGCATGACCTCGTTCAGCCCCAGAGAGATCGTATCGGAGCTTGACCGCTTCATCGTCGGTCAAGATGACGCCAAACACGCGGTCGCCATCGCGCTGCGCAACCGCTGGCGGCGCCAGCAGTTGGAAGGCCCGATGCGGGAGGAAGTTCTGCCGAAGAACATCCTGATGATCGGCCCGACCGGCGTCGGCAAGACCGAAATTGCCCGGCGCCTGGCCAAGCTTGCTCAGGCGCCCTTCATCAAGCTTGAAGCGACCAAATTCACCGAGGTCGGCTATGTGGGCCGCGATGTGGAAAGCATCGTGCGCGACTTGCTCGAGTTCGCCATCCACATGACGCGCGAGCGCATGCGCGAGGAGGTGAAGGCGCGGGCCGAACTGGCCGCGGAGGAGCGGGTGATCGACGCCCTGGTTGGCACCAACGCCGGCAAGGACACGCGGGCGAAATTCCGTCAGATGCTGCGCAACGGCGAACTCTCCGACCGCGAGATAGAGCTGGAGCTTCAGGAGGCGGGCGGCCTGCAGTTGCCGACCATGGATATTCCCGGCATGCCGGGCGCGCAGATGGGCATGATCAATCTGAACGACATGTTTGGCAAGGCCTTTGGCGGCCGCACGAAGAGCCAGAAAATGACGGTCGGCGACAGCTATGACGTGCTGGTGGCGGAAGAAAGCGACAAGCTGCTGGACGACGAGAAGGTTACCCGCACCGCCATCGAGTCCGTAGAAAATGACGGCATCGTTTTTTTAGACGAGATCGACAAGATCTGTGCCCGCTCTGAACGTGTCGGCGGCGACGTCAGCCGCGAGGGTGTGCAGCGCGACCTGCTGCCCCTGATCGAAGGCACCACCGTCAGCACCAAGCACGGCACGGTCAAGACCGATCACATTCTGTTCATCGCGTCCGGCGCGTTCCATCTGGCCAAGCCGTCGGACCTGCTGCCCGAGTTGCAGGGGCGCCTGCCGATCCGGGTCGAACTTTCGGCGCTCTCGCGCGAGGATTTCGTTCGGATCCTGAAAGAACCGGAGTCGAGCCTGATCAAGCAGTATGTCGCGTTGCTCGGAACGGAGGGCGTACGCCTGGTATTCGACGACGGCGCCATCGACAAAATCGCAAGTCTCGCCGCCGACATCAACTCGTCGGTAGAGAATATCGGCGCGCGCCGTCTGCAAACGGTGTTGGAGAAACTGCTGGAAGACATCAGCTTCGACGCCTCCGACAAGCCCGGCAGCGAATATGCCGTCGATGCCGCCATGGTGCAGGAGAAGGTGGGTGAGTTGGCGAAGGATGCCGATCTGAGCCGGTTTATTCTGTAGGCTGCAACGATGCCCACCTGCATGGCGTGCCCTGCGAGTGGCCAGGGAAACAATCCGGCCCGTGGGCAACCCTCCCCGGTGGAGCGAGTTTAGGAGCCGGGCAGCGGGATAAAATCCTCCGCATCGCCCGGCACACTATCGAACCTGCCCTGACGCCACTCCTCTTTCGCTTGCTCAATCCGCTCGCGGGAGGAGGAGACGAAGTTCCACCAGATGTGACGGCCTCCCTCCAGAGGCTCGCCGCCCAGCAACATCACCCGGGTCCCGCCTTCGGCACGAATGTCGACCGACGATCCGGCGTGCAGCACGACCAACTGGCCAGTCTCGAAACGGCTACCGTCGATACTCAACGTGCCGGAGGCTATATAGAGTGCCCGGTCCTCGTGTTCAGCCGGTACGATAAACCGTGCGCCGTCATTCATCTGGATATCGACGTAGATTGTCGGCGAGGCGGTCTCGATCGGCGAAACTTCGCCCTCCAGACCGCCGGCGATGAGACGTGCCTTAACGCCCTCGCCCTCGATAACCGGCAAGTCGTGCTGACCGATGTGCTGGAAGGCTGGATCTGTCTCTTCCCGATCGGCTGGCAGGGCGATCCAACTCTGAATGCCGAACATCGGCCGTTTTTGGGACGACCAGCCAGGGTCGGTTCGTTCCGAATGCACGATGCCGCGGCCAGCCGTCATTAAATTGACGTCGCCGGGATTGATCGCTTGGGCGGACCCGAGGCTGTCACGGTGATAGATCTGGCCGTCGAACAGGTAGGTCAGCGTTGCCAGCCCGATATGCGGATGGGGGCGGACATTGACGCCTTTCCCGACGTCGAATATTGCCGGCCCCATCTGATCCCAGAAAATAAACGGTCCCACCATCTGTCGTTCGCGGGCCGGTAGCGCACGCCTGACCTCAAACCCGCCAAGGTCTTTGGCTCGGGGTATGATCACGTGCTGAATGGCACTGACGCTGGCCGCGTCTCCCGGAACGGGGTCAGGACATTCACGGTAACTCATGGCGGTGGGCCTTTCTCAGAAAATTCCGTCTCAGAGCCAATTGGCGCGACAACTTCCCTATTCAATCAAAGCAATGTGCGGCGACGGCAAATCACCTTATCGTTTCTCTCAATTTCCAAAGCCCAAACGAGCGTTGATTATAGTTGCCTAGTGGAATTCATCATGCCTTCGGCAGGAGTTGCAGTCTATGCCCGAAACCATCACGGCTGTGGTCGCCGCGACCGACGGGTCCGGGATCGTCACCCGGTCCCAGATCAAGCTTCGCCAGCCGTTCTCGAACGAAGCGCTGGTGGCGGTCACGGCATTTTCCGTGAACCGGGGCGAATGCCGGCGGGCACAACGCTCGACCGAAGCAGTCCAGATTGGCTGGGACTTCGCCGGCAAGGTCGAACAGGCCGCTGCCGACGGCTCCGGCCCTCCCGCTGGTACACGCGTTGTGGGCTTCTCGCCCCGCATGGAAGGCTGGGCTGAAAAAGTCTGTATCGAAACCCGCTATATCTGCCCGGTTCCGGACGCGATCAGCGATGCCCAGGCGTCGACCTTGCCGGTCGCCGGCTTGACGGCCCTACACTCGGTCGAGGCGGGAACTTGGATCCTTGGTGACACGGCGCTGATCACCGGTGCCACTGGCGGCGTTGGTCTGTTTGCGGTTCAACTTGCCCACCTTGCCGGGGCCGAGGTTTTCGCCCAGGTGCGGCGGCCGGAGCAGACCGCTTTTATCGAGACGCTCGCACCCTGCACGCCCATCGTCTCCCGAAAGGGCGAAGGCATCGAAGAGCGCGGCCCCTACCGCCTGGTGGTCGACGGCGTCTCCGGACCAACATTAGAAGCCGGCATCCGGGCGCTGGCGCCGCACGGGATGGCGGTCTGCTATGGCGTGACGGACGTGCCGGAAATCAGTTTGCATGTGCAGCATTTTATGACACGCGGGCTCGCGCAGATTACCGGCTTCCATCTCTACAACAAAAGCGAAACCCATCCGCCATCCGAACATTTGGGCCGTTTGTTGCGGCTGATGGCGGCGGGAAGGCTGCATTGTCCGCTCGGGCGCGAAGCCGGCTGGGACGAAATCGACGGCGTCGCCCAAGACCTGATCGACCGCAAATTCACCGGCAAGGCGGTGCTGCATATCTGAAGCAGTGCTGAAGGGCAGGCCTACTCCCTACTCCATCACCAGCCAGAGCACGTCCTCGATCCGCTCGGCTCCGGTCAGCAGCATGACCAGCCGGTCGAAGCCCAACGCCATGCCGGACGTGCGGGGCATGCCGCGCTCCAGCGCCTGCAACATGCTTTCGGGCAAGGGGTAGGTCTCGCCGTAGATGCGCGCCTTTTCCGCCTGGTCCCGCACGAAGCGCGCCCGCTGTTCGGCCGCGTCGGTGAGCTCGCCGAAACCATTCGCCAGTTCGAGCCCACAGACGTACAGCTCCACCCGCTCCGCCGTCGGGCGCGCATCCGGGTCCATGCGGGCGAGCGCCGCCTGCTCGCGCGGATACCCCGTCAAAAAAGTCGGTGCGCCGAGGCCCAGCCACGGCTCGATCCGGTTCAGCAGCACCCGGAAGAAAACATCCTCCCATGTATCTTCGGCCGCGCAGACGATGCCTGCTCGTTCTGTCGCCACTGCGGCGAAGGCATCGCGATCGCCCGCCACGGCGGCCAGTTCGATCCCGGCAAAGCGGGCGAAGGCATCGGCGCACGATAGCACCTCCGGGTCGGCGGCCAGATCGCACGCCTGCCCCTTCCATTCCAGAAAGAGGGGCAACCCGACCGCGCGGCGGCCCCGCCGCAGAATGTGCAGGCAATCCTCGATCAGCCGGCCGGTGCCGTGGCCGACCCGGTACCATTCCAGCATCTCGAACGAGGGTTGATGCGTCGATGACGGCGGCTCGTCCCGATAGACTTGGCAGAACTGATAGAGCGAGCGCTTCTCGCGGACGACGAGCCGCTTCATGGCAAATTCGGGCGAGGTATGCAGGTAGCGCTGCCCGCTGCCCGTGCCTTTTGCGTCCACCCCAACGACCCGCACCGGCATCGCCGCCAGATGCAATTCCAGGCCCGGCGAGACCTGGATTGCCGGCGTTTCCACCGGCATCAACCCCTCCGCCTCGAAAAGAGCCGATATCGCCCGGCGAATGGTTGTGCGCGCCTCAACCGGCCTCATTGCATCGCCATCCGCTTGCAGCTAAACACCGTCACACCGAGTTTTTGCAATTGTGGGTATCTATGAAGGTTCAAGCCAACACCGTCCGGCCGGGCAATGTCATCGAGCATGAAAACCGCCGCTGGATTGTTATCAACTACGAATTGATTACGCCCGGCAAGGGCAACGCGTTCATCGCCGTCGAAATGCGTGACGTTACGACTGGCACAAAGACGAATGCGCGCTTCCGCACCGCAGATACCGTGGAACGCCTGCTGACCGACAGCCGCGAATGCCAGTTTCTGTTCGCCGACGGCGAAAACCTGACCTTCATGGACAACGAGACCTTTGACCAGTTCCTCGTGCCCTCCGAACTGGTGGGAGAACCCGCCGTGTTCCTGCAGGAAGGCATGAACGTGCTGGTGACCCTGGTCGAAGACTCCGCGATTGGCGTGGAAATGCCGAAGAGCGTGACGCTGGAGATCGTGGAAGCGGACCCAGTAGTGAAGGGTCAGACCGCCTCCTCTTCCTACAAGCCGGCGGTGCTGGAGAACGGCGTCCGCGTGATGGTGCCGCCGCATATTACCACCGGCACCCGCGTCGTCGTCAGCCCGACCGACCGCACCTATATGGAACGGGCGAAGGATTAACCATCCGGGCGAAAGCCGCTCCGGGCGTTGGCAGCAAGGCGGCCAAATGGGTGAATTCCTGGAAATCTTTGGTGGGTGCACCAGGGCTCGAACCTGGGACCCGCTGATTAAGAATCCGCACAGCTATTGATTTCCATTCGTCTTGCTCTGTTTCATTCCGCCTCCTAATTAATGGAGAGGCTTCTCCCTTTCGTTCCGGCGCTGCGAGATGTTGATGTTTCGGATGGCGGCGCGGGTGATGGCTTCCTGGTGCATGCAGGGCTCTGAGCAATTCTGATCGACGTAGGCAGCGGCTCGAGACGGTTGGATGCACCGCGGACAGGCGACGGCGATCTCGCATTCCGGGGTGTGGCGCCGTGATCTGGTACTCTCAGACGCGCTGCTCGACGAAGTCGCGGGCGGTTGCTGGCGCGAGGCGGGCTCCGAGGCCGAGCAGGGTATCGAACGCCACGGCTGTGTGGCGGCGACGGTTCCACCTGAAGACGAACTCGTCGAGGTAACGCCTGAAGTGCTGGCGACGGAGGCCATGGTAGGTCCCGAGCGCCCATCTCTTGAGGTTTGAAAAGACGCGATGGGTCCAGCGCAGGATGATGTGGGCGGCCATCTTGCCGACGACTTTCGGCTCGTGCACATGGTCGGGCAGGCCATTGTAGCCGGACCATCCGTCCGTGACGACGCGGGCACCGGCGGCGGCGACCGCGACGACGAAGGGCTTGAGCGTGGCGCCGGAGAAGTCGGCGATCGGCGCGAGACGAATGCGGCGCGGCTTGCCTTCGGGCGAGAGCTCCACCGCGCCGGCAACGAGCATCTTGCCCTGCGAGCTGCGGCCTTGACCGCCAGCGGGCGGGTCGTCCTTATGGCGCAAGGCGATCTCGGTCTCGTCAACTTCGACGACGTCCTCGAGAAGGCTTCGCTCGGGATCGACCATGGCGCGGCGGAGCTTCGTCAGGAGCAGCCAGGCGCTCTTGTAGCTGCCCAGGCCCAGTTGGGCCTGCAGTTGCAGGGCGGAGATCCCGTTGGAGTGACTGGTTACGATATGGATCGCCGTGAACCAGGTCTTCAGCGGCAGATGGCTGCCGTGCATGACCGTGCCTGCGGTCACGGACGTCTGCCGCCGGCAGGCCGCGCACTCCCAGGTGAACGCCTTGGTCTTCAGCAGCCATCCCTTCGTGACGCCACAGCCCGGGCAGACAAAGCCCTCCGGCCACCGGCGACGCGCCAGATAGTCGGCGCAGGCCGCATTATCCGGAAATCGCGCCTCGAACTGGGCGCGGGAGAGCGGGCGGTCATGTTTCCAGCGGCTCGGCATGCGAGAACATTAAGCGAACGCACCTCGCGACGCAAGCGCAGATCACCACATTTTGTGCCGCCGGAGCCAACGGGAGAAGCCTCTTAATGGAAATGTTTGATGTTCTGCTATTTTTGCCTTGGCTCATTGTTTCATAGTAGGCCACCCTGTATCATGCAATCTCGCCTTTTATGGACCCCCATAGGACCCCCAGAGTGCAGGGACCCGGCAAAGCAATGCCAGCAAACGCACTTACCGCCCGAACACTCGAAGCGCTAAAGCCCCCGCCAACGCCAACGGGGCGGACTGAACTCTCCGATAGTGCCGTTCCGGGCCTGAAGTTCCGTCTTACAGCAAATGGTGCTGCCTCTTGGTCGCTTCAGGTGCGGGTGAATGGGGAAAAGCGTCGCTTCACCATTGGGGAATACCCCGGCATCGGTCTTGCCAAGGCACGCGAGGAGGCGCGGCGGCTGCGGATTGAAGCCCGCAATGGACATGACCCCATCCGGAAGCAGCGGGAGGCGAAGGTTGCCAAGGCGGCGATCACGCTGGCCAACATGGGTTACAACATGAGGCGATGGTGCTGGCTCGACAGTCGAAGTGCGCCCGCATGAGCCTAATTTGGCGAAAACTGAAGAACCAGAGGCGTTATACGGAGCATTCCGCCTCCAGAATGACGCCAAAACCTCAAAATCAGACCAGAACTACCGCTGAATAGTGGTTATCGGAGGTGTCCGGCTGCTTTTTGCGCAGGGTCAGGCCTGGTAATTTTCCCGCAAATGGGTATTAGTAAACGTGAACAGCTCGGTTGCCGACGGTAGCAACAGCTGGAGCTAAGATCGGCGTTTTTAATCAAACCTGTCGCATCCCTCGCGCAGTACATGCATGACTAAATCGGCCTCATTTCGTTCATACGCGCAGAATCAAGAAGGTGTTGCTCTTTGGAGAGCATTGGGACACATAAAAAGCGGCCATTATGTTGAAGTTGGCGCATATAATCCGATAATAAAATCGAATTCCCATGCATTTTACGAGAGAAATTGGTCAGGAATACTTATAGAACCTCAGAGAGAATACTGTGAGGCGAGAACGTAATTAGTGAGTCGCGCGTCAGCCCGCTGCGCAAGCTGCTGTCCTATTTCTGGGGTCCGATCCCCTGGATGATAGAGATTGCCGCCGTGCTGTCCGGCGTAGCGCAGCACTGGGAAGACTTTGTAATCATCCTGGTGATGCTGCTTCTCAACGCCGGCGTCGGCTTCTGGGAGGAACACAAGGCCGACAACGCCATTGAGGCACTGAAGCAGCGCCTCGCGCCGAACGCGCGGGTGCGGCGCGACGGCAAGTGGCAGGACATCGCGGCGCGGCTGCTGGTGCCCGGCGACGTGGTGCTGGTCAAACTCGGTAACATTGTGCCGGCCGACCTCGAACTCAGGACGGGCGACTACCTCAGCGTTGACCAGTCGGCGCTGACTGGCGAGTCGCTGCCGGTTGACATGAAGGTTGGCGACACTGCCTATTCCGGCTCGATCGTCCGGCAGGGTAAGATGCGCGGCGTCGTCACCGCCACCGGTATGAACACATTCTTCGGCAAAACCGCGGGGCTGGTGGCGACAGCCGAGCAGCGCTCCCACTTTCAGGCGGCCGTGCTGAAGATCGGCAACTTCCTGATCCTGATGACCCTGGCGCTGGTTGCGCTGATCCTGGTGGTCGCGCTGTTCCGTCAGGACCCGATCATCGAGACACTTCTGTTCGCCCTGATCCTGACTGTCGCCGCGATCCCGGTCGCACTTCCGGCGGTGCTGTCGGTGACTATGGCGGTCGGCGCCGCCCGGCTAGCCCGCATTTCTCACCAGCGTTGCCGTCCTCGGCGTAGACGGTTGCTTGATAGCAGTGGCTTGAGCGGGGGATGTGTGGGCGTGCTTGTCCGTTGCGCGTGAGGGGCGCGGTGTTAGCCGGTGCGGGTCCAGAGTTGTTGACGGGCGGGCGTAGGCGGCGCGGCTGCGCGGGTCAGCGGCACAATCGCGTGTGTGCGAGCGCGAATTCGTTGGCATAGGGGCAGGCCGACGCCATGGCGATGCGGATGCGGCGGACGGTGATGGTCACCTGGGCGCCGATTTTCAGCAGTTTCAGACGCAGCGTGCCGCAGGTTGCCTTGGCCAGCCGGGTATGCGCCAGCGCGATCCGGCGCAGTGAGGCCAGCAGCACGTAGGCCATCGAGGCGAACCAGAGGCGCAGTTGGTTGGCCTTCATGGTGGCCGCGCTGGTGCGGTCGGCAAACAGGTCGAGCTGGCATTCCTTGATCCGGTTTTCCATGTCGCCGCGGGCGCAGTAGAGGCGCTCGTAGAGGGTGCGGGCGTCCAGGTCCTTGGCCGGCAGCGAGGTGACCACGAACCGCGGGTTGGCGCCGTTTTCGCCGCGGCCCGGCATCCACTCGGCCTTGGCGACGACCCGCCGGCGGCGGCTCCAACTGTCCCGTGTCGTCCAGCGGAAGTCGGCGAAGCGGCGGGCAGAGTGGCCGGTGCGCCCGGCCTCGTCCTCGGCCCAGGCCAGGTCGACGTAGATCCGGTCCACCAGGCGGCTGTTGCGCGCCAGGCCAAACAGATAATCGACCCTGTTGGCCTCGCACCAGGCCATCAGCGCCTCGCGGGCAAAGCCGCTGTCGGCGCGCAGCAGCACCTTCACCCGCGGCCAGCGTTCCCGGATGTGGGCGACGATCCGGGCGATCTCCTCGACCGCGCCGGCGCTGGCGTCGATGTTCGAGCGCCGCAGCTTGGCCGCCAGCAGGTGATCGCCGCAGAACACGTAAAGCGGCAGGTAGCAGTAACAATCGTAGTAGCCGTGAAAGAAGCGCCCTTCCTGACGGCCGTGGATCGGATCGTCCGTGGCGTCCAGGTCGAGCGTGATGCGCGCCGGCGCGCGCGTATGTGCGTCCAGGAACAGATCGACGAAGGCCGCCTCAATGGCGCCGGGATCATGAGCGATCTTGTGGTAGCGATGCTCTTCTGTGGGTGCGTGCTCCAGCCGGTTCAGCGTGCTCTTGCCGGCGAGCGGCGCGCAAGTGGACCGGTGCGCCTCCAGCTTGCCCAGCACCGCCCCAAGCACCGGATCGCGGCGCAGGTCGTCGTGATCGGCCACGTCCTCGTACCCCAGCGCGATAGCGAACACGCGCTGGCCGACCAGGGCCGGCACGTCGTGAACCACCCGCTCCGCCGCCCGCCCGTCGCTGAAGCAACCGGCAAAGCGCTCGACCAGATTGATCGCCTTGTCCGTCGCGCCCAGCAGCAACGCGCCGGCATCCGAGGTCATCGCGCCGCCGCCGAAATCCGCAACCACCTCGCGGCGATCAAGGCGTGCAAACAGCATCGGTTCCGGGTTACACTCTGTCTGCATCGGGGGCTCCGCTGAAAGAGGAATAAGTGTTTGGTTGCACTTACATTTTTGCCGATTTCAGACCCCGATGCATCTCCCTTTGTGAGAAATGCGGGCTAGCCGACATGAAGGCGATTGTTTCACGTCTGGTCTCCATCGAGGAGATGGCGGGCATGGATGTTCTGTGCTCCGACAAGACCGGCACGCTGACCAGGAACGAGCTGACCCTTGGTGAGCCGATCCTGATCGAAGCCGAAAACGCCGAAGAGTTGCTCTGCGCCGCAGCGCTGACCTGCGAGCAGGAGGCGCCAGACGCGATCGACGCGGCGATCCTCGCGGGCTTTGGCGGCGACGGTGCGCCGGACCGCTTCGAGGTATTACACCTCGATCCCTTCGATCCCGTCCGTAAGCGCGCCGAGGCGAAGGTGCGCGACGGCGACGCGACCTTCCGCGTCGCCAAGGGGGCGCCACAGGTAATCCTCGACTTGGTCCGCCCCGGCGATGCCGTCGCCCGGCAGGCGCACGAGGCGACGGAGAAGCTGGGCGCGCGTGGCTTCCGGACGCTAGGTGTGGCCCGGGCGGAGGCCGATGGCGCCTGGCGGTTCCTCGGTCTGCTGCCGATGTTTGACCCGCCGCGCGATGATTCCGCCGAGACGATTGCAACTGCCCGGCGAATGGGGCTGGACGTGCGCATGGTCACAGGCGACCATGGGGCGATCGGGCGCGAGATTGCGGGCAAGCTGGATCTCGGCACCAATATCGTCTCGGCGCGCGACCTGTTCCCGGCCGACGGCGGCGACGTCGACTTTACCCGTATAGACGCGGCCGACGGCTTCGCCGAGGTCTTCCCCGAGCACAAGTTCAAGATCGTCCGCGGCTTCCAAAATGCGGGCCATATCGTCGGGATGACCGGCGACGGCGTGAATGATGCGCCGGCGCTGAAACAGGCCGATGTGGGAATCGCTGTGAGTGGTGCCACCGACGCTGCCCGCGCGGCGGCCGATCTCGTGCTCACCGCGCCCGGCCTGTCGGTGATCGGCTCGGCGGTCGAGGAGGCACGTCGCATTTTCGAGCGCATGACCGCCTATGCCACCTTCCGCATCGCCGAGACAATCAGGGTCCTGCTTTTCATGACCCTGTCAATTCTTGTCTTCGACTTCTATCCCATGACCGCGGTGATGATCGTGATGCTTGCGATCCTCAACGACTTCCCGATCCTGATGATCGCCTACGACAACGTGAAGGTGGCCAAACGGCCGGTGCGCTGGGACATGCACCGGGTGCTGACGGTCAGTTCGGTGCTGGGTGTACTTGGCGTCGTCGCCAGCTTCCTGCTGTTCTGGATCGCCGAGCGCTACCTTCATCTGGACCGACCGGTAATCCAGAGCCTGATCTTCCTCAAGTTGCTGGTGGCGGGCCACCTGACAATCTATCTGACCCGGAGCGAGGGCTGGTTCTGGCAACGCCCGTGGCCGAACTGGAAGCTGCTGGTTGCGACCGAGACGACACAGGTTCAGGGAACGCTGGCGGCGGTCTATGGCTGGTTCGTGGAGCCGATCGGTTGGGGCTACGCCCTGATGATTTGGGGCTATGCGCTGGCTTGGCTGGTGATCAACAACATGGCGCGTATCTGGACGCGCCGGGCATTGCACGTCGGAGTGGCTCGGCATCGCCGGCATCTCGAACGAGTGCACCGGCCGTTGCACGGCAGCGGTGAGGCCGCTTCGCCGTCGGGGAAAGGGAGGTAAGTGATGAGCGGAATACTTGTGGCGACGGATGGCTCGGACGGCGCGGACCGTAACGTTGTATACGCGGCGCGGCGAGCAAGGGAGGAGGATGCGTCACTCCTCATCATTACGGTGGTCGGTGGAGCCTGTACTACAGCTGGTCGATGGTATTCCTCGAAGGCGCCAAGATACACTTGGCAGATGACACAGCACCGCAGGCAACGGCGCCGGAGGTCAGAGAGTTGCGCTCAGAGGCGGCAGTCCTTCGGGATCTCCGGCCACTGGCAACTCGTCGACAGCACATACATCACCCCGTTGACCACCTCGCACAGGTTAACGGTGCGCTTGCCGCCGTCAGGCTTGCCAAGCAGATCAGCGGCTCCCTCAAGGCCCATTCGCCATCGGTGAATTCCGATTAATACCGTTCCGTCTTGCGGGCATATTTCGAAAGGATGATTTCAGTCCAGGCCATGAAATCCTCCAGTTACGCAAAAACCAGTGAACCACAACTCAACGAAACCACACAACTCCGAATCGGACGGGCTCTTAGCGTTGCTGACTAATCTGTCCGTCAGATCAAGTGCCGCGTTTTTTCTCTTGTAAAACTCGGCACTTGATCTGACGGACAGGCTACTCAGCAATGCTGAGAGCGGGTTTGTAGCTGTCAGATAAATCCGGCGTTCGGATGGTCTTTTCAACAGCGATGTGCAGCGTTTCCCGGAAGGTTTGCATGGGTGTCTTGCCATAGCAATACCTCCCAGAGTGTGGCCGTTGTTCGTTGTATTTTGCTAGCCAATAATCCAGGTCTGTCTGGAGTTCCTCAACAGAGCGGTAAAGTTTCTTGCGGAAGGCGATGTCGTAGAACTCATCCTTGATGGTCCGGTGGAAGCGCTCGCAAATACCGTTGGTCTGCGGGCTGTTCGCCTTGGTCCGCGTGTGGTCGATGTCCTCGACGGCCAGGTAGAGCTGATAGGCGTGGTTTTCGACCTTGCCGCAATACTCGGTGCCGCGGTCGGTCAGGATGCGTAGCAGGGCGATACCATGCTCGGCGTAGAACGGGATCACCCGGTCGTTCAGCAGATCGGCCGCCGTGATCGCCGTCTTTTCCGTATAAAGCTTGGCCTGAGCGGTGCGGGCGTAGGTGTCGATGAAGGTCTGCTGATAGATCCGCCCAACGCCCTTCATCGTGCCGACATAGTAGGTGTCCTGGCTACCAAGGAAGCCCGGATGGTCGCTCTCGATCTCGCCGTGGGCTGCCCGTTTCTGCTTGGCCTTTTCCAGCGCCGCCAATTGCTCTTCGGTCAGGAGAATGCCTTCCTGGGCCGAGCGGGCCTCCAGCGCCTTCAGCCTTTTCTTCATCGTCTCCAGGTCATGGCGCAGCCAGATCGAACGCACGCCGGACGATGAGACCATCACGCCCTTCTGCTGCAGTTCCCAGGACGCCCGCTTCTGGCCCAGCGCCGGGTTCTCGATGGCCAGATCAACGACGGCTTTCTCCACGTGCTCGGGCACCCGGTTCTTCAGCAGCGGCTTGCGGCGCGAGAGATCAATCAGCGCTTCGGCCCCGCCCTGCTCATAAAGATCGCGGAACCGGTAAAAGCTGTCCCGCGAGTACCCCATCACCTTACAGGCCTGGCTGACGCTGCCGAGCTGCTTGGCTAGCTCCAACAGCCCCAACTTTGGTTTGATGATCTTATCTTGAATGCTGGTCATGGATCGACACTCCTCATTTGCGCTCCAGTGGAGCAAGAGTGTCAGATCAAGTCACGTGCTTTACATCCGAAGCCACGGTTTACCGCATCCTGAAGGCCGAGGATCTGATCACGGCGCCGGCGCATGTGGTGATCCGTGCCGCCGACGAGTTCAAGGACAAGACAACCCGCCCGAACGAACTCTGGCAAACTGACTTTAGGACACTTCGATAAATACGGCTGCGTAGCCGCTTCTGGGCCGATGTTGAACCTCGTTCGCCGCTGAACGCCCCGATGGGCGCCGTTTTGCGGCCTTTTTTGGTTGTTTTTGCCCGTTCAGCTGCGCTCCAGACGCACTTCTGCTGTCGCCACCCCGCTCACGTCGGCCCGCGGGCGGCGGCGAGGCCGTTCAGGTGGACCACGCGGCGCATGTTGTAGGCAAGGTTCTTCAGGCCGATGCGCGCCTTGGCGCGGGCGATGCCGATGCTGCGCACCAGCGTGCCACCCATGTCGTTGGTCTGCGCGCCGAACACGTGCTCGACCCGGGCGCGGACCTTCGAGCGGGTCTTGTTGCCCGGTTTCTCGCGCTTGCTGAGTGGGCGGTTGCGATGGCCCTTGCGGTGGATGCGGCTCTTCAGGCCGCGGTCTTCCAGCTTCTCCTCAATCTCGGCCGACCGGTAGGCGCTGTCCGCCCAGACGTCCGAGGCCGTGTTGCCGTCGTCCAGCACGTCGTCGATGACCCGGCTGTCGTGCGTCGCCGCGTCCGTCACCTTGTAGCGGCGGATCAGCTTGTGTCGCCGATCGACGTTGACGTGATTCTTGTAGCCGTAGTGCGACTTGCCGTGCTTCTTGGTCCAGCGCGCGTCGGTGTCCTTCTGGCGTTTCTTCGCCGGCTTCTCGTCCCAGCCCTCGGGCGTCTCGCCCGCCTTGATCGCGGCATTCTCATCGCGGCCGTTGCGCTGCTTGGGCACCGGCACGATCGAGGCGTCGATCATCTGCCCGCCCATCGCCAGCCAGCCCTGGGCCTCCAGGTAGCCGTCGAATGCGCCGAACAGCTCACCGACAACTCCAGCCTGGACCAGCTGCTCGCGGTACTGCCAGACCGTCGTCGCGTCCGGAACCGGATCCTCAAGACCCAAGCCCAGGAAGCGCATGAACGACAGCCGGTCGCGCACCTGGTACTCGAACTGCTCGTCGGAGAGGTTGTAGAGCTCGCACAGCACGAGCGCCTTGAGCATCACGACCACATCCCACGGCTTGCGGCCAGCCTTGGATTTTCGGGCCTCCGGCGGCCGGCGCCAGACCGCTTCCAACTGCGGCCGGAAATACGCCCAGGGGATGGCGTTCAGCTTCACCAGCGGATCCGACTTCGCGTCTAGCCCGGCGTAGCGTTTCGAAACGTCGAAGAAGCCCATCTGGCCCATCAGCACCTCCCAGTCATCGCCCCTATATCGGCGATTCTACCGGGATCCGGCTGGATCGCGACATTTTTCGAGGTGCCCTTTACCTACCTGAAGGTCATCGGCTGGGGCTGGTTCTATCTCAGCACGATCCTCGACGACTACAGCCGCTACATCATCGCCTGCAAGCTGTGCACGACGATGAAGGCAGAGGATGTCACCGCCACCCTGGAACAAGCGCTGCAGGCATCAGGGTGTGATCGGGCAATCCTCATCCATCGACCGAGACTGCTTAGCGATAACGGCCCCTCCTACATCGCCGGCGATCTGGCCAAGTATCTCAAGGCCAAGGGTATGGAACATGTCCGCGGCGCTCCGCACCACCCGCAGACCCAAGGCAAGATCGAGCGCTGGCACCAGACCATGAAGAACCGGGTGCTGCTGGAGAACTACTTCCTGCCCGGTGACATTGAGCGGCGGATCAGCGCCTTCGTCGACTACTACAACCACCACCGATATCACGAGAGTTTGAGAAATCTGACGCCTGCCGATGCCTATCACGGCCGCGGTGCGCAGATCCTGGAAATGAGAAAGGAGATCAAAACCCAGACCATTCAGATCCGGCGGTTGCAGCACCGAAAAGCAGCCGCCTAAACTGATCCCGAAACCGAACCAGAACCTCCGTTACCAAAGCTCATACGGAGCCCGAAAAACTCTGACGACGGACACCGCCGCGATCAGCGCCTCCCGGAAGTCCCAAAGTGTGTTCGCATCCGGCACCTTGTCGCCAGGGCCGAGACCACAGAACCGCATCCAGCTGAGCCGGTCGCGTAGCAGATACTCGGTCTGGTCCAGCGACAACCCATGCATCGTCTGCAAAACCAGCATCCGGAACTTCAGCACAGGATCGAAGCCGGGATGACCGCCCGTGGCCGGATTGCGCTCACCTAATGCTGTGTTCAGGTCAGCCCGGAACATCTCAAAATCGACCGTCGCCGGCAGCTTTTCCAACGGATCGCCATGGGCCGACAATTCCTGAAGCCGATGATCCACATCCCAAAAGCCCGGTTGCTGAGCCATCACATCACTCCTCGTGCCGATGGCCCTATCGAGTCACAAAATTCGCCGCAGCGATAGGTTTCCGGAGGCGTCCAGCTGTCCGCGACCCGGAAATACCCCTGCAGTTCGACATATCGCCTGCGGTGAGCGGCACGATGGTCTGCTGCGGCCAGATTGTGGTGGCGAGTGTGACGTGGGTGGCGTAGATTTCGCCGAAGGAGCCCCGAATCTCGGAGGTGCTGTTCAGCACGAGCCGCCCACGCATCTGGTCGGGGTCACGGGCCCAACCATACCGCGTCGTCATTGCTAGATGCGGAAGGGACACCTTGCCAAACCAGAAGACAAACGCTCGAAAGCTTGAGACATTATGAAATTGACCAAGACCTGTATGACATTGATCAAGACCTGCGGCACATCGTGATCATGCGCTTCATAGTACGCTTTCTTACGATTTCGGCGGGGATCTTGTGGGGTTCTGTGGCGCTCTCGGCCCCTCAATCTTCCGATCCCGGCTCAAACACACCCTTGCCCAAGGCAGCACCTTCGGAGGCACAGCGGGGTGCGCCCATCACGTACCGCCCCGGTGCAAAGGTTTGCCTGGCGGAGGCTGTCTACTTCGAGAGTTGGGGCACCTCTGCGCGCGCTGCTCATGCCGTGGCCCATGTCATCCTCAATCGCCGGGAGCATGACGAGTTTCCCGAAACGGTCTGCGGCGTCGTCGCCGATGGCTGCCAGTTCTCATATCGCTGCGATGGCAAGCCCGAAAACCTGACTGATGCAGAGGAGCGTGAACGCGCCTTCCGCGCTGCTGAAGCAGTCCTCAACGGACGCGCTGGCGACCCGACTGACGGCGCGCTGTTCTTTCACTCCGAAGCGATATCGCCAGGCTGGCTCAAGACGCTGGACCGCACCGCCGAGATCGGTGGCAATATCTTCTATCGTTAGGTCCGTGGGGAAACAGGACGGGCGTTTCGGAGATCTCCCCGCCACGGGTTCACGACATGCTCGGTTCCCGCACCCTTCGGTCAGTCACGGACTGCAGAAGCTCTATCCGCTTGAGTAGGTTCCTGACCGTCGACACATGCCAGCGCCCTCCCCTGCGGGTGCGCATGTTGCGGGCGTTCAGTTCGGCGGCAAGGGCACGGGGGCTGGTGTGGCCCAGGAGGCGAAGGTCGGCGATCACGTCGGCCAGCGCGCTCGCATCGGCATCGGCATTCTGTGCGACCGTCGCCCGCAGCGCCGCCCCGCCCTTGCCGGCCCGCCTCAATGCCTCGGCGCCATTGGGATTGCCCAGGACCGCGCCCCGCGCCTTGGCGGTGGCCAAGGCCTCTTTCGTGCGCCGCGAGATGGCATCCCGCTCTGCCTGTGCCACCAGCGCCATGATGCCGACGGTCAAGTCATTGGCCTCCGGGATGTCGCAAGCCAGGAAACGCACATCGCTGTCGCGCAATGTCAGCAGAAAGGCGGCATTGCGGGAGAGCCGGTCCAGCCGGGCGATCACCAGGGTGCCGCCGGTCAGGCGGGCAAGCCGGATTGCCTTTGTCAGTTCCGGTCGGTCGGGGTTACGGCCGCTTTCCACCTCCGTGAACCGCGCGGCCACCTCGGCGCCGCGGGAGTTTGCAAAGGCCTCGATGGCAGCGCGCTGTGCCGCCAACCCGAGGCCGCTGGCTCCTTGCCGCGCGGTAGACACCCGCTCATAGCCGATGAAGCGCTCCATCCTTGTTCGCCCGTACAAACCTGCCAAACGTTCGCGGCGCAGTGTTGTACAGGATGATGGGCGGAACACGTACGCCCGTTGCAGCGATCAAAGGTCCGGGTCGCACTCGATGCACCGAACGCTGCCATCCGTCCGAGGCTTGCTGCGCGCATGCCGCAGGAGGACCGGCGTCTCTTTCGATTTTTTCTCTGCCTCCACCCAGCGGCCATAGTGTCCTCTCATGACGGGCGGTCCTTAGCGGACGACTGGGAAAGCAGCCGCGGGCCAGCCGTGCTCGGTTCGTCATGGCTGGGTTCGTCATGGCCGGGTTTGTCATGGCCGGGTTCGCCGTTGATAGGCCGCCCCTGCAGAGGGCGGCGGGCAGCGACCAGTTCCGCCAGGGTGGCAGTGCTCAGCATCTTGACATCGATGGTGAGGCCGGGTGGGTCCTCCTCGGGCAGTTCGGGCGGGGACACCTCCCGCCAGCCGGCCTGGGTCTTGAGAAAGAAAATCATCGAGGCCATATCGCCGCTGCGCGCCTTGTTGATCAGGCTCTGCGCAATGGCGCCGATGGCCCGCGCCTTGCCCCTTTTATACCGTTCTGCGATGGCCGGATCCCGGTTCATCATGGAAAAGAAGGTGGTCCTGCCAATGCCGAAGTAATCGGCGATCTGCTGCACGGAGAGCACGGCGGCCAGGGTCTCGACCTCGGCCTTCTGCGCCTCGCTCAACCGGATCGGCTTGCGTCCGCTCACTGCCATCCCTCCTCCTCGATCCAGGCCATCACAGGAATATCGACCCGATGACGGGCAGCATGCTCGGGTCAACCGGCAGCACATCCGGCCACAGGCGGACGCGCAGCTTTCCCAATGCGCGAAGGGGGTTCCCCTTGAGGCGACGCGCGCTCATGGAGCGGCCCTTGCACTTGCAATACCGGCAAAGGTCCGGCCGTCGTCCTCCAGCGTTGCCTCCTCGCCGGTGAAGGCCTGCCAGCGGGTGACCGCCACATGCACATACACCGGGTCGAGTTCCACGGCATGGCAGGCCCATCTGTTCTTCCAGATCGTGGCGGCGCGCTACGAGCGGGGCTCGACGATCATGACCTCGAACCTGAGCTTTTCCACCTGGGACCAGGCGTTCGCCGGGGACCGGGTGCTGACCGCCGCCATGCTCGACCGGCTGCTGCATCACGCCCAGGTTGCGCAGATCCAGGGCGAGAGCTACCGGCTGAAGGACAAACGCAAAGCCGGCATCATCGGTCCGGCTTCAACCGGAAAAGACAAAACCTAACGGCCACCGCCGCATGCCAGCACGCGCTTGAGCTACACCAAAGGCTCCGCACGCGCTGGCATGCTCATAACACGGGCGGGCCTATTTTAAGCCGGCGAAGTGGGCCACTTTCCAACCGGCGTTGACAGTCTGGCTGGCGCCACGTTTACGTGCTTCTCGGTGGGTCCGGGCCGGCGTATAGTGTGTAGCGCCTGGGCTGGCGCTCCTCACCAATCCATGAGCCGGCTGCATGGGAGCGTGCCTATGAGTGATCCATCGGAACCATCGGAAGACGCCAACCAGCGGTCCGAAACCGATTCAAGGAGCCTCGCTGCGCGAGCAGCACAAGGCAAGGTTCTCGCAAGTGAGAATATGCTGCTTGTGGCGGAGCAGTCGCGTAAGATCCTTACAGGAGTTGACGTTGCGCTGCAGGGGGTGGACCGGAGGCCCGCTGCGGTGGCGACCGACACTTCTTTCTCCGATCTTCCCGGAGTGGATGCTGCGCTCCTGAAGCCGCTGCAGGCACTCCCGTCCCCGGTGACGCTTGAAGATGCCGCGCGGGACTATGCGCCGATGGTGCACGCGGCCGATCTTGGCGCCTCGGGATCCCGACCGGATTTTCCTACCTTTCCAGCGATTACGAAAGGTGCGCACATGCCAACACTAACCAACAATGGCGCCGGCCTCGACGGCATCCTGGGCTCAACCGCATCGCACGACCAGAACGGCCTTATCGGCCGCAATCATGACAGCACTGCAAAGGGTAACTCCACACCGCTCACGTTCCTCGAATAGATACCCCGACCACGTGAATTCCTTGCGGACACGGCCGCCAATTACAGGAAAGAGTGGTGCGGTCCGGCGCACCTCCTGAACAAAGGGCTGCACCAAGGTGTCATCGTCCAGCAATCGACTGCGCCATTCTGGATGGCGATAAAGCTCCAGCGCAGCGAATGTGATAAATCGGCCGATCCCGTTGGGCGAAGCGGGTTGATAAGCTCTACGGAGGCGGTCTGAACGGGGAGTAACGCGCCATCGGGGTCGCGATGAAAGGCAATTCTCTGCATAGGCGTAACAGGGTGATCGTCCGGTCCGTCACGAACGCTTCGGACCTGGCGATCCGTCCAGCGTTCGCTACGCTTGCGCAGCCAAAATGCTCGTGCGAAAGCAGGGCCAAACGAGGCTGCCGCATCAATCATTGCAGTCAGTTCTGCTGTTCGCCGCGCAATCGAGGTCGGTTACTCCGTCAATCCGATCCAGGCCAGAGCCGTGTCGGTCAGATTGGCGCGCACCGCTTCGTGCAGCACAACCTGACCCTGCCAATTGGCGACATGCTCGGTCCATTTTGCGCGAAACATGGCCGCGATGTCGTCCAAAGCACCCTCTGTCATGAGGTCCATGAACATGCGCTTGCGATGGGAATATGCTGCACCGTCCAAAGCCTACACCGACCGCTTGCCCTGCAAAAGCGCAACGGTCGTAAAAGGCATCGCACCGCGACGAGTGAACCGATGACCATCGTAGAACATTGTCGCTACGTCGCGGCCCTAAACGCAGATTACGCAGCTGCCCATGAGTTCTTGTGCGGAACGCATTGCTCCCCAGACGTTCGCAGCGGTTGGAGATAAAAGGATACCCTTTCCGCAACAGGGCGAGGGTTGAGTCCAGGGCTGGATCCTCTGGGAGCTTTTCAGAAGCATGGGACGTGTTCATGGATTCACCCATTGAGAATATTGAATATGGAAAAGCGCATACTAACGGCAGAGAGCATCCGCACCATCACTCCCGTTTTTACGCAACGTGCCTGTCGCTTAGAAATGATCCCGGATAGAAACAATTCGTCCCCCCGGATATTCCGCGCGGATCGGTGCTGGCGGCAAGATTTCTGGACGAATATCCGTGATTTCATGGGAGAAAGCCATTTGTCAGAGCAGGCCACACGAGCCCCGCCCCAGCCGGTACGACTACCAATGCGGCGGCTGCGGCCAGCATCGTCGTTTTGGTGGGAAGGTCTAGCGTCTGCACCGGGCCATGGTCCGGCTTGAAGACCATCGGACCGATAACGCGGGCGTAGTAAAAAAGCGACAGCACGGAATTGGCAATCGCGAGGAGCGCGAGCCAGGCGTAACCACCCTCAATCACCGCGAGAAACAGGGCGAACTTGCCGAGAAATCCCACGAGCGGCGGAATGCCCACCAGCGACAGGAAGGCGACGATCAGCGCGACGGCGGACCAGGGCCGCTGATGCAAAAGGCCCGCGTAATTGGCCAGAGCCGTGCGGCCGCGCAGATAGGCCACGACCGCAAAGGCGGCGATGGTTGCCAGCGCATAAACGCCGACGAACGCCAAAAGCGCCGGCAGCGCGTCGTCGGCCAGGCCCGTCACCGCGACCGCCATCAGCGCATAGCCGGCCTGACTGACCGAGGACCAGCCGATTAGCCGCCGCACGTCCTCCTGCCAGAGCGCCGCGAGATTGCCGAGCGTCATCGTCGCCGCGGCGAGAAGCGCAATCAGCAGGCGCAGCGATCCGTCCGGCGGAAACAGGCCAACCAGCCGGATCAGCGCGACTGCGGCCGCTATTTTCGGGACAGTCGTCAGGAACGCGGCAACGGGAACCGGCGCGCCTTCGGCCACGTCTGGCACCCAAGTGTAGCCCGGGACCGCGCCGAGTTTGAAAAGCAAGCCGGTGAGCACCAACATGAGCCCGGCGAGCGTCAGGGTGTCTGCGGCGCTTGCGCCCTTCAACCCGGCGTAGGCGGTTGTGCCCATCATGCCCATCATCAACACCACGCCGATCACCATCAGCGCATTGGCGAGGACACCAACGAGGAAGTACTTCATCCCCGCCTCGACCGAAATCGCCCAGTCGCGATGGTAGGCTGCCAGCACATATCCCGTGATTGACGACAGCAGCACGCCCATCACCAACTGCATCAAATCTGCCGCGCCGGCAATGGCCATTGCGCCCAACGCCGAGAACAGCAGCATCGCATATACCTCGCCGTGCCGTCCGTCGGTGGCAAACCAGCCGGGCGAGAGCAGGACGCAAAGCCCCGTGGCGCAGAGGATCATCAGCCGAGCCGCCCCCGTCGCCCCGTCGAGCGCAAAGGTGCCCGAGAAAGTGAGGCGGTGGACATCAAACTGCGCCACCGCGAGGGCGCCTGCGGCGGCAAGACCAGCAAGCGCGAGGAGAGCACAGAGGCCGTGCCGCCGCTGCGGGATGAACATCGCAACGAGCAGCACCGCGACGGCGGTGAGCAGGACCGCAATCTCGGGAGCAAGATCTCCAATCGGCATGTCAGCCGGCCACAGACAAGAGCGATCCGGCGGCGATCAGGGTCAGCAACCAGGACGGCCAGACGCCGATCAGCACGACCAGCGCAAGGAGGGCAGCGAGGATGCCGATCTCGGTTGGGCTAAGGTCGGAGAACCCGGCGCGCGCCGCCGGCAGCTTGCCGAAAAACACCTGCCGCAGAATGTCGAGAAACAGCGCGGCGGTGATCAGGAGGCCGAGAAGGCCGACGGCGGCAAGCCAGGGATAGACCGCGAAGGCGCCGAGAAAGACGTGGAGTTCGGCCACGAACCCCGCGAGCCCCGGCAGGCCGAGCGAGGCAAAGGCCGCGAGCGTGGTCGCGCCAGTCAGCCGGGGAGCGAGGCCCGCAAGGCCGCCGTAATGGGCCATCTCGTAGTCCTCGGTGCGCTGCCAAAAGGCGCCGGCGATTAGGAACAGCGACGCGGTGATGAGGCCGTGGGCAATCATCTCGACCACGGCGCCGGTCAGCGCCATCGCCCGCGCCGCCTCAGAACCCAGCGCAGAGCCCGCGACGGCGATGCCGAGAACGGCGTAGCCCATGTGGTTGACGGAGGTGTAGGCGATGCGCCGCTTGAGGTTACGCTGCCCCAGCGCCACGGTCGCGCCCCAAAGAATCGAGACGACCGCCACCACCGCAAGCGGCAGCGCCCAGTCGGCAAAGATGCCGGGCATCATTTGCATCGGCAGGCGGATCAGGCCGTAGGTGCCCATTTTGAGGAGCACCCCCGCAAGGATCGCCGAAACCGGCCCCGGCGCGTTGACATGCGCGGGCGGCAGCCAGGTGTGGACCGGAAAGAGCGGCGTCTTGATGCCGAAGCCGATGACGAAGGCGAGAAGCACCAGCGCGCCGGTGAGGCCCGATCCGGCGAGCGGGGCCGAGGCAATGATGGCGCGCATGTCGAAGGTGAGCACGGGCGCCGAAAGGACCAGCACGAGGATCCCAATCAGGATCAGAAGCGAACCCGCCAGCGTGTAAAGGAAAAATTTGAGCGCCGCGCGCTCCGCCTCGCCGTGGCCCCAGCGGCCGATCAGGAAGTACATCCCGACGAGCGAAAGATCGAAGAACACGTAGAAGATCACCAGATCGAGCGCCAGGAAGAGGCCCAACGACACGGCCATCAGGAACAGGAACCACGCGTAATAACTGCGCGCGCGCGGCAAGGGCGCCATCGGCCAGGCGATCGCCGCGAGAAACAGCAGCGCGCTCATCAGCGTGAGGCTCAAGGACATTCCGTCCACGCCGACGCGCCAGGCGATACCAAGCGCCGGAATCCACGGCACTTCCTCGATCGCCTGGAACCCGACGTTACTCGAAAACCTGGACCACACGATGACCAGCAGAATGAAAGGGACGGCGGCGATGCCGATGGCGGCGCGCCGCGCCACAGCCTCGCCAAGCAAGGGCATGGCGGCCAGCACGATGGCGCCCAGCAGCGGAATGAGGATGCAGAGGCTCAGCAAGGGTCAGCCTCCCAAAATCAGGACTGCCGCGCCGAGGGCAAAGCCCGCGAGGAGGATCACATAGTAGTGCGGCGACTGGCCGGACTGGAGCCGCCGCAGGTCGGTCCCGGCCATGCCAATGAGGCGCCCGGTCCCTTCGGGAATCAGATCGGAGGTGGCCTCGCCAATGTGGCTCGCGCCCCGCGCCGCGGCCTCCGTCAGCCGCACGACGAGCGCCACGGCACCATAACTGGCGCGGCTGCCCGCACGGTTCACGCCGTCGATGCCACGGTCGTCGGCAAGGCGCAGGGCGCGGGACATAATGCGGCCGGCCGCCGTGGCGCCGCGCGGGAGTGCGTCGAACAGGGCATCGTCGATGCGAGCCGCCCACGCGGCCGCCGCCAGCGACGGACGCAGGGCCGCTGCGTCGATCAACCAGGGCAGTCCAAGCCACTCGGCGCCAACAAGCTCGCGCGGATGCCGCGCCAGCCAGACTCCGGCCAGCAGCCCGGCTCCGACAAAACCGAGTGAGGCCGCGATCTCGACCGCGCTTCCGCCCGCCGGGAGCGTCGCGCCGACGAGCCGCGCCGCCGCCCCATGTGCGGGCGGCCACCAGAGTGCCGAGAGCGCCAGCGTTACCACCGCCAGCGCCGCCAACGCCACAAGGGCGGCGCGGGAGGGGCCGCTTTCGCCTTCCGCGTCTCCCGGTCCATAGGCAAGAACCGCGAAGCGGACGGCGTAGGCCGCCGACAGCCCCCCTGCGGCCATCGCAACAAGCGCAAGCCACGGTGAAAGCGCCCCGAGAGCCTTGACCATCTCCTCCTTGGTCCACGCGCCGCCGAGCGGCGGCACCCCGGCGAGCGCCAGCACGGCCACCGCCGTCAACCCCGCCGCTACGGTCAGTGCCGCCCCGAGCCGCATGTGCCGCAGGTCGAACGTGTCGGTCTGGCCATGCGCGATGCCGGCGGCGAAGAACAGTGGCGCCTTGAAGAAGGCATGGGTGATCAGATGAAGGATTGCGACGCCGGGATGCCCTGCCCCCACGGCCGCGAACATCAGCCCCAACTGCGCCGAGGTGGAGCCTGCCAGCACCTTCTTGGCGTGAAACTGGATGAGCGCCACCAGCCCGCCTGCGAGTGCGGTCAGAAGCCCCAGCCCGATGGCCGCGGCCGAAAAACCCGGCGCAGCGGAGAGCCAGGGATGGAGGCGGGCGACCAGATAAGCCCCCGCCGCCACCATCGTCGAAGAATGGAGCAGAGCCGAGACCGAGGTGGGGCCCGCCATCGCCCGGAACAGCCACGGCGAGAACGGTACTTGCCCGGCCTTTGCCCCCGCCGCGATCAGAACGCCGAATGCCGCGACCCCGAGTTGCCAGCCTTCAAGCCGGTCGAAGGCGGCATAGTCGACCGATCCTGCCCCGGCAAAGCAAGCGAAGACGGCGACAAACAGGCCAAGGTCGCCCGCACGCGTCATCACGAACGCGTAGTTCGCCGCCGGCATCGCGCCTGCCTCGCGCCAGCGGTGGCCGATCAGTGCCCAGGACGCGGCGCCCATCGCCTCCCACCCGATCAGCAGCGTGACGAGATCGCCGGCGATCACCACCAACTCCATCGCGCCGGTGAACATCAGCATGAGTCCCATCAGGCGGCCAAGCCCGCGCGCCGCCTCGTGCCCGGCGGCGAAAACCACCACCGCCAGCGCCACACCGGGCACCATCACTGCCACCGGGTGGCTTAGCGGAACCAGTCCAGCGCGGAGCGTCAGCCTAGGCGCCCAGGTAGCCATGCCGGTCCACTCCCCCGCCGCGAGTGCGAGCACCAGCGTCACCACCATGGCAAGTGCGGTCAATACCGACGTCAGCCAACGCGACCGGTCGCCCAGCCGCCAGACGGCAAGACCCGCGAGAAACGGCCAGAGCGCCAATGACCAGATCATCGCTTCAGCGTCCCGAGGCCCTCGGTCGTGTCGGCCTGCCGCTTGCGATAGACCGCAACGACCAGCGCGAAGCCGATCGCCATCTCGACCGCCATCACCGCCATGACGATAATCGCAAGCAGCTGCCCTTCAGGTGCGCCGCCGAGCGCCCGCGACCAGAAGCCAATGATCGCCAGCAGCGCCCCGTTCAGCATCAATTCGAGCCCCATCATCAGCATCACAAAGCTCTGCTGCGACAGCGCACCGTAGAGGCCGATCCCGATCAGCGCGGCGGCACCGAGAAGCACGATGATTAGCGTCATCCAGAGTGCCCTTCATGCCCGTGATGGTGCCCACCGCCATTGTCAGGTTGCCGTCCCGCCGGCTCACCACCCTTGGTGAGCCCCGGCGGCCGCGCGCCTCTGTCGGCGGCGCCATAGCGCCCCTGCGACGACGACAGGATCACCGCGCCCACCATCGTGGCGAGAAGCGTCACGCCGGCGGTCTCAAAGATCAGCATCGACGGGCCGAGGAGTTCGAGCCCAAGGTCGAAGACCACGCGCTTGTCCGCCGGCACCGGGTCGGACGGCAGGTCGGCCGTCAGGATCGCCGCCGAGAGACCGAGGAAGGCGAGGATTCCGGCGGCGATCGCGAGCCGATGCTGGTGGACCATCTGCATCGGGTTGAGGCCCGCGGGGTTCATCATGAAGGCGACCATGAAGATCGCCATCACCATCATCTCGACCGCCATCATGAACACCGTGGCGACGCCGATATACGCGGCCGATAGGAGCACGCCCACGCCGCCCACCGCGATGAACGACGCCATCAGCGAGAACGAGGCGCGCACCATTGAATCGGTGCGGAACACACGCCAGCCCGACCAGACGGCGAAGAGGACGAGGACGAGAACCAAAACGTCCGTCACAGCGCCAGCACCCCCGCGATGCCGAGATGCAGGAACGACACCGGCAGCACCACGACCCACAGAAGGTGCAGCATCCGGCTGGGTGTCGTCCGCGCGAGGCCATGACCGAGCAGCACCGTCAGCGCCATGACGGCCGCCGTCTTGAGCCAGAGCCAGACCGGCCCCGGCAGCACGGGTCCGAGCGGTCCGCCGAGAAACACTGCTGCCGCCATCGCCGAGAATGCTACCAGCATCGCAAGCCGCGCGAACTGCCACAGCGCCCGGCCCGCCCCGCTTGCCTCGGCCGAGGTTCCGCCCGCGATATCCGCCCCGTCGGCATAATCAAACGGGCCGCGCAGGGTAAGCGTCAGGCCGACGAGCAGGAACAGCGGCAGGCCGAGCGGCTGGCGGACGACGTTCCAGAGTGTCGTCTGCGACTCGACGATTGCTGTCACCGCAAGCGATTGCGCGGGAAGGGCGGCTGCAATCAGCACGAACATCGACGGCAGCATGACTGGCAGCGCGACGGCGACATAGCGGTACGCGCCGATCAACGGGAACGGCGCGTTAGGCGACCAGCCGTGCATGAATACCGCGACGATGGTCAGCGCCTCGCAACTGCCCCAGATCACGATGCCGACCGGGCTCTCCACCGGCGCAAGGCCGGATGCGAGCGGCACCACCGACAGCCCGACCGCCGCGAGCGCGAGGTAGAGCGCTGGCGCCAGCACGAGCGTCAGCCGGTCCGGCTTCTCCGTGGCGACCGTCTGGCGCACCAGAAGCGCTGCGGCATCGCGCAACGGGGTCAGCGGGCCCGCCGCCGCCTGCCCCCAAAGCGCAGGCGCGAGCCGATCGAGACTGGCCGCAAACCACGCACCGAGCGCGAGAGTCAAAGGAAGCGACAGAATAAGGAGCGCACTCATTCCTCCACCTCCGCGAGGCAGGCGCGGCGCAGCGCATCGGGCGCAAAGGAGTTCAGCACCAGCATGGCTTCGTGCCATTCGAGTCCGGCGATGAACCCAGAAAGTGCCGGCGCCTGATTGGTTCCGGGCCGCCCTGCAAGCCATCCTGCCAGCCGCGCCCGCACGTCGTCTCCCCGTGTGACCGCACCCAGGCCTGCGGGGACCGCCCGCAGCCGGGCAAGACACCGCGGAGGTGCGCCCCTGAGCATCCGGCGCGCGTCGAGCGGCTGGCCTAGCAACCGCAAGAGGCGCGCGGCGCAGGCATCCGGGGCCGAGGCTTCGGGCGTCTGCTCGAACGGTGGTGCGCATACCGTCGCCTCGACGATCACGTCGCCCTGGAGCGTGATATCCAGCACCATCCCCGGCGGCAGCATCGGCGCAAAGGGACCGAAGCGGGCGGTGTAGGCGTCAAGTTGCAATCCGTCCCGCACATCCTCGGCTGTCATCGCCATCGGCCGTCCGTAAGGCGTTCCGCCCATCATGCCGTTGCCGCCCTGTCCATGATCGCCCTTGCCGCGCCATTCGTGCGGCGGCTTGTCGGGCAGCCGGTCAGGCTCATCCCCGCGCCCGCCGAGGAGCAAGCGCCATGTCCGCTGCAGCCCGGCCACGGGGTCGCCCGAGCCGTTCCACGTGACCGTCGCGCGCGGATGGGAAAGCTGGTCGTGCACACGCTCGAGCGCCTCCCGCGCCCGCTCCGGCAGATCGCCTGCAGCCAGCAATATCGCGGCTGCACGCGGTGTTGCGACCTGCCGCACCGCGGGCGAAAGGAACAGCCGCTCGACGCTGTCGAGCATCCCCGGCCCGATGCAGGGAAAGACCGGCACCGCCGCTCGGGTGGCCAAGCGGGCGAGCCGAGCTACTGCCACCGAAAAACGCCCTCACGCCAGCCGTAGAGAACGCCGACCGACAGGATGGCAAGGAACATGCCCATCTCGGCCAGGGCTTTCAGCCCCTCGGCCACGAAGACGACAGCCCACGGGTACATGAACATCATTTCCATCTCAAAGGCGATGAAAACCAAGGTCATCGTGTAGGCGCGGAAGTGATACCGCTGCCAAGCGTGGCTGTCTGGCGTGCCGCCGCCGAGGAACGGCGCCGCCTGAGGCGCGGTGGCGGCGCACATGCTCGATTGCCCCCTCAGAAGGAACGACAAGCCAAACGCTAGAACAAGGGCCGCGGCAACCATGACCAATAGCATCATGCGGTTTCACTCAGTTTTTGAATTCACGACATCATGATGGACCACTGACTTTCTGGTTAAACAACCTTTCCCGCGGCGGGAAGTTCCCGCCAAAGGAGAATTCAGTACAATTTCACGGCCCTAGCGCGGCTTGGCGGCCTCCATCCGTTGTCCGTTCCCTCTGGAAACGACGTTCGCGCTCCGGCCTAGATATAATTTGATGTAGGTGAGGATCGGCAGTGAACAGGGCGGCAATGGCGAGTGCGTCGTCAAGGCGGGCGGGCAGCCCGAACCAGGAAATACTGCGAGTTGAACCGCGACGGCGAGGGCATAGCCGACAGCCGTGTTGGTAACGGCGTCCGCGAATGCCATCAGGTGGGATTGTCGTAGCATTGGCCTCCCCCTTCAGGCGGTGCGGTGGGCGGCTCAGCTGCCGCTTGCGCCAGCGCACCCGCTTCAACGCGGGCCAGCAGGCTTCTGACCGTCGACACATGCCAGCGCCCTTGCCTGCGGGTGCGCATGTTGCGGGCGTTAAGCTGCCTGGCCAGATCGCGCAGGCTGGTGTGCCCCTGGCTCTGCAGGTCTGCGATAACGTCGGCCAGAGCGCTCGCATGGGCATCGGCGTTGCGCGCAACGGCCTCACGGAGGGCTTTTCCGCCCTCGCCGGCCCGCCTCAGCGCGGCAGCACCATTGGGGTTGCCCAAGGACCACGTCCCGCGCCTTGGCCGCGGCCAGTGCCTCTTTCGTGCGCCTGGAGATGGCATCCCGCTCTGCCTGTGCCACCAGTGCCATGATGCCGACCGTCAGGTCATTGGCCTCCGGCATGGCGCAAGCCAGGAAACGCACACCGCTGTCGCGCAGGGTCAGCAGGAAGGCCGCGTTGCGCGAGAGACGGTCCAGCCGGGCGATGACCAGGGTGCCGCCGGTCAGGCGTGCCAGCCGGATGGCCTTCGCCAGTTCGGGCCGGTCCGGGTTGCGGCCGCTCTCCACCTCCGTAAACCGCGCGGCCACCTCGGCGCCGCGGGAACGGGCGAAGGTGTCGATGGCGACGCGTTGTGCCGCCAAGCCCGGCCGCAGGCCCCCTGTCTGGCGGTCGACACCCGCTCGTAGGCGATGAGGGCGATGAGGCGCTGCATGCGTACCAACCTGCCTGACCTTCGTTGCGCAGTGTTGTACGGGATGATGACCGGAACGCGTACGCCCGTTGCAGCGATCAAAGGTCCGGGTCGAGCTCGATGCACTGAACGCTGCCACCCGCCTGCTCCCTATCCTGACACCTATTCTGCGCATGCCGGTTCGGCACCAGGTCTTCCTGCGTCTCAACAAGCTTGTCCTGGTAGACCACGACGAAGCGAACCTCATTGGCCGCGCCGCCGTTGGGCTGCCTGGCGTCCGAGACTGCAACCCGGCTGCGGGATGCCGTTGTCAGGCCCGGCTCCGACATGTAGCGTCCCATCAGTTCCAGCTGCTTGTTGGCCGATGCTGAGCCAGGGCGATTGCTGGGCATAGCCCGGCGGCGTCTTCAGCAGCGCCGGTGTCTTCCTCAGCTCTTCTCCGCTTCGACCCGCGGCCATAGGCCTGGCGATAGGCTGCCGGGTCCCACGGTCGGCCAGGGTCAGCACGCCCACCTCGTAGAGTGGCGTTGCCAGCCGCCGCCACTCCCGGCGCGCCGCCGGCGACAGGTGTGGCAGGCAGCGCGGCGGGCCATGCCGCACTGCCGGTACGGCCACCGGGTCTCGGCTATGCGGCCTGGGCGTGCGTCCACGCCTGCCCATCACGAGAACCACTGATCAAGTTCGGCGAATGGATCCGGGCCCCGGTTGCCATTCCGGCCACACGGGTCCGCGCCGACGGCGTCATCCCGAATTCGGCCGCATAGCGCACCATGTCAGCCATCGCCTTGTTTGCCGCGCCGACCAACGCGGGTTTCGGATCAGGTTGCCGCTCTTGGTCTTGACGATCAGCCCTTCGCTCACGGCGTCCCGCGCGGCCATGCGCGCCAGGGCGGCCTCCGCAGCGCTCCTGCGCCCATACGCCTGGCAAGAGGCGGCCAGGGCTCCGCGATCGAGATGGGTCAGGATCCCCAGCGCCATCAGTTCGTCGATGATACGGTCCCACTCGTCACGTGCTGCATCGGCTCGGATGCGCCAGAGCATCTGGCCGTGCCACATCCGGCTGCGGCTCATGCGGGTTGAGCCGGTGATCGCGTGCGGTTCCGGTCAGCAGCTTGAGTTTCGTGGGCTTCGGCTTCGGTCCCCGCTGCGCCATGCTAGGTCTCCCTTTCGGATCAGCCCGTCCGACCCCCGGTGGGAATTATGGCCGCGTGACAAATATACTA
>CAWEBB010000047.1:0-5678 GCA_963807085.1 uncultured Alphaproteobacteria bacterium
CCTCCGCCGAGGGCCGCGGTCAGGCGGCCTTGACTTGGTGCTCAGCGGCGTTCCAAGCCCATGGCAGGAGTTCAGGCAGGCGTGAGACGGGCATGTCGGAGATGCGGGCGATGACGTCGGCGAGCCAGGCCTGTGGATCGATGCCGTTGAGCTTGGCCGTTCCGATCAGCGTATACATGAAGGCGGCGCGTTGCCCGCCGCGCTCGGATCCAGCGAAGAGCCAGGACCTTCTGCCGAGGGCCACACCGCGCAGGGACCGTTCGGCGGCGTTATTGGTCAGGCAGATGCGGCCGTCCTCCAGGAACCGTGTGAAGCCCGGCCAGTGGTCCGGCGACAGCAGATAGTCGATCGCCTTGGCGACCCTGGCGTGTTTGGACAGGCGTGCACGTTCGCCGCGCAGCCAATGTTCCAGATCGCCCACCAGCGGGGCCGACAGCCGCCGGCGTGCATCCAGCCGGGCCCCGGCGGACTGGCCGTTGCTGTCGCGCTCGATCTCGAACAGGGCGTCGATACGCCGGACGGCCTCGAAGGCGATGGGCGAGATTTCCTTGGCAGACCTGCCCTTGCGGATGTTGCCCTCGACATCGGCCAGTTCGAAGAACTTGCGGCGCGCATGGCTCCAGCAGAGCGCGGATGTCACCGGCCCGGGCTGTCGCTTCGCATCGTAGAGCTGGTTGTATCCGGCATAGGCATCGGCCTGGAGGATGCCTTTCCAACCCATCAGATGCCCGGTCGGATGCCCGCCGCCGCGGTCGCGGGAGAACTTGAACACCACCGCCGGCGGGGCGGGTCCATGGAAGGGCCGGTCGTCCCGCACATAGGTCCAGAGCCGCGCGGTCTTCGTGCCGCCGCGAGCCAGCAGCGGCACGGTCGTGTCGTCACCGTGCAACCGGGCGGCGGTCATGACGTGGGCCTCGATCAGCGCATGCAGCGGCTTCAGCAACTCGCTCACCGCGCCGACCTGGTCGGCGAGCGTCGAGAGGCTGAGCTCCACGCCTTCACGGGCATAGCGTTCGGCCTGCCGGTTCAGCGGCTGGTGTTGTCCGAACTTTTCGAAGACGATCATGGCCAGCAGGCTCGGACCCGCCCAGCCGCGCGGCGTCGGGTGGAACGGCGCCGGCGGTTGCGAGATCCTCTCGCAATCCCGGCAGGTGAACTTCTCCCGGACCGTCTGGATCACCTTCCACTGTCGCGGCACCACCTCCAATGTTTCCGTGACGTCCTCGCCCATCTTCACGATGCGGTCCGAGCCGCAGCAGGCGCAGGCCGTCGGCGCCTCGACCACCACCCGCTCGCGCGGCAGATGCGCGGGGAACGGCTTGCGGACGGGCTGGCGCCGCTCGAACGCCGCCACCTTCGTCGTCTTCTCCGCCCGGATCGCAGCCTCGCTCGCCGCGGTCTCCAGCTCCTCGAGCTGCAGTTCGAGCTGGTCGATCAGCCGGGCGGTGCGCTCGGCGCTGTGGCCGTACTTCTCGCGCTTGAGGATGGCGATCTCGAGCTTCAGGCCGGCGATCATCGCCTCGGACGCCGACACGACGGCTTGCGATCGGGCCAGTTCAGCCTTGGTGGCCGCCAGCTCGGCGCGAAGTTTTTCGAGTTCACAGGCGGCATCGGACATGAATGGAATCTACCATGCCGGGCCCGGAAAACCCATCGCAAACAGGGTTACGAAGGCGATTTTATCCTGCCTTTGCAGGACGTTGGCTCCAGCGCGGATTGCGCCAGTCCTTCGTCGGGAAAACAGCCTCCCAGGCTGTTTTCTGATCCTCCTCAGCCTTCCAGCAGATAGCCGAGCTGGGCCGCAGAGACCTGGACCGCCTCGCCGGAACGGCTCACCGGCCAGATGAACCTGCCCGCTTCCAGGCGCTTCAGATAGAGCGACATGCCCACGCCGTCATGCCAAAGCAGTTTCACGAGATCGCCCTTGCGCCCGCGGAAGCAGAAGATCTCACCCCCATGCGGGTCGCGCCCCAGTCCCTCCTGCACCTGCAGCGCCAGCGTGTTCATGCCCCGCCGCATGTCGGTGACACCGCCTGCGATCCAGACCTTCGCTCCCGCCGGAAATGCGATCATGCCCGCTCCACCACCTGGATGAGCCGGGCAAGCACGGCCGCCTCGGTCGAGGCGGCCGCCACAAGACGACGCCCGTTCGGCAGGATGATCTCGACCCGATCACAGCGCGCGCGGTCCCGGCGGTCCATCGCATCGCCGGCCACAGCATCATCGGCCACCGGCCTGGCCGGGGCTTCCGGCGCTACGGCAACGGGCGCGAACTGCACCCGATCCCCATCGGCGACCAGCAGGCCCGCGCGCGCCTCGCGACGCCATCGCGTGAGCAAGGATCGCGAAATCCGGTGACGCCGCGCTGTCGCCGCCACCAGCCGAGGTGCCGCGTAGCTCTCCTCCACGATCCGAAACTTCTCCGCGTCCGTCCAACGACGGCGCCGACCCGTATCCGTGACCGAAAGAACCTCTACCGGGGACATGAAGCTATGGTCTGCCATAGCTTCAGCCTCTTACAGGAAACCTGACCTACCCGTCAGGCGGCCCTCGGCGGAGGCTTACGAAACTGTCGATCTTCGCGGACAGATCCAAGAGCGTGATTACCGGATCGAGAAGCTCAAGCATGAGTTGGCCGGGCTGCGGCGTCACCGGTTTGGCTCCCGCTCCGAAGCCCTTGATCAGCTTGAACTGACACTGGAAGAGGAAGAGATCGCCCGGGCCGCGGCAACACCGCCGTGTGATGACGATAAGGCTAGCCTGCATTTCTCACGAGGATAGGTGCATCGGGGCATAAGATCGGGGAAAATGTGAGTGTGGACAGACACTTGACCCGACTTCAGGAGCAGCCCCAATGCGGACAGAGTGTAACCGGGAAGCCATGCTATTTGCACGCCTCGATCGTTGCGACGTGGTCGCCGATTTCGGTGGCGGGGCGATCAGTTCGGATGCCGGAGCGTTGCTGCTGGGGGCGACGGACCGGGCGGTTAATCTGGTCGGGCGCTTTGCTGCCTGTTTCACCGATGGCCGGGCGGCTGAGCGGGTGGTCCACGACGTGCGCACGCTGATAGGCCAGCGCGTGTTCGCCATCGCGCTCGGCTATGAGGATCTGGTCGATCACGACGACCTGCGCCACGATCCGGTGCTCGGCCCCGTTCTCGGCCGACTGGAAGCACGCCGGCCGGACTGCGCGCCGCTGGCGGGCAAGAGCACGCTGAACCGCCTGGAGCAAGCGCCGGTCTGCAACGACCGCTACCGCAAGATCGCCCACGATCCCAAGGCGATTGAGAATGTGTTCGTCGATCTGTTCCTGGACGCGCACACCAGGCCACCGGCACGCATCACGCTCGACCTGGACGCCACGGACGACCCGATCCACGGGCGCCAGGAGGGGCGCTTCTTTCACGGTTACTACGATTGCTACTGCTACCTGCCGCTTTATGTGTTCTGTGGCGAGCATTTGCTGGCGGCCAAGCTTCGGCGCGCCAATATCGACGCCAGCGCCGGTGCAGCCGACGAGATCGCCCGGATTGTCCGGCACATCCGCGAGCGTTGGCCTCGGGTGCGCATCCGCTCCGCGCCGACAGCGGCTTTGCACGCGAAGAGCTCATGGCCTGGTGTGAGGCCAACCGGGTCGATTATCTTTTCGGTCTGGCGCGCAATTCCCGTCTGGTGGACCGGATCTACGTTGACCTGGCCTGGGCAGAGGAAGAGGCTGAGCGCACCGGCAGGTCTGCCGGCGCTTCGCCGACTTCCGCTGGACCACGCGGGACAGCTGGAGCCGGCGCCGTCGGGTGGTGGCGAAGGCCGAGTGGATGCCGGGCCGGGGCGAGAACGGCGCCAACCCGCGCTTTGTGGTCACCTCGCTTGCGTCGGGGGACCTGGACGCCCGGACGCTCTACGAGCGCGTTTACTGCGCCCGCGGCGACATGGAAAACCGGATCAAAGAATGCCAGCTCGACCTGTTCGCCGACCGCACCATGCGGCGACCATGGCCGCGAACCAGTCGCGGCCGTGGTTCGCCTCCATGGCCTATGTGCTGCTGTGTGCGTTACGGCGAAAGGGCCTGGCGCATACCCGGCTGGCGAGGGCCACCTGCGGCACGCTGCGTCTGAAACTGCTGAAAATCGGCGCACAGGTGACCGTCACCGTCCGTCGTATCCGTGTGGCGATGGCCTCTGCCTGTCCTTATGCCGACGAGTTCGCGCTCGCACACACACGGCTCTGCCGCTGAAGCACGCTCCGGCATCGCCTCCACCCGCCCATCAACAACATCGGACCCGACCTGATCCCGACCGCGCCCCAACGGCGCAACGAACCGGCATGCTCAAGCCCCACGCGTCCGTCATCCAACGGTCAGCCAGCCATCTCCCGATCAGACAGGCAACACTGGTGAGAAATGCGGGCTAGGCCTCAGCGACCTGACCGGCAAGGGCGGGAAGCCCTTCCGCTTCGACGTTGGGCCAATGCGTCGGTAAGCAGAGAAGCATCCCGCGTGACTCAACGTTGAGCGATTGCGGCAGCATGGATCCAGTCGGTTCCGCAAGGAGCCTGCGATGGGGTTGCACCTCAGTGAACGGCGAGTTTGGGCTGGTTCCGGATCTTCGCTGCGCTTCGTTCGCGAGGCCGCTAAGGGCCGAAAGTGACGATCGACACTAATGGCGGTTCTCCGGGCTACGCCGGGGTGTTCGCCGTCAGGAAGGTGCGCAGGTGGCGGACGGCCACAGCCACGCGGTCCTGGGGTTCCTTCCAGGGGAAGAAGGTCATCTGAGCATTCTCTTGGCTAGCATGACTGTTTCTTCCGCCGTGGCATAGGGGTGCGAATTCAGCGTCGTCTGGCATGACTAGGACTCGGCGTCGTGCAGCTGCGCACGAAATCGCGCGTCACGCTGAAGACGAAGTCGGGGTCGCCATACATCTTTGACAGGAAGGCATCACACATATCCATCGTGATATCGGACCGTTTTTCGCACAGCGCCGGGGCCCATTTAGTCATGTTGTTCCGGTAAAAATTGTCCGGAATTTCGGGGCGGAAGCCGCTGGGCGTGGCCGGCACGGCGGCGATCACCCGCTCGGGCGCGCGCTCCAGCATCTTCCAGATGAAGGGGCCGCCGATGCAGAAGCCGATGACCAGGAATTTGTCGTACCCAAGATGATCCATCAGGCCCAACAGATCATCGATATAGGAATCCCAGGGCCGATCGACCTCCATTGGGCCGGAGGACTGGCCGCCATTGGCATTGCGCAGGTCCATGGTTATGCAGTGGAATTGGTCGTTGAGGGTGTTCATCGGGTTGAACGGCGTCCGTTCGGAAAGATAGGCGATATTCGCGTTCAGCCCGCCACCGGGAATGACCAGCAGCGGGAACCCGGAGCCGGCTTCCTCGTAATAGATTTTGACGGAACCGTTTTCATAAAAAGCCATGGCAGATATCCATAATGGGGGCGGGGAAACACTGTTGGCACGATTTCGCACATCACCTTAGGGAACCGGGCCGTGTCACCGCAATTGGAATTGCCATCTGGCCCGGCTGGCGGGACCCGGAAACTTCCCATACAGACCGCAAAAGCATAATGCAGCCGGCGGGCGAGATGCATTTTTCTATTCTGATCCATTGCCGATCAATATGTAATTGAAGGTCATGGAATTCTCTTCTGGAATGCAGCCGTCCAGCCGC
>CAWEBB010000048.1:0-12580 GCA_963807085.1 uncultured Alphaproteobacteria bacterium
GAGGCTTCTCCCTTTCGTTCCGGCGCTGCGAGATGTTGATGTTTCGGATGGCGGCGCGGGTGATGGCTTCCTGGTGCATGCAGGGCTCTGAGCAATTCTGATCGACGTAGGCAGCGGCTCGAGACGGTTGGATGCACCGCGGACAGGCGACGGCGATCTCGCATTCCGGGGTGTGGCGCCGTGATCTGGTACTCTCAGACGCGCTGCTCGACGAAGTCGCGGGCGGTTGCTGGCGCGAGGCGGGCTCCGAGGCCGAGCAGGGTATCGAACGCCACGGCTGTGTGGCGGCGACGGTTCCACCTGAAGACGAACTCGTCGAGGTAACGCCTGAAGTGCTGGCGACGGAGGCCATGGTAGGTCCCGAGCGCCCATCTCTTGAGGTTTGAAAAGACGCGATGGGTCCAGCGCAGGATGATGTGGGCGGCCATCTTGCCGACGACTTTCGGCTCGTGCACATGGTCGGGCAGGCCATTGTAGCCGGACCATCCGTCCGTGACGACGCGGGCACCGGCGGCGGCGACCGCGACGACGAAGGGCTTGAGCGTGGCGCCGGAGAAGTCGGCGATCGGCGCGAGACGAATAAGGCGCGGCTTGCCTTTGGGCGAGAGCTCCACCGCGCCGGCAACGAGCATCTTGCCCTGCGAGCTGCGGCCTTGACCGCCAGCGGCGGTCGTCCTTATGGCGCAAGGCGATCTCGGTCTCGTCAACTTCGACGACGTCCTCGAGAAGGCTTCGCTCGGGATCGACCATGGCGCGGCGAGCTCGTCAGGAGCAGCCAGGCGCTCTTGTAGCTGCCCAGGCCCAGTTGGGCCTGCAGTTGCAGGGCGGAGATCCCGTTGGAGTGGCTGGTTACGATATGGATCGCCGTGAACCAGGTCTTCAGCGGCAGATGGCTGCCGTGCATGACCGTGCCTGCGGTCACGGACGTCTGCCGCCGGCAGGCCGCGCACTCCCAGGTGAACGCCTTGGTCTTCAGCAGCCATCCCTTCGTGACGCCACAGCCCGGGCAGACAAAGCCCTCCGGCCACCGGCGACGCGCCAGATAGTCGGCGCAGGCCGCATTATCCGGAGATCGCGCCTCGAACTGGGCGCGGGAGAGCGGCGGTCATGTTTCCAGCGGCTCGGCATGCGAGACATTAAGCGAACGCACCTCGCGACGCAAGCGCAGATCACCACATTTTGTGCCGCCGGAGCCAACGGGAGAAGCCTCACCGGGAAACGCAAGTTGATGGCAAAACCAGAAAGTCTCGTCCGGGAGATATGCGCAGAAGTTGGTGTCGCTTGATCAGGCGGCAGCCTGAAGTTGGCGGAAGCAGTCACGGAGCTCAGCCCCTTCGAAGAACTCCGGCCGGCGGTTTTCGCCGCTGAGTTCGCGCCATTTATCCTGCGCCGAATTATAGCTTGACTGCCATGGCTGTTCCCCGTCAGCACCTATGGCACAAATTTGAGGTTGTGAATTAAGGAGGATTGGGGCTTCGTCGTAGTGACGAAGGAACGAAGATGAAGACCCAATCCTCCTCGAGAAGATCGCCGGTGAAGGCCCCTGCTGAGCGGGTAGTGAAAGACATCCGGCGCGCAACCCGCCGCCATTTTTCGGCAGAGGACAAGATCCGCACCGTGCTGGACGGCCTGCGCGGTGACGACAGCATTGCCGAGCTATGCCGCAAGGAAGGCATTGCCCAGAGCCTGTACTACACTTGGTCGAAGGAGTTTATGGAGGCCGGGAAGCGCCGCCTGGCCGGCGACACTGCCCGTGCCGCGACCACCGGCGAGGTCCAGGATCTGCGCCGGGAGGCCCGAGCCCTGAAGGAATGCGTTGCCGACCTGACGCTCGAGAACCGTCTGCTTAAAAAAAGCATGATTGCGGATGGGGGCGACGACGAATGAGATACCCCGCATCTGAAAAGCTCGAGATCATCAGGATCGTCGAGCAGTCGCACCTGCCTGCAAGACGCACGCTGGGCCAGCTCGGCATCGCGCGCCGCACGTTTTATCGCTGGTATGACCGCTATCTCGAGGGCGGGCCTGAGGCGCTGGAGGATCGGCCCTCGGCACCAAGTCGGGTGTGGAACCGCATCGGCGACGATATCCAGGACCAGATCGTCGAGATGGCGCTGGATTACAGCGAGCTATCACCGCGCGAACTGGCGGTGCGCTTTACCGACGAGAAGCGCTACTTCGTGTCCGAAGCCACGGTTTACCGCCTGTTGAAGGCCCACGATCTGATCACCAGCCCGGCCTATGTCGTGATCAAGGCTGCCGATCAGTTCCACACAAAGACCACGCGACCGAACGAGATGTGGCAGACCGACTTCACCTACTTCAAGACCATCGGGTGGGGTTGGATGTATCTGTCGACCGTGCTCGACGATTACTCGCGCTACATCATCGCTTGGAAGCTGTGCACCAACATGCGGGCCGAGGACGTGACCGACACGCTGGACCTCGCCCTCAAGGCCTCGGGCTGCGATCATGCCACGGTGCTGCACAAGCCCAGGCTGCTCAGCGATAATGGCCCCAGCTACATCGCTGGCGAACTGGCGGAATACATCGAGGCCCAGAAGATGAGCCACGTGCGCGGCGCCCCGCTACACCCGCAAACCCAGGGCAAGATCGAGCGCTGGCACCAGACCCTGAAAAACCGCATCCTGCTGGAGAACTACTTCCTGCCCGGCGACCTTGAGGCCCAGATCGAGGCCTTCGTCGAACACTACAACCACCAGCGCTACCACGAGAGCCTGAACAACGTGACGCCCGCCGACGCCTACTTCGGCAGGGCTCCAGCCATCATCAAACAGCGCGAAAGGATCAAGCGACAGACCATCGAATATCGGCGATTGCAGCACCGCAAGCTCGCCGCCTAACATCAACCCCCAGACGAGGCCCGCACTCCGCTAATTTACGCCGCGAGTTGTGCCAAATGTTGGGACGACGGACAACATGAACATGGCGCCTCTCCATGAGGCGCGAAACAACCATCAGGGAGCCGCCGTCGCTTGAAGGAAAGTGCGAAAGACTCTGGACGCTACTCAAATCAGCGCCTTGAGACGCCGATTCACCTCGGCATTGCCAAAAGGCGAATAAAATCGATCTGTTACGGCAAGGCCGCAATGGATTACAATTAACCCGGCAGGAACCGTGTGACTCGCACAAAATCTCACACAATACTTTCACGGTCATAAAATAATTTAAAAAATCAGCAATATAGTTAGTGTATTGTCAGGCTAATAACCTGAAGGTCAGAAGTCCAAATCCTCTCCCCGCAACCAGCTTAACCTGCTGAACGAGATCACCGCTCGCATCGAGCGGTTTATCCGTGGTGGCGGCCACTCTGAGTATGCCAGCGAGATCGCCGAACAGGTCGATGTCGAGCCTGCCTTCTTCATTGGGGGTAAGCTCTATGCGATCCACCAGCGAGCGGATAATGTCTGCCGCCTCGGCACGGTTGTCATCATGGTTCAGGGCTTCGGTCAGACTGGTTACCTGCTGCCGGTAGTACGCCGCCATATGAGGGTGAAGCAGCGCCGGTTCTTCATCGGTGTTCTCGATCACGGTTTGCAGCTCTTCACGCTGCGCCGCGATTAGCCCGAGATCGTCTTTAACTTCCGAGGCCGGAATGGCGTTCTTGATCGCCTGGATCAGCTTCTCGCGATTACTGGCGAGCTTTTCGAGTTCGGCATATCTCATTGTCTGCGACAATGACCTCGTATGACAAGTTCGTTTCCAGGCGAACCGATGCCTCAAACTGCTCCGTGAAGGTGCTGGCGCCGTCTATAATGGGAATGTTCAAGCCTGTCTCGACCGTGCCGGCAGCGCTTGTCTGGAGATTGTTTCAACGGCAGCGGCACCGCGCGTGTCATGGCCGTTCGCCTGCCAACCGCTCTCGCTGCCGGCAAGGGTCGGTGAACCGGTCTTTTCTTGCTCGAGCTTGGGTTCGGTCGTTTCTAGCTCGAGCTTGGGTTCGGCCACACTCACCCTCTCCCGATGATCGTGGCGGGTAGCCCGCGCTTCCGTGACGAATCCGGCCACGGTTGCCACTTGGGCGCCTGCCACTATTCCCGACCGCGCCAATCCGCGCCAGCCGCCGTGAGTCCGGGCCGGGAACGACACCAGATCCAAATAGTAGTGAAGCTGCTTGAGATGTTTAAGCGGTTCCGCATAACCGTTGGTGTGAAAGCGATGAGCGCCCTTCCGTAGGCAAATGTTGGGCCAAAAGCTTGACGGACCGAGCCTGTGACAGTGGTCGACCACCGCTTCGGGAGCGCGCGCACAAATCCAACCCATTTCGCCCCACTGCCGGCAAAAGGCGCGGTCCTCTCCGGCGGCCAGCGGATAGCTCGTGTCGAAGCCTCCCACGGCGCCGAACGCGCTCCGCGGCATCGCGATGTTGTTGCTGGCCGCAAAAGGGAACTCACCGTCAGAGACGGTCATAAGGTACTCTGCCACATCTTGGCTGGCCGCAGAGAAAAGACTGCGCGCGATAGCGTTTATGGTGCGCCCGCCGACAAGCAGCGGCTCGTCAAAACCGCACGCCGCAGCCATCACCGATACCCATTTCGGACACGGAATGCAGTCATCGTCCGTAAAGGCCAGGATCGGTGCTCGAGCCTCCGCCGCACCGCGGTTCCGCGCCGCTGCCGGTCCGGCATTGTCCTGGTAAATCAGCCGTAGCGGCAGCGAAGTTGCGAATTCCCGACAAAGGCCGTCCACGGGATCGACCCCCCGTCATCCACGATCACCACTTCGAAAGAGGCCCCTTCCTGACGGGCAAGCGCCGTCAGCAGGCGCCGAAGCTCATTGGGGCGGTTGAAGGTCGGCACGATTACGGAAACGGCGGGCAACTCGGTCATGCGCTGGCTCTCCGGGTTTCGCGTGTGGGCCGCAGACTGGGCAGGCGGGCGGTCGTGCGCGCAAGCCAGACACGGAAGTCGGGCGGAAGCGCGAAGTTCCCGCAATGGAAGGCCAGTTCGGCTGGCCGGATGTTGCCGTTGCATTTCGCTTCGGACAGCAGCCTGAAGAAGGCCGGTCCGTCGCGTTCGCGTGCGGCTCGGATGCTGGGCAGAGTCAGGATGAAAGCGGCATAGGCTTCGGGGCTCATCTGCCGGGCATGATCGCGCGCCCACGCGATGTCGCTTCGCCAACCGGACTCGTTAGAGATCCGCGGACGGTCATCGATGCGATAGACGGACAGCGGCCGCTCCCCACCGGCAAAAACCAGTTCGAAGCCTGGAACGCCGGCTACGCGGAGCAGCCAGTCCAGATCCACGTACCGGCTATAACTTCCGTCAAAAGGGCAACTGAGGAAGAGCTGTCTCGGGGCCAGGATTGTTGACGTCTGGACGACCCCATCCCCGGTGGTCGGAAAACGCCGGCGGAAAATATAATCGCCGAGGGGCTGCCCAGGCCTGGGCAGCCGCCTTGGCCAGATGAATTCCGCGCTCTCGGTCCTGGCGACAAAGCGGCAGGTAACGACCGGGAACCGGCTCGCCTGCGCGAGCGCTACCGGAACCTGGGCTTCGAGCTTTCCATCGAACCAAAGGTCGTCATCGTCGAGCAGCGCTACCCAATCCGCACGCGCGGCGGCGATGGCGGCGTTGCGCGCCTCCGCATTTCCCAGCGACCGCGGTGGAACGATAACGCGCAAGCGCTGGTCCTGAATGGCTTCCAGCGTCTCGATCGTCTCCCGGTCCAGGCCATCGACAACGACGATGACCTCCAGGTCGCGAAAAGTCTGCCTCAGCGCCGAACAGACGGCTTCCCGCACCAGCAGCGGCCGCCGGAAGGTCGGCACAACCACGCTGACCTGAGGGCGGTCGAAGGCGTTCTGCCCGCTCACAACGCCGCCTCGTGGATGCGCTGGAAGGCCGGGTTCCGCGCCGCAAGCTCCTCATAGGTGCCGGAACCTGCGATCCGTCCGCCCGCGAGGATGAAAATGCGGTCGCATCGGCGCACGGTGCTAAGCCGATGGGTGATCATGATGACCGTTTTCTGCTGCCCCAGCCCTTCCACCGCTTCCATCACCGCTTTTTCGGTTGCGGTATCGAGCGCGCTGGTTGCCTCGTCGAACACAATCACGTCCGGGTCGCGGTAAAGCGCCCGGGCGATGCCGACCCGCTGCCGCTGGCCGCCGGAGATGCGCGCGCCCCGCTCCCCGACCTCGGTCGCGTAGCCATCCGGCAATTGAGATGCGAAGTCGTGCAGGCGTGCGGCGCGGGCGGCACGCTCTACGGCTTTTGGGTCGATCTCGTCCTCGGGGACGCCGAAAGCGATATTCGCTGCCAAGCTCTTGTCGGCCAGATAGATGCTTTGCGGCACATAACCGACCGACCGGCGCCACCGCTTCACGTTAGCGGCATTGATCTCGACGCCGTCGACGTACATCTCGCCCGACTGCGGCGAAAGAAGGCCGAGAAGGATGTCAACGATGGTGGACTTGCCGGCACCGGTTTCTCCCACCAGACCGACAGTGCTGTATGCCTCGATCTCCAGCGTGAGGTCTTCCAGCGACGGCCGCGCTGCCTGCGGATAGGTGTAGGTGACGTCGCGCAGCGCAATGCTCTTGGCGGGCTTCAGCGGCGGACCATCCGGCAGGGAGGTGAAGAAATTGGGCTGCGACGAGCCGGGCCCGTGCAGATCGGCATGCAGTTCATCCAGGGCGGCACGGCCGAAGCGGATGCGCGCCAGCGACCGAAACACCTGTTGCAACTCGGGAAAAAGCCGCGCGCCCGCAAAGGCATACGCCCCCAGCACGGGCAGCACCGATTGCAGCTGCCCCCCCCGCTCGGCCAGCAGCCACAGCACAAACACGAGCATACCGCCGATCGCGATCCCTTCGAGCGCATGGCGTGGCAATTCAGCGGTGATTTCCGCCCTGGCATGCGCGTCGGCCATGCGCCGGGCCGGCTCGCGGAACCGGCGGAGGTAGGACTCCTCCAGATCGAGAACCTTCACTTCCTTGACGCCGCCGAACGCCTCCTGGGCGACCTGGAAGCGCTCCTGATTGGCCGCGTGCCGGATCCGCCCCAGCCTGGCAAGGCTGCGGTGCGCCAGCATCAGGATCAGGCCGTAGCTGACAACCGCGATACCGGCCGCGAACAGGGCGCCAACCGGCTCCAGCCAGATCAGCAGGCCTGCGATAGCGATGGCGATGGCGCCATGGGCCAAAAGCCGTATGGCGGCATCGATGGGGCCATCCACCACAATCGCCACTTCCGAGAGGATGGATTTCCCGAGATCCGCCGTGTTCCGGTTGAGAAACCACTCGTACGGCCGCGACAGGTACCGCCCCATCAGCCGGGAGGCGAGGCTGTGAATGCGCATCTTGGTGAATCGGGTCAGCGCGTAAAAAGTTGCGGCGCGAACGCAAACGCCGACGACCACCGTCACAAAGACGATGCCCGCGAGCGCCATGAGGAAGTCCATGCGGGATTCCACCCCTAGCGCCGACCGCAACCCAAGCAGCCACTCATTGCTGTCGGCCAGGGACGGGTCCGCCAGAACGGACAGGAATGGAAGGACCGACGCGACGCCCAACATGTCGACGAACGCCATGGTCACGGTCAGCGCCGTGAGGGCAGCGAACTGGGCCCGCTCGCGCTTATCGAGCAAATCATAAATACTATGGTACGTATGAAACATGGGGGTGTGTAACGGTCCGGGGGTTCAGCACGCATTAACTCTCATTAAACGAGAAGAGCGCTGGATGGTTCCTGCGCACGCATGAATTAAGAAGTTTGATACTAGCGTAGACGGACCGCGGTCAAGGGCCGGCTTTCCTAGAAAGTGGAAGCCTGCCTGCCGGAGCGCCGCTCCTGAATTAACCGGGCCCGGCGGGGATCCAATTCGCGAAGGGCCCGCCGCACCGCTGCCGGAGCCGCCATGTAAGCCAGCCAGGGCCACGTGCCGCCGGACAACGGCCGCGCCGCCAGCGCCTGCAGAACCAGCCGCCGGCCGGCCCAGGCATCACCGCTGTCTTCGCTCAGTTCGCGCCGGGCGCTTTCCAACAGATAAAGGTGCTCCAACTTGGCCCGACGCAGCGCGTGGCGGTTGCGGAAGAACAGCATTTCCCGCGCCCGCATGTTGGCCCTGAAGCGCAGCGAGCGCCGCTCGCCTGGATCGTCTTCATGCACCCGCACCATAACTCGCGGGACGGTAACCATTTCGAAAAGGCGCGCCGCCCGTTGGAAAAGATCCCAATCCTCGATGGCAGGCAGGCTCTCGTCAAAGCCGCCGATAGTCTCCAGCACCTCGCGCCGGAACAGGAGGGAAGAGGCGCCACCGTGCACGACTACCCGCAACAACATGGCTTCGAATACCTGACCCTGAACCGGCGTGCCGACGACGTCGGCGCGGCCATCGGGGCGAATGAATTCGGAGAGCGTATAGCAAAAGCCGACATGGGCCGGTGCTGCTTGCAGCGCCGCTACCTGGGCTTCCAGCTTTCCTGCCTTCCAGGCATCGTCGGAATCGAGGAACGCAACGAACTCGCCGCGTGCTTCGGCAATGCCCCGATTGCGCGCCGCAGCAACGCCGCCGTTCGCCGCCTGGTGCACCACCCTCAGGCGCTTGTCGTCCAACGCTTGAAGGCGTGAAACGGTATCGTCGGTCGACCCATCATCAATGACCAGCAATTCGAAATTGTGATGGCTCTGCCTGAGTACGCTTTCCGCTGCCCGGCAAACCAGCCGTGCCCTGTTGTAGGTGGGGATAATGATGCTGACCAAAGGCGAGCGACATCGTTTTGACGCTATAACCTCCCGGTTTTCCGCGTCCCTTGCTGGCCGAGGTGGGCGGCGTGCGAAGCGGTCGCAAAAGCCGGCGCGACTGCGGGCAGCAACCGGACCAAATGTTCCGATCAGCCTGTCCCAAGGGCGCCTGCCACCGACCCGCTGCTCGAGTTCGGCCAGCTTTGGCGCGATCAAGCGGTCCGGATCGTTCGCCTCGATAAACCCCAGCGCCTCTATTATCGCGCTGCGGTAAGCGCGGATTGTGGCGCGCGCTTCCAGTTCGGAAATGACCTCTTCCAAAACAGCCGCCCCGGCCGCCAAGCCATCCGGCGTCAGGCGGCGGCCGCTAAGCGAGCTTTCCCCGGCGGGCGGGCGGCGGTAGAGCGAAAGCCCATTCATTGTTCTGACCGTGCCTACGCCGCGGGCGAAGGCGAGCATTGCCAGTGCGCCGTCGTCGTTGACGGTCCAGTCGGCTTGCCAGCCCCCGCTCATGAGGTAAGCCTCGCGCGACCATAACAGCGCACATGGTGGAGACCAGGCTCCTACCAGCCAGGCTGCAAGCGGATCCTCCGCGCGCGGGAGAGCAGCGCTTGGTGGTGCTGCAACCCAGATTTCCGCGCGCTGTTCGTACCGGTCCCAGGGACATAGCGCCACCAGCGGCTTGTCCTGCTGCCCGTGATCCAGTGCAGCGCCCAGCGCCTCCAGGGTGCGGGGCGTCAGAAGGTCATCGGCATCGAGGAATAGCAGGCGGTCGCCGCTGGCCTTCGCGACGCCGAAGGCGCGCGCGGCCGATGCACCCCCGTTCCCTTTTGTATAGGCGCGGACCGGCGCCCCGAATTGCTCTGCAACAGCCAAACTGCGGTCAGTCGAGCCATCGTCAACCACGATGATCTCGGCCGGCAGGCGCGTTTGCCGGAGTACCGAGCCGATCGCTTGGGGAAGGAACGCCTCGGCATTATAGCAGGGGATAATGACGGATATGTCATTTCCGATCATAGCGGCAGCCTCTCCAACACCGCACGCAGAGCCTCTGCATCGACACTCAGGTTCTGATCGAGCGGATGCTCGTTGCCGACGCCACGGGCCCGGACCAGCCAATAGTCATGCCCCATGGCAGAGGCCAGGGCATAGAAATTTGGGTTGGGGAAGCCGGTATCGGCAATTTCCACGACTTGAGTTCCGGGCGCGCAAAACATCATGTTGGTGAGACCGGCGCCGTGCGGCGCGGCGAGGACCGCCGTCTCCCCCATCAGCCGCACCTGGGCGTCGAAATTCAGCGTTTCCATTTCGACCCGTTCGAAACCGTGCTCCCGTAGCATGGGGGCCAACGCATCCTCTTCTAACAACCTCCGGCCCCGAGCGCGCCGGCGGCTGATGAACACGCGCCGGCGCGGATGGCCGAGTTTCGCCAGCGCCGAGCGCACCGGCATCAGCAGGTCCGGACGGAAGCGGTCGGTTTCCAGCACGGTCGCATGCGCAAATGTCACCCGCTCGCCAGTGGCCACCGTCTCGCAACGCTCCGGCTCAATCCCCAGAGCGCGCAAACTGGCATCCATCGCCGGCGTCCGTTCGGCTGGCAATGTCAGGTCGTGCAAGCGATCCAGGTCACGCAACAGAACGACCTTTGGCAGATGCGCCGTAAGCCAGTGCGAATGATTGTGATAAACTCTCTCGGCTATCCAGGTTCCGCGCAAGAGCCGCCGGCCGCTTCGCCGCGGCGCAGCGGCGTGCATGGGTCGGTAACGGACCTCCCGCAGTTCCAAGCTCCTGCCCTGCCGGTCGAGCAGGGCCGGAAAGTAATCGCGCCGCCCATCGGGCTCGCGCTTCGAAACCAGATCGACGTCGTCGAAGGTGAGCAGGGCGGTGGGACCGCTGCGGCGCACCGGAACGTCCCGAAAGGAAAACCCCCACCAACCCCGATCGGCGGGCAGTTCTTCCACTGACGAGACGTTGCGCGGCAATGGATTACGCTCGTTGCGCGGGGCGTGAATTTCGCGGCGATTGCCGGCCATTTCGGCTGCCTCTGCGGCGCTGCGCCGGGGCACCTGGCGATGACCGAACAGGGATGGCGGCATGCCAGCCTCGACCATCGCCTGCTGCAATGTCGTTCTTCTGTGGGAAAGCCGTGCCGCAAGACCAGTGGCGATGTCGTGAGCCCTCAAGCTGCCGCTCCCTTCCGGTTCAACCGGCAGACCGGCTTGCGGCCCGACTGCTCGTGCAAGAGAGAGATGTAGGCATTCACCATCGACCGGCGGGAGAACCCGGCCGCCTGCCGCCGCGCGCCCTCGCCGCTGGCGGCCGTTCGCCCGGCAAGGACTGCCGCCAGACCTTCCCGTAGCGCAACGGCATCCTCCGGTGGCACGATCACCCCGCTTTCCGGGGTGACCACCGACGGAATGCCGCCAACTTGCGAGGCCACCACCGGAAGACCGCACGCCATGGCCTCCAAAAGGGCTAGAGGCAAGCCTTCGCTGCGCGACGGAAGGGCGAACACCGATGCCTGACGGAAGCAGTCCCGCATGGCTTGCGGTTCGAGGTGCCCGGGCATACTCAGGCGGTCGGCCACACCGAGACGGCGCGCCTGATCCTCCAATTCAGGCCGCTGCGGCCCGTCGCCCAGCACCACCGCGTTCGCCTGCGGCAGTCCGGCAAGCGCGGCAAGCAGCAGATCGAACCCCTTCACCGGATTCAGCCGTCCGGCTGCCGCAATCAGGGGCTGACGCTTGTCCAAACCCGGCGTCCAAAATTCTGTATCGACGCCATTCGGGATCACCGACAGCTTCGACGAAACGCCCGGGGCTTTATGGCGAACGGCTTCTGCAACCGGCTCTGATACGACAGTGATTGCATCGACCATCCGCAGAAAGCGCGGGAGGTGCGGAATCAAGCTCGGCGGCGGCAGCAATACGTCGCTGCCATGGGTCGAGAGCACCAGCCGGTATCCGAAAAACGGGCGGAGCGCGATGAAGTACGCGAGAGCACCTGTCAGGAAATGAAAATTGACCACCGTCGGACGAAATCGGTTCAGGACCGCCGCCAATCGCCAAGCGGAGCCCAACGCATCGGGCAAGGCCCCGACTTTCGGGCGCCCGTCCGCACTTGCCGACGCTTCCGCCGCGAACGGCGCGGTTGTCGCGCCGGGGCGCTCGTCCGGCCCCAACCGCATTCTGGGCACGCCACGAGCCGCCAAAGCTCCGTCGAGGGCGGCCATGACCTGCTGCACCCCGCCGCGATCGGAGCGCGGGGTTGCAGAGAACAAGAGCACGCGCATACAGCGCTCCCTCCGTTTGCAAGGTGGAAAATTCCTGCGTGACTGCCCTGCCTGAACACGGCTGGTCCTTCGCCCGAATATCACTTGGTTGCCTCTTTATGTTCCCGAACCGCGAATGCAGCCAGCGTCAGAAACCGCAGGCTGATCAACCGTCGGCCGCTCGTACAGTTTATTCTAAAAGATAGGTTGGAACCCGCTACCTGTCTGCGCGGCATCCTGGTGCCTGCCGCTCGTGGCGCAGAAACTATTGCCTTTTTCGCGCAGGATTGAGTTCGCTGTCGTACGTCGCTCGTTTCCTTATATTCGTTTGAGCTCCATCGACATCGACGCGCCGCTTTAACTTCAGAGCACGCTTTCTTTGAGGTCAGCCGCGTTCTTCATCACTGAAACCGTGCTTGCACAGAAGCTTGAACAGGTTAGACGGGTCGACGCTGCCGCCATGACCCGGCTCCAGCCAGGCGGCGGGATCCGGCATGGTGATATCGGGCTGGGCCTGCGGCTTTGCGATCAGCCTTCGATCAGAACCTCGCGATAACGCCTGAGCGTGCCGGCCCTTGGCGCCCTGTCGTGGCGGAGAGGAGGG
>CAWEBB010000049.1:0-15086 GCA_963807085.1 uncultured Alphaproteobacteria bacterium
TCCTCGGCCACCTTCGGCGGGCGGTTCGGGCGGCGCCAGCCCATCAGGCAGGGCTCGTGTTTCCAGAGGTAGTGCGAGCGGGTCAGCAAGGCCCCGGTCTTTCACCCAGATGATCTGCTGGTGCACGAAGGCTCCGGCCTTTTCCCAGCAGGCCTCCAGCATCGCCTGGCGGCGGGAGGCGTGCCAGCAGTACCAGGCGGCGTCCTTCGTTGATGAGTTTTCCGCCACGGCGGCGGGAATGAACCCGTCGTAAAGCTTCGGCGCCCTGGCTGCTGTCGTCCCAGGTCACGCCGTAGGACTGGCTCCTGTCCTTGTTCCGCGTCGGATGGTTCGATCCGTCATAATCCACCAGATACGGCGGGTCGGTGGCGAACAGGATGGCCCGCTCGCCGTTCATCAGGCGGCGGACGTCGGCAGGGCTGGTGCTGTCGCCGCAGAGCAGCCGGTGGTGGCCAAGGATCCAGAGATCGCCTGTGCGCGATGCCGAATTGCGTGGCGGCTCGGAGATCACGCTCGGCGCGGTTGAGCCCTCGTTGTCTTCGGCGCCCAGCAGCAGCCGGTCGAGCTCGCCGACCGCGAACCCCATGTCCGAGCTCGAACCCGGCCTCTTTCAGGTCGTCGAGCTCCAGCGCCAGCAGGCTCTCGTCCCAGCCGGCATTCAGGGCAATGCGGTTGTCGGCCAGCACCAGCGCCCGGCGCTGGCTTTCCGACAGGCCGGTCAGCACGATGCTCGGCGCCGTCTCCATCCCCAGCAGCCGCGCGGCCAGCACCCGGCCATGGCCCGCGATCAGCGTGCCGTCCTCGGCAATCAGCACCGGGTTGGCGAACCCGAACGCACGGATCGAGCCCGCGATCTCGGCAATCTGCGCCTCCGAATGGGTGCGGGCGTTGCGCGCATAGGGCACCAGGCTATCGAGCGCACGATATTCAACGGCAAGCCGACGATCGGACACGGCTGTGTTTCCTTTGTTGCATGGGCCGCTATCCCCCCTCGCCATTTTGGCCACGGATAAAGAAAGCTTGGCGCCCGGTCCTGACGCCAAATCCTCCAGAGTTTTGCCCCCCCCGGGGGGGGGGGAGCGGTGATGATCGATGGTCAGCGACGTGGGTTGCCGAAGCCGCCATCCTCGGCCGCGGTCTTGCGGCTGTGGCAGCTTGCGCAGAGCGGCTGCCATCCGTCCTGATCCCAGAACCGGCCCAAATCGCCGCGATGCGGGATGATGTGATCCACCGTGTTGGCGGCGGTGAGCCGGTTCTGGCGTTGGCATTCGGCGCAGAGCGGATGCTGGGCCAGGAAGTGTCGCCGGGCGCGCTGCCAGCGGGCGGACGCGTAAAGCGCGCGAATGGCCGGATCGCGCCTGCGGGCGTAGTCCCGGTCGGCCTCACGCTTGTCGCGTCGCCCCACCGGGCGATGGATGGGCGGGCGAACAGGCATGGTGCCTCGCGAAGAGATTAAGAGTTGGGACAGGACCGGGGGCGTTCTTGACGCTCGAACTCCCGATCATACCCTGTTTATAGCACCGATCTGTTGCATGTGTCGAACACAAAAGTGTTGCAACACATTGGAATCACTCGGCATTCAGCCGCGCCGCGATTTTGGTCAGCGCCAGCTGCCAGCGCCGCCACGCGGTGGTGCGATCGCATCCCAGCTCGCCACTGATCTGTTTCCATGGCACGCGGGCGGCGCGTGACCAGACCAGCCTGCGCTCCTCCTCCTCGATCCAGAGCACCCAGGTCGAAGGTCTGCTCGAGCCGGGTGATGGCTGCAGCCGACGGCGAGACCCGCAGGGGCTGCGGCTCCATCGCTGCGATCTCGCGGCTGGTCCGCACGGTGTCCGGCCAGGCGCTGAAATACCCCCGCGCCTTCACCGGCGGCAGCTTGCGCAAGGTGCGGAACGCCTCCTCGAAATGCTCGGCGACATCGCCAGCGGTCCACTTCCAATCAGCCATGGCGCACCTCCTTGGCCGAGCGGCGCGGACGGTAAAGCTTCTTGCCCAACCACTGCGTCACCGCGAGACCAATGAAGAAGCGCCCGGCCTGTCGTCGTGCCAAGACCCGTCCAATCATATCCACCTGCATCAGCCGACCTCCAACCAATCGGGCTGCGCGTGTTTCACGTGGTCCAATATTTTCCTGGCACGATTAGATGAACCAGGCGAGGCCGCCCGCTGCATTTTGCGCAGCCTCTTTGACCTCGACGGGCCTTGGCGGGTGAGCGGCCTGATTGCACCGGGTAAAAGCGCCCAGAATTGCCCACTCCGGCAAGTCAGAAAGCGCCATTGTCCATGGCATCAGTCGTGCCGCGGCTATTTCGGCGCCTGCTTCCATATCCCGAACCGCCCGATCGCCAAACTGAGCGATGCCGGCGTTCACCAGCTTGAGCAGACGGCTCTCGTCCGGCATCAGCCCCGCGTCGCCCAGTGTGTCTAGAAAATGCACCAGCGCCTTCGCATCACTTGGGCTGATGATGACCGCAAAAGCCTTCGTTGAGAGGTCCGGCACCTCCGACAAAGTCCTGCATCCGCTCAGTCCGCCAGCCAATCTTCGAACGATGGATGCCGGCCATTTGCTCCCGAAGTTTCGGCGGCAAAAAGGTTCGCCATGCCGCGCGACAGGCCTCCGGATCTCGGGCGGCCAGGCTCTGTAAATCCTGGTGTGCGGTACCCTTCCGCAGCCTTGCGGCACCAGGTGCGCCAACGGGCTTGCCAGTCGCACGCGGTCCTGCTCTTGCCTGCAGTGCCCTGCCAGTAGTCGATGAAGTGCTCGACCGCGAGGCCGAGGTTTTGCCCACCGGACTCGCAGAACACGCGCTGGCCCGTAGCGTCTGGCCAGAATTGGGGATCGACGGCCGATGCCCGGTTTGCAGACCGAGCGCCTTGCCGATGGAGCGCAACGACAACTCCGCCGATGGGCTCTCCGGCGGCACTTTCGCCTGCCTTGCCTGGTCGGCCAGATGCTGTCGCGCCTGTGACACCGCTTGCGGCATCCGTGCCTGCATCTTGGCTTTCAATGCATCGCGTTCCATGGCGCGTGCCTCCTGACGGTTCTTGACGGTTTGGGTGAACGACTGTTCAGGTCTGTGGGAACGGTCGTTCAGGTCTAGAGGCGAAGGATTGTTCGGGTCTCCAGAACCATCGTTCAGATCTTCAGACGCCGAATGCGATGAATGATCGTTCAGGTTTATCCGGTAGATCGCACTCAGAGGCCCGCGCCGTTTGGCGGTGATTTCGCCAATCGCCTCTAACTCCCTGAGTAGCTTTGAGACATATCGATTGGAGCAGCGGCAGTCCGCAGCGAGCGTCGCGATAGACGGCCAGCAAACACCCTCGTCGTTCGCATAGTTGGCCACCCAGGAGCAGAAGACGGGCACTGCCTCTGCTGTCAAACTGCCTTACAACTTGCTGGATGACTTTCACGCTCATCTGCTGGCCTGCCCCTCAACCGGGGCGGCCGGTGTTGGCCTGGAGTTCGGGCACTCCCCCCACGCCGGGACCAAACTCATGCTGGACCCGGCATCGGCATAGACCGCAAACAGGGGCGTGCCATCGTCGGCGGCGCTGATGATCGGAAGGGCCATCGGTGGCCTCCCACGTGGCGCGACCCAAGATCGAGCGCAAATTCGTCTCCCCGCCCGCCGGCTTGCCTGGCAAGATCATAGAGCTTGTGCAGGGCGTGAAGCCGGTCGCCGAGCGCATTGAACTCGGCCTCGACGCCGAGCAATGCGAAGGCGATATCGTCGAGCGTCGCGTCCTCGATTGGCATGACCACCGGTTCACGGCGGCAGGCGTCAACCGCCGGGATGACAATGGTGTAGTGCTTCGAGCGCGTAATGGCGCCTGCGAAGCTCGGTCAAGGCAGCAGTTTTGGTCATCGGGCTTCCTCGAATTTGATGATCGGTCGAAACGTTGGCATGCGGATGTCGCCAAGGCCGGGGCGTTTTGTGCAGGCGGTCGCCATCACGCCGCCTCAGCCGAAAGAAGCGAGGAGAGCGTCACCCGGGTCAGCTGCGGCTTCGAGCGCGCGACGGCGAGATAGCTGTAGTCGTAGGACCGGTTGCGCCGCTGAACGAGATAGATCAAGCCGCGCCCGGCCGCCCACCAGGCGCGGCGCGCGACGCGGGCGAGTTTTGCCTGATCCGGCCCCGCAGCTCCCGTGCCCATAGGCATAGTGTCGAGCGCAAGGAAGCCGCGGTGATATTCGAGCATGTCGCCGGGCGCTGCCTGGCCGATCCAACCACAGAGTTCGGTCTCGGTGAGTGGCTTTCGGACAGCCGGAAACTTGGATGCAATGACATTCAAGATAGACTCCTACTCATGCACTCGCCGAACCGTCTCAGGCGGCCTGCATGCCGAAAGCCGTCAGGGCGAGGCGGATGTTCTTGACGCGCCGATAGAGGCTGCTGCGGACGCCATGGCCGCTTGCCGCGAGGCGGTCGACCGTGATCCGGGAAAGCGCAGCGCAGAGCGCGCCGTCGGCGGGTTCGAGCGAACCGAGACCGCGCTCGACATCGAGACGGAACTCGGCGGCAGCAAATGCATCGACAGGCTGGCCCCACAGCGCTGGGAGGCCATCGGCTTCGGCGATGAGATCGCCTCGGGTCAGTCCATCGCTCTTGGGAATGGCCTCGTCGACCGAGATCGGTGCCGCGCCGTACATGCGGCGCTCGCGCTTCACCTTGTTGGCGATCCGTGTCGCCCGGTTGGCGAGGACGATGCCGGCAAAGGCGCCGAGGGTGCCGCGACCAGCGTCGTAGGCCGGCAGCCGGGCGATCAGGTCGACGAGCAGGTCCTGGCGGACATCGTCGAGATCGGCATGGGGCAGCTGCAACTGGTGAACCAGGCGGCGGGCGGCAATGTCCGCCTCATGGCGAAGGATCTGAAGGTCGTCTCGGGAAATTGAAGAGCGCATCGGCTTGGCCTCGGGTCATCGCTGTTGATGACCCCAAGTTTGCCGAAGCCGCCGGTCCGATTGGTGGGAGCCGGATGGGTTTTGGATGGGTTAGAATGGGAAGACGAGCGGCGACGCGGGCCAGCGCTCCTACTGCCGCAGATCAAATTCTTCCGGAGCCAGCGCCAGTAAATAGCCAGTTGGGCTGCGCCGCGTCTTGATCAGGGACGGGCCACGATTTTGACGTCCATCGGACAGGAAACGCCTCAGTTCACGAACAAGATCAGCCGCGCTGCGGCCACTGTTCTCAGCCTCGATTTGGTGCGGGGTCAGATAGCCAATCCGGCCCCCAACAGCCTCGGCCAACTTCACCAGGAGGTTGAACGGCTGCCGCGGAATGTGTACCCTCGTCACCGCCCAAGATCACTCGCTGGCTTCGACAATGAATAACAAGGTGAGGCTCAAAGGCTGGAATGAATTCCTGCGTCCCGAGATCAATCGCGAAGCCGGCAGCATTGCCGGCCAGACAACTATCTATCGGAACGATGGAGAGGCCGGCTTCAACAAAGCGCGAAAGTTGGTCCGCGGCTATCGCCGGCGTGATCACCGTGATGGGCGATGACCGGGCGACCGAACGCATCAGGCCAATCATTCCCGGTTGAAGCACCGCATCCCGCGACAGCGCCAGAAACAGCGCCTGCTGGTTTGATGTCTCGCCCAGATGCCAGACACCCGCTGCAATCGGGGAGGGCTCGCCGGTAAACCCGGAGGCCGCGGCGATTTCCCGGACCAGTGCGGCAGGATCGATTCGAAAGCTCCGCAGATCGTCATCGCCAAGAACAAGGTCGCTGCGCCGATCCGCAGGGCAAACCGCCTTGTATCGCCCGTTGACCTGCTGGATCGGCCGGGCGCCTAGACCGCAATCACAGGCCTGGCAAACATCCCATTCCGTTGCCGGCACCTGTTCGACCAGCACACGATGATCGAGCAGCCGCTCGAAATCACGTCCGGCATGACGGGCGGCCTGACGGCCCCAAAGAAGCGCGGGCTCACCCGCCTCACTCAGCCGCAACAGCAGCCTGGGTAGTGTATCGGTCATTGAGCAATCCGTTCCGGCGAAGCAGCGTCATGATCCGGCCTTCGAACTGATGACGCTTGAACATGGCGTGGGCCGGTGGTTTCAGCTTGACGGTCACCTTCTTTGCGGATTTGCCGTCGGTCGCGAAATGAACGCGGATGACGATGTGGTTGAGCCGCCAACCCGATCCAAGACGGGCGCCGCGCATCATCTCGCCCAGCCTTGCCAGCGCAGTGTCGCGACCGTCGCGTGCAACATAGGAGTAGAAGGTTCGTGTCCTGCCGGTCTTCGGATCGGCGCCGACGCGGTCGATCTGCACCTCGGTGATCTGGACACGTTGAATGCCCGGATCGAAGTCATGGTCGAACGTGAAGCCGAAGCCCGCGCGCTGCACCGGGTCGAGCGTGTAGAGGTTCTGGGCGTCGTCGCCGGCGAAGAATCCGGGTTTGCCCAGAACCTTGTCGGCGAAAAGTTCCGCGAGGTCGGCGTGGCGCGCCTTGGCCATGCCGCCGATCTTCAGCCTGCCCGCCATGGCGCTGTAGGACAGCACCGCATGTGCGGCGGCGCGGAAGCTGATCACGCGCTTCTGGTCCCTTTCCAGGATATCGGTCGTGGTGATCGGCGCACCATGCTCGATAACCAAGACAAATTCGTCGGCATCGTCATACCAACCCACGCGGCAATGGTTGCTGCGAAAATCCCGTTCGAAGAGGGTGGCGGCTGCGTCCTCAAATGCCGTCTTTGCCAAATCATTCATGCTGACCTCAACTCCTTCGTCTCGCCCGGCGAACTCTGCGACTGAGGTGCGCGCCAGCAGCGCCAACATGTCCGATGCGGCGTTGAAGATGTTGGGATGGTCCAGGAAGACCCGCAGGGCGATATGCTTGGGGTCCTGGTGCGTCTCCGATTTGTCGCCCGTCGTCGTGGGGGTCAGAGGCGTCTCGAGCCGCTCGGCCTGTTGAAGGATAATCTCGAGTCCTGTCGCGTTGCCGAGTTCGGCGATGCGGTGCAGGTCGGCGACCAGCCCTTCCGGATAGTTCTCCTCTGGTCCAGCGAAGAAATTCTGGACAGCGCTGCGGGCAGCGTCGTGTGTTGCGCTTTCCTGGAACTCTCCCAGATCCAGTCCCTTCATCGCATCGCGGTGGCGTTCGAACAGGCGGCTCAGCAGGCCGAGATCGACGGTCCGGATAAACTTGGGAGAGGCTTCTCCCTTTCGTTCCGGCGCTGCGAGATGTTGATGTTTCGGATGGCGGCGCGGGTGATGGCTTCCTGGTGCATGCAGAGCTCTGAGCAATTCTGATCGACGTAGGCAGCGGCTCGAGACGGTTGGATGCACCGCGGACAGGCGACGGCGATCTCGCATTCCGGGGTGTGGCGCCGTGCTCTGGTACTCTCAGACGCGCTGCTCGACGAAGTCGCGGGCGGTTGCTGGCGCGAGGCGGGCTCCGAGGCCGAGCAGGGTATCGAACGCCACGGCTGTGTGGCGGCGACGGTTCCACCTGAAGACGAACTCGTCGAGGTAACGCCTGAAGTGCTGGCGACGGAGGCCATGGTAGGTCCCGAGCGCCCATTCTTGAGGTTTGAAAAGACGCGATGGGTCCAGCGCAGGATGATGTGGGCGGCCATCTTGCCGACGACTTTCGGCTCGTGCACATGGTCGGGCAGGCCATTGTAGCCGGACCATCCGTCCGTGACGACGCGGGCACCGGCGGCGGCGACCGCGACGACGAAGGGCTTGAGCGTGGCGCCGGAGAAGTCGGCGATCGGCGCGAGACGAATGCGGCGCGGCTTGCCTTCGGGCGAGAGCTCCACCGCGCCGGCAACGAGCATCTTGCCCTGCGAGCTGCGGCCTTGACCGCCAGCGGGCGGGTCGTCCTTATGGCGCAAGGCGATCTCGGTCTCGTCAACTTCGACGACGTCCTCGAGAAGGCTTCGCTCGGGATCGACCATGGCGCGGCGGAGCTTCGTCAGGAGCAGCCAGGCGCTCTTGTAGCTGCCCAGGCCCAGTTGGGCCTGCAGTTGCAGGGCGGAGATCCCGTTGGAGTGGCTGGTTACGATATGGATCGCCGTGAACCAGGTCTTCAGCGGCAGATGGCTGCCGTGCATGACCGTGCCTGCGGTCACGGACGTCTGCCGCCGGCAGGCCGCGCACTCCCAGGTGAACGCCTTGGTCTTCAGCAGCCATCCCTTCGTGACGCCACAGCCCGGGCAGACAAAGCCCTCCGGCCACCGGCGACGCGCCAGATAGTCGGCGCAGGCCGCATTATCCCGGAAATCGCGCCTCGAACTGGGCGCGGGAGAGCGGGCGGTCATGTTTCCAGCGGCTCGGCATGCGAGAACATTAAGCGAACGCACCTCGCGACGCAAGCGCAGATCACCACATTTTGTGCCGCCGGAGCCAACGGGAGAAGCCTCACTTGGGATTAATGAATTTCTTCAGGTTCTTCGCCATCTGAGTCCCATTAGTTCGATGCGAATGTTCCCCTTATGATTGTAATCGAAAACCTTGCCAAATTCGATTTAATCGCCCTCCAAGTGCCATCGCTTTGGGACAGTTTGTTCGCATCGTGAGTAGAGACCTAGGGAATTCAATTCCCTGGGTGATCCGAGCGATGCACATGCCGAACCCGCTCCATCCCTCCCACATGACGCCTAGGGAGCAAATCGACGAGGTGTGCCGCCTGCTGGCGCTGGGCCTGTTGCGGCTGCGGCAGAGCGACGACCGGTCCCGCCCATTACCGGAGAGTTCGCTTCCCTTTCCGCCCGACCGGAGCGGTCATGCAAATCCGACCCGACGCAGAACCGCATGACCAACGATCCCATCCCCGCGCGCCTGGCTGGTCAAGGCGCTCGCCCGTGCCCATCGTTGGAAGCGGCTGCTGGAGACAGACCAGTACGCCAACCTGACCGACCTGGCGCAGGCAGAGAAGATCAACCGCTCCTATGTCAGCCGGGTGCTGCGCCTGACCCTGCTGGCACCGACCATCGTCGAGGCCATTCTGGAAGGGCGGCAGGATAATGACATCATGATGGCCGACCTGATGCAGCCGTTCCCGCTGGAGTGGGGAAAGCAAGAGCCGTTCCTGGCTCAAGTTAGCAACATCGAAACCAACTATCTCGTTAAATTGCCGTCTGTGTCCGGCGCAGTGAAGGGGTGGTCCTGATCCATTTGAGACATCGGGTACACCCAAATCACGGCCCGAAGCATGACAACAGATACGGGCGCCTCCTCGCGCCGCGAAGCGAACAGTCAGCCAAATAACCTCGGCCCTTACTGCGCGGCGCAGTGCGTCTGGAGAAATCTGCGCACCCGGTTGATCGTGCGTTCCTTCAGGTCGGGTGGAGACGTCCATGGAAAGACCGTGATCTCGGCGTTCGGCGCAAGCGACGCAACGTCAACCGATGTCTGGTGCGGGTGTGCTGGAACGTCGTCCGGGAGCACCAGAATGGGCGTCTGGCAGTTGCGGATAACGTCACGCGACACGCTGTAGAGAAAGTCGGGGTTCGCCCGGTACAGGTTGTGCAGGTACTGGTCGATTGAGGCTTGGTTCAAGTCGGGCCGTTGGGCCAGCAACTCTGGAGCCCACCCATCCCGGCCGGACCTGTACATGACATCGGGGTCTTCCGGCCAATGCCCCACAGTCTGGCAGAATACCGCGCCGACCATACGCTCCGGAGCGCGTTCAATAAGCTTGCCGGCGAAGCAGCCGCCGATACAGTAACCCATGAACGCGAATTCGCGGATGCCCAGGTGATCCATCAGCCCGAGTTGGTCGTCAGCAAATGCGCCCCACGGATCATCGACGGCTACCGGACCCGTACTCTCGCCGCCAATGGCGTTGCGCTGATCCATCGTGATACAGCGGAACTCGTTCTTGAAGGCGTCCATCGCATTAAAGACTGCCCTCGGCCAGTTATCGACACGGGAGTTGAGGCCACCGCCCGGGGTGACCAATAGGGGAAAACCACTACCGGCCTCCTCATAACGGATGCGCACGTCGTCGTGCTCATAAAACGGCATGGTGGTCTCCTTTATTCACAACTGGTGATGCAAGAAATTCTTGCTCGAAACTGAAAGGATATACGAAAGCACGGGGCTTTCGATACTCATGCTAACTTCCCCTCATGGCCCATAGCGTCAAATTCTGGGCTCACCCCAAATGCCCGCTCAGGGCTCAAAACCCGAATTCGCTGCGGCGCAAGAAAGTCGGCTAGGCTATTGCCGTCGGCATCGGGTCGGCGATGTGGTGGGCGTGGCGGATCGGAGGATCTGTCATGTACATTCCTAACTTGCCCGCCATTCGCCCCCGCCGACCAGCTTGGAACAAGGGGCGTATTGTCGGCCAGAAGCGTCCGTTGTTGCCCAAGCACGTCTGGGCTATTCGTGTTCGTCTTGAGATCCCGGAAAGCCATCGCGACTTGGCGCTCTTTAACACGGCGATCGACAGCAAGCTACGCAGATGCGATTTAGTCTGCCTCAAGGTTTCCGACGCCTATGTCGCGGGGCAGGTTAAAGAGCGGACTTCGGTTCTCTAGAGCAAGACTAAAAAGGCAGTCAGGTTCGAATTGACCGAAGGCACCCGAAGATCGCTGAAAAACTGGCTAGAGCACCCGATGATGATCGGCCAGGCACACCTGTGGCCGGGTCGCTTTCATGAGCCTTTGCATATTTCCACCCGGCAGAACGCACGGCTCGTTCGCGATTGGGTAACGTCCATCGGCCTGGAGCCGAGCGCCTATGGGACACATTCGATACGGAGAACGAAAGTAGCGCAGATCTATCGAAAGACGGGCAACCTGCGAGCCGTTCAGCTCCTTCTCGGCCACACGAAGATGGACAGCACGGTACGATATCTTGGTGTTGAGCTTGAAGACGCGCTAGTGGATTGATCGAGACGAAAAAGTCTTTTTGGATTCCCTGTCGATTTGGATCGTGCGAGTCTCTGGCGATGCGAAGCGGCATCGGTATCATCCTGTGACCGCCAGCGCTTGGAAGCGGTGGTCCGGGATCCGAAGAGCCCCAGAAACATGTCTGGCGGGCTCGCATCATTCTGTTGAGCGCCGATGAAATCGGCACGATGGCAATCATGACGGCGACGGGCAAGTCGAAGACCTGCGTCTGGCGCTGGCAGGAGCGGTTTGCGGCAGCAGGCGTGGACGGCCTGCTCCGCGATGCGTCCCGTCCGCCGGGGACACCAGCCGTTGGCACCCGAACGAGGGTGTCATAAGATCGTACGGCTGACCCAGCAACCGCCGCCGATGGAGGAGGCACTCACTGGACGGTGCGCGCCATGGCGAAAGTCGCGGGTGTTGCGCCCTGGACCGTGCAGGCGATCTGGAAGGAGCATGGCCTGGCGCCGCATCGCTGGCGCCAGTTCAAACTCTCGAACGATCCCGCTTTTGTCCGAAAAACTGACCGATGTCGTGGGCCTCTATGTAGCGCCGCCGGCCCATGCCGTCGTGCTGTCAGTTGACGAGAAGAGCCAAATCCAGGCGCTTGATCGCACGCAGCCGGGCCTGCCGCTGAAAAAGGGCCGCGGCGGCGACCATGCCCCACGATTACAGACGCAACGGAACCACCACGCTCTTCGCCGCGCTGAATGTCTTGGAAGGCACGGTGATCGGCCAGAACATGGTCCGGCACCGCCACCAGGAGTTCATCCGCTTCCTCAACCGGGATCGAGCGGGCCGTTCCGGCCGGCAAGGTTATCCACGTCATTCTGGACAACTACGCCGCCCACAAGCACGCCAAGGTCCAGGCTTGACGGGCGCGACATCCGCGTTGGACGTTCCACTTCACGCCGACCTCAAGCTCCTGGTTGAATGCGGTTGAGGGCTTCTTTGCCAAGCTCACCAGACGGCGGCTCAAATATGGCGTCTTCCACTCTATCGTCGATCTCCAGGCCGCCATTAACCGGTTCATCGACGAACACAACAGCTACCGAGGCCAAGCCCTTCACCTGGAACGCTGACCCAGACGAAATCATCGCACGCAAGAAACAGAGGGTTCCAAATGTTGGAAATCAATCCACTAGCTATCTCAGAGGGCGTTGAGATCTGAGCCGTGGGGCCGGCCGCATGGTCGGCCCTGAACTCTCGAACAGGTCCGGAAACAACGTTCCATGACGGAAAGTTCGTCAAGACCCTGACCGAGGCATTCCAAGTGTAAGATATCGGTTGACACGTTGGTGGCAAATTCACGCAGCACTAGTGCGAGCGGCTGGACGGCTGCATTCCAGAAGAGAATTCCATGACCTTCAATTACATGTTGATCGGCAATGGATCAGAATGGAATAATGCATCTCGCCCGCCGGCTGCATCATGCTTTTGCGGTCTGTATGGGAAGTTTCCGGGTCCCGCCAGCCGGGCCAGATGGCAATTCCAATTGCGGTGACACGGCCCGGTTCCCTAAGGTGATGTGCGAAATCGTGCCAACAGTGTTTCCCGCCCCCATTATGGATATCTGCCATGGCTTTTTATGAAAACGGTTCCGTCAAAATCTATTACGAGGAAGCCGGCTCCGGGTTTCCGCTGCTGGTCATTCCCGGTGGCGGGCTGAACGCGAATATCGCCTATCTTTCCGAACGGACGCCGTTCAACCCGATGAACACCCTCAACGACCAATTCCACTGCATAACCATGGACCTGCGCAATGCCAATGGCGGCCAGTCCTCCGGCCCAGTGGAGGTCGATCGGCCCTGGGATTCCTATATCGATGATCTGTTGGGCCTGATGGATCATCTTGGGTACGACAAATTCCTGGTCATCGGCTTCTGCATCGGCGGCCCCTTCATCTGGAAGATGTTGGAGCGCGCACCCGAGCGGGTGATCGCCGCCGTGCCGGCCACGCCCAGCGGCTTCCGCCCCGAAATTCCGGACAATTTTTACCGGAACAACATGACTAAATGGGCCCCGGCGCTGTGCGAAAAACGGTCCGATATCACGATGGATATGTGTGATGCCTTCCTGTCAAAGATGTATGGCGACCCCGACTTCGTCTTCAGCGTGACGCGCGATTTCGTGCGCAGCTGCACGACGCCAGTCCTAGTCATGCCAGACGACACTGATTCGCACCCCTATGCCACGGCGGAAGAAACAGTCATGCTAGCCCCGAATGCTCAGATGACCTTCTTCCCCTGGAAGGAACCCCAGGACCGCGTGGCTGTGGCCGTCCGCCACCTGCGCACCTTCCTGACGGCGAACACCCCGGCGTAGCCCGGAGAACCGCCATTAGTGTCGATCGTCACTTTCGGCCCTTAGCGGCCTCTCGAACGAAGCGCAGCGAAGATCCGGAACCAGCCCAAACTCGCCGTTCACTGAGGTGCAACCCCATCGCAGGCTCCTTGCGGAAACGGCTGGATCCATGCTGCCGCAATCGCTCAAAATAAGTCACGCGGGATGCTTCTCTGCTTACCGACGCATTGGCCCAACGTCGAAGCGGAAGGGCTTCCCGCCCTTGCCGGTCAGGTCGCTCAGGCCTAGCCCGCATTTCTCACCAGTGCTGCCTGTCTGATCGGGAGATGGCTGGCTGACCGTTGGATGACGGACGCGTGGGGCTTGAGCATGCCGGTTCGTTGCGCCGTTCGGGCGCGGTCGGGATCAGGTCGGGTCCGATGTTGTTGATGGGCGGGTGGAGGCGATGCCGGAGCGTGCTTCAGCGGCAGAGCCGTGTGTGTGCGAGCGCGAACTCGTCGGCATAAGGACAGGCAGAGGCCATCGCCACACGGATACGACGGACGGTGACGGTCACCTGTGCGCCGATTTTCAGCAGTTTCAGACGCAGCGTGCCGCAGGTGGCCCTCGCCAGCCGGGTATGCGCCAGGCCCTTTCGCCGTAACGCACACAGCAGCACATAGGCCATGGAGGCGAACCACAGCCGCAACTGGTTCGCGGCCATGGTCGCCGCACTGGTGCGGTCGGCGAACAGGTCGAGCTGGCATTCTTTGATCTGGTTTTCCATGTCGCCGCGGGCGCAGTAAACGCGCTCGTAGAGCGTCCGGGCGTCCAGGTCCCCCGACGGAAGCGAGGTGACCACAAAGCGCGGGTTGGCGCCGTTCTCGCCCCGACCCGGCATCCACTCGGCCTTGGCCACCACCCGACGGCGCCGGCTCCAGCTGTCCCGCGTGGTCCAGCGGAAGTCGGCGAAGCGCCGGGCGGGCCTGCCGGTGCGCTCAGCCTCTTCCCCTGCCCAGGCCAGGTCAACTAGATCCGGTCCACCAGACGGGAATTGCGCGCCAGACCAAAAAGATAATCGACCCGGTTGGCCTCACACCAGGCCATGAGCTCTTCGCGTGCAAAGCCGCTGTCGCCGCGGAGCAGGATGCGCACCCGAGGCCAACGCTCGCGGATGTGCCGGACAATCCGGCGATCTCGCGGCTGCACCGGCGCTGGCGTCGATATTGGCGCGCCGAAGCTTGGCCGCCAGCAAATGCTCGCCACAGAACACATAAAGCGGCAGGTAGCAGTAGCAATCGTAGTAACCGTGAAAGAAGCGCCCCTCCTGGCGCCCGTGATCGGGTCGTCCGTGGCGTCCAGGTCGAGCGTGATGCGTGCCGGTGGCCTGGTGTGCGCGTCCAGGAACAGATCGACGAACACATTCTCGATCGCCTTGGGATCGTGGGCGATCTTGCGATAGCGGTCGTTGCAGACCGGCGCTTGCTCCAGGCGGTTCAGCGTGCTCTTGCCCGCCAGCGCGCGCAGTCCGGCGGCGCGCTTCCAGTCGGCCGAGAACGGGGCCGAGCACCGGATCGTGGCGCAGGTCGTCGTGATCGACCAGATCCTCATAGCCGAGCGCGATGGCGAACACGCGCTGGCCTATCAGCGTGCGCACGTCGTGGACCACCCGCTCAGCCGCCCGGCCATCGGTGAAACAGGCAGCAAAGCGCGACCAGATTAACCGCCCGGTCCGTCGCCCCCGCAGCAACGCTCCGGCATCCGAACTGATCGCCCCGCCACCGAAATCGGCGACCACGTCGCGACGATCGAGGCGTGCAAATCACATGGCTTCCCGGTTACACTCTGTCCGCATTGGGGCTGCTCCTGAAGTCGGTCAAATGTCTGTCTACACTCACATTTTCCCCGATCGTAACCCGATGCGCCTATCCTCGTGAGAAATGCAGG
>CAWEBB010000050.1:0-110298 GCA_963807085.1 uncultured Alphaproteobacteria bacterium
CTCAAGCGGTCTGCAGATGACCGCATTGGAGGCGCCATTCACCCTCCGGAACAAAAAGCTGGCAGTGAAAGACGGGCGGGTTTATGGCGGGTCGCTGGGGGTAACGTTCCGCGGCACCGTCGATATTCCGTCGCAGTCACTGGACCTTAACGGGGCGGTCGTGCCCGTCTACGTGCTGAACCGTTTGCTAAGCTCCGTGCCGTTGGTTGGGGATATATTGACTGGCGGGGAAGGGGTGTTCGCTATTTCATACTCCGTGACTGGAAAGTACGACGACCCGCAAGTCAACGTCATGCCGCTGTCGCTGCTGGCGCCAGGGGCCCTGCGGCGCTTGCTCCTGGATTGAGCCGGAGCTTCCGATGAGCCAGAACCCTTCCAGAGACATCAGGAAATTGACGGGTGTGCGCAGCAGCGCCCACTCCGACCTCGACATCTATGATCCGGCGCCGATTCGCCCGCGCTCATTGGACGAGGCGTTGATGGAAGCCGACGTCGCGCGCCAGCGCCTGCAGGAGGCGGTCGAAGCGATCGGCGAAGGGTTCGCGCTGTGGGATGCCCAGGACCGGCTGGTTCTCTGCAACGCGCGGTACCATGATTTCTGGCAGGGCCTGGGCGGTCTGGTTCGACCCGGTGTCGCCTACGAAACCCTGTTGCGGGAGGTAGCGCGTCTCGGCCTGATAAAACGGTCAGACCTGGATCCCGAAGGCTGGATCGTCGAGCGCATCGCGCGGCACCTCGATCCGGTCGGCCCTCATACGCACGAATTCGCCGACGGCCGCACCGTGCAGGTCAGCACGACACGCATCGCCGATGGTGGCATCGTCACGGTGTTCAGCGACGTATCGGCTCTGCTTGAGGTGGAGGAGGCGCGGCGGGTTCGGGCGGTGGCGGATGGCGCTGCCCTGCTTGCCTCGACGGTGACCAATATTGCGCAGGGCGTCGCGGTGTTCGATGCGGACAACCGGCTGGTGACCTGGAACCGTCGGACTTGCGAGTTGTTGAACCTGCCCTATTACTCGGTCCGGCGCGGCATGAGCATCCGCCAGGTTGCCCAACTGCTGAGCCGCCACCGGGCGAAGTTCGGCCAGCAGACCGCGGCCAACATCATCGCCTGGATCCTGCGCCGCCGCCCGCGCGCGCCGATCCAGATCGATGTGCTGTATCCGGGTGCAACTGTGATCGAGGCGGCCTTTCGCGCGATGCCGGACCGCGGCTTCGTCGCGACTTTCACCGACAAGACGGCGGAACGGGCGGCGAACCGCACGCTGGAGCATCACCGGGAAGAGCTGGCGGCGGAAGTGAAGGCGCGCACGCGGGAACTGGTCGAAGTCAACCTGCTGCTGCAAGGGGAAGTGCGGCAGCGCCGGGAAGCGGCGGAGGCGTTGGAGCAGGCACGGGCGGCGGCGGTCGCGGCAAACCAGAGCAAGACCCGGTTTCTGGCGGCCGCGAGCCATGATTTGCTGCAACCCTTGAGTGCAGCTCACCTTTATTTGTCTGCGCTCGAAGACGAGAAGGCGGATTTCAGCGACATGGCGCGGCGCAGCCTGCGCGGCTTGGGCGGGGCGCTGCACTCGGTCGAGGGCTTGCTGAGCGCGCTGCTGGAGATCTCGAAACTCGATAGCGGCGGCATCGCGGCGGACGTGCGCGATGTGCTGCTGGGGCCGTTGCTGGACGATTTGGGACAAGCGGCGACCGGATTGGCGGCTGAAAAAGGGCTGAAGTTCGCCTGGGTGCCGACATCGGCCTGGGCGCGAACGGATCCGGTACTGCTGCGTCGCATCCTGCAAAACCTGATTGCCAATGCCGTCAAATACACGCGGAAGGGCGGCGTCGTGGTCGGGGTGCGCCGTGATGGCGACGGGCTGCGGATTGAGGTTTGGGATACCGGCCCCGGCATCCCCGAGGCCGAGCAGACTGCCATATTTGAAGAATTCCGGCGGGGCAGCAACCGTCAATCGCGAGACGAGCCGGGCGTCGGTCTGGGTCTGGCGATCGTACAACGCACCGCCGACCTGCTGGGCCATGAGGTTGTTCTCCATTCCCGCCTGGGCACCGGCACCCGGTTTTCGGTGCGCCTGCCGCGCAGCCAGCGGCAGACTGCCAAAACAACAGAGCGATTAACCGGTGGAAGCGATAGCCCGGACTATCCGGTCGATTGGCGTCGGCGGCTGGTTCTGCTGCTGGAAAACGATGAGGAGATTGCCCAGGGGACGCAGGCCCTGTTCGCCCGCTGGGGCTGCCCGCTGTTGAGCGCGGCCAGCTATGAAGAGTTGGTGGAACGGCTGGGCGATGAAGAAGCGGTCCCGGACTTCCTGATCGCCGATATGGATTTGGATTCGCCCGTCACCGGCTTGATGGCGGTCGAAAGGCTGCGGCAATGCTATCCGGGCCTGCCTGCCGCTCTTGTCACCGCCGATCGCTCGGCCGCGGTTGCAGACCGCGCTAAGGCCATGGGGATTGAGCGGTTTTTGAAGCCGGCGCGCCCGGCGGAACTGCGTGCCTATATCGACTACTGCTGGCGCTCGGCGGGCGATGGTTAAGTTTCAGAGGCAGGAATGCCAGTGGAACCGATGCTAACTCAAACTGCCGGGTTGATCCTTCCAAATGCTGGCCGCGAGGCGAAGATGGGTCTCTTGCGGATACTGCTGTAGCCAATAGCGCGCGCACTCTTCGTGGGTCGCGCTCCAAACATCGCCTCGACCGGCAACGTGCCGGAAGAACTGCGACAGTCTCTGCGCGCGGTTGCACCAGGCGATCGCGTGCGGGTGCAGCACCATGGAAAAGCACCGCCCCCGCGCGTGCTGGGCGTCGAACTCGGCTATCCAGTTGGCATAGAGCGCATCGGCATGTTCCAACCCTGTGCCGCGGCTGGGAAACAGCAGGAAGAACTGGTCGTCGAAGTGGAAATAGTAGGGCATCGCCAGGATGCTTTTCCGTGACTGGTAGTCGGCGACCCAATAATACGGCGCGTCGTCGGCGAGCCCCGGACAGAAATAGAGGTAGTCGGATTCCGCCAACAGATTGACGGTATTGGCGCTGACGGTGCCGACGGCGAAGGGGTCGCTTTGCCGGGGCAGGGAAAACCAACCCGCGGGTGCGCGGCCGGTTACCGAGGCGACCATTTCCGTTGCCGCCGTCATGCGCGCGGCTTCCTCGTCCCGTGAGAGCGTGGCGACATCCTCATGCTTGAAGCCATGGACGGCGACTTCGTGCCCGGCCGCCTGTACCTCGCGCAGCCGGTCCGCAAAGGTAGACGCCAACACGGCCGGTGTCGCGAACGTCGCCTTCAGTTTGAATTCCTCCAGCAGCGCAATCGTGGCGTCCAGGCCCTCGTTCATGCCGAACACCGCACGGTCGGTTTTCAGGTCCTGCTCGGTCACGCCGTCGGCCTGGCTCGCCGGACTGAGGTCAATGGTGATCGTGACGCAGCACTTCTTGCCATCGGGCCAAGTGATATCGTTGTCAGCCAACGACCGCTCGTCCGAGGTGGTGTAATTGTCTTTCCAGGGCATTGATTCAGCCCTCCCTCATCGGATGACGCTCGAGGACGAGCCGGGCGACGTCCAGGCAGGTCGGGAACCAGACGCCCGGCTTGGCTTTCATCTGCCCGATCAATTTATCCAACGCGGCGATGCGGAGCGCCCGGCCGGAGACGAACGGGTGCATGCAGATGTTGAGATAACCGCCGGCGTCATACTGGTGCTCGAATGCATCCCACCACATCTCCATGACGCGCCCGGGTTCGGTAATCCGCTGGGCGGCGTTGTCGCTGCCGAGCCAAGCGAAGCTGTAGTACATGGCATCGTCGATGGCGTAGTGGAATGGCAGATTGAGCAGCGTTTCGCCGCTCCCGTCCCGGATATAGTGGGGCAGGTGGTGAGCATGGCCATGGGAGTTGTAGAGATAACCGGCTTCCTTCAGCAGCCTGTTCGGAAACCAGCTGCGGGAGCCGACGGGTCGCATGCCGGTGGTCGCCTCCAGCGCGCCGGTTGCGAGCGCCAGATGCTCCCGGGCGAGATCGGTCTCCTTCGGCACCCGGTGCTCCCACATATGATCGGCGATTTCGTGGCCGCTCGCCCGGGCGGCCTGCAGCGCGTCGGGGTAAAGCTCGCAGATACGGCCGGGCGTGAAGATGGTGGCCTTGATGCCGTGGCGGTCGAACAGGTCGATCAGCCGCCAGATGCCGACCCGGCCGCCGAATTCGCCATGCGCGCGCTGCGGGACCGGTTCCTCCATCAGGCGGCGCAACAGCATGGCATCGAAGTCGAGCGTGAAATTGACGGCCATGCGAACGCCATCCGGGTAGTCGATCCGGTCCAGCCAGTAGTACCGATCGTTGCTGGCTTGGGCAGCCTCTGCGAGCCGCCGCGCCTCTTCCGCTAGTGCCGCATCCATTGTTACCGCCCTTTCGATTGGCCTTGCCGACAACGGGAAAGCTGATCCACCACGATGCCCGAACGAGGATAGGTTAGTCCGCGCCGCCGTTGGTGCCAATCGGAATAGATCCGGAAATCATCGTCTTGGAATGGCAGCTTCCATCCTATAAGGTGACCGCCAAAATACGAACCGGATCAACAAGCCAGCTTGGATAAGGGATCTTACATCCAATGATGAAAACTGCTGTCCGCGCCGCCGTTTTGGCGGCTGCAACCCTGGGTTTCGCCGGGGCTGCATCCGCCGGGAAGGATGACGACACCCTCGTCTGGGTGACGAAGTTCGAGCCGCCGACCTATAATTATTACGACCAGACGCTGCGCGAAGGCACCATTCTCTCCCGCCACATCTGGGACAGCCTTTATTGGCGGGATCTGGACACTGGCGAGTATGTCCCGCATCTGGCGACCAAGATCGAATATGTGGACCCCAAGACCATCGACATCACGCTGCGCGAAGGCGTGACCTTTCACAACGGTGAGAAGTTCGACGCGGACGATGTGGTTTTCACCCTGAACATGGTGAACGATCCTGACGAACAAATGGTCAACCGCAATCCCGTACGCTGGATCACCAAGGCGGAAAAGATAGGCGAATATTCTGTTCGCCTGCATCTGGACGAAATCTTTGCCCCGGCGATCGAATATCTCGCCACCTCTGTGGTGATTTACCCGGACGAGTATTATCAGGAGGTCGGCAAGGACGGTTACGGCCGCGCGCCAGTCGGTACCGGTCCCTACAAAGCGACCGAGGTGGTGCCTGGTTCCCGCCTGGTGATGGAGAAGAACGAAAACTATTTCGGTGGCGGCAAGGGCCAACCCCATATCGGCACGATCGTCATGCGCTACATCGACGAAGCGAACACCCAGATCGCCGAACTGTTGAGCGGCAACGCCGACCTGATTTGGCGCCTGTCAAAGGAACAGGGCGAAAAGCTTGGGCGGATGCCCGATGTCAACGTGGTTGCGGGCGAAACCATGCGGGTCGGTTATCTGCAGTTCGACAGCGCCGGCAAGAGTGGCGATACGCCGATCACCAACGTAAAGGTCCGGCAGGCGATCAGCCATGCCATCGACCGCGAGGCCATCCGCGCTAACCTGTTGGGCGGTGGTCAGGTTCTGAATTTGGCCTGCTATCCATCGCAATTCGGCTGCGAATCCCCGGACGCGCCGATCTATGACTACAACCCGGAAAAGGCCAAGCAGTTGCTGACAGAAGCCGGCTATCCGAACGGCTTCGAGATCGATTTTTACGGCTATCGCGACCGGCCCATCGCCGAAGCCATGATGGGCTATATGGCCAAGGTCGGCATCAAGGCGAATCTGCAATGGATGCAATATTCGGCTCTGCGCGATAAAGTGCGCAGCGATGAAGTGCCGATGAATTTCATGACCTGGGGTTCCGGCTCGGTCAACGATATTGCCAACATCACGGCCTATTTCTTCGATGGCCGCGCCGACGATACGGCGCTGGACCCGGAGGTGAAGGAGTACCTCGATGCGGGCGGAGAAACCATCGACCCGGAAGAGCGGCTGAAGAATTACCGGGAAGCGCTGCGCCTGATCGCCGAGCGGGCACATTGGCTGCCACTTTGGAGTTATGCCTATTTCTATGGCATGAACGAAGATCTGGACTTTCAGCCGACCCCGGATGAGATCGTGCATCTGTACCGGGCGAAGTGGAAGTAGTTGATTTCGAAGTGATTTGGGCGCCCGCTGATAACGGGTGCCCATTTGGCACATTTGTTGCTTACCTCTTTGGAAGACGGCCGTTTCGGCGAATGCCCGTTTGTAGTCGGGATTTTAAGGGCGAGAGGACTGTAGTGCCTTGTTAAACTTCATCCTGCGCCGCGTGGCGATGGCGATTTTGGTGGCAATCACCGTATCGATCATCGCTTTTTTCTTGGTGCGCGTTTCCGGCGATCTGGCGATATCGCTGGCCGGCCAGGAGGCGAGCGAGGAAGACATCGCGCAGATCCGCGAGATGTACGGCCTGGATCAGCCGATCATTGTGCAATACGGGGATTGGCTCGGCCGGGCGCTGCAGGGTGATTTCGGCGAGTCACTGTTCTTTCCGGAAACCGTTTGGGAATTGGTATCGACCCGCCTGCCGACAACGCTGCGGCTGGCGACCTGGGGCTTGATCCTGTCGCTGCTGGTCGGGATTCCGTTCGGGGTGATCGCGGCGCTGCGGCCGAATTCCTGGATCGACCGGCTGGCCATGACCATCGCCGTCGCCGGGCAGGCGGTGCCGACCTTCTGGATGGGGCTGATGCTGATGGTGGTGTTTGGCCTGTTCCTGGGCTGGACGCCGATCAGCGGCGACGAAACCTGGGCCCACTTTATCCTGCCCTCCGTCACCCTAGGCTATTACTCGACGCCGCCCATCATGCGCCTGACCAGATCGGGCATGCTGGAGGTGTTGCAGGCGGACTATATCCGGACGGCCTACGCGAAAGGGCTGCATCCCATGCGGGTGCTTTTCAAGCACGCGCTGCGTAATGCGGTAATCCCGGTGGTGGCGCTGGCCTCGGTGCAGTTCGGACACATGCTTTCCGGCGCCATTGTCATCGAGTCCGTGTTTGCGATGCAGGGTATTGGCTATCTGGCCTGGCAATCGATCCTGCGCAACGATATTGCCGTCATCCAGGCGATTTTGCTGGTTGTCTGCATGTTCTATGTGGGGCTGAATTTCCTCTCCGATCTGCTGAACGCGTGGCTCGACCCGCGCATTCGCGTGCACTAAGGGGGTGTGTTGACCATGGCCGACGTTACCGCGCCTGTCTCGCCGCTCGACCCGGCCCGTGCGCTGGGGCCGAGTTCCGACCGCCCGATTTTTCCGCCGTATGCGCGGCCACACCTCCGTCATGGTCGGTGGCGGCATTCTGCTGGCGATGATCCTGATGGCCGTGTTTGCGCCGCTGTTGGCGCCGTACGACCCTTATGCCCAGGATCTGTTCGCCCGGCTGAAGCCGCCGTTCTGGATGGAGGGCACGGACCCTGCCCACCTGCTCGGCACCGACAATCTGGGTCGCGACTATCTCAGCCGGATCATCTATGGCGCGCAAATCTCGCTGTTGATCGGCATCTGCACCGCCCTGCTTTCGGGTATTATCGGCTCGGCCTTGGGCATCACCGCCGGCTATTTCGGCGGCCGGGTCGACACCGTCATCACGTTCATCATTACGACGCGCCTTTCCATGCCCATCGTCCTGGTGGCGCTCGCCATCGTGGCGTTGGTGGGCGGCTCGCTGGAGGCGGTCATTCTGGTGCTGGGCTTGTTGCTCTGGGACCGGTACGCGGTCGTCATGCGCAGCGCGACGCAGCAGGCGCGCAGCATGGACTATGTGGCCGCCGCCCGCGCCATCGGCTGTCCGACGTGGCGTATCGTGCTGTCCGAAATCCTGCCGAACGTGATCAACAATCTGATCGTGATCGCCACCTTCGAAATCGCCCACGCCATCCTGCTGGAAGCCGCGCTCTCGTTCCTGGGACTGGGGGTGCAGCCGCCCGCGCCGAGCTGGGGCCTGATGATCGCGGAAGGCAAGGAGTTCCTTCTGTTCGACCCCTGGGTAATTACCATTCCCGGGATCGCGCTCTCGATCCTGGTGCTGGCGGTGAACATGCTGGGCGACGGCGTGCGTGACGTGTCAGCGCCCGAAAACCGCAGCTAAAACGTAGCTATTAGGAGAGGCTCGCCAATATGAGCGCGCTGTTGGAGGTCAAAGACCTCACTGTCGACATTCCCTTGACGGAAGGCGTGCTGCACCCGGTGCGCGGCCTTTCGTTTTCGATCCACCAGGGTGAGACCCTCTGTCTGGTGGGGGAGAGCGGTTGCGGCAAGTCGTTGACCTCGCTCGCCATCATGGGGCTTTTGCCGAAGCGCGCCCGGCGCTCGGCCGCTGTCTTGCGGGTGGGCGATCTGGACATTTCCGGCGCGAGCGCTCGCGAGATGGCCAATGTGCGCGGCCATCACATGGCCATGATCTTCCAGGAGCCGATGACCTCGCTCAACCCCGCCTACACCATCGGCAATCAGTTGGAAGAGGCGTTGCTGCAACACAAAAAAGTCAGCCGCAACGAGGCGCGGGAGCGTGCGATTTACTTGCTGGAAAAGGTTGGCATCCCGGGCGCGAGCGGGCGGCTGAAGCAATACCCGCACCAGCTTTCGGGTGGCCTGCGCCAGCGGGTGATGATCGCCATGGCGCTGATGTGCGGCCCGGGGCTGATCATCGCGGACGAACCAACCACCGCGCTCGACGTTACCATTCAGGCGCAAATCCTGCTGCTGCTGGCCGAACTTCAGCGCGAATTTCAGATGGGCCTGCTGCTGATCACGCACGACCTGGGCGTGGTGGCGCGGGTCGCCGATCGGGTCGCGGTCATGTATGCCGGCGAGATCGTGGAGCAGGGCACGGCGGAGGAAGTGTTCGAGCGCCCGCTGCACCCCTATACCCGCGGCCTGATGGCCTGCATCCCGGTGCCTGGCAAGACAGCACGCGGTGCGCATCTGGGCTCCATTCCGGGGCTGGTGCCGTCGCTGATCGGCGACTTGTCCGGCTGTATGTTCCGCGACCGCTGCGAATATGCACGGCCCGAATGCGCCCAATTCGACCGCCTGCGCGACCAGGGCGCGGGCCGCGCCTATCGGTGTATCATGACGCCGGAGGAGGCGGATGCCGCCGGCGCCAAGGAGCAAGCGGCATGAGCACTATTCTGGAGACCCGCGACGTATCCTGTGTTTTTCAGATCGGCGGCAGTTTCTTTGGCGCCAAGAAGGCGCTGCATGCCGTCAACGGCGTATCGATCAAGGTGGAAAAGGGCTCGGTTCTTGGTCTTGTCGGCGAGAGCGGCTGCGGCAAGAGCACCATGGCGAAGATGCTGCTGGGTCTGCAGGAGCCGACCTCGGGCAAGGTGCTGTTCGACGGCGAGCCGCTCACCGCCATGGACCGGCTGGCGCGCGCACGCCGGGTGCAGCCGATCTTCCAGGATCCGTATTCATCGCTGAATCCCGCGGAAGTCGATCGAAGACATCGTGACCCTGCCGCTGCGCGTCCACAAGGTCGGCGGCGCGGCCGAGTGGAGCGCGCGGGCGGCTGAAATGATGGATCTGGTTGGCCTGTCGCGCCGTTATCTTTCCAGCTATCCGAGCCAGCTTTCGGGCGGTCAGCGCCAGCGCGTAGCCATCGCCCGGGCGCTGGCCATGAAGCCCGAAGTGGTGATTTGCGACGAGCCGACGTCTGCGCTCGACGTGTCGGTGCAGTCGCAGATCCTGAACCTGCTGATCGACCTGCGCGAGGAACTCGGCCTGACCTACGTGCTGATCAGCCACAATCTGGCGGTGGTCGAGCATATCGCGAGCCGGGTGGCGGTCATGTATCTGGGCCGGATCGTCGAGGAAAAAGACACCGCGGCGCTGTTCGGCAAGCCGGAGCATCCCTACACCCAGGCCCTGCTGGCGAGCGTGCTGACGCCGGAGCCTGGCCGGGGCGTGCCGGACACCCAGCTGGGGGCGCAGTTCCCCAACCCGCTCGACCCGCCGACAGGCTGCATGTTTCATCCGCGTTGCGCCCATGTGATGCCGCATTGTTCGGTGCAGGCACCGCCGGTGGTTCCATCGGCCGGCGGTCACGTGGAGTGTCACCTCTATGGCGACGCGGCCGAAAAGGCCGCTTAAGTCTATAGCCACGCGGCTCAAAAGGCCGCCTAGACTGCCACCGGCTTCAACGTGGTCCCGGCCCATCGGGCAAGGGCGGTCATGCGTGCGTCCTGGTGTTGCTGACCGACGAACTGAACGCCCACCGGCATCCCGTCGACGCTCAAAAGCGGCATGGTCACCGCGGGCGCGCCTAGCATGGAACTGGGATAATTCATCACCGCGTCACCCGTCGGGCGCGGCTTTAGCGGTTCGCCCGCCACATCGGTGAAGTAGATGGGCGCCGGTCCCGGACAGGCCAGCATCACCACGGCATCGGCCAGGCCGGCCACCGCCGCATGGTGGTTGCGGGCATTGGCGCGACGCAACAAGGCATTCCGGTAATCATCGGGCGTCATCGCTTCCGCCATGGCCAGGGTAGCTTTTGCACGCTCACTGACGCCATCGGGGTGCTCGTCCACCAGATTGCGTTGGGCCCAATGGTTTTCCCAGGCCGTGATTTCGGAACAAATGGCACCAGCATCGCCAACCGATTGTTCCAGTGCCTCCACCAGCGCCTGGTCCGCGCGGCGGACGATCTCCACACCCGCTGCGGCGAGCGTGGCCAGAACCTGTTCGAACCCTGCCTTTGTGGCGCTGTCCAAGGTCGGCCAGCCTTCGCTCTCCAGCACGATCAAACGATCGGGCTTTGCCGCGGTTGGCGTAGTATCAGGGCCGGTCAAGCCCAGTGCATCCCGGTCGCCGCCGGCGCGTTTGGCGATCTCGATGGCGGTCTGCCACATATCTTCGATGCAGTTGGCATGGATTCCGTGGGTGGACATGCTGGTCGCCTGACGCTCGCCGCGATTGATGCCGCCCTGAGTCGGCTTGAGCGCGATGTTGCCGCAATAAGCGGCCGGGCGGATGATCGAGCCGCCGACCTGCGTGCCGATCGCCGTCGGCATCATATCCGCGGCGACGGCCGCGGCCGAGCCGGACGAAGAGCCGCCGGGCGAACGCTCCAGGTCGAACGGATTGCGGGTTGGGCCCGGGTAAGCACCGCCCAACTCCGCAGTCACTGTTTTGGCGAACGGCACGGCGCCTGCCGCGCGCAGCGCCCAGACTGCTGCGTTGTCGCGCTTTGGGAAGTTGCCGCGATAGGCTTCGCAGCCCATTTGCGTCGGCATGTCTTTGGTCTCCAGCAGATCTTTGATGCCAATCGGCATGCCGTCAATGGGAGAAAGGGGCCGGCCTCTTTGCCAGCGCTTGGCGCTCTCATCCGCCGCGGCCCGCGCGCCATCGTGATTGAGCGCCGTCAATGCGTGCACCTTTGGCTCGACCGCCTCGATTTGTTCGAGGCACCGCTCCAGATAGGCACGGGGGCTGTCGGTGCCTTCGGCAAACGCTGCCGTCGAGGCGTGAAAGGTCAAGCGGTCGCGGGCGGCAGGATCGTACTGGGATGGGATAGAACGCGGCATGGGGCCGGCCTCCGTCTAAATCGGATCGGATCTGGGACGATGGTTGAAAATCGGGGCCTAGCGTGACGGCGATCAAGCCGCTTGCCAAGTCGGGAGATTTGTGGGCCGCCGCGTGCCGGTCAAGGGGGACCGGCAATCCCGGAACCCGGCGCGCCCGTAACCGATCTCACATCAAACCTTGAGCGTTTTTCAGAGCGACAGCCGACGTAGTCTGCCGGGACACCATCACGGCCCAAACAGGCAGCCGTCCTCTGCACCCTGACATTACCCTGGCACTACCGAAGCGATGACCTCTGGCGCGTGCAGACTCCAGCGAAAGTTTTCAATAGTCTTTCGCTAGCACACTTTCACTGGATCTCCGGCATGTTGCCGGCGAAAGATAGAGGGAACAGAATGGCCGATAGCAAGCCTCTGTCGCTGCAGGTACCCGAGCCGGAATGGCGGCCGGGTGATACGCCGGACTATTCACACGTCACCTTTCCGCCCGCGGGATCGGTGGACCGGCCGGCGGTCGACGTCAATCCGCGCGATATCCGCGGCATGGCCTACACCATTGTCCGCGTGCTGAACCGGGAAGGCGAGGCCGTGGGGCCGTGGGCCGGCACGCTGACGGACGATGAATTGATGGCTGGCCTGCGCCATATGATGACGCTCCGCACCTATGACGCACGCCTGTTGCAAGCGCAACGGCAGGGCAAGACCTCGTTCTACATGCAGCACCTAGGCGAAGAGGCGATCAGTTGCGCCTTCCGGACCGCCTTGTCGCCCGGCGACATGAATTTTCCGACCTACCGGCAGGCCGGGCTGTTGATCGCCGGCGGCTATCCGCTCAAGGACATGATGTGTCAGGTCTATTCGAACGAGGGTGACCCGCTGAAAGGCCGGCAATTGCCCGTCATGTATTCCTCGAAAGACTACGGGTTCTTCTCCATCTCCGGCAATCTGGCGACCCAGTTCATTCAGGCGGTCGGCTGGTCCATGGCCTCGGCGATCAGCGGCGACACCAAAATTGCGGCCGCCTGGATCGGTGACGGCTCTACGGCGGAGAACGACTTTCATGCAGCGCTGGTCTTCGCTTCGACCTACAAGGCACCCGTGGTCCTGAACATCGTCAACAATCAGTGGGCGATCTCCACGTTCCAGGGCATCGCGAAGGGGGGCTCCGGCACGTTTGCCTCACGCGGGCACGGTTTCGGCATTCCCTCGCTGCGCGTCGATGGCAATGACTATCTGGCCGTGCATGCGGTTGCCTCCTGGGCGGTCGAACGCGCGCGGCGCAATCTTGGGCCGACGCTGATCGAGTACGTGACCTATCGGGTCGGCGGACACTCGACATCGGATGACCCGAGCGCCTATCGGCCCAAGACCGAGAGCGATGCCTGGCCGCTCGGCGACCCGATCCTGCGTCTGAAGGCGCATCTGATCGCCCGCGGCCTCTGGTCGGAGGAGCGCCACACACAGGCGGAGGCCGAGATTAGGGACACCGTTATCGCGGCGCAGCGCGAGGCGGAGGCGCTCGGCACGCTGCATTCAGGCGGCCACCCCTCGGCGCGCGACATGTTCGAGGACGTGTACGCCACCATGCCGCCTCACCTGATACGCCAGCGCCATGATGCGGGGATCTAAGCCATGGCGCGGATGACCATGGTTGAGGCGATCCAGAACGCCCACGACATCGCAATGGACCGGGACGACAAGGTCGTCGTTTTCGGGGAGGACGTCGGCTATTTCGGTGGCGTGTTCCGTTGCACGGCCGGATTGCAGCGCAAATACGGCAAGAATCGCTGTTTCGACGCGCCCATCAGCGAATTGGGCATCGTCGGGGCGGCGGTCGGCATGGCGGCCTATGGCTTGCGGCCCTGCGTCGAGATCCAGTTCGCCGACTACATGTATCCGGCCTATGATCAGATCGTGTCGGAGGCGGCGCGCATCCGTTACCGTTCGGCCGGGCAGTTTACCTGCCCGATGGTAATCCGCATGCCGACCGGCGGCGGCATTTTTGGCGGCCAGACTCACAGCCAGAGCCCCGAGGCGCTGTTCACCCATGTGGCCGGCCTGAAAACCGTCGTGCCGTCCAATCCCGCCGACGCCAAGGGGTTGCTGATCGCCTCCATCGAAGACCCGGACCCGGTCATCTTCCTGGAGCCCAAACGGCTCTATAACGGGCCGTTCGACGGCCATCACGAAAAGCCGGTTACGCCTTGGAAAAATCACGAACTGGGTGAGGTGACGGAGGGACACTATACGGTTCCCCTAGGGCAGGCGGCGATCCGGCGGGAGGGGGCGGGGCTGACGGTGCTCGCCTACGGCAGCATGGTCTATGTCGCGCTGGCAGCGGCAGAGGAGACCGGCATCGACGCGGAAATCATTGACTTGCGCACTTTGGTACCGCTCGATCTTGATGCGATCGTCGCTTCGGTGTGCAAGACCGGCCGGTGCGTCGTGGTGCACGAGGCGACCCGGACCTCGGGGTTCGGTGCGGAGTTGACGGCATTGGTGCAACGGCACTGCTTTTATGAGTTGGAAGCGCCGGTGCGTCGTGTGACCGGCTGGGACACTCCCTACCCGCATGCGCAGGAATGGGCGTATTTTCCGGGGCCGGAGCGCCTGGGCCGCGCCTATCGCGAAGTGATGGAGGCCGAATAATGGGTGAGCTTTCCATCAAACTGCCCGATGTGGGGGAAGGTGTTGCCGAGGCCGAATTGGTCGAGTGGCATGTCGAGGAAGGCCAGTTGGTCCGGGAGGATGATGTTCTGGTCGCGGTCATGACCGACAAGGCGACCGTCGAAATACCGGCCCCGGCCGATGGCAAGGTCCTGCATCTGGGTGGCAGCGTCGGTGACTCGCTCGCCGTTGGCGCCGAATTGATCCGCCTGGAAGTCGAGGGCGAGGGCAATTCCGAAGCCGATGCGAGCCCACTCGAAAAGGCAGCCGCACCGGCCGAGGCCGACCCATCGAAAGAGAAACCGGCAGCCACCACCACGAAAGGCGAGCCTGCGTCTGAACCCTCCAGACCGCCGCCGCCGACATCTTCGTCGCCAACATCCCCGCCGCCCGCACTAGGCCGCGGCGGGCCGCCACGGAGGGAAGGACAACGGCCGCTGGCGGCACCCTCGGTCCGCAAGCGGGCACGGGAAGGCGGCGTCGATCTCCGCCAGGTGCCGGGCACCGGACCCGCCGGCCGCATCACCCAGGCAGACCTGGACGCGTTCTTCAGGCGGGGACCGGGCGGCCGGGCCGGTCCCGGTCTTGCGGCGGACACCCGCGTGCAGGACATCAAGGTCGTCGGCCTGCGCCGCCGCATTGCCGCCAAAATGGCGCTCTCCAAGCGCAGCATCCCGCACTATTCCATCGTGGAGGAGGTGGATGTCTCGGCGCTTGAAGACCTGCGCGCCGGCATGAATGAGGCGAGGCGCGAGGACCGTCAAAGGCTGACCATTCTCCCTTTCCTGATGCGGGCGCTCGTTAAGGCCACGGCCCGGCATCCGGAGGTGAACGCGCTCTACGATGACGAAGACGAGGTCATCCATCAGCATGGCGGCCTGCACATCGGCATTGCCACCCAGACCGAGGCCGGCCTGATGGTGCCGGTAATTCACCACGCGGAGGCGCGGGACATCTGGGACTGTGCGGCGGAGTTGGCGCGGCTCTCCGAAGCTGCCCGCAACGGCCAGGCGGGCCGGGACGAACTGACCGGCTCGACCATCACTATCACGTCGCTCGGGCCGCTCGGCGCGATTGCGACGACGCCGGTGATCAATCATCCGGAGGTGGCGATCGTCGGCGTGAACAAGATCGCTGTCCGGCCTGTCTGGGACGGGGCAGCCTTCCGGCCGCGCAAGATCATGAACATCTCGTGCAGCTTCGATCACCGGGTGGTCGATGGCTGGCATGCGGCGCAGTTCGTACAGTCGCTCAAGCGCCTGTTGGAAACCCCCGCCATGATCTTTGTGGAGGATTGAGCCGTGCCGGACATCACTTGCAAACTGCTGGTCATTGGCGGCGGACCGGGCGGCTATGTTTGCGCCATCCGCGCCGGTCAATCGGGCGTGGACACGATATTGGTGGAGAAAGCCAGCCTCGGCGGCACCTGCCTGAATATCGGCTGCATCCCCTCCAAGGCGCTGATCCACGCAGCCGAGGAATTCCATCGCGCGACCCAATTTGCCGGTGGCGCGGGCGTGCCGGGCATTTCCGCCGGGAAGCCCAGCCTGAATTTCCCGGAGACCCAATCCTGGAAAGAGGAGATCGTCCGCCGCCTGACGGGCGGCGTTTCCGGCCTATTGAAAGGCGCGGGCGTCAAGGTCATCGAAGGAACGGCCCGATTCCGCGATGGCAAGACGGTGCGGATCTCAAGCATTACCGGCGAGCAGGTGGTACGCGCGGAAGCGATCGTCATCGCCACCGGGTCCGAACCGGTCGAGTTGCCGGGCCTGCCTTTCGGCGACCCGGTGATCTCCTCGATGGAAGCGCTGGCGCTGGCGCAGGTGCCTGGGCGGCTGGTGGTGGTCGGAGCGGGCTATATCGGCCTGGAGATCGGCACCGCCTACGCCAAGCTCGGCGCCGAGGTGACCGTCGTGGAGGCGGAGGATCGTATCCTGCCCCAATACGATGCCGCTCTGACTCGCCCCGTGGCGGCGCGGCTGAAGGAACTGGGCGTGGATGTCCGCCTGGATGCCAAAGCGAGACGGATAGCCGGAGATGCGCTCGTCATCGAGACGGCCGGTGGAGAAGAAAGCAGCATTCGTGCGGACAAGGTTCTGGTTGCCGTTGGCCGACAAGCCAAGACCGACGGCTGGGGTCTGGAGGAGTTGGCGCTGGAAATGGACGGCCGCGCCGTCCGAATCGACGAGCAATGCCGAACCGTCATGCGTGGCGTCTATGCAATCGGCGATGTGACTGGCGAGCCCATGCTGGCCCATCGTGCCATGGCGCAGGGCGAGATGGTGGCGGAGATCGTCGCCGGCGAGCGGCGCGCCTGGGAGAAGCAATGCGTTGCCGCGATCTGCTTTACTGATCCGGAAATCGTGACGGCGGGGCTGTCGCCGGACGACGCCCGCTCGGAAGGCATCGTGGCCAAGGTTGGTACATTCCCCTTCCGCGCGAACGGACGCGCCATGACCACAGGCCGGGACGACGGTTTCGTGCGCGTGGTGGCGAGGGCGGACAATGATGCCCTGATCGGACTGCAGGCCGTCGGCGAAGGCGTCGCCGAACTGGCGTCGGAGTTCGCCCTCGCATTGGAGATGGGCGCGACCCTTGATGACCTGGCCGGCACCATTCATCCTCATCCGTCGCGCAGCGAGGCGGTGCAGGAGGCGGCTTTCAATGCCTTGGGACGAGCGTTGCACGGCAAGGCCGATACCGGGTTGCATTGAACCAAAGCTATCTCCCTCATCCTTCGACGAGCTCAAGGGCGAAGCGGCGGTGAGGGAAAGGTCGCGTCTCCATGCCGTCGTTATAAGCCGCGGCGGAGCGGGCGGCAAACTTTACAGGAGGTGATTTGTCCATCTACTTGCATGGTCTCTCGACCGCTCTTCCTCCCCATTGCCTGATACAACGAGAAGTTCAGGAGCGGGCAAAAACCGTCTTTGGCGGCAGATATTCGCAGTTTGATCGCCTCTTAAAAACGTTCGATACGGCAGAGATCGAGAAGCGCTACTCGGTTATGCCGATTGACTGGTTTTTGGAAGCCCGTGGCTGGAAGGATCGAAACGCCGCCTTCATGACCGGGGCGAAAGCGCTATTCGTGGACGCGGCGAGTATCGCGTTGGAGGACGCGGGCTGGAGCGGCCAGGACGTAGATTGTGTCATCACCGTCTCTTCGACCGGAATCGCGACGCCGACACTTGATGCACAGGTGTTTTCGGAGATGGGATTTCGGGAGGATATCATGCGCGTGCCCCTGTTCGGGCTCGGGTGTGCCGGCGGCGTCTCCGGTCTTTCGGTAGCCCAGTCGATAGCAGCCGGAAAACCGGGCGCGAAGGTCCTGCTGGTCGTGATCGAGACATGCTCATTGTCTTTCCGCGCGGATCGCCTGCAGGCGGCGGACATCATCGCAACCGTGCTGTTCGGGGACGGCGCGGCTGCGGCGTGTGTCGGTTCGGAAAAACCCAAGGGCAAAGCGACTGTCGCGTTGCACCCGGGATACCAAAAGATGTGGCCGGACACGCTCGATATCATGGGGTGGGACGTGGACGAGACCGGCTTTGGCGTCGTTTTCGATCGCTCGATTCCTCTGTTCATCAACGCCGAATTTGCAGACGCCACAAAGGGCGCGTTGATGGCCGCAAACCTCAGCCACGCCCAAATCGACCGTTATGTATGCCATCCCGGCGGCGCAAAGGTCGTGGACGCAATCGAGAATGCGCTCCACCTGGAGCAGGGCAGCCTGGATGCGGAACGGCAGACGCTGCGGGATGCGGGCAACATGTCCGCTCCGACGGTGATGTTCGTGATGAAATCCGTGCTCGATGCCGGAGCGACGGGGCAGATGATGGCTTGTGCCCTCGGCCCCGGTTTTACTGCCTCTTACCTGCCGTTTCACGTTGCCCGGCGGGCGGCGTGATGGAGACGGCAACCCTTCTGTTCCTGGGCTTCGTCGTTCTCCAGCGTCTCGGCGAGCTTATCGTTGCCAGGATCAACACGTCTCGCTTGCTGGAAAGGGGCGCTTATGAAGTCGGAGCCGACCATTATCCGGTCATGGTTGCGATGCACGGCGCTTGGATCGCCTGTTTGCTGGTGTTCGGCTATGACGAAAGCGTGTCATGACACTTGGTTGAGTCTGTTCGCCGTGCTGCAGCTTTTTCGGGTTTGGATACTCTGCACGTTGGGCCGGCGCTGGACTACGCGCGTCATTGTTCTGCGCGAGCCATTGGTTGCGCGCGGCCCGTTCAGATATCTCAAGCACCCGAACTACATGCTGGTCGCGGCCGAGATCATTGCCGCTCCGATGGTGCTGGGTTTGGTGTGGGTCGCAGCGATATTCACCGTTCTGAACGCAGCCATGCTTTGGGTGCGGATAGGCGTTGAAGGGAAGGCACTCGCCCCCTTGCGCGACGGCTGATTTAGGTGCCGAGGAGTGAATTCGGCGATTTAATGTACGCTGCCGATACTTTAGGCGCCGATCCCCTAGGCAATGTCGGCTTCGGAGAGCAGCGAGGCGTTGCCGCCGGCGGCGGTCGTGTCGACGCAGATATGGCGCTCGACGCTGTAGCGCTCCGGCAAGCCCGGCTCTGTGACGAGCGGCAGGATCGGGCCGTCGCGGGCGGCAAGCGCCCGGCGTATCGCGCGCAGCGTTTCTCCGTCGGCAAAGCTTGCCACGGCGGCCAGGCGGCGCAGCCGCGACAGCGCCGCGACCGGCATTACCCCGTCCAGTGTGGCGAGCACGCCAGCCGGTGCCAGTCCGGCGGAAGCGGCGCCGGGTGCGATGAGCAATACCGCATTGCCGGTGGCAAGCGCGGTTTTGGCCTGCGCGATCGCCTCTGCGGCGCTAGGACCGAGGCAGAGCACCTTGCCGCGCGGGTACAGGGCCAGCCGGTTCGATTCACCGGTCGGGCCCGGCATGCTCAGGGGCTCGGGCATCCATGGCGCGAGGTCGAGCTTGTCGAGCGCCGCTTGAACGGTTCCGACGCTCAATCGGACCGCATCGGCCGAATATCTTCTTGAAAGATCCGCCCCTGCCTGATCCGTGGTTGCCGCATCGGCGAGCATGAAGCGGGGGAGGTAGTGCGGACCACCGGCCTTCGGTCCCGTGCCGGAAAGGCCCTCGCCGCCGAAGGGCTGGGAACCCACGATGGCGCCAATCTGATCGCGGTTGACATAGATATTGCCGCACCGGACACGATCGACGATATGCTGAACGCGGTCGTCGATGCGCGTGTGCAAGCCGAAGGTCAGGCCGTAGCCCTTTGCGTTAATCGCGTCGATCACGGCGTCCAATTGATCGGCCTCGTAGGTCGCGACATGCAGAACCGGGCCAAAAACCTCGCGCTCCAATTCCTCGATACCGGATAGCCGGATCATGGCGGGCGGCACGAACAGCCCTTCGCTCGGGGCGCCAGTCTGATGAACCAGCCGGCCCGCCGCCGCCTGCCGGGCGACATAGCCTGCGATATCCTGCTGCGCTTCGGTTTCGATCACCGGCCCGACATCGGTCGAGATCTCCCAGGGATTGCCCAGGCGGAGCTCTTCCATGGCGCCGCGCAACATCTCCAGAACACGGTCGGCCACGTCCTGCTGCACGTACAGCATGCGCAGGGCCGAACAGCGTTGGCCGGCGCTCTGAAAACTCGACGCGACAATGTCCCTGACCGCCTGCTCCGGCAGCGCGGTCGAGTCGACGATCATGGCGTTCAGCCCGCCGGTCTCGGCGATCAGCGGTGCGCGAGGGTCCAGATGGTCCGCCATGGCGCGGTTGATCGCCCAGCCAGTCTCGATCGAGCCGGTGAAGCAAACGCCGGCAACCCGAGGGTCGGAGGTGAGGGGACCGCCGACGCCGGGCCCGTCGCCGGGCAGAAGCTGGATGACGGCTTTGGGAATACCCGCCTGATGCATCAGTTCGACGGCGCGGGCGGCGATCAACGGCGTCTGCTCGGCGGGCTTGGCGATGACCGTACTGCCGGCTGCGAGTGCCGCCGCGATCTGACCGGTAAAGATCGCGAGCGGGAAGTTCCAGGGAGAGATGCAGACGAAAATCCCGCGCGCGCGGCCGGTACCTGCCAGACGTTCGGCTTCGGCTGCGTAGTAGCGCAGAAAGTCCACCGCCTCGCGCACCTCTGCCACGCCGTCTTTCAGGGTCTTGCCTGCCTCGCGCGCGCAGAGCGCAAACAGCTCCGGCGCATGCTGCTCGTACAGATCCGAAACCCGCCGGAGCATGGCGGCGCGCTCCCCGACAGGAAGGGCCAACCACTCGCCGAAAGCTGCCGCTGCGGCCACAAGCGCCGTCTCTACGTCGGCGGGCTCCGCCCAGACCGCATGACCGACGGTCTCGGCCGGACAAGCCGGGTTTTGGACGGCGCGCGCCTTGGTGGCAGTAACCTTTCCGGCAAGCATGGGCGCTGCCCGCCACTGTTTGTCCCGGAAGGGTTGGCGACCGTCTTCCAGATAGTGAAGCGTCACCGGATCGCTCAAGTCCCAGCCATGAGCTGCAATTCGCCCCGGCCCGAAAATAGCGGCCGGCAGGCGGATCGCCGGGTTCGGAATGGCGCTGCCGAGCGCCTCCACGCTTTTTAGCGGGTCCAGGGCGATGGTTTCCGGCGATACCAACTCGTCGACGATCTGGTGGACAAACGAGGAGTTCGCCCCGTTTTCCAACAGCCGCCGCACGAGGTAGGCGAGCAGGTCCTCATGCGCGCCCACCGGCGCATAGATGCGGCAGCGCGTGCCCGCGTTCGTCCGCACGATCTCGTGCAGCGCCTCGCCCATGCCGTGCAGGCGTTGGAATTCAAAGCTGTCAGGGTCCGGTGCCAGTTTTAGCACGGCGGCAGTGGTGTGGGCGTTGTGGGTCGCGAACTGCGGATAAATGCGGTCGGCCATGCCGAGCAGCTTCCGCGCATTGGCGATATACGAGACATCGGTCGAAAGCTTGCGGGTGAAGACCGGAAAGCCTTTGAGCCCCAAGACCTGGGCCCGCTTGATCTCCGAGTCCCAATAGGCGCCCTTCACGAGCCGCACCATCACCCGGCGGTCCAGGCTCGCCGCCAGCGCATGCAGCCAGTCGATGACGGCGCCGGCGCGCGGACCATATGCCTGGACGACGACGCCAAACCCGTCCCAGTCACTCAGCTCAGGATCTGCCAGCAGCAATTCGATGAGGTCCAGCGAAAGGTCGAGCCGGTCGGCTTCTTCGGCGTCAATATTGAGCCCCATGTTCGCGGATTTCGCGAGCAGCGCAAGCGACCGAGCGCGGGCCGCCAACTCAGTCACCACACGGTCGCGCTGGCTATATTCGTATCGGGCGTGCAGCGCGGAAAGTTTGATGGAAATGCCGGGGTTTCGGCGGATGTCGTCGGAGGTGCAGGCCGGGGCGGTGGCCGAGATCGCATCGGAATAGGACCGGAGATAGTTTCGGGCGTCACGGTCGGTGCGCGCGGCCTCACCCAGCATGTCATAGGAGTAGGTGTAGCCCTTGGCTTCCAGGGTTCGGGCCCGCTTCAACGCTTCCTCAATGTCGCGGCCGAGCACGAAGTTGCCGCCGAGCTCGCGCATGGCCTGTCCGACGGCGGCGCGGATCATGGGCTCGCCCAGGCGGCGGACGGCGCCAAGCAGGACGCCGGCAAGCCCCTCGTCGGAGTCCGACAGCAGACGCCCGGTCAGCATCAAGCCCCAGGTCGAGGCGTTGACCAGCGAAGAGGAAGACCGGCCCAAATGTTTGCCCCAGTCGGACGGCGCTATCTTGTCCTCGATCAGGACGTCGATGGTGTCGGCATCGGGCACGCGCAGCAGGGCCTCCGCCAGGCACATCAAAGCCACGCCTTCTTCCGTCGACAGCCCGTATTCGGCGAGGAAACGCTGCATGATGCCCGCCTCACCCTGCTCACGCACCTCTCGGACGAGCCGGGCGGCGTGGCGGGAGATTTCTTTGCGCGCGGCACTGTCGAGGCCGGCCTGTTCGACCAGATCGGCCACCAGTCGGCGCTCGTCCGGCAGATAGCGGCGGCGGATGATGGCGCGGTACTCGCCGAGATTGACGGCGGAGCGTTGCATGGAGCACCTCGGCGCTGCTTGGCGATGCATGAAGGACAGGCCTGAACGATAGGAGCATGCCCGGGTCCTGTCACCTGAACACCGCCGGTTTCGGTCATCGCTGCCGGCGCCGCCCTGTCCCCCTGGTCGAACACCGGTCTGACGTCTATCGAGGACATGACGTGCCGGATCCGCTTTATGACCTCGGGCGGCCCTAGGGCGGCCGGTGAAGGCACGGCCTGAGTTTATTCGCAATCGAGTTCGGAAGAGGCCGCTAAGCGAAAGGAGGAACGAGATGAAGACTGTTTTGATAGTTTCGGCCCTGCTCGGGCTGATCGGCAGCGCAGCTTTCGCTCAAAACGAAGACTGCAGCAACGCCGTCAAGCAGATTGAGTTGAACAGTTGCGCAGATCGCAGCTTCAGGGCGGCTGATGCCGAGCTGAACCAAATCTACCAAGCACTGGCGCAGAAGGTCACCAAGCCGGGGGCGGCGAAACTGAACGCCGCCCAGCGCGCCTGGATTGCCTATCGCGATGCCCAATGCGCCTTTGAAACCGCAGGAACCGAGGGTGGCAGCATTCATCCCATGATTGTCTCGGGCTGCCTTGAGACGCTGACGCGTGCGCAGACCAAGCGGCTCGCCGGGCAGTTGAACTGCGAAGAAGGCGACACCTCGTGCGGAGGACAGTAGCGTAGCGTTGTGTTGGGGTAGGACTACGGGATGCTGTTTCAGCCCGCGTGGCTCCTAGCGCCTGGCTGAGTACCCTGTCCGTCAGATCAAGTGCCGAGTTTTACACCCGCCATGCTTATCCGGCCCGCTGAGCGGCGATTTTCGCAGGTCTCCAACTTATTCGGAGACCGCAAACCACGGCTCGCAGGCATAGCGCCGGGTGATTTCCTCACCGGTCGCCAGTGCGCGCGTAGCAGTGAGCGTGATCAGCCATCCAACCCCCGGCACATGGCTGTATTCCGTCGCCGCCGTCGGATCGTCCGAATGATTGGAGAGACTGGAGAGACCGAACACGACCAGCCCCATCTCCTCGCTCGCGGGGTGGGCGAAATGATAGTCCTCCAGCAGCGTCGGCTTCAGCGTCGCACAATCGGCCACGGACAGTTCGATGGAGGGGTCAATCAGGATCACTTCGCCAGGCGCCAACGGGGCGGCGGCAAAAATACCGCGACCCTTGCCGGGCATGTCGCGGACCACTGCTTTTGCCGGACTGCGCGCCTCGAGGGACGCTGCGGCAGGCACAACCTTCAAAGCGGATGTCATGGCGAAAGCCTCTTCTCGAAGATGACTTTGTCGTCGCCGGGCCGGTAGAAGTCCGCAAAGCGCGCGGCCTCCCGGAAGCCGGTGCGCAGATAGAACTTCCTGGTCGGCGCATAATCTTGCATGCCGGAGGTGTCGGCATAAATCAGGCGGCAACCCATGCGCCGCATGACAGTCTCCGAACGGGCAAGCAGGCGCTGGCCCAGCCCTTGCCCCTGGGCGTCAGGATGGACGGCAATCCAGTAAAGGTCAAAGCTGCCCTCCGCCCCCGCCGCCTGGCCAAAGCAGGTATAGCCCACCAACTGCCCGCCCCGCTCCAGGATCATGAATTCGTAGCCGGAGATCCGGCCCTTCTGGGCCCGCTCTTCCACCAGTTCGCCCGCAATGGCGACTTCTTCGGCCGAAAACATGCCGGTTGCAGTTACCAGTTCCCGCACGGGCGCGGCATCGGTTTCGCGCACGGACTCGCGCCAAGTCTCTGCACCGCGGCGTGCGCGTGTGGTGGTGGCAGCAGCCGGCCTTGGCGTCTTCGCCGCCTCTGCCTGTCCGGCGGCAAAGCCTTCAAAGAAATGCCGCGCGTTCACGCCCAGCGCCCGCACGCGGTAGCCGCCTTCCTGCACGACCACCGTCGGATAGCCAGCCTTGCCGATCATCTGGCCGATCTTGCGGAAATCATCCGCCCGGTTCGGCCAGGTGCCGGTCGGGTCGCCCTGGCCGGTATCGAAGCCGAGACAAAGCACCAGGTAGGCGGGCTCATGCCGCGCCACCCGCCTCAAGCCTTCAGCCAGCGCCTCGCGATAGGCATCGGGCGTGAGTGTTTCCGGCAGGGGGATATTCCGGTTGAAGCCTGCGCCGGCTTTCCGCCCCGTCTCATTGCGGAAGCCTGAAAAATAGGGGTAGGCGAAGGACGGGTCGCCGTGGATTGAAACGGTCAGCACGTCGTTCCGCTCGTAGAAGATGTCCTGCTGACCGTTGCCGTGATGGTAGTCGATGTCCAGCATCGCTACCTTGCCGTACTGCGCCAGATAGTTGGCGGCGATGGCGGCGTTCGAAAGATAGCAGAACCCGCCGAAACTGCGGTGCTCCGCATGGTGGCCCGGCGGCCGGACCAGGGCATAGGCCATGGGCGCGCCGGTCAGCACCGCGTCGGCCGCCGTCAGCGTACAGTCGGCAGCGCGCCGGGCGGCGGGCCATGCGTTGCGGTTCAGCGGCGTGAAGGTGTCAATGCACCAATAACCCGCCAGCACCGAGCGTTCCTTTGGCTTGCGGGCCGGATTGCGGACCGGAAAAATGTAGGGATAGATCGACTTGCCTTCCGGCGCCTCCTTGCAGGCGCGCTCGACATAGTTGACCAGTCCACCGTCATGGACCGCCCTGATCCAGCGCTCCGGAAAGGCGCGGGGCTGGATTTCGCGGAACAGCTTCGCCTTGCGCAGCTCCTCCAGAATGACCGGAATCCGGATCGGACTTTCCACATAGCCGCGCTCGCGCACATGGTGGATATCGTGGCGGTCGTTCACGACCAGCGGATACGGCACGTGTGCGGGCTCAGGCTTGGCGATTGCCGCCGCCTTTACATAACGGGGCGGGCGCAGGGCCAAGGTCGCGTCCTGGATCGAGTTGACGACGCTCTCCACATAGGCCGGCGGGCAAAGTTCCTTGTATTTGCGCTCCAGCACCGCCCGCACGATCCGGCGCAGCTCCGCCGCAGGCGGCAGGTCGTAGGTGCCCAGGCCGTCGAACATCAAGAACGGCAGGTCCGTTTCACCCGGTGAGAGCGGGGTCTGATATCCCGTTCCGGCGATGGGGCGCGCGCCATAGCGCTCGTAAAAGCGCAGCCGGTCGATGCTCTGGCGGCGGACCACCGGATTGGGCGACATCTCCGGCTCATCCGGCAGGCACTCGAAATACAGGCCGCGGCTGCCACGCTCGAATGCTTCCTGCCGCACCCGGTCATAGAGCGCACCGCCCAGCCCGTGCTGCGCCGTGCCACTGGCCAGCACCACATCCAGATAGGAAAAATGCAGGTCCGGGTCATGCATCAGCACGGCCGCACCCTTCAGGCGCTCGCCTGTATCAGAGGCGGTCAGCAATTCGGTGACGAAGCGCTGCCTGAACGGATTGTCCAACTGCGCCGGCAGTTTGACGATATCCGCCTCGGACATTCCCGGGAACATCTGGCGGATCAGCGCTTGCACCTCGGCAATCGCTTTGGCGTTCGCGGCGGCGCGGGAGCTGGTAACCTTGCGGATGCGCAGCATGGATTTACGCCGCCCGCGCAGGTTCTTGCCTGCCGCGCAAGGCGGCACGGACGATGCGTTCGATCAGCGTATCGTAAGAGAGCCCAGCCTGCGCCGCCGTTGCCGCGAAGCCTGCGTCGGGCGTCAGGCACGGGTTGGAGTTGGCCTCGAGGATCCAGGGATTGCCCGCCGCATCCACCCGGAAATCGACCCTGGCATAACCGTCCAGTCCGAACACTTCCGCCGCCTGTAGCGTCAGGCGTTTCAACGTGGCGAGCAAGGTCTCATCCCGATCTGGAAAAGTGAACTCACGCGATGCGCTGCGGAAGGCATCGCTGTCCTCTATCCATTTTGCCTCCCAATCAACAATGTGCGGCTTGCCCTCGGCGTAGCCCCAAAACACAATCTCCGCAGGCGGTAGCACCGCACCATCCAGAATGGACAAATTGAACTCTCGCCCCTCCACAAAGACTTCGGCAAAGAAGCGGCCGCCGAAGCGCGCTTCCCGCGCCGTGATCTGGGCCGCGGCCTGAGCAGCCGGCACGACAGAACCGGCATCGATGCCGAGCGAGGCGTGCTCGCTGACCGACTTTACGATGACGGTTGCATCCGCTGCGAAGCCGCTGCCGTCCAAAGACCAATCGGGGGTTGGCAGGCCGGCTGCGCGCAAGGCTGCCTTCGCCGCCAGCTTGTCACCGCTGAGCCGGTAGGAAGCGGCATCCGCGCCCGTAAAGGTCAGCCCCAGCCGTTCCAGCCGGTCCAAGGCTGCCTGGGCCAGATCGCAGCGGCCGTCCAGGGCCTCGATCAAATTAAATACGCACGCCGGCTTTTGCCCGGTCAGCGCCTCCAGCGGCGCAAGCCCCGCATCCGTGCGCACGATCTCCGTCCGCGCATCCAGTACGACGGAGTGCGGCGGCAACGGCTGCCGCCGCCAGTTCCGTGTCGGCTTCATCCAGCCGTCCGGCAATAGCGCCATGAACGACCGGGATGAAAAGTCCTGTCAACATCAGGCTGCCCTTGCCGCCAGCGCCGATGCTCCGCCGGGCCGCCGCCGCCCGGACAATCGCATCAATGAGAGCATCGAAGGGCATGCCGGCTTTCTCGGCCAGCATCGGCAGATCGGAATGGCGTTGGATGCAGCCCGGCTACCGTGTTTGCCTCCAGGAAGTGCGGAACCCCGGCCGCGTCGCTGCGGAAATCCAGCCGCGCCGCATCCCGGCAGCCCAGCAGCCGGTAGGCTTCTGAGCGCACTGGCCCCGGCCGCCTGCGCTTCCGCATCATGGGCAAGCATGTAGATCACCCGGCTTTCACAGAGTTCCTTCGACTCGAAGGAATAGATCGCGTCGTCCGCTGCCTCCACCAGCGAAATCTCCATGACGCCGATCACGCGGGCACTGCTGCCCTCTCCGACTATGCCGATGGTGAACTCGCGCCCCGGCAGAAAGGCTTCGGCCAACGCCGGTTGCCCGAAACGCGCGCGAATATTCCGCGCCGCCTCGGCCAGAGCAGCATGGCCATATACCTTGGAGGCCCGCTCGCAGCCCTTGCCCGTGCCTTCCGCCAACGGCTTGACGAAGACCGGAAAGATCAGGCCGCACGTTGCGGCATCGCCTGCGGTCTCCAGCACGGCGAAACGGCGCGGTCGGCAGGCCGGCATCGCGCACCAGCCGCTTCGCTACCGCCTTGTCCAGCGTCACCGCCTGGGTCAACGGGTCGGCGAATGTATAGGGCTGTTCGAATGCCTCCAGCAGCGCCGGCACCTGGGCCTCGCGGGAGCGCCCGTAGAGGCCCTCGCAGATGTTGAATACCAGATCCCAGCGCTTGCCCGCTATCAAGGCTGCCGCCAGCGCCCGCACATGGCCGACACGCTCCACCTGATGGCCGAGCCGGGACAGCGCGCCCTCGATCTCGGCGATCGTTTCCTGGGAGTCGAATTCCGCCAATTGTTCGTCGCTCAGGCCGCGGTCGCGGTAGTCGTCGCGCAGATCATAGGTCAGGCCGATGCGCATGGTGTCAGCCTTCCCTGCGGCCGGCGTTCCGGTCAGCGCCATAGCGGCTGCCGGGGTCCGGATAGCGGTAGGTATTGCCTTCGAAGTTGCGCAGCAGCAAGTCATCGCCGTCGCGGCCGACGACATATTCCGGCAACAGCGGTATCTTGCCGCCACCGCCCGGCGCGTCGACGACAAAGCTGGGTACGGCATACCCCGTGGTGTGGCCGCGCAACCCCTCGATAATCTCGATGCCCTTGGAAACCGGCGTGCGGAAATGGGCCGAGCCAGAAATCGGATCGCATTGATAAAGGTAATAGGGCTTCACCCGCCGCTTCAGCAGGCCATGCATCAGGCTGCGCATGGTCTCCAGATTATCGTTGATGCCCGACAGCAGCACGGTCTGCCCGCCGAGCGGGATGCCCGCATCGGCCAACCGGGCATAGGCCTCTGTCACCTCCGGCGTCAGTTCGACCGGGTGCGTGGCATGAATGGACATCCAAAGCGGGTGATGCTTGCGCAGCATCTTGGTCAGCGCCTTGGTGATGCGCATCGGCAGCACGGTCGGCACTTTGGTGCCGAGGCGGATGAACTCCACATGTTTGATCGCCCGCAGACGGGTCAGCAGATAGTCGAGCTTGTCGTCGGCAATGGTCAGCGGGTCGCCGCCCGACAGCAGCACGTCCCGGATCTCCGGATGCGCCTCGATGTAGGCGAGCGCCTGGTCCCATTGCGTGCGGGAAAACGAATACTCGCCGCCCACATCGCCCACCATGCGCGAGCGCGTGCAGTAGCGGCAGTAGGTGGAGCAGGTGCCCGTGGCGAGGAACAAAACACGGTCGGGATAGCGATGCACGAGGCCCGGCACCGCCGCGTCGTGATCCTCGCCCAGCGGGTCGTCCGCCTCGCCGGGCATTTTTAACAGTTCCTGGCCGACCGGAATGTGGGTCCGGCGCAACGCATCCATTGGATTGTCCCGATCCATCAGGCTGGCGTAGTAGGGCGTGATACCGACCGGCAGTCCGCCCTTCATCTGGCCAACCGCCGTGCGTTCATCTTCGGACAGATGGAACACTTCCGCCAGCCGCTCGGCCGACCGGATGCGGGCGCGGAGTTGCCAGCGCCAATCGTTCCATTCGGTCTTGGTCGAATCGGAGAAAAACTGTTTGCGGAAAGCGTCGGTGGCCGGATTGACCGGAAATCGCATTCCGCAGCGCGGCGGCGGTTTTGAGGGGGCAGGGGTGCGTCTTAGACTGACGGAGAGCGATGGAGAAGCAGGAGTCGAATCGGATGGTGGAGAGAATTTCCCACGTTGGGGAGGCTCTGTCTCCAGAGCCGAAGGGTCCATCATTTCGGAGGTAACTTTCCAACCGTACCGGCGGCCGTCGCGCGCCCATCGTCGATACTGTCGCCTGCTCAGTACGTTGGCTGCGGATATACATCGCTTTAAGGGCATTACAAGCGGATATTTACCGTTCGCCGAAGAGACCGTAATCTTGACGGAGGGCCATCGCACTAATCAGGGCTTTTCAATTGGTTGGCATGAACGCGTGATCGGCCCGCCGCCGGTATTGCCAGGCAACTGGCGATGGTCACGCTGTCTGCGCCCGCTCCCCATCCGACTCATCCTGATCGGTCTCGAAACCTCGCCTGAAACCTCCAACGATTGTCGAGCCAGAGCCGCAGAAAAGCATAAAAATCACGTTGCCGGGACGCCGATCGGCCTCGGCCGGTTGATGATCTCGGGAGAACCCGGCATAAGGCCATCTGTAGGTCCGGGTGTCACACCTCGGTCTGCCGGACCCGGCGAATCGCGCCGATGCCGTCGGCCGGATGCCCCGCCATGACCATTCGAGGCCGGAGAGCCAATTCGCCTCCGCTTTACGGCTGCCCCGCCCTGAGCCTATGGGCTCGGCGACGTCGTCGCAGTCGAGAGCACGTCCGGCGCAGCCGATCGTCAAAAAGCGAGTTCGGCGCCATTGCACCGTCACGGCCCGTGTCGGTCGCGCTTGGCCGGCGGCAGCGCCGCGTAATAGGCAGCCAGTGCCGCGATGGCATCATCGTCCAGATCCTGCGCTGCCTTCCGCATCAGCGCGGCGCGCGACCCGCCGCCGCGCGCGCCGGCCCGCCATAAGTCCAGTTGGGCACGTAGATAGGGCACGGGCAGGCCGGCAAGCGAGGGGAACAGGTCCGATGCCTCGGTCGCGTCGGGGCCGTGGCAGGCGCGGCAGGCGGGTACGTCCGGATCGCCCGTCGCCGCCCCGGCCAAGGTACGGCCGCGTGCCACCAGATCCGGCGGGGCCTTTTCTTCGCCCACACCGTCGGGCGTTTGAGCAGCGAACCACTCGGCCAGACCGTCGAGCGTCTGGTCGGGCATTTCGCTGACCGCATGCGCCATGATTCCGCTGGCGCGCGCGCCCTCCTGAAAGGAGCGCAGCGCCATCTTCAAATAGGCGGCGCTCTGTATGTCGAGCCTCGGCACATGCTCGCTTCCCCCCTGTCCGTGGCAGCCGAGGCAGTAGGCACGAGGGCCTTCGACCGGTGGCGGACGTGTAAGCGCCGAATATTGCGCATCGTCCATCCCCTGCTGCACCGCCACCATAAACGCGACCACCGGCCAAACATCGTCGTCGCGCGAGGCGGGCCAGGCGGGCATGCCGGTCATCTTGACGCCGTTGGCGACGATCCAGTGCAGATCATGCGGTTGCCAGCCCTCGACCGCCGTTTCGATCGGCGGCGGAGCGGGAACCATCGCCGCCATGGTCGCAGTCGGCTGCTGCCCCGGCGCAACATGGCAGGGGCGGCAGGCGCTGTCGTAATGGCGCGCGCCCAGTTCGATCAGCGCCGGATCGTCGAGGGGCGGCACCTGCGAGGGGTACGGCGCGCGCAGCCGCACCGAGGTGCGGAAGGCGGTATGCAGAACCCACGAGACACCGGGCAGATGTCCATCGCGCGCCGAGACGTTGTAAAGGCCAAGTCCTACCACCGCGCCTCCCGCCAGCGCACCCAACACTGCGAGGACAACGAGAGTTTGCAGGACGCGCCTCATGGCGACACCTGCGACGGCTTCAGCACCCGCGCCGTCAATATCAGCCCCGCGACCAAGTATATCGGCGTGCCGATCGCCAGCATCAGGATGCCGCCCAATTGCTGCCCCGTCAGGTCCTGTGCGGTGCCGCAGACCGCAGCGTAGAGATCACGCGGCGCCAGCACCAGCAGCGCCCCCAGCAACGTCATGTGCATTGAGGTCAGCAGCATTCCGCCCGCCCCCGCCAGTGGTTGCGGCGCACGCAGACAGCCGGCCCAGACCAGCAGACCCGCCAGCAGGAAACTGGCCTGTTCGGCGAAAAATCCAACCCCCGACAGAAACGCCAGCCCATGCGCCCCTGGCAGATGCCATGCCCAGACCACCGCGAACTCGACCACCGCCGCCAGCAGCGGCGAGATCGCCAGCCGGTCGGCCAGGCGCGGCGCGCCGATCACCAGAAGCGGCGCGATCACCGCGACCAGCGCCATGTGGCGCAGCATATGGCCCGCGAAGTCAGCCCCCAGCCAGTCAGCCAACGGTGCGGCCCAGATAAGAGCGGCCACGGCCAGCGCGGCGAGGAAAGTCCCGGCCCTCATTGGCAGCTCCCGAAGAACAGGGCGGGCAGCGAGACGTAAATCACGCCGATGGCCGACACCAGCGCCAGCAGCACGGCCGCATGGCCGAGGAACTGGTGGCGGTCCTCGGCCTCGCTCAGCGAATTGTGATAGTCGCCTGTGTTGAATACATCCCATTGCACCCATGCGCGCCAGCCCAGCCAGAGTATCAGCCCCAGCGCCAATAGCGTCAGCGCGCCGATGCCAAGGCGTAAGAGATCGACCATGCCGGGCGTCTTGGCGCAAACCACGGCGGCGGCGGCGTAGCTGATGACGAAGTGCCCGGCCCAGGTGGCAGGTGCCAGCGTGATGCGCCAGAGGCTCTCGTGCTCCTCATGGAACTCGCGGCGTTCCTCGTCGGCGGTGGGTTTGCGCTCGGCCATTACAGCACCCTCGGGGCTAGGCCGATGATCGCGCCCGTGACCAGCACCATTGCGCAGAAGAAGTGCCAATAGAGCGTCACGTTCCAGAGATCGGCGTCATGGCGCGGCGTCAGCTTCTCCGCGAAGCTGCCTGCAAGGCAATACAGCTGCATAATCACGCCGACCAGCCCGTGCACCACGATCCAGACCATCAGCGCCCAGATTACCGCCGGATAGACATGCGCGGCCGGCTCCAATCCCAGCACCGACAGGATCAGCGCGCCCGCGCCGCAAGCCGCCAACAGCGGCGCGGCGATCAGCGCGGCACGCGCCGGGGCGACACGCCCGGCCCGGTTCCATTCGCGCGCCCCCAGCGTCAGCACCCAGGACGCCACCAGCGCCAACACCGCCAGCGCCACCCAGCCGGCTGCGGCATGTTGCGCGCCATCGGGCGGGAAGTCGGCACCGGCGGTCCAGTAGAAGAAGAACCCGAACGCGATGCTGGCGAAGGCGGTCGCATCGCCCAGCATGGTGATCCACATCGCCCACCAGCCCACCGCCTTGGGCCCGGAAGCATAGGTCGGCAGGCTGAGGCCCAGCCCGGCCTCGCGCATCTCGTGCCGGGGCGGACGGGCGGTGTCGGTCCAGAGCCAGTAGAGGATGCACACTGTCGCGAAAGCCGCGCAGACGATGGCAGGCGGGTACATGTGGAATGTCGGAAAGATGAACGCGCCGCCGGTGAACGCCGCCGCCCAGAGGGTGATCCAGGTCGGTCCGGTGACGGGCTGGGCCAGTTCCGGGCTGGCGTCGATCACGCTGGTCACGATGGTTTCGCGCTGGCCATGCGGACTGTCGGCCAAGTAATAGCGGCCGGAGTCCATGCGCGCCACCAGCCCCTCGTCATCCCAGAGCGGGTAGCGCGTCGTAATATGCGGGATGGAGCGCGACCCCCAGTATTCCTCGGGCACGTCATGCGCCCATTCCAGCGTGCCCGCGTTCCAAGGGTTGCGCGGTATCGGCGGTTGGCCGCGCTTGGGGCGCAGCAGATCCCAGACGAAGACCGCGAATCCCGCCGCAATCACGAAGGCGCCGATGGTCGAGATCAGGTTCAGCCAATCCCAGCCCATGTCGGCCGGATAGGTGAAGACCCGACGCGGCATGCCCAGAAGGCCCGTCAGGTGCATCGGCAGGAAGGTTACGTTGAACCCGGTGAAAATCAGCCAGAAAGCCCACCGGCCCAGCCGCTCGGACAGCATCTTCTTGCGGATGAAGGGATAGAAGTAATAGACGCCGCCAATCACCGGAAAGACCATGCCGCCGAACAGCGTGTAATGCAGATGCGCCACGATGAAATAAGTATCATGCACCTGCCAGTCGAACGGCGCGATGCCCACCATCACCCCGGTCAGTCCGCCGGCCGTAAAGATCGCCAGCGCCCCCGCGATCCACAGCATCGGCAGGCTCATTTTCACGCGGCCCGCGATCAGCGTCGCGGCGAAGGCGAGCAACTGGATGCCGGTCGGGATCACCACTGCCTCGGAGGCCGCCGAAAAGAACCCGAGCGAGATGTTGGGCAGCCCGGTGGTGAACATGTGATGCACCCACAGGCCGAACGACAGAAAGCCGGTGCCGACCGCGCTCAACACGATCCAGGAATAGCCGACGATGGGGCGCTGCGCGACGGTGGGCACCACCATCGCCGCAATGGCGATCGAGGGCAGAAACACGATATAGACCTCGGGGTGGCCGAAGATCCAGAACAGGTGCTGCCAGAGCATCGGATCGCCGCCGCGGGTCGGGTCGAAGAAAGGCCAGTCGAAACTGCGTTCCAGTTCGAACAGGAAATCGCCGGCGATCAGCGGCGGAAAGGCGAACAGGATCATGCCGCCAACCACCAGCACATACCACGCATAAAGCGGCATGATGTTGACGCGCATGCCGGGCGGACGGCATTTCAGTGTCCCGACGATCAGTTCCACCGCGGCCGCGATTGAGGCGACCTCGATGAAGCTGAGGCCCAGCAGCCAGATGTCCGAACCCGGCCCCTCGTCCTGCGTGGCCAGGGGCGGGTACATGAACCAGCCCGCGGTCGGGCTCGCATCGAACAGCAGCGAGCCCATGACGAAGACACCGCCGATCACGAAACACCAGAAGCCAAAGGCCGACAGACGCGGAAACGGCATGTCGCGCCCGCCGAGAAAGGCGGGCAGGATCAGGATCGCGATGGCTTCGAACATCGGCACCGCGAAGAGGAACATCATCGCGGAGCCGTGCATGGTGAAGAATTGGTTAAAGCGATCCGCCGGGATCAGGTCATTTTCGGGCACTGCCAGTTGCAGGCGCATCAGCAGTGCCAGCACGCCCGCCAGCAGCATAAAGCCGAAGGCGGTCAACGCGTACCACAGGCCGACTTCGCTGTTGTTGACGGCGGTGGGATAGCGCCAGCCCTTGGGCGGCGCCCAGGCGGCGCGCAACTCCCGCACCTGCCGCTCCTGCACTTCTTTCGGCACCGGTTCGGCCAGCATCGCCGCGGTCGGCGGATAGGGGCCTTCGGGAGCCGTATCGCGGCACTCGCTCATTTCAGCCCCTTCAGGTAATGCGCCAGATCGGTGCGGTCGCCGGCAGCCAGGTGGTCATAGGCCGGCATTTCAACCGCGGGCTTGATTGCTCCGGTGTGGGCGATCCAGTTTTCGAAATCCGCCAGCCGGGTGTCCAGCGTTCCGGCCCCGAGCGACAGGCGCCCGCCGACATGCGTCAGGTCCGGCCCGACCGCTCCTCGGGCCGAGGTGCCGCGGACGGTGTGGCAGGCGCCGCAACCTTCGCGCGCGAAGATGCGCGCGCCGCGCCGTGCGGCAGGCGACGCGGGGGCGGCTGCGGCATCGGCCTGCTGTCGCAGCCATGCGTCGAACTCGTCGGGCGGCATCGCCACCGCCTCGAACGCCATCAGCGCATGGCTGGTGCCGCAGAACTCGGCACATTGGCCGCGATAGTGGCCGGGCTTTTCGGGATGCAGCGACAGGCGGGTTTTGCGGCCCGGAAACATGTCCATCTTGCCGCCCAGCGCGGGAATCCAGAAGGAATGGATCACACGGGCCGAATCCAGCACGATATCCGAGCGCTGGCCGACCGGCAGACGGATCTCGTTGGCGGAAACGATCGGCGCGTCGGCGTCTTTCGGCCAGTATTCCACCCGCCACCACCATTGCTCGCCGCTGACCCGCAAGGTCAGCCCGTCGCCCGGCGCGCGCTGGTCTGGCATCATCGACAGCCCGTATCCCAGCAGCCCGGCCAGCACGACCGAGGGCAACAGCACGCCGCCGCCGATGATCAGGGCATTGGCAAGGCGTTTCGACAGGGCAGCGCGGTTGATATGGGTCACGTAGAAGAACAGCCCGTTCACCGCCAGCCAGAGCACCACCGCCCCGGCCAGCATCACGGCGAACAGGTCGCCCAGTACCCGCGCATCCATTCCGGCGGGCGCCAGCACCGATTGCCGCCCGCCGCAGGCCGCCAGAGCCGAAAGCGCGAGCAGCGTCACCCCGCGGATCGTCGCCTTTGCGCCGAGGCGTGAGTAAGCGTCATCACCTTCCCGTGCCGTTGCTTTCATCAACCTCCCCATTCTCGCTTCGCGCCATGCCAGCGCGATGTTTATCGCTCGGCGACCCCGCCCGGTGTCTCCGTCACCTTGTCCGCGGACAGCGCCTGGTCATGCCCGCCCCATCGCTGCCCCAGATAGTTGACCAGCGCCGTAAGCTCCTCCGCGTTCAGTCGGTCGGCAAACGGCGGCATTGCCTGCATCCGCTGATAACCGCTCAGATGCCGGGCCGGGATGCCCTCGCGGATGATCCGCACCAGGTTGAGCGGGTCGCCGAACATCGGCGTCGTATTGGTGCGCATCGGCACCGAGCCATAGGGCTGCCCCTCGCCATCGGCGCCGTGGCACCCGGCACAGAGGCCGAGATACAGGCGATGGCCTTCGGGATTGTCCGCAATCGTTTCAGGCCGCGGCGCGGGCGGCGATGGCTCGGGGGCGTCTTGGGTCAGGTAGGCGGCAACGGCCTCGATATCCGGCGGTGTCATGTATTTCGTCGAATGGCTGAGAACCGGGAACATGCGGAAGGTCATCACTCCCTGCGGCGACAGCCCCGTCGCAAGAAATTGTTCCAGATCGGGTGCGTTCCAGCCGCGCCGGGCCAACCCCTCTGGCGTGATATCGGGGGCCAGCGCGTTCTCGATCACCATGCCCTGCAGGTGCTCGTCGCGCTTTCTGGCATAGGCAAAATTGCGTGGCGTATGGCATTCGCTGCAATGACCCAGCACCTCGACCAGATAGCGGCCGCGCGAAATGGGGTCGCCCGTATCGGCCATCTCGGTCAGGCCCTGTACCGGCTGGCCCTCTGGCTGATCGGGGCGATAGAGCAGGTTCCAGAACGCCAGAGCCGGGCGGAGGTTGAAGGGGAATGCCAGCTCCGCCGGCCGGTTTGGCCGCTCTACCGGCTCCTGCGTCATCAGCCAGACCCAAAGCGCATCGACATCGCCGCGCGAGATCGCATGATACGAGGTATAGGGCATGGCCGGGTAAAGATGCCTGCCGCCGGGGGCGATGCCATAGGCCATCACGCGATAGAGATCGTCGGCGCTGTAGGCGGCGATGCCGTGTTCCTGCGCGGGCGTGATGTTGGTGCCGTAGAGCGTGCCGAACGGCGTCTCCATCGGCAGGCCACCCGCCAGCGACAGGCCGTCCGGCGATTTGTGGCAGGCGACGCAGTCGCCCGTCTGCGCCACGTATTCTCCGGCGCGCACCAGCCGCGCGTGCTCATCCGGGGACAGGTTCGCCAGGTCGCGGCTGGCAGGTGGAATGTCGCCGGGACCGGTGAAGGCGACGTAAACAACGACAACCGCAACGACGAGGACGACCAGCAGGCCGCCGAGAATGAGAAGCGCACGCCTCATGCCGGGGCTTCGCCGGTGGCGCTCTGCTCCGTCGTCAGGCCGGGCGTGGCCAGGATCACCGCCTTGGTGGCGTCGAGGTAGCGCACGTAACCGGTGCAGCGGCAGATATTGTCATTCAGCGCGTCCAGCACGACCGCCTCGACATCGCCGCGCGGCACCGGCGCGGATTGCAGCCGTTCGACCAGCACGGTGGCCGCGGCAACGAACCCGGGGGTGCAATAGCTGCACTGGAACGAAAAGTGATCCAGAAACGCCTGCTGAATAGGCGAAAGAGCCGTCACCGTTCCATCCGCATCGCGTGTCGCGTGTCCCTCGACGGTGCGAAAGCTGCGCCCGTCGGCCCAGGCGACGCCGGTAATGCACGCGGGCACGACCTCAGGACCGCCTGGGGCATCGTGGATCACCGCGCAGGCATGGCAGACGCCCTGCCCGCAGCCATAGCGGGTGCCGGTCAGGTTCAGATATTCCTGCAGATATTCCAGCAGCATCAGGTCCTCGGGCACCTCGGTCGGGCCGACCTCTTGCCCGTTGATCCGCATGGTGACGGACAGCGTGCGATCGCTCATGACAGCACCTCCCTTATCCGTTCGGGCGTCAGCGGCGTTTCGCGGAATCGGTGTCCCGTCGCATCATGCACCGCGTTGCAGATGGCCGAGACCACCGGGATCATCACCACCTCGGCGATGCCCTTGGGCGGGTCGGTGGCCGAAAGCGGCGCAATCACCTCGCCCGCCTGCGACCAGACGGCCACATCGCGGGCGCGCGGCAGACGATAGCGGTTAAAGTTCCAGGTGCCGTTGCCCGGCCCGTCCTCGTACAGCGGCAATTCCTCATACAGTGCGTGGCCGATGCCCATGGCGATGCCGCCCTGCAACTGCCCCGAGACCAGTTCCGGCACGATCATGTTGCCGCATTCCATCCAGGACTTGTGCGACAGGATCTGCACCTCGCCCGAGCCGGTATTGACCGACAGTTCCACCATCGTCGCCACCGGCGCATAATAGACAACCGAAGCGTTGTTGCGCTGGATCGGCGGATATTTCACCTTTTTTCGCGGCTGAAACGCATAGCCACCATCGTTCATGCGGGCCTTTTTCTCGGCGTCCGCCCCTTCGCCCCATTTCACGGACAGCGCGTCGATCGCGGCCGAGATGCGCGTGTCGTCCACCGCGAATTCGGCATTGGCCCAGGCCCAGCGGTTGAAGGTGTGGACGGTCACGCCGGTGACAAACCCCCGCTCATGCGCGCGGCGGGCCAGATCGGCAAAGGGCAGCGGCTGTAAGGCGCTGGCCACCAGATGTCCGTCGCGCCATTCGGCCTGATCGCGGCGGAGCGCCAGCGGCGCAGCCTGGCCGCCGCCGATGCCTTCCTGCCAGAAGCTGAGCGCCGCCCGCCACAGCCCCAATTCGAACAGCAGGCGCGCGGCCTCGGTGGTCGCGTGGCTGAAATAATAGGCCGAGTTGGACGCGCTGCGCGGCGAGGTAATGCGCGGCACCCAATGCGGATCCTGCGCACGCCGGTCCTGATCCTGCTGCGACATGGTATAGGGTTCGTTGTTGCTGTGCAGCGGCAGGCTGGGCCAGTCCGTGACGGCGAAATCGACGCGGTCGGTATAGCGGCCAAGGTGCCGCTTGGTCATCAGCATTTGCGAGGTGGTCGAGCCGCAGCCGATTTCGGACGCCACATGGCGCATGTGCAGCTCGCCCTCCGGCGTGACTTCGAGCTGGACCAGCGCCGCCTCCGCCCCCGTGCCGTAGTCCTTGTGCACGCAGGACACGCCCACGCCGTAGCGATAGCCGGGATTGTCGCGCTCGAACTGCGCCTTTCGCGCGACGCGCCGGGTCCACAGCGGATCGGCTTCGGCGGCGTCCAGCAATTCACCCGCCCGCATCGTGCCGGCGGGGATGGCGCCCTGGGTGTTCTTCATGCCGCTCCGCAGCAGGTTGCGCCGCCGCAACTCAATCGGATCGATGCCCAGATCGCTCGCCACCTCGTCGACCAGCAGTTCGAACGCCACCATGGATTGCAGCGTGCCATAGCAGCGCATCGATCCGGCGGCCGGCGCGCGCGTCGCATCAACCTGAACGGTCAGGTCGCTTTTCGGGAAATAATGGATGCCCTGCAGGGCCGTGGCCGCGACCTGACCGACCGAGGGGCTGAAATTCTTGACCCCGCCGCCGTTGGCGCGCAGGTCGGCGGCCAGCGACTGGAAAAGCCCCGTCTCGCGATCCACTGCCAGCGTCATTCGGGTGTCGATCGGGTGCCGCTTGAGCGCGCCCTGGAAATGCGAATACCGGTCCAGCGCCAGACGCACCGGCCGGCCCTCGCCATAGAGCCCGGCCATGGCGACATAGTAGGGCAGCACATGGTGCTCCTTCTGCCCGTAGCCCACGGTATAGCCCGGATGCAGCCGGAGTTCGGAGAGGGTGAAGCGGCTGCGCTGCACCATTTTCGTGATGTGGTCGGCGTTGGTGAACGGCGATTGGGTCCCGACCACCACATGCAGCCGGCCGTTGGCCCGCTCATACCACGCATTGCCGTTGTCTGGCTCCAGCGCGGCCGGATCGACATACTGCGAGCGATATTGCCCCCGGTAGACGGTCCAACCCGCGGGCGGGTTTGCCAGTTCGTCGCGCAATGCCGAGGCATGAGCCATGGCCCGCGCGCCCGCATCGCCCTCTGGGTCGGCCTGCGGCCAGGGCGAGTCGCCCTCGTCGAAACTCGCAAAAACGATGGTGTTGGCCAGCGGTGAAAAAAGGTCGGGGGCGTCGGGCGTTTCGCCGCCGATGCGGACATAGCGCGCGCCGCCATAGGGCGCGAGCTTCGGCTGCTCCACCGACTCGCCATAGGTCAGGGCTTCAGGATTGAACTGCAACAGGCGTCGGGCCCGGCGGAATCGCGGATAGTCGTGGTAGATCAGCAGCGCTACCGGCTGGCCCAGATAGCGCGCGGCCTCGCCCGGCGGCAGTAGCAGGCGGCCATAGAAATCCTCCTCGGTCATGCTCACGCCATCGCGCTGGACCTCAGCATCGGTCACCAGCACATCCGGACGCAACTCCGCGGGCAAAAGGGCATTGTTGACCCCTTGGAAGCGGCGGTCGGTGCGGCCGGCCCGCAGCAGCAGCGCATGGGACTGCTGGTCCGGCCAGCCGGGCATGTCGCGGGCGCGGATGTCGATGGCAAAGACCTTGTCGCCGGTGACCTTGGGGATGCCGTCCTGCCGGAATTTGATCTTCCCGTCGTGTATCCAATTCGGCGGCTGATGCTGCGGCGCCGATTGGAGATCGGCCAGCGCCCTGTTGAGCGGGATCACTTCAATTGCGACGGCGAGGGATGCGGCGGATTGTAGAAACCCGCGACGGGACAACTGAACCATGGAAATGCCCTCCTTTCGATCAACGATGCCAGGATGTGGTTGTTCCCGAAAAAAGAAATTTTCCCGATCGGCTCGACGCGTGTGCTGTTCCGCGAAACGCCGCTAAGAGGGATGCCCGGCGATGCAATTAACCTGGCGAAGCGATTGCTAGCTCACGCAGCGTGACGAGTATGAGGTTGGCGGGGATATCGCGGCGAAGCGGCGGAGGAACATGTCCGTCACGCCGGCGGTGACGCCGCGCAGCACCGGGTAACGTCCCCGTCCGTGGCCGGGCGCGCTGTCCGGGCGTATGGCCCGCGATTGCTCCGTCACCCGGTCGAACAGCGACACGTTCCCGGCGGAAACCTATCAGTGCGGTGCGCTCGGGCGTCGCCCCGGTGCGCGAGAACCCGCAGACGCGCCGGGGCAACGCACGGTCCTCCACTGCCCCGGCCAGCCGTTCGTGGGACGACCGTTGCCTGCCAAACGCGGCGCTGACGAACGCATCGACGGTCTTTGTCTTGCTTCCCGCTTGGGCTGCGCACAGAAGGAGGCCCCGGATATGGCTGACGCCATTCCGGGGAGCGTCCTGTTCGAGGGTAGCTCTTGCGAGAGCGAGATAGCGTTAAGCCGCTTTTTCCAGCGCAATCGCCGTGGCTTCGCCGCCGCCGATGCAGATGCCGGCAATGCCCTTTTGCACGTCGTATTTGTGCATGGCGTTGATCAGAGTCGCGATGATGCGCGCGCCGGATGCGCCGACCGGGTGGCCGAGGGCGCAGGCGCCGCCGTGGACATTTACCTTGTCCGCCGGCAGGTCGAACTCGCGCATGGCCGCCATGGGCACCACGGCGAAAGCCTCGTTGATCTCGTAGAGGCCGACCTCGTTCTTGTCCCAGCCGGTTTTGTCGAACAGCTTTTGCATGGCGCCGACCGGGGCGGTGGTGAACCATTCCGGGTCTTGCGCGTGGCTGGTGTGGCCGACGATCGTGGCCAGAACGGTCAGGCCGCGCTTCTCCGCCTCGGAGCGCCGCATTAGCACCAGCGCCGCCGCGCCGTCGCTGATGGAGGAGGAGTTGGCCGGTGTCACCGTTCCATCCTTGGCAAAGGCGGGGCGCAGGGTCGGGATCTTGTCCAGGTCGGCGGTAAACGGCTGCTCGTCGGCAATGACCTCCTGATCGCCGCGGCGGGTCTTGACGGTGTGAGACACCATCTCGCCGCCAAACGTGCCATCCTCATTCGCCTTCTTCGCGCGTTGCAGCGAGCGGATAGCGTATTCGTCCTGCGCCTCGCGCGTGAACTGGAAGTGCTGGGCGGTGTTCTCGGCAAAATGGCCCATCAGCTTGCCCGGCTGATAGGCGTCCTCCAGCCCGTCCCAGAACATGGCGTCCTGGAACTGACCGTGGCCCATGCGCATGCCTTCGCGCGCCTTGGGTACCATGTAAGGAATGTTGGTCATGCTCTCGAAGCCGCCCGCGACCATCACGTCCTGGCTGCCGCCCGCGATCAGGTCATGGGCCAGCATGGTGGCCTTCATGCCCGAGCCGCAGAGTTTGTTGATGGTGGTGGCGCCCGCGTCGCGCGGGATGCCGGCCAGGTGCGCGGCGATACGGGCCGGGCCCTGGCGCTGACCGTGGGGCAGCACGCAGCCCATGATGACTTCCTGCACGTCCTCGGGCTTCACGCCGGCCCTGGCCAGCGCGCCGGTCATGGCGGTCGCGCCGAGTTCGGGGCCGGTCGCGTCCTTCAGGTCGCCCTGGAACGAGCCCATGGGGGTGCGGGCCATGCCGACGATGACGATGGGGTCTTCAAGCATTCTGATGTCTCCTGTTGGCGGGCGCAGCGCTTGGCCTGGCGGCCCGCATCGATTTGCGGACACTATAGGGCGAACGGGCCGGGGCCGAAAGGCGGTTGATAGACTGCGGGCAAAGCAAAAGGAGGCGGCCGCCAGAGGCCAGCCTCCGAGTGCAGATTGGGAGAGGTGTTTGGTTGCCGCTGTTAGGCGGTGCGATGGCCTTCGCGACCATCATCCTTGGAATTGGCGGCGGCAAGGCGCTGGCTGCTTGCATTTGCAAGCCTGCCCGGCAGGCGGAACAGGACGGCAAAGCCCTGGCGGATGGCCTGGGCCTGAAGGCCGCGGCCGCGGGCCATGAGGGCTTGCTCTTGGGCAAAATTGTAGTGGGGCATGAATAGTTTCTCCGGTCGGTGTTTGTTGCGTTGACCTGGAGATAAGCTTAGCAGGTGTCTGGTATAATGGCGGGTAAATATCCGTTATCGTTGCGATTTATGCAAAGATAAGGTCAGGCCGTGAGGCGCTTGATGAAGTGATATTCGGTTGAGTGGGAGAGATCGTGCAGGTCGCGGGTCTCGCCGGTTGGGGTGTAGCCGAGGGCTTGGTAGAAGGCGTGCGCCTCTCGGAAGCGGGTGTCGGACCAGAGATCGATGGTGTGGGCCTGCCACTCCTTGGCCTGGGTCTCGGCGATCTCGGCGAGGACGGCGAGGCGGCGGGCAAGGCGCTGGCGGCGCAGGCGAGGGTGGACGTACAGGCGGACGAACTCGGCCTGGGCTTCGGGATTGGCGGGCATGGGCACCACGCCGACGCAGCCGGTGACCCACTCGCCCGCCGGGAAATTTAGGGTAGCGACCCAGAACTTGCCTCCCTTGGTCGCATAGTGCGACGCGACTGCGCGAAGGCCCGGCTCCTCCCCCTGAATGTCGAGAACATTGCCGGGATACTGCACCCAGCAGGCGGCGATAAGGGTAACGACCTGGCCGGAGTCGGCGTCGGTGGCGGGGCGGATGGTCGGAGCGGGCGAGTTCATTGATTGCCGTCGGCGATGGCCTGCAGAACGGTGCGCTCGTCCCCGTTGAGGCCCTTGGCTCCGGCACAATCGGGAGCAAGCAAAGCCGCGGCGAAACGAGGCTGGTGAGAGCGGAAGCCGTAGTGAATAATGTTCGCTCCCATCCGCCGTAGCAAGCGGCGCGCTATGTGCGGAGCATCTTGTGGCTCGCAGCTGAGCTCGCCGAGAATGCTGCCTAAGTCTTGCTCCGCCTGCGCGGTCCAATCGAGCGTCGGCGCATGGAGGGCATCCTGCCAGGGATCCTTCTCCTCTCCGGGACGATAGTCCCCCTCGCGAGGAATATCGTCCCGGAGAGGAGTGAGCCGTTTTTCCGCCGCACGGCGCGAGCCTTTCGGAACCGTGTCCAGCCAGACACGCACCTCTGCGGTGGCGTTTGCCGCTCTCACGGCGGGATTGTCTGTTGCGAAGGGATCCATCGTTTGCAAGCCGCGACCATCGGCATTCATGAAGTCCGCAGCTAATACGACAGTACGAAACATCCCGGCGTAGCGGAGGTCCGCCCCCTGCATCTGGGCCTCGCGAAGGTCCGCCCCCTGCATCTGGGCCTCGCGAAGGTCCGCCCCTGCATCTGGGCCTCGCGAAGATCCGCCCCCTGCATCTCGGCCAGGTTCAAGTTCGCCCGCTGCATCTCGACGTTGCGGAGGTCCACCCCCTGCATCTCGGCCCGGAAGAGGTTCGCCCCTTGCATTTTGGCCTGCTGAAACTTTGCCTTCGCAAGCTGGACCGATTCCAGCACTGCTCCTGCCAGGTTCGCGCCGAACAGGTCGGCCATGCGCAGGTCGGCTCGGTCGAAACGGGCATAACGGAGGTCGCGGCCGCGGAGGACCAAGGTGCGGTCGGCGGTCTCCAGTTCCTCGTCGGTGAGCGTCACAAGGTCAATATCGTCCACCAGCACCAGGTTGCGGGAGAAGAGGCTGGTGACCTTGCTGCTGGCTTGGTCCGGCTCGCCCTCGAACAGGATGGCGGTCGGCCACCAGACCTTGTTCGGCTCGCTCGCTACCGGCACCGTGCGCCAGCGTGTATATTTCAAGTCCGGCGGTACCGGCAACCTCTCGGGGCGGCGCGCCTTTGAAGCTAGCAGTTCTAACCCGGAAAGTGGTGGGTTAGATCCAAACATCTCATCGACTTCCTGGTACCTTGTTACCAAATACGGTGATCCAATCCACCAATCTTCCGTTACTTCCTTGCCGTCCCTAAATTCGACCAGCGGGTGATTCAGCAGCCATCGCTCCATCTCCTCCGCCGGAATGGTGGCGACCAGCAGAGAGAAGCCGATCGTGCCGAGGCTGAGGACGATCACGAACGCGGCCGACGCGAGATTCCAGATAAGCCGGTTAACGAGGTTCTGGATCGAGAATCCAGCCTCAAAGGCGCTTGCGACATAGGCCCGGTATTCCCGTTTGCTGAGATGCCCGGCGGCCCTGCTGGCGGTCTTGCCGGCCACCTGCCATAGACCGGAGAGCGGCGCGAGGAAAAGGCCCGCCACAACGCCGCCGAACCGCCCGCTCCGGCTTGCGACGGCAGGCCAGAGCAGCCAGACCAGGGCCACATCCACAATCAGAAAGCCGCGCTGGATCCAAGTGGTCGTCACGTCGTGATAGGGCAGGATTCGGATCTGGAAGGCGAGCAGCAGCACCACGGGCGCCAGCACCATGGTCAGCACCGCCGCCAGCCAGACGAAGAAGCGCACCAGCCAAACCCGCTGCCGCCCGACCAGCATCTGCGTGATCAGGAAGTTGTCGGCGCGCAGGCGCAAGTCCTTCTGCGCGCCCTTTGTCACCGGCGGATAGACCAGCGCCGCATCGAAGCCTCGCAGCTTGCTTGCCAGCAGGTAGAGCTGCACCAGCATGTAGAAGTGGAAAACCAGGAACAGCAGCGGCGCGACCTGGTAGAAACTGACCAGCGGCAGTTCGGCCCCCAGGATCGGCAGGACGATGGGCTTTTCCAGCAGCATCTGCCGGTGCGTGGTGCTGCCGATGGCGATGGCCAGATACGTGCCGAACAGCAGAAAGGTGATCCAGAGGTTGCGCACGCGGGCGCTCGCCTCATTCGCTGCCTGGAGCAATTGTTCGACGCGCTCGCTCATCGCCACCCCTTAACCCTGTGACGTCAGTGTCGCCTGTGAGGGAGCGCATGGCAAGAGGGCGGCCGCGCGCGACCGCTCGGGAACAAGGGTGCAAGCGGTGGGTTAGGGCGCGGCCGCCTTGCCCTTGCGGCTGAACACCATGCGGTAGTTGGCCAGTTCCTCCGGCGGCCCGGACCAGGCATAGGCGAGAAGCGCTGGCTCCCAGTCGGAGACGGTGATCCGGTGGGTGTGGCCCGGCGGATTGAAGATCAGAGAGCCGGGGCCATAGACGCCCTGATGGTTCTCCGATACCGCACCCGAAAGGCAGATGTAGCTCTCGGAAATGCCTCTATGGGCGTGGGCCGGATAGGTGCAGCCGGGAGCGAACAGCACCACGCCCAGAATGACTCGGTCGGTGATGACCGGGCCGCTGGGGCCAGCGAACTCGGCAAAGGCATATTTGCGCTCCAGCCCGTGCGGCGGCCGTTCATAGCCGATCTGCCAACTGAGACTGCCCTGCACCGCGGCAATGGCGCGGACGACGGCGGCGTTCCGCTCCTGCCGTCCATTGTCTAGCGCCCGGCGCAGATGAGCGGTCACGGGCCGTTCGGTAGGAGGCAGGCTCGCGATCGGCGGGTTTGACTTTGTCACGCCATTGATGGCGATGCGCACAGCCCGCTGATGGGCGCGGATAACCGGACTGCCGCCCGCAGAAAGCCCGCGGTAGAGTTCATAGTATTCCCGCAGCAGATAGCGCCAGTCCGGCAAGTCGGCCAAGTGCTGGCCGCTAGGCTCGGCCGGGGTTGCACGTCCTTGCGCCCCCTCCCTGGTCGCGTCGTTAAGATCCGCAGTTCGGGCGGGCGGGTCGGCAATGGTCATGAGCGCGGCTCCGCATGGGATGACCCGGCTGAAATAGGCGCTGCGGCGCGCCGCGTCACGTGAGCAGAATCACACGATGGTGTGACGAATTGGCTACGCCTTGCCCTCGATCATCACCTGGATCAGCACCGGGCCTTCCGCCGCATGGGCTCGCTTCAGGGCGTCGGCGAGGGCGTCCGGCTCCGTCACCTGCTCGGCGGTCAGGCCCATGCCTTTCGCGATGTCGAGAAAGCCGAGGTCCGGCCCCTCAAGGTCCATGTGGGTGTAGCCGCGGTTGCTCTCGACGCCGAACTTGCCGCGGTAGACGTCGATATTATGTTTCAGCACCCGGTATTCCCGGTTGCAGAGGATCACAAAGGTGATCGGCAGCTTGTGGTGCGCGGCCGTCCAGAGCGCCTGGATCGAGTACATCGCCGAGCCGTCGCCCGAAACGCAGACCGTGCGCTTGCCAGGGTTGCCGACCGCAACGCCGATGGCGCCCGCCAGCCCCTGGCCGATGCCGCCGCCCCGGCCCGAGAAATAATGGCCGGTGCCCGCGATGTTGACGCTGCGGGCGAAGTCCAGGTTGGCGGTGATGGCCTCTTCGGCAAAGATCGTGTCATCGGGCACCGCGCTGGCGAGCGTGTCCATCATGACGGACATGGCCATGGGCCGTCGCGCTGCCGCCCGCTTGACGCGGCTCTGCTGGGCCTCGCGCTCCTGTTCTTTCTGCGAGGCGAGGGCGCCCGCCCTGGCCTTCGCGGCGGAGGTGTCCGGCTTCACGGCCGCGGCTAATTCCTCCAGCGCGGACTTCATGCCGGCGACCATGCCAAGGCTCAGCGTGTTGTTCTTCGCAAGCTGGGCCGCGGCTTCCTCCACCTGGATAACCTGCGCGCCCGCCGGGAAGGGCGAGCCGGGAGTAAACCAAACTTCCTCAAAGAACGGGCCGCCCAGCAGCAGCACGCAATCGGCCGCCCCCAGCGCGGACGCGATGGCCGCATGCTCCAGGGGCAGGCCGCCCCGCATCAGGGGGTGGCGGCTGGGGGTGACCGCCTGGGCGCGCAGGCCCTCCGCCCAGATCGGCGCGCCCAGCTTTTCGGCGAGCGTCAGCAGCGCGTCGCCGGCCCCGGCGCGGGCAATGTCGTCGCCAGCCACGATCACCGGCGACTGCGCCCGGCTCAGCATGGCCGCGGCTTCGGCCAGAGCTTCGGCATTGGGCCGCGGCGCGCGGTAAAGCGAGCCGGAATTGGCGGCCAGGTTCTCCGTCTCCTGCTCCATCACGTTAATGGGCAGAGCCACGAATACCGGTCCATAGGGCGGGTCGTTCGCAATCTTGAACGCGCGGCGCATAATATCTGCCATGTCATCCGCACGCTCGACCTGGGTGCTCCACTTGGTGACGGGCGCGGCGATGGCGGCGAGGTCATGGCTCAAGATCGGCGCGCGCAGCAGGCTGCGCGTGTCCTGCTGGCCCGCCGTCACCACCAGGGGCGAGCCGGTCTTGAGCGCGCTGAACATCATGCCGATGCCGTTGCCGAGCCCCGGCGCCACGTGCAGGCTGACGACGCCGGTCTTGCCGGAGGCCTGGGCGTAGAAGTTAGCAGCACCGACCGCGATGCCTTCGTGCAAGGCAACGATATAGTCGATGTCCGGGTAATCGGGCAGGTGGTCGATCAGCGGGCTTTCGGTGGTGCCGGGGTTGCCGAACATGCGCTCGACCCCGTGCGCCCGCAGGCTTTCCATGAATACTTCGCGTCCGCGCATCCGGCGATGTCCTCTCGGCTGTCAGGCTTTGTTGGCTTTGTTGAGAGCCAGCCTATCCCAGAGCCGGGCCGCGCGGTAGGCCCGAAAAAGGCCGCCGCGTCCGGCATGCGGGGGCATCACTCCATGTGCCAGCCATGGCTGACAATGATGCTTTGGCCGGTCAAGGCGTTCGTCGGGAATGCCGCCAGGAACAGCGCGGCTTGGGCCACATCATCCGTGGTGGTGAATTCGCCGTCCACGGTCTCGCCCAGCATCACGCGGCTCACCACTTCCTCTTCGGAAATGCCCAGGTCTCGTGCCTGTTCCGGGATCTGTTTTTCGACCAGCGGCGTTCTGACGAAGCCGGGGCAGATGACGTTGGCGCGCACGCCTTTCTTGCCGCCTTCCTTGGCCACTACCCGGCAGAGGCCCAGGAGACCGTGCTTGGCCGTGACATAGGCGGACTTGAGCGGGGAGGCGGCCTTGGAATGAACCGAGCCCATGTAGATCACCGAGCCCGAACCTTGCGCATACATGGTCGGCAGCACCGCCTTCGTCGCAAGGAACGCCCCGTCCAGATGGATTGCCAGCAGCTTCTTCCAGTCGCTGAAGGGAAATTCCTCGATCGGGTGCACTATCTGGATGCCCGCGTTGGAGATCAGCACGTCAATACGGCCATAGCGCTCGCAGACGGCCTTCACCCCGGCATTGACCGCGGCTTCGCTGGTCACATCCATCGTCACGCCCATATGATCCGGCCCTAGGGAGTTGGCGGTTTTTGCGGCGGCGTCGCCGTCGATATCCGCGATGGCGACCTTGGCGCCGGCATCGGCATAGGTCCGCGCGATCTGAAGACCGATGCCGCTGGCGGCGCCCGTGATGATGGCGACCTTGTTTTGCAGTTTCATCTTAAAGCACTCCTGAGTTTCGCGCTTGCAAACAATCTGGCGGGGCAGCAAAGCGCCCGAGAACCGGTGCTTTGGTGCATCCGTCATCTTTATATATGCGTGATGATTATTGCACCGCAAAGATGCCGGGGCGCCGATGCCGGCGGGCGGTGTCCTGCGGAAGCGTGGCCGAATTCTTGCGCCATCCGTTGCGCCGCCTCTAGCCCTCGCCCGGTGATCCAGAGACAATGGTACGCAGCAAGTGACACGCTACACCTGACCCCGTAAAGGAACAGCCCCATGAGTGTCTATGATCTTTCCGTCACCGATGCCCTGCTTTCCACCACCCGCGCCGTACGCAAGCGCCTGGATTTGGAAAAGCCGGTGCCGGAGGAGGTGATCCGGGAGTGTCTGGAACTGACGCTACAGGCGCCGACCGGCAGCAACCGCCAGGGCTGGCGCTGGGTCGTGGTGACGGATGCGGCCAAGCGCGCGAAGCTTGCCGACCTGTACCGGCAGGGCGCCGGCAACTATCTGAAGGACGGCGCGGAGCAGTCGGCGGCGGACGGCAAGGCCCAGGACAGCCGGGTGTTCACCTCCGCCCAGTACCTAGCCGAGCACCTGCAGGATGTGCCGGTGCATGTCATTCCCTGCGTCCGCGTCGATCATTTGCCCGCCGACCCGCCGCGGCGAGTGTGGGCCGGGCTGATGGGCTCAATCATGCCCGCGGTCTGGAGCTTTCAGCTGGCCTTGCGCGCCCGCGGGCTCGGCTCGGTGCTGACCACGCTGCATCTCTCACGCGAGGAAGAGGCGGCGAAGCTGCTCGGCATTCCGGAGGGCATCATGCAGGTGGGGCTGCTGCCCGTCGCCTACACCATCGGCACGGACTTCAAGCCCGCCAAACGCCCGCCACTGGAGGAGGTGCTGCATTGGGACCAGTGGGATGCGGATAAAGAGGCTGGCAAATAAGGAGAGAACTCCTTCACCTTGAGCGTCCGTGCGAGCGGCCAATCGAAGGGCCCGCTGCCAAGCGGCGCACCTTTCGATTGGCTCGAGGTGAAGGAGGAGGCAGCGGCTATTCCGCCGCCACCGCCTTGCTGGATGGGTCCAGATGGGCGATCTTCGGCGCGACCTCGTTCCGGATCAATTCAAACGAATTGCGCAAAACCTCCGGCGTTTCGGCATAGTCGAAGCCAAATATCAACAACTGGCCGAAGCCACCGACCTCGTCATAGACCTTCTCGATCTTCTCTGCCACCGTCGCCGGCGAGCCGACCAGCCAGTTGTGCTCGGCACAATATTCCGGCGTCACGTCGCTGTCGGGCACGTCCGGATCGTGTTTCAGATAGTCGAGGAAGCCGAAATTGCCGAGCAGCGGCAGGAAATATTCCCGCATCATCCGGCCCATGGGACCGTTTACCGAAAGCTCCCACGCTTCCTTGTCCGTTTCCGCGACAAAGATCTCGCGCACCATGCGCCACTCGCCCCGGTCGGGCTTGCGGCCGGACCGGCGCGCGCCTTCCTCGACCGAATCCCAGTGGCTGCCCACGTAAGCGGGGTTCAGGTTTAGGCTCATGGGCATGAAGCCGTGCTCGCCCGCCATTTTCAGCGTGTCGGAGCCCTTCGAGAGACCCGCCACGCCGATCGGCGGATGTGGATCCTGCAGCGGCTTGAGGTGCGGCCTGAGGAAGCCGAACATCTCTTCCCCCTTGGTCACGTGCCAAAACTTGCCCTTGTAGTCGAATTGGTCTTCGGTCCACATCTTCAGGATAATGTCCAGCGCCTCGCGGGTCATATCGCGGTTCTCGCCGCTCATGCCGTCGACGTTGAACAATTGCCAGTCGCTCGGCAGGCCGCTGGCGGCGACGCCGAAATTCAGGCGCCCGTCCGAGAGATGGTCCAACATGGCGACGCGGTTCGCCAGTTCCGCCGGGTGGTGATAGGGCAGCAGAAAGCCGCCCGGGCCGATGCGGATGTTCTTGGTCTCTTTCAGGGACTGGGCGATCAGCAAGTCGGGGCTGGGATGCGGTTCCCACGGCGCGGTGTGATGCTCGCCGATCCAGATTTCTTCATAGCCCAACTCGTCCAGCCAGCGGAAGGTCATCAGGTCGAATTCGTGGCCATCCTTCAGGCTCCGCTCCGGCGGATGGGAAGGCATGGTAAAATAACCGAATTTCATCGCAGTTCCTCCGTTGATTGTCTGTGGTCATATTTAGACAGCCAACGGAGGGTTTGCCAATCGGTGTAACGTCCGGGTGTGGCCTATGCTACCGGAACCTGGCCCGTCGGTCCTTCCAGACCAGCACGGACCGGCGCGCACATCACACGATACAGCGCCGCACCGATGATTGCGCCGAGCAGCGGCGCGACCCAAAACAGCCAAAGCTGATCCAAGGCCCAGCTGCCCTGAAAGATTGCCTGGCTGGTGCTGCGCGCCGGATTTACCGACGTATTGGTGACCGGAATGCTAATCAGGTGGATTAGCGTAAGCGCGAGGCCGATGGGGATCGGCGCGAAGCCCGCCGGAACCCGCGCATCGGTCGCTCCCAGAATGACGATTAGAAAGCCCGCCGTCAGCACCACTTCGATCACCAGCGCGGCTGTCAGGCTATAGCCGCCGGGCGAATGCTCGCCATAGCCATTCGCAGCAAATCCGCCTTCAACCACAAAGCCAGCGGCGCCTCCCGCGACCACATACAATACTGCGGCAGCCGCAATAGCGCCTAGCACCTGCGCGATTACATAGCCGGGCAGGTCGCGGGCCGGAAAGCGTCCACCAACCAGCAACCCTAATGAAACCGCCGGATTGAAGTGGCCACCGCTGATATGCCCAACCGCAAAGGCCATGGTCAGAACGGTCAAGCCGAATGCCAGGGAAACCCCCAGCAGGCCGATCCCGACGTCCGGGAAACCCGCTGATATGACCGCGCTGCCGCAGCCTCCCAACACCAGCCAAAATGTCCCCACAAATTCCGCAAGTACCTTGTTCATTTTGATTTTTCCAAGAAATGCGCAGGCGCTTTAGCATCACCGAATGGTTCAGCATTCTTTGCGATTACTCTCAATTCAAACCCAATACAATGAAATTTTTCTTATGACGCGTCGGCCACTTAACATATTGAAAAGAAGAAAAATTAGGACTGGCGCAGATGCCGATAGTGTTTCGTTACCCGCTCTCCGTCCTGCACATGGGTACGTGTCCCACCTGCTGCCACCGGACAGAAAAGAGCGAAGCGACGTGAATTCAATCTACCCTGCGCTAGGAGCAATCCGGCCCGATCCGGCCACTTTGTCTTGATCCGCCCGCTGCCTTTCGGGGAATGTGCTGGTCCAGCCATCCGTCGGGATCAAGGGGTTGGCGAGGCAGGCGCCGATGTCATCGGCCAACGCCAGCCGCAGGCGCCTCACATCCGCCTCTTGGCGTTCATAGCTCGTCGCCAACTGGGCGTCGAGGCCCGCGCGCATCGACTTGCGGAACCGTTTCGGCACCAGCGCTCGTCCGAGCTTGATGGCAAGATCGCTTTTGACGATCCGGGCCAGACCCGGTCGGCGATAGACGAAGGACGCGTTCTCCCGCTCCATCGACGCCATGATCGGCAAGTCGAGGCCGAGGAAGTTGGTGATCTTGGTCGCGCACGTTACCGGCTCGGCGAATTCCCGGAAATCCATGAGCAGCAGGTCATCGCCGAACAATTCATGATAGCGATTGACCGACGCGTTATAACGGCTGCGGCGGACATGGTAGAACAGCGGATGCCAGTGCTTGGCGAAGCGTTCTTCTTCCAGTTCCAAGGACCGGGCAAAGCTTTCCTTCTCGTGATTGTCGCGAATACTGTGCTTATACTCGGAAAAGGCGCGGTCAATCGGGTCGCGCAGCACACAGATCAGCTTGGTGCGAAAGCGCTTCGACCAGTTTTTGATCAGGTCGGGCGACGCCGGGCACCACAGATAGTCGGTGGAGGCATCAACTGCCCATTTGGCGTCCGGGTTTCCCGAAAACGACCGGAAATAGGAAGGTTCGTCCCGGGCAAGGGTCTCCATAAAATACTTGCTGGCCGGGCCGGTCCACTCACACTGCCCGAAATCGGTCAAGAAACGAGGTTCCTTGGCCTGCGACACCACCATGTCGGGATGGCGGGACAGCCATTGGGTCAGGGTCGTGGTCGCCGATTTCGGCGCGCCGATAATCATCAGGAACGAGGTCGGATCCTTGGACGTCAAATCGACATCCTCCCCTCAAGGTGAAACTGGGCCTTGTATAACCTGATCCTGTCGCGATGCAAGGAAGGTTAATTATTCAAACATCTCTATTACTGGGTGGCAATTCGGCTTGGCAAACCGATGGGAACCAGGCAACCATGTGAACCCGCCGTCCGCTGGCGATAACCCGCCGAGACGTCACCCGATAATCGCATGCGGCAGGAACCGGGACGTGTCGCGTGTGATCGGCGTCGTGTCTTCGCGGATGCCGAGGCCCGCCGGCTTGCCGCCCACCACCCAGGAGCCCAGCACCGTGTAGTTGCCCGCGATGCGTGGCAGCGGGTGCAGCGCCTGCATGATCGCGCCTTCCGCGCCATAGGGGCCGTCGACGGCAAAGCGCGCGCCGTCCGCGCCCAACCATTCCACATTGGCGCCCTCGCGGCTGAACAGCGGCTTGCGCACGTGACCGCCGCTCAGGTTCGCCGCGCCCGGCTCGCCCTCGAAATAGGCCGGCAGCAGGTTTGGATGCCCCGGAAAGAAGCGCCAGAGCAGGGGCAACAGCCCCTTGTTGGAAAGCACGGCCTTCCAGGGCGGCTCCAGCCACAGCACATCGGCGGCCGGCACCTGGCCGGCATAGGCATCGGTGAACAGATGCTCCCAAGGATAGAGCTTGAACAGGGCATGAATGACGAAATCGTCCGCATCGGCGAAGCGCCCGTGGGCGTCCATGCCGATTCTCTCCAGGGCGACATAGGCCGTGTCGAGCCCCACCTGCCGGGCGCAGTCCTCCAGATAGTGGACGGTGCCGCGGTCCTCGGCATGACCTTCGGCGCTGGCGAAATGCAGGGTGCTGACGATGCCGATGCGGGCCAGCGTCTCGACCAGTTCCTCTTGGATTATGTTGTACTGGTCGGCATCCCGCGGCACGAGCCCGTAAAGCCGCGCCTGCTCCAGCCAAACCCATTGGAAAAAGGCCGCCTCATAGAGCGAGGTCGGCGTGTCGGCATTATACTCGTAGAGCTTAGCCGGGCCGTGCCCGTCATAGGCAAAGTCCATTCGGCCATAGAGCGCCGGCTCGCCCGCCCGCCAGCTTTGGGCGACGAAGTCCCAAAAGGCTTCGGGAATGCGCAATTCGCGGAGCAGCGCCTCGTCCCGAGAGGCGCGGTCGACGACTTCGAGGCACATTTCCTCCAATTCGGCGGTCGGTCCCTCGATATCGTCTTCGATCTGACGCGCCGTAAAACGGTAGTGCGCGCGCTCGTCCCAATAGCGCTCGCCACCGATGGTATGGAAATGGAAGCCGAGGGATGCCGCCTGACCGCGCCAGTTCGGGCGTTCGGCACAGGGAACCCGCAGCATCAGCGGGCGAGTTCGCGAACGACGGCGACCAGTTCGGGCGCATCCCATTCAGCCGGGCCGACATAGCTGGCAGCGATCTCTCCCGCTGCATTCAGGATATAGGTGCGCGGCAAGCCCTGACCGGCGAGCGAAAGCGTGAGTTTCGCGCCCGGGTCCAGATAGGGCTGCAAGGTGCCGAGTTCGTGCTTGGTCATGAACGCCTGCACCGTATCGCGTCCGCCCTGGTCGGACGAGACCGCCACCACCTTGATGCCGTCCGCTTCGACCTGCTGTTGCAGACGGTCCAGCGAAGGCATTTCGCGCACGCACGGGCCGCACCATGTCGCCCAGAGGTTCAGCACGACGCCGCTGCCCGCAAAATCGGCGAGCGTCAGTTCCTCCCCCTTCATGGTCATGAAGGGGGTCTCGGGCGCGGCGATGGGCGGCTCGTGGCGGTCGATATTCGCGACCCAGCCGGCAACCCGGTCATAATCGGCAGTGGCGGCAGGCTTTGCCGTGACCGCGGCCGTTTTAGAGCCGCCGCCTTCCCCTTCGGTCGTCATCATGCCATAGAGGATCGCCGCAGCGACCATCACCGCCACCAATAGAACAAAAGCCAGAATTCGCATGTCCGCTTCTTCCGATTCCTCGTCCAGTTCCTTGCCTGGCTCAACGGCCGGTTCCCTGGCCGGCGCAGAAGGCGCCAATCAGCTTTGGGGCGGCCGCTTTGCCGCCGGTCCCTCCGCCATCATGGCAGAGATCAACGTTTCCATCGGCTTTGACAAGCGCCTCGCCGCCCAGGACCTGGCCGGCAGCCGCGCGCATGCCGCCATGCTGGCGGCTCAAGACATTATCAACGCTGCCGACGAGAACACCATTCAAGAGGGCTTGAACCAAATCGAAGCCGAGATTACCGATGGCAGCTTCCCATTTAGGGACGAATACGAAGACATCCATATGAATGTGGAGGTGCGGCTGCGGGAATTGATCGGCGAGCCTGCCGGGCGGCTGCACACCGCGCGCTCCCGCAACGACCAGGTGGCGACCGATTTCCGCCTCTGGGTGCGCGAAGCATGTGACGCGGCGGACGCTGCCCTGGCGGAGCTGCAGGCGGCGCTGGCCGAGCAGGCGGACACCGCCGCCGACATGGTCATGCCCGGCTTAACCCATCTGCAAAATGCGCAGCCAATTACCTTCGGCCACCATTTGCTCGCCTATATGGAGATGTTCGGGCGCGACCGCCGCCGCTTTGCCGATGCGCGGGCGGGCATGAATGAATCGCCGCTGGGTGCGGCGGCCCTCGCCGGCACGCCCTTTCCCATCGACCGGCGGCTGACCGCGCGGACCCTGGGCTTCGACCGGCCGACGGCCAATTCCATCGACAGCGTCTCTGCCCGCGACTTCGCGCTGGAATACCTAGCGGCCGCGTCAATCTGCGCAACCCACCTCTCGCGTCTGGCAGAGGAAATCGTGCTCTGGTGCTCGGAAGGCTTCAAGTTCATTACCCTGAGCGACGCCTTCACGACCGGGTCCTCGATCATGCCGCAAAAGCGCAATCCAGATGCCGCAGAGCTGGCCCGCGCCAAGGCCGGGCGGGTGATCGGCTCGCTCACCAGTCTGCTGGTAACCATGAAGGGCCTGCCGCTCGCCTATTCGAAGGACATGCAGGAGGACAAGGTGCCGGTGTTCGAGGCCGCCGACGCACTCATGCTGACGCTGGCCGCCATGGCCGGCATGGTGCGCGACCTGACACCCAACCCGCAGGCGATGCGCGCCGCCGCGGCCCGCGGCCATATCACCGCCACCGATTTGGCCGATTGGCTGGTCCGGGAATTGGGCCTGCCCTTCCGAGAGGCGCACCACATCACCGGCAGCCTGGTCGTGGAGGCCGACCGCCAGGGCTGCTCGCTCGCCGATCTGCCGCTCGGCGCGATGCGCGCGGCCCATCCCGACATTCATCAGGGCGTCTATGACGTGCTCTCGCTCGACGCCTCCATCGCCAGCCGCACCAGCGAGGGCGGCACCGCACCGGCGCGCGTGCGCGAGGCCATCGACGAGGCCCGCATGCGTTTCCGCCTTCCCGACAATGGAGCCGCCCCATGAGAGGCTTGGTGTTCATGCTGCTGGTGATGACCGCCGCCGCCTTTCTGCTGACCGCGTGCGGCAAGCTCGGCGGCCTTCAGCAGCCGGACGGTGTCACGCCGACCTTCCCGCGCATCTATCCCAGCGGAGCCTATCCCAGCGGGGCCTATCCCGGCGGGACCTATCCCGGCGGGGCCTATCCCGGCGGGGCTTATCCCGGCGGGGCTTATCCCGGCGAGGCTTATCCAAGTGGGGCCTATCCCAGCGAGGCTTATCCCGGCGAGGCTCATCCAAGTGGGGCCTATCCCAGCGAATGAGTGCCTTTCGCTACCAGAACGGCGAATATTACGCCGAGGACGTGCCGCTTGCGGCCATAGCCCGGGCGGTCGGAACGCCGGTCTATGTTTACAGCACCGCCGCGCTGGAGGCAGCCTATCGCGAATACGCCGAGGCGTTCGCGGGGATGCCCGCCACGGTCTGCTATGCGGTTAAGGCCAATGACTCTTTGGCCGTGCTGCGGACTCTGGCGGGGTTCGGTGCGGGCGCGGACGTGGTATCGGGCGGCGAGCTCAGGGCCGCGCTGGCGGCCGGCATCCTGGCTGAAAAGATCGTCTTCTCCGGTGTCGGCAAGACCCGGGACGAGCTCGCCTATGCCATCGAACAAGGCGTCATGCAGATCAATGTCGAGGTGGCGAGCGAGCTTGCCGTCATCAGCGAGCTGGCGGCCGCCCGGGGCGCCACCGCAGAGGTGGCGATCCGCATCAATCCGGACGTGGACGCCGGCACTATCGCGCAGATTTCGACAGGCAAGAAAGAAAACAAGTTCGGCATTGCCTATGACGCAGCACCCGCGCTGTTCCGGCAGGCCAACGCGCTGCCGGGCGTCAAACCCGTCAGCGTCGCCGTGCATATCGGCTCGCAGATCGTCCGGCTGGAGCCTTACCGGGATGCCTTCCGCCGGGTGCGCCAGATGGTTGAGAACCTGGCCGCGGAGGGCATTGCCCTCACGCGCGTCGATCTGGGCGGCGGGCTCGGCATCACCTACGAGGCCGAGCGGCCGCCGGCCGTCGCCGACTATGCCGCCATGATCCGCGAGGTGTTTCAGGGCTTGGACGTGGAATTTGTATTCGAGCCAGGCCGCCGGATTGCGGGGCTGGCCGGGGTGATGCTGACGACCGTCATCGCCGAAAAAACCACCGAGACGAAGCGCTTCGTCATCATCGACGCCGCCATGAACGACCTGCTGCGCCCGGCGCTCTACCAAGCCTATCACCCGTTCCACCCGTTGCGGGAGAGCGGGACCGCGAGCGATTGGACGCCGGCGGATATCGTCGGGCCGGTCTGCGAAAGCACGGACCAGTTCGCCACCGCCCGGGCCTTGCCGTCACTCGTTTCCGGTGACAAATTGGTGATCGGCGCCGCGGGGGCCTACAGTGCCGTGATGAGTTCGGAGTATAATGGACGCCCGCGCACGCCGGAGGTACTGGTGCGCGGCGGAGATTGGGCAACCGTTCGCCGCCGACCCACCTATGAGGAGATGTTGGCGGCGCAATCATTGCCCGATTGGCTTCCGCCATAAGCGGCAGAGGCGAGAACGGAGGATCAGAACCTGGCAAAGGAACGAGCCTCATTCCGGATCAAGTCCCGCATCGGCCTTGCCTGGGCAAGTCTCTGGGCAGAGCGGATCTGGAACGGGCTCTGGCCGTTGCAGGCTGTCGTTGCGGCATTGCTTGCCCTCGCTTTCTCGGGCCTGCTGCCCGCGCTCGGGCCTTGGCTGCATGTTTTGGGACTCGCCGCGAGTGTAGCGGGGCTTGGGTGGCTGCTGTGGTCCCGCCGCGGCGCCTGGAAGCTGCCGTCCTTGAACGAAGCCGCCCGCCGGCTGGAGCAGGACAGCGGCGCCAGCCACCGGCCGCTGCACGGCCTGGAGGACCGGCCGCTGCAGGAAGACCCGGCGTCGCAGGCTCTTTGGCGGGCGCACCAACGACAACTGGCGGCGCAGCTCGCGGCGCTGAAACCGAAGGCGCCGGCGAGCAATTTGGTCCGGCTCGACCGCTTCGCCTTGCGCGCGGGCGCCCTGCTGGCGCTCGTCGTGGCCCTGTTCCTGGCCGGTGGCGATGCGTTCTACCGCTTCGGCGAAAGCTTCCGCCCCAGCTTCGCGATCGCCCCTAGCGCCGCGCCGGTGGTGGACGTGTGGATCGAGCCGCCCGCCTACACCAATGCGCCGCCGGTATTTGCCCGCCCTGGCCTCACAGAACTGGCGGTGCCGACCGGCAGCACCCTGGTCGCGCGCGTAAGCAACGCCCGCCAGCCGGTCTTGACCCTGGACGACGAAACGCATCCGCTGACGGAGGAACAAACGGGCGGCCACAGTTTAAAGCTGGAGGTCAATGCGGGCGAACGGATTAGCGTGCAGGATGGGGCCGAAACGCTCGCCGCCTGGGCTATCCGCGTGATCCCCGACGAGCCGCCGACGGTTGGCATGCCGAACCCTCCAACCGGCACCGAGCGCATTGCCACCCGCATCGACTATCGTGCGGCGGATGACTATGGCGTCACCCGGGCCTGGGCCGAATTGCGGCTGCTCAACGGCGAAGGGACTGCCGAGGGGGAGGCCATGCGCCTTTCGGCACTGCTCGGCGAGCAAGCGCCGACATCGGCGGAAGGCTCGATTTTTCAGGATCTGACGCCGCACCGCTGGGCCGGCCGCGCGGTCGAGGTACGCATGCACGCGGTCGACGGGCTGGAGCAAAATGCCGTCAGCGAACCGGCGACCTTGACCCTGCCGGAGCGGGTGTTTCAGCATCCGGTCGCACGGCAGATCATCGCAGAGCGCAAACGGCTGGATGAAGACGAGGCTTTCGTTCCTGTCGCCCGCTCGCTCGTGGGTATTCTCGAACGCCCGATGGCTTTCGACGGAGACACGGTGGTGTTTCTAGGCCTGTCCGCCGCCTATGCTCGCCTGTTTCTGACGGACCGGGACGGTGCCCGCGCGGAAACCCGCGAGTCTCTGCGCGGCCTGCTGTGGGATCTTGCGCTCAGGCTGGAAGATGGCGGCCTGTCCGCGGCGGAAAAGGCGTTGCGTGCCGCCCAGCGCGCCTTGCAGGAAGCACTGGCCCGCAATGCGCCGGACGAGGAAATCGCCCGGCTGGTGGAAGAACTGCGCCGGGCGATGCGCGAGTTCGCTCGGCAGATGGCCCAGCAAGCCCCCCCGCTAAACCAAGAGGCGCTGCCGGAAGGGCAGCAGAACATGATCAGCGGCCAGGATCTGGAGGAAATGCTCGACCGGATCCAGGAGCTTTCGGAAACCGGCGCGCGCGATGCCGCTCAACAGTTGCTCAGCCAGATGCAGCGCATGCTGGAAAGCCTGCAGAACGCCCGTATGTCGCCACAGCAGCAACAGCAGGCGGCGGAGATGATGCAGCGGATGGACGAGCTGGAACAGCTTCGCCAGCAGCAGCAAAGCCTGATGGACCGGACTTTCCAGCGCAATCAGCAGGGCCAGATGGGACAAAACCGGCCGCCGCGCTCCGGCAGCCGCCAAGACCCGCGCGGCAGCCAAGGACAACAAGGACAACAAGGACAACAAGGGCAGGAAATGCGCGACCTGGCAGAGATGCAGGAAGAACTGCGCCGCGCGCTGGGTGAGTTGATGCGAAAGCTCGGCGATAGCGGAGGCCAGATTCCTCAGCCACTGCAGGACGCAGAAGGCGCCATGCGCGCGGCCGGGGAGCAACTGCAAGACAGCAATGGGCCGGGTGCACTCGGCTCTGAGGGAGAGGCGCTTCAGCACCTGCAGAACGCCGCCCAGCAGATGGCGAACCAGTTCGCCCAACAGATGGGCATGGGTCCGGGGCAAGGGCAGCCGTCCGGCTATGGCGAAAACGAGAACAACCCCGGCCAAAATCGCGATCCGCTAGGCCGCGAAGGCGTTGGCGGGCAGGCGGCAACCACGGGCCCGAAGGTACCGGAGCAGTTCGACATCCAACGGGCCCGGCAGATCCGCGACGAACTCTTTCGCCGCAGCGCCGACCCCTCCCGCCCCCAGGTGGAGCAGGAATATCTGCGGCGACTGCTGGAGCGGTTTTAGGCGAAGCAGGTACGCCTGCCGAGACTTAGACAGCAACGGCGCCAAACATCAGGCCGACAATGGCCGTCATTGCCATGGCCACAGCACCCCAAAACGCCACCCGAACCGTCGCCCTGGAGACATCCGCACCACCTGCCCTTGCTCCGGCCGCACCCAACAGAGCCAAAAAAATCAGTGTCGACGCAGGTACCGTATAAAGCAGCACCTCCGGCGGGCTGAGCAACACTATCAGCAGTGGCAACAAGGCGCCTATAGCAAACGTCAATGCTGAGGTCATCGCCGCTTGCAGTGGCCGTGCTGCGTTCAGGTCCGTAATACCCAGTTCTTCGCGCGCGTGCGCGCCCAAAACGTCGTGTGTGGTTACCTGCCTCGCTACCTGCCAGGCGGTCTCACTTTGCACGCCCCTGGCTTCAAAGATCGCGGCCAATTCCTTGAGTTCCTGCTCAGGCTGATCAGCTAGTTCAGTTCGTTCGCGATCAAGGTCCGCCTTCTCCGTGTCGGATTGGGAACTAACGGAGACATATTCTCCCGCTGCCATCGACATCGCACCTGCTACCAGACCCGCGGTCGCGGCAATCAGAATGTCAGCGCTCCCCGCGTGGGCAGCTGCCACTCCGACGACCAAGCTGGCCGTAGAAACGAGCCCATCATTTGCACCCAATACGGCAGCCCGCAACCAGCCAATCCGGTGGACGCTGTGCCCCTCACTATGACGCCAGATCCTCGAACCTCCTCAAACATGCATGCCATGGGCCGGTATTGTCAGACGCTTTGAGCGCTTCAGCTATACTGGCTTGAGTCCAGAGGTCCGCGTCAGCACACCTTCGACAAAGGGCTCTGTCTGGATTTGCTGGAAACCAGCCGCCGCGAAATAGCCCTCCACGTCGGCGGTGGAATGCGCGAGCCCGGTGCCATTGGTGATGGCCTCCGAAAGCCCCCAAAGGCCGGCATCGGCCGGCGCGGTCCGCTCCGCGTTCAGCGCCTCGCCGATCAGGTGCATTTCGCCGCCGGGGGCTAGCGCATCGAACGCCTTCTGTACCACGGCCCCGATTTCATCCCGTCCGTACATGGGCAGGTTGGACGCCATGACGGCCACGTCGGCACCTTCCGGGAACGGGTCCACGTTGAAGTCGCACGCCAGCGCCTCGACCCGGTCGGATACGCCGTTCTCTTCGATGAATTCTCGGGCCACCTCTGCGACCGAGGCCAAGTCCAGCACCGAGGCGCGCAGCTCCGGATACTTCTTGGCAGCCTCGATGCAATAGGCGCCGGAGCCGCCGCCGATATCGATCATGTGCTTCTTGCCGGTCAGATCGACCTGGCGCAGGAACAGCCGCCCGGCGCCGCGGCCGATGGAGTAGGTGGCACGATGGTAGCGTCGTGCGTCTTCCACGCTGAAGCTAGAGACCTTGACGTTGTCCGCGCGCGGCGGCGTCTGGTTCTGCAGATGCTCGCTCAGGCGGCCCCATTCGTTCCAGTCGGGCTTGGTGAACAGCATCCACTCGCCCGCATAGCCGGGCTGGCCCTCCACCAGAAAACGCTCTGTATCCGGCGCGTTTTTCAGCTTGTCGCCATCGCGCTCCAGCAGGCCCAGGCCGACCAGCGCCACGATCAGGCGCTCGCCGTGCAGACGAGTGATGCCGATCGCGTCGCTCAGCGAGGCTTCGGTATGGCCGCCCTCGGCGACCTTGGTAAACAGGCCCAGTTCGACGCCGGCCATCAGCGCGGCGCTCTCGCGATAGGCACGCACCATGCGCTGCAGGCGGACGGTGGTCTGCCGCGGTTGTTGTTGCCTCATAGGGAAGGATTTCCTGGTGTCGTTTTCGGTGTGAGCGCCACGATAGCGGCTGCCGCCAGATCAAACAAAACAAACATAAAAAGGGCCAAGGTGTAGGCGCCGGTCAGGTCGCGCAGCGCGCCCGCCAGCGCCGAGCCGACGCCGGCCATGGCGTAGAGCGCGATGTTCGCCAACCCGTAGAGCTTGCCATAGGCGGCGGGGCCGAACGCCTCCCGCAGCAGCAGCGGCGGCAGCATGACGATGTTGCCGATGACGAAACCGGCGATTAGCGCGCCCAGATACAGGTCGAACGGCGTGGTCGCGACGCTGAGAATGCCGATACCGACCGCCTGCAGGGCATACGTCGCGGCGGTGAGCCATTTCACCGGCACTCGCACCGAAAGGAACCCTGTCGCGAGTCGCCCAACCGCGCTGATCGCCACGCCCAGGCTGACCGCATAGGCGGCATCGTCAACGCTGGCGACGTCGGCGCCGATGGCGAGTTGATGGGACAGGTATCCCACCTGCGCGCCCAGCCCCAACGCGCCGGCGATGGCGATGCGCCAGAACCGGCCGGTTCGCAGCGCCTGACCGGCGGTGAGGCTGATCTCTGTCGCAGCGCCAGGCGGCCTCTGGGCATCGGACGGGCGGCGCAGCACGAACAGCGCCAACGGTACGATCGTTCCCGCCACCAGAATGCCGACCGCGTTCGCCGCATCCGGAAAGCCATAGGCGGCACTGGCCCAGACCATCAGCGGCACGCTGGCCGCCCCGCCTAGGCTCGCGCCCGTCAAGGCAAGGCTGAACGGCAGGCCCATTTTCGGCCCAAACCAGGGCACCAGGCTCGCGCTGATCGCGGGCGTTGCCATCAAGGGATAGCCCGTCGCGATCACGGCATAGATTACATAAAGCTGCCACGGGTCGCTCAAATGGCCCATGGCCGCCACGCCGCCGCCGACCGCGAGCCCGCCGTAGGCGACGGCAAGGCGGGTGCCGAATTTGTCGGCGATCCAGCCAAATACCAGCGTCACCGGGATCGCCAGCCAAAAGAACAAGGCAATTGCGCTGCTTACCGTGCCGGCAGACCAGCCATGCTCTTTCTGGAGCGCGTGGACGAAGAACGTATTGCCATAGAACACCGCGCCCCAGGCCAAGACGGCCATCCAGAAACACGCGGCCGTAACCACCCAGGCGTAGGGGTCGGTTCTGGCGCGGCTCACCGAAAGGGTCTGTTCCGGGATCGATCCTGACCCCTAGCCCCCGGCCGGCAATTGGCACTTGTCGCCCGTAACCTGCAGGAAGCCTCGTATCGGGGCAGGCGTGATGACGAAGCGGTATTCATCGCCGCCCAGTTCGACGGAATGCTGCAGCGGCAACACTCCGATGGCTTCGGACTTCGCGCCGCTGATCTTGGTGAAGGTGACGGTCACCGGTTTTTGAGGGTCGAACCAAGAATGCGCCGCGCCGCCGGCGGCCGGGGTCGGTTCTCCCGTCGCCCGAACCACAATGGCGTTGTCGGCGAAGGTGACCCAGTCGTTGGTGCCGCGCGTAATGCCGGTTTGGACGATAAACCGTCTCTGCTCGGGCTCGTTCTGGCAGCGGGTAGCCTCCCCGGCAGAGCGCAGCAGAAACGCCAGCCGTTCTTCCTTCACCCCATTCTTCAACTGTTCGGTCAGCAACTGAAAAAGTTTGCGGGCTGGCCCGGTCGGCACCTGATCCTGAAGCGCCTCCTGTCTGGCCACCGCCTCGTCCCGCTCCACCTGCAGGCTCTCGGCTCGCGACGTGATCATCGACAGATCGCTTTCCAGGCTCCGAACCTGCTCCTTCAGGTTGCGCACCTCGCCACGCGCCAATTCCGTGCCGGCAGCATAGGCAAGTCCACCCAGCGCCAGCAGGCCGACAATCACAAAAAGCCACTTAATCGCCGCCGAGCGGTGGCGCGTTCGCTCTCGCCGCCGCGATTCGCGAAATCCGCGTGCCATCATCTATCCTGTTCGAATGTATCGGCTGTCCGTGAACGCCGCCACCGCACTATACAGAACGGCGCCACCGACTGCACCGCCTTGCATTCAAAATTTAACCACAAGCCGTTCACGTGTCAGGTCCGTGTCGCCGAAACGGCTCGCAACCGTCTCTCTATCGACGCTCACCCCCTGCCGGGATAGCTGGTTGATCCGGTTGACGACCCGCGTGTCCTCCCACGCCTTGCCAATCACACCGCATTCCAGAGTGATTTTGCCGACGCCCGCCGAACGCGCCGCCAGGTCGGTGAGGTTGTCGTTGCTCAAGAGGTCGAGCACCCGCCGGACGGCCGCGTTGTTGCGGGTGGAGACGCTCTCCATCGCCAGCAGGCTGAGGCGGTGCTGCAGCGGTTGCCGGGGAGGGCGGATGAATGTCGGAGACAGGCGTGCCATCAAGCGTCTCCCTTGCTTCCAGCCCCTGAAGCAGTCCCTGAAGCCACGGCTTCCGTGCTGAACGGCGGTTGTTCGAACGGCTGCGCAAAGTGTAAAGTGCGCTGCGGGAACGGGATCTCGATGCCCAACTCGTCAAACCGGCGTTTGACCATGGCCAAAAATGCCCGCCGGACGCCCCATTGGGTTTGCGGCAGAACCTTGAACCGGCAGCGGATGATCACCGCGCTGTCCGCAAGCTGATCGACCCCCATCACCTCGATCGCAGCAAGGATATTCGGACCCTGCGCCGGATGGTTTTCCATTTCCGCGCCCAGATGCCGGAGCACTTCCATGACATGATCGGCGTTCTCCCGATAGGCAACACCGACATCAATCAGCGCGTAAGAGAATTCGCGGCTCATATTCTTGACCGTGCTTACATCACTGAACGGAATCGTATGCAGGTTGCCCTCCAGGTCGCGCAGTTCGATGGTGCGGATCGTCAATCGTTGCACCGTACCCGCGGTTCCGCCCAAATCTACGATATTGCCGACGCTGATGGTGTCCTGAAACAGCATGAACAGGCCGGTGATCACGTCCTGAACCAGCTTCTGCGCGCCAAAGCCGATAGCAATGCCGACGATGCCGGCCGTTGCGAGCAGTGGTGCAATATCCAGGCCGAAACTGGCCAACAAGGCGCCAACGAACACCAACGAGAGAAAGACGATGATCACGGTACGAAACAAGGGAACCAACGTGCGGGCCCGCGCGCTGCGTTCGACCTTGCGTCCCGATTCCTCTACATTTCCCTCCAGATACATTTCGAACGCCGTATCGGCGATTTCCCACAAAACCCAACATAAGACACAAACAAGCCCAATACTGACGGGAACCGATAATAGCGGCCCGCTGAAGACGCTGCCGATCCAATGAAACGGATCCAGCCCCCAGGCAAGGGCAATCATGATCGCCGCCACAACATAGACAACTCCTTCGACCAGATGCCCGAAAGGAGTCAAATATCGTAGGATCCTGCGATGGAGCACCGGGGACATCCATTCGAGCCTATCCGTCCGCAGCCGGGATAGAGTGCGGTTCAGCCCCTTGCATATGGGCTGGACGGCCATCAGGATCACCAGGGTTATCAATCCGCCGCGCGCAAACAAACCAAATGCGTCCCGGGCTTCGGTCGCCCAGATGATGTAGGTGCCAAGGGCGTAGACGACGATCGCCGGCAACCAGATGGCGGCAAGAAATCGGCGAATATTGCTGGTCCCTGTTATGGATTGGGTGATAGAGCGCCGGTATTTTATGAAGGGGATCAGCATCAAAACGTTGATTGCCAGTCCCCAAAGCTTTGCCACTCCGTCAAAAACCGCTTGCGGGGTTCCCAGATCGTCGATGTTTTGGAAAACGGCGACGCCGACCACAAACCAAATCACCAACCGACGTATTTTTCGGAAAAGATCCGTTGCCACCTCATCCGAAAGGCGCGGCAACCGTATTTCGGCCGCATCGGGGCGCAGTACGATCCTGGTGGCCCAGATAGCAAGCAACCCGCCGCCGATGGTCCACAAAACCGCTTCGGCAACCAGATCTGTCTGCCGTGGAAACGACAGCATAAGCCAGCAGGCCGCGCCAATGGCAGCGTACACCAGCAATGGCACCAGATCGACCAGAGCCGCGACAGTCTTGTGCCAAAGTCGCCTGTACGAAGTGCTCGCCTCACCGCCTTTGAAGGTTGGGCGCACTCGCCGGAGCACCGCATGCGCGCCCGCGTAACAGATCAACGCCGCGCCCAGAGAGACCGCCAGGGCAACCAGGAAGTCGAGCCAAAACCGCTGCAACTCTTTCGACTTGGCCTGTAATTTGGCCCAGCGCCAGAATTGATCGGTATCCGTCGCCTGAACTGTGAACCGGAGGAGTTTTGCGCCCTGCTCTCTGACCCGATCGGCGACGCGCCGCAATACTGATGACGGCGGTTCGACAGGTTTGGTTTGCGCTTCCGGTTCATCAATGTTGCCGGGCTCTTGTTCTTCAGGCGGCGCCTCCTTTTGCTGTTGTGCCCGAAGCTGCTGGATCAGCCGCTCGCGCGCCGCAGGATCTTCCAATACCCGCAAGAGCGTCTGGACCGGATCCTCGCCTTTTTCAGGCGAAGCGACGCCATTGGTAGGCGGCGCGGCATCCTTTTCGGAAGGTGCTTTCTCTCCAGATGCAGGATTTTCCTGAAGGGTTGGAAGACCGAATTGTGCCCGCGCCGGACCGAAAGCGGCAAGCAGGATGCCGAGGGTAAGCAACGACACTAGGATGACAGATTCAATTGGCCGCCAAAGCGAATTGCCGGCCCGGCTACCCGTTTGGCTGAACATCTGAAAAAGGAACACGCGCGCGATATCCTGGTGAGAAATTAAGCGGGGAGCCGGCGCCTGACTAAAGCCGTATCGGACGCTCTAGCGTAATGCTTCCAGAAATGCCGGTCCGAATTCTTTGCATTTGCTCGCGCCAACCCCGTAGAGGCCGTTCAATCCGCCTAGATCGCTCGGCCTCGCGATGGCCATCTCCCGCAACGTCCGGTTGGAAAAAATCACGTAGGGCGGGACGCGGCGGGCGGACGCCAGCCTGGCGCGCAAACGGCGGAGGCGCTCGTAGACCTCTGCATCCTCGCCCGCCAGGGCCGGGTCTTCGCTGCCGGCGCTGGATTTGAGCTTTGCCGTCGTTGCGGCTTTTGGATCCCGGTGCAGGCCGACCGGCCTCTCGCCCTTTAAAACCGCGCGGGCGTGGGGGCCCGTCGCCAGGCTGCCGTGACCGTTCAGGTCGGAGCGGACGATGTCGGCGGCCATCAACTGGCGCACGATGGAACGCCATTCGGCCTTGCTGTGCTCCATGCCGACGCCGAATGTCGGCAGGCGGTCGTGGCGGAGTTTGACGATCCGTTCCGAGATTTCGCCGCGCAGAATGGCGATCAGATGCTCCGCCCCGAAGCGCTGGCCGGTGCGCACCATGGCCGAAAGGAACTTCTGCGCCGCGACGGTGCCGTCCTGGCGCTCCACCGGCGACAGGCAGCGGTCGCAATTTCCACAGGGCTGCGTCTGGTCTTCGCCAAAATAGGCGAGCAGCACCTGCCGCCGGCAGTCCGCCGTCTCGACCAGGGCCAACAGGCGGTTCAGGCGCGCGTGTTCGATGCGTTTTTGCTCGGGCGCCTTTTCGGAGGTTTCAATCAACTCCCGCCGAAGCTTGATATCATCCGCCCCGAACAACAGCAGCGCTTCCGCCGGATCGCCATCGCGGCCGGCGCGGCCGATCTCCTGATAATAGCTCTCGATCGAGCCGGGCAGATCGTGGTGGCAGACGAAGCGGATGTCCGGCTTGTCCACGCCCATGCCAAAGGCGACGGTCGCGCACATCACCAGGCCGTCTTCTGCAATGAAACGGTCCTGGATGGCGTCGCGCTCCGCAGAGGCCATGCCGGCGTGGTAGGCGAGCGCGGGAACGCCATCGGCCCGGAGCGCGGCGGCGATATCCTCCACCCGCTTGCGCGAGCGGCAATAGACAATGCCGGCAGCCCCCTTGTGCCGTCCGACGAACGCCTTCACCTGCGAGCGAACACTGGCTTTGGGCATGATGGACAGGCGGATGTTCGGCCGGTCGAAGCCGGAGATGTAGACCCGGGCCCGCCCGCCGAACAGCTTTTGCAGGATGTCGTTGCGAGTCGCATCGTCGGCAGTGGCGGTCAGCGCCATGCGCGGCACGCCGGGCAGGCGCTCGGCCAGTTCCGCGAGGCGCAGATAGTCGGGGCGGAAGTCGTGACCCCATTGGCTGACGCAATGGGCCTCGTCGATGGCAATCCGGCCCGGCCGCAGGTTGCGTAGGCGGCCGATCATGTCGTCCGTCAGCAGGCGCTCGGGCGAGACATAGAGGACGCGCAGCTCACCATTATGCAGCGCGGTCATCACCCGGCGGTTTTCTTCGGGAGTATTGCCGGAATTGAGCGTGCCGGCCGTAACCCCCAACGCCGCCAGGTTCGCGACCTGGTCCCGCATCAGCGCGATCAGCGGCGAGACGACAACGGTCAGGTCGCCCTTCACCAAGGCCGGCAGTTGGTAGCAGAGCGACTTGCCGCCCCCTGTCGGCATGATAGCCAGCACCGGCTCGCCCGCTAGCGCCGCCTCGACCACCCGCCATTGGCCGGGGCGGAATTCGCTGTAACCAAACACGCGCAGCAGCGTCGCAGCAGGATCGGCAGAAGGTCCATCGACTGTCGGCGCGTCATCTTGCGGCGGGAAGAGCAGCGGGTCTTCTAACATCGGGTCCAGCGGGCAACGGGCATTCGGAACCCTATGAGCCAGGATTCTCCCCCCGGAGGCAAGAGCCCGTGGCCCTGTTCAGACGATGCGGCGCAAGTAAGGAATCTGTTTCATGATGGCCACAACCGCCACGGACACCATCACAACCGTGGCGGCGAAGTCGACGGTCCGCAACTCCACATCCGCGATCCGGTACAGGATGGCGTGGATCATTGGATGCACGAGATAAATGCCGAGCGAAACATCGGCCAGAAGCTTCGTCAGGGGAGCGGCCGGCATGTGGACCGACAAAGCGAGCACACACAGCGCCGCCGCAATCAGCATCTGCAGTGCCCCATGCTCCCACCCCAGTGCGTGCGCCAAGAAATAGGCGATGGCGGTCGTCACCCACACCAATAGCAGTCTCGTCCGATCACCCATCGCCATGTAAAGCATCAGCCCGAGGAAGCACGCAGGAAGTACAAACAGCCATTGCTGGAAGGGACGGCCGAACGAGTAGTTCGTCAGCAAAAGATAGCAGCCGACTTGCGCCAGGAGAAAAAGACCCCAGATGTGCCAGCCATTTAGCATTTCGCGGCCATTCCGCGTGATAAATGCCAGCACCCATGCGATGACAAACGCAAACGGCAGAAACCACAGATGGATACTCGGACCGGTCAACAGCATCCAGGAGCGGAACTCGGAGGAAAGCGGCGTGCCGCTGACAATTGCGTCGGCAATCTTTGCGACCGCGTAAATGGCGCTCCAGGCGAGCCAGGGCACCAACAGCCGCGCGGCGCGTGATCGCGTATTCGTGCCGGCGGCCCGGTTTTCACCGCTGAGCAAGGCGAAATACAGCAGAAAGGCCATGAACATCGGCAAGGCCGCATAGCCCAGCCAAGCGAACGGTGCGTGTTCGTGGAACCAGACGATACCAAGCGCGCCGGCAAATCGTGCAATGTCCACCGCGCCGTTCCGCCCGGGGTAGTCTCTGTGACTCGCGGCCACCGGCCGGGCCACGGAGATGGTGTTTCCCGCCAACATTCGCTTTCTCGCCTGTCATTGCAGGATAGTCGGAGTTGAATCTTGCAACTTTGAGTTTAGATTACCCTATTCACCGCACATTTCAACCCGCAAGGCAAGTCTAATAAATCGGTTTTATTTTAACGTTTTGTTTATATGTTTCTCATCGACCCGCGAACAATACGGACAGTCCGTTAACACTTTCAGGGAGAGCGGGATCGCTTCGTATAGGAGCGGCGTTTAGGCGGGGAGCACGCCTAGCCGGTCGCCATCCGCCGTCCGTCTCTGCAATACCGCCGTCAGCAGTGGCGTGATCGGCATTTCCCCGTGCGCATATTGCGGTTACCCTCGCCACCATCCGAGTTGAAGAGGAGCCGCCTGAAAATGAATGCGCCCGTCCCAGAAAGCAGCTCCCAGAAGTCACTAGAAGACTGGATCGCCAAAGATGCCCGCGGCCTGAACTACTTCACCATCGACCGCGGCCTGCAGGATGGCTTGAAGCAGTACATGGACGGCCAGTCGCTGCTGGCGCTCTGGCCGCATCTGGAGGAGTTGGGCGAAATCGCAGGCGGCGAGTTGGACCGGCTTGCGGACCTGGCCGAAAAGCACCCGCCGATCCTGCATCACCGCGACCGCTTCGGCCGCGACGAACAATGGATCGAACAGCATCCCGCCTACCGCGAGATGGAGCGTATCGCCTACCAGCGCTTCGGCATCCACCGCGCAAGCCATGTACCGGGCCAGTTCGGCCGCGACCGGCCCTGGACACCGCTGGCGAAATACGCGCTGCAATACCTGTTCGTGCAGGGCGAATTCGGCCTGATGTGCCCGATCAGCATGACCGACAGCGGCTGGGCGCTAATCGATGCCTTCGCCTCCGACGAACTAAAGGAAAAGCTGCGCCCGCACGTGATGGCGGACAATGTCGACGATCTGTGGCGCTGCGCCCATTTCATGACGGAAAAGGGCGCGGGCTCCGACGTGGGCAATCTGGAAACGCGGGCGGTTCGGCAGTCGGACGGCACGTGGCGCATCCATGGCGACAAGTGGTTTTGCTCGAACACGGACGCCGAGGTGATCCTGCTGCTGGCGCGGCCGGAAGGTGCGGAGGCCGGCACGCGCGGACTCAGCATGTTTTACGTGCCGAAGTGGAAGGCGGACGGCCACCGCAACGACTACCGCATCGTGCGGCTGAAGGAAAAGCTCGGCACCAAGGGCATGCCCAGCGGCGAGGTGACCCTGAACGGCGCGGAGGCGCATCTGATCGGCGAGGAGGGCAACGGCATCCGGCAGATCATGCGCACCGTCAACTTTTCCCGCCATTCCCATGGCGTGCGGGCGGCGGCGATGATGCGGCGCTGCTGGAACGAAGCCAAGGCCACGGCGGAAAGCCGCGTGATTTTTGGCAAGACCATCATCGACATGCCGCTGCTGCGCCGCCAGCTCATGAAAATTCTGGTGCCGACCGAGCAGGCCTTGAGCGCCTTCCTCTTCTCCGGCTGGGTGATGGAGCAGGAGACGCAGGGCGACAAGCGGGCCCGGCGCGCGGTGCGGCTGGTGACGCCGATCTTCAAGTTCCGCGCCTGCCGGGACAATGTGCCGGTCGCGACCGGCGCCATGGAGGTGCGCGGCGGCAACGGCTATATCGAGGACTGGGTGAACCCCCGCCTGGTGCGCGACGCGCATGTGGGCCTGCTGTGGGAAGGTACCTCGAACATCAATGCCCTGGATGTGGTGACGCGGGCCATCCCGAAGGAACAGGCGCACGAGGCGCTTGGTGAAATCTTGGCTGAGAAGATCGAGGCGGTGGACGCGATGCCGGCGACGTTCGCGGCGACGTTGAAAGAGCAAATCGCGCGGGTGGTGAAGTTCGCGGGCGATGTGGCGGCCAGGCCGGAGGCGACCGAGCGCCACGCTCGATTGGCGGCGGGAGCGCTTTATCACGCCATGACCGCGACCCTGCTGGCGGTCGAAGGCGCCACGGCCGGGGCGGAAGCAGGCGGCGATGCACGGCGACTGCTGCTGGCGCGCATGGTGTTGGACCACCGGCTGGCGGCGCAGGACCCACTCGCCATCGCCGACTCAAGCTTTGACGAGGCGGCGGAGAAACTGCTGTTGTCCGACGATACCGCGCCGCTCGCGGCGGTTGCGGAGGTCTTGGCGCTGTGAGAACACGGGCTGCTCTCGTCTTGCCGCCGTCGTTGTGAGGCCATGCGGTGAATGGGCGCGGCAATCGAAGGTAGCTTACAACATTGGAAGCCGATGACCACAACCGGAGAAGCATCCATGCCCGCCGTCGCATCAGCCCCCGCCCTGCCCGAGTGCCGGCACTTCCTGCTCGAGCGGGACCGGGACTGGCTCACTGTCTGGTTCAATCGGCCGGACGCACGCAACGCGCTGAGCCGCGAAGTCTCGGCGGAGCTTTCCGCCATCGTTGCGGCGGTGCGGGAGGACCGCTCGATCCGCGGCGTCACGCTCCGAGGCAAGGGCAAGGTCTTCTGCGCAGGCGGCGATATCAAGGGCTTCCAAAGCCTCTTTCAGGGCGGTGAGTTGAACCTGGAAGACGTGGCCGCCAGCAATGCCGCCACGGGCGAACTGTTTGAGGCCATCAACACGCTGCCCCAGGTCGTGGTGGTGCTGGTGCAGGGTGCCGCCATTGCAGGCGGCATGGGGCTCACCTGCTGCGGCGACATCGTTGTGGTAACGGAAGACGCGCTGTTCTCGATGACGGAAACCCAGATCGGCATCGTCCCGGCCCAGATCGCACCCTTCGTGATCGCCCGCATCGGCCTGCCCGCCGCCCGCCGTTTGATGCTGACCGGCGGCCGCTTCCGGGGCCGCGAGGCAGAGAAGCTGGGGCTCGCCGACCATGTGGTGGCAACCGAAGCGGCGCTCGGCGCCATGGAGTTGGAAATTCGCACCGGCGTGCGCTCGTGCAGTCCGGCTGCCAATGCCGAGACCAAGCAACTGATCATGGGCCTGCCCGGCATGAGCGTGGAGGAAGGTCGCAAGGCCGGCGGCTATGCCTTCGCCCGCTGCATGATGAGCGAGGAGGGCCGGGAGGGCGTCGCGAGCTTCATCGAGAAGCGCAAGCCCCGCTGGGCGGAATGAAAGCAGCACTATTCTCTCCGTCGCCGATCTGCGTTATCATTGGCACCAAAGTTGAATGGAGGCCCAGAAATGACCCTCGAAATCCGCCAGCTGCACCAGCACCCCGAATTCACCGGCCACTTTGCCGGCGAAGTCTCGGGTGCAGATTTGACCCAGCCGCTATCGCCCGAAGACGTGGCCGCGATCGAGGCCGGCATGGACAAATACGCCGTGCTGGTATTCCACGGCCAAAACATTACGGACGAGCAGCAGATCGCCTTTTCGCAGAATTTCGGCGATCTGGAGCTCCCGGACAACAAGTCCAACATCATCAAGGACGACCAGCGCCGGGTGCGCCGCGAAATCGCGGACGTCTCCAACCTGGACAAGGAGCACAAGCCGCTGGGGCGGGAAGACCGCCGCCGGTTCTTCAATTTCGGCAACCAGCTTTGGCACTCGGACAGTTCATTCCGCGTAATCCCCTCCAAATATTCGCTGCTGTCCGCCCGCACCGTCGTCAGCCGCGGGGGTAATACGGAGTTCGCCGACATGCGCGCCGCTTACGACGCGCTGGACGACCACACCAAGGAAGAAATAGACGGCCTGATCTGCGAGCATTCGCTGATGCATTCCCGCAGCATCCTGGGCTTTTCCGACCTGACAGACGAGGAGAAGGCGAACTTCAAGCCCGTCCGCCAGGCGCTGGTGCGCGAGCACCCGGTGACCGGCCGCAAGTCGCTTTATCTCTCCGCGCACGCGGGCGGCATCGTCGGCTGGCCGATGCCGGAGGCCCGTTCGCTGCTGCGCGACCTGAACGATCACGCGACGCACCCGCGTTTTGTCCATGTGCACCGGTGGCAGCAGTACGACCTGGTCATGTGGGATAACCGCCAGACCATGCACCGGGTCCGCCGCTTCCCCGATACCACGGAAGTGCGGGACATGCGCCGCACCACGCTGACCAGCGGCGTCCAGACGGCGTTGCAGGAAGGTCAGACGCCGGAAAGCGTTGCCGCCGAATAGCGCCGAACAACCGGGCAGAAGGAGCAATTCGCCATGCCATTAGACAGCACCAACAGCTATCAGCACATCAACGTCCGCCCGTTCGCCGGCACCATGGGGGCCGAGATCGAGGGGGTCGATCTGGCCAACCTGACCGACGCGGTGTTCGCCGAACTCAAATCCGCCTGGCTGGAGCAGCAGGTAATCGTCTTGCGCGACCAGAAAATCACGCCCGAGCAGCAGATTGCCTTCGCCCACCGCTTCGGCGAGATCCACCACCACCCCTTCATGCAGGGCATGGACGACTATCCGGATATTCTGGAGATCGTGAAGGAGCCGACCGACACCTATACGTTCGGCGCGGCCTGGCACACGGACCAAATGTTCAACCCGCAGCCGGCCATGGCCACGATGCTCTATGCGCACGAGACGCCAAGCGCCGGCGGCGACACCATGTTCGCCAACATGTATGCCGCCTACGATGCGTTGTCGGACGGCATGAAAGCGGCGCTGAAGGACGTGAAGACCTGGTGCGTCGGTGGCAAGCAGGCCGACCGCGCCGCGCGCTACAACGCCAATCCGGCGATGGCCGGCAGGGTGCGCGATCCGGGCGACCTCCAGACGGAAAGCGCTCACCCGCTGTTCCGCACCCATCCGGAGACCGGACGCACGGCGCTCTATATCGGCAGCCACGTGAAAGGCTTGGAAGGGTTTAGCGACGCGGAAGCGGCCCCGCTGGTCAAGTATCTGAAGGATTTTGCGGTCCGCCCGGAATTCACCTGCCGCGTCCGCTGGCGGCCGGGCACACTGACGCTTTGGGACAATCGCTGCGTGCAGCACTACGCCGTACCGGATTATAACGAGCGCCGCCGCATGCACCGCATCACCATCAAGGGCGACACGCCGTTTTAGGACAGCGGCTTTTCGAGAGCGCCGCCGGTTATATGCGTTAGGGTGCGGCCTGCTGGTTCATTCAGCCGCCCGGAACATGCGGCACGTGGGCAATGATACGCAATGGCCCGCCGGAGCCGCCCTCGATCTTCATCGGCAGCGCGATGATTGTTGCGCCGGTTGCCGGCAGGGTGCTCATATCCGCAACGTTCTCGAACGCCGGGATATTGTGGGTCATCAATTCGACATGCGTTGCAAAATCCGTTGACTGGCCATAGTCGATGGATGGCGTGTCGATGCCAACGGCTGCAATTCCGCGCTCTACCAGCAACGCCGCGCCTTCTCGCGACAGGCCGGGAAAGTGCAGCTTTGCTACGGCGTCAGGGCCGCGTTCAGCAGTGCCCATATACGCTTCCACATCGGAATACAGCTTGGCGCGGCCCGTGTTCAATAGGACGATCGCGCCCGCCGGAACCGGTCCATGCTCTTTCTCAAACGCCAGAATATCGCCTGCATCGACCAGGTAGTCCCGGTCGGCCGCGGCCTGGCGGCTAACATCGATAACGCAGCCGGGCCCGATCAACTGATCCAATGGCACCTGGTCCGCGGTGTGGCCGCCCTCAGCAAAATGAATCGGCGAGTCCAGATGAGTGCCGCCGTGCTCCGCCGCAGAAAAATTGTAGGCGGAGTAAAACCAGCCGCCATCGGTCTTGCCGAAAAAGACCTCTTCTTTCTTGAAGGTGTCCGCAGTCGGCCAATAGATCGCCTTCTCGTTAAAGGCGTGGGTCAGATCGATCCAGCTGCCTTTGCTCAAGTCCTGGGCGGCCGCCGGTAAAGCACAACAAGTCGCAATTAGCGCTGCGGATATTGACAACATTCTCATGGCCTATTCCTCCCAGGCTGATAGATTCTGATTTGCACCTTATCATGGGCGGCCGGGCCAATCCCCATTGAGAAATGGTCCGGCCAGAGCCTTTTTCGATTGTCAGGCAATACCTCATGCCGGAATATCAGGATTTCAGCACCCTTTCGGTTGAACTGCGCGACCACGGCGTTGTGCTAGTTTCCCTCAACCGGCCGGACCGGCTGAACGCTTTTGACGGCGTCATGCGGCACGAGATCCGGGACATGATCCAGCATGTTGGCGCCGACCCGGACGTGCGCTGTTTGGTGCTGACGGGGGCGGGGCGCGGCTTCTGTGCCGGTGCCGACCTGGCGGCGGAGGACAAGCGCACGTGGCCGACCGGCCCCGCCGAGCCTGCTTTCGCCTGGTGCGTCGAACTGCTGGAAATGCCGAAGCCCACCATCGCCGCCATCAACGGCGCGGCAGCGGGCGGCGGGTTGGGATTGGCGCTGCTCTGCGATATTCGGATCGCCAGCACCAAGGCACGGCTGATCCCGGTCTGGATCAAGCGGGCGATACATCCCGACGACCTCATCACCTGGACCCTGCCGAAAATGGTCGGCTATGCGCGGGCGATGGAATGGCTCTATCTGGCCGACGACATTCCGCTGGACGAAGCCAAGGCGGCAGGCGCCATCAACCGCGTGGTCGAGCCGGACGATTTGATGCCGGAAGCCCTGGCGCTCGCCGAGCGGCTGGCAAAGGGTCCGACCAAACATATGGCCATGACCAAGCAGGCCGTTCTGAAAGGCTGGAACAGAGAGCCCTATGATGCCGCGCTCTGGGAGTCCTGGAGCCAGGACCGTGCCCGGGAATCGGAAGACCGGGCCGAGGGCGTGAAAGCCTTTCTGGAAAAGCGCGAACCCCGCTTCAAGGGGCGATGAGCGTGCATTACCTTAAGCATCAGCCGGTTCCCAAGTAAGGTCTCCCCATGACTGCTCCCGCTTCCACTGCCGGCTCGCTCCGTGACGACGCCCGCGTCATCAGCCTGGTGACGTCGGCGCATTTCTGCAGCCATTTCTACCAACTGGTTTTGCCCTCGCTGTTCGTGTTCATGGTCGACCACTACGGCTACAGCTACACGCAGCTTGGCCTGCTGGTCGGCGTCTTCAGCATCATGAGCGCCGTCGCGCAGACGCCGCTCGGGATGTTGGTCGACCGGATCGGCGCCCGCTGGCCCTTGATCCTGGCAACCGCAGCGTTGGGCGGCTCGTTCGTCGGCTATGGCCTGGTCAGTTCCTACGAGGCGATGATGGCGCTGGCCGTTGTCGGCGGTACGGCGAACGCGGTGTTCCACCCCGCCGATTTTTCCATTTTGGCCGCCCGCGTGAACGAGCGCCGGGTGGGGCGCGCTTTCAGCTTCCACGCCATTTCCGGCAATATCGGCTGGGCGCTGGCGCCGATCATCATGATCCCGCTCGCCGAGCTTTTCGGCCTGGAGATGGCCTTCATCATCGGCGGCTGCATCGGCCTGGCCGTGGCGGCGGTGCTGCTGACCCAGGCGGGTCACCTGGAGACCGATGCCGACAAGCCAAAGAGCGAGCGCAAGGTGGCGGACGACCTGCCGCCGGAGAAAAAGGGCTGGCGGCTGCTGTTGAGCCGCGCGGCGCTGTTGTTGCTGGGCTTCCAGATCGTCAATTCGATGGCATTCGGCGGCATCCGCAATTTCAGCATCCCGGCGTTGGACGCGCTGACCTCGATCGACCCATCGCTGATCGCCATGGGGCTCACCGGCTATCTGTTCGGCTCGTCGTTCGGCAATCTGGCCGGCGGCTTCGCGACCGACCGGTACGGCAAGCCGCAGCTGATCTTTACGGTCAACATTCTTATTATCGCCGCGCTGACGGCCCTGCTCGGGCTGGTGGAGATGCCGGCCATTCTGACCATCGCGGTGTTCGGCACGGCGGGCACGCTGAACGGCATGCTGTTGCCGGTGCGCGATCTGCTGGTTCGGGCGGTCGCACCGAAAGGGCAGATGGGCACGCTCTACGGTTTCACTTCGTCCGGTCTGTCGCTCGGCAACGCGATCACGCCGGTGGCATTCGGCTGGGTTATGGACAACGGCGACCCCCGCTGGATTTTTTACGCCAGCGCCGTTCTCATGCTGTTGGCGCTCGCCACCTATACCGAAGCACGCGGCGAGACCCGGAAGTGACGCTGTAACTGCCTACCTCGCCGGTTCGGCTGCTTCGTCTTCCGGATCGGGCTCCTTGGTCCGCATCGTAACGAACTCTTCCGCCGCTGTCGGGTGAATGCCGACGGTGGCGTCGAACTGGGCCTTGGTCGCACCGCATTTAAAGGCAATCGCCAGCCCCTGGGCGATTTCCGCCGCGTCGTCGCCGATCATGTGCGCGCCCAGCACCTTGTCGCTCGCCCGGTCCACGATCAGCTTCATGAAGCTGAAATGCTCCCGCTTGGTCAGGGTGTGCTTCAGCGGGCGGAAGCGGCTCTTGTAGATATCCACCTTGCCGAAGCGTTCGCGCGCCTCTTCCTCCGTCAACCCGACCGTGCCGATCGGCGGGGTGGAGAACACGGCGGTCGCGATATTTTCGTAGCCGGGCTTGGTCGGCTTGCCCTGATAGAGCGTCGCCACCAGACACATGGCCTCGTGCAGGGCAACGGGCGTGAGCTGCATGCGGTCGGTCACATCACCGATGGCATAGATGTTGTCGACGCTGGTCCTGGAGTACTCGTCCACCAGGATCTCGTGGTCGTCGCCCAGCTTCACGCCCACATCCTCCAACCCCATGCCGCGCGTATTCGGATGCCGGCCCGTGGCGTACATGATCGTGTCGGCTTCCAGCGGTTCTCCATTATCCAGATAGGCGGTGAGACCGCCGGCGGTTTTCTCGATCCGCTCGATATTGACGCCATAGGCGCGTTGCACGCCGTCGCGCTCCAGCGCCTCGTCCAACTCGCGGCCCAGATCATCGTCGAAGCCGCGCAACAGCTTTGAGCGGATCACCATCGTGGTCTCGCTGCCGAGGCCCGCGAAGATACCCGCGAACTCCACCGCGATATAGCCGCCGCCGACGATCAGGACGCGCGGCGGCCGCCATTCCAGGTCCAGCGCCTCGTTCGAGGTAATAGCGTATTCCGCGCCCGGAATGTCCGGCACAAAGGGCCAGCCGCCGGTCGCGATCAGGATCTTGTCGGCGGTGATCGTCTCATCGCCCACCATCAGGGTGTGGGCATCGAGCAGGCGCCCGCGCGCCTCACGTATATCGACGCCGGCATTGTTCAGCAGGTTGATATAGATGCCGTTCAGCCGGTCGGTTTCGCCGTTCTTGTTGTCGATCAGCTTCTTCCAGTCATGCGCCGGCGTGACCTGGTCCCAGCCATAGGCAACGGCATCCTGGAAGTCATGGTGGAAGTGAGCAGCGTAAACCAGCAGCTTTTTGGGAATGCAGCCGCGCAAGACACAGGTGCCGCCGATGCGGTTGTCCTCGCAGATGCCGACCTTCGCCCCGGCCAGGGAGGCCATGCGGCTGGCGCGAACGCCGCCGGAACCGGCGCCGATGACGAACAGGTCATAATCGTATTGGGATGCCATCAGTGCACCTCCTCGTGGTTCTGCGATATCGCTCTGCGGCGTTGCCCTATTCTAGAGCCGGTTGTCGGTGCCCAACCTACAGTGAGGCAAGCGCGTCGTCCAAGGCCCAGCCACCACGCAGGACTTTTTCGGCAGCCGGCGCAAATGCGCCCGACGTGTCGTGCAAGACCAGCCCCGGCCGCAAGACAAATGAGCTTGCGTCGCGCTTTCGGCAACGCACCAGCACGCGGCGCGCGTCGTGGCCAAGCTTTGGCCATACCGGAACGACGGCAGAGCCACCGCGTTGCAATTCGGCGAAGCCGGCGATGACTTCGTCCAGCCGGTCGGCCCGGTGGATCAGGCAGACGGTCCCGCCTGCCTTGGTCAGGCTCCAGGCCACTTCCAGCCAGCGCGCCAGCGTTGCCGCCCCTTCCATCGCCGCGACCCGGCGCAGCCGCTCTGCCGACGGAGTCGCCTTGCCTACGGCGAGGTAGGGCGGATTCATGGCGACATGGTCGAAGCTCTCGGGCGCGAAGGGCGGAGCGGCCACATCGCCCTGGATCACTTCGACAAAGTCGGCCAGACCGTTCGTCGCCACATTGCGCCGGGCGAGCACCGCCAAGTCCGGCTCGAGCTCCAAGGCTTTGACCCGGCACCCACTAATGCGTTTCGCCAAACATAGGGCGACTGCGCCCGTGCCGCAGCCCAAGTCCGCCACAACGTCGCCGGGACCTGCGGGCACGGACGCGGCCAGCAGCACCGGATCCACGGCAACCCGGTACCCACCTTTTGGTTGGGCTATTTTGACCCGCCCGCCCAGCAACCGGTCCTCGGTCACACCGTGCGCAAAGGCGGTGTCATGCATCTTCCGCCTCGTTATCGAGGGCGGAATCGAGGGCGGACCGCGCCGCGTGCAAGACCGATGCGGCCCGGCTTTCGTTCATTTTTTCCACCATCAAACGGCGCGGAATTGCGCCAATGTTCCCCTCTGCCATACTACTGTGAGCATCGAATACGACCGCATCGATACCGGCCTCCGCCAGGACAGCCTGCGCCCAGGAAAGCTCAACCAAATTGTTCGTCCGCAACACTGGCTTCACGACAGTTTGTCCTTGTGTCCTTGCGATAGGTCTCGCGATCCGCCATCTGGTCTAGTTGACCGCGGGCGCGCCAGACCTATGGTAGCGTCGTTTCGTTTCTCGTAAGGGGGCATTGTGGCTCCACCCGACACCGCGCAGCCTGACCTGCAGCCTAACCCAACCACCGACGCACTTACCACGCTGCGCGGTCTGGTTGCCGGCGATATGGCGGAGGTCAACCGCCTTATCATTGAATACATGCAGAGCCCGGTATCGCTGATTCCGGAACTGGCCACCTATATCGTCGCCTCCGGCGGTAAGCGGTTGCGCCCGCTGCTGACTTTGGCTGCCGCCCGTATGTGCGGCTACGAGGGCGAGCATCATTGGAGCCTGGCGGCGGCCGTCGAGTTCATCCACACCGCGACGCTGCTGCACGACGATGTGGTCGACGAAAGCGACCTGCGGCGGGGCCGTGACACCGCCAACGCGGTTTGGGGCAACCAGGCGAGCGTGCTGGTCGGCGATTTTCTGTTCAGCCGCGCCTTTCAGTTGATGGTCAATTCCGGCTCGGTAGAGGTGCTGAAGATCCTCTCCGACGCCTCCGCAACCATCGCGGCGGGCGAGGTGCTGCAACTCACCACGGCGGGCGAGCCGTCGACCGATGTCGGCTCCTACATGAAGGTGATCGAGGGCAAGACAGCCGCGCTGTTTGCCGCTGCGGCGGAAGTCGGCGCGGTCATCGCCGCCCGTCCGCCGGAAGAGGCGCAGGCGCTGCGGACCTTCGGCACCGAACTGGGCATCGCCTTCCAACTGATCGACGACCGGCTGGACTATGACGCCGACCAAAAGGCTTTGGGCAAAACCATTGGCGATGATTTCCGCGAAGGGAAGGTGACGCTGCCGATCATCATCGCCTACCAGAAGGGCACCGACGCGGAGCGCGCCTTCTGGAAGCGTACCATCGGCGAGGGTAATGCCTCGGAAGCGATCTGCGCGAGGCGCAGTGCCTGCTCGCCAAATATGGTTGCCTGGCAGAAACGGGACGGGTTGCGATTAAGCACGCCAACGCCGCCGCCGAAGCCCTGTCGATTTTTCCCGCGAACCCGCATCGCCGGGCGCTGGAGAATATTGCGGCGTTTTGCGTGGAGCGCGCTTTTTGATTGGAGCCCGAGCGTTGGCGCTTGCCTTCCCGGTACGCGCCTAGTATACGAGCGCCCTTGCTTGGTCGGCGGAGTGTAGCTCAGCCTGGTAGAGCACTGTCTTCGGGAGGCAGGGGCCGGAGGTTCGAATCCTCTCACTCCGACCAGCGGTTTTCCCGGCAATTCGCGCCCCCGCCTCAACTCTGTTCCCAGCGCAATGCGTTAGGTCAGAGGGCGCCCGGATTCGGCTGACCGATTTCATTCTCCATCAAGCCTTTAGCGCCACCACGCGCTCTTGGCGGGTTTCATAGATCAAGGTGGCGATGATCGTCAGGTTGGCGAGGTTGAAGGCCGAGCCGATCAGGAACGCCGCGTTATAGGAACCGGTCAGGTCAAACATCGTGCCGCCGAGCCACGAGCCCAAGGCCATGCCGCCGCCCGCGAACAGAATGACCACGCCGGTGCGGCGGCCGACCTCTGCCGCTGGCAAATATTCCCGTATGATAACCGGATAGCAGGGCAGAATACCGCCATAGCCGAGCCCGAACAGGACGGCGGTCAAATAAACCGCTGTCAGGCTGTCCACGAAGGCGAATGCGGCGAGAAATACCGCCTGGGCCGTCGAAAAAATGAAGATGGCCTTCAAGCCGCCGAAGCGGCCGCCGAGAAAGCCGACGCCGAAAAAGCTGCTGAACGCCGCGCAGGCCAGCATAACGGAAAGTACGGTGGCGCCCTGGGAGCCTTCATAGCCGAGATCGCTGACATGAGAGACGATGTGCGCGAGCGGCAACGACATGGCCACGCAGCAACCGATGGACGCGAACGACAGCATGATCTGCATCCTGAGCGGCGACATTCCGCGCAACGAACGCTGGTCGCTGCCGAGTGGCGAGCCCGCCGGACGCACCGGCTCGGCCGCCGGCGGCTTTATCCGCAGAAGCATCACCATGGGCAGCATGGTGACGAGCACGAAAATGCCATACCAAATGGCCGTCTTGCGCCAGCCGATCGTATCGAAGAAATACTGGAATACCGGCGGCCAGAGCGCGCCCGACAGCGCCTGGCCAGAGCCGACAATGCCAACAGCCATGCTCTTGTTATGGACGAACCAGCGCGTGATGTTGGCTGTCAGCGGCGAGAACAGCGCCGCCCGGCCGAGAAAGCCCATCATGACGCCATAGATGAGGTAAAGCTCCCAGGGGCTGGTGACATAGCTGGTCGCCACCGCCCCCAGGCCGATCATCACGGCCCCGAACAGCGCGGGGATCCCCATGCCGAACTTGTCGAGGCAGTATCCCATGAAAATGCCGCCGACGCCGCCGCCCAAATACTGCAACGCATAGGCGGTGGACGGCACGGCACGCGGCCAATCGAATTCTGCGGTGATCAGCTTCAATGCGACGACCAGAAAATAGATGCTGCCCGTGCCGATCAGCATGAAGACCAGCGAGGCTGCCAGAACGGCGTAGCGCAGGCGAACCGCGCTGGTGGAAGCGTCATCCGACATGGGTCATTCCGTTGCCGCGAAGCGTTTGATGGCTGGCAATGAAGGCGGTGCGATCAGTGGCCGCGCAAGGTTGGGCGGCACCCATCAGGGCCTCGCCCGCGGGGGGTTTGAAGTCAATAGCCCTGATAGGTTCCCGGCCGCTTTTCCCGGAAGGCGGCTATGGCTTCCCGGTGATCGGCCCCCGCCCGTAGAATGGCGATGTGGCTGCTCACAAGGTCGAAGGCGGTGTCCATATCGGCGCGCAGCCCCTGCTCCACCAGGCGCTTGATCAGCTTCACCGAGAGCGGCGGCTGGCTGGCGATGCGCCTGGCCAGCTTTTCGGTCTCGACCATCAGCGCATCGTCGGCATAGACATGGTTGACCAGGCCGAGCGCCAATGCGGTTTCCGCATCGACGAACTCCGCCGTCCAGAGCATTTCCAGCGCCTGGGCCTTGCCGATCAAGCGCGGCAGAAATAGGCGCCGCCCCCGCCCGGCGCGAGGCCGATCTTGGCGTAAGTCTCGGCAAATTTCGCGCTCTGGCCCGCCACCCGGATATCGCAGGCAAGGGCCAAATCCATGCCGCCACCGACCGCCGCCCCGTTCACGGCGCAAAGGATCGGCTTTTCGAAGCGGGCGACGCGTTTCGGAAAGGCCTGAATCTCGCGCCAGATGCGTTCCTTGGTCATATGCGGCCGCGCCTCGTGCCCTTCGCCCATGCCGCCAATGTCGCCGCCGGAGCAGAAGCCGCGGCCCGCGCCGGTCAGGATAACCACCTGCACGTCGTCGCGCCCTTCGAAATCATCCAGGGCGTCGACCAGGCCGAACAGCATTTCGCTGGTAAAGGCGTTCAGCTTATCCGGACGGTTCAGGGTCAGGACGCCGATGCCGTCCCTCACTTCGACGAGCAGGTCTTGCGCCATGGCGGTTTTCTCCGACGATCTTCAAGCGGGCATTTTGATGGAGCACCAGCCTGCGCCTGTCGCGCGCGGCTTTCAAGCGGTGCGCCGTCAGAGCCCGGTAAGCCGGATTGCACAAAGAGCCTGAAAGACGCAGAATGTGCCGATAGTGCGGGTTCTTTGGAGCCTGCCACAGACACTTGCCGGAGATTGGGGAATCACCATGAACGATGTTCTCAACATTGCCTCGCTCAGCGCCGCGGAACACGCGGCGGCGATGCGTGATTATCAGAGCAAGGGTTTGCAGATCGCGGCGGCGATCGACAATCGCGGCCCCGTGCGCTTCGGGCCGGACGGCAAGCTGCATCCCGATATCCTGGCCGCCTATTGGCAACACGGCTTTTACATCTTCGAAGGCGTGATCGAGCCGACGGAGGTTGAAGAACTGCGCGCTGGCTGCATGGATATGCTGGAACGCGCGCCGGTGCGGAAGGGCGCGACTTTGGACGCCAAGGGCCGCCCCGCCTTCGGCCAGGACTACAGCCGCCCGGCCTACTATCTCACCAAGCCGCTGTCGGATCCCCATGGGGGCACACAAGATTTGGGCGGCCGCCATCCGACGCAGATGATCCAGCCAAAGGCGGACCAGGATGCGCCGGAGGAAGTGGTGCTGCGCATGTATGGCATGTGCCAGGGCATTCCCGCCGCCCTGCGGCTCTACGGCCATCCGCACCTGCTGGCGATTGCAGAAGCGATCAATGGTGAGGACTTCGTCCCCTATAACGATGTGATCTTTGTGAAGCAGCCGGGCCTCGGCGCCTCGGTCTCCTGGCATCAGGACGGAGTCACCCATTGGGACAATCCGGACTGGGACGAGGGCATCCACGGCTTCAATTTCCAGGTGCAGCTCTATCCCACCACGCCCGCAAATGCGCTCTGGATCGTGCCGGGCTCGCATAAGCAGGGGCGGGCGGATATCAAGCGGATCGTGGCCGAGAACGGCGGCAGCGATCAGATACCCGGGGCTATGCCGCTGGTCTGCCAGGCCGGCGACGTGACGGTGGTAAACCGGCAGATGCTGCACGGCTCCTTCGCCAATTCCTCGCCGGACATGCGCATGTCGGTCACCTTTGGCTTTCACCGGCGGCGGTCGGTATTGGGGCAGATCCCGGCGCTCGCAATGGCGGGCGACCGGCAGCCGATGGACGAGGGCCGGGTCGAGCGGCGCTCGGCCGTGGTGCAGGTGGCCATCGACGCCCGCCGCCAGCACTTTCCCGACGAGCAGCCGTTCGCCTATCAGCCGTTTGCGGGGCGCGAGGACGAGTTTCGCTTCAACGAGGCAACATGCGAGCGGGTGATCCGCGACTATAATCTGTACGACTTGGCGATATAGAAACCTATTCTAGCTCCGGCATCTCGGGCATTTCGGTGCCCCAGGGCATCAGCGCGACGGCGGTGACGGCGTTTTTCGGCGAGCCCTCCACCAGCTTGTCGGAGTAGGTCAGATAAACCAGGACCTTGCGCTGTTCGTCCCAGAGGCGCACGACCTGCAAGGTCTTGAACCAGAACGAGCGGCTTTCGCGGAACACCCGTTCCCCATTTTCGTCATCCTCGATCGGTTCCTTGAACTTGATCGGCCCCACCTGACGGCAGGCAATGGACGCGTCCGAGGTTTCTTCGGCGATGCCTACGGCACCGCTGATGCCGCCCTGCCGCGCCATGGAGACGTAACAGGTGACGCCTTCGACCTTGGGATCGTCGAAGGCTTCGATGGCGATATGCTTGTTGGAGCCGACCCAGTTGAAGGCCGTGTCCACCCGCCCGATTTCTTCGGCGTTCGCCGCGAAAATCGGCAGGCAGGCGATGAGAACCGCAAGGCGGAGCCGCATGATAATCTCCATAGGGGCAACACAATCGGAGGACCACAGATGGGTACTGGCGCGCCTCAGGAAAGGGGCAGTTAATCCGACGACTATGCCTGTTCCTTTGCCTGCATCGCCTCAGCCTGTTCGCCGCGCGCCGGCAATTCCGCCAGAATGGCCTCCCGCTCCTGCTCGCTAAAGCGGGTCCACTTGGCGATTTCGGGCAATGTCCGATAGCAGCCGTCACAAAGTCCGGTGGTGGGATTGACGCTGCAGATGCGGATGCAGGGGGAATAGATCGGTTTGTGCATGGCCGCTGCTGTAGCATACTCGGCAGCATCGAACCAAGCACCCGCGGCTTGCTGCCAGAAAGGAACGGGCATGGAACAGGTCACCGAACTGGGCCTCGGCCTCTATTTCGACGATCTGCATCTGGGTCAGCGCTTCCGCAGCGTCGGGCGCTCCATCATCGAGGCGGACCTGGCCACCTTTATCGGCGTCACCGGCATGCAGGAAGTGTTGTTCAACAATCTGGAATATATCGAGCATGAATCGGTCCAGAAAAAACGCATCGTGCCGGGCCTGATGGCGCTAGGCATTGCCGAAGGGCTGATCCTCGGGCCGACACTGCAAAAGACAGGTATCGCCTTCCTGACCATGACGATGGATATGAAGGGGCCGGTCTGTGTCGGCGACACCATTCACGTCGAGATGGAGGTGATCGAGCTGAAGCAAGCCAGCAAGGGTGCGCGCGGGCTGGTGCGCACCCGCAACCACATCGTCAACCAGCGGGGCGAAGTGGTAATTGAATACTCGCCGCTGCGCATGCAGAGAATGCGCCCGAACGGCTGACGGAGCGCGGAGCCGATGCGCCGCCCCAGAACCATGCGCGGGTTGGAGGATCTGGCCCGCGTTCGTCTTTCCCAGCATTTCTTCCTGCGCGATTTTCTGTACAGCGAAATCGCGGCTGTCTACGGCCTCCAGAACATTCCGGACGATCCCGACCTGGCCATCGCGGCGGGCACCCGCCTTTGCGAGGAACTGCTGGAGCCACTCTGGCATACCTTCGGCGGCATCCATCTGCGCTCGGGCTTCCGGTCGGCAGAGGTCAACGCGTTTGGCAATGCTTACGATCTGAACTGCGCCCAGAACGAAAGAGCCAGCGCGGGCCATATCTGGGATCGACGCGACGCTGCGGGCCGGATGGGCGCCTGCGTGACCGTGGTGGTGCCATGGTTTCTGGAACGGTATGAGCAGAGCGGCGACTGGCGGCCGCTTGCCTGGTGGGTACACGACCATCTGCCCTATCATCAGATGATGTTTTTCCCCAAACTGGCGGCCTTCAACCTGACATGGCGGGAGGAGCCGGAGCGGCTGATCTATTCCCACACCCGCCCGCGCGGCTGGCTGACCCGGCCGGGCATGCCGGGACATGAGGCAGACCACAGCGCCGAATACCGCCGGTTTCCGCCGCTATCGCGATGAGCGAAGAAGCTTATGTCGCCTCATCCCCCATTTTATCGGCGCCAGAACGCCGGCAATACCAACACCAGCAGGGTCATGAACTCCAGCCGTCCGGCCACCATGCCCAGGCAGAGGATCCATTTGGCGGTTTCGGGCAGGCTGGCAAACGTGCCGGCAGGGCCGATCGTCGAGCCGAGGCCCGGGCCCACGTTCGCCAGCGACGTGGCCGCACCGCTCAGGCTGGTTACCATATCCAATCCGGTGCAATAGAGCGCCAGAAACTCCAGAAAGAAAAATACGAAGAACACGAAGAAGAAGACGCCGACGCTGTGCATGACTTCGGGCGCAAGCGGTTTGCCTTCATATTTCTCGACGAAGACCCCATGCACGTAAATCATCTTGCGCAACTGGATAGAAATTGATTTCAGCGCCACGGTGAACCGCATGACCTTGAGTCCGCCGGAGGTCGACCCCGTGCAGGCTCCGCAAAAGGTCAAAAAGAAAAAGACGGTCGCCGCGAAGCCGCCCCAGAGCGTGTAATCGGTCAGGGCATAGCCGGTGGTGGTCACGATCGAAACCACGTTGAAGGCGACCTGGGTCAATACCTCGAACGCGGGCCGGTCGGAATGAAAGATGCGCCACGCAAAGAGGGCCGTTATCGCAATTCCCAGCATGATCAGCAGGGATTTGACCTGCGTGCTCCGGACCGTGTTGCCCCGCACCGCCCGGATATAGAGCACGAGGGGAATGCCGCTCGCCAGCATGAACAGCGTTGCGAGCCAATGGATAGCGGGGTTGGTGAAGTGCGCCATCGACGCGTCATAGTTGGAAAAGCCGCCGGTGGAGACGGTGGACATGGCGTGCGTGACCGCGTCGAAGCCATCCATGCCGGCGGCCATATAGGCAACCGCGCACGCGGACGAGATGGAGCCATAAACCCAAACGGTCGCACCGGCGAACTTTGCCGCGCGGGGCAATTCCTTGTCTGACTGGTCGGAACTTTCGGTGCGGAAAAGCTGCATTCCGCCCACCCCAAGAAAGGGCAGAATGGCAATCGACATGACAATTACCCCAATTCCCCCAATCCATTGCAGCAGGGCCCGCCAAAACAGCAGCGCCGGCGGCTGGTGGTCCAGATCGTTCATGATGGTGGAGCCGGTGGTGGTCATGCCCGAGACGGTTTCAAATATGGCATCGGTCGCGCTAAAGCCAGAAAGCTCGAATGGCAGCGCCCCAAACACCGGCAGCACCAACCACGCACCGGCGGTCAGCAGATAGGCGCGCTTGACGTTGATCTCATAGGAGCCGCCCCAGTTGCTAAAGAACAACATGCCGCCCGCCAATACGGTCAGACCTGCGGCTATGGCGAAGGGGTGCCAGTCGTCCGGATCGACGATGATCGGCAAGATCATGCTGCCGGCCAAGGCCCATAGAAACAGGCCGATAATCGACGCTACCGCTCGCACTGTTCGCTCCGTGCGCGAAACACTTGTCTGGCCGGTAACAGGGGCAGCCAGCAAAACAGAATATGGCGTTAGTCTGATTTATCCCAGCCGGATAGTCTTTTGTTGCACCGCAGTAACTTGGCTTTTCGCAACGATCGCGGTGATCGGCGAGGGATCGCGGAACCTCGGCCCGATCTAATCACCCCCCGTAATGCAGCGCGACATTTTCGGGATAGCTGCGGCGGAAGTAGTTCCAAAGCTGCTCGCCATACACTGCGGGTTGATAGCGGCTGGCCATGTCGCCGACGCCCGCTTCCGTCTCTTCGCGCAGCGCCATATACCCCGCTCCCTGGTGGCGCGGGCTGTTGGCTACGGCAGCCGCAAACGCCGGCCGAAGCGGGACCGGCTCTAACGTCGTGTCCAATGCGGGACCGTGGAAATAGCCCACCGAATACCGCTCCTCCCGCGTCACAACCCGGTGCGGTGTCGCGATGAAGTAGTTGCCGCTCATGCCCTGGAGCATTTCACCGATATTGATGACAAAGGCTTGAGGCACGGCCGGGACGGGGATCCACTCGCCGGCCGCATTCTCGACCTCTAGTCCTGCGGTCCGGCCGGCCGCCAGAATGGTCAAAAAGCCCGCATCGTGATGCGCATTCACGCCGAATTGGTCGGGTGGCGTGGGCGGGTAGTGAATGATTTTCGTCAGCGACATGCGTTCGCCGCCGAAGCGCTTGTCAAAATGATCGGACTCAAGGCCCAGGCCGGTTGCAAGCACCGCCATCAACTCATCGCCCAGCGCGCCCAACTGGCGGAACCAGCGCTCCATGGCGCCCTGGAAGCCCGGCAGCACCGCGTCCGGCAGCCACTGATTTGGGCCCAGCAGGCGCAGATAGTCGGGTTCGACATCCTCGGCCCGTGCGGCATGTTCGCTCCACAGGTCGATCTGCTCGCGCATATCCGGGCGGCCATTGGTCAATTCGACCCCCACTGCCTCCCAGCCGCGGAAGTGGCGGGAAGCGCGCTTGTCGATCAGCGCCTTTTGGGCATCCGGCAGGGCGAAAAACCGCTCGGCATAGCCGAAGACATCGTCGACCGAGCGCCAATCCAGCCCAGTCCGCGTCAGAATCATAAAGCCGACATGGTGGCAGATCTCGCGCACCTCGTCGGCAAACGCCGCGTGCGCGGCGGCGTCTCCCTTGCGCCACCGGGAAAAGTCGACGAGCGGTATTTCAACGAAAGCTGGCCCTTCGCTACTCACTGCAGTCACCCTTCTTAGCGTCGCGTTCATACGGTTTATGGCCTCGAGTGATGCTGCGACCGTCGCTGCCGAAAAGCAACCGCCGCGCGCCCGCTCTCTCCGCCCGGATCATGCCGGCGCGGTTCGATGACGCCATGCTTCCAAGCGGTTAATCCGAATTTGGAACAAACCCTAGACGTTCCGTTTCGCCGAACCTTAAACGCCTGCCGGTAGAAGTAGGCGTCGCAGCTTGTGGCATTGGCAATGGAACCACCGTGATGACATCTTCCGCAGAAAACAGACCGCCCGGCGCAATCGACCCCGACGCGATGCGGCGTGCCGAAGAGGTGATCGAGCAGTTGCGCTGGACCTATATCCGCGACTGGGCGCCTGCCGCGATGGAGGAGCTGGAGGCGGCGGCGCAGGGATTGCGCCTGGCCGTCGCCAACGGCGAGGCAGCGGCGGCCCAGGCGAACCGGGACGCAATCCTCCGCGTCACCCACGATATGAAAGGCCAGGCGGGCACGTTCGGTCTGGAACTGCTGCAGGACTTCGCCGCCTCGCTGCACCACTTCGCCCGAACGGAAACCCCGGATGGCGCCCGACAGGCCGAACTCTGCCAGGCGCATGTTTTCGCCATGCGCACCGCGCTCGCCGATGTTTCGGCCGAGCCCGCAGGCATTCTCGACCAGGCGTTAGAGCGCAAACTGCGGGACAGCCTCCGCGAACTGGCCCGGTTGAAGTTCAGTTGATGATGTGAAGGCCAACACTGTCCCCTTCGTTGCATGCCGCGCCCTATCTAATATAGACCGCCGAGTGCGCCGCTGCGGTAATGCTTGCCGCGGCGCGAATCTCGGCTAACGCTACATCTGGTAAGGAGGCACGCGCAGATGTCCAAGTTTTGCGCTTCTATGAATGGGGTTGCCGCGACAGTCATTGTCGTGGCCGGTTTTTTGCTGGCCATCGCCGGGCCGGCGCTTTCCACAGCGCCCGCCTTTGCCGACGATCCGGCCAGGGCCGAAAGTCCCGCCAAGCCAAAGGCGGAGAGCCAGGCCCAGCCGCAGGCGGAAAATCCGGCCCAGGCCCAGGCGGAAAACCCGGCCCAGCCGCAGGCGGAAGATTCGTCCCAGTCGACGGAGATCGTCTATGGCGACGCCGATGCGCCGGTGACCATCATCGAATACGCCTCGCTCACCTGTCCCCATTGCGCCGACTTCCACACGGAAATCTTGCCGGGAGTGAAAGAGCGGCTGCTGGACCCCGGTAAGGCGAAGCTCGTGTATAGGAATTTTCCGTTGGACCAGTTGGCGGTGCTTGCCGCCGTCATGGTCCGCTGCAACACCGGTACCCGGCGCAACGCCATGCTGGATGTGCTTTTCAGCACTCAGGAGACCTGGGCAACCTCGCCGGATCCGGTCGCGGCACTGCGCAATATCGGCCGGGCGGCCGGCATGACCGACCAGGCGTTGGACGCCTGCTTCAATGACCAGCAGATCATCGACGGCGTGATCAAGGAACGCCTGGACGCCGAAAACCAATACCAGATCAACTCCACCCCCAGCTTCGTGGTCGACGGCGAGGTGTATCGCGGCGGCCTGACGGTCGAGCAGATCACCGAGCTGGTGGAGAGCCTGCAACCCCAATAGCGGCCGCAGAGGAAGCCGCAAGGAGACCCGTTGCAGATCACGCGCCTGCGCCTTGCCGGCTTCAAGTCTTTCGTCGAGCCGACCGAATTGCGGATCGAGCCCGGGCTGACCGGTGTGGTCGGCCCGAATGGCTGCGGCAAGTCCAACCTGGTGGAGGCGCTGCGCTGGGCCATGGGCGAAAGCGCGGCCCGGCGCATGCGCGCATCCGAACTGGAAGACGTGATCTTTGCGGGCACGGCGGCCCGCTCCTCGCGCAATTTCGCCGAAGTGGCGCTGTTGCTGGACAACCAGGCCGGCAAGGCGCCGCCGCCCTACCGCGACCAGCCGGTGGTCGAGGTCGTCCGCCGGCTGCCTCGTGGCGGCAGCACCAGCTACCGGATCAATGGCCGGGCCGCCCGCGCGCGGGACGTGCAGCAGATGCTGGCCGACGCCTCGACCGGCGCCCGCTCTACCGCCATCGTCGCGCAGGGGCAGATCGGCGAGTTCGTCGCCGCCAAGCCAACCGACCGCCGCGGCCTGCTGGAGGAGGCCGCGGGCGTTGCCGGACTTTACACCCGGCGCAAGGAAGCAGAGACCCGTCTGCGTGCAGCGGAGGCCAACCTGGACCGGCTCGAAGACGTGCTCTCCACCCTGGCCGCCCAGCGCCAGGGGCTGGAGAAACAGGCGCGCCAGGCAAGGCGCTACCGCAAGCTGCAGGAACAGGTCCGCGAGGTCGAATCCCACCTGTTCGCCGCCCGCTGGCAGGTGGTTGCGGCCGAGGAACGGGCGGCAAAACTCGCCGTGCGCGAGGCCGAAGCCGCCCAGGAGGCCGCGACGCGTGCCGCCGCTCACGCCGCCAAGATACAGACCGATGCGGCGGCGGCGCTGCCCGGACGGCGCAAGGAAGAGGCGGCAGCCGCGGCGGCATGGCAGCGCTTGGCAGTGGAGCGCGACGCCAAGAAAAGCGAAGCCAGCCGCGTCGACGACGAGCAGAAACAGGTCGCCGCGCGCATCGCCTCGCTGGAAAGCGATATCGCCCGCGAGGCAGCGCTGGCGGCGGAGGCCGCGGAAGCCATCGAAAGCCTGCGGGCGGAAGCGGCGGGACTGGAAGAGCAGGAACAGCAGGCCGGCCGCACCGGCGAGGAGCTTGCCGATGCGCTCGCAGCCAAAGAGCAGGAGCTGAAGAGTGCGGAGGCCGCGGCGGACCAGGCTGCGCAAAGCCTTGCCACCACCCAGGCCGAGCGCAAGGCCGCCGAAAAAGCCAAAGCCGATACCGAAGCCCGGCTCCAGGCGCTGAACCGCCAGCTGGAAAAGGCGGATCAGGACTGCCGCACGGCATCGTCCGCGCTGCCTTCGCCGGAGGCGATCGCCGAAGCGGAACAGACCGCCACCGAGACCCGCCGCGCGCGCAACCGGCATCGGGATGCGCTCACGGCGCGACGGGATGCGGAGACGGCGGCAGAGAGCGCGGCGAAGGCTGCCGATGACCGCCGCCGGGAAGCGGACCGCGCCCGCCTGAAGCTCGCGACAGAGGCCGAGACCCTGCGCAAGCTGCTGTCCGGCCCCGGCAACGATGCGCCGCTACTGGATCATCTGCGCGCGGACCCGGGCTATGAGGCGGCGCTGGCGGCGGCGTTGGGCGATGATGTTGCCGCCGATCTGGACCCGGCGAAACCGCTACATTGGCGGGAGGGCGTCGCGCCCGCCATAACCGACCCACCCAACGGCTGCGAAGCACTGGCGCCCCATGTCCAGGCCCCGGAGGCTCTTGCTGCGCGGCTCGTGCAAATCTTCGTCGCGCCGGACGCGGAGACGGCGGCAACACTCGCGTGCAGCCTGACGCCCGGCCAGCGGCTGGTAACGCCGGACGGCAGCCTGTGGCGCTGGGACGGCTATACGGCGCGGGCGGGAGCGCCGACGGCAGGGGCACAGCGGCTCGCGCAACGGAACCAGGTCGCGGCACTCGCCACCAAGCTCTCGGCGGCGGATCGGGCGCTGGCCGAACTGGCGACGGAGAGCGCCGGGGCCGCCGCCGCGAAAGACGCCGCACAGAAAGAGCGGCAGCAGGCCCGCGATGCCCTGAAGAATGCCGAGAGCGAGTTGGCCCGCGCGGAACAGGCCTTGAATCACCTGACTCAGGCCAAGGCGCTCGGCGAGAGCAAGCTGCAATCACAGAAGGACACGCTCGACCGGCTAAAGGCGGACAAGGCGGCCGCGGAGACGCAGCTAGCGGACGCCGCCCGGGCGCTGGCAGAGGCAGACCCGCCTGGCGCGCTGGAAGCCGCCATGATCGCCGCCAAGGCGGCGGCGGCGGATGCGCGGGCCGCTTGGCTGGCCGCGCGCGACTCTCATGATCAGCATGCCCGCGCCGCAAAGGGCCGCGCCGATCGGCTGGCCGCGATCGCGCGCGAAATCGCCGGCTGGGAAAAGCGGGCGGGAGCCGAGCAGCGGCAATCGCTGGAGGCGCGCCTTGCCGAAGAAAGCGCCCGCGCTCACGAGCTGGCGGAAAAGCCCGCCGCACTGGAAGCCGCCCTCGCCGCACTGCACGACGCGCTCATCGATGCCGAGGCAAACCGGCGGATCGCCGCCGACAAGCTGGCCGACGCGGAAACGGCTCAGTCCGACCGGGACCGCGAACTGCGCGCCGCCGAAGCGACGGCCGCCGAGGCGAACGCGACCCGCATCCGGATGGAGGCAGCCTACGATCAGGCGCGGCAAGCGGCGGCGAATCTGACGGAGCGGCTGGAGGAGCGCCTGTCTCTGACGCCAGCTCAACTGCCGGAAGTCGCCAAGAGCAGCGAGGCCGGCGGCACGTCTGCCGGTGCGCTGGAAGAGAGGCTGGCCCGGCTGGAGCGGGAACAGATGGTGCTGGGCGACGTGAACCTGCGCGCCGACAAGGAAATCGACGAGTTGGAAGAGAGGCTCGCGAGCCTGACGGCAGAGCGGGACGACCTGACTGCCGCCATCGCCAAGCTGCGCCGCGGCATCGGCGACCTGAATCGGAACGCGCGCCAGAAACTGCTGGACGCGTTCGAGACCGTCAACAAGCACTTTGAACGGCTGTTCACCCGGCTGTTCGGCGGCGGCGAGGCGCAGTTGCGGCTGGTCGGTGACGATGATCCGCTGGAAGCCGGGCTGGAAGTCTTTGCCTGCCCGCCGGGCAAAAAGCCCCAGGCGCTGACCGCCCTTTCCGGCGGCGAGCGCGCACTGACGGCGGTGGCGCTCCTGTTTGCCGCCTTCCTGACCAATCCCGCGCCGATCTGCGTGTTGGACGAGGTGGATGCGCCGTTGGATGACGCGAATGTGGATCGGCTGTGTGGCCTGATCGAGGAAATCGCCGACGAAGCCGGCACCCGCTTCCTGGTCATTACACACCATCGCCTGACAATGGCCCGGATGGACCGGCTCTATGGCGTGACCATGGAGGAGCGGGGCGTATCGCATTTGGTTTCGGTCGATTTGCGCCAGGCGGACCTGTTCCGCAAAGTGAACCAGGCACTGCGGGCGGCGGAGTAGGCGTTCTCCCTCGCTTTCAAATTCGCCCTTCAACTTCGACGCGGCTGCTTTTGCAGGCGGTCCGGCGGCGCATAGAATGGTCTTGCTGTGGCAAGTGGGCGCAAGGATTGCTCCGACGCATTGACCCGCTCCCGGACACGCGATTATTGTCCGCTCGCCTTGCACCGGGGCGGCCACTCTGGGGGTCGAACTTGGCGCCTGAAGGCCGCCGCTGGGACCAACAGCGACCGGGAAAGGTGCGCCGATGACCGATCCTAAACCGACGGATGACTTCGATGCCCGCCTCGCGGCTGCCCGCGAACGGCAGGCGACGAACACGCGTCCGAAGCAGAGGGCCGCGTCGATGTCGGGTGCGGCCGTCGGCTTTCGCATCGCGATTGAGATTTTGGCAGCTATCGCTGTCGGCGTCGGGATCGGGCTTGCGTTGGACGCATGGCTGGGCACCAAGCCATGGTTGCTGATCGTGTTCTGCATCCTGGGCTTCGGTGGAGCGATGGCGAATGTGATGCGAACCGCACGCGAGCTCGATCGCAAGCGGCGGGAAGCAAAGCAGGCGGCATCAAAGCAGGATTCGAGTAACTAACGCAGTGACGAACGGGTATTCAACCGTGGCATCGACGGACATAACCAACGACCCGCTGCGCCATTCTTCCGGCGAGATTGCAGCGACTATCGAACATGAAGCAAGTGTCATCGACCCACTTCATCAGTTCCAGATTCACTCGATTCTCGATATCAATATCGGTGGATTGGATCTGTCTTTCACCAACTCCGCCCTATGGATGGTGATCGCCGCGGCTGTCAGCTACGCTATTATGATGTACGGCATGCGGAATGCGCAACTGGTGCCGGGCCGGATGCAGAATGTCGCCGAGATGTTCTACAGTCTCGTCGCGAATATGGTGCGCGACAATGTCGGCGACGAAGGCAGGAAATATTTCCCGCTCATCTTTACCCTTTTCATGTTCGTGTTTTTTGGCAACATGCTGGGGCTGATTCCGGGGGCATTCACCTTTACCAGTCACCTGATTGTCACCTTTGCCATGGCGGCGGTAATCTTTGTGGCGGTGACCATTCTTGGCATCGTGCGGCATGGTGCGGGCTTTCTGCGCCTGTTCTTCCCCGAAGGCGCGCCGCTGTGGACGGCGGTCATTCTGGTGCCGATCGAGCTGGTTTCCTATCTCTCGCGCCCGATCAGCCTGTCGGTGCGTCTCTTCGCCAACATGATGGTCGGCCATACCCTGCTAAAGGTCCTGGGCGGATTTGCCATCCTGATGGGCGCGGCCGGTGTATTGCCCGTGGCGCTGCTGGTGGGTATTACCGCGCTCGAGTTTCTGGTTGCAGCCTTGCAGGCCTACGTCTTCGTGATCCTGAGCTGCATCTATCTGAACGACGCACTTCACCTGCACTGATGCCTCGGTGCATTGGATCCCTCTTGTAAACGCTTGAACGAGTTTCCGAAGGAGTTATCGACATGGACGCAGAAGCAGCAAAACTGATCGGCGCGGGCCTTGCCGCCATCGGCATGATCGGTGCCGGCATCGGCGTGGGCAATGTCTGGTCGTCGTACATTTCCGCCATTGCGCGGAACCCGGCATCGAAAGATGAGATTGGCGCAAACATCTGGATCGGCTTTGCCGTGACGGAAGCCATCGCGCTATTCGCCCTGATCGTCGCGCTGATCGCGTTGTTCGCCTAAGGCGAGTCGCTGTACTGCCGGCGAGCGTCCCCATGGGCCTGGCTCGCTCGGCGGATCTGTTGACGGCGATTGGTGCAGTTCCTTTCCGTTGCGGCACCATGTTTGCCTTTAACTGACAGCTTTGCGGTCGGAGCAGCGTAATGCCTCAATTTGAACCTACATGGTTTGCCAGTCAGATTTTCTGGCTGGCGATCGTGTTCTACGTCCTCTACCGGTTGCTGAAGGGTCAGGTGATCCCAAAGGTGGCGGGTCTGGTTGCCGAGCGTGAAAGCCGCATCCAGGGCGATCTCGAACTGGCGCAGCAGCGGCGGGACGAGCTGGAGGCGATGCAAGCGGCCTATGAGGCCAATCTGGCCACGGCCCGGGCGGACGCGCAGGAGCGGTTGCGGACTGCGCAGGCGCGGATGGCGGAAAAGCAGGCCGCCGCGCTGGACAAGGTTTCGCAGGAAATTGCGGCCCAGGTCGCCGAAGCCGAAAAGAGGATCGCCGCGGAAAAAGCCGCCGCGATGTCCGATCTGCGTACGGTTGCGATCGAAGTCGCCACCGCGGCCACCAATCGCCTGAGCAGCGGCACGGTTGATCCGGCGCGGGTGCAGGCCGCCGTCGATGCCAACATGGGAGCACAATGATGAGTTCGACCGGCGTTGTCGCGATCGCGCTGCTGATCTTTCTGGCACTGGTCTGGTGGAAGGGGCGCGGCACGATTGTCCGCATGCTCGACAAGCGCACGGAGGACATCCGGCGCGAGTTGGACGAAGCACGCCGCCTGCGCGCAGAGGCCGAAACCCTCTACGCCGAGATTGCCAAGAAGCAGCAGGAAGCCTCGGAGACTGCCGCCGGGATGGTGAAAGAGGCCGAGGCACAGGCGGAGCGGATCGAACGGGAATCGGAGGTCGCGTTGGACCAGGCCATCAACCGGCGCCGCGAGCAGGCGCTGGAAAAGATCGCTCAGGCCGAAGCCGAAGCGGTGCGCCAGGTTCGGGCGAGGGCCGTGGACATCGCCATCGAAGCCACCCGAACCGTGCTGGCGGAAGACATGGCGAGCACCTCCGGTGAGGCCGCCATCGATTCCGCCATTGAGGAGTTGCCGCAGCGTCTGAATTAAAAGACCGCTGTATTCGATAAAGAAAGGCGCTGCGCCCTATGGGCCGGCGCCTTTTTCTGTTGTGCCGAAATGCTTGCCTAAGATGCGGGCGGCTGGTTCACTCGATGCTCTATACCAATAGCATTGAGGGAATGAGCCAGGTGGCACGATTTAACGGCAAGGTGGCGCTGGTCACCGGCGCGGCATCGGGCATCGGCAAGGCAACCGCCCGCCTGCTCGCGGCGGAAGGCGCATGGGTGGCGCTCGCCGATATCAACGAGGCAGAGGGCCAGGCCGCGGCAGACGCGCTCGGCCCCTCCGGGTTCTTCGTCCGGCTGGACGTGACGAGCGAGCAAGGCTGGCAGGATGCGCTCGCGGCAGTGGAGGCGCGCTTCGGCGGCCTGCATGTCTTGGTGAATGCCGCCGGCATCTCGCCCGGCGACACGATCGAGGACGCCAGCCTGGAGCATTGGCACCACGTCCACGCCATCTGTTTGGACGGAGTGTTTCTGGGGTGCAAGCACGCCATCCCGCTGATCGACCGTTCGAGTGGGGGCGCCATCGTGAATATCTCCAGCGTTGCGGGCCTTCTGGGCGTGCCCAACCTGGCTTCCTATTCGTCGGCCAAGGCGGGCGTGCGCAACCTGACCAAGTCCGTAGCCATGCACTGCACCAAAAAAGGCTACAATATCCGCTGCAACTCCATCCATCCGGGACCGATCGATACGCCGATCCTGAAGCAGACCCATGGCGGCGTGATCGAGGAACGGCACATGCGGGCGCGGGAAAAGGCTGTTCCCATGCGCCGCATCGGCCGGCCGGAGGAGGTGGCGAAACCGATCCTTTTCCTTGCCTCCGATGACGCGAGCTTCATCACCGGCACCGAACTGGTGGTGGACGGCGGCTTTACGGCGCGCTGAGCGGACCGAGATTGAACGAAGGAGCATGGAGATCATGGTGGATCGCCCCGGCCGTATGGACGGCAAGATCGCGCTGGTGACGGGCGGCGCTTCGGGGCTCGGCAGGGCTGCGGCCGAATTGTTCGTCGAGGAAGGCGGCCGGGTGGTGATCGCGGACATCAACGAGGCGGCCGGCCGGGCCGTGGCCGATTTGCTGGCTGATGCGGGCGCGTTTGTGTGCCTGGACGTGACGGACGAAGTCAGTTGGACCGCCGCCATTGCCGCCACAAAGACCCGTTTCGGCGGGATGCATGTGTTGCTGCAAAGCGCGGGTATTGCTCTTAGCGCGCCGGTCACCGAGACCAGCATGGAAGACTGGCGGCGCATCCACGCCATTGACCTTGACGGCGTGTTTCTCGGCTGCAAGCACGGCGTACCGGCGATTGCCGAGACCATCGCCGATCCCGGCAGCGGCTCCGCAAAGGGCTCCATCGTGAATATTTCTTCGATCGCGGGCATCATCGCCGGGCACAACATGGCAGCCTACAATTCGGCGAAGGCCGGGGTCAGGCATCTTTCCAAGTCGGTGGCCCTGCACTGCGCGCGGCAGGGGCTGGACATCCGGTGCAACTCGCTGCACCCGACTTTTGTCGATACACCGATCCTGAATGACATTACCGGCTCATTCGGACGGGAACAGGCGCTCGCCAAGCTGGGCCGGCAGGTGCCGATGGGGCGGGTCGGCCAGCCGCGCGAGGTGGCGTATGCCATCCTGTTTCTCGCCTGCGACGAAAGCAGCTACACCACCGGTTCGGAACTGCTGGTGGATGGGGGCATCGCGGCGATGTAGTCGGAGGGCGGGGACGGCTCGGCCTATGCGCCGACCGGATACAAAAAACCCCCACAGACCCTGGAGCCTACGGGGGTTGATGCCTAGATGGCGTAAAATTCTAGAGCATCCTTCGATCAAATTGAACCGCTTTTGCGATACATTTGTCGGGGTAAGATGCTTTAATTCTTAGATTTCAAGCAGATACACCCGATATTAACAGATCGGGATCTACTCTAGAGCTGGCTCAGCACGTGCTCGGCGCTCGAAACCTCGAACGCGCCGGGCTCCTCGACGTTCAGATGGGTAATCTTGCCGTCTTCGACCACCATGGCGAACCGCTGCATGCGCTGCCCAAGGCCGAATCCGGAGCCATCCATCTCCAGGCCCACCTTTTTGGCGAACTCGCCGTTGCCGTCGGCCAGCATGTCGACCTTGCCTTCACATTGGCTGGACTTGCCCCAGGCGTCCATGACGAAGGCATCATTGACAGCAATGCAGGCGATCTGATCGACGCCCTTGCCCTTGAAATCCATCGCCTTTTCCACAAAGCCGGGCAGATGCTTGGCGGAACAAGTGGGTGTAAACGCACCGGGTACCGCGAACAGCACCGTCTTCTTGCCTTTAAGATAGTCGTCTGTGCTGGTTTTCGCCGGCTTGCCATCGGCGCCCATTTTCATGATCGTCGCGCTCGGCACCTTGTCGCCAACTTTTACTGCAGGCATCGTTCCGTCTCCTTGAGGTTCAGGTGGCTGATTGGCCAATTTCCCAGATGTAGGGCCGCGGACGCCCCGGCGAAAGAGGGTTTTCCATAAATGCCGCGGCCGGCTCATAAAGGGGAGGGACCTGCGCGAGCCACCACGTGGACGATGATGCTGTCTCGGGTCAACGCGGCGCCTAACCGGAGGCGGCCGCGTTCAGCCCTGCCAGATCCTTGATCCGGATTTCGTTATAGCCGGTCTCGATCAGTCCCTGCTGAGCCAGCGCTCCGAGAGAGCGCTGCAGGTGCGAACGGGTCGTGCCCAGCAGGTCGGCAAGCCCCTGTTGGGAGATCCTGATCGTCAGGTCCTCGCCAGACAGATGTCGCAGGCGGCGCGCCACCCTCACCGTGACGGGCAGGGTCAGGGTTTCAGACAGAATGGCCAGCGAGATCTCAAGGTTCTCATAGGATAGCTGGTAAAAGGCGTGCCAATAGGCCGGGTTCTCCCGCAACGCCACCAGAATGGCCCCGCGCGGCACGAAAAACGCCTCGGTCGGGACACCGGCATAAACCGAAACCAGCCGCGTCTTCCGCGCCAGCAAGGCCAGGTCTCCGATCCAGAACCCGCGGCCTTCCCGCGTGAGGATCACGTTCTTGTGATCGGAGGCCGGGTAGAAGATGTCGACCACTCCCTCTGCCACTCCGACCAAGCCGTCGGCGGGGTCTCCTGCGCTAAAAATCAATTCGCTGCGCTGATATTTCCGCCAATTTCCAGCGCCGGCAATCCAATCGCGGAAGGCGTCCGGCTGCTGGCTCAACCAGCCGGTACCCAGCAATATTTCCATTGAACTGCCCATTGCACGTTCCCGTCCGCCGCAATTGCCACATTAGGGTCAGACAACCCGCCCAAATCATCTTACCATTAAATCGAGTGTGCACTCTGTATGCTCATCAACAGGGACGGCAATGCCCCACATTCTGCTTTGGGTAATAAGGGAGTTTCCGCGCAAATGAGACGGTTCAGAATACTATGCATGGTGGCAGCGGCCGCATTCGGCCTCTCGGCTGCCGCGAACGCCCAAGACCAAAACCAAAACCAGGACAAGAAACCGAACATTTTGGTGCTGTGGGGCGACGATATCGGCCAGTCCAATATCAGCGCCTATACTATGGGCCTCATGGGCTACCGGACGCCCAATATCGACCGCATCGCCGAAGAAGGCATGATCTTCACCGACTATTATGGCGAACAGTCCTGCACCGCCGGCCGCGCCAGCTTCATCATGGGCCAAAGCGTCTTCCGAACCGGCCTTTCCAAGGTCGGCCTGCCGGGCGCCGACATCGGAATGCGGGAAGAAGACCCGACCATCGCGGGTCTGTTGAAGGCGCAGGGCTATGCCACCGGCCAGTTCGGCAAGAACCATCTGGGCGACAAGGACGAGATGCTGCCGACGAACCACGGCTTCGACGATGTTTTACGGCAACCTCTATCACCTCAATGCGGAAGAGGAACCGGAGAACGAGGACTATCCCGCGCGATATGGTGCTGCCGAACGGCAAGACCTTTCTGGAGCAGTACGGTCCGCGCGGCGTGCTGAAATCCGAGGCGCCACGGCGGATGGCGGCCAGAAGATCGAGGACACCGGCCCGCTGACGAAAAAGCGAATGGAAACGGTCGACGACGAGACCTCCGACGCCGCCATCGCCTGGATCCGCGAGCAGAACGAGGAGGGCATGCCATGGTTCATGTGGTGGAACGGCACCCGCATGCACTTCCGCACGCATGTGAAGGAAGAACTGCGCGGCATTTCCGGCCAGGATGAGTATGCCGACGGCATGGTCGAGCATGACATGCACATCGGCAAGTTCCTCGCTCTGCTGGACGAACTCGGCATCGCCGACAACACGCTGCGTCTTCTATTCCACCGACAACGGCCCGCACATGAACACCTGGCCGGATGCGGCGATGACGCCGTTCCGGGGCGAGAAGAACACCAACTGGGAAGGCGGCTGGCGCGTGCCGGCGATGGTGCGCTGGCCCGGCAAGATCAAGGCCGGATCGGTCTCGAACGAGATCGTCCACCACATGGACTGGCTGCCGACCTTCCTCGCGGCCGCGGGCGATCCCGACATCAAGCAGGAGTTGATGGACGGCGGGGTCGAAGGCGATCGGGCGCGAACTACAAGGTGCATCTGGATGGCTACAACATTCTGCCGTACCTGACCGGGCGAAGCTGAAAAGACCCCGCGCAGCGAAATCTTCTATTTCACCGGATGATGGCGACCTGACGGCGCTGCGCTACGAGGACTGGAAGTTGATTTTCCTGGAGCAGCGCATCTACACCACACTTGGAGACCTGGGCGAATCCGTTCACGCCGTTGCGGGTGCCGCTGATGTTCAACCTGCGCCGCGATCCCTATGAGCGCTCGCAGCTGACCTCCAACACCTACTACGACTGGCTGTTGGACCACGCCTTCATGCTGGTGCCGGCGCAGGCCTACGTCGGCAATTTCCTGAAGACGTTCGTCAGGAGTTTCCGCCGCGCCAGAAAGCGGCGAGCTTCAACCTGGAGAGGTGATGGAGAAACTGGACGGCGGCGGCCGGAGCGCAATAGTTTGCTGACTGATGGCGTGCTGACAAGATGGTTGTTTTGCCCGGTCTGTAAGGAGCACCCGACGCAACCGGGCCCAACTGAAGAACGGTGAGGAAATCTATGAGGTATATTAATTTGCAAACCGGGGTCAGGCGCGAGCCTGCCTATTGGCGGTTGGCGCCGCGCTGGCCCTTAGCCCGGCATCGGCTCAGACCAGCGCCGCACCGGCTCAGACCGGCGCCGCACCGGCTCAAGACAAGAAGCCCAACATTCTGCTGATTGTCTCCGACGACACCGGCTGGGGCGACCTCGGCCCCTACCTTGGCGGCGAGGCGCGCGGCATGCCGACGCCGAACTTCGACAAGCTCGCCAGGGACGGGATGGTGTTCACCAACTTCTATGGCCAGCCAAGCTGCACGCCCGGCCGCGCGGCCATCCAGACGGGCCGCATTCCGAACCGTAGCGGCATGACCACGGTGGCCTTTCAGGGCCAGGGCGGCGGCCTGCCCAAGGCGGAATGGACGCTTGCATCGGTCCTGAAAGAAGGCGGCTACAAGACCTATTTCACCGGCAAATGGCACCTGGGCGAAGACGATTACGCACTGCCGAACGCACAGGGCTACGACGTGATGAAGCACGCCTTTCTGTATCACCTGAACGCCTACACCTATCCGGACCCGAAATGGTTTCCGGAAATGTCGGACGAGTTGCGGGAGATGTTCATCAAGGTGACGACCGGCTCGCTCTCCGGCAATGCCGGCGAAACGGCGAAGGAAGACTGGAAGGTCAACGGCGAGTATGTCGATACGCCGGACAAGGGCGTGGTTGGTATCCCGTACCTCGACGGCTATGTCGAAAAGGCGGCGTTCGAGTTTCTGGAAGACGCGGCCAAGTCGCCGGACACACCGTTCTTCATCAACGTCAACTTCATGAAAAACCACCAGCCGAATCTGCCGCACCCCGACTTCGAACACAAATCCATCTCCAAGTCGAAGTATGCGGACGCGGTCGTCGAACTGGACGCGCGCGTTGGCAACGTCCTGAAAAAGCTGGATGAACTGGGGTTGGCCGACAACACGCTGGTGTTCTACACCGTCGATAACGGCGCTTGGCAGGATGTTTATCCGGATGCGGGCTACACACCGTTCCGCGGCACCAAAGGGACCGTCCGCGAAGGCGGCAACCGCGTTCCGTCCATGGCACGGTGGCCCGGCAAGATCGAAGGCGGCAGCCGTAGCGATGATATTGTGGGCGGACTCGACCTGATGGCCACCTTTGCCGCCGCTGCCGGCATTGACCTGCCGAAAGAGGACCGCGAAGGCCAGCCCATCATCTTCGACAGCCACGACATGACGCCGGTCATGACGGGCGAAGGCGAGCCGAACCGCAAGGATTGGTTCTACTTTACGGAGGACGAGCTGTCGCCGGGTGCTGCCCGTGTCGGCAACTTCAAGTACGTCTTCAATCTGCGCGGCGATGACGGCGCGCAAACGGGCGGGCTTGCGGTTGACACGAACCTGGGCTGGAAAGGCGCGTCGTCTTATGTGGCGACCGTTCCGCAGGTGTTCGACCTGCTGGCCGACCCGCAGGAGCGCTACGATATCTTCATGACCACCTTCAAGGAAAGCACCTGGGCCGTCGTCCCGGCCAATGAGGCGGTCGGCGATCTGATGAAGACCTACATCAAGTATCCGCCGCGCAAGCTGCAGAGCGAGACCTATACCGGACCGATCACGCTCAGCCGCTACCAGCGCTTCCAGCATATTCGGAAGGAGTTGGAAGATCAGGGCTTCAGCATCGGCATGCCGACCGGTAACTAAGGCGGTCAAGCTGCCCCCCTCCAACGGCCGTCCGTTTCACCAAAGCGGGCGGCCTGTCTCAAGAATTCATGGTTCCAGCCGCAAGGCAGGGGCCATGATTTCTCCAAAAGGATCAGAACGATGACGGTGCTCCGCGTCATTCTTTCCGTTGCATTACTCTCTTGGACGACCCTGGCGAACGCTGATCCTTTGCCGTCCTGGAACGAAGGCGCGGCAAAGGAGCGGATTATTGCGTTCGTGGAGAACGTAACCGATCCGGCAAGCGCCGACTTTGTGCCGGAATCCGACCGGACAGCCACCTTCGACAATGACGGCACGCTCTGGTCGGAGATGCCGCTCTATTTCCAGTTCATGTTTGCGCTGGACCGGCTGCGGGAGATGGCGAAGGCTGACCCGTCGATCCTGAAGACTGAAGCCCTGAAGGCCGCGAATGCCGGCGACATGAAAGCGCTTCTTGCCACGGGCGAGAAGGGCCTGCTGGAGGTTATCGCTGTCACCCATTCCGGGATGACCGTCACCGACTTCATCGCCGACGCCCGAGAATGGCTTGCGACGGCCGAACATCCGACGAAGAAGCGCCGCTTCGATACGATGGTTTTTCAACCGATGCTGGAACTGCTCAGCTACCTGCGGGACCAGGGGTTCAAGACCTATATCGTCTCTGGCGGCGGCATCGACTTCATGCGCGCCTTCGCCAATCGCGTGTACAATGTGCCGCCGGAGCAGGTAATCGGCAGCACCGGCAAGGCAAAGTACGAGGTGCACGACGGCAAACCGGTCATCATGAAAGACCCCGGTATCGCCTTTATTGATGATAAGGACGGCAAACCAATCGCGATCTATCGCGAAATCGGCCGCCCGCCGATCTTCGCCGCCGGCAACTCGGACGGCGATTTTCAGATGCTGGAGTACACAACCACCGGCGCGAGCCCGCGTCTGGGGCTGATCGTGCATCATACCGATGCGGTGCGCGAATGGGCCTATGATCGCGATAGCCACATAGGCACTCTGTCCCGCGGCCTGGATGAAGCGGAAAAGCGTGGCTGGCTGTTGGTGGACATGAAAACCGATTGGAAAGTGGTCTATCCTGAGCTGCCATAACCGGGCGGCGCATGGTGGCTTTATGAATGGTCGCGCAGCCCGCGGCGCGCCGGGAGACGCGCAGATGTTCCGAAAGCGACTAGTCTCTGCATCTATCGCTGTATTTGTACTGGCCGTTGCGGCCTCGGTTGCACCTGCCCGCGCGGAACTGTGCGCTGCCTATTCTGGGCTTCCCGGCGTTGAACCCGTCCGGCACCCTGGCATGGTGCGGATCGAAGGCGGAACATTCACAATGGGGGAAGACGACGACCTTCGTCGGGGGGCTGACCCTGGCGGGCGTGGTTGCGCCGATGATGCTCGACGGCGCCATGGCCGGCACGGCTTTCCTTGCCTATGTTGAGCAGGCTCTGGCGCGAACACTCCGCCCCGGCGACGTTATGGTGATGAATAACCTGCCAGCCCACAAGCCCATCGCCATCCGCGAGGCCATCGAGGCTGCCGGCGCCGTCATGCTGCTCCTGCCGCCCGAAAGTTCCGATACCCGCTTTCGCGGGCACAGGCCTCAACCCGATCGAACTCGCCTATTCCAAGATCAACTATCTGCTCAAAACCTTCTTGCTGCGTAACTGTCCGGTCTTGGGGCTCTTGACAGATCAGGCGACCTGATAGTTCCAGGGCAGGAGTTCATGGATCCGGTTGATCTTATGGTCAGCGATCCTGTCGAGGACGTGGGTTAGCCAGGCTTGGGGATCGATGCCGTTCAGCTTGACGGTCTCGATCAACGTATAGGCGATAGCGGCGGATCGGCCGCCCGGTCGGAGCCAGCGAACAGCCAGATGAGATGACCGTTCCCAACTCAACCGCACAATAGCGGCTGGTTGCAAGCGACCGTGCAACCAACGGGTTGGAAAAGGAGGACGGATCATGGAAAACCCAGATGTCTTTGTTGGGCTCGAGTTTCACAAACAATCTATCACGTTCGCCATTGCGGACGCTGAACGGGGTGGGGAAGTTCGGCGGTATGGTGAAATCCAGAATACGCCGGAGGCGGTCGCTCGGTTCGTGAAAAGGCTCAGCAATCAGCATTGTGCGCCCGAATTTGTCTACGAAGCTGGACCATGTGGCTATGTCCTATACCGCCAGCTGAGCGAGTTGGGGTTGCAGTGCCGCAGCGCTCTGGACCGCAGAAAGGTGGTGCAAAAACGACATTCTTGCCTGGTCCCAAGGCCGCACCGGGTTTCCGTATGGAGACGGGAGATAGGACAGTTTATTTTCGGGCTATGCCGAGGGCTGGGCTGATGACTGCCATAAAGGCGGCCAGGATTGCCTGCTGGGCCGGAAGACCGACCGCGCGAGCGAACCTCGGTTCGACGCCTCCCGCGTATCAACTGGCCTGCTCAGACGTTTATTGGAAGCCAAAGGCGAAGTGGCTGGCTTGTCGGATACTGACCTTGCCGAACTTGAAGCGGCAAAGCTCGGCAACAGAGCAATGGCGGAAAGCAACATATATACCCGCAACAACGGCGAAACTACGGGCCGGGATGCATCATCGGGCCACTTCACCAAAGGGAATTCTGGCAGACCAAAGGGAGCGCGTCACAAGGCAACGCTAGCCGCACAAGCTCTCCTGGACGGGGAGGCCGAACGGCTAACCCGCGCGGCTATCGAACGGGCTCTGGAAGGCGATCCAACCGCACTGCGGCTCTGCCTTGAACGCATAGCCCCGCCCCGGCGTGATGCCGCGGTCACCTTCGATCTTCCCCCGGTGCGATCCGCAGAGGACGCGGCGCACGGGGCGGCTGCGGTGTTAGAAGCAGTGGCAGCGGGCGAACTAACCCCTGCCGAGGGAGCGCACGTCATGGGCTTGATCGAAACTGTAAAACTCGGCACTTGATCTGACGGACAGGCTACTCAGCAATGCTGAGAGCGGGTTTGTAGCTGTCAGATAAATCCGGCGGAGGCTTCTCCCTTTCGTTCCGGCGCTGCGAGATGTTGATGTTTCGGATGGCGGCGCGGGTGATGGCTTCCTGGTGCATGCAGGGCTCTGAGCAATTCTGATCGACGTAGGCAGCGGCTCGAGACGGTTGGATGCACCGCGGACAGGCGACGGCGATCTCGCATTCCGGGGTGTGGCGCCGTGCTCTGGTACTCTCAGACGCGCTGCTCGACGAAGTCGCGGGCGGTTGCTGGCGCGAGGCGGGCTCCGAGGCCGAGCAGGGTATCGAACGCCACGGCTGTGTGGCGGCGACGGTTCCACCTGAAGACGAACTCGTCGAGGTAACGCCTGAAGTGCTGGCGACGGAGGCCATGGTAGGTCCCGAGCGCCCATCTCTTGAGGTTTGAAAAGACGCGATGGGTCCAGCGCAGGATGATGTGGGCGGCCATCTTGCCGACGACTTTCGGCTCGTGCACATGGTCGGGCAGGCCATTGTAGCCGGACCATCCGTCCGTGACGACGCGGGCACCGGCGGCGGCGACCGCGACGACGAAGGGCTTGAGCGTGGCGCCGGAGAAGTCGGCGATCGGCGCGAGACGAATGCGGCGCGGCTTGCCTTCGGGCGAGAGCTCCACCGCGCCGGCAACGAGCATCTTGCCCTGCGAGCTGCGGCCTTGACCGCCAGCGGGCGGGTCGTCCTTATGGCGCAAGGCGATCTCGGTCTCGTCAACTTCGACGACGTCCTCGAGAAGGCTTCGCTCGGGATCGACCATGGCGCGGCGGAGCTTCGTCAGGAGCAGCCAGGCGCTCTTGTAGCTGCCCAGGCCCAGTTGGGCCTGCAGTTGCAGGGCGGAGATCCCGTTGGAGCGGCTGGTTACGATATGGATCGCCGTGAACCAGGTCTTCAGCGGCAGATGGCTGCCGTGCATGACCGTGCCTGCGGTCACGGACGTCTGCCGCCGGCAGGCCGCGCATCCAGTGAACGCCTTGTCTCAGCAGCCATCCCTTCGTGACGCCACAGCCCGGGCAGACAAAGCCCTCCGGCCACCGGCGACGCGCCAGATAGTCGGCGCAGGCCGCATTATCCGGAAATCGCGCCTCGAACTGGGCGCGGGAGAGCGGGCGGTCATGTTTCCAGCGGCTCGGCATGCGAGAACATTAAGCGAACGCACCTCGCGACGCAAGCGCAGATCACCACATTTTGTGCCGCCGGATCTAGATCGAGATATGCGCAAAAGTTGGTGACGCCTGATCAAGCGGCGGTTTGAAGGTGGCGGAGGCCGTCGCGGAACTCAACCCCTGCGATGACCTCGGGCAGGCGGTTCCGGCCGTCGAGTTTGCGCCATTTCTTCTGCGCCGACATCATCAGCTTGAAGGCCATGGCCAGGCCTGTCTTGCGGCTGAGGCAGCCCTTGGTGCGTTTCGTGCGGTGCCGCACGGTGGCGAAGGTGCTCTCGATCGGATTTGAGGTCCGGATATGTTTCCAGTGCTCGGCCGGGTAGTCGTAGAAGGTCAGCAGCGCGTCCCGGTCCTTGACCAGCTTGGCGACCGCCTTGTCCCATTTCACGTCGTAGGTTTCGACGAAGAAATCGAAGGCGACGTTGGCTTCGGCCTTTGTCTCGGCCTGCCAGATGTCGTGCAGATGCGCCTTGGCCTTGGCCTGCACCGACTTCGGCATCGCGTTCAGCACGTTCATGGTCTTGTGGAGCCAGCACCGCTGCTCCTGCGTCGTAGCGAACACCTCGCGCAGGGCCGTCCAGAAGCCGAGCGCGCCGTCGCCGATGGCCAGCTTGGGATCGTGCTTCAGGCCGCGGCGCTTGAGATCGAGCAGCACCTCGCGCCAGCTCTGGGTGCTTTCGCGAAAGCCGTCGGTCATGGCCAGCAGTTCCTTGCGGCCGTATTCGTCCGCTCCGACGATCACCAGAACGCATTGTTTTTCCTCAGCCATCCGCGGCTTGAAGTAAACGCCATCCGCCCAGATGTAGAGGAAGCGCCGGCTGCCGAAATCGCGCTTTTGCCAAGCTTCGTAGTCTGTCCACCAATCGGCCTTCAGCCGCGTGATGGTCTTGGCGGACAGGCCCTTGGCGTTCGGGCCCAATAGCGCTTCCAAGGCCTCGGTGAAATCGCCCGTGGACACGCCTTTCAGGTAAAGCCACGGCAGCAGCTCTTCGACCGATTTCGCCTTGCGTAGGTATCGCGGCAGGATGCTGGACGTGAAGTTAACCTTGTCCGCGCCAGGCTTTCGATCACGGACACGCGGCACCTTCACTGGCACCGGGCCGATTCCGGTCATCACCTCGCGTTCCGGCAAGTGACCATGGCGCACCAGCCGCGCGCGACCGTCGTCGAGCTTCTCTCCCGAAAAGGCGGCCATCAGCGCGGCCAACTCCGCGCAGATCGCCTGTTCGATCAGCTTGCGCGCCCCGTCGCGGAGGACGTCGGTGAATGGGTCGGAGCCAAATCCCGATGGATCGGGCAGCTGGGTGATGGTAGTCTCTGACATGTGGCATATCCCTTTCTCGGCAGAGAATGGACGGCGTCCGAACACCGCCATGATATGCCGCCCCTCAGGGCATCACCAACTTTCGCGCGTTTCTCCGCGCACTCCAGGTGGACGCCTTGGTCTTCAGCAGCCATCCCTTCGTGACGCGACAGCCCGGGCAGACAAAGCCCCCCGGCCACCGGCGACGCGCCAGATAGTCGGCGAAGGCCGCATGATCCGGAAATCGCGCCTCGAACTGGGCGCGGAAGAGCGGGCGGTCATGTTTCCAGCGGCTGGCATGCGAGACATTTAAGCCATCGCACCTCGTGACGCAAGCGAAGATCACCGCATTTTGTGCCGCCGGAGCCAACGGGAGAAGCCTCATCCGGCGTTCGAGCAATACAT